>NZ_JAFKFX010000023.1 GCF_017308075.1 Allobosea sp.
ACCTTCCACAAGACGGACGGCACGCTGATCGGCGATCTCGACGATCTGCCGTTCAATCAGCTCACCGATCTGACGACGGTCTGGGACGCCGTGGCGCAGAACAGCGAGAGCTGGGTCTGGGACGTCACGCTCGACCCGGTCTCCGGCCACCCGGTCGCGACCTTCGCGACCTTCTCCAAGCCGGACCCCGCACATACCGATCATTTCTACCGTCAGGGTCGCTGGAACGGCTCGGCCTGGGTGGTCAAGCTGATCGCGGCTGGAGGCGGCTCGCTCTATCCGCTCGACTCCGTGCCATACGAGTATTCATATTCGGGCGGTGCGGTGAGCAATCCGGCCGATCCCAACGTCGTCATCTGTTCGCGTGAGGTTAATAGCGCCGGCGCCGTCGTCACCAATGATCAGGGTGTTCACCACCTCTTCAAGGCGGTGACGGCTGATGGTGGCGACAACTGGACCCTGACGCAGCTCACCTTCGGCTCGGCCAAGCATTTTCGGCCGTTCATCCCCGAGGGCAGCAGCAGGGCGTTCTTCTGCCGCGATCGTCTCCCGGGCGGTTACATCGGCTGGGAAGAGTACGGGACGGTGATCGACAGCATGCCGATCGCGGGGGCTTGATCATGACGAAACGGCGCTGCGCCTCGCGCACCGACTCGATCGACTTTGGTTATGGGGACACGTTCTCCGTCACCTCTGACGCAGACGGAAAAGTCAGCAAGGGCGGCTCGCAAGGCCTACTGCGCGCGATCCGCAATAACGCGATGGAGGTCGGGTGATGATTACTGATACTAAAATGGAGGGGTACACCCCCCTCCATCCAGATTGGGCCGCAGATTGTCCTGGCGTGGCGTCTCGTCGTATCCGGGATGAGTCCCATTTCCAGGACGTGATTCCGCCAAGGCATCCGCTTCCAGCCGCGGTCGATGATGCTGCGGCAGCCCTAGTTGGCGTTGAACTACACGCCTTCTACCAGAACGATGGAGTTGTCCGTCAGCGGTTGACCTGATTATCTAGATAATATTTTAAAACAATATTCTAAATTCATTTGAGGCCGAACATGCTTTACGATCCTGATGATCCGAAGATGGCGGGCTATGTTCCGCTTCAGGCTTTCCGCGATATGGACGCCTCGAAATCGAGTCGGCGCATCCGTGAGAAGAGCGATGTCAGCCCTGTTTCGATGCTTAAGATCAAAGAGCTTTTTGAGGATCTTAATAATTTTGCGGACGACACAGCAGCTGCCATCGGCGGCATCGATATTGGTGAGCTCTACCGGACTGACTCAATCGTGAAAGTGCGTGTCGACTAATAACTCTACATTTATTTTTGATAATATTTTTAGGTGTTTCATGAGATTCATTGATAATGCGAAGGAAGCCCTAATCAAGGGCTATGTCGCCTGGCTTGTCTATATTGGAACTGCGGCGCAGCTCATCTTCGAGTTCGGATTGAACCAGAGCCTACCCAGTTGGACTGTGGTCCTGCTCCTGGTTCTGATTCTGATCGGACGCACCGTGAAGCAGGAAAGCGTCTCGGGCCCGGCTGCGCCGGAAGTCGAGTTCACCGGGGAGCATGCCGGATGAACCCGTTCAAGGCACTCCAGCGCTTCCTGGAATTGTTTTTCAGCAATAAGCCGGAGACCCAGGCTCCCGCTCCAGCATCCAAGCCGAAGCCGGCCAACCAGGTCACGCCGATGACGATCTGCGCCTCTAGTTACCCGTTGGCTGCGTCTGTTTTGTAGGCTAATGTCGGCCGACATGGGCAAGATCTGGGTCAAGGAATTTACGGGCGGTCTGGACGCCCGCCGGCTCGAGGAAACGACGGCCGGCGGTGTGCTGATCCTCGCTCGTGATGGGCACATCAACCGCGGCGGCGAGTTCGAGCAGCGCGCCGCGTTCAAGAAGGTCTACATGCTCCCGGCCGGCGCGACGAAGGGCCTGGCCGCCACCGCGGACAGTCTCTACGTGTTCGGACCCTCGGCGGCACCGGCCGGCATGCCTTCCGGCGTGGCCTACCAGCAGATCGCAGCGCCAGACAGCGCCGACCTGACGAAGGTTCTCTCGGCCACGCTGTTCGAGGGGAAGCTGTTCGTAGCCGCGCGTTACGCCGACGGCGACGTCTTCAATTTCTTCAACGGCGCGCAAGTGACGGCGCTTAAGGCGGGCACGACGCCCGGCGTCTTCGCGTTGACTGTGAAACAGAAGGTCTATGTGGCGTCCGGCGCCAACCTGTTGTTCTCGGCGATCGCCAACGCCACGGATTTCGATACCGGCACGGGCGCTGGCTTTATCGACATGTCCACGCAGGCCCGCGGCTCGGAACAGCTGACCTCGCTTGCGGCCTACCAGCAGTACATCGCCGTCTTCGCAGGCCGGACGATCCAGATCGAGTTCGTCGACCCCGACCCCGCCAACAACCGGCAGGTCCAGGTGCTCAACAACACGGGCACGCTGGCGTCACGGTCGGTCATCCAGTTCGGCGACAACGACGTCTACTATCTCGACCGCTCCGGCATCCGCTCGCTGCGCGCCCGGCAGACGATCAACATCGCCGTGTCGTCCGACACCGGCAACCCGATCGACGACCTCATCATCGCCAAGCTGAAGACGCTGACGGAGGCCGAACGCTCCAACGCGATCAGCGTGATCGAGCCGGACGACGGCCGTCTGTGGGTCGCGCTGAAGGATGAAATCTACGTCTTCAGCTTCTTCACGGGGTCCAAGGTCAGCGCATGGACGACGTACTCGCCGGGCTTCAACATCGACGACATGGTCGAGTTCGATGGTCGCATCTACCTGCGATCTGGCGACGACATCTACGCATATGGCGGCATCGGCGACACCCTCGAATACGACGACAGCGTCGAGGCTGAAGCCTGGTTGCCGTTCCTCGACGCGAACGAACCGACGCAGAAGAAGCGGTTCGATGGCGTCGACGCGGCCTGCCGCGGCACATGGGAAATCCGCGCCAGCTTCGACCCGCAAAACGGCGCGTCCGACAAGGCCGCGACGATCGTCAACACGACCTACGGCGAAGACCGCATCCCCATCGTTGGCGAAGCGACGCATATCGGCCTGCGCTTCAAGGCCAAGGGCCGCGCCGCCGATGGCGGGCCGGCGGTTCTCGGCTCGGTCGTCATCCATCACGACATGTCCGATGATGAAGATTGAACCCGCGACGGCCAGGGACGTCTGGCAAGTCGCCGTGAAGATGCGCAGCGCCGACTACGAAGAGTTCTCGGCCGTCTCGTTCTCTCGCAGCCGCGCCGAGCTCGCCGAGGATCTGGCCGCCCGCTACGGCGACAGGCACGACGTCCTGGTCGCGTACCGGGGCGAGACGCCGGCCTGCATTGGCGGCTTCATCATGGCACGGCCGAACGTCGTCACGCTGTTGTTTTTCGCGACAGACGAGTTCCCCCATATCGGCCTCGGCATCACGCGCTTCATCCGCCAGAACCTGTTCCCCAAGCTCGAACAGGAGGGCGTGCATCGCTTCGAGGCCGTTTCGCTGGCGACGCATAGCGAGGCCCATAAGTGGCTCGGCGTGCTCGGGCTGACGGCAGAGACAGGGCCGATGCTCGACTACGGCCGGGACGGCGAAGCGTTCATCCAGTTCGCCAAGGTGCGCGATGTCCAAGATCACCGATAAGGACGTGTTCGCTGCAACAGCAAACGGCGATGGGACCTACAACGGCTTCAAGCTGGCGCAGTGGCTTTACGAAGCCACTACCGGGAAGCCACTGAGCGACGAAGACGCCAAGAAGCTGGTTGCCGAAGCGCAGGAGAAAGCCAAAGCGAGGCGCGATGTTCGTTCGCCTGGCTCTTGAAGAGGACATCCCGGCGATCGTCGAGCTCGCGCGCCAGAACTGCGAGCTGTCGACGCCCTACCTGACATTTGCCCCGGATCGCGTCGTCGAGACATGCCAGCAATATCTGAACACGGCCAATCCGACGATCTTCGTGTGTGAGGATAAGCGGAAAGTCATTGGGATGCTGGTCGCGACGATCAGCCAGTACCGGCAAGCCGAGGGTTTGTACACGACGCAGGAAGTGCTATACGTGGATCGCGCGCATCAAGGCAGTCGCGCCGCCGTAGTCCTGACAAAGCATCTCATCGCATGGAGCGAACGGCTCGGAGCGATAGAGATCACAGGTGGGAACGACAACGACTACAAATCCGAGCGGACGGCCAGGTTCCTCTCGCACTTCGGATTTGAGCGTGTCGGCTTCTTCATGCGGCGGATGATGTAGATGGGCAAGAAGGGCGGCAACAACGAGGCGGCGCAAGCGCGGGCCGACGAGCAGGAACGCCAAAACCGCATTCGTCAGGGCACGTCCAAGATCAACGAGATCTTCAGCGGCCGCACGATCGGCGACGGCCAGCTCGGCGCCGACGCAGTCTACGATCCGACCAAGACCTATTACCTGTCGGACGGCTCGACTTGGAGCCCAAAGCCGACGAGCGCGTCGACCGGCAGTGCCACGACGCTTACCGGCATGTTCGGATCCGGCGGTGCCGCGCAGGGCGGCGCGCAGGCTGGCAACCCCGCGCACAGCAGCGGTGCATTGGACCGCCCCGAAGAGAGCACCCTATCGGCCGCTGACCAATTTCGGCAGTCGCTCGGCGGCGGGTTGTATTCGGGCGTGAAGCAAACGTCCGGCTTCAACGATGACTACTTCGACAAGCAGAAGCAGTCGTTCCTCGACTACGCGACCCCGCAGCTCGAGGATCAGTACGGCGACGCGCAGAAGCAGCTCACCTTCTCGCTGGCGCGCTCCGGCCTGCTGGACAGCTCCGTTCGCGCCGAGAAGTCGGCCGAGCTCCAGAAGAAGTACGATCTGAACAAGCAACAGATCGCCGACCAGGCGCTCTCCTATTCGACCGACGCGCGCAACAATGTCGAGAAGGCCCGCTCCGACCTCATCACCATGTTGAACGCGACGGGCGACGCGGAAGGCGCGGCCAACTCGGCCATGGCGCGCTCGCAGGCCCTGTCGCAGCCGCAGGCTTTCAGCCCGCTCACGCAGCTCTTCGCCGACTTCACGTCCGGCCTCGGGCAGCAGGCGGCATTCGAGCGCGCGAACTCCATGTCGCAGCAGTACAACCCCGGCGGGCCGCAGATCGGGCGCTACAACACCGGCCTGTTCGGCAACACCAAATCCGTGGTCGTGGGCAAGTAGGGAGGCTGACTTGTGCGATCCGCTCACCATTGCAGGCGTCGTCCTCACCGGAGCCTCGGCCGCGGCGAACTCGGCTGCGCAGTCCAGCGTCCAGAAGGCGCGCGACGACGCGATGGCGGCCGAGCGCATCCGGCAGAAGGGCTTCGACCGCGAGGCCGACGCCACGAACGCGCACGCGCAGAATCAGTACGAGGATTTCGGCGGAAAACAGGACGAACGCGCGGCGAAGCTGGCTGACTACTTCAAGGGCCAGACCGCGGCACCCGTGACCGACGCCGGCCCTGTCGCCATGCCGGCCTCGTCTAGCAATGTGACGAACATCGCCACCGAGAAGGCGTCGTCTGACGCCAGGGCGTTCACGGACAGGCAGGGCGCCTCGCTCGGCCAGCTCCGTTCGTTCGGCGACCTGCTCGGCGAGTACGGCCGCGGCACGGCGCGCGACGCGATCACGATCGGCCAGATCGGCGGGTTCAAGAAGGGCTCGTCCGCGGTGCTGCCGTATGAGCTCGAGGCGGCCAACGGCAAGGGCGGCGGCATGAAGACCTTCGGCGACGTGCTGGGCGGCCTCGGCAAGATCGGCGTGAGCGCCGGCCTTAGCGGCGCATCGCTGCCCGGCCTCGGGGGTGGGGCGACAACCGGCGCCAATTTCGTATCCAACACGGCGTCGCCCTTCGCCTTCGGCTCCGGCGGCTACACTGGCTTCGGCCCTTTCATGAACCCCGGCGCGCAGTCGACCGGCGGCCTCTTCTCCTTGTTCCGGTAGGTGACGAATGGCGTCCCGCAATAACCCGTACCAGCGCGATCCGGCCCTTGCTCAGGCGTTCAACAATATCGCCAGCATGTTCGGGCCGCCGAGCGGCAGTGACGCAGCGGGCTTTGCTGCGGCCGGGCTCAATTCTGCCAAGCGCCAGCAGCTCCAGTGGCTCTTCGAGAACTCGGCCGATCCGACTGCGGCGGCGCGCTCGGCGCTGACCGGCGTCCAGACCTACGGCAACACGCCGGAGGGCTTCATGAAGAGCGACGCAACCACGCGACGCGGCCAGGACGTCAGCGCCTCCACTGCGCGCGAGAACAACATCCGCGACAACGCGCGGGCGATGGCAACGACGCGCTACGGCGCGATTTCGGCAGACCAATACCTGCCGGAGATGCCCGGTTCCGTGGCAAGCATGTACGGGCTGCCGGGAAGCCCCGCGCAGCGCGGCATTGTCAAACTTAACCAGAACCAGATCGCCGTTGGTCCCGACGGCTCGACGGTTTCCGGCATCAACCGGCCGCAGACGATGGACGAGTGGCAGGCGCAGCAGGCCGAACGCATGCGCACGGAGGGCGCGCTGCCCGACACCACGCTGGTCGACATCATTCGCGGCAAGCAGACGCCGGCCTTCACGGTTGGGCCTGACGGCAAGACGCCCGTCTATGTGGATCCCGGCCGGGCCATGCGTGAAGGACTTCCGGCTGTTGCGGCGCCGTCGAGCGCCACGGCGAAGCGCGATACCGGCACGGCGTTCCTGCCCGATGGCCGGCAGGTGCCCGTCACACGCTCGCCGGACGGCATGCAGTGGGTCGACCAGAGCGGCGCGCCCGTGCCGCCGGAAGCCAAGATCACGAACATGGCCACGCCGCAGGGCTCGCTCGACCAGGTCGGTGCGACCACGGCCAACAATTCGGAGGCCAACAAGCGCGGCGCCGAGGTCACGCGGACGCTCAACCTGCTCGACAGCTACGAGAAGCTGATCGACGAGAACCCCGGCGTGAACGGTATTGTCGGTCTTGTCCGCGGCACGGCGCAGAACGCGGCGCAAACCATCGCCGATCTGACGAATGCCTTCGGCAAGGACCAGCAGGGCGTGCAGGAGTTTGCGTCCGAACTGCGCGGCGGCCTCCAGCAGGTCGCGCCCGGCTTGTTCGACCCCAAGATCCCCGAGGCCGACTTCTACAAGGGCGCTCTCGCCTATGCGCTGGCCCGCACGGAGAACCCGAGCGGCGAGGTCAGCCGCCAGGCTTACGAGCGTGCCTTCGAGCGGCTTCAGGGCGGCGGCCTGCTGGCCAACCAGCAGAGCGCGAAGGCGCAGATCGGCGCGTTCCGCAACGTGCTGAAGCAGGAGCTCTCCGGCATCGGCGCGCTTCGCAATCCTGGTCAGGCGCGCACCGACACATCGAACCCGAACGGTGCAGCGGCTCCGACAGAGCGATGGGTTCGCGACGCAAACGGCAACCTGGTCAAGGCGCAGTAAATGGCCGAGCGCATCGTCGAATTTGAAGGTCGACGCATCTCGGTTCCGGCCGACGCAACCGACGCCGAGGTCGCGCAGATCCTGTCGGCGCAGGGCGGCGCGCCCGGCGCGCAGCAGTCCGCGCTACCGACGCCGGCCCCGCAGATCACGCAACCGCCCGCCCCAGCGGCTCCCGGCATCATGGACCGGGCTGGCAGCGCCATGCAGGCCGTTCGCCAGAACCCCGTCGTGGACGCAACGATCCAGGTGCCGTTCGGCGCGGCAAAGGGCGCCGCCGAAGTGGCGATGCTGCCGTTGACCGTGCCGCAGCTCGCGAAGGAAGGCGCCGACTACGGCTTCAAGCCCATCGTCGGCGCCGGCCTCGATGCGGGCGAGAACCTGGTGCGAAGCATCTTCGGCATGCAGCCGCTCGGCCCCGAAGAGCAGGCGCGCCGGCAGCAAGCGGCCGACGAAGCGCAGAAGCGCGTCGACGCGATCAACCCGGTCGTCCAGATCCCGAACGCCGTCCGCGGGCTTATCGAAATGCTGACGCCGAAGGCGCAGACGCCGTCCGGTCGCATCTCAAACCGCGTCGCGCAGGAAGTCGGCGCGATGGCCGTGCCCGTGGGCTATGGCATCAACAAGGCCAAGGTCGGCATCGAAGCGCTGCGCGAAGCCCCGACGGTGCTGTCGCGCATGTTCGCCGAGCCCGCAGCGGTCGGAGGCGCGAAGGCGCTGCTCCAGCGCGAGCTGCCGATCGCAACCGGCGCAGGTGCCGGCGCCGCGGCCACCAACGCTTTCGTTGGCACGGTCAACAAGGACACGGGCCAGTACGAGCCCGGCTGGGCCGATCTGTTCGGCGCGCTCGGCGGGGCCGGCGCGACCGGCCTGACGCGCTCGATCGCTGGCCCCGTCGGCACGGCCGCGAGCGCCGTGATGGGAAAGCCGAAATTCATCGACGGCGTCGTTCGCGACGTCTCGGTCGACGAGATCGCGCGCTCGGCCGGTTTGCAGGCCGACGTCCGCGGCGTCATTGACACCGCTCCGCTCGCGGACGGGATCGACGCCGGCCGCCGCGTTTCGGACGTCGTGCCGGGCTTCCAGGAGAGCCTGGCCGATCGCACCAAGAACGCCGGCCTCGCCGCGCTCGAGTACAGCCGGCAGAGCGGCGACAACGCCGGCCTGTTCACGAACCTGCGCAACGCCAACACCAAGGCCGTCGACACGGCGCTGCTGGACGTCAAGCCGCAGGGCCAGCCCGGCGCGATGCGCGAGACGCTGGAGGCCGAGCGCAACCGGCAGCTCACCGACATCATCATGCAGGCGCAGAAGGCCAGCGACAACGCCGCTGCCGCCGCCCGCGCCGCGCAGCCGGGAATGGCCGACGCCACGACCCGCGGTTCCGTGGCGCGCTCGGCACTTCAGGACGCCGCCGACGCCGCCAAGAGCAAAGTCGACGAGGCGTACCGCCCGATCAACGAAGCGACCGTTCCGGTCGACGTGGCGCCGCTGGCGCAACGCTTCGGCGCTGTAACGGAGAACCTGCCGGTCAACGATCGGCAGCGCTTCCTGCCGAGCGAAGCCCGCGTGCCGCAGCAGCTCGTCGAGCCGGCCGTCCCGCCGACGCCGAGCCCGATCCTCGGCCCCGACGGCGCGCCGATCATGCGCGAGGGCGCCCCGGCGTCGAGCGAAGTGCCGCTGAAGGAGATCACGTCGATCCGCTCCGGCCTGTCGCAGGACCAGCGCATGGCGCAGGCCGCCGGAGAGGCGCAGCGCGGCCGTGTCGCCGGCCAGTTCCAAGGCGAGGTCAACAAGTTCCTCGACGACGCCATGCCGCCGGAGCTGCGCAAGCAGTATGAGGACGCGAACGCCGCGCGCCGCGACTTCGCCGATCGTTTCGAGCGGCCGGGCACGGCGCTCCAGCGCGTGCTCCAGCGCCGCGAGGGCGGCGGCTATCAGCTCGACGACAGCGGCGTCACGCGCAACTTCACGCCGACCGATCAGGGCAACCTGACGGACTTCCGCGACGCGCTGCGGGAGGCCGGCAAGGACACGCGGATGCGCAGCGCCATCGCCGACGAGGTCGCGTCTGAAGCACAGCGCATGGGCATCATGGATCGCCCCGACGCGATGCGGCAGTTCCTGTCGGAGCGCTCGATCGTGCTCAACGAGTTCCCCGAGCTGCGCACCCGGCTCGGCGCAGTGGCCGACACCACGGAGAAGGCCGGCGCGGCGCGAGCGGCGCAGGGCGAGTTCGAGCGCGGCTACGGCACGCCGGAGAAGCCTGGCTCTAACAACGTCGGCCGGTATCTCCAGTACAGTGACGCGAAGTCCGACAGCGCCATGACGGAGATCCTGCGCGCCAAGGATCCCGCCAAGGCCGCCGACGAAATCATGAACTTCGCCAGGAACGACCCGAAGGCGGTCGAGGGCATCCGCACGTCGTTCTGGAGCCGCATGGAGGGCCAGTCGCGCCGCTCGGGCGAGACGACGGCCACGCTCGACGGCACCCAGCCGTGGATGCCGGGCAAGCTGAAGCAGTTCCTCGACGACCCGGCGAACGCAGCCGTGGCCGAGCGCCTGTACCGCGACAACCCGGAACACCTGAAGCGCATCCGCGAGATCGCCGACGCGATCCAGGGCGTCGACGTGCGCAACGCGGCCAAGGCGCCGAACTCGTCTGGCACGCCGCAGGGTCTCCAGTCCGGCCATCTGCCGTCCGGCGAGACGCTGGCGTCGCGCATCTTCGCCGTCGAGCGCGGCGTGGTCTCCCCGGCCTTCGCGGCGCTCAACATCGCCGGCATCATGGCGCGCAAGGCGACCAAGAGCGCGCAGATGAAGGCCGTCAACATGGCCATCGACCGCGCGCTGACCGACCCCGATTGGGCCGCCGCGCTGCTGCGCGAGAATAACCCGGCCAACCGCGCAGCGCTGCGGCAGGGCGCGAAGGGCTGGATGGGCAACGAGGCTTCGACGCTCGTCGATCTGCTCACGTCGGGCGGCGAGGACGACGAGGTCAAGGCGACGATCATGCGCGACGCGCCGCCACGCGGCGAGAAGCCGAAGACGCGGGACGCGACCTATGGCCAGTGAAATTCTGCGCCGCTACGCCGTCGGGGGCGCCACGCGCCCCGATAGCTTCTCCGGCCTGACGCAAGAGTTAACCGGCTCGCTCGCGGGCCTCTTCCAGGGCGCACCGCCCGAAATCCAGAACGTCCTGCGCATCTCGTCGGGATATCGCTCGCCGCAACGCCAGGCCGAGCTCTGGCAGGGCGCGCTGGCGAAGTACGGCTCCGAGGCCGTCGCGCGCAAATGGGTCGCACCGCCCGGCCGCTCGAACCACAACCACGGCCAGGCCGTCGACCTGAAGTACCTCGACCCGTCGGCCCTCGCTTGGGTGCGCCAGAACGCGAGCAAGTACGGTCTGCATTTCCCGCTCTCGAACGAGAACTGGCACATCGAGCCGATCGGTGCCCGCGGCGGTCAGGGCGTGCAGCCAGGATCGGCCGTCCCGATGATGGCGCAGGCCGGCGCCCCGCAGCCGGTCACGCCGGGCTTCCAGATGGACGCCGCGCCGGCCGCTATGCCGGGGCCGGTCTCGCCGCTCGCCGGCATGTTCGCCGCGCAAGCCATCGATCTGGAGCAACAGAAGCGGCGCGAGGAAGAGCAGGCCGCCGAGACACAACGCCGCGCTGCCCTGTTCGGCGGGCCGTCTCCGTTCGGCTAGAGGCCGAGCGTCCGCAGCAGGAAGGCGATGAAAGTCGCCAGATCGTCTCGAAAATAGATCGCCAGCAGAATGGCTGGCGCCGCCAGCGCCAGGCCCTGCAAAACGTAACCTGCTGACATCAGCGCGATTAATAGAACCGAGGCGCGCTTGCCCGAAGTATCAGTCTGCATTGAACCGCCCCTCCAAGAGTGCTCCAAATAGTGCTCCATAGGCCACCATACGGACAAAATTTAGGTCGGCGCCAGAGGAAATTCCTCAATGATTTGATGGTGCTGCGAGAGAGGATTGAACTCTCGACCTCTCCATTACCAATGGAGTGCTCTACCACTGAGCTACCGCAGCCCTTCGTTCTCCAGATAGCTACCCCGGAAGTTACCCCGGCGCAAGCGGGTTCTGGAAAAACCCTTTATTCTCAATCTCGTCGCCCAGCGGAGCCGCTCCTTACCAATGGAGTGCTCTACCACTGAGCTACCGCAGCAGGATCGTGCCGTCTGCGCCCGGCCCTTGAAGGGCTTGCCGGCGCCGCGTCGTTCCGAAGCGGCGTCCTGATGCCACAAGCCCCGCCCCGACGCAACCTGTTCCGCGCATATCCCTGTGTCTGAATTTGAGGGGCTGTGGAATCTTGCCGGTGAGGAGGGGTTCTCTGTCCGCAGATCGCAGCGTGCCGCGCCGCCGCGCGCCTTCAATCGGGCAGCAGCAGGCGCTGGTCGATGCGGAAGAGGCGGCCATCGCCGAGGATATGGGCGCAAAGCCCGAGGCCGAACAGCGGCCGGAAGGCCGCGTCGCGGACATTGAGGCCGCCGGCATAGGCGCCCATCGCCGGCATCACGCAGCGCGTTGCGGAGAGCACGAAGCACCGCCGGCGCAGCGCCCGGCCGCGCATCCGGACCTTGGCGGCGGGATGCAGATGCCCGGCGATTTCCGGAAGCATTGCCGCGTGGCTCGGCTCGTGCCGGAGCGCGACGCCGGAGATTTCGAGTTCGTCCAGCACCGTGCCGCCCATCGCGGCCGAGATCTGAGGATCGTGATTGCCGCTGATCCAGAGCCAGTCGCGGCCGGCCTGGAGGGCGCGCAGGCTCGCAAGGCAGCTGTCGTCGATCCGCGCTTCGGCGCCGCGATCATGGAAGCTGTCGCCGAGCGCGATCACGCGCGCCGGCTGGTAGCGCGCAATCGCCGCACCCAGCAAAGCGAGCGTCGCGGCCGAATCATAGGGCGGCAGCAGGACGCCGCGGGCGGCATAGGCCGAGCCCTTCTCCAGATGCAGGTCGGCGACGACGAGGGTGCGCTCATCCGGCAGGTAGAGCGCGCCGGAGAGATCGGGGACGAGCGCGAGCCGGCCGAGCATGGAGGCCTCGGCCGCGGCGCCCGTCATCTCTCTCGTCGCCAGGTTCACGCCATCGCCTCTTCGAGCATGCTTGCTTCCGCCTCGGCCAGGATCTCGTCGGCCGCCTCGCCACTGACCGCCTCGCGCCCGATCTCGAGCATGACCGAGACCGAGAGCGGCGAGACGTGATCGAGCGGCTGATGCACGATTCGCCCGCTGATCCGTGTCAGCATCTGACCGAGACGGCCGATATCGAGCAAGCCGGTCGCGGCGTCGGCACGCGCGGCGCGCAGCAGGACATGGTCGGGCTGGTGCCGGCGCAGCACATCATAGACCAGGTCGGTCGAGATCGTGACCTGCCGCCCGCTCTTCTCCTGGCCGGGGAAACGCCGCTCGATCAGGCCGCCGATCACGGCGCAGGAGCGGAAGGTGCGCTTCATCAGCGCCGATTCCGCCAGCCATTCCTCGAGATCGTCGCCGAGCATGTCCTGCGAAAAGAGCTCGTCCAGCGAGAGCGCTCCACGCGCGATCGCCGCCGCCATATCGCCGAGCGTCCAGACGGCGATGCCATAGTCGTTGCAGACGAAGCCGAGCGGCTTCAGTCGCGCCCGTTCCAGCCGCCGCGTCAGCAGCATGCCGAGCGTCTGGTGGGCGAGACGGCCCTCGAAGGGATAGGCGACGAGGAAGAAGCGCCCGGTGCGCGGAAAGCTCTCGACCAGCAATTCGCCCGGCTTCGGCAGGCGCGATTTCAGGCGCTGCGCATGCAGCCAGGACGAGACCTCGTCCGGCAGCTTCGCCCATTCCTTCGGCGTCGCCAGGATGGTGCGCACGCGCGCGGCGAGAAAGGTCGAGAGCGGGAACTTGCCGCCGGCATAGGAGGGGATTTTCGGATCGGTGCCGGCGGCGGTGCGCGAGCAGACCACCTCGTTCTCGACGATCCCTTCGAAGCGCAGCACCTCGCCGGCGAAGATGAAGGTGTCGCCGGGCGTCATCGTCTCGGCGAAATACTCCTCGAGTTCGCCGAGAACGCGTCCGCCGCGGCTGAGCATCTGCTGGCCGCCGGGGCGCGCCGGGCGCGAGCGCCCGAGCCGGACCTTGAGCATGGTCGATTCGACGATGGTGCCGACATTCATCCGGTATTGCTGGATGGTCTGGGCGTTGCTCGCCCGGTAGAGCCCGTCCTTGCCACGGCGTAGCTTGGCGAAGCGCTCATAGCTCTTCAGCGCATAGCCGCCGGTCGCGACGAAATCGACGACGGCGTCGAAATCGGCGCGGTTGAGATCGGCATAGGGCGAGGCCGTCAGGACCTCCCGATAGAGCGCGTCCGGCTCGAAGCCGTCGGAGCAGGCGACCCCGAGCACATGCTGGGCGAGCACGTCGAGCGCGCCGATGCGCGGCTCCGGCGTGTCCTGCGCCGCCTCCGCCACCGCATCGAGCGCGGCGCGGCATTCGAGCAGTTCGAAGCGGTTCGACGGTACGAGGAGCGCCTGCGAGGGCTCGTCCATGCGGTGGTTGGAGCGGCCGATGCGCTGCATCAGCCGGCTCGCGCCCTTGGGCGCGCCGACATTGATGACGAGGTCGACATCGCCCCAGTCGATGCCGAGATCGAGCGTCGCCGTACAGACGACTGCTTTCAGCTTCCCGGCCGCCATCGCCGCCTCGACCTTGCGGCGCTGGCCGACATCGAGCGAGCCGTGATGCAGTGCGATCGGCAGCGTCTCCTCGTTCACGCGCCACAGCGCCTGGAACATGAATTCGGCCTGCATGCGGGTGTTGACGAAGACCAAAGTCAGCCTGTGCGCGCGGATCGCGGCATAGATGTCGTCGACGGCATGGGCGGTGATGTGGCCGGCGAGCGGTAGCCGGCGGCTGGTCGCCATGATGCCGATCTGCGCCTTCGCGCCGCCCTGGACGGTGACGAGGCCGGACGGCGTGCCCGAGCCGCCGAGATAGGCCTGGAGATCGGCGGGCTCGCGCACCGTCGCCGAGAGGCCGACCGCGCTCATCTTCGGCGCGAGGCCGCGCAGGCGGGCGAGGTCGAGCGAGAGCAGGTCGCCGCGCTTGGAGGTCACCAGCGCGTGCAGCTCGTCGAGCACGACCCGGCGTAAGGATGCGAAGAACGGTTTCGCATCGCGATGCGAGACCAGGAGCGCGAGTTGCTCGGGCGTCGTCAGCAGGATGTCGGGCGGGCGTTCGATCTGGCGGGCGCGCTTGGCCGGCGAGGTGTCGCCGGTGCGGGTCTCGACCTTGACCGAGAGCCCCATCTCGCGGATCGGCGCCCCGAGATTGCGGGCGATGTCGACGGCGAGCGCCTTCAGCGGCGAGACATAGAGCGTGTGCAGCCCATCGCGCACGCCGCCGCGCTCGGTCAGCTCGACCAGCGAGGGCAGGAAGCCGGCGAGCGTCTTGCCGGCGCCGGTCGGTGCGACCAGCAAGGTCGAGCGCCCGGCCCGAGCCTCTTCCAGCAGCGCGAGCTGATGTGGCCGCACGTTCCAGCCGCGGCTGGCGAACCAAGCCGAGAAGGCAGGGGGAAGGGGGGAGGCGACCGCGTCCATGCGCCGACAGAGATAGGCCTTTTCGAACGAAAAGGGAACGGTAGGCTCGCCTCATTCTGGGGCGATGCGCAGTGACGGCCCGACAATCTCGTGAGGACGTCGGCCTCAGCGCTCCGCGACGACGATCAGCCCCGGCACAGGTTCGCCGCGGTCCATGCGGACGCTCTGTGGCTCGACCAGCATGGGTCTCAGCCGGGCCTGGCTGAGCGCTTCCCTGATCCAGCCTTCGGCATGGGCGAAACGACGATCCCGGCCGACAATGATGCCGGCGCCCTGATGACTCTGCACCGTGAAGGCAAGGAGGCCGCCCGTTTTGAGCACGCGCGCGCTCTGATGGAAACTCGGAGCAAGGTCTCCGAGATAGATGAAGACGTCGGTGGAGACGATGAGATCGGCCGATGCGTCGGGCCGGCTCGCCAGGAAGGCGGTCAGGTCCGCAGTGGCGAGCTTGTCGTAGAGCGGGCTGCCATCGGCGCGCCTCTTGGCTTGCGCTTTGGCGATCATTCGGGGTGAGAGGTCGCAGCCGGCGAGGAACCCTGTCTCGGCGCGGATGGCTTCGCCCATCAGGCCGGTGCCGCAGCCGAGATCGAGGGCGCTTCCGAACTGGAAGGGCCCGCTGGCCTGTGCGCAATGGCGCACCAGCGCCTGCTTCAGCAATGCCGGGCCCTGATATTGCAACTTGCCGACGAGGTGGCTGTCGAAGCGCTCGGCATAACCGTCGAACAGCGCGCCTGAAAAACACTCCGAGGTCGCCTGCTCGGCGGCGAGCGCGCCGATGCGGGCGAGGTCGAGCCTGGCGCCGAGACGGTCGCTCGGATCGAGGTCGAGATATTGCCGCCAGGCGGTCGCGGCCTCCTCATTGTGCCCGAGCGCCTCCTGGGCCAGGCCATAGAGATGCCAGGCAGCGGTGAAACCGTAGTTCTCGGCGAGCGTTTGATCGAGGATGTCAAGCGCCGCCTGCGGATCGCCGGCCTTCAAGGCCTTCTCGGCCCAGGCATAGCGGCGGTCGAGACGATCGTCGCCGGAACTGGCGGAGTACACGCTGCTGCCCTTTTCGATCATGCTGCGGGTTTAACGGAGGTGCATGACACAGGCCAGATGATGAAGCCTTCCGATCTGCTGATTCCGACACCGGCCGGGCTCTACTGCCCGCTGGCCGATATCCATATCGACCCCGTTCGTCCGGTGGCGCGGGCACTGATCACCCATGGCCATTCCGATCATGCGCGCGCCGGCCATGGCGCGGTCCTGGCGACATCAGAGACGTTGGCGATCATGGCGCTGCGCTATGGCGAGGCGTTCACCGGCTCGCGGCAGGTGGCGGCGCCCGGCGAAACCACTCGCATCGGGGAGGTCGATTTCCGCTTCGTCCCGGCCGGCCATGTCCTCGGTTCGGCGCAGATCGTGGTCGAGCACAAAGGTCTGCGCATCGTCGTCTCCGGTGATTATAAGCGCGAGCGCGACCCGACCTGCGCGCCCTTCGAGCCGGTCATCTGCGACGTCTTCATCACCGAGGCGACCTTCGGCCTGCCGGTGTTCCGCCACCCGCCGGCGAGCGCCGAGACCGCCAAGCTGCTCGATTCCGTCCGGCTCTTTCCCGAGCGCACGCACATCGTCGGCGCCTATTCGCTGGGGAAGGCGCAGCGATTGATGGCGCTGATCCGCGAGGCCGGCTACGAGCGGCCGCTCTTCATCCATGGCGCGGTCGAGAAGATCACCGAGCTCTACCAGGCCGAGGGCATCCCGCTCGGCGATGTCAGAAAGATCGAGCCCGGCGACCGCAAGGCCGAGGGACGCAAGGCATTTGCCGGGGAGATCGTCATCTGCCCGCCGAGTGCCATCCAGGACCTCTGGTCGCGCCGCTTCCCCGATCCCGTCACCGCCTTCGCCTCGGGCTGGATGCGGATCAGGGCCCGCGCCCGCCAGAAAGGCGTCGAATTGCCGTTGATCATCTCCGACCATGCCGATTGGGACGATCTCCAGGCGACGATCCGGGAGGTGCAGGCCGGCGAGATCTGGATCACCCATGGCGAGGCCGAGGCGCTGGCGCATTGGTGCGGCACTGTCGGGCTCAAGGGCATGCCGCTGCATCTCGTCGGCTATGGCGACGAGGGCGAGGCCGAGCCGGAGGGAAAGCCGGCGGAGGCGTCCGCATGAACCGCTTCGCCTGGCTGCTCGACCGCCTCGCCTATGAGCCGCGCCGCAACGGCAAGCTCGCGCTGATCGCGGACTATCTGCGCACCACGCCCGATCCCGATCGCGGCTATGCGCTGGCGGCGATGACCGGCGGGCTGGTCTTCCAGAACGCCAAGCCCGGCCTGATCCGCGCGCTGATCGCCGAGCGCACCGATCCTGTCCTTTTCGCGCTCTCCTACGACTATGTCGGCGATCTCTCCGAGACGGTCGCGCTGATGTGGCCGGCTCGGCATGGCGCCAACGACGTGCCGCATCTGCCCGATGTCGTCGCCGGACTGCAAAAGTCCGGCAAGACCGAGATGCCGCGCCTGATCGCCTCCTGGCTCGATGCGCTCGACGAGACCGGGCGCTGGGCCCTGCTCAAGCTGATCACCGGCGCCCTGCGCATCGGCGTCTCGGCCCGCCTTGCCAAGACCGCCGCCGCGAGCCTCGGCGGCATTCCCGCCGACGAGGTCGAGCAGGTCTGGCATGGGCTGGAGCCGCCCTATACCGCGCTCTTCGCCTGGCTGGAGGGCAGGGGCCCACGCCCGGAAGCGAGTGACCCCGCGCCATTCCGCCCGGTCATGCTCTCGCATGCCATCGAGGACGGCGATTTCGACAAGTTCGACGCGGCCGAATTCGCGGCCGAATGGAAATGGGACGGCATCCGCGTCCAGGCCGTTGCCGGCACGAGACCCGATGGCGGCCGCACCGTTCGTCTCTATTCCCGCACCGGCGAGGAGATCGGCGCAGCGTTCCCGGATCTCACCGAGGCGCTGACGCAGGACGGCGCGCTCGACGGCGAATTGCTGGTGATGCGCGATGGCACCGTCCAGAGTTTCAACACCCTGCAGCAGCGGCTCAACCGCAAGCAGGTCACCGCGAAGATGCTCGCCGGGTTCCCGGCCCATATCCGCGTCTATGACCTTCTCGCCGAGGGCGACGAGGATCTGCGTGAGCTGAGCTATGTGGAGCGGCGCGTCCGGCTCGAAGCTTTCCTCGGCAGGCTGGGGAGTACGCGCTTCGATCTTTCGCCGCGCATTCCGTTCGCCAGCTGGGAAGAGCTGACGGTGGCCCGCGCCGATCCTGCTTCCGCCGGAGCTGGAGGCGATGCGGAGGCCGTCGAGGGCTGCATGCTCAAGCGGCTTGATTCGCCCTATCTGCCGGGCAGGCCGAAGGGCTACTGGTACAAGTGGAAGCGCGATGCGCGGCTCGTCGACTGCGTGCTGATGTATGCCCAGCGCGGCCACGGCAAGCGCTCCTCCTTCTATTCCGACTATACTTTCGGCGTCTGGCGGGTCGGCGAGACAGGCGCGGACGAGCTCGTTCCTGTGGGAAAGGCCTATTTCGGCTTCACCGACGAGGAGCTGATCGAGATCGACCGCTATGTCCGCAAGAACACGGAGAATCGTTTCGGTCCGGTGCGCGAGGTCACGCACACGGCTGTGAGCGGCCTCGTCTTCGAAGTGGCCTTCGAGGGGTTGCAGCGCTCGACGCGGCACAAATCCGGTCTCGCCATGCGCTTTCCCCGGATCAGCCGCATCCGCTGGGACAAGCCGCCGGGCGAGGCCGACCGGATCGAGACGCTGGAGGCGCTGCTGCCGGGCTAGATCGCCGCGCGTCCGTTCGGACGCAGTCACGGTGATCTATCTCAGTGCTATCGCATCGGAGTTTTCCGAAAAGCGAAATCCACTTTTCGGTCCGATGCTATAAGTCGTCCGGAGCTTCTCCGGCGTTCCCGGGCGGCGCCAGATCGGGCCTGGAAGGCGACGAATCCGTCGAGTTTCGGGCTCCGGCCATCCTTGCTGACCATTGGCCATTGACAGCTTGGAGTTGCGGGCCTTGAACGTTCTGGGGGAATCGCGCCGGCATCTCGCCGGGCTTCGGCGCGTGGAGGGCATGATGAGCGGGCATCCGACACGGATCGTGATCGCGGACGACCACCCGCTGTTTCGCGGCGCGTTGCGCCAGGCGGTTTCGCATGCATTGGCGGGGGCCGAGGTCAGCGAGGTCGGCTCGCTCGAGGCGTTGGGCCAGGCATTGGCCGAGGCCGCCGATCTCGACCTGATCCTGCTCGACCTGACCATGCCCGGCGTGCAGGGCTTCTCCGGCCTGCTCTTCCTGCGCGCGGCCCATCCCGAGATTCCGGTCATCGTCGTCTCGGCCAATGACGATCCGGCGGTGATCCGCCGCTGCATCGAGTTCGGGGCGCTGGGTTTCCTGCCGAAGACCGCCGAGGTCGCACAGATGGGCGAGGCGATCCGCGCCGTGCTCGATGGCGGGGTCTGGACCCCGCCGGGCGTCGATCTCTCCGCGCCGGTCGATCACGAGACCGCCGACATGGTCCGGCGCCTGGCGACTCTGACGCCGCAGCAGGTGCGCGTCCTGATGATGCTGTCCGAGGGGCTGCTCAACAAGCAGATCGCCTATGAGCTCGGGGTTTCCGAGGCGACGGTCAAGGCGCATGTCTCGGCGATCCTGACCAAGCTCGATGTCGACAGCCGCACCCAGGCGGTGATCGCGGCCGCGAAGATCGCCGGCGCCGGCTGGGCCGCCGCCGGCGCTTCCGCGACGAGCTGACGCCGCGCTTGCGGGGGACGCACGCTGTCGCTACCTGCAAAGGCAGGAGAGGCGCCGTTCAGGCTTGGTTCAAGCGGTGAATGGCTGGTCTCGGCCTCACTTTTCAAGAGGATTTCGGCATGGCCAATGGCGGCATCGAGCGCTTTCTCGGCGGCTCCGTTCTCAGCGTCCTGGTGCGCCTGCTCTTCATCTCGCTCCTGGTCGGCGCGGCGATGGCCTTTCTTGGCCTGTCGCCGACCGGGCTCTATGAGAGTGCGTTGCGCTTCGTGCGCTCGCTCGGCAATCTCGGCTTCGGCGCGGTGCGCGAGGTCGGCGGCTGGGCGGTGGCCGGCGCGCTGATCGTCATACCGCTCTGGTTGATCAGCCGGCTCTTCGCCTCGCGGCGCTAGGCGGGGGTGACCGGAGGTTCTGCGACCTCCGGTCGATCGTCGCAGGTCACGGCAGCACGGCGAGCTTTGCCGTCATGCCGGGGTGGAAGCGACAGATGATATCGACGGCGCCGGCCCTGGTGACCGTGCAGCGGCCTTCGGTACTGGCCGGAAGATCGACATCGAAGGACTTGTCGCGCGCCGTCGCCGTGTGCCGGACGGGGTCGCGATTGATCCAGGAGATGCTGTCGCCGACTCGGACCTCGCTCGGCATCGGCCCGAATTTCATCTTGTCGATCAGAACCGCGTGGCTGCGTGGCTCGGCCCGCGCCGGCCGTACCAGTGCGATGATGGTACCGCCGATCGTCAGCAATGCGCTGCGCCGGGAAGGAAGGGGCGCCATCACTTCACCGTCTGCGCGAGATGCTCGGCATGCGTCTGATGCGCCGTGAACAGCGCCAATCCGCTTTCGAGCAGCGCCTTGAGCTCGCCATTATGCGCGCCCGGGATCAGCGCCGTGCTGAGGGCCTGGTTGACCGTACGGTGATAGGCGATTTCGTTGGCGACATAGGCGCGATCGAAAGCCGCCCCCGAAAGCTTCCTGAGACGCTTTTCGGCCTGCGCCGCCTGCTTGGTCAGGCCCGCGCTGGTCCCATTCGCCTCCGGCTTCACATTGAGACGCTTGACGAGGGACAGGGCCTTCTCGTTGACCGCGGCATGGTCGCGGGCCATCAGCTCGGCGAAATCCCGGACTTCGGCATTTTTCGTCTTCGCCAGCGCGAGTTTGGCGGCGTCGACATCGATCTGCCCGGCCGTATAGGCGATATGGGCGATCTGGGGATCGCTGAGCTGCGAATCATGGGCGAAGGCCGCGCCGGTCGTGATCGCGAGGGCGGCGGCAAGAACGAGCAGTCTGGACATGGTGTGGCTCCGTGGCTTGCCGGGGCATCGATCGCCCCGGCAAGCCATTCGATGGCGCAGCGCAACCAAGGTTCCCGCAGGCGGCGCTCAGTGGTCGAGCGCCTCCAACACCTCGCGCCGTGCCCCGGGGGCGGTGTAGAGGCCGCGGAAGGCGCGGGTGACGAGCGCGCTGCCATGCTTGCGCACGCCGCGCGAGGACATGCAGGCATGGCTCGCCTGCAGCACGACGGCGACGCCTCGCGGCTCGAGTTCGGCCTCGATCGCGTCGGCGATCTCGGCCGTCAGTCGCTCCTGGATCTGCAGACGATGCGCCAGCGCATCGACCAGCCGCGCGAGCTTGGAGATGCCGACGACGCGCTCGCGCGGCAGATAGGCGATATGCGCGACCCCGCTGATCGCCGCCATATGATGCTCGCAGACCGATTCAAGCGGGATGTCGCGCAGCAGGACCAGCTCGTCATAACCGCCGGTCTCGCCGAATGTCCGTCGTAGGATCGCCCCGGGATCCTGCGCATAGCCGGCGAACCATTCCTCATATGCCCGCACCACGCGGGCGGGCGTTTCGAGCAGGCCTTCGCGCGCCGGATCGTCTCCGGCCCAGGAGATCAGAGTGCGTATCGCGGCTTCTGCTTCGGCGCGGGTCGCGCGCTGCGGCGAAAATCCCGGCGGCCGCGAGCAGGAGCACGCCTCCTCCGAAGCCGGAACAGGTGATAGAAGGGATCGAACGGTCACGCTTGGCTCCTCCGAATGCTTGTCGATCCCCGTTCGATGCGCCGGGGCGAAAGAAGTTCCCGGCCCGGAGCCCCCCGGGAACCTTTGTGCGCCGCGCGCATCCAATCGCCGTTTGCAGGAGAACGGCTCATGCTGGAAGTTCCGAGGAGCAGGCCGCTCGCCTGCGAGGCGATGAGCGAGGCGGAACTCGTCGCTCGCGCTCGTCGGCGCGAGCGCGGCGCCTTCCGAGTCATCATGCAGCGGCACAATCAGGGCCTGTTCCGGGTTGCGCGCAGCATCGTCGCCGACGAGGCCGAGGCCGAGGATATCCTCCAGGAAAGCTATGTCCGGGCCTTCGCGGCGCTCGATGGCTTCCGCGGCGCGTCCAGCCTGCTGACCTGGCTGACGCGGATCGTCATCAACGAGGCGCGCGGCAGGCTGCGCCGCCGCCGGCGTGCCACGGTCGAACTCGATCAGGTCGAAACAGCGCAGGCGGCGGGGGCCGCCGTCGTCGCCTTTCCCGGAGGACAAGCGATGGACGATCCGGAAGCCGCCATGGCCCGGGCTCAGATCCGCCTGCTGATCGAACGGGCGATCGACGCTCTGCCCGAGCCGTTCCGGCTCGTCTTCATTTTGCGCGAGGTGCAGGAATGCTCGGTCGAGGAGACGGCCGAGCTGACCGGAATTCGCCCCGAGACGGTCAAGACGCGACTCCATCGCGCACGCCGCCTATTGCGCCTCGCCTTGAACGAAACCCTGGCCTCGACCATGCACGAGACCTTTCCTTTTCTCGGCCGGTGCTGCGAGAGGATCACCGCCGCCGTCCTCGACAGGCTGGCGCCGCTTCAGGGCTGGGAGCCCGGGCCGGGCTGAGCCCGGCCGCCTTTCAGAGCGTCTCGCCGCGTGCGATCTCGGCAGCGTCGCGCCCGACCAGCGCGCTGAGGCGCGGCAGTCCGGCCTTGCGCGCCTCCGTGGCGAGGCCCTGCTTGATCTCGCAGACCAGGCCCGGCCCCTTGAACACCATCGCCGAATAGAACTGCACTAGGCTCGCCCCGGCCCGGACCTTGGCGAAGGCGGTCCGGGCGGAATCGATGCCGCCGACGCCGACCAGCGGGAAGCGCCCCTCGACGCGCAGGAAGGTTTCGGCGAGGAGCCTGGTCGAGGGCGCATAGAGCGGCTTGCCCGAAAGCCCGCCGGTCTCGGCCTTCGCCGCGTTGCGCAGGCTGTCGGGGCGCGCCACCGTGGTGTTGGAGACGATCATGCCGTCGATGCGACGCTTCAGTGCGACGGATACCATGCTGTCGAGCTCGGGTAGGCTGAGATCGGGCGCGATCTTGAGCAGGATCGGCGTCGCCCGCCCTTGCGCACGGACTTCATCGCGCGCCGCGAGCACGCGTGCGATCAGGTCGTCGAGCGCGCTTTCGGCCTGCAGGTCGCGCAGGCCGGGCGTGTTCGGCGAGGAGATGTTGACGGTCAGGAAATCCGCCAGCGGCGCCAGCCGGCGCGTCAGCACCGCATAATCGGCGCTGCGGTCGGCCGAATCCTTGTTGGCGCCGAGATTGACCCCGACGATGCCGCCACGGCGCCGGCGCGCGGCCAGCCGCGCCGCCACCGCCTCCATGCCTTCGCTGTTGAGGCCGTAGCGGTTGATCACGGCCTCGTCCTCCGGCAGGCGGAAGACGCGTGGGCGGGCATTGCCCGGCTGGGGCAGCGGCGTCACGCCACCGACCTCGACGAAGCCGAAGCCGAGGCCGAGCGTGCCGTCGATCGCCTCGGCATGCTTGTCGAAGCCGGCCGCGAGTCCGACCGGGTTCGGGAAGCGCAGGCCGAAGGCATCGACCGCGAGTGCCGGATCGTCGGCGGCCGGGCGCAGCGCCGGCGCCTTGGCCAGAGCCGCCACGGCGAGCTTGTGCGCCGTCTCGGCATCGAGTTTGTGGATCAGCGGCCGTGCGAGGCCGAACAGCGTGCCGATCACCTGATATCCTCCGGAAAGAGATGGCCCGCTGCACCGAGCGGCAATGGCGCGATCCAGCGCGCCTGCTTCGGGTCGAGCATGGCATAGAGATGCGGGAACAGCGCCCCACCGCGCGAGGGCTCATAGCGCAGCCTGTCGCCGAGCCTGGTCGGGTCGACGGCGATCAGCAATAGCCCTGCCTGCCCGGCGAAATGCCTGGCGGCGGTTTCGCGGGCCTGAGCGCCGGTCGAGAAATGGATATAGCCATCAGCGAGGTCGATGGGGGCGCCGGCGAAGACACCGGCGCGTTCAGCCTCGCGCCAGAGTGCCTCGGGGCAGATCTTGTAGATCAGCGAAGGGGGGGAGAGCAGCATGCCCGAGGGCATATCCCCTGTGCTCACCCGGTAAAAGCCCAAACCGGGAGCGTCCGCAAAAACATCGCAGGTGACTGCGGCCGGCTGGAAATCCCGATGCTCCGTCCATATCGGGCTTTGGCCGTTTCGCGACGGACGGCGGTGCGAGGCGGCGATGAAAACGGCAAAAATCAGATTGCAGTCTTATGCGATAGGGGATATTTCCTATGGTATTCCCATGCCGACCATGACAAGGCAGTTTCACCGACCCGGCCGTCGCGACCTCGTCGGATGCGGCGCCGGCCCGTCGATGCCGCCAGGAAAGTGACATTGGCCATGCTGTCCCATGACCAGATCTGGAGCGCGATCGATCAGCTCGCCCAGCGCTATGGCCTGACGCCATCGGGGCTCGCCCGCAAGGCCGGCCTCGACGCGACGACCTTCAACCGCTCCAAGCGCGTCGGTTCCGACGGGCGCGAGCGCTGGCCTTCGACCGAATCGATCGCCAAGATTCTCGCTGCGACCGGAGCGAGCTTCGATCAGTTCATGAACGCGGTCCGGCGCGGCGCGGCACCCACCCACACCATCCCGTTGATCGGCTTCGCCCAGGCCGGATCCGGCGGTTTCTTCGACGATGGCGGCTTCCCGGCGGGAACCGGATGGGACGAGGTCGCCTTTCCCGGTATCGCCGACGAGAAGGCCTATGCGCTGGAGATCGCCGGGGATTCGATGCTGCCGCTCTATCGCGACGGCGATACCATCATCGTCTCCCCGGCCGCGGCGGTCCGGCGCGGCGACCGGGTGGTGGTCAAGACCGTCGATGGCGAGGTCCTGGCCAAGCAGCTCAGGCGGCAGACGGCAAAGACGGTCGAGCTGGCCTCGCTGAACCCCGACCATCCCGACCGGGTGCTGGCGCTCTCCGAGATCGCCTTCATGGCGCGGGTTATCTGGGCGAGCCAATAGGCCGGGGCTCGGCCGGGCGTCGGCCCCGGGGGGAGATGTTCAGGGGCGGGCCTTGTGCCCGGGCAAGGACACCTTGAACACGGCGCCGAGCTCGGACGGCTCGAGATGGATCATGCCGCCATGCAGCCGCACGAGTTCGGCAGCGATGGCGAGGCCGAGCCCGGTGCCGCCCGGGGTGACCGAGCCGCGAAAGGCCTGGAACAGGTTCTGGCGCGCCCGTGCCGGGACGCCGGGGCCGTTATCGGCGACGCGCAGCACGAGTTCGCTGCCCTCGTAGCCGCCGCTGATCACCAGCGACGGTGCCCGACCATCCTCCAACGTGCCGTCCTCCAACGCGCGGATCGCGTTGCGCATCAGGTTGGAGAGCACGCGCGCCATCTGGTCGGGGTCGACATTGGCGACGAGCTCTGCCGGCACCTGGTTGACGAAGCCGATCTTGCCGTTCTCGCTCAGCCCGAGCAATTCGGCCTGTTCGGCGACGAGCTGGCGCAAGACCACCTCGCGCAACTGCGGGGTCGCCTCCGCCGCGCGGCCATAGGCCAGCGTCGCCTGGCAGAACTCGATCGCCCGGTCGAGCGTCGCGATCAGCCGAGGCGCGAAGCTGCGAATCTTGGTGTCGCGGGTTTCGGTCAGGCGGTCAGACATGAGCTGCGCCGCCGCCAGCATATTGCGCAGATCATGGTTGATCTTGCTGACCGCCAGCCCGAGCTCGGCGAGGTGCTTCTTGGCGCGCAGATCACTGGCCAGCGTCGCCTGCATGCGGGCCAGGGCCCGTTCGGCCTCGCCGACCTCGTCGACCCGGTTCGACGGGGTGATGATCCGGTAGGGGTTCTCCGGATCGTTCTCGAACTCCATGACATTGGCGGCGAGATGCCGGATCGGCGTCACGATAAGCCAGTTCAGCGCGAAATAGATCACCCCGGCGCTCAGTGCCGAAATCAGCAGCGAGATCAGCAGCAGGTTCCACGAGAATTTCAGCATCGCCCGGCGCAACGGTGCCTCGTCGATCACCAGCTCGACGAAATCGGCGGCGCCGACGGCTTGCCCGACCACGCGGATCGGCAACTTATGGGCCGGCCGCAGCAGCATGGAGACCGCTTCCATGATCGAGCCCATTCGGCTCAGATTGCGCAGGTCGACCGTCTGCGCGACTTCGGGCGGCATCGCGTCGAGGCTGAGCAGACGGCGTGCTCCGCCGACGCGCGCGGCGATCGCCCGTGCGCCGACGCCGGCGAGGAGCCGTTCCTCGCTGCCCTCCGGCAAGCCGTTATTCGGCGCGCCCTCGAGCACGAGCACGGCGATCTGCGCCGCGGCGAGCCGGTCATTCAGCCAGGAGCGACGGAAGGTCGCGACGGAGGGCAGATAGATCAGCACCTCGGCCAGCATCACGAAGAGCGTCGTCAGGACCAGCAGCTTGGCCGACAGGCCGAGGCGCGTCAGTCCTCGTGGAAGGCTGATCGACAGGTTACGGTGATCGAACTCTCTCTCCGGCATATGGCGCAGTCTATCCGAAGCGCCGCAGGAAGCCGATCAGGCGGCGCAGGCCGGGCCGCGAGGCGAGGGGAGTGTGAACTGACAGCGCGGCGCGCTTCGAGATCTCCGACAATGTCGGCGCGGGCAGGGCGAGATCGGCGACATCCCTGACGTTGAGGCGCTGGCGCACCGCCAGGCTCCAGAGCCCGATCAGTTCGCCTGCCTGCGCGCCGACGATGGTCACGCCGAGAATATGCCCCCTTCGGTCGGTCACGACCTTGATCAACCCCTCGCTGCGGCCTTCGGCCCTGGCCCGCTCGTTCTCGGCATAGGGCCAGCGCAACACCCCGATCGTGCCCTGTAGGCGCGCCTCGGCTTCGGAAAGGCCAAGGCTCGCCAGTTCGGGCTGGCTGAGAGTCAGCCGTGGGAGAGCGGCGCGCGTGGCGTTGACCGGCAGGCGAAACAGCGCGTTGCGCACCACGAGGCCGGCATGGTGCTCGCCAGCATGCCCGCAGGGGGGGGGGCCGGCGATGCGGGCGCAGTCGCCGATGGCGAAGATGCGACGGTTGGCGGTGCGCAGGCCTCGGTCGACCGTAATGCCGCTGTCGTCGGCGCGGATGCCGGCGAGGTCGAGATCGAGCCCGGCGAGCCGTGGCTTGCGGCCGTTCGCGAGCAGCAGATGCGTCCCCTCCACCGCAGTTTCGGCGGCGTTCTCCTCCCGCGGCGCGAGAACGAGGCGAGGGCGGTGGCGGGCGCTCTCTGCCCGTAGCAATTCACGGCCCTCGTGCAGGACGACGCCGTCGCGCAGCAAGGCGCGCCGGATGAGGTCGCAAGCCTCCGGGTCTTCCTGCGGCAGCAGGCCCTCCGGCAGGATCAGCACGACTTCGCTGCCGAGCCGACGCATCGCCTGGGCGATCTCGACGCCCGCCGGTTCGCCGCCGAGGACGAGCAGCCTCTCCGGCCAGCGCGGCGCCACCATGAGCGTCTCGACGGTCAGGAAGGGCAGTTCGGCAAGGCCGGGCACGGAGGGCGCGGCCGGCTGCGCGCCGAGCGCTATGACGAAGCGCCGTGCCCTGATCCGGTGCTCGCCGGCCGCGAGGGTGTGGCGATTGAGGAAATGGGGCTCGCCCCGCAGCTGGACGATGCCGAGCGCAGCCAGGCGCTCGGCCGAGCCGTTCAGCGCCAGCGTGTCGGCGAGCCGCTCGGCCTGTCCGCGCAATTGCGCCGCGTCGACCTGCGGCTCGCCGAGAGACAGGCCGAAGCGGCCGGCTTCGCGGAGCGCCGAAAGTCTCTGCGCGGCAGCGGCGAGCGCGACGCATGCGCTGGAGCCGGTGACGGGTTGTTCGGCGCCGTCGGTGGCGGGTGGCGTCACCAGCACGACGGAGACGCCGAACAGCGCCGCGGTGGTCGCGACCGTGAGCGCCCCGGGGCCGGTGCCGACGACGCAGATGTCTGGGGTCATCGGCCCGGGCCTGGCCAATGCGTGGGCGGTTTCGGTCAACGCCACCTCTCCGGGCTCGCTTTCCTGCTTCTGCTGATGCGTTGCCGGCCCAGCTGAATCAAGGCGCCACGCCGATCTCGGGCAGGAGAGGCCCGGTTGCGGCGGCGGTGGGGGCTATCTGGTCATCGCCACGGACAACAGCAAGGGGTGCCGAGGGCAACTTGCCCTCGAGCACGGGGCCGGCCAGGTCAGGCCCGCTTGCGGGATTCACTCTTGACGAATTCCGAGACCGGCTCGGGACGGCCGAAGAGATAGCCCTGCGCCCGCTGGGCGCCGAGCAGTTGCACCGCCATGCGTTGCGCTTCGGTCTCGATGCCCTCGACCACGACGTTCATCGAAAGGCGGCGGGCCAGCTGGCAGACCGCTTCGATGATCGCCTTGGAGGCTTCGTCGGCGTTGACGTTGCGGCTGAAACTCTGGTCGATCTTCACCTGCGAGAACGGATAGGTGGAGAGATAGGCGAGCGAGGAATAGCCGGTGCCGAAATCGTCGAGCGCGAACTTGATGCCGATGGTGCGCAGTTCGTTGATCAGCTCGAGCGTCGCCTTGTTGTCCTCGATCAGCAGCGATTCGGTCACCTCCAGCGTCAACCGGCCCGGCGCGAGGCCGGCAGCGAGCAGGGCGTCCTTGACGGTCTGAACCAGGCGCACCGGCTCGCGAAACTGCAGCGGCGAGACATTGACCGAGACGCCCACGCCATCGGGCCATTTCGCCGCGTCGAGGCAGGCCTGCGCGATCGCCCAGTCGCCCATCCCGGCGATCAGACCGGATTGCTCGGCTATCGGGATGAAGACGCCGGGTGGCACCATGCCGCGCGTCGGATGCGGCCAGCGCATCAGCGCCTCGCGCGTGACGACCTGCTGGGTGCGAAGATCGATGATCGGCTGGTAGTAGAGCTGAAGCGCGCCTTCCGCGGTGGCCTGGCGCAGATCGACCTCGATCTCGTGGCGGTCGAGCATCTCCTCGGCCATGGCGGGGTCGAAGAAGGTCGCGGTGTTGCGGCCCGCCGACTTGGCTTTGTAGAGCGCGGTGTCGGCATGGCGCAGCAGGTCGGCCGGGTTCGCGCCGTCGGTCGGCGCGAGAGCGATGCCGATGCTCGCGGTGACATAGACGGTCTTGGTATCGAGTTCGAAGGCGCGCCCCATCGCCTCGATCATGCGTTGTGCGATGATGCGGACCGTGTCGACATCGGCGGCAGGCAAGATCAGCACGAATTCGTCGCCGCCGAAGCGCGCCAGCATGTCGCTCTGCCGGATCGCGGCCTTCAGCCTGGCGGCGGTCTGCACCAGCACCTTGTCGCCGATGTCGTGGCCGAGATTGTCGTTGACCTGCTTGAAGCCGTCGAGGTCGATATAGAGCAGTGCGAAGGCCTGGCCGGTCCGCTCCTGCTTCTTGAAGGCCTCGGCGAGCTGGCCATTGAACTCGAAACGATTGGCGAGGCCGGTCAGCTCGTCGAAGCGCGCCATCTGCTCGATCAGCGCCTCGGTCGCCTTCCGCTCGGTCGCATCCTCGGTGAGCATCAGCACGCCGCCTTCGGCGGCTGGCGCGATGGTGACGACCAGCATCCGGCCGTTGCGCGACTGGAATTCGTAGACCGCCGCCTGCTGCATCGCCTGGACCCGGTCCAGCGCGGCCTTGATGGCGCGGACCTGCTCGGCGCTGGCGATCTGCCGCTCGACGAGAAAACGCGCGACGGCGGTGATCGGGGTGCCCGGCAGGGTCAAGGTCTCCGGCATCCCGTAGAGGGCGGCATGCGGGGCGTTGGAGACGGCGAGCTCGAGCTTGCGATCGAACATCGCCAGCCCATGGATCATGGTGTTGAGCGCAGCGTCGAGGGTCAGGTTCTGCGAGTGCAGGGCCGTGGCCAGTGCCTTGGACTGCTTGGTCGCGTCGCTCAGCGCCAGCAGGTTGCGATGCAGCGAGTTGGTGATCGCGATGTTCGCCGCCACGTACAGGAAGGCGAAATAGCCGATATAGTGATAATAGGGATTGTGCGCCTGGATCAGGCCCAGTGCCATCGGCACGCAAAAGGTCAGCAGCTGGACCGTGACGAATTTGGGACGTCCGGCATTGCGCGCGACATAGCCGGAGGCCAGCGCGATCGTCGAGGCGACGGAGGTTATGTGAGCGGCCGGATCATCGGTGTTGGCCAGCGCCACATAGCAGCTGTAGCCGAGCACGGCGCTGAAGACGGTCGCGCCGGCGAAGTACTCGCGATCCCAGCGCCGCGTCTCCTCAAAGCTGTCCTCGGAATGATCGAGCCTGCGGTAGCGGATCACCGTCAGGATGCGTAGCACGACCACCAGCGCGACCGACAGCGTCAGCGTCATGAAGATCTGCGCGCCGGTCGAGAGCCAGCAGAGATAGGGCGTCAGGATGCCGGCGATGCCGCCGGGAATGATCGAGCCCGGCGAAGAGAACAGTGAGGAGACCAGCAGTCTGTAGTCGGCGAGGTCGACCTCGCCGACGCCGCCATGTGCAATGGCAGGTAGCTCCGTCGTCTCGCTGCGCACTGCGAGCGTGCGCTGCCGGTTCGGCGCTCCCGCCATATACTCCTGCCCTTCGACAGCCTCGGGAAGGCGGCAACAGCTCAGTCGTTCGCCCCGTATTTAAACCCGTTTAGACCGGAAAGGTAAAAGTTCCGTGAGATTTACGCGACCGAGTCGCGGGATCGATCGGGGGGGGCCGCCGCCAGGGAAGCGCCCGGCCGGGCGGCCTCAGTGATGTCCGGGGCTACGAGCCTCGGGCTCATCCTGGCGCTGATAGACCCGCGCGAGCATGCGATCCTGCGTCTGGGCGATGCGCTGCAGCTTGGAAATGGCGGCAGGGTGCAGACGCAGCATGCAGTCCGTCCAGATTTCACCGAGATGCTCGAGTTCCTCGCGCAAATCGCCGGCGCGACGGTTGAAGGCCGAGAACAGCGCCGTCTTGGCTGCATGCATCGGCAGGGAGTCGGCAGCGTATTTGCGGATCCAGTCCTCGCCGGTGCCCGTCGGCACCACCGCTTCCAGCCCGCCTGCGGCCATGAATTCCTCCGCGCTCAGCTCCTCAGCCGACAACAGCATCCGCTCGGCGGCACGTGCGCCCATGCGGCGCGACAGGATCGCCACGGCGGTGATCGGGAAATGGTTGAACTTGATCTCGGGGTAGACGAACGAGGCCTGCTGCTCGGCGATCATGATATTGCATGAGCGCGGCGCGTCGATGCCGCCGCCGATCGCCTTGGCGTGGATCGTCGACAGCGTCACCACCAGCCCGTTGAGGCCGCTGGCGTTGCGCACGGCCCCTTCGATCGACAGCCGGGCATATTCGGCCAGCGCGGCCCGGTCGTTCTTGGCCAGGCAGTCCAGATAGAAATCGAGATCGCCGCCGAGCGTGAAGAACGGTCCGGTGCCGCGGAAGGCGAGGAAACGCACGGGCGCGGCGTGATAATCCTCCGGCGCGCCCCAGAGATCCATGATCGCCTGCTGCACCTTACCCAGGCTGTCGAGCAGTTGCAGCGTGAAGACCGGCTTCAGCTCCGGTTTGATCGTGACCCAGAGCGTCCGGATCTCCGCCTCGTAGGCCAGCTGCACCTCCGGCAGGAAGCCGGCGCGGTGCCGGATCGCCTCGATGACCTCCTTGCCTGTCAGTCCCCGAGCCGGCGCGCCGCCGATCGCCGCTGCATAGCTCTGGAACATCCCAACTCTCCTCGTCACTCAACCCGCCGAAAAGGTACGCGAAGTTAATAATGTGTAAACGAAAACTGGCAGAAATGGTTAATTTCATTAAGATTTGTGAGCCCCCTAAGCAGTTCGGGCCGCCCGGCGCCGAGGCGCCGAGGAGGTCGATTTCGAATGGGTCGGAGGCTTTTCGTTCGTCACGCCATGGTTGTGCTGCCGCCGTGTTCGCTACGGTCGCTTGCGCTCGGAACAGTGGGGAATGCCTTCGGCGCGGCCTTCTCGGAGACGAGTTTTCCTGCCGCGAGGCCTGTTCGGAGAGGAAACTGCTCGGCGAAGGAGTGGAGCTGCTGCCTCGCAAAGGCGGCTATTGGCTCAGTCCTCGGCGGGTTCGGCCGCAGTTGTGCCGCAATCGGTCGGCCATGACGGAGCGCGTTTGGTGCGCCGGCGGCTTGTCCGCCGTCGCCCGAGCGGCTAACCATTCACCCACCCGCCGCCTCGCCGTGACGGGGCACTTCCGACGAGCTGACGCCTTGAGCCGCCAGACCGAAGCCGACGAGCAGAAAAGGGCGCGCCTCGCCGCCGCCCTGCGCGAGAACCTGAAACGCCGCAAGGCGCAGGCGCGCGCGCGGCGGACGGCCGAGACGGAAGCGACAGACGAAACGCCGCCCGCCCAGGCCGAAACCTCACGGTCCTGACCAAATCCCTCCCGCCGGCGCTCCCCTGCCGGCCGCGCCAGCAGGACGAGCCAGATGGACCGTATCCGCATCACCGGCGGTCAACGCCTCGACGGCGTCATCCCGATCTCGGGCGCCAAGAACGCGGCCCTGCCGCTGATGATCGCCAGCCTTTTGACCGACGAGACGTTGACGCTCGCCAATGTGCCGCGCCTCTCGGATGTCAGCGCGCTCTCCCGCATCCTCTCCAATCACGGTGTCGATCGCTCGATCGCCGGCAAGCGTGTCGGCCAGACCTCGGAAACCGGCCAGACCTTCGCGCTGACCGCACGCCAGATCGTCGACACCTGCGCCCCCTACGAGCTGGTCTCGACCATGCGCGCCAGCTTCTGGGTGATCGCGCCGATCCTCGCCCGCATGGGTGAGGCGAAGGTCTCGCTGCCCGGCGGCTGCGCCATCGGCACGCGCCCGGTCGATCTCCTGCTGATGGCGCTCGAGCGCCTCGGCGCCAAGATCGATATCGAGAACGGCTATGCGCTGGCGCGGGCGCCGAAGGGCCTTAAGGGCGGCGATATCGTCTTCCCGAAGGTCACGGTCGGCGGCACCCATACCGCCCTGATGGCGGCCGTGCTCGCTGACGGCGTCACCACCATCGAAAACGCCGCGCGCGAGCCCGAAGTCGTCGACCTCGCCGACTGCCTCAACAAGATGGGCGCCAAGATTGAAGGCGCCGGCACCTCCACCATTACCATTCGCGGCGTCGGGCGGCTTGGCGGCACGCATCATGCCGTGCTGCCGGACCGGATCGAGACCGGGACCTACGCGATGGCGGTGGCGATGACCGGCGGCGACGTGCTGCTCGAAGGCGCCCGCGCCGACCTGCTCCAGGCCGCGCTCGACGTGATGGTCGAGGCCGGCGTCGAGGTCTCCACCAGCAATGAAGGCGTCCGCATTCGCCGCAACGGCGCGGCGCTGGAGCCGGTCGACGTCACCACCGACCCGTTCCCCGGCTTTCCAACCGACCTGCAGGCGCAGCTCATGGCGCTGATGACGCGCGCCAACGGCACCTCGCGCATTCGCGAGACGATCTTCGAGAACCGCTTCATGCACGTGCAGGAGCTCGCCCGGCTCGGTGCGAAGATCAGGCTCGACGGCGACGCGGCCTATGTCGACGGTGTCGAGAAGCTGACTGGCGCCCCGGTGATGGCGACGGATCTGCGTGCCTCGGTCTCGCTGGTGATCGGCGGGCTGGTCGCCGAGGGCGACACCATGATCAACCGCGTCTACCATCTCGATCGTGGCTTCGAGGCGCTGGAGGCCAAGCTCGGCCGCTGCGGCGCCCAGATCGAGCGCATCAGCGGTTGACGCCGGCTGGCGTCCCCGCCAGATAGGATGGATGTCCGATCCCGCCGCCGAGCCCCTGAAGCTGATCGCCCTCGACGCCGAGGATCTCGCGGTCGTCTCGGCGCATCTGCAGGATGCGGTGGTGCGCAAGGGCGACATCGCCTGGCTCCCGGCCGAGCAGCGTTTCGCGCTCGCCTTGCGCCGCTTCGACTGGGAAGGTGCTGAGCGCGGCCAGAAGCGCCGTCGCCTCGCGGCGCTGCATTTCGAGCGTGTCACCAGCGCGCGCAGCGTCAAGATCGAGCCCGGCGCCAAGGATGCCGTCTTCAGCCTGCTGGCGGTGACCTTCGCCGAGGCGCAGAGCCCGGCGGGCGAGGTCACCCTGCATTTCTCCGACGGGGCCGCGATCCGGCTCGGCGTCGAATGCATCGAGGCCCAGATGAAGGATCTCGGGCCGATCTGGGAGGCCGCGGCCACCCCGGCCCATCCCGATCCGGGCTGAACTCCTCCTCCGTCCAGGACTTTCCATGCCGATCAGGCTTGATGCACGTGATGCCGGTTTCGAGCAGGGCTTTGCCGCCCTGCTCGCGACCAAGCGCGAGGTTTCCGAGGATGTCGACCAGGTCGCTGCGGCGATCATCGCCGAGGTGCGGACGCGCGGCGACGCGGCGCTGCTCGATTATACCGCACGCTTCGACAAGCTGGAGCTGACGCCGGCGACCTTGCGCGTCACCGAGGCCGAGATCGAGGCCGCTGTCGCCGCCTGCACGCCCGAGCAGCTTGCGGCGCTCGAGACGGCGCGCTCGCGCATCGAGGCCTATCATCTGCGCCAGAAGCCGGCCGATTCCTGGTCGCGCGACGCACTCGGCGTCGAAAGCGGCTGGCGCTGGAGCGCGATCGAGGCCGTCGGCCTCTATGTGCCCGGCGGCACGGCGAGCTACCCGTCCTCGGTGCTGATGAACGCCGTTCCGGCCAAGGTCGCCGGCGTCGAGCGCCTCGTCATGGTCGCCCCGACCCCGCGCGGCGAGAGCAACCCGCTGGTGCTGGCTGCGGCGCGGCTCGCCGGCATCGACGAGATCTACCGCATCGGCGGGGCGCAGGCGGTGGCCGCGCTCGCCTATGGCACGCAGACCATCGCCCCCGTCGCCAAGATCGTCGGCCCCGGCAACGCCTATGTCGCGGCAGCCAAGCGCCGCGTCTTCGGTACCGTCGGCATCGACATGATCGCCGGCCCTTCCGAGGTTCTGGTCCTCGCCGATGCCAGCGCCAATCCCGACTGGATCGCGGCCGACCTGCTGGCCCAGGCGGAGCACGACACCGCCTCGCAATCGATCCTGATCACCGATGACGCGGAACTCGCCACCGAGGTCGAGCGCGCGGTCGCAAGTCAGCTCAAGACGCTGCCGCGCGCCGAGATCGCGGCCGCGAGCTGGGCCGATTTCGGCGCCGTCATCCTGGTCGAGACATTGGAGGCGGCGATCCCGCTTGTCGACCGGCTGGCCCCGGAGCATCTCGAGATCGTCACCGGCAATCCGGAGCGCCTTGCCGAACGCATCCGCAATGCCGGGGCCATCTTCCTCGGCGGTCACACGCCGGAGGCGATCGGCGACTATGTCGGCGGTTCCAACCACGTCCTGCCGACGGCGCGCTCGGCGCGCTTCTCCTCCGGGCTCGGCGTGCCGGATTTCATGAAGCGGACCTCGCTGCTGAAATGCGATGCCGGTGCCTTGCGGGCGCTCGCCGGCGCGGCGGTCGAACTCGCCGAAGCCGAGGGCTTGCAGGCCCATGGCCGTTCCGTGACGATCAGGCTGAACTGAGGCGCCGATCGCGATCGCGCAGATTCGGCGCCGGCAGGGGAGGGCACATGTCCGAAACCAACCGCCTGGTCGGCGTCACGCTCGATGAAGCTTCGCTCGGGCGTGGCGCGCCGGATCAGGAGCATGAACGCGCCATCGCGATCTACGACCTGATCGAGCGCAACAGCTTCGCCCTGCCGGGATTCGATGGCGGGCCCTATGCGGTGCATCTGGCGCTGGTCGAGCGCCGCCTCGCCTTCGAGGTGCGCAGTGCCGACGGGGCGGCGCTCGTCACCCACCATCTCTCGCTGACGCCGCTGAAGCGGCTGATCAAGGACTACGAGATGGTCTGCGAGAGCTATTATGCGGCGATACGGACTGCGACACCGGCGCAGATCGAGGCGATCGACATGGGCCGGCGCGGCCTGCATGACGAGGCCGCGGTCATCCTGGTCGAGCGTCTCGCCGGCAAGGTCGTGCTCGACCGTGAGACGGCGCGGCGCTTCTTCACCCTGATCTACGCGCTGCACTGGAAGGGCTGAACGCTTGGAGCCGGCCCCGCGCAAGCTCCAGAGTGTGCTCTTCATGTGCGCGCTGAACGCGGTCCGCTCGCCGATGGCGGAGGCGATGGCCAAGCATTTCTTCGGCAGGTCGATCTATGTCCAGTCGGCCGGCGCGAAGAAGGGCGAGACCGATCCGTTCGCGCTCGCCGTTCTCGACGAGATCGGCATCGATGCCCGCAAGCACCGGCCGAAATCGATCGAGGAGCTGGAAGAGTGGGAGGGGCTCAACTTCGACCTGATCGTCACATTGTCGCCGGAGGCTCACCACAAGGCGCTCGACCTGACCCGGACCACCGCTGCCGAAGTCGAGTACTGGCCGACGGCCGATCCCTCCGCCGTGCAGGGTTCGCGCGAGCAGGTGCTCGATGCCTATCGTGAGGTCCGCGACGGGTTGATGCGCAGGATCAAGGCGCGGTTGAAAAGCTGAAGCCGAATGCCGGCGCAGAAGCGATGGCCATGCGGCCTGGCGGTGATCCACCGAGCGCCATGGCCGCAGCCGAGGACGGCGTCACGAATAGGTGTCCGGAACCGGGTACACGAGATTGCAGCTGGCATAAGCGCCTTCGCACGTCGCCGAATGGCTAAATGATGCAGGAGGAAATGGCGTCACAATCCATGATGTTCTACAATAAGTTGTAATATTGTGGAGTGCTAAAAACGTTTAATGATTAGTTAATGCATGAATATCATCTGCTTAATAAAAAATCAATACAGCGCCTTCAAGTCATGCATTCGTATCTTATGCCTAGGCGCGCCGAAAGACTGCAACGATATGCGGCAGAACCCTATCCCCTCATGCACTCGATCCGAGGGGCGTGGACGACTGCGCGACGGTCTGGCGATCGCAGCCCTCATCATTTCCTCCGGCCTCATCGCCATGACCGGTCTGCCCGGACGGAGCGACACGCCTAGCCAGGAACTGGCGGCGGTGTTCCCGCCCTGGACCAGCAGCCGCGAGGCCGCGGCGCGCAGCCTCGCGGCGGGCATGCGGGTTCTGCGCAGCGGCGCCCTGCCTTTCGTGATGATCGTCGCAGCGAGCGAGCAAGAGGCCGTCAGACCGGACGGCGCCTTGCTGCTGCTGCGGCTCGAAGGGCTGGCAGGCTGTCTTTCCGGCGGAGCCGCTTCATGATCCTGACCTTGCCCGGCCTGCGTGATCTGACGGCGCGCTGCCTGATCGGCCTTGCCTTCGTCCATGTGCCACTTCTGGCGGCCACGGCGACGATCCTGGGCAATCTCGCCTTCGCCCCTGGTGCCGGCGGCTTCGTACTGGCGGCTGCCGCCCTGTTGGCCTATCGCACGCGCGGAGCCACGACCGCGACCCAGCTCGTCATCGCGACGGCGCTGATCGGGCAGGTCTCGATCTTCGTCGCGAGCTTCGCCGGCCATCCCTGGCAGCCCGACAGCCACATGTATTATTTCGCCGTGCTCGCGCTGCTGGCCGGCTTCTGCGACTGGCGGCCCATCCTCATGGGCGCAGGGCTCACTGCAGCGCATCACCTGGTTCTGCAATATGTCCTGCCCGCGGCCGTGTTCTATCAGGGCGGCAGCCTGGCCCGTGTGCTGCTGCACGCCGTCATCGTCGTGGTCGAGACCACCTTCCTCACTGCCATCGCGGTGATCACCGCCCGCATCCTCGCCGAGAACGACGCCAATCTGCGCCGGGCGGAAGAACTCGTCATGCGCGAGCGCCGCGCCAGCGAGCTCGAGAAGAGGAATGCCGAAGAGATCGACGCACGCTCCCAGGCGATCCGCGAGATCGTCGGTGGCTTCCACCGCGAGATGGAGCATGCCATGGCCGTGCTCGACCGGGCGGCGGAGGCCATGCAGGTGAATGCCCGCGAGCTGACGGGCGCTTCCGAGCAGGCGCGCCAGCAGAGCAGCGTCGTCGCCCATTCCTCCGGCGAGACGACGCGCAGCATCGATCAGACCGCCGCAGCAGCCCAGGAACTGGCGAGCTCGATCGCCGAGATCGGCCGCAGCGTCACGCATTCCGCCGATAGTTCGAAGGCGGCGGCGGCGCTTGCCCGCACCGCGAGCGCCGAGATCGAGGCCCTGGCCCAGACCAGCGAGAGCGTCGGGGCCGTCGTCGAGATCATCCGCGGCGTCGCGGCGCAGACCAGCATGCTCGCGCTGAATGCGACCATCGAAGCGGCCCGCGCCGGCGCGATGGGCAAGGGCTTCGCGGTCGTCGCCAGCGAGGTCAAGACCCTCTCGACCCAGACCGCCAACGCTACCGAGGAGGTGGCGCGCTCGATCGGCGCCATCCAGACCGCATCGCAGCGCTCGCTAAAGTCGATCCGCGCGATCGTCTCGGCGATCGGCGAGGTCGAGACGGTCTCGGTCGCGATCGCCCATGCGGTCGAGGAGCAGAACCGCGCCACGAACGAGATCGCCCATGAGGTGCAGATCTCCTCCGACGGGGCCAATCGCAGCGCCGAGGCGCTCGGCGGCTTCCGGACGGTGACGGCACGCACCCATGACGCGGCCGCGGAGTTGCAGCAATCCTCGGACGATCTGGCACAGCAGGCCTCTAAGATTCGCCGCGAGGTCGCCGAGTTCTGCGAGAAGGTCGCGGCCGCCTGAGGCCGTCTGCCTACCAGCTCCGTCCAGGCCCGACGGTGCCGATGCCGAGCCAGGTGCCGAGCGTGGCGGCGATGTCGGCAAAGCTCTCGCGCCGCCCGATCGGCCCGGCCGCGACGCCAGCTCCGAAGGCGAGCACAGGCACGTGCTCGCGGGTATGGTCGGTGCCCGGCCAGCTCGGATCATTGCCGTGATCGGCGGTGATCACGGCCAGGTCGCCGGGTCTCAGCCTCGCCTCGAGCCTCGGCAGGTCGCGATCGAAGGCTTCGAGCGCCGCCGCATAGCCGGGGATGTCGCGGCGGTGGCCATATTCGGTGTCGAAATCGACGAGGTTGACGAAACAGAAGCCGCCATCCGGCAATGTCTCGACCGCTTCGAGCGCGGCCGAGAACATCGCCGCATTGCCGAAGGGCTTGATCTCCAGCGCCGTGTTGCGATGAGCAAAGATGTCGCCGATCTTGCCGACGGTGACGATGGCACGGCTCTGCTGCGCCAGCCGATCCAGAATCGTTTCGTCCGGTGGCGGTATGGAGAAGTCCTTGCGGTTGCCGGTGCGGGTAAAACCGGACTCGGCCGTGCCGATGAAGGGGCGGGCGATGACGCGGCCGATCCTGAGCGGGTCGACCAGAATCCGGACCTTGCGGCAAAGCTCGTAGAGTCGCTCCAGCCCGAAATGCTCCTCATGCGCCGCGATCTGCAGGACAGAGTCGACCGAGGTGTAGCAGATCGGCTTGCCGGTCGAGATATGCTCCTCGGCCAGCTCGTCGATGATCGCCGTGCCGGAGGCGTGCTTGTTGCCGAGGATGCCGGGCAAGACTCCTTCGCGGATGATGGCGGCGACGAGGTCGGGCGGGAAGGAGTTCTCCAGCGCGGTGAAATAGCCCCATTCGAACGGTACGGGGCAGCCGGCGATTTCCCAGTGGCCGGATGGCGTATCCTTGCCCTGGCTGACCTCGACGCCATAGCCGTACTGGCCCTGCGGCGCTTCCGGTCGCGCGACACCGGCCAGCGGCTTGCCGGTCGAGGCTTGGCAGGCATGGCTCAGCCCCAGCCGGGCAAGATTGGGAATAGCGAGCGGCCCGCTGCGTAGTCCTTCGCGGTCGCCGCGGCCCTCGGCGCAAGCCTGGGCGATATGGCCGAGCGTGTCCGCACCGGTATCGCCATAGCGGGCCGCATCCTCCGCCCCGCCACAGCCGACGGAGTCGAGCACGATCAGGATGGCGCGCGTCATCGTCAGTCCCGCACCGCGGCCGTTTCGGCCGGTTCGAGGTTGAGGGCGGCGGCGAGCAGGGCCCTGGTATAGGGCTCGCGCGGCCGGGCGAAGACCTCCTCGGCCGGGCCTTCCTCGACGACCTTGCCGTTCTGCATGACCAGAACCCGGTGCGACAGCGCCCGTACGACCTTGAGGTCGTGGCTGATGAAGAGATAGCCGAGCTTGCGCCGTGTCTGGAGCGCGCGCAGCAGCTCGACGATCTGAGCTTGCACCGACATGTCGAGCGCCGAGGTCGGCTCGTCGAGCACGACGAATTTCGGATCGAGGGCCATGGCGCGGGCGATCGCGATGCGCTGGCGCTGGCCGCCGGAGAATTCGTGCGGATAGCGGTCCATGGTCGCCGGATCGAGTCCGACATCGGCGAGCGCCTGCGCCACGATCTCGCGCTGGCGCTGATAGCTCAGCCCCTTCTGCTGAACGGTCAGCCCCTCCGCTACGATATCGGCGACCGACATGCGCGGCGAGAGCGAGCCATAGGGGTCCTGGAAGACGACCTGCAGGTCCTTGCGCTTCGGCCGGACGGCGGCGGCCTTGAGCCCGTCGATCCGGTCGCCGAGAAACAGGATCGGCCCTTCCGAGGAAATCAGCCTGAGGATGGCGAGCCCTAGCGTCGTCTTGCCCGAGCCGGACTCGCCGACGACGCCGAGCGTCTCGCCCTCGCGGACTTGCACAGAGATGCCGTCGACGGCCTTCACATGGCTGGTCGTGCGCCGCAGCAGGCCGGTCTTGATCGGGAACCAGACCTTGATCGGTCCGGCTTCGAGCAGCGTTACGGCGCTCTCCGCCACCGGCTCCGGTCGGCCCTTGGGCTCGGCTGCAAGCAGCCGCCTCGTATACTCGTGCTGTGGTCGCGCAAATATCTCCGCTACCGGGCCCTGCTCGACGATCCTGCCCTTCAGCATCACGCAGACCCGGTCGGCGATGCGCCGGACGATGCCGAGATCGTGGGTGATGAATAGCACGGCCATGCCGAGCCTTGTCTGCAATTCCTTGAGCAGGGTCAGGATCTGCGCCTGGACGGTGACGTCGAGCGCCGTGGTGGGCTCGTCGGCGATCAGGAGGTCGGGCTCGTTGGCGAGCGCCATCGCGATCATCACGCGCTGGCGCTGGCCGCCGGAAAGCTGGTGCGGATAGGCGTCGAGCCGGCTTTCGGCATCGCGGATGCCGACGAGGCTGAGCAGTTCGAGCGTCCTTGCGCGCGCCTTGTCGCCGCGCAGCCCCTTGTGCAGTTCTAGGATCTCGCCGATCTGCCGCGCGATTGTGTGCAGCGGGTTGAGCGAGGTCATCGGCTCCTGGAACACCATGGTGATGTCGTTGCCGCGCACCTTGCGCATCGCGTCCTCATCGGCCGCGATCAGATCCTGGCCGTTGAACAGCACCTTGCCGGAGGGGTGATGCGCTGCCGGATAGTTCAGCAGCTTCAGGATCGACAGCGCCGAGACCGATTTCCCCGAGCCGGACTCGCCGACCAGCGCCAGCGTCTCGCCCCTGGCGATCTGGAAGGAGACCTTGTCGACGGCGAGCGTCTCCTGCCCGCCCTGGCGGAAGGCGACGGAGAGGTCCTGGACGGAGAGGAGGGGAGCGGTCACGCGAAGGTCTTCCTGGGGTCGAAAGCATCGCGGACCGCCTCACCGATGAAGATCAGCAGCGACAGCATCATGGCGATCACCACGAAGCCGGCGAGGCCGAGCCAGGGCGCCTGCAGGTTGGCCTTGCCCTGCGCGAGCAGTTCGCCGAGCGAGGGCGAGCCGGGCGGCAGGCCGAAGCCGAGGAAGTCGAGCGAGGTCAGGGTGGTGATCGAGCCGTTGAGGATGAAGGGCAGGAAGGTCAGGGTCGCGACCATGGCGTTCGGCAGGAGGTGCTTGACCATGATGGCGCGGTCGGTGAGCCCGAGCGCCCGGGCGGCGCGCACATATTCGAAATTGCGTGCGCGCAGGAACTCGGCCCTGACCACGCCGACCAGTGCCACCCAGGAGAACAGCAGCAGGATGCCGAGCAGGACGAAGAAGCTCGGCGTGATGATCGCGGCGACGATGATCAGGAGGTAGAGCGCCGGGATCGAGGTCCAGATCTCGATGAAGCGCTGGAAGATCAGGTCGGTCCAGCCGCCAAAATAACCCTGCACCGCCCCGGCGGCGATGCCGATCACCGAGGAGACCGAGGCCAGGATCAGCCCGAACAGGATCGAGATGCGGAAGCCGTAGATCAGCCTCGCGACGACGTCGCGGCCCTGGTCGTCGGTGCCGAGCCAGTTCCATTCGAGGTCGCGGCAGGTCGCGCCGCCCGTGCGCTCGGCGATCGGGCGGCATTGCTCGTCCTTCAGCATCCAGGTTGGCGGGGCAGGGGCCGGCACCGGCAGGTCGAGATTATGCGTGCGGTAGGAATAGCGGATCGGCGGCCAGAGCACCCAGCCATGCGCCGCGATCTCCCTGGCGATCACCGGGTCGCGGTAATCGGTGGTGGCGAGGAAGCCGCCGAACTTCTCCTCGGGATAGTTTACCGCGACCGGGAACAGCGTCTCGCCCTTGTAGCGGACGAGCAGCGGCCGGTCGTTGGCGATGAACTCGGCGAAGAGCGAAAGCACGAACAGCGTCAGGAAAATCCACAGCGACCACCAGCCGCGCTTGTTGGCCTTGAAGCTGTTGAGGCGGCGCCGGTTGATCGGTGAAAGCCTGAGCCAGCCCTGGCGCGCCGCAATCGGCGCGCTTGCAGGGGTGGCGGCGCGCAGGGCCGGCGGCGGGACGTCGAGCAGCGTGTCGCCCATCTCAGGCCTCCCGCGATTCGAAGTCGATGCGCGGGTCGACCCAGGCATAGGTCAGGTCGGTGATCAGGTGCACGACGAGGCCGATCAGCGAGAAGATGTAGAGATTGGCGAAGACCACCGGGTAGTCGCGATTGACGATCGCTTCGAAGGAGAGCAACCCGAGCCCATCGAGCGAGAAGATCGTTTCGATCAGCAGGGAGCCGGCGAAGAGCGCGTGCACGAAGGCGCCGGGAAAGCCGGCGATGACGATCAGCATCGCATTGCGGAAGACATGGCCGTAGAGCACGCTGCGCTCGGACAGCCCCTTCATCCGGGCGGTCAGCACATATTGCTTCCTGATCTCGTCGAGAAAGGAGTTCTTGGTCAAAAGCGTCGAGGTCGCGAAGGCGCCGAGCGCCATCGCCGTCACCGGCAGCGCGATATGCCAGAGATAGTCGAGAACCTTGTCGAGCGGGCCGAGCTGCGCCCAGTTCTCCGAGGTCAGGCCGCGCAAGGGGAAGATCTGCCAGAACGAGCCGCCGGCGAAGAGCACGATCAGGAGGATCGCGAACAGGAAGCCGGGGATGGCGTAGCCGACGATGACGACAGCGCTCGTCCAGGTGTCGAAGCGCGAGCCGTCCTTGACCGCCTTGCGGATGCCGAGCGGGATCGAGATCGCATAGGAGAGCAGGGTCATCCACAGCCCGAGCGTGATCGAGACCGGCAGCTTCTCCTTGATCAATTGCAGCACCGGCGCGTCGCGGAAATAGCTGCGGCCGAAATCGAATGTCGCATAGTCCTTCAGCATCTTCAGGAAGCGCTCATGCGCCGGCTTGTCGAAGCCGAACTGCTTCTCCAGCTCCTTGATGAAGGCCGGGTCGAGCCCTTGTGCGCCGCGATAGGCCGAGCCCGAATCCATGGCCTGCGTCCCAGCATCGCCGCCTGCGCCGCCACCGACGCGGTCGGCCGCGCCACCGCTGTTCGGGTTCTGGAGCTGCGAGATCACGCGCTCGACCGGCCCGCCCGGCGCGAACTGCACGATGACGAAAGAGATCAGCAGGATACCGAACAGGGTCGGCACCATCAGCGCCAGGCGCCGGGCGATGTAAGCCAGCATCAGCGGCAAAGCTCAGGTCGAGAGAAGACGAAACGCGGCATGGACGAGGTGGCGCGCAGTTCGCGGTGAATAGTGTTCATGACTCGCTCTCCGCTGCCATAATGATTGCCGGGAGGTGAGCGAGCAATGCGGGCAATGCCGTTCGTGCCGTCTCCCAGACAATGACGAGATTGATGTCGAAATAGCCGTGCGCGATACGATTGCGCATCCCCTTCATGCTTTTCCAGGGCACATCCGGGTAGCAGTCGAGGAAATCGGCATGGCTTTGCAGCAATCTGGTCGCAGCTTCACCGATGATCACGAGGTTCAGGATAACGGCCTGTTGCGTGCGCTCGTCGGCCAGAAAGTCGGCTTTCTCCATGCCCTCGATATAGCTTCCCGTCTTGCGCGCCGCGTCGGCCATATGCCGTAGATAATCGGCCAGTCTCTGGCGATCGCTCATACCGGCTGCGCCTCGGCCAGCACGTGATGGCGGAAGCTGGGCGGCAAATCTTCGGCGGTCAGAACATCCACGCTGACGCCAAGCAGTTCCTCCAGCGCGACCTGCAAGCCGCCGAGATCGAACAGGGTTGCCCCTGGGAGAGGGTCGATCAGGATGTCCAGATCGCTGTCCTGTCGATCCGTGCCACGCAGGACAGAGCCGAAGATGCGAGGATTGCTGGCGCGGAAACGGCTCATTGCCTCGCGCACCGCGTCGCGGTTCAGAGCAAGAGCGGTCGATGGCTTCATGGCAGCTTCTTACCTGCTTCGTCGTCCGGCGGCACACCCTGCAATCAGCTAGCCCTTCCCGATCCGCTTCGCCTTTTTAGGATCGTACCACCAGATCGCCGGGGCACCGGAGGAGAATTTCGGCTTGGTCTGGGGCCGATCGTACATGTCCCAGAAGGCCAGCCATTCGCTGGCGTTCCACCACATCGGGATCCAGTAGCGTCCGGCCCGCAGCAGCCGGTCGAGGCATTTGGCCGCGACGACGACCTTGGCGTAGCTGTCGGCTTGGCCGATCTTGTCGAGCATCGCGTCGATCGCCGGGCTCGAAATGCCGCCGACATTGCGCGAGCCGCGCGTCTTGGCCGCCTCCGAGCCGTACACGACGCGCAGCGAGTCGCTGGGTATCGCGCTGCCGCTCATCGCGCGGCTGATGATGTCGAAGTCGAACTCGTCGAGCCGGCGCTGATATTGTGCGCCATCGACGATGCGCGAGGTCGCATTGATGCCGAGCCGCTTGAGATTGGCCTGGAAAGGCTGGGTATGCGGCTGCAGCGACGGCGTCGAATCGAGGAACTCGATCTCGAAAGGCTGGCCGTTCGGCAGCTTCAGCACATTGCCGTCGCGCTTGCAGCCGGCGGCGCGCAGCATCTCGTCGGCGCGGCGCAGCAAGGCGCGGTCGCTACCGGAGCCGTCCGAAACCGGCGGCAGGAAAGGCTCGCCGAAGACCTCGTCCGGAACCTTGCCGCGGAAGGGCTCGAGCAAGGCGAGTTCCTCCGGCGAGGGCATGCCCACCGCCTTCGAATCCGAATTCTCGAAATAGGAGGTCGCCCGCGAGAAGGACGAGAACATGATGTTCTTGTTGGTCCACTCGAAATCGAACGCGAGGCCGAGCGCCTCGCGAATGCGCGGATCGGCGAATTTTTCGCGCCGGAGGTTGTAGATCCAGCCCTGCGAGCCGATCGGTTCGGTCTTCGGCAGGGCTTCCTTCTTGACCTTGCCTTCCTTGATCGCCGGGAAATCGTAGCCCGTCGCCCAGATCCGCGAGGTGAACTCCTCCTGGAAGGTGATCACGCCGCTCTTGAACGCCTCGAAAGCGACCTGCCGGTCGCGGAAATACTCCCAGCGCACCCGGTCGAAATTGTTCGTACCGATATTCACCGGCAGATCCTTCGCCCAGTAATCGGGGACCCGGTCGAATTCGATGAAGCGGCCCTGCTCGAAGCGCCCGACCTTGTAGGCGCCGGAGCCGAGCGGCGGCTCCAGCGTCGAGGCCTCGAAATTGCGGGTCGACCAGTACTTCTCCGAGAACACCGGCAGGCCGGCGACGATCAGGTGCAGGTCGCGGCTGCGCTTTGGCGAGAGCTTGACGACGATGAAGCCGTTACCCTCGGCGGTGGCCGATTCCATCTCGTTCAGGATCAGCCGGTAGCTCGGATGGCCCTTGGTCTTGAGGATGTTCAGGCTGAAGGCGACGTCGCCGGCGGTGACCTGCGAGCCATCGTGGAATCTCGCCTCGGGCCGCAGGCGGAAGCGGTAGGTCAGCTTGTCCTGGGAGACGGCGACGCTCTTCGCCAGCAGGCCGTAGAGCGAGCCGGGTTCGTCGCCCGAGCCGGCCATCAGGCTGTCGAAGCAGGCATCCATGCCGGCTGCGCCATCCCCCTGCAGCACATAGGTGTTGAGGGTGTTGAAGGTGTCGAAGCTCTGGTTGCCGCCAGCGCGCTTGATCTGGACGGTGATCGAGCCGCCCTTGGGCGCCTGCGGATTGACATAGGCGAAATGCGGGAAGTCGGGCGGTAGCGCCAGTTCGCCGAAGGTGGACAGGCCATGGATTTCGGCATCCTGCGCCAGGGCCAGCCCGCCCGGCAGGCCCGCGGCCCCGACCAGGGCGCCACCGGCCTCCAGCAGCCCGCGACGAGTGATCCGCACAGCCATTCCGTTCCCCTTGCGATTCGTGCCCTGAATATCCCGTTGGAGCGGGCCAAGGCCAGCACCATGCGCATAGGCCGGCATGGTGACGGCATTTGCATGGCGACCACAAGCAAAAGCCGGGCTTTCGGCCCGGCTTGCAAAGTCACATCGGTAGGAAGGCTGCTGCCGCCCTCACTCCTTCGGCAGCGGCTTGGGCGCGTCGGCCAGCGAGTTGAGATAGGCGACGACGTCGGCGCGCTGATCCGGCTTGCTCAGGCCGGCGAAGGCCATTGTCGTGCCCGGCATATAGGCCTTCGGATTCTTCAGGAAGCCGTCGAGCTGCTCGGCCTCCCACTTCTCCGAAGCCTTGCCCTTCATCGCCGAGGAATAGCCGAAGCCTTCGATGGAGGCCTTGTTGCGGCCATAGACGTCGAACAGATGCGGGCCGACCTTGTTGGCGCCGCCCTTCTCGAAGGTGTGGCAGGCCTTGCAGGCGCCGACGGCCTTTTCGCCCTTGGCCGGATCGGCCTTGGCGAGGCGCACCGCGATCGGCTCCTCGGCCGCTGCGGCCGGGGCCGCAGCGCCGCCGGCGGCCGCCGGCTCCAGGCTCGGCAGGTCGAAGCCGGGGATGGCCGGCTTCTTCGGGGCGAAGACGATGCCGGCGCCCATGTTCAGAGCCATTACGACGAGCAGCGTCGAGAGGCCCGCGCCGGCGATCTTGTTCAGTTCGATATTCATCGTCTCGGGACTCCCGGCCTCGCCGCGCGCGAAGCAAGATAGCGCTCTGGCCGGAGGCTCGCGCACTCCGGCACTCGCAGGCTGCTTAACCGCTTTGCGCGCTGCATTGCAACTCGTATAAGCACGCACCGCTTTGAGACCATTTGACGCTTCCGCCGAGCAAGCCCGCCACGATGCCAAATCCGCTGATCCTGATCCCCGCCCGCATGCAGGCGACGCGCCTGCCCGGCAAGCCGCTGGCCGACATATTGGGCGAGCCGATGATCGTCCGCGTCTGGCGCCGGGCGGTGGAATCGGGGGTCGGCGAGGTCGTGGTCGCGACCGACGAGGCCCGTATCGTCGCGGCGATCGAGCAGGCTGGCGGCCGGGCGGTGATGACCAGCCCCGCGCACCAGACCGGCTCGGACCGCATTAAGGAAGCCGCCGACATCGTCGATCCCGAGCGCCGGCACGACATCATCGTCAATGTCCAGGGCGATTTTCCGACCCTGGCGCCGACCGCCATCGCCGCGGCGGTCGAGCCGCTCGCCGATCCCGCCGTCGATATCGCGACGCTGGCCGGCGAGATCACCGATGAGGAAGAGAAGACGGCGCCGAGCGTCGTCAAGCTGATCGGCAGCGAGGTTTCCCCCGGCCGCATGCGCGCGCTCTACTTCACCCGCGCGACGGCGCCCTATGGCGACGGGCCGCTCTATCACCATGTCGGCCTCTACGCCTATCGCCGCGCGGCCCTCGACCGCTTCGTCAGCCTGCCGCAATCGCCGCTCGAATTGCGCGAGAAGCTCGAGCAGCTGCGGGCCCTCGAGGACGGCATGCGCATCGACGCGATGATCATCGATCACGTCCCGCGCGGCGTCGACACCCCCCCCGACTTGGACCGCGCCCGCGCGTTCCTGACACCAAGCGCCGGAGCCTGAAGACCATGTCTGTCGTCGTATCCTACCAGGGCGAGCCCGGCGCTTTCTCGTCGCAAGCTGCCCTGCAGGCCTTCCCGGATTGCGAACTCCTGCCGTGTCCGACCTTCGAGGATGCGCTCGCCGCCGTCTCCGAGGGCAAGGCGCGCTATGGCATGATCCCGATCGACAATTCGATCGCCGGTCGTGTCGCCGACATCCACCATCTCCTGCCGCGCTCGGGGCTGCACATCATCGGCGAGCATTTCTTGCCGATCCGCTTCCACCTGATGGCGGTCGAGGGCGCGACGCTCGCGACCCTGAAGACGGTGCAGAGCCACATCCATGCGCTCGGCCAGTGCCGCAAGATCATCCGCAAGCTCGGCCTCAAGGCCGAGGTCGCGGCAGATACGGCAGGCTCGGCGAGGCAGGTTGCGGAAGCCGGTGATCTCACCCGCGCCGCGATCGCCCCGCACATCGCCGCCGATGTCTACGGCCTCAACATCCTGATGGAGGATATCGAGGACGAGAAGCACAACACCACCCGCTTCGTGATCCTCTCGAAATATCCCGAGTTCGCCCGTCACGGCTCCGGCAAGACGGTCACGACGCTGATCTTCCAGGTCCGCAACATCCCCGCAGCCCTCTACAAGGCGCTCGGCGGCTTCGCCACCAACGGCATCAACATGACCAAGCTGGAAAGCTACATGGTCGACGGCCATTTCTCGGCGACGATGTTCTACAGCGATGTCGAGGGCCATCCCGACGATCCCGAGCTGAAGCGCGCGCTCGACGAACTCTCCTATTTCTCCAAGGAGATGAAGGTCCTTGGCGTCTATCCGGCGCATCCCTTCCGCGACACCTTCCCGGAGGCCGGAGAGTAACGCCGGCGCCCGCCCCGGGCAGTCGGGACGGCGAATACGGTATCCCAGCGGGTCGCGCTTGCGCCGGCCCCTGGGTCATAGCCTAGGACTTGCTGCAGGAGGCAAGTCATGGCGAAGAAGACGCAGGGCGCCGTCGAGCACGAATGGCTCGCGGCGCATGAATGTGCCAGCCGGATCGGCCTGACGGTACGGGCGCTGCGGCTCTACGAGCAGCGCGGGCTGATCCGACCGCGGCGCACGGACAAGGGCTGGCGGCTCTACGGAGCCGGGGAGATCGCCCGTCTCCACGAAATCCTCGCCCTCAAGCGGCTCGGCTTGTGTCTCAGCAGCATCGTGGCGCTGCTGCAGGGCAAGGCGATCGACCTCGAACGAATCCTGACACTGCAATCGCAGGCGCTGTCGCGGCATCGCGTCCAGGCCGAGCGCGGGCTCGCGCTCGTCGAGACTGCGCGGGCGACGCTCGCTGCCGGCCACACGCTCTCGATCGAGGATCTCATCACGCTCGCAAAGGAGACCAATATGACGGAGCTGACACCAGACAGCGTCGCGCGGCGACGCTATGAGCAGGCGAGGCCGCGCACGGCGGTCAGGCTCGATCCCGCGCTGTTCGAGCGCTATGTCGGCCATTACCGGCACCCGTCGGGCGCGATCATCGCGGTCGAGAGGCGCGGCGACAGCCTGTTCGGCCAGCTTACCGGCCAGCCGGCGCTCGAATTGTTCGCCGAGGCCGAGGACGCGTTCTTTCTGAAGGCCATAGCCGCACAGATCGCCTTCGCGGCGTCCCGCGGCGGGGCCGCGCCATCCCTCACTTTGAGTCAGGAGGGCTTCGACGTCGTCGCATCGCGGATCGACACCGATGAGGCGGCCGCCCAGGAAGCCGCAATCGCCGCCAGGGTCCGTAACAGGACGCCCCATCCGGGCAGCGAGGCAGCGCTGCGCGCCATCATCGTCGAGCAGCGGGAAGGGCGCACCGGCGAGGAGCGGATGAGCCGGGAACTCGCCATCGTCGTCGGCGAACAGTTCCCGTTCGTGCAGGCGGAACTCGCCGCAAAGGGGGATCTGCGCCAGCTGATCTTCAAGGGCGTCGAGCCGTCGGGGCCAGCCGACATCTACGAGGCGCAGTTCGCCAACGGCAAGCTGGAATGGGGCATCGGCCTGGCCGATGACGGCAAGGTCCATGCGCTCTGGCTGACGCCGTCGCGCTGACGGCGGTGCATATCGCCGTCAGGCGCTGGATGTCGGCATCTCGCCGTCGATGGCCCAGGCCTTGAGGATCGTGCTGGCGATCGCGATGTGCTGCGGGCAGCTCAGCCCGTCCGGATGCCGCCCGTCGATCATCAGCAGCGCTTCCTCTCGACTGAACCAGCGCCCGTCCTCGAGCTCGGTGCCGTCGAGCACGATGTCGTCGTTCAGCGCCTCGGCGATGCAGCCGATCATCAGCGAGCTCGGGAAAGGCCAGGGCTGCGAGGCGATGTAGCGCACCGCCCCGGTGCGCAGGCCCGCCTCTTCCCAGGTCTCGCGGCGTACCGCGTCCTCGAGCGTCTCGCCGGGCTCGAGGAAGCCGGCGATGCAGGAATACATCTTCGGCGCGAAACGCGCCTGGCGGGCGAGCAGGCATTTGTCGCCGCGTACGGCCAGCATGATCACGACCGGGTCGGTGCGCGGAAAATGCAGCGCGCCGCATTGCGCGCATTCGCGCCGCCAGCCGCCGCTGACCATCAGCGCCGGGCCGCCGCAATTGGCGCAGAAGCGGTGCCGCGCATGCCAGTCGAGTATCGCCTTGGCCTCGCCGAGCGGCCCGACCTCCTCGGCCGGAACCAGGCGCTTCAGCGCGACGCTGCGCAGATCGCTGACCACCAGGTCCTCGCGCTCGCGTAGCGGGTCGGTGAGCTGGCGCTCGATCAGCCGCCCGAAGCAGGCCTGGCCTTCCGGATGGATGCCGAGAAAGACCTCGTCGAGCGCTTTGCCGACGCCGTCCGCCTGCGCTTCGTCGAACCAGATCGTCAGGTCTTCCGGCCCGATTCGCCGCAGGATCGGCGTCTCGCCCGCGACGATGGCATGGCGCGTGCCTGGACTGGCGCGATAGCGCGCGACCGCATCGGGCTGGTCGCGCTGGTCGCCGCGTCGGTCGAGCGGGTTGGTGGCGAAGCCGGTGAGGGCGGAGCGTTCGCGGGGGCGGAAGGCGTCGTTCATGACACCTGTCCTAGCGCGCTTTCGAATCTTCCGGAACGGCCGAAAGCGAAGAATTCGTATGCGCGCAAATGATCCCCCGGGCGCGCCGCTACTGCCCCTCGCGACCGCGCAGCAGATGGATGATGCCGGAGAAGTCGGTGCCGCCTTCGCCCCAGGCATTGTGGAGGGCGTAGAGCTGCGCCGCAGCAGCGCCGAGCGGCGTCGAGGCGCCCGCCGCCTGGGCCGCCTCCTGCGACAGCTTCAGGTCCTTCAGCATCAGCGCGGAGGCGAAGCCCGGCTTGTATTCGTTGTTGGCCGGCGAGGTCGGCACCGGGCCGGGCACCGGGCAATAGGTGGTCAGCGACCAGCACTGGCCGGACGAGCTCGAGGCGACGTCGAACAGCGCCTGATGCGACAGGCCGAGCTTCTCGGCCAGCACGAAGGCCTCCGAGACGCCGATCATCGAGATGCCGAGGATCATATTGTTGCAGATCTTCGCCGCCTGGCCGTTGCCGGCATCGCCGCAATGCACGACGCGCCGACCCATGGCCGAGAGGATCGGCTCGCCCTTGGCGAAAGCCTCGTCGCTGCCGCCGACCATGAAGGTCAGGGTCGCGCCCTTGGCGCCGCCGACGCCGCCCGAGACCGGCGCGTCGAGCGAGAGGCAGCCGCGCTCGGCGGCGCGCGCATGCGCCTTGCGGGCGCTCTCGACGTCGATGGTCGAGGAATCGATCACCAGCGTCCCCGGCGCCACGGCGGTCAGGATGTCGGCCCAGACGCCGAGCACATGCTTGCCGGCGGGCAGCATGGTGACGACGACCTCCGCCCCTGCCACCGCATCCTTGGCAGAGGCGGCGATGCCGACTCCGAGCTCGGCGGCTGCGTCCTTGGAGGCCTGCGACAGGTCGAAGGCTTTGACCGTATGCCCCGCCTTGACGAGGTTGCCGGCCATCGGCCCGCCCATATTGCCGAGCCCGATGAAGGCGATCGTGGTCATGGTCGTTCTCTCCCTGCCTGTATTTCGGGTCGTCATCCCGGCCGCAGCGAAGCGGAGAGCCGGGATCCATGCCTGAACCGTTCCGGAATGGATCCCGGGTCGGACTATGTCCGCCCGGGATGACCCGGGTTTGCTAGTTCCCCTTGGCCCGTCCGACCAGCGAACGCGCCACGATCATCCGCATCACCTCGTTGGTACCTTCGAGGATCTGGTGGACCCTGAGGTCGCGCACGATCTTCTCGATCCCGTAATCGGCGAGATAGCCGTAGCCGCCATGAATCTGCAGCGCCTGGTTGGCGACCTCGAAGCCGGTATCGGTCGCGACGCGCTTGGCCATGGCGCAGAGCCTGGTCGCATCCGGCGCCTTATCGTCGAGCGCCGCGGCGGCCCGCCAGAGGAAGGTCCGGGCGGCCTCGAGCTCGGTCGCCATGTCGGCGAGCTTGAACTGCAGCGCCTGGAAGTCGGCGATGCGGGTGCCGAAGGCCTTGCGCTCCTGGGCATAGGCGAGCGCCCTGTCGAGCGCGCCCTGCGCCCCGCCGATCGAGCAGGCGCCAATATTGAGTCGCCCGCCATCGAGCCCGGCCATGGCGATCTTGAAGCCGATGCCTTCCGGACCGATCCGATTCGCCACCGGTACGCGGCAGTTCTCGAAGATCACGGCGCGCGTCGGCTGGGCGTTCCAGCCCATCTTCTTCTCATTGGCGCCGAAGGAGAGGCCGGCCGTGTCCTTCTCGACGACGATCGTCGAGATGCCGGAGGCGCCGGCCTCGCCGGTGCGCACCATCACGACATAGATGTCGGAGACGCCGGCGCCGGAGATGAACTGTTTCTGGCCGTCGAGCACGTAATGATCGCCGTCGCGCACCGCCTTGGTCTTCAGCGCCGCGGCGTCCGAGCCGGCGCCGGGCTCGGTCAGGCAATAGCTCGCCAGATGCTCCATGCTGCAAAGCTTCGGCAGGTACTTCTGCCGCTGCTCGTCCGAGCCATAGCGGTCGATCATCCAGGCGCACATGTTGTGGATCGAGATATAGGCCGCGACCGTCGGGCAGCCCGTCGAGAGCGCCTCGAAGATCAGCGCCGCGTCGAGACGCGACAGGCCGGAGCCGCCGACATCGTCGCGGATATAGATGCCGCCCATGCCGAGCGCCGCGGCGGCACGCATCTCCTCGATCGGAAAATGCTTTTCCTCGTCCCAGCGCACGGCATGGGGGGCGAGCGTCTCGGCGGCGAAGGAGGCCGCCATGTCGCGGATGGCGATCTGGTCTTCGGTGAGGGAGAAGGCGGTCATGGCTCGTCATCCAAAACGATGACATAAGCGCCGGCGAAGTCCTCACGAGGGAGAGCTGCGCCGCGCGCGATTATGTCGAGGATGTAGTCGCTCACGCCTCTGCCCATGAGCTCGGCGCGCCGGCGGAAATCCGCGATCAGCGCATCGTCGATATCCGGGATAAGGATATCGTTCGGGCCGAGCTCGATTTCGCTGAGTTTCGGCATGGCGACATCCCCTCCCTTTTGGGCGACCGTACTACCCCATCGTCGGGATGACGAAGCTGGCGCCGTCCTTGATGCCGGAAGGCCAGCGCGCCGTCACCGTCTTGGTCTTGGTGTAGAAGCGGATCGAATCCGGGCCATGCTGGTTGAGGTCGCCGAAGGCGGAGCGCTTCCAGCCGCCGAAGGTGTAGTAGGCGAGCGGAACCGGGATCGGCACGTTGATGCCGACCATGCCGACCTGGACCTTCGAGGCGAAGTCGCGGGCGGCGTCGCCATCGCGGGTGTAGATCGCGGTGCCGTTGCCGTATTCGTGATCGTTGGTGAGCTTCAGCGCTTCGTCATAGCTCTCGGCGCGCAGCACGGAGAGGACGGGGCCGAAGATCTCCTCCTTGTAGATCCGCATGTCCTTGGTGACGCCATCGAACAGGCAGCCGCCGACATAGAAGCCGTTCTCGTAGCCCTGCATCTTGAAGTTGCGCCCGTCGACGAGGAGCTTGGCGCCTTCCTTCACGCCGATGTCGACATAGGACTTGATCTTCTCCATCGCAGCCTTGGTGACGACCGGGCCGTAATCGGCCGAGGTGTCGGTCGAGGGGCCGATCTTCAGGCTTTCCACGCGGGGGATCAGCCGCTTCACCAGCTCGTCGGCGGTCGCCTTGCCGACCGGGACAGCGACAGAGATCGCCATGCAGCGCTCGCCGGCCGAGCCGTAGCCGGCACCGATCAGCGCATCGACCGCCTGGTCCATGTCGGCGTCGGGCATGATGATCATGTGGTTCTTGGCGCCGCCGAAGCACTGCACGCGCTTACCATTGGCACAGCCACGCGAGTAGATGTACTCGGCGATCGGCGTCGAGCCGACGAAGCCGACGGCCTTGATGTCATGGTCGTCGAGGATGGCGTCGACCGCTTCCTTGTCGCCGTTGACGACGTTGAGGATGCCGGGCGGGCCGCCAGCCTCGATGAAGAGCTCGGCAAGGCGCATCGGCACGCCGGGATCGCGCTCGGACGGCTTCAGGATGAAGGCGTTGCCGCAGGCGATGGCGGGGCCGAGCTTCCAGAGCGGGATCATCGCCGGGAAGTTGAACGGGGTGATGCCGGCGACGACGCCTAGCGGCTGGCGCAGCGAATAGATGTCGATACCGGGGCCGGCGCCGTCGGTGAACTCGCCCTTCATCAGACCGGGAACGCCGAGGGAATATTCGACGACCTCGACGCCGCGCTGGATGTCGCCCTTGGCGTCGGGGATCGTCTTGCCGTGCTCGCGGGCGAGCAGCTCGGCGAGCTCGTCATTGTTCTGCGCGATCAGGTCGATGAACTTCATCAGCACGCGGGCGCGGCGCTGCGGATTGACCGCCGCCCATTTCGGCTGCGCCTCCAGCGCGTTCTCGACCGCGGCGCGCAGCTCCTTCTGCGAGGCGAGGGCGACCTGGCCGATCACCGAGCCATCCATCGGCTGATAGATGTCGGCCGTGCGGCCAGAAGTTCCCGCGACATGCTTGCCGCCGATGAAGTGCCCGACCTGACGCATGGCGTCCTCCCGATTGTGCTGCGAAAATTCTGCTTGCGCTTACCCCTACCATTATCGTTTGCGCACGACTATAGGGAGATTAAGCCGCCTGCCGTGCACAAAAGCAGATATGGAGGGAGCGTCATGGAACGGTTCGACTGGGATGATCTGCGCTTCTTCCTCGCCGTCGCCCGCTCCGGCCGCCTGACGGCCGCCGCCCGACGGCTCGGTGCCGATCACGCCACCGTCTCGCGCCGCATCACCTCGCTGGAGGAATCGCTCAAGGCCAAGCTGTTCGAGCGCCGGCCTCAGGGCTACGCGCTGACCGGCCATGGCGAGCAGTTGCTGGCCAAGGCGGAGAGCATGGAGACCGAGGCGCTCGCCATCCAGAGCGAGATCGGTGGTGCCGACATGGCGCTGTCCGGCACGGTCAGGATCGGCGCGCCCGACGGCTTCGGCGCCTCCTTCCTGGCGCCGCGCCTGTCGTCACTGGCCAAGGCCTATCCGGGACTGGAACTCCAGCTGATCGCCATGCCGCGGCTGCTCTCGCTGTCGAAGCGCGAAGCCGATGTCGCGATCACGCTGGCGCCGCCCAAGGAGGGCAAGGTCGTGGCGCGCAAGCTCTGCGACTACCGGCTCGGCCTCTACGCCTCCCGCGACTATCTCGACTCAATGCCGCCGATCACGACGCCCGAGGATCTCTTCGCCCATCGCATCATCGGCTATATAGACGATCTGATCTTCACGCCCGAGCTCGACTATCTCGACGAGGTCGCCAAAGGCCTGCGGGCTCAGATCCAGAGCTCGAGCGTGCTCGCCCAGATGAACGCTGTCGCAGCGGGGGCGGGCATAGGCGTCATCCACCATTTCATGGTGCCGTCCGAGCCGGGCCTCGTGCCGGTTCTTCCCGAAACCGTCTCGATCACGCGCTCCTTCTGGCTGCTCGTCCATGCCGATCTGAAGGAGGTCGCCCGCGTCAGGGCGATCGTCGACTTCATCGTGCGGGAGGCGAAGGCCTCGCGCAGCCTGCTGATGGGGGAGGCGAAGCCGGAGCAGCAGCCGGCGGCGTAGTCGCCGGCTCGTCGGGGTGAGCTTCCGTCAGAACTGCATGGAGGCGCCGAGCACCGGCCCGTGCTGCGTCACGTTCCACAGGAAGCCGCCTTCACGATAGTCCTGATACAGCGCCCGGTAGCCGGCGCGCAGCATGGTCGGCCGGCCGAACAGGGTGGTGCGGTAGCCGAGATAAGCCTGCGCGTTGTAGGTGATCCGCGAGCCGACGCCGAAGCCGCCGATATCGGCCTCGGCGGTCAGGTTCCAGCGCTCGTCGAGGTCGAGTGTCGCGCGCGCGCCGACATAGGGATCGAGCCAGCTTTCGCTTTCCGACCGGCCGAAGCCGGCGACCCGGATGCTGCCGGTCAGACGCGTCCAGCGGACGCCGACGAGCGGATCGAGCGCGAACACCCGCGGTGCTCCGTGAAGCGTGCTGCCGCCCAGCGGGCTTTCGAGGATGCGGTAGAAGGCGCCTGCCGCCAATACGGTCATCCTCGAGCCGATGCCGATATCGAGCCGCCGAAAATTGTCCTGGCTCTCGATGTCGGCATATTGGCCGTTCACATAGAAGCCGAGCTTGCCGCGCTGGATCTCGACGGCTCCCATGAAGCCGAATTTGAGGTCCTTGACGGTGTCGCGGAAGGGTATGTCGACCGCGCGCTTGTGGCCGAGCACCGCGGCATCGCCGTCGAGACTGGTCGCCCAGAGATAAGGCGAGACCGTGATCGCCCACTCCGGCGCGGCCGCCGCCGGCGCTGTCATCGTCGGCGAGGTCATGTCCGCAGCGCCGACCGCCGAGGCGGAGGGGAGCCAGGAGACGAGGCTGAGCGAGGCTGCTCCGAAGAACCGTCCGAAGCGGCTGTGCAAGCGCGCTGATGCCATGATGTCGAGGCCCCCGGCCGAAATAGCTTCTGGTGCGGCGGGCGGTCTGCACAGCTCCGCTGTAGGATTAAACGCCTGCCCCGTTCAGCGCTTCGGGAACGCCAGGGCGGGAGCGGCCATGCCCGGCTTGAGCTCGGCGCTGACGATGGCGTTGGCGTCGAGGTCGAAGCTCTTGAAGTCGATCGCGCGCAGGACAGGATCGGTGTAGGTCTTAACATAGAAGACGCGGTTGGTCAGATCCGCCACCGTTGACCATTGCGTGTATTCCAGCGGCTCCCCGCCTGCCTTGATCCAGCCCTTGGGGATGTCGAAATTGTTGACGATATGCTCGGCGAGTCGAACGCTCTCGATGCCGCTCGGCTTGCGTTCGACGGAGAGCGTGTAGCCGAGTGCGCGCAGGAAACGGGAAGGCGGGGTGGGGTCGCCGGGGATGCCGAGCATGCCCGAGCCCTCGCCGAGCGGCGAAAAGCTCTGCGAGCCGATCTTCAGGGGCGGTGCGTTGTGGGGCGAGAGCTTCACATAGTTGCGCAGATTGGTCAGGTGCCAGTCGAAGGGCGGCGCGTTGGTCATCACGCCCAGCGGATTGTCGTAGAGCTTGAGCTTCCCGTCGATCGGCTCGATCACCAGCGAGGCGCCCGAGGCATCGTGCAGCGTGTAGTGCACCGGTGGCACCATCTTCATCTGCTGCTGCTCGACGCCGATCACCGCCATGCCTTCCAGCGCGGCCTTGACCTCGGCGATGGTGGCGAAGTTCGTCAGCGCCCAGGTCAGCACATCCCAGGGTGCAAGCGACTTCGCCGGGTCGGACTTGCCCGCATCGGCATAGCCGGCAAAGCCTGGAAAGTAGAGAATTCCCCCGACAAGCCCCTTCTCGTTCATGCCGTCGACCAGCGCCGTGACGCCAAGCGCGTTCAGGCCGACGGCGGCATATTTGCTGGTCCAGCTGGCGGCCGGCTTGCCGTCAGCGCCGCTGCTGGCGAGCTTGTAATTTCGCGGGATCATCATGGCACGCGATTCGAGCTCGAAGCCGAACTCCATGGTCCGGCCATAGACGGCGCCATTATCCGAGGTCGGAATCAGGAAGCTCGTGCAGGCCGATGCGGCCTGGGAGGTGAGCATGCTGGCCGCGAGCAAGAGCGTGCCGAGAGAGCGCAGCCGCTGTGCTGGTGACCGCGCCGATCTGGCAGAGTCTTCGATCATGGACGGCATCCCCCGAATCGTAAGCTGAGCCGAAGGTGGCATGCCGCCGCTTGCCCCGGAAGCGACGGGCGACGATGTCGGCATGCCGTCAGCGCAAAGCAGGCGGCGCTGGCCCGGAGCTGTGGGATGAGCTTGCGAAGGGAAGGGCGGATGCTAGCCCCAGACCTGCCTGCTCCTGCCGCATGCCTCGATGGTGAGCCGCAGAAGCGAGGCGTCAGGCGGCCTGAACGCAGACTCGGTTGCGGCCTTCGCGCTTGGCGGCGTAGAGCGCGCGGTCGGCGGCGACCAGCGCCTGGTCGAAGCTGACATTCTCGTCGATCTCGGCGACGCCGATCGAGGCGGTGAGGGCGACTTGATGCTCGCCGAGCGTCACCGTTTCATGGGAGACGTCGAGCCGGACATGGTCGGCCCGGCGCATCGCGGCCTTGGCGTCGAGGCCGGGAAACAGGATGGCGAATTCCTCGCCGCCAATCCGGGCGAGGAGGCTGTTGCTCCCCTCGATCGACTGCGAAAGACAGCGCGCCACGCCGGCCAGGGCGCGGTCGCCGAGGTCATGGCCGTGGCTGTCGTTCAGCTGCTTGAAGTCGTCGATGTCGAGGATGGCGACCGCGCTTTTCTGCCAGCGCGCGCGCGCTTCGGCGATCAGGGCCGGCGCATGCTCGAAGAAATGGCGGCGGTTGAACAGACCGGTCAGGGCGTCGCGCGAGGCGAGATTGCGCAGTTGCTCGATCTGCTCCTGTGTCTCGGCGTTGCTTGCGATCCGGCACTGCAGCTCTTCGGGCACGAAGGGCATCGAGATGAAGTCATGGGCGCCGGCCTTCAGGAAGCCGACGGAGACCATGCGGTCATTGGACGAGGAGACGCCGATCACGCGCAGGCCGCTGGCGGAGAAGCGGCGCCGGATATGGCGGGTCAACGCATACCCGTCCATGCCCGGCATGTTGTAGTCGGTGACGACGAGGCGGACATCGGGGTTGGCTTCCAGATACGCAAGCGCCTCGGCGCCGGAGCTGGCCTCGACGACGTCGTATTGCTGCACGGTCAGCATCCGGGCGAGCAGGCCGCGGGTCGCCTTGACGTCGTCGACGACCAGGATCCGGGTTCGCCGGTTGGCCAGTGCCCGCCTGACGGTGCGGACCACGGTCTCGAGGGCGAACTCGCTGTCCTTCGGGACATAGTCGATGACGTCGCGCTCCATGATGCGGTTGCGCGTCTCGAAATCGAAGGTGCCGGTGTGGACGATGGTCGGGATGCCGCGCTGGACCGTGAAGTCGATCGCCTCGCCCCGCGGCGCGTCCGGCAGGTTCAGGTCGACGACCGCCAGGGTATAGGCCGCGATGTTCTCGGTGACGGCCTCATGCAGTTCGTTGAGCGAGCGGCAGGCGACCAATTCTAGGCCGATCTCTTCGGTCAGGCGGCGACAGAGGGCGATCGAGTAGGTCTTGGAATCCTCGACCACGAGGATCTTCCGGTCGTCTGCGGTGGCCTCTTGCGGGAGGCGGTCGGTGGCGCGGTAGGCCATTGGGCTCGGGCGTCCTTGATCGAAGCCGTCTGCTGGTAACGGCGTCGACCCTAATCCAGGCGGCGGAAGGCGAATGCCATCGCGGTAAACATCCGGCGGGCATGTTAATTTCCGCTTAACTAACGCGGTCCGCGCGCAGAAATCCAGCGCTGAGCCTCCCGCCTCTCGGTTTCGGTGCCGGGCTCAGATCCGCCAGGGCAGGATCTGAGCCGGCAGGCGCCGTCCGGCGAGATCGAGCCCGAGCATCGCCAGGAGGATCACGGCCGAGGCGCTGATCGCAATGGCGGCGGCCTCGCCGGCGAGACCCGCCTCCTTCAGGCTGAACAGCACGACGCCAAGCGTCTCCGTGCCGGACGACCAGAGCAGCGCCGAGACGGTGAGCTCGTTGAAGGCGACGAGGAAGACCATCAGCGCGCTCACCGTCGCGGCCGGCGCCAGGATCGGCGCGACGATGAAGCGCAGCATCTGCCAGGCGCTCACGCCGTCGAGTTTGGCCGCTTCCTCGTGATGGGCCTCGATCTGGGCCATCGCCGCGACCGGCGCCTTCAGCGCCAGCGGCAGGAAGCGGGCGAGATAGGCGAACAGGATGATGAAGGGCGTGGCGTAGAGGCTGAAGCCGACCAGGGGCAAAGGTCTCAGGAACAGCAGGATGCAGGCGATGGCGAGCACCACGCCGGGCAGCGCATAGGGCAGCTCGATCACCAGCTCGACGGCTCGCCTGAACCGACCGAGCCGCCGCTCGAGCGTATAGGCGAAGGCGATCGAAAGCAGCGCCAGCAGAAGCGCGGCCGTCCCGGCGAACAGGAAGGAGTTGCGGAAGGCGCGCACCGTCACATCCTGCCGCAGCAGCACCTCGGCGAATTTGTCGAAGGTCAGGCTCTGCCAGGAGAGAGCCACGCCCAGCGCCGGCGTCAGCGCCTCGCCGAGCAGGGCGAGCAGCGGCAGGCCGAGCTTGAGTGCGAGCAGCAGCCAGAGGCCGCCTGCGACGAAGGGGCGGGCACGGCCGAGCTGCCAGAAGGGCTGCAGCGGCCGCTCGATCTCGACCTTCCCGCCGCCCTGACGCATCGCCAGCATGCCGGCGAGGATGCCGAGCCCGGCGAGCAGCGCGACCAGGAGCGAGAGCGCTGCCGCATCCGGCAGGCCCTCCGGCCCGAAGCTCGAGAGCCGGCGATAGATCAGCGTCGGCAGGGTGAGATAGTTGACCGGCAGGCCGAGCAGGGCCGGAATTCCGAAGTTCCCGATGCCGGCGACGAAGGCGAGCAGGGCGGCGGCGACGATCTGTGGCCGCAGGACCGGGATGAGGATCCGCGTCGCGATCACCCGCGAGGAAGCGCCTTCCATCTGGGCGGCCTCGACCAGCGAATGCGGCACGCTGCGCAGCCCGGTCCAGAGCGTGATCGCAACCAGCGGCGCATGGTGGAGCGCCATGACCAGGATGATGCCGCCGCGGCCGAGCAGCGGGTTCGGCGTGCCGGGCGAAGGCGACAGGCCGATGAGGGCCAGGAGCGGCGAATGCGGAGCGAGCAGGCTCAGGAAGGCGAGAGCCGCCACCTGCGGCGCGATCATCATCGAGAAGACCAGCCCGAAGGCGAGCGGGCGCTTGCCGCGCAGATCGGTGACGGCGAGCAGCAGGGCGAAGCAGCCGCCGACCAGCAGCGCGCCGAACGCCGAGAAGGCCGCCGTCTCGAGGCTGTGCAGGGTCGCATTGACCGCGGCGCGGCCGCCGATCGCCTCCAGCACGGCGCCCGGCGCGAACTGGCCGCCGGGGGCGAAGGCCGCGAAGGCGAGGCGCAGGAAGGGCAGGGCGCCGAGCAGCACGGCGACCAGCGTGATCGCGGCGGGCAGGCCAAGCCCGGCCGGGAGGCGCAGCCTCGGCCGGGCGAGACGCAAACGGCTCTGCCGCAGCCGGGGCCGCGGCAGAGCGGATGAAGGGGCGGCGAGCGTCATGCGCGCGCGCCCCGGTCCGTTACGCGGCAGGGCTTCACTCGAAGATCGCGCTGAACCGCTTGCGGGCGGCCGGCTCCTCGGCGAGCGCCTTGGCGGCGTCGAAGGGCATGAGCTTGATCGCATCGCGGGCGGGATAGCCGGCCGGGAGGGCAATCTGCGGATGGGCGGCGACATAGCCCTGCTTCAGCGCGAGCTCCTGCCCCTCCTTCGAGATCAGGAAGTCGACGAAGGCCTTGGCGGCGTCCGGGTTCTTGCTGGCTTTCAGGATCGCGACCGGCTCGCTCACCGCGGAGACGCCCTCCTTCGGGAAGACGAAGGCGACCGGGGCGCCCTTGGCCTTCTCGCGGATCGGCATGAAGTCGACGATCATGCCGTAGAGCTTCTCGCCGGTGGCGACCTGCCGCAGAATGTCGCCATTGGCGCCCGCCGCGAGCGCGCCGTTCTTCTGCAGGTTCTCGTAGAAGCCCCAGCCGCCGGGCAGGTTGCCGGTGAGGGTGATGGTGTGGATCATCGCCGCGCCCGAATTCAGCGGGCTCGGCATCGCCAGCAGGTTCTTCGCCTCCGGCTTGGCGAGATCGAGCCAGCTCTCCGGCTTCATCGTCGCCTTGGTGTTGTAGACGATGCCGGTGGTGATCAGCTTGGTGGCGAACCAGAACTTGGCGGGGTCGTGCATGCCGGCCGGGTAGGCGGCGGTGTCGGCCTTGTCATGGGCGAGCAGCCGGCCCTCCTTCTTGAGGCCTTCCATCGTCACCGCATCGGCGATCAGCAGCAGGTCGGCCTGTGGTGCTCCGGCTTCGAACTCGGCCCGGAGCTTGGCCATGACCCGCGGCGTTCCGTCGCGCACGAAGCTGATCTCGACCTTGGGGTATTTGGCCTTGAAGGCGTCGATCGTCTGCTGCGCATCGGTGTTGGGCTGGCTGGTATAGAGCACGAGCTTGCCCTCGACGGCGCCTGCCTGCGTGGCGGGAAGGGCGAGGCCGAGCGCGAGCGCGGCGGCGAGTGCGAATGAGCGCATGGAAGTCTCCGTGGGCCTTGGGAGGGAGGACCTGAGGGTGGAAGGCTTGCGTCCGCGCTCCGCCTTGCGGTGTCGGAGCCTTCTTGGCCTGCCGGTTAAGCCGCTTAGACGACACATCTGTGACAACGCCGCGAGCGCCCGGGGAAGAACGGCGGGAAAGCGGCGCGGGCAAGCCGTCACGGCGGCTTCCACCTTGTCGGAAATGCGCGAATTTCACTCATCTGGACGGCTTGTTTATCGGGGGGCTTTTCGACTAGGCTCCGGCCGAAGGCGCCCATAATCGCCTAATCTAAACGTTTTAAATGGGAGGTTTCCGATGAGAACGATGCGTAATCTGGTGAGTGGAGCCGCTCTGGCCGCGCTCGCCGTCGGCTGGTCCGGAGCCGCCCTCTCGCAGGAGACGGTGACGGTCTGGTTCACCAAGGGTTTCTACAAGGGCGAGGACGACGCGCTGCTCGCCGTCGTCGACAAGTTCCAGAAGGCGACGGGCGTCAAGGTCGACCTATCACTCTACGCGACCGAGGATTGCGTGACCAAGTCGGTCGGCGCGGTCCAGGCCGGCACGCCGCCAGATGTCGGCTTCTGCACGACCTATGATTTCCGCACCACCGGCCAGTGGGCCTTCGAAGGCAAGCTCGAGGACGTCACCGACGTCATCGAGCCGATGAAGAAGGAATTCCAGCCGCAGGCGCTCGCCACCACCTTCCTGATGAACGGCAAGACCAACAAGAAGGCCTATTACGCCTTCCCGGTCGAGCAGCAGATGATGCACATCACCTATTGGAAGGACATGCTCGAGGAGTTCGGGTTCAAGGAAAGCGATATTCCGAAGACCTGGAACGGCTATTGGGACTTCTGGTGCGACAAGGTTCAGGGCGCGGCGCGTGCCAAGGGCAAGCGGATCTATGGCATCGGCCACCCGCTCGGCGTCGCCGCTTCCGACACCTTCTATTCCTTCCTGACCTTCGCCAACGCCTATGGCGCGCAGGTCGTCGACGAGAGCGGCAAGATCGTTCTGGACGAGCCGAAGAACCGGGCCGCGATGATCGAGGCGGTGAAGTCCTATGCCAACATCATGCAGCGCGGCTGCACGCCGCCCTCCTCGGTGAATTGGCTCGACCCGGACAACAACGTCGCCTTCCATAACCGCACGACGATCGCGACCCATAACGCGACGATCTCGATCGCCGGCAAGCATATGGACGACATGAACAACCCGGCGCTGACCCAGGAACAGCGCGACGCGGCCAAGAAGAACTATTACGACAATATCCGCACCGCCGAGTTCCCCAAGAAGCCCGACGGCAGCAACATGACCAACCTCGCGGCGGTCAAGACCGCGGTGGTCTTCGCCGATGGCAAGAACAAGAAGCGTGGCAAGGAGTTCATGGCCTTCCTGATGAAGGACGAGAATCTGCGTCCCTTCGTCGAGGGCTCGGCGGGGCGCTGGGTCTCGACCACGCTCGCCGGCATCGAGGCGCCGTTCTGGTCGGATGGCAAGGACCCGCATCGCGCGGTGGTCTACAAGCAGTACAAGGACGGCACCGTGCCGTTCCAGTTCGTCTACAACTACAAGTTCACGGCGGTGAATGCCGAGAACGTCTGGGCCAAGGCCGTCAACCGCGTGCTGGTCGACAAGGTCTCGCCCGAACAGGCCACCGACGAGATGATCGCGCGCATCAAGCAGATCGCCGGCTGAAGACTGGCCTCGCTGCCTGACAGACAAGGCATCCCGCGGCGATCAGGGCCGCGGGATGCCGACGCGTTTCAAACGGCCGGAGCGCAGAGGGAGACAAGAAGATGACCGCCGCAACGATGGCAACCTCCACCCCGGCTTCGGCCGACGCGACCTCGGGACAGGCGCGCGACCGCGTCTTCTGGGGCGTGCTCATGCTCGCGCCCTATATCCTCGTCTTCGCCGTGATGGTGGCCTACCCGGTCGCCTACGGCCTGTGGATCGGCCTGAATTTCGAATCCTACAAGGCACTGTTCGCCGATCCGATCTTCCTCCGGACGGTGGTCAACACCATCATCTTCCTGTTCGTGGCGGTGAACCTGAAGTTCCTGATCGCGCTGTTCCTGTCGGGCTTCTTCGTCCAGCAGCGCGCCTGGGTCCGCTTCATGCTGGTGCTCTTCATCCTGCCCTGGGCGGTGCCCTCGATTCCGACCATCCTGTCTTTCCGGGTGATGCTGAATCCCGAGAACGGCATGATCAACCAGCAGCTTTTCCAGTGGTTCGGCATCATGGAGGGGCCGGGCTGGCTGACCGATCCGACGCTCGCCTTCGCCTCGTCGATCCTCGTCCATATCTGGAAGTCGCTGCCGTTCTGGACGCTGATCCTGGTCACCGGCCGGCTCGCCATCGCGCAGGATCTCTACGAGGCCGCCAGTGTCGACGGCGCCAATAAATGGCAGCAGTTTCGCTTCATCACCTGGCCGTCGCTGGCAACGCTCTACGTCACCTCGACGCTGCTCTCGATGATCTGGACGCTGGGGGATTTCAACAGCGTCTACCTGCTCACCGGTGGCGGGCCCGGCGACCTCAACCACGTCCTGGCGACGCTCGGCATCCGCTATATGCGCAACAATAATCTCGACCTCGGCATCGCCTCGATCATCGTCGCCATGCCGCTGATCCTGCCCATGGTCTGGTTCATGGTGAAGCGTCTCTCGAAGGGAGCCGAATGATGAAAAGGCTCCTCGACGAGGGCAAGCTGATCCTGATCGCGATTCCCGTGCTGATCTGGACGCTGCTGCCGATCTACCATCTCTTCGTGCTGTCGATCTCCAACCAGGAATCGATGCTGGCCGGCAAGCTCTGGCCCGACCAGCCGACGCTGCAGAACTTCCAGATCGTCTTCAAGCAGCAGCACTACTACCTGACCAATTTCTGGCTGCAGCTGTTCAACAGCTTCCTGATCGCGATCACGACCGGATTGCTCACGCTGTTCATCGCGACCTGCGCCGCCTTCGCGATCTCGCGGCTGAAGGCGCCGGGCGGCCGCTCGATCATGAATTTCGCGCTCGCGACCTATCTGATCCCGGCCGCCTTCCTCGCCATCCCGATGTACAAGGCGATGGGGACCTTCGGACTGCTGAACACGCGCACGGCCCTGATCCTCGCCATGGTGGCGCTGGCTTCACCCTATGCGATCTGGGTGCTGAAGCAGGCTTCCGACAAGCTGCCGAAGGAACTCGACGAAGCCGCGATCATGGACGGCGCGACCTCGCTCCAGCTCTTCCGCATGGTCTACCTGCCGCTGATGAAGCCATCCATGGTGGTGATCGGCATCTATGCGCTGCTGCTCGCCTGGAACGAGTATCTCTACGCTTTCCTGCTGCTTTCCAGCGAGAAGGAGTTGCCGCTCGCCGTCGGCCTCGGCCTGTTCCTCTCGGCCGACGACGCGCCCTGGAACCTCTTGATGACGGCCGGTCTGATCTACGCCATCCCGCCGGCGGTGATCTATTACGGCTTCCGCAACAACATGGTCTCTGGGTTGACCGCCGGGGCGGTGAAGAGCTGAGCCTTGTCCGCTCAGTGCGGGCCGACGAGACCTGCGGAGCGATCCAGCCGACCTGACGCAGGGCTGGATTGCTTCGCTTGTGCTCGCAATGACGCGCGGCAGGCGCCATATTGGCGGGGAATCCGGCCGCATATCCCGAGGGTAGAGAGATGACCGCTTCCAAGCTCGAACAGCTCCGCGCCATGACCACCGTCGTCGCCGACACCGGCGACATTGAGGCGGTGCGGCGGCTGAAGCCGGTGGATTGCACCACCAATCCGACGCTGATTCTGAAGGCGGTCGAGACACCGGCCTATGCCGGCCTCGTCGACGAGGCGATCGCCTGGGGCAAGCGGCAGGGCGGCGCAGGCGCGGTCGAGGCGGTCTGCGACCGGCTCGCCGTCACCTTCGGCACCGAATTGACCAAGATCGTTCCCGGCCGCGTCTCGACCGAGGTCGATGCCGACCTCTCCTTCGACACCAAGGCGACGATCGAGAAGGCGCGTGCCATCATCGCGGCCTATCAGGAGCGCGGCGTCGGCCGCGAGCGCATCCTGATCAAGATCGCCTCGACCTGGGAGGGCATCCAGGCGGCACGCGTGCTGCAGGCCGAGGGCATCGACTGCAACCTGACCCTGCTCTTCGCCTTGCCGCAGGCGGTCGCCTGCGCCGATGCCAAGGCCTTCCTGATCTCGCCCTTCGTCGGCCGGATCCTCGACTGGCACGTCAAGGCCGGTGGCGGCCCCTACACGGCCGAGACCGATCCGGGCGTCGTCTCCGTCCGCAGCATCTACAGCTACTACAAGGCCCATGGCATCGACACGGTGGTGATGGGCGCCTCCTTCCGCAACACCGGCGAGATCGAGGCGCTGGCCGGCTGCGATCGGCTGACCATCGGCCCCGGTCTGCTCGACGAGCTCCAGGCCGCGACCGGCGAATTGCCGCGCAAGCTCTCGCCCGAAACCGTCGGCAAGGCGCCGGAACGCCTCGTCCTCGACGAGAAGGCCTTCCGCTTCGCCCTGAACGAGGACGCGATGGCGACCGAGAAACTGGCCGAGGGCATTCGCGGCTTCGTCAAGGACCTGCGTGGCCTGCGCAAGCTCGTCGCGGCCAAGCTCGAACAGGCCAAGGCGGCGTGAGCGCAGAAGCTCTCGCCAAGGTCGCCGTCGTCACCGGCGGCGCCAAGGGCATCGGCCGCGCGGTCTGCGAGCGGCTCGCCGATGACGGCCTTCTGCCGGTCGTGTGGGATCTGGCGGAAGGCGAGGGCGGCCATGGCTTCGTCGCCTGCGACGTCGCCGACGAGGCGCAGGTCGCTGCCGCTCTGGCACGGACGGAAAGCGAGCATGGGCCGGTCGCCGTGCTCGTCAACAATGCCGGGCTGACCGGCCCCTCGACCACGGTGGCGCAGACGCCGCTGGCGCAATGGCAGAAGGTCCAGGCGGTCAACCTGACCGGCACCTTCCTATGTTCGCGGGCGGTTGCGGCCGCGATGGCGCCGCGCGGCTATGGCCGTATCGTCAACATCGCCTCGCTCGCCGGCAAGGAGGGCACTCCGACGCTGTCCGCCTACAGCGCCGCCAAGGCCGGGGTGATCGCCCTGACCAAGGCGCAGGGCAAGGAACTCGCCGGCAGTGGCGTGCTGGTCAATGCGGTCGCGCCGGCGGCGATCGAGACCGAGCTGCTGCAGCAGATGAGCGAAGAGACGGTCGCGACCATGATCGGCAAGAGCCCGCTCCGGCGGCTCGGCACGGTCGAGGAACTGGCCGAGCTCGTCGCCTGGCTTGCCAGCGAGAAATGCAGCTTCTCGACCGGTGCGGTCTTCGATCTATCGGGCGGCCGCGCGACCTACTGAGCCTGCGAGATCGCGTTCTCGACATTGACCTTCTGCACCAGCGCGGCGGGGCTGGCCGGGCCGTCATGGCGGAAATAGGCCCGCCCGCCGGCCGCTGCCGCCTGCAGCACCTGCTGCTGGGCCTTCGGCAGCCGCTTGGTGTCGCCAAGCGCCGTGAAGGCTTCCGGCGAATGCTGCGATCCGCTGCGTCCGTCGAAGACGACGACGCCCGCACGCGTCACGATGATGTCGCCTTTGCGCAGCGTCGGGTCGTGCAGATACCAGTAGGGATCGGTCGCCGGATCGAGCTTGACCGCTGGCTCCGCCGGCCTGGTCGACGCCGCCACTGCGCGCGGCTTCTGCCGTTTCGGTTTCACCGTCACCTCGAAGGGATCGCCGCCGCCGATCATGGCCGGCGGTGTCGGGCGCGCGCCGAAGATGCGCGCCAGATCGTCGAAGAAGCCGGCAGCCTGTGCCTGGGGCACCATGGCAAGGCCCATGGCCCCCGCCATTCCCATCGCCAGTACCATCCGCCGTGACATTGTCGTTACTCCCTGCCTGCTCCTTGAAACGAAGTGCGAGCCGAAAGGTTCAATGGCACCGGCAGTCGCGTTCTCGCGGCGACGCTTCTGTCTGGAGATGCAGAAGCCAGATGGAACGCCGCTGCTGCTCGCTGGCGGCCCGGTATCCGCCTGTCCGGCGGCTGACGATGCGGCCGATCTCCCGGAACTGTCGATTTCAACTCTTCGTGTGAGGTGGCGTCTGCCACCGCCACGCCATGTTTCGGGCAGTCCGTCGCGCGATGACCCGACTTGCTGTGTCCATGCTCGCGCTCTTGGCGGCCGGTGCGGTGGTCGCCCAGACCTCCCTGTCGCTGCGGCCAGGAGCAAGCGAGGTCGGCTTCGTCGCGCGCCGTTTCGGCGTGCCGACCGCCTCGGGCCAGTTCGAGCATTATGACGGCGTCGTGGCGCTCGATTTCGCGCGGCCGGAGCGCAGCCGCATCCGCATCACCATCGAGACCGCGTCGCTGCACACAGGCACGGCCCTCGTCGACGATTTCATCAAGGGCGACAGCATGCTCGACGCCGCCCATCACCCGCTCGCCAGCTTCACCTCGGACAGCGTGACCCGGACAGGCGAGCGCAGCCTGACGATCCAGGGGCGGCTGACCATCCGCGCAGTCACCCATCCGGTCGCGGCGACCGCCGTCGCCGAGGACGATGTCGGGATGGCCGAGCGCAGCGGGCGCCTGCAGTTTCGGGCCAGCGCTGCCTTCTCGCGCTCGGCCTTCGGCATCGGCCGCGAGGTCAATGTCGTCGACGATCAGGTCGAGATCGCGATCAAGGGGCGGCTCGGGCAATGACCGCGGCGGTCGCGAGGCCGCCGCGCTGGCATCCGGTTCTCGTTGTCCTGCACTGGCTGACGCTGGCGCTCATCGTGGCCCAGTATAGCCTCGCCCGCCTGATGGGCGATGAGAGCCGGGATTTGCTCGGCCGGTTCGTCCTGTATCAGTGGCATAAATCGATCGGGCTGACTGTCGCCCTGTTCGTCGTGATGCGGCTGAGCCTGCGGCTCGTCATCCCGGATCCGGAGCCGTTGCCGGCCAGCGCCTGGCTGCGCCGGGCGGCGCTGGCCGTGCATGCCGGACTCTATCTGTGCCTGCTGGTGTTGCCCGTGACCGGTCTGCTGACGGTCGCGGCTGCGCCGATCCAGATCCCGACCCTGTATTTCGGGTGGCTCGCGATCCCTCATCCCATCGGCCCGGACAAGGCGACCTATGAGCTGATGCGCAGCCTGCACGGGCTGGTTTTCGACAGCCTCGTCGTGCTGGGGCTGATCCATCTCGGCGCAGCGCTGGTCCACCAGTTCGCGTGGCGGGACCGGCTGCTGCGCCGGATGTGGTTCGGCCGGGCCGGCTCAGGCCTGCCCTGAGCCTTGCGCCGCGATCGCCTCGGCCCGGATCATCGACAGCGTCTTCGCCGGCGTGATCGCCTCGGGGTCGAGCAGGCAATGGATGATCGCCGGCTTGCCCGAGCTCACTGCCCGCTCGAAGGCCGGCGCGAACTGCTCGGTCGTCTCGACGCGCTCGCCATGGCCGCCGAAGGCCTTGGCATAGGCGGCGAAGTCCGGGTTCTTCAGCGTCGTCGCCGAGATGCGGCCGGGATAGTGCTTTTCCTGGTGCATACGGATGGTGCCGTACATGCCGTTGTCGACGACGATGACGATCACCGGCAGCTCGTATTGCACGGCGGTCGCGAAATCCTGGCCGTTCATCAGGAAGCAGCCATCGCCGGCGAAGGCGACGACGGTGCGCTCCGGAAAGAGCCGCTTGGCGCCGATCGCCGCCGGCACGCCATAGCCCATCGAGCCGGAGGTCGGGGCGAGCTGCGTCGCGAATTTGGTGAAGCGGTGGAAGCGGTGCACCCAGGTCGCGTAATTGCCGGCGCCATTGCACATGATCGCATCGGCCGGGAGGTTGCGGCGCAGCCAGGTCACCATCTCGCCGGGGTGGAACTTGCCCGGCACCGGCGCCGGCTGCTCGCTCCAGGCGAGATAGGCCTCATGCGCTTCGGCGGCAGCGCCGGCCCACGGAATCTCCTGCGGCGGGTGCACCGTCTCGAGCGCGGCGCAGAAGGCGGTCGGCGTCGCATTGATCGCGAGCGATGGGCGGTAGACCCGGCCGAGCTCTTCGGGATCGGGATGGACATGGACCAGCGGCCGGCCCGGATTGGGGATGCCGAACAGGGTGTAGGACTGGCTCGGCATTTCCGAGAGGCGCCCGCCGACCAGCAGGACGAGGTCGCTCTCCTGGATGCGCTTCAACAGCTTCGGATTGGGGCCGATACCGAGATCGCCGCCGAAATTCGGATGGTCGGCCGGGAACAGCATCTGCCGGCGGAAGGAGACGAAGACCGGCAGGTCGAAGCGCTCGGCGAAGCGCTGGAAGCGCTCGATCGCCTGCGGGTTCCAGCGCGAGCCGCCGAGGATCGCGACCGGCTTCTTCGCCGCCCAGAGCCGCTTCTGCAGGTCGATCGTCTGCAGCAGGGAGGGATGCGTCTCGGTGACCTGATAAGGCTCGGCATCGGCGACGTCGGCGAGGTCGGTCAGCACGTCCTCGGGTAGCGCGATCACCACCGGGCCGGGCCGTCCGGAGGTCGCGACATGGAAGGCGCGGCTGATGATCTCGGGGATGCGCGCGGCATCGTCGATCTCGGTCGCCCATTTCGTCATCGTGCCGAAGACGGCGCGGTAATCGAGCTCCTGGAAGGCCTCGCGCTCGCGCATGCCGCGCTCGATCTGGCCGACGAACAGGATCATCGGCGTCGAGTCCTGGTCGGCGATATGGATGCCGGGCGAGGCGTTGGTGGCGCCCGGCCCGCGCGTCACGAAGCAGATGCCGGGCTTGCCGGTCAGCTTGCCGGCGGCTTCCGCCATCATCGCCGCGCCGCCCTCGGCTCGGCAGATCGTGACCTTGAGATTGGCGTCGTGCAGCGCGTCGAGCACGGCGAGATAGCTCTCGCCCGGCACGCAGAATGCGTCCGTCGCGCCATGAATCAGCAATTGATCGACGAGGATCTGCCCGCCGCTCCGTTCAGCCATGTCGTCCACTCCAGGTGGGGTCGTTGAGGATTTCGTCCTTGTGCTCGCCGAGCCGCGGGCTCGGCCGGCCGGCGACCTGTCGCACGCCGTCGATCACGATCGGCGAGGCGACGGTCGGGATCGCACCGGCCTTGGCGGCGGCGCTCGGCAGCTCGGCCTTGATGCCGCGTGCGATCACCTGCGGATCGGCGAAGACCTCGCCGATATCATTGATCGGCCCGGCCGGGACGCCGGCGGCTTCCAGCGCCGTGAGCAGCTCGCTTTTCTGCCGCTGGGCGGTGAGCGAGGCCAGGAGCGGGATCAGCACGGCGCGGCCGGTGACGCGGCCCTTATTGTCGGCATAGGCGGGATCAGTGCCAAGATCGGCCTGCCCCAGCACCTCGCAGAGCCGGCGATATTGCCCGTCATTGCCGGTGGCGATGATGATGTGCCCATCCGCGACGGGGAAGACTTCGTAAGGCACGATATTCGGATGGGCGTTGCCGAGCCGAGCGGGCGGCTTGCCCGAGACCAGATAGTTCAGCGCCTGGTTGCCGAGCACCGCGACCTGCGTGTCCATCAGGGCAAGATCGATCGTCGCACCTTCGCCGTTCTGGTCGCGCCGGCGCAGCGCGGCGAGAATGCCGACCGTGGCGTAGAGCCCGGTGAAGATATCGGTCTTGGCGTAGCCGGCCTTTGTCGGCTGGCCGTCGGGCTGGCCGGTGATCGACATCGAGCCGGCCATGCCCTGGATCAGGAAGTCGTAGCCGGCGCGCTCGGCATAGGGCCCGTCCTGGCCGAAGCCGGTGATCGAGCAATAGATCAGGCTGGGATGGAGCTTGCGCAGGCTTTCGGCATCGAGCCCGTATTTGGCGAGCCCGCCGACCTTGAAGTTCTCGATCACGATATCGGCGTGACCGGCGAGCTGGCGCACCAGAGCCCGGCCTTCCTCGCTGCGGAAATCGGCGGTGATCGAGCGCTTGCCGCGATTGCAGGAATGGAAATAGGCGGCCGAGAGATGCTCGTCGCCGACGCCCTCGACGAAGGGCGGGCCCCAACTGCGGGTGTCGTCGCCTTCCGGGCTCTCGACCTTGACGACGTCGGCGCCGAGATCGGCAAGCAGCTGGCCGATCCAGGGGCCGGCGAGGATGCGCGCGAGCTCGAGGACGCGCAGGCCGGCGAGGGGAGGGGTGTTGGACATCGCTGCCATCCTGAACGCCGTCATCCCGGGCGGCCGAAGGTCGTCCCGGGATCCATCGAAGGGCATTGCGCTCTACGATGGATCCCGGAGCTGCGCTTCGCTCCGTCCGGGGTGACGGGGGAGCGTGTGGATCAGAAGAACGCCTGCAGACCGGTGACAGCCCGGCCGAGGATCAGCGCATGGACGTCATGCGTGCCCTCATAGGTGTTGACCGTCTCGAGGTTCGCCGCATGGCGCATGACATGGTACTCGATCGAGATGCCGTTGCCGCCGTGCATGTCGCGGGCCTGACGGGCGATGTCGAGCGCCTTGCCGCAATTATTGCGCTTCACCAGGGAGATCATCTCCGGCGCCATCTTGCCCTCGTCGAGCAGGCGGCCGACGCGCAACGAACCCTGCAGGCCGAGCGTGATCTCGGTCACCATGTCGGCGAGCTTCTTCTGGTAGAGCTGTGTCTGGGCGAGCGGCTTATTGAACTGCTTGCGGTCGAGCCCGTATTGGCGGGCGCGCTGGAAGCAGTCTTCGGCGGCGCCCATCGCGCCCCAGGAGATGCCGTAGCGGGCGCGGTTGAGGCAGCCGAACGGCCCCTTCAGCCCCGAGACGTTCGGCAGCAGGTTCTCTTCCGGTACGATCACGCCGTCCATGACGACTTCGCCGGTGATCGAGGCGCGCAAGGAAAGCTTGCCGCCGACCTTCGGGGCCGAAAGACCCTTCATGCCCTTTTCGAGGATGAAGCCGCGGATCTGGTTGTCATGCGCGGCCGACTTCGCCCAGATGACGAAGACATCGGCGATCGGCGAGTTCGAGATCCACATCTTGGAGCCCGTCAGCTTGTAGCCGTCGGCGACCTTCTCGGCCCGGGTCTTCATACCCGCCGGGTCGGAGCCAGCATCGGGCTCGGTCAGGCCGAAGCAGCCGACCCATTCGCCTGAGCCGAGCTTGGGCAGGTACTTCTTGCGCTGGTTCTCGTCGCCATAGGCGTAGATCGGGTACATCACCAGCGAGGATTGCACCGACATCATCGAGCGGTAGCCGGAGTCGACGCGCTCGACCTCGCGGGCGACGAGGCCATAGGAGACGTAGTTGGCGCCGGCGCAGCCATATTCCTCGGGAACGGTGACGCCGAGCAGGCCGAGCTCGCCCATCTCGTTGAAGATGCCGCGCTCGGTCTTCTCCTCGAGATAGGCCTCGGCGACGCGCGGCTGCAGCTTCTCCTGCGCGTATTGGCGGGCGGTGTCGCGGATCAGGCGCTCATCCTCGCTGAGCTGCTCGTCGAGCAGAAAGGGGTCTTCCCAGCTGAATTGTGCGAGCTTGTGGCTTGCCATGTCTTTCTTCCTTCCCCGTCCTGTTCATACGATCGTCATGGCCGGGCTTGACCCGGCCATCTCGGAAACCAGTTGGCTGGTCACGAGATTCCCGGGTCTGCGCTTGGCTTCGCCAGGAAATGACGCCTAGTCCTCACGCGTCCACGTCGAAGCTGACGCCCTGCGCCAGCGGCAAGGTGGTGCCGTAGTTCAGCGTGTTGGTGGCGCGGCGCATATAGGCCTTCCAGGCGTCCGAGCCGGCCTCGCGGCCACCGCCGGTCTCCTTCTCGCCACCGAAGGCGCCGCCGATCTCGGCGCCGGACGGGCCGATATTGACGTTGGCAATGCCGCAATCCGAGCCCTCATCGGAGACGAAGATCTCGGCCTCGCGCATGTTCAGCGTGAAGATCGAGGAGGACAGGCCGGCGCCGACCGCGTTCTGCATGGCGATCGCCTGGTCGAGGCTGCTGTACTTCATGACATAGAGGATCGGGGCGAAGGTCTCGCGCTCGACCGGGCCGGTCTGCGTGGGCATCTCGACCAGCGCCGGACGGACATAGAAGCCGCCGGAGCCGACATCGACCTTGTCGCCGCCATGGACCTTGCCGCCGGCTGCCTTGGCCTCGGACAGCGCCTTCTGCATGCCCTGATAGGCGGCCTCGTCGACCAGCGGGCCGACCAGCACGCCGGCTTCGCGGGGATCGCCGATCTTCACGCTCGCGTAGACCTTGGCCAGCTTCGGGATCAGCGCGTCATAGACGCTCTCATGCACGATCAGGCGGCGCAGCGTGGTGCAGCGCTGGCCGGCCGTGCCCATCGCCGCGAAGGCGATGCCGCGCAGCGCGATGTCGAGATCGGCCGAGGGGGCGACGATCGCGGCATTGTTGCCGCCGAGCTCGAGGATGGCGCGGGCGAAGCGCGCCGCCAGCTTCTGGCCGACTTCCTTGCCCATGCGGGTCGAGCCTGTGGCGGAGACGACCGGCACGCGATGATCCTGGACCAGGATGTCGCCGATCTCGCGGCCGCCGATCAGCACCTCGGAGAGGCCGGCGGGAGCCTCGGGGCCGAAGCGCTTCATCGTCTTCTCGACGATCGCCTGCACGGCGAGCGCCGTCAGCGGGGTCTTCTCGGAGGGCTTCCAGACGACGCTGTCGCCGCAGACGAAGGCGAGCGCCGCATTCCAAGACCAGACCGCGACCGGGAAGTTGAAGGCCGAGATCACGCCGCAGACGCCGAGCGGGTGCCAGGTCTCCATCATGCGATGGTTCGGACGCTCGGTGGCGATGGTCAGGCCGTAGAGCTGGCGCGACAGGCCGACGGCGAAGTCGCAGATGTCGATCATCTCCTGGACCTCGCCGAGGCCTTCCGAGGTGACCTTGCCGGCTTCCAGCGTCACCAGCAGGCCGAGATCGGTCTTGGCGGCGCGCAGTTCCTCGCCGAGCAGGCGGACGAACTCGCCGCGCCGCGGCGCCGGCACCTTGCGCCAGGCAAGATAGGCGGCCTGGGCCCGGCCGATCGCGGCCTCGGCCTCGGCCGGAGAGGTCTCGCGCAGGGTCGCGACGGTCTCGCCGGTGATCGGCGAACGGGCCGAGAGTCCGGCGCCGGCATAGGCGGAATCGGGCACGCCGAGCCGCTGGAGGAGGGCGAGAGCGTCTTTGGGAAGGGAAGTGGTCATCTCGTACCTGTGCCTGGCGCTCCTGCCCGGCGCGGGGAGAAGCGCATGAAACGGACCGCCGTCCCGGTCCGCGTCGGCCGCGGCGGAAGGCGATCGTCGAAAAGCCTGTCAGTTCCGGCGGAGAATGCCCTCTTTCGGCGGCGCGGGGCAACCGATATGTTCTCATATCTTGATGAGGTTTTCTCATGACATCTGAGATCGTGCCCGGACGCCTTTCGGTGCCCTCCCTCTCGGCGCTCGCCGCCTTCGAGGCGGCGGCGCGTCATGGCAGCTTCACCCGCGCCGCCGAGGAGTTGAACCTGACGCAAGGGGCGGTCAGCCGCCAGGTCGCCCTGCTCGAGCAGAGCCTCGGCCTGAGTCTGTTCGAGCGCGTCAAACAGCGCGTCAGCCTGACGCCGGCCGGGGCGGCCTATGCGGCCGAGGTCCGAGATGGCCTGTCCCGGCTGGCCGCCGCGACCTTATCGGCCATGGCCTTTCGCGGCGCGGCCGGCCTGCTGCATCTCGCCATTCTGCCGACTTTCGGCACGCGCTGGCTGATTCCGCGGCTGCCGCGCTTCACCGAGGCGCATCCCGGCGTGACCATCAATTTCTCGACGCGGATCGTGCCTTTCGACTTCGCCCATGACCCCGCTGATGCGGCGATCCATTTCGGGCATCCGGTCTGGCCCGGCGCGCGGCTGCACCGGCTGATGGGCGAGGAGGTCGTGCCGGTGGCGGCGCCGGCGCTGGTGGCGCGGGCGGGGCTGACCGAGGCGGCCGACCTGCTGCGCCAGCCCTTGCTGCAGCAGTCGACGCGGCCGCGCGCCTGGGCGGATTGGCTGGAGACACAGGGCCTGCCGCCGGAGCGGGCGCTGATGGGCCCGCGCTTCGAGCAGTTCGCCATGGTCGCTCAGGCCGCTGTCGCCGGGCTCGGCATCGCCATCGTGCCGCGGCTCCTGGTCGAGGACGAGCTGCGCTCCGGTGCCCTCGTCATTCCCGTTGACCGGCCGGTGCGGGGTCCCGAGGGCTATTACCTCGTCTATCCCGAAGCCAAGGCGAGCCTGCCGACCGTGATCGCCTTCCGCGACTGGCTGCTCGGCGAATGCGAGGGGACGGGCTAGCGCCTCTCGACAAGCGCCGAAGGCCGAGCCAATCATGCGAAAAGGTCACGAACCTTTCCTCTTTCGTCGCAGGTCCTCGAATGCCCTCCGCTCCTGAAACCGCCGATGTCGTGATTGTCGGTGGCGCCGCCATCGGCTCCTCCGTCGCCTATCATCTCGCCGCCGATCCCGGCTTCAAGGGCAAGGTCGTGGTGATCGAGAAGGACCCGACCTATCGCTATTCGGCTTCGGCTCTGTCCGCAGCCTCGATCCGCCAGCAGTTCTCGAGCGCGGTCAACATCCGCATCTCGCTCTTCGGCATCGGCTTCCTGCGGGATATCGGCGCCCGTCTCGCCGTCGATGGCGAGGTGCCCGCCATCGATCTGCACGAGGGCGGCTATCTCTATGTCGCCAGCGGTGAGGGCGCTCCGATGCTCGAGGCCAATCAGCGCCTGCAGCAGGTCGAGGGCGCCGACATTGCCCTGCTTTCGGCCGAAGCGCTCGGAGCCAAGTTCGGCTGGCTCAATACCTCGGATCTCGCCTGCGGCACCTATGGCGTCAGCGGCGAGGGCTGGTTCGACGGCTGGGCCCTGCTCCAGGCCTTCCGCAGGAAGGCGCGCTCGCTCGGTGTCGAATACCGCCAAGGCGAGGTCGCCCGCTATGTCGTCGAGGGCGGGCGGGTCACCGGCGTCGCGCTCGCCGATGGCAGCCGCATCGCCTGCGGAACGGTGGTCAACGCCGCCGGCTCGCATGGCGCGAGACTGGCGGAGACGGCCGGCGTCGCGATCCCGGTCGCGCCGAAGAAGCGCTATGTCTTCACCTTCACCTGCAAGGGCGAGGTCGACAACTGTCCGCTGCTGATCGACACCTCCGGTGCCTATTGCCGGCCGGAGGGCAAGCGCGGCGCCGAGGGGCAGATGTTCATCTGCGGTGCCTCGCCGGTGGACGGGCAGCATGATCCCGATTGGGATGAGAATGCTGCCGATGTCGAGGATGTCGACTGGTCGTTCTTCGAGGAAACGGTCTGGCCGGCGCTGGCCCATCGCATCCCCGCCTTCGAAGCGATCCGGCCGGGCCGGGCCTGGGCCGGCCCCTATGACATGAACGGGCTCGACGGCAACGCCATCGTCGGACCTGCGGCCGGCCTGCCCAATCTCTACCTCGCCAACGGCTTTTCTGGTCACGGCCTGCAGCAATCGCCAGCGGTCGGGCGCGGCCTGGCCGAGTACATCGCGCATGGCCGCTATCTCAGCCTCGACCTTGCCGATCTCGGCCATGAGCGCATCGTCACCGGCCGGCCCTTGCGCGAGGCCAACATCATCTGAGGAGTTCCGCGGTGATCGATACCGCCTATGCCGTCACCATGGCGCGCTACAACGCCTGGCAGAACGAGAATCTCTACGGCGCGGCGGCGACGCTGAGCGATGCGACGCGCAGACAGGATCGCGGCGCCTTCTTCGGCTCGATCCACGGCACTTTCTGCCATCTGCTCTGGGGCGACCGGATGTGGCTCTCGCGTTTCGCCGGCACGCCGAAGCCGGCCGTCCCGGGCAGCGAATCCGCCCGCATGATCGCGGATTGGGACGAACTGGTCGCCGAGCGGCAGGCGACCGATGCCCTGATCGGCGACTGGGCGGCCGGGCTCTCTGCGGAATGGCTGGCCGGCGACCTGACCTGGGTGTCCGGTATCTCCGGCCGCGAGCTGACCCGGCCGAGATCCCAGCTCGTCGTACACTTCTTCAACCACCAGACCCACCATCGCGGCCAGGTCCACGCAATGCTGACAGCTTCTGGCGCCAAGCCCGGCGATACCGACCTCGTACTGGTCGACATGCGCGGTTGAGCAAGGCCGTTCGGCGGCAGCTGGGTGTCTGATCGTCATATCGGGCTTGCGTTCGGGTGATCTTGCGCAGGGCCGGGCGGTTTGCGCAGGATTTGCCATCCAATCCGGGGATACTTTCATGCCAGACATCTCGACCCTGCTGGCTTTCGCTTTGGTGGCGCTGGGCATGGTGCTGACGCCCGGCCCGAACATGATCTACCTGATCTCGCGCTCGATCGCGCAGGGGCCGATGGCGGGCATGGTCTCGCTCGGCGGCATCGCGCTCGGCTTCCTGTTTTATGTCTTCTGCGCCGCCTTCGGCATCACTGCGCTCGTCTTCGCGGTGCCCTATGCCTATGACGCGCTGCGGCTGCTGGGGGCTGCCTATCTGCTCTGGCTCGCCTGGCAGGCCGTCCGCCCGGGCGGACGCTCGCCCTTCCAGGTGCGCGAGCTGCCGCATGACGGGCCGCGCAAGCTCTTCATGATGGGTTTGCTGACCAGCTTGCTCAATCCGAAGATCGCGATGCTCTATCTCGCTTTGCTGCCGCAATTCATCGATCCGGCCGCGGGCAGTGTGCTCGGCCAGTCGATTCTGCTCGGGCTGATCCAGATCGTGGTCAGCGTCAGCGTCAACACGCTGATCACCTTCGCGGCCGGCGGCATCGCTGTCTTCCTGCGCACGCGGCCGCTTTGGTCGCTGGCCCAGCGCTGGCTGATGGGCACGGTGCTGGCGGGCTTTGCCCTGCGGATGGCTTATGAAGCGAGGCGCTGAGGCGAGGTCAGCCGCAGCGCCTCGTTTTCGATCGGCGGACCGTTTTCGCGAGCCTCCGTCAGAGAGCGGCCGATCTCGGCGAGCATGCGTCCGAGCGCCTGGAAATCGCCCTTGCGTGCCGAGGTCCTGCGCCAGGCCAGGCCGATCGAGCGGCTCGGGCCGGGCGGCGCGAAGCGGTAGAGCCTGACCGGCATATCCGGCCGGAACTCGATCGGCAGCGCCATGGCCGGCAGAAGCGTCGTGCCAAAACCGTTCGCCACCATCTGCATGATCGTCGACAGGCTGGAGGCGCCATATTGTCGGCGCGAGCCCGGTCTTGCCGGCCCGCAGAAGCTCAGTGCCTGGTCGCGCAGGCAGTGGCCCTCCTCGAGCAGAAGCAGATTCTCGCCGGCCAGCGCCGCTTCCGGCGTCAGCGCCAGGCCATCGCCGCCGGGGAGGGCGGGCAGCGCCAGCAGAAAGGCATCGTCGAACAGATGCAGGGTCTCCAGGCCGGGCCGCTCGATCGGCAGCGAGAGCAGGGCAACGTCGAGCCGCCCGTCGACGAGGTCGTCGAGCAGGGTCGCGGTCTGGGTCTCGCGCAGGCCGATATCGAGCGCGGGATAGCTCTCCTGCAGGCGCGGCAGCGTCGCCGGCAGCAGATAAGGCGCGATCGACGGGATGACGCCGAGTTCGAGGCGCCCGGTCAGCAGCTTCGGCCGGTGCCGGGCATGGTCGATCAGGTCGGTCGCTTCGATCAGGATGCGGTTGGCCCGCTCGGCGATGTCGTGGCCGGCCTCGGTGAGGGCGATGGCGTTGCGGCGACGCTCGATCAGCTGCGTGCCGAGGAAGCGCTCGAGCTCCTGGATCTGCAGGGAAAGCGCCGGCTGGCTGACATGGCATTCGGCAGCGGCCCGGCCGAAATGGCGGTGGCGCGCCACCGCGGCGAAATAGCGGAGCTGTTTCAAGGTGAACATGACGATAGGATAAACCTATCGTGGCTTGCCGCAAACGGTATTGGACATCATCGTCGCAATGTCCTGTTAGTTCCTCCAATTCCAGCGTGCCCGCCCTTCCGGCCGGCCTGCTGGTTCTTGATGGCTGCAGGTGGAGGACAAGATGTCGAAGAACCCGATCATGCGCACGAGCGCCGGCGCGCCGATCCCGGACAACCAGAACTCGATCACGGCCGGTGAGCGCGGCCCGGTCCTGATGCAGGATTACCAGCTGATCGAGAAGCTCGCCCACCAGAACCGCGAGCGTATCCCCGAGCGCGCCGTCCACGCCAAGGGCTGGGGCGCCTACGGCACCCTCACCATCACCGGCGATATTTCCAAGTACACCAAGGCCAAGGTCCTTCAGCCCGGCACCGTCACGCCGATGCTGGCACGCTTCTCCACGGTCGCCGGTGAGCTCGGTGCCGCCGATGCCGAGCGCGATGTGCGCGGCTTCGCGCTGAAGTTCTACACCCAGGACGGCAACTGGGATCTGGTCGGCAACAACACGCCGGTCTTCTTCGTGCGCGACCCCGTGAAGTTCCCCGACTTCATCCACACCCAGAAGCGCCATCCGAAGACCAATATGCGCTCGCCGACCGCCATGTGGGATTTCTGGTCGCTCTCGCCGGAGAGCCTGCATCAGGTCACCATCCTGATGTCCGATCGCGGCCTGCCGACCGATGTGCGCCATATCAACGGCTATGGCTCGCATACCTATTCGTTCTGGAACGACAGCGGCGAGCGCTACTGGGTCAAGTTCCACTTCAAGACCATGCAGGGCCACAAGCACTGGACCAATGCGGAGGCGGAGACCGTCGTCGGCAAGACCCGCGAGTCGACGCAGGAGGACCTGTTCAACGCCCTCGAGCGTGGTGAGCATCCGCGCTGGAAGGTGCAGGTCCAGATCATGCCCGAGCTCGATGCCGAGAAGACCTCCTACAACCCGTTCGACCTGACCAAGGTCTGGCCGCATGCCGAGTACCCGGTGATCGACATCGGCGTCATGGAGCTCAACCGCAATCCGGAGAACTATTTCGCGGAGATCGAGAACGCCGCCTTCTCGCCCTCGAACATCGTGCCGGGCATCGGCTTCTCGCCCGACAAGATGCTGCAGGCCCGCGTCTTCTCCTATGCCGACGCGCATCGCCACCGGCTCGGGACGCATTACGAGAACATCCCGGTCAACCAGCCGAAAATCCCGGTGCACCACTATCATCGCGATGGCCAGATGAACACTTACGGTGGCATCAAGACCGGCAATCCCGACGCCTATTACGAGCCGAACTCCTTCGGCGGCCCGGTCGAGGAGCCGTCGGCCAAGGAGCCGCCGCTGCGCATCGACGGCAGTGCCGATCGCTACAACCACCGCATCGGCAATGACGACTATGTCCAGCCGCGCGCGCTGTTCAACCTGTTCGACCAGGGCCAGAAGGACCGGCTCTTCGCCAACATCGCCGCGGCGATGGGCGGCATTCCGCAGGCGATCGAGGAGCGCCAGCTGGCGCATTTCGACAAGATCCATCCGGACTACGGCAATGGCGTGCGCCGCGCGCTCGCCAAGGCCGATGGGCGCGAGCGCCCGGCGATCTCGGTGACCCCCGACACGCCGCAGCGCGCCGCCGAGTAAGGCCGGCCGGCTTCGAGGCGCCGCTAAGGCGCCTCGTCACATCCAGGGCCCGCCGGCTGTCCGGCGGGCCTTTTGTTTTTTCGCTTTCCGGCGCGGCGGGCTTCACAGGCTGGGCGCGATCGGAAAATCCGGGTCCGCATGGTCGGCGGCCGAGGCCTCGCGGCGCTCGATATCCGTGACCCTGGCGCCGCGCGGTCCCTTCCGCGCCTCGGCGACGAGCGCCTCCAGCGTATCCGGCGCTCCGGCCAGCAAGGCCTCCACCGTGCCGTCGCTGCGGTTGCGCACCCAGCCGGCCACCCCGGCGAGGAGCGCCCGCTCGCGCAGCCATTGCCGGTAGCCGACCCCCTGGACCACGCCCGAAACGATGATGCGAAGCGCCGTCATCCCTGCATCCTTCGCTGTGGAATGCCGCTCTTGGCGCATGATCGGGAGCGAAGACGGCCATGGGAAGGCGAAGCGGGCCGGGCGTCCTGCCGGAAAGGCGGGGGCTGTCCGGCGCGAATGCCGGTTCCCTGCGCTTGCGCCGATGCACTAGCTTCGGCTTCCCACGCATCCGGAACCACAGAGAGCCCCCGACCATGACCGACATGACGCCCGAGGAAACCAAGGTCGCTGCCTGGCTCGGCGAGCGCAAGCAGGCGATGATCGACCTGCTGCGCGAGATGGTCGACACCGATTCCGGCTCTTATGACAAGGCGGGCGTCGACCGGGCCGGCCAGGTTCTGGCCCGCTTCCACGAGAAGAACGGGCTTGCCGTCGAGGTCCTGCCCGATGCTCGCTATGGCGACGCGGTCAAGGCGCGCCTGGCCAATCCCGGCGCCAACGACCAGCGCCCGGTGCTGCTGCTCGGCCATCGCGACACCGTCTTCCCCGAGGGTGAGCCGACGCGCCGGCCCTTCACCATCCGTGACGGCCGCGCCTATGGACCGGGTGTCGCCGACATGAAGGCGGGGCTGGTCATCGAGGCCTTCGTCGCTGCCGCCTTTTCGGCCTGCGGTGGTCTGAAGGCGCCGCTGATGATGCTGACCACCAGCGACGAGGAGATCGCCTCGCCATCCTCGCGCCCGGTGATCGAGGCGGCGGCGCGCGAGTCGCGCTGCGTCTTCAATGCCGAGCCGAGCCGCCTGCCGGCTGGCACCGAGTTCGTCCGTGACCGCCGGCAGTCGGTCACCTCCGGCCGCAAGGGCGGCGTCTTCATGCGCGCCGATTTCCAGGGCAGGGCCGCCCATTCCGGCGCGAATTACGAGAAGGGCGTCTCGGCCATCGTCGATCTCGGCCACAAGATCCCGAAGATCCAGGGGCTGACCGATCTCGAAGCCGGCGTCACCGTCAATGTCGGGCTGATCGGCGGCGGCCAGACCGTCAACACCGTCGCCCCGCACGCCTGGTGCGAGATCGACCTGCGCTACCGCACCAAGGCGCAGCGCGACGCGCTGGTCGACGCGATCCGCGCCATCGTCGAGACGCCGGTGGTCGAGGGCTCCTCGGCGCAGCTCATCATCAAGGGCGAGTTCCTGCCGCTGGAGACGACGGCTGAGTCGGCCGAGCTCTACGAGGCCTATCGCGATGCGGCCGCCGGTTTCGGCATCGCCGTCACCGCCGAATACACCGGCGGCTGCGCCGATTCCGGCTTCACCGCCGCCCAGGGCTGCCCGACCCTGTGCAGCGTCGGCCCGGTCGGCGGCATGGCCCATACGCCGGACGAGTTCTTGGAAGTCGAGAGCATCGTTCCGGCGGCGCAGACGCTGGCGCTCGCGGTGATGCGGACTGCGGCCAGGATGGAGTGAGGCCCGCCGCCAGCGAGAAGTCCTTCCAGCTAGTCATGCTCGCTTTCGTGGCGAGTATCCACGTCTTGAACACCGCGCTTGCTGAAGGGAGACGTGGATGGTCGGGACAAGCCCGACCATGACGGCGGGGGGCCTGGAGTTTCCGGGGCTGCGCTTCGCTTCGGGCGAGAATGACGGCGTAGAAAAAGGGCGCCGCTTTCGCGGCACCCTCTGTTTTTCGCGATTGAGTAGAACTCAGTTCAGCGCAACCCCTGCCGGACGAGCTTCGCTCGCCGCGGGGAACTCGCCGAGCATCAGCCCGGCCGGCCCCACCGTCAGCGGCACGCTTTCGCCGTCGCGGACCGTGCCGGCGAGCAGCAGTTCTGCCAGCGGGTCCTGCACCGATTTCTGGATCACCCGCTTCAGCGGGCGCGCGCCATAGGCCGGGTCGTAGCCCTTGTCGGCCAGCCAGTCGCGCGCCTCGTCGGAGAGCTCGAGCGCGATCTTGCGATCGGTCAGGAGCTTGCCCAGGCGGCCCATCTGGATATCGACGATCGCGCCCATATCCGACCGCCGCAGGCGGTGGAACAGGATGATGTCGTCGATCCGGTTCAGGAACTCCGGGCGGAAGGCATGGCGCACCACGCCCATCACCTCGTCGCGGACGGCGTCGCTGTCCTCGCCCTCGGGCTGGTTCACCAAGTACTCCGAACCGAGATTCGAGGTCATGATGATCAGGACGTTGCGGAAGTCGACCGTGCGGCCCTGGCCATCGGTCAGGCGTCCGTCGTCGAGCACCTGCAAGAGGACGTTGAACACGTCCGGATGCGCCTTCTCGACCTCGTCGAACAGCACGACCTGATAGGGCCGGCGCCTGACGGCCTCGGTCAGCGCGCCGCCTTCCTCATAGCCGACATAGCCCGGAGGGGCGCCGATCAGCCGGCTGACCGAGTGCTTCTCCATGTATTCCGACATGTCGATCCGGACCATCGCGGTCTCGTCGTCGAACAGGAAGGCGGCGAGTGCCTTGGTCAGCTCGGTCTTGCCGACGCCGGTGGGGCCCAGGAACATGAAAGAGCCGATCGGCCGGTTCGGGTCCTGCAGCCCGGCCCGGGCGCGCCTGACCGCCTTGGAGACGGCCTCGACCGCCTCCTCCTGGCCGACGACGCGCTGGGCGAGGCTTTCCTCCATGCGCAGCAGCTTGTCCTTCTCGCCTTCCAGCATCTTGTCGACGGGCACGCCGGTCCAGCGGCTGACCACCTGCGCGACGTGATCGGGCGTCACGGCCTCCTCGACCATGCCGGACTGATCGCCATTCGCCTCGATCTCGGCGAGCACCTTCTCGAGCTGCGGGATCTCGCCATAGGCGAGCTCGCCGGCGCGCTGGTACTCGCCCTTGCGCTGCGCCTGCGCCAGCTCGGTGCGGGCGTTGTCGAGCTTGGTCTTGATCTCGGCGGCCTGGCCGAGCTTGTCCTTCTCGGCTTTCCAGCGCGCGGTGATCGTTGCGGAGCGGGCCTCGAGCTCCGCGAGCTCGGCCTCGAGCCGCCGCAGCCGCTCCTGCGAGCCGGCATCGCTCTCCTTCTTCAGCGCCTCCTGCTCGATGCGCAGGCGGACGATCTCGCGATCGATCGAATCGAGCTCCTCGGGCTTGGAGTCGACCTGCATGCGCAGGCGCGCCGAAGCCTCGTCGACGAGGTCGATCGCCTTGTCGGGCAGGAAGCGATCGGTGATGTAGCGGTTAGACAGCGTCGTCGCCGCGACCAGCGCCGAGTCGGTGATCCGGACGCGATGGTGCTGCTCGTACTTTTCCTTCAGCCCGCGCAGGATCGAGATCGTGTCCTCGACCGTCGGCTCGTCGATGAAGACGGGCTGGAAGCGCCGCGCCAGCGCCGCATCCTTCTCGACATATTTGCGGTACTCGTCGAGCGTGGTCGCGCCGATGCAATGCAGCTCGCCGCGCGCCAGCGCCGGCTTCAGCAGGTTGGAGGCGTCCATCGCGCCGTCGGTCTTGCCGGCGCCGACGAGCGTGTGCATCTCGTCGATGAACAGGATGACGCCGCCCGCCGCGGCCGAGACCTCGGAGAGCACGGCCTTCAGCCGCTCCTCGAACTCGCCGCGATATTTCGCGCCGGCGATCAGCGCGCCCATGTCGAGGGCGAGCAGCTCTTTGTCCTTCAGGCTCTCGGGCACGTCGCCATTGACGATGCGTAGCGCCAGGCCCTCGGCGATCGCGGTCTTGCCGACGCCGGGCTCGCCGATCAGCACCGGATTGTTCTTGGTCCGGCGCGACAGCACCTGGATCGTGCGGCGGATCTCCTCGTCGCGGCCGATGACCGGGTCGAGCTTGCCCTCGCGCGCTGCGGCCGTCAGGTCGCGCGCATACTTCTTCAGCGCGTCATAGCTCTGTTCGGCCGAAGCGGAATCGGCGGTGCGGCCCTTGCGGATTGCTTCGATCGCGGCATTCAGGCCCTGCGGCGTGACGCCAGCCTTGGCCAGCACCTTGCCGGCCTCGGTCTCCTTCTCGATCGCCAGCGCGAGCAGCAGCCGCTCGACCGTGACGAACGAGTCGCCGGCCTTGTCGGCGGCCGTCTCGGCCGTGCCGAAGACGCGCGCCAGGGCCGGCGTCAGCTGCGGCGCGCCGGCGCCGGAGCCGCTGACCTTGGGCAGCTTGGCCAGCGCCGCGTCGACCATCTGCTTGGCCAGGCGCGACTGGCCGCCGCTGCGGTCGATCAGGCCCGCGGCCATGCCTTCGCCGTCGTCGAGCAGCGCCTTCAGCACATGCTCGGGCGTGAACTGGGGATGACCCTCGCGCATCGCGATGGTCTGCGCGGCCTGTAGGAAACCCTTCGCCCGATCCGTGTATTTCTCAATGTTCATCAATAAACCTCCGCCCGCCGGTCGCGCCCCGTGGCGGCGGAGCCGGCTGCCTTTCGTCAGGATGGAGCCCCCTGTCGGGCGACCCCTCGTCCAGACAGATAGGTGTTGCATCGGGGCAACGTAAGGGGGGCGTGTCCGCTTTGGGATTGACGATCGACGCCGCGCCCGCCCAGCCTTGGGCCATGGTTGGAACCCGGCGGCAACAGGCGATTCGCAAGGCGCTCCGGGCGCTGGCGCCGGGTATCCCCCTGAGCGATGCCGAGGCGGTACTGGCGCTCGCCGGCCGCAATCAGATGAAGGCCCTGCCGCCGTCGACGGCGCTCTGGCTGGCGCTCGGCAGCCATGTCCGCCACAGCCACACCGATTACGACCGGTTGCTGGCCGAAGGCTATGAGCGCGATGCGGCCCGCTTCTTCGTCATCGACCAGACCGACGACGTGCTCTCGGGCTGGGGCTGCCAGCGCTCCGTCGCCGATGGCGACGAGGATGGCGGCGAGGGCAACGCGTCCTGACCGGTCCGATCCGGGGATTTCATCGATCCCTGCCGGTCGCGTGCTGGATCGCTGGCCCCCGGCTATGCCAAGGTCCGGCCTCGCCGCACCACCGAGGACAAGATCATGCGCGTCGCATCGCTCTACCGCTATCCAGTCAAGGGGCTCTCGCCGGAGCCATTGACGAGCGCGGCGCTCTCACCCGGCGGCTACTTCCCGGGCGACCGGCTCTTCGCGATCGAGAACGGGCCCTCGGGTTTCGATCCGGCCGAGCCGGTGCACCAGCCCAAGATCAAATATCTGATGCTGATGCGCAACGAGTCGCTGGCGCGGCTCAGGACACGCCATGACGATGCCGGCGGCGAACTCACGATCTCGCAGGAGGGCCGTGAGGTGCTGCGGATCTCGCCGCATAGCCCGGAGGGGCATGACCGGCTCTCGGCCTTCTTCGAGGGCTTCATGCCGGAGGAGCTGCGTGGCCGACCGCGTCTGCTCGCGGCGCCGGAGGGCTATCGCTTCACCGATTCGCGCTCGGGCTTCGTCTCGATCATCAATCTGGCGAGTGTTGCCGATCTCGCGGCGCGGATGGGCGCGGAGATCGACCCGTTGCGCTTTCGCGGCAATGTCATGGTCGAGGATCTGCCGGCCTGGGCCGAGAACGACCTGGTCGGACGCGAACTGGAGGGGCCGGGGGGCTTGCGCCTCTCAGTGATCAAGCGGATCGAGCGCTGCGCCGCCACCAATGTCGATCCGACGACCGGCGCCCGTGACCTGCAGATCCCGAAGGCGCTGCTGCAGGGCTATGGCCATGTCGATTGCGGGATCTACTGCCGCGTGCTCGCAGGTGGCGTGATCGCGAAGGGCGCACGGCTCGAAATCGCCGCAGTGGCGCAGGTCGCGCCGGCCGGCATTCCCTGACATGAAAAAGGGCCCTTCCGGGCCCTTTTTCTCAGCTTTCTGCGCAGACCGCCGCGGCGGCCCGGCTCATTCGGCGGCGCCGTCGCTCTCGGAGCCGAGCGCATCCATCACTTCCCGCGGCGAGCGGCGCCGGCGCGTGCGCTTGGGCTTCTCCTGCTCTGCGGCCTCGACCGTTTCGGCGGAAACCGGCTCGGCGGCGGCCTCCGGGGGGGCGGTCTCGCCCTCGCTGGAGGTGATCGCGATCGGCAGGCGCGTCGGCGTCGTCAGGAAGGCCGGCAGGGCGGTCGCGACCTCCTGCTCCTCCGTCACGGCCGCGACTTCGGTCCGGCGCTGGCGCTCGCCACGCGGCTGACGCTCGGGGCGGGGCGGGCGCTCGGCCTGGATCGGTTCCGCGACATAGTCGGGCTGCTCGGCACCGGGCTGCGCTTCCGGTCGCGGTGCATGGGCGGCCGGCTGGCCGTCCTGGCGCTCGAAGCGGCGTTCGCCGCGCTCACCGCGCTCCTGGCGGTCATTGCGGTCGAAGCGGCGGCCGTTGCGCTCCGGGTTGCGGTCGAAATTGCGCTCGCCACGGTTCGGCCGGTCGAAACGCTGGCCCTCGCCTTGCTCGCCCTCCTGGCGCGGCGCGGCATGGCCGTTGACGCCGCCATTGCCGTTATAGCTCTGGCGCTCGGCCGGCTGGCCACCGGGCTGGAAGCCGGCGTTCTCGTCCTCGCTCTCTTCCTCGGCCTCGTCCGGATCCTCGTTGAAGGCGCGGTTGGGCGGGAAGCTGTGGCCGAATTGCTGCGCCATCTGCTCCTGGGCGGCGAGCAGGATGCGATAGTAGTGTTCGGCGTGCTGGAAATAGTTCTCTGCGGCAACCGGGTCGCCCGAAGACTGGGCATCCCTGGCTAGCTGAAGATACTTTTCCGCGACATGCTGGGCGGTGCCCCTGACCTTGACGTCGGGACCGTTGGATTCGTAGCTCCGCTGCAACGGATTTGGAGCTTTGCGGTTGCCGCCATTGTTGTTGTTATTGTTGTTACGGCCGCGCATGCGCCGGTTCTGACCTGGTCTCATTCGCGTCAATCTCGCGTTCTGTTCATTCGAGGCAACCGTGCAAGGGCGTCACATACGAAGTGACGCGCGGCGGGTTGCGACGCCGCGCTGAGGCAATCCGACCTGGAAGGGCTCTGCGCCGATATGGATCTTCACGCGCTCTTTCCAACGGAGCTTCTTTGGCTCCAGACCGAGCGGCGCTCTCGCACGCTCGAAGTCTCGATCTCGCTGTGTCAGTTAGCGTCGGTCCTGGCAGTAATCCAAAAGCCAGACCGTTTCGCTGGTCCTCGCTAAAGGCTATGTGCTGACGACACCGTCTTCAAGACAACCCGTGCATAACCGGTTTCTGCCGCCCTTCCAAGCAAATTCGCTCGGGTGACTGTGAAAGTTCACAGTTCCGCTGTGAAGACCAGCGCGCGGACATGGCCGCCGAGATCGCGATGCGACTGCAGATGCCGCAGTCCCGCAGCCTGCATCAGCGCGCAGACATCGTCTTCCTGCCCGGCCCCGATTTCCAGGATCGCCCGGCCCTCGGGAGCCAGGCGCGCCGGCAGCAGCCCGGCGAGGGCGCGATAGGCGTCGAGCCCGTCTGCCCCGCCATCCAGCGCCAGATGCGGATCATGGTCGCGCACGGCAGGTTCGAGCAGGGCGATCTCGCGGCTGGAAATATAGGGCGGATTCGACAGGATGAGGTCGAATTTTCCGCACAGCCCCGCATCCCAGCGCGCCAGGCGGAACTCCGCCCGATCGGCGACCCCGTTGCTGACGGCGTTGCGGACGGCGGTCGCCAGCGCGTCCTCGGACAGGTCGACGCCAGTGCCGCGGGCCAACGGAAACTCGCTCAGTGCTGCGATCAGCAGGCAGCCCGTGCCGGTGCCGAGATCGAGAAAGGCGAGCGCCTCCTGGCGACGCTCGCCAAGATGCTGCAGGGCCGCCTCGATCAGCGTCTCGCTATCGGGCCGAGGTTCGAGCGTGCCGGTCGACAGGCGAAAGCTCAGCCCCCAGAATTCGCGGGCGCCGAGCACGCGCCAGAGCGGCTCGCCGGCGAGCCGTCGTGTCAGCGCCGCCTGAAGCCGGGTGGCCGAATCAATATCCAGCCGATCGCCTGCGCCGGCGAGATCCTCGATGAGGATGCGCGCTTCGAAGCTCCAGTCGGCGACCCCTGCCTGGCGCAGCGCTCTTGCGAGCACCTTGCGCGTCTCGGACACGGCTGCGCCCGCCGTCACGGGGACAGCGGGCTCAAAACCGTCGGCGGGATGGCCGGTGCGCGGCAAATCGATCCTTGGCGTCGGCCTTCGGCCGGCTCAGTTGCCCTGCATCTGCTCCTGGACGCAGGCGTTCATCTTGGTGCGGAGCGCGGATTTGCTCTCCTTAGCGCCGCGGAACTGAAGCTGGCAATCCTGGCGTGCCTGCTTCTCGGTCTTGGCCTTCTGCAGATGCGCGGCATCGCCGCCGAACACCTTGCGTGCGGTCTGCGAACCGGTCTGGGCCTGGGCCAGGGCCGGCGTCAGGGCGATCGCTGCCGCAAGGACCATGCTGCTGAACAGGGTCTTCATCTCTATCCTCCCCTAGCGACGTTACCGATAGCCAAGTAACGCACGGTCCGGCGGAAGGTTTCACGCTGCCCCTTGCTCTGCGAGCAGCTCGGCCTGGCGGGCAGCGGTCAGGGCGTCGATGATCTCGTCGAGCACCAGCCCCTGCATCATCTCGTCGAGCCTGTAGAGCGTCAAATTGATGCGATGCTCGGTGACGCGGCCTTGCGGGAAATTGTAGGTCCGGATCCGCTCCGAGCGGTCGCCGGAGCCGATCTGCGAGCGCCGGTCGGCCGAGCGCTCCGCGTCGGCGCGGCTGCGCTCCATGTCGTAGAGCTTGGCGCGCATCAGTTCGAAGGCGCGCGCCTTGTTCTTGTGCTGCGAGCGCTCGTCCTGGACCACCACCACGATGCCGGACGGAAGATGCGTCAGGCGCACCGCCGATTCGGTCTTGTTGACGTGCTGGCCGCCGGCGCCGCCGGCGCGCATCGTGTCGATGCGCAGATCCTTTTCATCGAGCGACACGTCGACCTCGCTGGCGAGCGGCAGGGTCGCGACGGTGGCGGCCGAGGTATGGATGCGCCCGCTCGCCTCGGTGTCGGGCACGCGCTGCACGCGGTGGACGCCGGATTCGAATTTCAGCCTCGCATAGACACCTTTGCCGGAGATCTCCGCGATGACCTCCTTGAAGCCGCCGACCGTGCCTTCGCTCTCGGAGAGAATGTCGAGGCTCCAGCCCTTCTGGGCGGCATAGCGCTGATACATGCGCAGCAGGTCGCCGGCGAAGAGCGAGGCTTCGTCGCCGCCGGTTCCGGCCCGGATCTCGAGGATGACGCCGCGCTCGTCTGCGGCGTCCTTGGGGAGCAGCGCGATCAGGATCTCGCGGCTGCGTGTCTCGATCTCGGCGCGCGCAAGGTCGCGCTCCTCATAGGCGAGGTCGCGCATCTCGGCATCGGTCGCCGGATCGTCGATCATGGCGAGCGCCTCGTCGAGCCCGGCCTGCGCCTTGCGCCAGGCGGCGATGGCGGCGACCACCGGGTCGAGTTCGGCCAGTTCCTTGGCGAGCTCGACCACGCGGACCGGATCGCTCGCGTGGTTGATCGCGTCGCTGGCCGCGGCATGGCGGGCGACGATGCCGTCGAGGCGGTCTTGCGGGAGGAGGAGGGACATGGCGCTGATGCGATCTTGCTGGACATAGGGGCCGGCGCGGCCGGCAAGCACGGTTAGCGGGCGTCGCTAGACCGGTACCTTCATCTCGGCGGCGAGCGCCGAAAGCAGCGGGCGCAGGCTGGCGGCGCCGTCCGAGGCGGCGAGCCAGGCATCGAGACGTTGGCGCGCCTTGCCGGCATCGAGTGCCCGCAGCATCGCCTTGACCGGCCCGACCGAGGCCGCCGACATCGAGAACGAGCGGTAACCGAGCGCGATCAGCGCCAGTGCCTCGATCGGCTTGCCGCCCATCTCGCCGCAGACCGTGACCGGGCAGCCGGCCTTGTCGGCATGGTCGACGATCGCGCGCAGGGCCCGCAGCCCGGCGGCGCAGAGCGGATCGAAGCGTTCCGAGACGCGCCGGTTTTCGCGATCGGCCGCGAACAGGAACTGCATCAGGTCATTGGTACCGACCGAGAGGAAGTCCGCCTCGCGGGCGATCTCCGGCAATTCGAAGAGCAGAGAGGGCACCTCGACCATGACGCCGAGCTGGAGGCTGGACGGGGCCGGGCGGCCGTCGCGCTCCAATACGGCGAGCTCGCGGCGTACGATCAGCCGGGCCCGGAGGAACTCGTTCACGGTCGCGATCATGGGCAGCATGATCTTCATGTCATAGCCCGCACCGGCGCGCAGCAGCGCCCGGACCTGGGCGCGCAGCAGGCGTGGCTTGTCGAGCCCGATGCGGATCGCCCGCCAGCCCAGTGCCGGGTTCTCCTCCTCGACGCGCTCCATATAGGGCAGCACCTTGTCGCCGCCGATATCGAGGGTCCGGAAGGTTACGGGCCGGCCATTGGCCGCGGCCAGCACCGCGCCGTAGAGCGTCTGCTGCTCAGCGGTGGTCGGCATGTGCTGCGCCACCATGAATTGCAGCTCGGTACGGAACAGCCCGATGCCACCGGCATTGGTCTCGTCCAGATTGGGCAGGTCGACGAGCAGCCCGGCATTGATCTGCAGGCTGATGCCGACACCGTCCTTGGTCACCGCCGGCTGCGTCTTGAGCTTGCGGAACTGCTCCTGCTTGCGGGCGCGCAGGCGCGCCTTGTCCTTGTAGGCGTTCTCGACATCGGGCTGTGGCCGGATCTGCACCTCGCCGGCCTGGCCGTCGACAATGACCGCGTCGCCCGCCTCGATCAGCGCCGTCGCATTGGCGATCTCGCCCACGGCCGGAATGCCGAGCGCGCGCGCCACGATCGCGATATGGCTGGTCGGACCGCCCTCCTCGAGCACGAGGCCGCGCAGATGGGCCCGGTCATAGTCGAGAAGGGCCGCCGGCCCCATCGAACGGGCGATGAGAATGGCGTTTTCCGGCAATTGTTCGCGGGCGACGCCGTTCGGCTTGCCGACCAGCGTGCGCAGCAGCCGGTTGGCGAGGTCGTCGAGATCGTGCAGGCGCTCGCGCAGATAGGGGTCGGTCTGGCGCTGCATCTTGGCGCGCGTATCCGATTGCACGCGCTCGACCGCCGCCTCGGCGGTGAGGCCGGTCATCACCGCCTCGCGCATGCGCCGCAGCCAGCCCTGATCATGCGCGAACATGCGGAAGGTCTCGAGAACGTCTCGATGCTCGCCGGTATGGGCGACATCGCCGCGCTCGATCAGTTCGTCGATCGCCACGCGCATCTGCGCGATCGCTGCCTCCAGCCGCGAGACCTCGAAGGCAGGATCCTCGGCGATCAGGTCGGTGATCGCGACGCGAGGCTCGTGCAGCACGGCGTAGCCGAGGCCGACGCCGTCGGCCAGCGTCGTGCCGACGCCGTGGATCGGGCGCTCGAGGCCGATCGCGGCGCCGGGCCGGGACAGGGCCTTCAGGCCGCCGGCCGCGATCATCTCGGCCATGATCATAGCCGTGGTCTGCAGCGATTCGGTCTCGTCCTCGCTGTAGATGCGCGAGGCGCGGTTCTGGATGACGAGCACGCCCATCACCGCGCCGCCGCGCAGGATCGGCACGCCCAGGAAGGAACGGTAGATCTCTTCGCCGGTTTCGGGGCGGTAGGAGAAGGCCGGGTGCGATTGCGCGTCCGAAAGCGCGATCGGCTCGGCCTCGCTGGCGATCAGGCCGACCAGGCCCTCGCCGGCGCGCATCGTGGTGTGGTGGACCGCCTCGCGGTTGAGGCCTTCGGTGGCATAGAGCTCGAGCGAGCCGTCTTCACGCAGGACATAGACCGAGCAGACCTCGGCCACGAGATTGCCGGCGATCAGGACGACGAGCCGGTCCAGCCGCTCTTGCGGACTGACCGGCGCTGCCATCACCTCGCGGAGACGGCGTAGCAGAACGCCCGATCCCCCGAGTGCGCCTCGCATCAAATGCCCTCCGCCCGCCTCCACAGCCTATCAGGCCGACATGTCGTTCCAGACCTGGCTCGTCCTGCCAGCGTGGCAAGAAGAAGCGATCCGTGCCTGCTTCTAGCGAGGTGAAGCGGTATTCGGCAAGAGCTTGGCGCCGTCCTCTTGCCTGAAACCGGCGCGCACTTCGCTCATTACTGCATCATTTGCTGCCGGCGCCGGCTTTTTGGCCGGTTTTGCCGTCGTTTTTTTTGTCGTCGGGCGGCTTGTCGCATTTGGCTCGGCTGCTGCCCGGCGGGTTCGACTCGTCCGCCGCGGTGGCTCCGGCGGCACGAGGCTGTCATCGCTGCCGGCGCCGGTCAGCGCGGCGAGATAGCGCGAGGTCCACCAGCCGATATCGCTCGCGGCGATCGTGCCGTAGAGCCGCTCGAAGCGCCGCATCCGCTCCGATTGCGGCATGGCGAGCGCGGTGCGGATCGCTTCGGCGACCTCATGCGTGTCGTAGGGATTGACGATCAGCGCCTCGCGCATCTGATGTGCGGCGCCGGCGAAGCGCGACAGCACCAGCACGCCGGGATCCTCCGGATTCTGCGCCGCGATGTATTCCTTGGCGACGAGGTTCATGCCGTCGCGCATCGGCGTCACCAGCCCGACCTGGGCGCGCCGGTAGAAACCGGCCAACGCGCTGCGCGAATAGGCCTTCTTGACGACGCGAATCGGCGTCCAGTCGAATTCGCCGAGCGCGGCATTCAGACGTCCGGCGACCTCGTCCGATTGCCGGTCGAGCTCGGCATATTCGGGGACGTCGCTGCGCGAGGGTGGCGCGATCTGCAGCAGGCCGACATTGCCGCGATGTTCGGGATGGCTGCGCAGGAACTGGCCGAAGGCCTCGAGCCGCTGGACGATTCCCTTGGAATAGTCGAGCCGATCGACGCCGATCACCAGCTTGCGGCCGCCGAGCGGGCCGGTGGTCGCACGGATCGGTTGGGTCGCGGCGCGCACCGAGGCGACTGCGAGCTTGCGAAACGATTCGACGTCTATGCCGATCGGGAAAGCGCGGACGATGGTTTCGCGCGGCCCGGCCCTGACCCGCTCGCCGTCGCGCTGGGCGCCGCGCAGCGCGACCAGCCCGCCGATCAGATTGTCGGCGTCGGTTTGCGTCTGCATGCCGATGAGATCATAGGCCGTCATCGTGCTGATCAGGGTGGCGCTGAAGGGCAGCGCCCCGAAGACTTCGGCAGACGGCCAGGGAATGTGATGGAAGTAGCCGATTCGGTTGGTGACGCCGCGCCGCCGCAGCTCCGCCGCCAGCGGGATCAGGTGATAGTCGTGGATCCAGATCACGTCGTCGGGCTGCAGCAGCGGCAGCAAAAGCCTGGCGAACCGGCGGTTGACCGCGAGATAGCCGGTATAGTCGGAGCGGTCGAACTCGGTGAGGCCGAGCCGGTAATGCATCAGCGGCCACAGCGCCCGGTTCGAGAAACCCAGATAGTAGCTCTGACGCTCGGCCTCGGTCAGATCGGCGATGGCATAGGAGACTTTGCCGACGCGGGCCGGTTCTACGCGGGAGGAGGGCTCGGCGCTCGTGCTCCCGCTCCAGCCGAACCAGAGCCCGCCATGCGCTTCCAGAGCGGAGCGGAGTGCCACCGCGAGCCCGCCGGCTGCCACTTTTTCGCCACGTTCTGGCATGGTGACGCGGTTGGAGACCACCACAAGACGCATAATGCCTCACTTTCGTTGACGAATGCCGCTTTGGCGCGGGAACAGAACGCGCCGGCAGACGTAATGTTTCGTGTGCACGCCGGCCTTCTTGGCCGGATCGCGTCGCCGCCGTGACCGGATCATGGCGACGGTGGGAAGCTGAACCCTGAATGTGGCGAGCCGACGGACGGTCGTCCTTTCGCCCGTTTCGTCCTCTAGCAAGGCCGCCATGTCGCAAACTCAGAGCCCAGAAGCTGCAGAGCTGCACGCGCCGCTCGCAGCACGTACCGCATCAATAGCATTGTTTCTTGATTTCGACGGAACCCTGGTCGAGATCGCGCCTTCGCCTGAGGATGTCCGCCTCGACCGGCGCATGCCGGGTGCGCTGGATGCGCTGAGCCAGCGCCTCGGTGGCGCGCTGGCGCTGGTTTCCGGCCGCCCGGTGGCGTTTCTGGACGGGATGACGGCGCCTTTCCGCTTCGACGCCGCCGGCCTGCACGGCGCGCAGATTCGCCTCGGCGGTGAGGAAGCTCCGCTGGCGGCGCCCTCCGAGGCGCTCCGCACCGCGACGCGGGCCATGGTGCGTTTCGCCAACGCGAATGTCGGCGTCATCGTCGAGGACAAGCGCCAGTCCGTCGCGCTGCACTGGCGGCTGGCCCCGGCTCTGGCCGATGAGGCGATGGAGCTGATGGCACGCCTGGCAGCCGAGATCGGCCCCTCGATGCGGCTGCAGCACGGCAAGGCCGTTGCCGAGCTCGTGCCGGCCACTGCGAGCAAGGGCGCAGCCATTGCCTGGCTGATGCAGCAGCCCGCCTATTGCGGCCGCCAGCCGGTGTTTATCGGCGACGACATCACCGACGAGAACGGTTTCGCCACCGTCAACGATGCCGGAGGGCTATCGATTCGGATCGGGGAAGGGCAGACTTGCGCCCGGCACCGGCTCGCCTCGCCGACTGCGTTGCACCGTATCCTGCTCGGCGCTGCGGATGGCGGCGAGCTCACGCTCGAAACCTTTCTCCAGAACTGATCCTTCCACCAAGACCAGCTGCATCAGGGATAGGCATGACTGTCACCACCGTCGCCCCGCCGGGCGTGGCCTCGCTCGATCTGGGCGTCATCGGCAACTGCTCCATCGCCGCGCTGATCGACCGCCAGGCCCGGATCGTCTGGGGCTGCTTCCCGCGCTTCGACCGCGATCCGGTGTTCTGTTCTCTGATCGACAATCGGATCGAGGATGGCGATGCGATGCCGGAAAAGGGCGTCTTCGCCATCGAGATGGTCGGCATGACGCGCTGCGAGCAGAGCTATCTCGACAACACCGCGATCCTCTCCTCGGTGCTCTCCGACGACCACGGCAATGCGTTGGAGATCCTCGATTTCGCGCCGCGCTTCGTCCGCTATGAGCGCTTCTTTCGGCCGCCTCAGCTGGTCCGTCGCGTCAGGCGGGTCTCCGGCCGCCCGCGCATCCGTGTCGTGGTGAAGCCGTGCCTCGGTCTCGGCGAGGTGCCGGACGAGATCACCCGCGGCTCCAACCATGTCCGCTTCGTCGGAGCCGACCAGACCATCCGCCTGACCACGGACGCGCCGATCTCCTATGTGCTGGAGAGCATACCTTTTGCGGTCGAGAAGCCGTTCTCCTTCTTCATCGGCTCGGACGAGGCGCTGCGCGCCGAGATCGAGACGACCTCGCGCGAGTTCCTCGACAAGACCACCGATTACTGGCGCGACTGGGTCCGCTCGCTTTCCATCCCCTTCGAATGGCAGCGCGAGGTCATTCGCGCTGCGATCACGCTGAAGCTCTGCTCCTTCGAGGAGAGCGGGGCCATCGTCGCGGCGCTGACCACCTCGATCCCCGAGGCGCCGGGTACGCAGCGCAACTGGGACTACCGCTTCTGCTGGCTGCGCGACGCCTATTTCGTCGTGCATGCGCTGAACCGCCTCGGCACGACGCGGACGATGGAGGATTATCTCGGCTTCATCACCAACATCGTCGACACTTTCTCGGAGAATGGTGCCGAGCATCTGCCGCCGCTCTATCCGATCACCCGCGGCGGCGAGCTCCGTGAATTCGAGGTGCCGAATCTCGCCGGTTATCGCGGTCACCAGCCGGTGCGTGTCGGCAATGGCGCGGCGACGCAGATCCAGAATGACGGCTATGGCGCGGTCGTGCTCGCCGCCACCCATTCCTTCTTCGACCGCCGGCTCATCCAGCCGGGCAAGGAAACGCTCTTCAGCCAGCTTGAGCGTATGGGCGAGCGGGCGATCGAGCTCTTCGACAAGCCCGATGCCGGCCCCTGGGAGCTACGCGAGAAGCAGGTCGTCCACTCCTTTTCCAGCGTGATGTGCTGGGCCGCCTGCGACCGGCTTGCCCGCATCGCCGGCACGCTCGGCCGGGCCGACCGCAAGGAGTACTGGCGCGGCGAGGCCAGGCGCCTGAAAGGCATCATTGCCGACCGGGTCTGGAACCAGGAGAAGGGACATTTCGTCTCGACCTTCGACGGGACCGATCTCGACGCGACGCTGCTGCTTTTCGCCGAGCTCGGTTTCGTCAAGCCGGAGGATCCCCGATATATCGCGACTGTCGAGGCGATCGGCCGCGAGCTCGGCCGCGGCGACCTGATCCTGCGCTACGGCACGCAGGACGATTTCGGCTTCATGCACACCGGCTTCCTGATCTGCGCCTTCTGGTATGTCGATGCGCTGCACGCGATCGGCCGCAAGGACGAGGCCAAGGAGCTGTTCGGGCGCATCCTGCAGCGCCGCAACAGCTTCGGCCTGCTCTCCGAGGACGCCGATCTTAAGACCGGCGAGCTCTGGGGCAATTTCCCGCAGACCTATTCGATGGTCGGACTGATCAATTCGGCGATGCGGCTCAGCAGGAATTGGGAAGAGGCGTTCTAGCCAAGTCGTCATTCTCGGGTGGAGCGAAGCGGAAACCCGAGAATCTCCCGCGAGAGAGCGCTATCGGAACCTTCTTCGGCCTGCGATCCTCGGGGCAGGCCCGAGCATGACGCGCGGGCGCTATCCGCGCTTCAGCAGGAACACCGCCTGCGCGCCAAAGAGGTTCCAGAACCACCAGGGCGCGCTGACGCCGACCTTGCCGCCGGCGACGTCGAGCGCGACCGCCCGTTCCTTGACCGCGCCGATCGTGTCGCAGAGCACGACGAAGTCGCGGATCGTGCAGAAATGGATGTTCGGCGTGTCCCACCAGGAATAGGGCAGGGCCTCGGTCACCGGCATGCGGCCGAGGAAGAAGACCTGGCTGCGCATGCGCCAATGCCCGAAATTCGGGAAGGAGACGATGGCGCGCCGGCCGATGCGCAGCATCTGCTCCAGCACCAGCCGCGGATTGCGCGTCGCCTGGATGGTCTGCGAGAGGATGACGTAGTCGAAGGAATCGTCGGGATAGTCGGCAAGATCGGTGTCGGCGTCGCCCTGGATCACCGAGAGCCCGCGCGCCACGCAGCCGGCGACGCCTTCGCGCGACAATTCGATGCCGCGGGCGTCGACGCCGCGGGTTTCGGCGAGCAGCGCCAGCAATTCGCCGTCGCCGCAGCCGACATCGAGCACGCGCGAGCCTGGCGTCACCATCTCGGCGACGAGGCGCAGGTCGATGCGGTTGGTGTGGTTGTCCGCCGCCGACATGCTCACAGCCCCCGCGCCCGCGCCGCCGCGCCGATGAAGCCGCGCGTCGTCGCGAACAGGTTCGGCTCCTCCAGCAGGAAGGCGTCGTGGCCCTTGTCGCTTTCGAGCTCGACGAAGGAGACCGAGGCGCCGGCCGCGTTCAGCGCATGCACGATGGCGCGCGAATCGCTGGTCGGGAACAGCCAGTCGGAGGTGAAGGACGCGACGCAGAAGCGTGTCTTCGTGCCGGCGAAAGCCTTGGCCAGCACGCCGTCATGGTCGGCGGCGAGGTCGAAATAGTCCATCGCCCGCGTCACGTAGAGATAGGAATTGGCGTCGAAGCGTTCGACGAAGCTGACGCCTTGATGGCGGAGGTAACTTTCAACCTGAAAATCGGCGTCGAAGGTGAAGGTCGGCGCGCTGCGCTCCTGCAGCCGGCGGCCGAATTTGCGGTGCAGTGCCGGCTCCGAGAGATAGGTGATGTGGGCGCCCATCCGCGCTACCGACAGGCCCTTGGCCGGGCGCGTATTCTCGTCGAGATAGCGCCCGCCGCGCCAGTCGGGATCGGCCATCACCGCCTGGCGTCCGACCTCGTGGAAGGCGATGTTCTGGGCCGAATGCTTGGCTGCGGTCGCAAGCGGCACGGCCGAGAACACCCGCTGCGGGTAGCTTGCCGCCCATTGCAGCACCTGCATGCCGCCCATCGAGCCGCCGACGACGCTGAACAGGCTGTCGATGCCGAGCGAGTCGAGGAGATGCGCCTGTGCCCGCACCATGTCGCGGATCGTCACCATCGGGAAGGACAGGCCCCAGGGCTTGCCGGTCTCCGGATTGGTCGAGGCCGGACCGGTGGTGCCCATGCAGCCGCCGAGCACATTGGCGCAGATCACGAAGAAGCGGTCGGTATCGACCGGCTTGCCGGGGCCGACCATCGCCGTCCACCAGCCGCCCTTGCCGGTGATCGGGTTGCGGCTGGCGACATGCTGGTCGCCGGTCAGCGCATGGCAGATCAGGACGGCATTGGAGCGGTCCGCATTCAGTTGCCCATAGGTCTGATAGGCGATCTGCCAATGCTCGAGCACCGCGCCGGAATCGAGCTGGAGCGCCCGTTCGGGACCGAATTGCACGAGCAGGCTGGAAGGCCGGTTGGCTTCGGTCAGCGCATCGGCCAGAGCCTGGTCTTCCTGGATCGTCCGGTTTGGCATTCCGATTTGTCTTGTCGCCCGGCCTGTTCGAAATAGCGGACCTAACCGATGGCGTGCCGCTCGTGCCCTGTCAACGCGCGGATGCGCGCTGACGGCTTTGCCAAGGCGGACCGGCGCAGATATGAGACCAGTGAAACCTCAGCCCTCACCCTGAGGAGCGGATATTGGTCCGCGTCTCGGAGGCGGTTCCAGCGCGTTCTGGAGCATCCTTCGCGGCTCCTCGGGACGAGGGCTGGAGGCCGTTCCTTCTGGAGGTTGGTCGAACCCCATGGCCGAAGCCGCTCCGACGACCCTTGCCGATCTGCGCAGCGAGATCGATCGCATCGACGCTGCCATGCACGGCCTCCTGATGGAGCGCTCCTCCATCATCGAGACGCTGATCGCGATCAAGAAGACGCAGGTGTCCGGCTCCGCCTTCCGCCCCGGCCGCGAGGCCGACATGATGAAGCGCCTGGCGCTGCGCCATCAGGGACTTCTGCCGCTCGACACGGTCGAGAGCATCTGGCGCATCATCATCGCGACCTTCACCTTCGTGCAGGCGAATTACTCGGTCCATGCCGACATCTCCGGCGGCGACGCGCCGATGCGCGACAGCGCCCGCTTCCATTTCGGCTTCACCGTGCCTTACGTCCCGCATGAGGACGCCCGCGCCGTGATCCGGGCGGTGGCCGAATCGGCCGGCGATCTCGGCATCTTCCGCATGGACCTCGGCGCCAGCGCTGGCGTCTGGTGGCGCGATCTGATCGGCGAGGACAAGCCGAAGATCATCGCCCGCCTGCCCTTCATCGAGCGTCCGGACCATCCGGCGGGGACCCCGGTCTACTGCATAGCCAAGCCCCTGGCGGATGCCGCCATGCGCGAGATCGTGCTCTACGCCGCCCGCGTCGAGCGCTGGTCGGAGGCGCTGCGCACCGGCCTCGCCCAGCATCTCGCCGAGGTCTCGGCCAGTGCCGCCGACGGCTCGCATCTGGCGCTGCTCGTGGCGGCGTCCGGTGAGACCCCGGTCGGAGCGATCCGTGCCGCGCTCGAGCCGGCCGGTCTCAAGGAACTTGCCGAGATCGGCAGCCACGCCGCCCGCTTCGCCTTCAAGTCCACGCGCTCCTGAAATGAACCCCGATCGCTGAACCCTCTTCGTCATTCCGGACAAGCCGCGTAGCGGCGCCGATCCGGGATCCATGCCTGAAGCGTCTCGGCATGGATCCCGGGTCTCCCTCAGGTCGCCCGGGATGACTTTGGTGGTTCGAACAAACGCCTGAAACCGAAAGCCCGCGCCATGACCACGCCCTCCCGTCCCGTTCCGCGTCCCGGCGTCCTCGACATCGAGGCCTATGTTCCCGGCAAGTCGTCGGCCCCGGCCGGCGTCAAGCTGCACAAGCTCTCCTCCAACGAGACCCCGCTGGGTCCGAGCCCGAAAGCGGTCGCCGCCTATGGCGCGCTCGCCGGCAAGCTCGAACTCTATCCCGACGGCTCGGCGACGAAGTTGCGCGAGGCGATCGCCGGCCGCTACGGGCTCGATCCGAACCGCCTCGTCTGCGGCACGGGATCGGACGAGCTGCTGCAGCTGATCACCAAGGTCTATCTCGGCGAGGGTGACGAGGGCGTCTTCACCGAGCACGGCTTTCTCGTCTACAAGATCGCCATCCTCGCCGCGGGCGGCAAGCCGGTCGTCGTGCCCGAGAAGGATCTGAGGACCGATGTCGATGCGATCCTGAAGGCGGTGACACCGAAGACCAAGATCGTCTTCCTCGCCAACCCCAACAACCCGACCGGCACCTATCTGCCCTTCGACGAGGTCAAGCGCCTGCATGCCGGCCTGCCGCCGCATGTGCTGCTGGTGCTCGATGCGGCCTATTCCGAATATGTCCGCCGCAACGACTATGCCTCCGGCCTCGAGCTCGTCGCCGAGAGCGAGAACGTCGTGATGACGCGCACCTTCTCGAAGATCTACGGCCTCGCCAATCTGCGCCTCGGCTGGCTCTACGGACCGGCCGATGTCATCGATGCGCTCAACCGCACCCGCGGCCCGTTCAACGTCAACGGCGCCGCGATCGAGGCCGGCGTCGCGGCGATCGCCGACGAGGCGCATCTTGCTGCCGCGATCGCGCATAACGACAAATGGCTGGCCTGGGTCACGGCCGAGCTGGAGAAGCTCGGCCTCTCCGTCACGCCCTCGGTCGGCAATTTCATCCTGATCCATTTCCCGAAGCTCGCCGGCAAGACCGCCAAGGAGGCCGATGCCTTCCTGTCCGAACGCGGCCTGATCCTGCGCTCGGTCGCCTCCTATGGCCTGCCCGACGCGCTGCGCATGACCATCGGCAGCGAGGAGGCCAACCGCCTCGTCGTGGCGGCGCTCGCCGACTTCCTGGGCAAGGCCGCGTGAGCGCGCCCGAGAGCTTCGCGCCGCGCCGCGACGAGCCGCTCTTCGGGCGGCTCGCCATCATCGGCATCGGCCTGATCGGTTCCTCGATCGCGCATGCGGCGAAGGAGCTCAATCTCGCCCGCCACATCGTGCTGAGCGACGCCAATGCCGATGTGCGCCGGCGGGCCCGCGAGCTCGATCTTGGCCACGAAGTCGCTGAAACCGCCGTCGAGGCGGCGCGTGAGGCTGATCATGTCGTGCTCTGCGTTCCGGTCGGCGCCTGCGGCGCGGTGGCGGCGCAGATCGCCGGCGTGCTGAAGTCCGGCGCGATCCTGTCCGATGTCGGCTCCGTCAAGCATGCCGTCGTCGAGGCGGTCAGCTCGCATCTGCCCGAGGGCGTGCATTTCGTCCCGGCCCATCCGGTCGCCGGTACCGAGAATTCCGGCCCCGATGCCGGTTTCCCCAGTCTCTTCCTCAACCGCTGGTGCATCCTGACGCCGCCGCCCGGCACTGATGAGGGCGCGATCGCCCGCACCCGCCAGTTCTGGGAGGGCATGGCGGCGATCGTCGAGGTGATGGGCTCGCAGCATCACGACCTCGTCCTCGCCATCACCAGCCATCTGCCGCACCTGATCGCCTACAATATCGTCGGCACCGCCGAGGATCTGGCGGCGGTGACGCAGTCGGAGGTGATCAAGTTCTCGGCCGGCGGCTTCCGCGACTTCACCCGCATCGCGGCGTCGGACCCGACGATGTGGCGCGACGTCTTTCTCGCCAACAAGGAGGCGGTGCTGGAGATGCTCGGCCGCTTCAACGAGGACCTCGCGCTGCTCACCCGCGCCATCCGCTATGGCGACGGCGAGACGCTGCACAAGCACTTCACCCGCACGAGGGCCATCCGCCGCGGCATCGTCGCGCTCGGCCAGGAGAAGGCCGAGACGGAGAAGCTCAAAAAGGGCTGAGGATGCCCCGGGAAGGGGAGGTCAGAGCCGCTGGCGCAGGCCGTTGTGCAGGCCCGGACGCCTGCCATAGTTCGGATCGGCCTGATCGTAGATCGTCGCCACCTGCTCATACATCGCCTGGAAGCTGTCGTCGAAAGTGACGTCCATGCCCGGCTTGCGGCCGATTTTGCGCGTGAGCTGGGTGGCGTTGCCGTTCGGCTTGAACAGCGGCTTGCCGTAATGGTGCAGCACATAGATGTTCGAGGTCAGCGCGCAGACGGTTTCCTCCTGATAGGGCGAGATGCCCTGGACATAATCCATGTCGAGGATGGCGTGCAGGCATTCATGGATGATGGCGCCGCGGTGCCGCTGGGAGATGGCGGTCGATTTCAGCATGGACGAATGCAGGATCATGCTGTCCTTGCGCGGGTTGTAGGCTGCGTCGGCCTGGGACGAGGCGAGATAGGCATCGTCGATCTCGAAGCCGATCTCCTGCCTTCGGATGGCCGCCTTCAGCCGCGTGAAGCGCTCGGCGTAGACATCATAGCCCTCGATCCGAAAGCGGATGTTCGGAACCGCTGCGCTCGACAGTACGATCGAAACCAAGGCCCGCAACGTTGCTTCGGACATGACAGGCTCCCGGGGCTGGGCGGGGCGTTTCCACGCGGCCTATGGCAGCAAAGAGCTTACTCCGTTTCGCTTGCTCTGCTCAGTGCCGTTTTAGGCGGGAAGGCTTCACCCGCAGCTTGCCAAGAACCGGGTGGGCTGGTACAGCCCCGTCCGTCGCCGCAATAGCTCAGCTGGTAGAGCACCTCATTCGTAATGAGGGGGTCGGGGGTTCGAATCCCTCTTGCGGCACCATCCGCCATCTCAGGCTGTTGATCTCCTCCGCCCCATCTTATGGATGCTCTGGCTTGTTGCCGGAAACCGGGGCTCTGCTGCCCTGGTGGGTGGCGACGCGCCTTTTCCCAAGCTCCCCCGGATGAGCTATATTGCGAGCGGGCAGTCTCCATCGCCAGGAGGCGGCGGAGAAATGCTCGGCCTTCCAGAAGGGGAGGACGCCATGGGACGCAAGTTCATCGATTGCCGTGCATTCCCGAGCGAGATGAAGTGCTCGATCGCGATCAGCGCCGACACGGAGAACGAGCTGTTGGAGGCCGCTGTCCAGCATGCTGTTGCCGTGCATGGCCATAAGGACAGCCCGGAATTGAGGGGGCAGCTCAGGGGCATCATCAAGGATGGCATGCCGCCTGCGACGATACCGGGCCGCGCCGCCTGAGTCTGGAGACCCTGAGAGCCTTCGCCCTTCGGGCCTCCAAACATAAAGCCGCTTGACGCTTCATTGCCGCACCGGGTGCCATCGCCGGGTGAAGCGGCGCCTGGAAATCCGTGCGCCTGCGCCGCGGTTGCCAGGGCGCGTGGTCCGCCGAATACTGCGCCTCCCGGACCAAGCATGGAGGCGCAAGCGATGACGCTGTCGATCAAGACCGAGAATTCCCTGCTCAAGCAGGACGAGATCGCCTTCGTCGCCGGGACGCATTACCCGGCCATCGTCGAGGCCGACGACAAGGCGCTCGCCGAGATGCGCAAGCGCATCCGCGACCTGCAGGAGAAGGAGCGGACCTTCGTCCGACAGATGCGCCGCAGCATTCGCGGCAAGGCCGATGCGCGCGGCGCGAGCTTTCCGGGGGAGGTCGAGCGTCCGTCCCGCCGCAAGCAGGTCTGGGCCCAGGCCGCCAAGCGGCTCAACCGGGAGACGGCGCGTCGCCGGGCGATCGCAGCCCATGAGGAGATGAAGGAGGCCGCCCGCCGGGCGCTCGCGCTCAAGGCCGGCAGCAAGGCCAAGGCTCAGCCGGTCGACCGCTCCGCGGACGGCGGCATGATCGCGATCGAGAGCCGCAAGCGCCGCTTCAGCGTCAACCGGGCCAAGGTCGGCAGCGTCTCCCAGGCCGGCAAGCGCGCCCAGGCCAGGCGGGACGCGAAAGGCGCCTAGATCGCCGCGCGTCCGTTCGGACGCGGTCAGGGTGATCTATCTCAGTGTTATCGCGTCGGAATTGTCCGAAAAGTGGAGTCCACTTTTCGGTCCGATGCTTAAGGCGCCATCAGGGTAGGACGGTGCCGGCTTTCGGCCGGCTCCGTTCAGTTTCTCACTGCGCTGCGCTGACGGCCGCCGCGACGGCGAAGCCGCAGACGATCATCGCCGCCATCCGGTAGGAATGCCGCCGCAGGCGTGCCGGCAGGCTTGCGCCGAGTACGGTCCAGCCGAGCCCGGCCAGGGCCGACAGCGCGACGAAGCTCAGCAGGCCGAGCGCCGGTACGTCCGGCAGCAGGGACGGGATCGAGATCGTCCCGACCAGCATCGCCTTCGGGTTCAGCAGGGTGGTGACCAGCACCCGCGCAAAGGCGCCGGAGCGTGCCGGGATCTCAGGGACGACGGGCAGCGACCAGAGCTTGCGGGCCGAGATCAGAAGCCAGACGGCGGCCATCGCCTTCATCGCCGGAAAGGCCTGCGGCACGTCCCTGAGCAGGCTCGCGACCGAGAGGAAGAAGCCGATGGCGAGCGCATAGCCCAGCGCTTCGGCCAGCGGCAGCAGCTTCGCCTGCCGCAGGCCCATAGCCGCGCCGGAGGCGGCCAAAATCGTGTTGGTCGGCCCCGGCGTCAGCAGGATCGCCGCGGAAGTCAGCAGGAAGGTTGTGATCTGCAAGGGGGGCCTCGGGATAGCGGTCGCAATCTGCTACCCCGCGGCCGCCACCGGTACTTTGACTTGCCGCAAGGCGGCTTGGCTTTCCTTGCGGAAGTTGCGGGAGCCCAGCCGTCGCGACGGGACGGCTGGGCCCGGACGGCTCAATCCTCCGCCGTCACCGCGACCTGCGTCGCCTTCGGCTCCAGCCCCGGCTTGGGCTCCTTGGGCGCGAACAGCTTCATGATGAAGACGAAGAAGGCTGGCACGAAGAAGATCGCGAGCACCGTCGCCGAGATCATGCCGCCGAGCACGCCGGTGCCGATCGCGTTCTGGCTCGCGGCGCTGGCGCCCGTCGCGATGGCGAGCGGCACCACGCCGAGCGTGAAGGCCAGCGAGGTCATCAGGATCGGCCGGAAGCGCAGATGTGCCGCCTCGATCGTCGCTTCCATCAGCGGCTTGCCCTCGGCGTGCAGGTCCTTGGCGAACTCGATGATCAGGATCGCGTTCTTGGCGGAGAGCCCGATGATCGCGATCAGTCCGACGAGGAAGTAGACGTCGTTGGGCATGCCGCGCAACGTCACCGCCGCGACCGAGCCGATCACGCCGAGCGGCACCACCATCATCACCGAGAGCGGGATCGACCAGCTCTCATAGAGCGCCGCCAGCAGCAGGAAGACCAGCAGGATGCTGAGTCCGATCAGCAACGGCGCCTGCGAGCCCGACTGGATCTCCTGCAGCGACTGTCCGGTCCATTCATAGCCGAAGCCCGGCGGCAGTTCGCGCGCCAGCCTTTCCATCTCGGCGATGGCGGCACCCGACGAATAGCCCGGCGCGGCCTGGCCGGCGATGCGCACCGCCGGATAGCCGTTATAGCCGACGACCTGCGAGGGGCCCTTCGACCATTCGATGCCGGCGAAGGAGGAGAACGGCACCATGCCGCCATGGGCATTGCGGACGTTCAGGCGCAGAAGATCGGCGGTCTGCATGCGCTGCCCTTCATCGGCCTGGACCGTGACCCGCTGCATGCGCCCGGCATTCGGGAAGTCGTTGACATAGGATGAGCCGAGATTGGCCGAGATCGTCGCATTGATGTCGGCGAAGGCGACGCCGAAGGTGTTCGCCTTCTCGCGGTCGATGATCAGGTTGACCTGGGCGGCATCGGCGAGCCCCTCGACGCGAAGGCCGACGAGAACCGGGCTCTGGGCCGCCGCGGCGAGCAGTTGCGCGCGCGCCGCCGAAAGCGCCTCCTGGCCGAGGCCGGCACGGTCCTGCAGGCGGAAGGTGAAGCCGCTCGAATTGCCCAGGCCCTGGATCGGCGGCGGCGACAGTGCGAATGTCTGCGCATCCTTGATCTGGAACATCTTGCCGTTCATCCGGGCCGAGATGGCGGTGGCGGAATCGTTGGGGCCGCGCTCGCTCCAGTCCTTCAGCGTGATGAAGGCCAGCGCCGCGTTCTCGCCGGCGCCGGCGAAGCTGTAGCCGGAGATGCCGACCATGCGCGAGACGGCGGGCTCGGCGAGCGCGATCTTCTCGATCTGCTTGAGCACGTCGAGCGTCCGGTTGGCACTGGCCTCCGGCGGGGCCTGCACGTCGACGATCAGATAGCCCTGGTCCTCGTTCGGCAGGAAGGCGGAGGGCAGCCGCATGAACGACCAGCCGAGCCCCGCGAGCAGGGCGAGGTAGATCAGCATGTAGCGGCCGGTGCGGCGCGTGATCCCCGAGACGATGCCGCTATAGCCATGCGACATCCGGTCGAAATTGCGGTTGAACCAGCCGAAGAAGCCCTTCTTCTCCTCGTGATGGCCCTTTGCGATCGGCTTCAGGAAGGTGGCGCAGAGCGCCGGCGTCAGGGTCAGCGCCAGGAAGCCCGAGAACAGGATCGAGACGACCATGGTCAGGCTGAACTGCTGGTAGATGATGCCGACCGCGCCGGGGAAGAAGGCCATCGGCACGAACACCGCCGTCAGCACCAGGGTGATGCCGACGATCGCGCCGGTGATCTGCGTCATCGCCTTGCGGGTCGCCTCTTTCGGCGAAAGCCCTTCCTCGGCCATGATGCGTTCGACATTCTCGACCACGACGATGGCGTCGTCGACCAGGATGCCGATCGCCAGCACCATCGCGAACATGGTCAGCACGTTGATCGAGAAGCCGGCGGCGAACATGATCGCGCAGGTGCCGAGCAGCGCGACGGGCACGACCAGCGTCGGGATCACCGTGTAGCGGAAGTTCTGCAGGAACAGGAACATCACCACGAAGACCAGCGCCATGGCCTCGAGCAATGTGTGAACCACCTTCTCGATCGAGACCTCGACGAAGGGCGAGGTGTCGTAGGGGATGTCGTATTTCAGGCCGGCCGGGAAGAAGCGCGCGAGTTCCTCCATCTTGGCCTGTACCGCCTGCGAGGTCGCGAGCGCATTGCCCGTCGGCGAGAGCTGTACGCCGATCGCGGCGCTCGGCTGGCCGTTCAGGCGCGTCGAGAAGTTGTAGGATTCGCCGCCGACCTCGATCCGGGCGACGTCGCGCAGCCGGACCGACGAGCCGTCGAGATTGGCGCGCAGCACGATCGAGCCGAACTGCTCGGGCGAGGTCAGCTGCCCCTTGACCAGCACGGTGGCGGAAAGCTGCTGGTTGATCGGGTTCGGCTGGGCGCCGATGCGGCCCGCCGCGACCTGGGCGTTCTGGGCCCGCACGGCAGCGATGACGTCGGCCGAGGTCAGCTTGAGCCCGAGCATCTTCTCCGAATCCATCCAGATCCGCATCGAGCGCTGGGTCGCGAAGAGCGTGGCGCTGCCGACGCCGGGAATGCGCCGGATCTCGCCGAGCACGTTGCGATTGAGATAGTCGCCGAGGCCGATCGCGTCGACCTTGCCGTCGGCGGAGGTCAGCGTCACCAGCATCAGGAAGCCGGTGCCGGCCTGCTCGACGCGCATGCCTTGCTGCACCACGGTCTGTGGCAGGCGCGGCTCGACCCGGCTGATCCGGTTCTGCACCTCGACCTGCGCCTCGCCGATCTTGGTCCCCGGCGCGAAGGTGACGGTCAGGTTGATCCGGCCGTTCGCCTCCGAGGTCGACTCGAAATAGAGCAGGCCCGGGACGCCGTTGAGCTCCTCCTCGATCGGCCGCGTGACGCTCTGGTAGATGTCCTCGGGCGAGGCGCCGGGATAGTTGGTGCTGATCGTGATCTGCGGGGGCGCGACATTCGGATACTGCGCGATCGGCAGCATCGGAATCGTGATGACGCCAGCGAGCATGATGAAGATCGCGACGACCCAGGCGAAGATCGGGCGGTCGATGAAGAAGCTCGGCATCGCGTTCAGCCCTGCTTTTCGGTGGCGGCGGCAGGGTCGGCGGCGGCCGGCTTCCACGGCATGCCGGTGAACTTGGCGCCGGGGCGGATCTTCTGGAAGCCTTCGACCACGACCTGATCGCCGGGCTTCAGCCCGTCCTCGATCACCTGGCGGTTGTCGAGCGTACGCCCTGCTCTGACCGGAAGAAGCTCCAGCGTACCGTCGGCCTTCAGGACATAGAGCTGCGCCTGGCCGCTGCCATCGCGCTGGATCGCCTGCAGCGGGACGGCGATGGCGTTGCTCTGCGCGCCCTGCTCGATGACGACGCGGACATACATGCCAGGCAGCAGATCGCCTTCAGGGTTGGGGAACTGGCCGCGCAGTGTCACCTGTCCGGTGGTGACGTCCACCGTGGCCTCGGAGAACAGCAACTGGCCGCGATGCTTGTAGGTGGCGCCATTGTCGAACAGCAGCTGCACATTGGCGGCGCCCGGATTGGGTCCGGTCAGCGCGCCGAGCTTGAGCGCTTGCCGCAGGGCGAGCAATTCACCGGCCGACTGGGTGAAGTCGGCATAGACCGGGTCGAGCTGCTGGATCGTCGCCAGGATATCGGCGGCGCCGGTGCCGACGAGGGCGCCTTCGGTGATCAGGGCACGCCCGATCCGGCCGCTGATCGGCGCCCGGACTTCCGAGTATTCAAGGTCGAGCTGCGCTGCGTCGAGACCGGCGCGGGCCGCGGCGACGTCGGCGTCGGCCTGGGCCAGCTGCGCGACCGCCGTTTCCTGCTGCTGGGTGCTGGCGACTTTGCGTTCGAGCAGCTCGACGATCCGGTCCGAGTGCTGGCGGGCCTGAAGCTGGCTCGCCTCGGCCCGCTTCAGCGCCGCTTCGGCGCTGGCGACCCGCACACGGAACGGCGCCGGGTCGATCCGGTAGAGCACGTCGCCCTGCTTGACCATGCTGCCCTGCTGGAAGACGCGCTCGACGACGATGCCGGAGACGCGCGGGCGCACTTCGGCAATGCGCGTCGGCGCGATCCGGCCCGGCAAGTTGTTGGTCACCGGCAAGGTCTGCGGTTCGGCCGTGACGACGCCGATGGCGACCGGCGGACGCTGCGCGCCAGCGCCTTGCGCCGGCTTCTGCTCTTCGGTGCAGGCGGCGGTCAGCAGCAGCGCGCCGAGCAGCAGGCCGCGGCCAAGATGCGAGATCGGGAGGGTCATGCGGGGATCCGGATGGGGGTACAAATGGAGAAGGACGGAGGTCTGGTCTGCTGCGGCCGATCCGCTGGCTAGGCCGCCGGTAAGGCCGGGGACTGGTCGACCAGCCAGCCGAGGTCGGCGACGATGCGCTCGCGCTCGTCCGCCGACCAGCTATGCAGCTCGAACCATTCCATCATCATCAGCCCCTGGGCGGCGAGGAAAGCGAGCATCGCGCCGCGCGGATGGGTGGACTGGCTGGCGATCTCGGCGATTTGGTCGCGGTTGATCGCCTGGATCGGCTCGCGCAGCTCGGCATCCTGGGCCAGTGCGGCGCACAGGTTGAACGCCACGGCGCGTTCCAGGTCGGAGCGATGCCGGGCAGCCGAGGCGATCCGGCCGCGGATCAGCGCATCCGGCTCGCCTGCGAGCGCATCGACGAATGTCTGGATATAGGCGGTCTCGACGGCGACGCGCCGTTCGATAACGGCCCGGATCAGGGCGCGCTTGGTCTTGTAGTCATAGAGCACGCTCGCCTTGCTGATCCCGGCCTCGGCCGCGACGGCTTCAAGCGTCAGGCGCGCTGCGCCGTCCCGGCTCACAACCTTTTCGGCTGCGTCGAGGACGGCTTCCCGGTCGATGGTGCGATGGCGGCCCATGGCTCACTTTGATAATAACCGACCGGTTGGATATAAATTAGCTTTGCGCTATGTCAACCCGTGCGGCCCGGCGATGGCCCATCGTCTCCGATGGTCGAAAGCCAGGCCATGCGGCGAAATGCGAGCGGCAAGGAGCGGAATCCTGCGGTCAGGTTGCTTTCACGATGCTAAGAACGACATCCGCCTCGTCGAGGAGGCAGGGGTGCTGAGTGTCAGTCAGCACGGCCGCTCCTATCTCGCTTTGCGCTGGAAGCTGACCGAGGAGGTTGTGGGTGTGGTCCACACGGCGGTCCGCTTCGGCTTGACCAAGCTCTGGCAGGAAGGGCATCCAAGGGGGCGGCACAGCTCTCATATCAGCTTTTCGCGAAGCCACGAGCCGGCTTCATGGGTATTCGCCCTCGGTCTGGAGGCTTGTCCGCCGCGCTTGCAGAGGATCACCTTCAACAAGCGCTATCTGCCGATCTTCGAGACCAGCCGGCTGGAGTGGGCCTGCCAGAAGGGCGGCAGCCATATTTTTATCCCGCCGGGCAGCCTCGCCGAGGCGCTCGCCCTGGTCCGCGAGGGTCTGAAGCGTCCGGTGGTTTCAGGCTAGGGGCCGCGTCCTGCGTCATGCCCGTTGCCTGTCACGGCTCTGCTATCGGCGCTGCCGGGGCTGCGCGGTCCAAGACAAAGGCGCATGCGCAGCAAGGTTTTTTCGCACTGGCCGCGCGTTGCCGCGGCGGCCGGCTCGCCCTATCCCTTGGGAAAGGGTGAGGACCAGGGCGGAAAGCGTATGGCGGGCGAAACCAGCATCGGCAGCTTCGACTATGTCATCATCGGCGCGGGCTCGGCCGGCTGCGTGCTGGCCAATCGGCTCTCCGCCGACCGCCGCAAGAATGTCCTGATCGTCGAAGCCGGCGGCAAGGACGACTGGGTCTGGTTTCACATCCCCGTCGGCTATCTCTACGCCATCGGCAATCCACGCGCCGACTGGCTGTTCCAGACCGAGCCGCAGCCGGGCCTTGGCGGCCGCTCGCTCGCCTATCCGCGCGGCCGCGTCGTCGGCGGCTGCTCGGCGATCAACGCGATGATCTACATGCGCGGCCAGGCGGCGGACTATGATGGCTGGCGCCAGCTCGGCCTCGAAGGCTGGGGTTGGGACGATGTCCTGCCGCTTTTCCTCAAGCACGAGGACCATGCCGCCCCCGATGGCCGCTTCCATCGTGCCGGCGGCGAATGGCGCGTCGAGCATCCGCGCGTGCGCTGGGACATTCTTGATGCCGTCCGCGACGCCTGCGAAGCCGCCGGCATCCGACGCATCGACGATTTCAATACCGGCGACAATGAGGGCGTCTCCTATTTCCAGGTCAACCAGAAGCGCGGCCGGCGCTGGAGCGCGGCGCGCGGCTTCCTCGAGCCGGCGCTGAACCGCGACAATCTCCGGGTCGAGCTCGGCGTCACCGTCGAGCGCATCGTCGTCGAGAACGGGCGCACGACCGGCGTGGTCCTGCTGCGCGCCGGCGAGCGCTATCTCGCGGAAGTCTCGGGCGAGGTCATCCTCAGCGCCGGCGCGGTCGGTTCTCCCGCCATCCTCGAGCGCTCCGGCATCGGCGATGGCGCGCGTCTGCAGGAACTCGGCATCGAGACCGTGCAGCACGCGCCCGGCGTCGGCGAGAACCTGCAGGATCATCTGCAGCTGCGGCCGATCTACAAGGTCGACGGCGTGCGCACCCTCAACACCGACTATGCCAAGCTCTGGCGCCGGCCGCTGATGGCGCTGGAATATGCGGCGCGCCGCACCGGGCCGCTGACCATGGCGCCATCCCAGATGGGCGCCTTCGCCAGATCGGCGCCGCGCTACGCCACCGCCAATCTCGAATTCCACTTCCAGCCGCTCTCGCTCGACAAATGGGGCGACGGTCTGCACCCGTTCGGCGCCTTCACCGCCAGCGTCTGCAATTTGCGCCCGACCAGCCGCGGCAGCGTCCATCTCAAGAGCCTGGACCCCAACGCCGCACCGGCGATCTCGCCGAATTACCTCGCGACCGAAGAAGACCGGCAGGTCGCGGTCGATGCGCTGAAGCTCGCCCGCCGCATCGTCGCGCAGGCACCGCTCGCCCGCTTCAATCCGCAGGAATACCTGCCCGGCCCCGGCCATGACACGGAGGAGGCGCTGGCCGAGGCCGCCGCCCGCATCGGCACGACGATCTTCCATCCGGCGGGTACGGCCAGGATGGGCCGCGACGACGATCCGATGGCGGTGCTCGACCAGCGCCTGCGTGTGCGCGGCGTCGCGGGCCTGCGGGTGATCGACGCCTCGGTGATGCCGGCGATCACCTCCGGCAACACAGCCGCGCCGACCGTGATGATCGGCGAGAAGGGCGCGCAGATGATCCGGGAGGATGCGCGCTAGGCCCATCCTTGGACCGGGGCGAGGCGCGATCGGAAGCGTTCTCGGTCGTGCGCCGGGCGGGCGCGGCGCCGGCCGCCGGTCCAACCGTCACGGCCGGCCTCCGATCACGCCGGAGTACCCATTCTTGCGAGCGAGGGCGCCTCGGCTACCCCATTCGCTCCGCCGAAGAATAGAATGACGGCGTGACAGCTGTTCGAGGCCGGTTCTGCCGGGAATATTTTGCGGTTCTTTGCCTGCGCGCCGTTGATGCCGTGGGCAGGAAATCTCGTCGTGCTCGCCCGTAGTTGATCGGGAGCTGCATATTTCGGCCCGATTACCTCCAATGAGGGCTTTCGTTGAAAAATCAGGTCGTTATCGTAGGCTGTGGTCGAATATTCGGAGATTGTTTGGCTTTGATTTCGCAGGGCAGGCAAATTCGAGGCGCCCCTTCCTCCTCCGCCTGGGTGCTATTCGCAACACTTGGCGAGCAAGTTCCTGCATGATCGCTTTTCAGATTGCGTCGAGACGGGAGGCTGTCGAAGAAATGGGGTCGAGGAGGAGCGCCATGGCCTTGGGTTACTCGGATTCCCGGCTACGTCGCACGTCGCTGCGGTTCCTGCTGCTGACGGGGACGGCGTTGAGCCTGGGGGCGGTGACCAGTGCCCAGGCGCAGGACGCGACCTGGCTTGCCGCGCCCGGCACGAACGAATTCTCGACCGGAACCAATTGGAGCACGAATACCGTTCCGAGCGGGACGGGCTTCTTCGACACTTCGACGGTTCTGGGTATCACCAATTCCGGCAACACCTCCCTGGGTGGCATCACTTTCAATGCCGGCGCCAGCAGCTTCACCATCACGAATACGGCCACTTTCCCGAATGCGTTGACCTTCACCGGTGCCGGCATCGTCAACAATTCAGGCGTGGCGCAGACCTTTATCAATCAGGGGCAGTTGGATTTCCGCGGTTCGAGCTCCGCTGGGAATGCGTTCATCACGAACACCAACAACGCCAGTGTCGAGTTGGCATTCTACGATACGGCCACGGCCGGGAATGCGACGATCACGAACAACAGGGATCTCGTCTTCGTCGGTTCGAGCACGGCGGGCAATGCGACGATCACCAATAACGCCAATACCTATTTCTATTTCTCCAGCACGGCCGGCAATGCGCAGATCACCAATACCGCCACCGGCGTGATGCTGTTTCAGGACACCAGCAACGCCGGGACCGCGACCTTCACCAACGGCAACCGGCTGGAATTCCTGGGTACGAGCTCGGCCGCCAACGCCACCATCACCAACAATCACTACCTCGCCTTCTTCACCGCCAGCACGGCGGGCAATGCGACCATTACCAATACCAATCTGGCCGAGTTCCGCGACAACAGCACGGGCGGCAACGCGGTCATCACCAACAACAACACCCTGTCCTTCCTGCACAACAGCACGGGCGGCAACGCGACGCTGCTGACCAATGCCGGAGCGACCACCAGCTTTGCGGGCAGCACCGGGCCGAATGGCGACGGCAAGCTCAGCATCGGCTCGATCGCCGGCGCCGGCGCCTATGTGCTCGGCGGCAACGAGCTGACGGCCGGCAGCAACAACGCTTCGACCGAGGTCAGCGGCGTGATCAGCGGGGTCGGCGGATCCCTGGTCAAGACCGGCGCGGGAACGCTGACGCTCTCGGGCAGCAATACCTATTCGGGCGGCACCACGATCGCGGGCGGGACGGTGAGCGTCTCGGCCGAGGCCAATCTCGGCGATGTCTCGGGCGCGCTGACCCTGAATGGCGGCGTGCTCCAGGTGACCGGCACGATGCTCACGCAGCTGGCGCGCAGCCTTAATTTCGGGGCGAATGGCGGCGGTTTCGATATCGCCGCAGCCGGCAACACCTTCACGGTGGCGCAGTCCCTCACGGGCCCGGGCTCGCTGTCGAAGTTGGGAGCCGGCACGCTGCTGCTCACCGGCGCGAACAGCTATACTGGCGCGACGACGGTTGCCGGTGGGACCTTGCGGGCCGGCAGCGCCGGCGCCTTCTCCTCGGCCTCGACCTTCACGGTGCAGAGCGGCGCGACGCTCGACCTCGCCGGCTTGAACCAGACCGTCGGCTCGCTCGCCGGCGCAGGCACGATCACGCTGGGCGCCGGAACCTTGACGACCGGGGCCAATGGCGGCTCGACCACCTTTTCCGGGACGATCGGCGGAACCGGAGGCCTGACCAAGACCGGAGGGGGGACCTTCACGCTCGCCGGGGTGAGCAGCTATTCCGGCGCGACGACGGTTGCCGAAGGCATGCTGCGGGCGGGTAACGCCGGCGCCTTCTCCTCGACTTCCGCCTTCACCATTGCTGGCGGCGCAATGCTCGGTCTCGGCGGGTTCAACCAGACCATCGGCTCGCTCGCCGGCGCCGGCGCGATCGATCTCGGCACGGGAACCTTGACGACCGGGGCGAACGGCGCCTCGACCAGCTTCTCCGGCTCGATCGGCGGGACCGGCGGCCTCGTCAAGAACGGTGCAGGCACCTTCACGCTGACCGGGGTCAACAACTATACCGGTGCGACCACGGTCAATGCCGGCAAGCTTGTGGTCAACGGCGCGCTCGCGAGTACGGTGACGGTCAATGGCGGATCGCTCGGCGGTTCGGGCACCGTCGGCGGCATCGTCGCCAGCGCGGGTTCCACCATCGCGCCGGGCAACTCGATCGGCACGCTGACCGTCAACGGCAACATCTCCTTTGCCGCCGGCTCGATCTATCAGGTGGAGGTCAACGCGGCCGGTCAGGGCGACAGGATCGACGTGCTCGGCATGGCGACGCTCTCCGGCGGCACGGTCCAGGTCCTGGCCGAGAACGGTAACTACGCGGCGGCGACGCGCTATACGATCCTCACCGCCGGCGGCGGTGTCACCGGCCAGTTCTCCGGCGTCACCTCGAACCTCGCCTTCCTGACGCCGACGCTGAGCTATGGCGCGCAGAACGTCACCCTGACGCTGGTCCGCAACGAGCAGAGCTTCGGGCCGGAAGGCTCGGGCCGGCCCTATATCGCGGCGACGCGCAACCAGGGCTTCATTGCGAACGCGGCAGAGCGTCTGGGAGTCGGCAATCCGATCTATGACAACCTGATCTCGGCGACGGCGGCCGAGGCACGGGCCGGCTTCGACCTGCTTTCGGGCGAGGCTCATGCCCAGGGCGTCTCGGTCGCGATCGGCGAGAGCCGGCTGGTGCGCGAGGCGGTGCTGGGGCGCCTGCGCGGCTCGCTGCTGACGCTGCCCGGCGAGTCGGTTGCGGCCGGGTTCTCCGCCGATCTGCCCACGGCCAAGGCCCCGGTGCTGATGCCGGCGCCGCGCTTCGACGACCGCTTCACCATCTGGGGCGAGGCGGTGGGCGCGCATGCCAATACGGATGCGGACGGCAATGCGGCGAGCCTGTCGCGTCGGACCGGTGGTGCCATTCTCGGCGCCGACATGAAGCTCTATGACAGCGGCGCGAGCTCGCTGCGGGTCGGCGTCGCCGGCGGCTACACCCGCTCGGATTTCGATGTCGACGCCAGGCTCTCCTCCGGCCGGCTCGAAAGCGGCCATGCCCTGATCTATGCCGGTGCGCGCTTCGGCGGCTGGCGGCTCGATGGCGGCCTCGGCTATTCCTTCGGCGAGACCAGCCTGACCCGTCAGGTCCGGATACGCGGCTTCGGCGACACGCTGCGCTCGGAACGCGATACGGATCTGCTCCAGGCCTTCGCCGAGCTCGGCTATGCCTTCCGCTTCGAGCGTTTCGCCATCGAGCCCTTCGCACAGTTGGCACTGCTGCGGGTCTCGAGCAGTTCGTCCTTTGAGCGGGGTGGGCCGGCGGCGCTGCAGGTGCTCTCGGGCGAGCAGAATCTCGGCTTCACCACGCTTGGCCTGCGGGCCGAGGCGCAGCTCGGCGCGATGCCGCTCTTCGCCCGCGGCCTGCTCGGCTGGCGCTATGGCTTCGGCGAGCTCACGCCGCAGGCGACGACCGGCTTCGTCGCCGGCACCACGCCGGCCCGGGTGTTCGCGACCCAGATCGACCGCAATGCGCTGGTCGCCGAGGCCGGGCTCGACTGGCGCGTCAGCAAGGCGACGACTGTCGGTCTCGCCTATTCCGCGGCGATCGGCGAGCGTACCCGCGACCATGCGCTCAAGGGGCGTTTCGAGGTCAGGTTCTGAAAGGGCAGGGGGCGCGAACCGCGCCCCCTCTCATTCGGCTTCGAGCACCAGCTCCAGAGTCATCAGCACCGGGTTGTCGCCGCGCCTGAGCGATCCTTGCGCCATGCCGCCGGTATAGTCGACGAGCGCGATGGCGATCCCGGCTTCCGGCCTGCCATCGCGGCCCGGCGCGACGCTGCCGGCGGTGATCGCGATTTCGGTGGCGAAGGGCTCGGTCGCGCCGCCGTCGAGGAAGCGCGCGCCGATCGTCGAGCCGACGCCGCCATGGATCCTGGCGCGGGCGATGCCCCGATCGGAGCAGAAGCCTTCCAGCGCCGCGAAGACATCCTGGTTCGGACACAGGCGCAAGACGAAGAAGCGGTCCTGCGGGGAAGGGACGAAGCCCGGCTGCGGCGCCGGTATGAACAGCTTGAAATTGGTCTCGGGGTCAGGCCGGGCGACGAAGCCCGCACCGTCGATCCCGACCGCCTCGACCGTGACCGGCTCGGCGAGAAAGCTCTGGTCGGGCAGGATGTGCCCGCCATTGCGGCGCCCGTCGGCCTCGCGCCAGAGCGCATGGCCGTGGAAGAAGGGCGCGCCGTCGCGCGTGCCGAAGGTCAGCGCTCCCGTCTCGATCCGCGCCACGCCTTCCGGCCGGAAGGTCTCGCTATAGAAGGCGGCGTGCTCGGATGTCTGCGACAGGGCCGGCATCACATAGGCGAAGGGTGAGAGTGCCAGGCCGGCCGGCAGGCGCAGCACGCCGCTGCCGAAACCCTGCGCCGCGAAGGCCTCGCTGATCGCATCGAGCAGCATCTGGCCGGGCTTTAGCTCAAGGGTCAGTCGCTGCCCGCGCGCCTGCGCCCATTGCACGCGCTCAGGATTGGCCGGTCCCGGCTGGCGGATCGTCCTCATGTGCCGGAGCCCGGCGCGCGCACGAAATCGAGCAGGCCGCGCTTCTCCAGCTCGTCGCGGACGAGGCGTTTCGGCACCTTGCCATAGCCGGATTTCGGCAGTTCCGCGAAGAAGAAGAAGCGCTTCGGCATCTTGTAGCGCGGGATCTTCTCGCCGAGATATTCGGCGAGCTCCGCCTCGCTCGGGCCCTTGCCGCGGGCAACGCAGACGGCGATGCCGATCTCGCCCCAGACCGCATCGGGCACGCCGAGCACGGCCGCCTCCGCGATCGCGGGGTGGGTCAGGATCTTCTCCTCGATCTCGCGCGGATAGATGTTGGAGCCGCCAGAGATGTACATATCCGAGGCCCGGCCGGTGATATAGACGAAGCCCTCTTCGTCCATATGGCCGAGATCGCCGGTGCGGAACCAGCCGTCGCGGAACGACTTCGCATTGGCCTCGGGGTTCTCGTAATAGCCGGCGAAGACCGCCGGGCCGATCACGCAGATCTCGCCGGTCTCGAACGGCGAAAGCTCCTTGCCCTCGTCGTTCTGGATCTGGACCTGGATGCCGGTGCGCTCGACGCCGCAGCTGCCGATCCGGGCCTGCGGCCCGTCCTCGGCCTCGTGCAGATAGGGCGGCAGCACGGTGATGTTGCCGGTGACCTCGCCGAGCCCGAAATACTGCACCAGTACCTTGCCGAGCTTCTTCAGCGCCGTCTTCTGGTCCTCGCGATACATCGGCGCGCCGGCATAGATGACATGGCGCAGCGAGGAGTGATCATGCTGGTCGACGGCCGGATGCTCGACCAGCATCTTCAGGATCGTCGGCACCGTGAAGATGTTGGTCACCCGATGCGTCGCGATCAGCCGGAAGGCCTCGTCGATATCGAAGCGCTCGGTCGGCAGCAGGATGCTCGGCGCGCCGCGTGCCGAGAGCACGAGCTGGTGCACGCCGGCGCCATGCGAGAGCGGCGCGACGACGAGCGAGGCGTCCGCCTCGGTCGAGCCCGGCACGAGGTCGGCGAGATGGTTGGTGATCACGAAGCCCATCTGGCCATGGGTCAGCACCGCCGCCTTGGAGCGCCCGGTGGTGCCGGAGGTGAAGAAGAACCAGCAGGGATCGTCGCGCTCGACCATGGCGTCGGCGACGTGCGCGCCCTCGTGCCCCGCGATCGCCTCGCCGACCGTCGTCTCGCCGAAATCGCCGGCTCCGATCCGCCAGGTGAACTGCAGCGCCTTGCTTTCCTTGGCGACGGCCGCGGCATGCTCCGGGAAGTCGCCATGACAGAGGAAGCCCTTGGCACCGGAGGAGGTCGCGAGATAGGCGACCTCGTCGGGCATCAGCCGGAAATTGGTCGGCACCCAGACCGCGCCGAGCCGGAAGGCCGCGAACATCGAGAAGAACATCTCGTCGCAGTTCTTCGAATGCACGAGGATGCGGTCGCCCTTGCCGATGCCGCGGGCGGCAAGCGCCGCGCAGAGCGCATGCACGGCGGCGTCGATCCGGCCCCAGCTCCATTGCCGCTCACCCCAGATCAAACCCGGCCTGTCGGCGAAGCGCTTGCCATTGCGCGTCAGGAAATGCGCGAGGTTCATCACCCGCGTCGAGACGGGCTTCAGCCCGCCGAGCGGGCCGGATGCCTCTCCGGAAGTCGTCATCAATTCGTCTCCGCTGGCTGTTTCGGGGCGCGTGCCGGCGCCTCTGGCGGCACGTGCAGGAGTTGGTTCCGGCCCAGCATCGCGGCGAGGCGCTGCTCGACCTGCTTGGCCTCGTGCCGCAACTGCACGGCGAGCTCTTCCTGTCGCTGCGGCCGCATGCGCGCGTCGATCGCCGCGATGCTGAGCGCGCCGGCGACGCGCCGGTCCGGGAAGCGCACGGCGACGCCGATGCCCCAGGAGCTGGCGACGATGCGGCCGGGATTGAGCGAGAAGCCCTGCGCGCGGGCCTGCGCGACGTCGGTGCGGAGGCTCGCCGGGGTATAGCTCGGATAGCTCTCCGCCAGGATGGAGCGATTGGCCTCGATCATCGCCTCGACCTCGTCGTCGCCAAGGGCCGCCAGCATGGCGAGCGAGCCGGCGCCGATGCCGAGCGGGTGCTGGTCGCCGGCCTGCAGCGCATGGGTGCGCACCGGCCAGGTGCCTTCCTCGCGGTGCAGGCAGACCGCGAAGCGGTCGCGCCTGACCGAGAAGAAGCTGGTGTCCTGGGTCATGTCGGAGAGCCGGCGCAGGCTCGCCAGGGCGAGATCGAGCAGGCCGTGCCGGCTACCGGAGAGCAGGCCGAGCACGAAGGCTTCCTCGCCGAGATGATAGCGCCTGGTCGCATCCGCCTGCTCGACCAGCCCGGCGCGCATCAGCGCCAGCAGCAGGCGCCGCACCGTCGGCTTGCTCAGTCCGGTCTCGATGACGATCTCGCTCAATGGCAGGCCGGCTGCGCTCTCGCGACCGACGAGCGAGAGCAGGCGCAAGGCGCGGTCGACGCTTTGCGATCCCTGCAAATCTGCCGTCGGCATGGCTCCTGCTCGCATTTCCTCGCACTCACGGGTCCATTATACGGACCTTCGATTTACTCCTAAATCTGTAGTTCGACATGGTTACGATTGCAACGACCCTCGATCTGTGTATGGTCCAGCCTGAAGCAGTGGTCCAAAAAGGCCACGATATGGACCTGAAGCCGGCGCTAGATTCGGCAGATCGGGCGGAATGGGGAGGGCGGCCTGATGGCCGATGCCAGCACGAGAGACGGCGCCGACGCCGTCCTGGACAGTCTCGATCATGAGCCGGCGCGCACCGGCTCGCCGCTGGTGCGGCCGCTCGAGATGGTCGCTGCGGCTCTGCTGGTCATCATCATCACCCTGCTGCTCGGCGGCGTCACCTCGCGCTATGTGCTGTCGATCCCGGTCGTCTGGATCGATGAGGCCGCCTCGATCTCCTTCCTCTGGCTCGCCATGCTCGGCGCCGCCATCGCCATCGACCGCAACGAGCACCTGCGTCTGACGCTGTTCGTCGGCATGCTGCCCGAGAAATGGCGCGGCCCGGTCCACGCCTTCGGCCTGCTCGTGGTCGCGACCTTCCTGCTGGTGATGACCTGGCCCGCGATCGACTATGTCATCGAGGAATCCTACGTCACCACCGCCGCGCTCAATATTCCCGCGAGCTGGCGCGTCTCGGCCATCGCCTTCGGCATCATCGCCATGCTGGCGCTGGTGCTGAGCTATGCCGTGCGGGTCTGCAGCTTCCGTGACCTCGTCATGGCGGGGCTGCTGATCGCCGCAGTCGCCGTCATCTGCTATCTGATGACGCCGGTCTTCAAGACGCTCGGCTATCTCAACATCCTGATCTTCCTGATCGGCGTCGTCGGTTTCTGCCTGGTCGCCGGCATCCCGATCGCCTTCTGCTTCGGCATGGGCGCGCTCTGCTTCCTGGCCTTCAGCACCTCCGTGCCGATCTTCGTGATGATCGGCCGCATGGACGAGGGCATGTCGAGCCTGATCCTGCTCTCGGTGCCGATCTTCGTTCTGCTCGGCTGCGTGCTCGACGCCACCGGCATGGGCAAGGCGATCGTCGATTTTCTCGCCTCGCTGCTCGGTCATATCCGCGCGGGCATGTCCTATGTGCTGCTCGGCTCGCTCTTCCTGGTCTCGGGCATTTCCGGCTCGAAGGTCTCGGACATGGCGACGGTCGCCCCGGCGCTGTTCCCGGAGATGAAGCGCCGCGGCTACCAGCCCAAGGAGCTGATCGCGCTGCTCTCGACCGGCGCCGCCATGGCCGAGACGGTGCCGCCCTCGATCGTGCTGATCGTGCTCGGCTCGGTCGCCGGCGTCTCGATCGCCGGGCTCTTCACCAACGGCCTCGTCGTCGCCACCGTGCTCCTGCTGGTGCTCGCCATCCTGGCGCGCTGGAAGGCGCGCGGCGAGGTGCTGCAAGGCGTGCGCCGGGCGCCGCTCGCAGTGATCGGCAAGACGGCGCTGATCGCGACGCCCGCGCTCGTCCTGCCCTTCCTGATCCGCGGCGCGGTCGGCGGCGGTGTCGCCACCGCGACCGAGGTCTCGACCATCGCCGTTCTTTATGCGCTGATCGTCGGCGTCGTGCTCTATGGCGGCATCGGCTGGCGTAAATTCTACGGCATGCTGGTCGAGACCGCAGCGCTCTCCGGCGCGATCCTGATGATCCTCGGGACCGCCTCGGCCATGGCCTGGGCCCTGACCCAGACCGGCTTTGCCCGCGATCTCGCAACGCTGATGACCGGACTGCCCGGCGGCTGGGTGACCTTCATGGCCGTCACCATCGTCGTCTTCATGATCCTCGGCTGCGTGCTCGAGGGCTTGCCGGCGATCGTCTTGATGGCGCCGCTGATGTTTCCGATCGCCAAGAATCTCGGCATCAACGACGTCCATTATTCGATGGTGGTGGTCACAGCGATGAATATCGGCCTGATGACCCCGCCGATCGGCATCGGTTTCTACATCGCCTGCAAGATCGGCAATGTGCAGCCGGACGAGGCGATGGGCGCGATCTGGCCCTATCTGCTGGCGCTGGTAGCCGGTCTGCTGATCATCGCCTATGTGCCATCCTTCTCGACCATGTTCCTGTGATCGTGATGCTGCATGCTTCGCCATGTCGTCATTGCGAGAAGGCTCTGCCGGCGAAGCAATCCGGAGGGATTGCGCGAGACCTCACGGATTGCTTCGCTTGCGCTCGCAATGACGACGAAACCTGACCGCCTATAACGACAAAAGCTTGGAGGAAACGCCAATGTCGATCTCACGCCGTACCATCCTGCAGGGCGCCACTGCCGCCGCGACGATCGGAACCTTCTCGATCGCGCGGGCGCAGACGCCTGAATTCACCTACAAATACGCCAACAACCTGCCGCTCGCGCATCCGATGAACGTGCGCGCCAACGAGGCGATGGAGAAGATCAAGGCCGAGACCAATGGCCGCGTCGTCATCCAGATCTTCCCGAACAACCAGCTCGGTTCCGACACCGACATGCTGAACCAGGTTCGCGCCGGCGGCGTCGAGTTCTTCACGCTGTCGCCGCTGATCCTCTCGACCCTGGTGCCGAATGCTTCGGTCAGCGGCATCGGCTTCGCCTTCCCGAACTATGACGCGGTCTGGAAGGCGATGGACGGCGAGCTCGGCGCCTATGTCCGCGGCCAGATCGCCAAGGCGAACCTGCATGTCATGGACAAGATCTGGGACAACGGTTTCCGTCAGATGACCTCGTCCAAGGGGCCGATCAATTCGCCGGCCGACCTCAAGGGCTTCAAGATCCGCGTGCCGGTCTCGCCGCTCTGGACCTCGATGTTCAAGGCGTTCGACTCGGCCCCGGCCAGCATCAACTTCGCCGAGGTCTACACCGCGCTGCAGACCAAGATCGTCGACGGCCAGGAGAATCCGCTCGCGATCATCGCGACCGCCAAGCTGTTCGAAGTCCAGAAATATCTCTCGCAGACCAACCATATGTGGGACGGCTTCTGGTTCCTGGCCAACCGCCGCGCCTGGGAGCGCCTGCCGCAGGACCTGCGCACGATCGTCGCCAAGCATATCGATGCCGCCGCCATGAACGAGCGCGCCGACGTCGCCAAGCTCAATGCCGGGCTGCAGGCCGAACTGACCTCGAAGGGCATGGTCATCAACGAGACCAAGCCCGACGAATTCCGTGCGGCGCTCCAGAAGGCCGGCTTCTACGCCGAATGGAAGGGCAAATATGGCGACGAGGCCTGGGCCATCCTCGAAAAGGCTGTCGGCGGCAAGCTCGCCTGAGCCTGCTGGCTCTGCCGTCATTGCGGCTGGAGCGAAGCGGGACGCCGAATCCATCGCGGAGCGCAACGCTCTTCGATGGATCGCCGGAACTGCCCGGCTTCACCGCTTCTCCCGAATGGCGGTGCATCGACGTTCAGGGCGTGGCGCTTTGGCGCCGCGCCCTTTTTGCTTGCGATCGCCTGCCCCTCTGCTTGCTCTCCGTCCCATATCCCCCTACCGTCCGGTAGGTAGTTGAGAGCGCGAAGGCGGCGCCAGGGAGGATCGCGATGACGGCAGCGGAGAGCTTCGGGGCTGATGGCGCGGGGCAGCGCCGCTCGCCCTATTTCAGCGAGGAGCACGAGGCGTTGCGCGACCAGGTCCGCCGCTTCGTCGAGACCGAGGTCAAGCCGCACGGACTCGCCTGGGAAGAGGCCGGCATGGTGCCGCGCGCCGTGCTCGAACGCATGGGTGCGCTCGGCTTCTTCGGCATTCGCTACCCGGCCGAATATGGCGGGGCGGAGATGGACACGCTCGCGACCGTGATCCTCGCCGAGGAGCTCGGACGCTCGACCTTTTCCGGCTTCGCGATCACGGCGCTGGTCCATACCGACATGGCCTCAGTCCATCTCTTCAATGCCGGCAGCAAGGCGCAGCGCGACAAATGGATGCCGGATGTGGTCGCCGGCAAGGCGATCTGCGCGGTCGCCGTCACCGAGCCGGATGCCGGCTCCGATGTGAAGGGCATTCGCACCACGGCGCGGCGCGATGGCGACCACTACGTGCTGAACGGCGCCAAGATGTTCATCACCAATGGCGTCCATGGCGATCTCTATTGCGTCGCGGCCAAGACCGATGCAGCGGCGAAGCCCTCGCAATCGGTCTCGATGTTCCTCGTCGAGAAGGGCATGCCGGGCTTCCGCGTCGGCCGCGCGCTCGACAAGCATGGCTGGCGCTGTTCCGACACCGCCGAACTGATCTTCGAGGAGTGCCGCGTTCCGGCCGAAAACCTGCTCGGCGGCGAGGGGCGCGGCTTCTACGCGATCATGAGCAATTTCCAGAATGAGCGTACGGTGATCGGCGCCATGGCGATGGGGGAGGCGCAGGCCGCGATCGAATTGACGCTCGACCATGTCCGCACGCGAAAAGCCTTCGGCGCGCCGCTCTGGGAGAAGCAGGCAATCCGCCAGAAGCTCTCCATGCTGGCCGCCAAGGTCGAGGCCGGGCGCCAGCTCGTCTACCACGCCGCCTGGCTCGACGTGCAGGGCTTCGACGCAACGCGCGAGGTCTCGATGGTCAAGGCCTATTGCGGCGAGCTGGTCAACGAAGTCATGTATGCCTGCGTCCAGTTCCATGGCGGCATGGGCTTCATGCGCGAGAGCGCGATCGAGCGCATGGCACGCGATGCCCGCGTCCAGGCGATCGGCGGCGGCGCCACCGAGGTGATGCTGGAAGAGGTGGCCAAGCGGCTGTGACGGCGCCAGCGATCCGAACAGGCCGGGCAGGGCCGGAGGGCGGCTCGCGCCGGCTGATCCTCGACATGGCGGCGCGCCTGCTGCGTTCCGGCGGGTATCACCAGACGAGCTTGCGCGAGATCGCCGAGGCTGTCGGCATCCGCAAGGCGAGCCTCTATCACCACTTCGCGTCGAAGGAGGAACTCGTCGAGGCGGTGGTCAATGACGGCGTCCGCTTCGTCGACGAGGCGGTGGCCGCGGCGCTGGCTGCAGCGGCGCAGGCGGGTCCGCGCCAGCGGCTCGAGGCGGCGATCGCGGCTCATCTCGCTGCGCTGCATGGCCATGGCGACTATACCAGCGCAGCGATCAAGGTTTTCACCTTCGGCAGCGGCCCTGTGCCGGAGAGCGTGCGCCTGTCGCGCCGGCTCTACGAGGATGTCTGGCGCGGCCTCCTCGCCGAATTGCGGGAGGCCGGAGGGATCGCGCCCGGCCGCTCGCCCGAGGCGCTGCGCCTGTTCCTGCTCGGCGCCTTGAACGGCTCGATCGACTGGTACCGGCCCGAGCGTTTCGATATCGCCGCGCTCTCTCGCGAATTCGCGGCCTTGGTCGCGCCTAACGGCGTCGACGCCGCGAAATAGCGTCGGTTTTCGCCATTTTCGACGATTTTCATTGAAGGCGCCGCCTCGCCTTAACCTTGCCTTGAGATTCGCCGCCGACGATGCCGCATGGCGCGCGACAACCTGTTTCGATTCGGTGGCGAGTTTCTCGATTCCGCCCGCGAGGCGGTGTTTCGGCAGGCCCGCCTTGCGGAAACGTTGCGGCAATGTCGTCTGATCTTCCTGGTTTCGGCGGTCCTCAACACGCTGTTCCTGGTCAGCGACTGGCGCTTCCACGGCACCTCGCATTTCTTCGTCGCGGTCCCGGCACGGCTCGTCGTGGTCGCCGCTTCGCTGCTTTGCTATGGGCTGGTGCGCAAGGCGACGCGCTTCGAGGAGGCGCAGTGGATCCTGATCGGCTGGGAGGTCGCGACCGCCTTGGCCGTGGCGCTGCTGGTCTCCTCGCGCAGCGATCTGGCGCTCTTCGTCGTGATGATGCTGCCCTCGATCTTCTATCTGGTCGCGCCGACCGCCTTTCGCTGGACGATGACGCTGGGGGGCGGCTGCAGTGCCCTGATGCTTGCCGGCTATCTCGGCCGTGGCCCGTTCCCGACGACGCTGCCGGGGCTGGTCCTTGTCCTGGTCATGCTGAATTTCGCGCTCGGGCTGGTGGTGATCCATGGCAACCGCCTGCGCCGGCTGGAATGGACGGCGACCCAGGCCGAGCGCGAGGCCAAGGATGCGCTCGGCGTCAGCCAGGCGATGATCGAGCGTCTGTTCATGGCGGTGCCGATCCCGCTGGTGGTGGCCTCCCGTGAGGACGGTCGCTTCCTGCGCAGCAATGATGCGGCGAAGCGCTATTTCGGCCGCGAGCAGCTTGCCACGGCACGGGTCTCGGACATCCTTTTCGCGGAGCGTGACCGGCGCGAGATTCTGGGCAGGCTGGAGCAGCAGGACCAGATCTCCGGCTACGAGGCGCAGATGCGGGACGGCGCGGGGGCCCGGCGCGATGTCCTGATCACCGCGACCGGCGTGCCGATCGATGGCGCGCTCGCCGTGTCGCGGGCATCGTCGACATCACCGATCGCAAGGCGGCTGAGGCCCGCGCCAGGTGGCAGGCGACGCATGACGACCTGACCGGCCTGCCGAACCGCCTGCTCTTCCAGGAGCGTCTGCAGCAAGCGCTCGATATCATGGCCGAGACAGGCGGCACGGTCAGCCTGTTCCTGATCGATCTCGACGACTTCAAATCGGTCAACGATACGCTTGGCCACGATGCCGGCGACGAATTGCTTTTCCAGGCGGCGGCGAGGCTCGCCGGCGCGCTCGGCCCGGCCGACATGGTCGCCCGCCTCGGTGGCGACGAATTCGTCGTGCTCTCGCAGCAGGCGCTCGATGTCGCCGGCGCTCGCCTCAAGGCCGAGGCCCTGCTCGAGGCGCTGCGCGAGCCCTGCGAACATGCCGGACAGATGATCAGCCCCCGCGCCAGCCTGGGCATCGCGCTCGCGCCGGAACATGACCGCGACGGCGGCGAGCTAAGGAAGGATGCCGATCTCGCCCTCTATCGGGCCAAGGCCAATGGCCGCAACATCGCGGTCGTCTACGAGCCCGCGATGCAGGCTGCGATGACCCGGCGGGTCGCGATCTGCCGCGATCTGGTGCAGGTCCTCCGGGAAGACCGTATTCTGCCCTTCTACCAGCCGCAGGTCGGGCTCGCGGACGGCAAGGTCGCGGGCTTCGAGGCGCTGGCGCCACCCGCAACGCGGCATCATCCCGGCTGCTGCCTTCCAGGAGGGCTTCCAGGATGTCGAGATCGCCGCCGGGATCGGCGATGCGATCGTCGCCGCGGTCCTGCGCGACCTGCGCGATTGGCTCGATGCCGGGCTCGAGCCGGGCATCGTCTCGGTGAACCTCTCCGCCGGCATTTTCCGAGATTCGGGGTTACCGGAACGCCTGCTCGGCAAGCTCGCGGCCGCAGGCGTGCCTACACGCTGCTTCGGCATCGAGGTCACGGAAAGTGTCTTGCTGGCCCGCAGCGCCGGCGAGGCCGAGCGCACCTTGCGGGCGCTGCGCGCCGCGGGGCTGCATGTCTCGCTCGACGATTTCGGCACCGGCTACGCCTCGCTCACCCATCTCAAGCGCTTTCCCGTCGATACGATCAAGCTCGACCGCAGCTTCGTCGGCCAGGTCGAGGAGGAGGGCGACGATGCCGCGATCGTCCGCGCGATGATCGCCCTTGCCACCGATCTCGGCCTCGGCATCGTCGCCGAAGGCGTCGAGACGGCGGGGCAGGAGGCCTTTCTGCGCCGCCATGGCTGCGCGCAGGCGCAGGGCTACCGCTATGCCCGGCCGGTCGCGGCGGCCCGAGTCCCCGCGCTCCTGAAGCAATCGACCCTGCTTCCCAAGCTCGCCGCCATGCGTGACGACAGCGCAGCAGCCTGAGTCAGCGCGCTGGCGGCGTCGTGCTTTTCATGGCCGTATGGGGCTCGTCCGAGTTCCGAAGCGAGTCGAATCCGTATGCGCGCCTTCTATCATCCCGAGCAATCGCTCCACGATCCCCAGCAGTATATGCGCTTCGGCCGTGTCGTCCCGCCGAAGGACCTGCCGGAGCGGACCGAAAAGCTGCTGGCAGCGCTGGCGCGCCACGGCGTCGCCCCGGAGACGCCGCAGCAGCACGGCACGGCACCGATCCTGGCCGTCCATGACGAAGGCTTCATCCAGTTCCTGGAGACGGCCTGGGCGCGCTGGCAGGACCTGCCGGCCGAACGCGGGCCGGAAGTCTGGCCTGCGACCTTCCCCTATTGGAGCGGCAAGCCGGACGAGGACAAGCGCCCGCCCTGCCGTCCGACCGGCTTCCTCGGCCAACTCGGCTGGTATCTCGGCGATCTCTCGGTACCGATCGGCGAGCATTGCTGGCGCTCGACCCTGCGCTCCACCGAGACCGCCGTCTCCGCCGCCGACGCGGTGCTCGCCGGTGAGCGTGCCGTCTATGCGCTTTGCCGTCCGTCCGGCCATCATGCCCGGGCCGACCGCTCCAGCGGCTTCTGCTACCTCAACAACTCGGCGATCGCCGCGCAGCGCCTGCGCAGCCGCTTCGGCAAGGTCGCGATCCTCGATGTCGACGCCCATCATGGCGACGGCACCCAGCAGATCTTCTATCGCCGCGACGACGTGCTGACCGTCTCGATCCATGCCGACCCGTCGAACTACTACCCGTTCTTCACCGGCTATGACGATGAGCGCGGCAACGGACCGGGCGAAGGTTTCAACCTCAACCTGCCTCTCGTCCATGGCGCCGCCGGGCCGGAGATGGAAGCTGCCATCGACCGGGCCGGGCGGGCGATCCGCGACTTCGGCGCCGAGGCGCTGGTCCTGGCGCTCGGCTACGACGCCCATAAGGACGATCCGATCGGCGTGCTGAAGCTCGACGCCGCCGACTTCGGCGGCATCGGCCGCCAGGTCAAGGCGATGGGGCTGCCGACCCTGGTGGTGCAGGAGGGCGGCTATGCCATCGAGGCGATCGGCGATTGCCTCGATGCGTTCCTGGGTGGGTTCAAGTAGCGCTCCTTCTCCCCTCGGGACGAAGGTCCCGGTAGGGGATGAGGGCGGTTCGACCGGGTGAAACGAGAAAAGGGCCGCCTACGCGACCCTTTTCTCATCCGTCAGCGCTACGCGCTGCCATCTTGTCCCGCCGCATGTCCGGCGTTTCCGACGTGCGCATCCAAAAGTGCCAATCTCGGGCAAGCCCGAGATTGGTGGGAGAAGGTAGATTTCGCTACTCCGCCGCCTCGCGGCGCGGCAGCACCCAGTCCGGCCGAGCCCAATGGCAGGTGTAGCCGGCCGGATAGCGTTCCAGGTAGTCCTGATGCTCCGGCTCGGCCTCCCAGAAATCCCCTTCGGGCTTCACCTCTGTGACGACCTTGCCCGGCCAGCGGCCGGAGCTGTTGACCGCAGCGATCACCTCCTCGGCGATCTGCTTCTGCGTCTCGTCGACATAGTAGATCCCCGAGCGATAGCTGGTGCCGAGGTCGTTGCCCTGGCGATTCAGCGTCGTCGGGTCGTGGATCTGGAAGAAGAACTCGACCAGCTGCCGGTAACCGATCCTGGCGGGGTCGAAGACGATCTCGATGCCCTCGGCATGGCTGCCGTGATTGCGATAGGTCGCATTCTTCACATCGCCGCCGGTGTAGCCGACACGGGTCTTCTCGACGCCGGGGAGCTTGCGGATCAGGTCCTGCATGCCCCAGAAGCAGCCGCCCGCGAGTACAGCACGTTCCGTCATGTCAAACCTCCTTGCTGCCGCCGAGATAAGCATCGGCATCCGAATTCGCCATGGCGCTCGTCATGTCGCCGCCTTGGTTTTCCCACGGCAGCCCTGATCGCTTGAAGAGGCCGTCGGGAGACGGCCTCTTGCATCGCGGTTGAGCCAAGGCTCTGCGGCGGCGAGGAGCCCGAGAGCTCAGATTACCGCCTCGATCAGGAACGGGCCTTTCCGCGACAATGCGCCCTTGAACAGCCTGGTGAACTCCTCGGCCGTGGTGGCGCGCCCGGCCTCGACGCCCATGCTCTTCGCCATCGCCACCCAGTCGAGCGCCGGCTGGTCGAGATTGAGCATTTGCGTGGCGTTCTTGCCGAAATCATTGACGCCGACGGCGCGCATCTCGCCATGCAGGATCGCATAGGTCCGGTTGGCGAAGATCACGGTGACGACGTCGAGATTCTCGCGGGCCTGCGTCCACAGGCCCTGGACCGTATACATCCCGGAGCCGTCGGCCTGCATGCCGATGACCTTGCGGTCAGGGCAGGCGACCGCCGCGCCGATCGCCAGCGGGATGCCTTCGCCGATCGCGCCGCCGGTGAGCTGGATATAGTCGTGCTGCGGCGCGTGATGGCACTGCGCATAGAACATCCGGCCCGACGAGATCGATTCATCGCAGATGATGCTGTTCTCGGGCAGCAGGGTCGAGACGATGGTGCAGACCTTGTCGGCGTCGAGCGCTCCGGTCGGGAGCGCTCCGTTAGCGGCAGCCGGTTCGGCGATGAAGGCCGGCGCTACGGCGCGGGCCGATAATTCGTCAGCCAGAGCCTCGATCGCGCCGGGCAGGTCGTCGCCGGGCGCAGCCAGCGTCTCGACTGCGCAGCCGTCATGGATCAGCCGGCCGGGCTTGCCGGGATAGGCGAAGAAGCCGACCGGCACCTGGGCGCCGACCAGCACCAAAAGGTCGACGTTCTCAAGCTGCTTCAGCGCCATGTCGATCGGGTAGGGCACCTTCGGCAAAGCGACGCGGCCGGCGCCGCGCTCGATGCGCCCGTTCGACATCTGGCCGAAGACGCGCGCCCCGGTCGCGGCGCAGATCCGCGCAGCCGTCTCCATCGGTCCCTCGCGCAGCGCGAGGCCGGTCATCATCAGCGCGGCGCGCGAGCCGTGCTTGCGCAGCAGCGCCGCGATCTCGCGCACCCGTGCCGGATCGGCGCTCTTCAGGGTGGGAACCGTGGTCGGTGCGAGCGTCGCCGGCTCGACGCTGCCCCAGGCGCAATCGGCCGGTAGGATCACCGTGGTGACGCCCGGCAGGGAGAGCGAGGCGGCATAGGCCTCGCCGATCGCCGGGCCGACATCCTCGGGACTCTCGATGCGTCGGACGAAATGCGACATCGGCCAGGCCAGCCCCTCGATGTCGCTGGTCAGCGGCGCGTCATGCTGGAGATGGTAGGTCGCGTGGTCGCCGACGACGTTGATCATCGGAGTCCTGGCGCGCTTGGCGTTGTGCATGTTGGCGAGGGCATTCGCCATGCCCGGCCCGCAATGCAGCAGGGTCGCAGCCGGCTTGTCGGCCATGCGGGCATAGCCGTCGGCGGCGCCGGTCACCACGCCCTCGAACAGGCCGAGCACGCAGCGCATCTGCGGCTTGCGGTCGAGCGCCGCGACGAAGTGCATTTCGGAGGTGCCGGGATTGGCGAAGCAGACGTCGACGCCGTTGATGAGGAGAGTGTCGCAGAGGCGATCGGCGCCGTTCATTCGGGAAACCTCGTCCATTTGGCGCTGCGCGCCGGGGAGGCGAGGGGATGAAATATCCCCCCTGCTGTCAAACAAGAGAAATTCATTGCCTCCCCCAGCGTCGTTGATGCCGGCTTGACTGATTTGCATAGGCATTTAACTTGCCTTGGAACAAAGCTTGCATCGTGCCACGACGAGGCTGGGTTCAGCTCCGCCCGCGCAAGGCCGGCGCAGATATCAGGGGAAGGGTTTCGAATGACGGATATGAAGCGTATCGGAGCGGTGGCGGGCCTCGGGCTCGCGGCGCTCCTGGCGGCGGGCGGCGCACAGGCGCAGACCAAGCTGACGATCGGCATGTCCGGCTGGACCGGTTTCGCGCCGCTGACGCTGGCCAAGGAAGCCGGCATCTTCGCGAAGAACGGCCTCGACGTGACGATCAAGAAGATCCCGCAGAAGGACCGTCACCTCGCCATCGCTTCGGGCGATATCCAGTGCGCCGCGACCACGGTCGAGACCTGGATCGTCTGGGACGCCGCCGGCATCAAGACCAAGCAGATCTTCCAGCTCGACAAGAGCTATGGCGCAGACGGCATGGCGGTGCGCTCGTCGACGGGCTCGATCAAGGATCTCAAGGGCAAGACGGTCGCCGCCTCGGCGCCGGGAACCTCGCCCTATTTCGCCCTTGCCTGGTTCCTCAAGGAGAACGGCATGTCGGTGAAGGACGTCAAGGTCGTCAACATGGAGCCGGGTCCGGCGGCCCAGGCCTTCATCGCCGGCCAGAACGACGCCGCGATGACCTATGAGCCCTATCTCTCGGCAGTGCGCGAGAAGCCCGATTCCGGCAAGATCATCGCCACCACGCTCGACTACCCGATGGTGATGGACACTTTCGGCTGCACGCCGAAATTCCTGAGCGAGAACGACGCTGCCGCACAGGCGCTGACCAAGAGCTATTTCGAAGCGCTCGAGATGATCAAGGCCGAGAAGGACAAGGCTTATGGCATCATGGGCGCCGACGTGAAGCAGTCGGGCGAGCAGTTCGGCAAGTCGGCGGGCTTCCTGCGCTGGTCTGATGCCGAGGGCAACAAGAAGTTCTTTTCCGGCGACTGGCAGGCCTTCACCAACAAGGCGGCCGATCTCCTGCTCGAGATCGGCCTGATCAAGACGAAGCCCGACATCAACACGCTGGTCGAGACGAAATACGTCGCCGGCAAGTGAGCGATGAAATCCTGCCGGATGTGCTGACCGCCGGTCTGCGTGTCGTGTTCTGCGGCACGCAGGCCGGGGCGGCTTCCGCCCGGCGGGGCGCCTACTATGCTGGACCCGGCAACAAGTTCTGGAAAACCCTGTTCGAGACCGGGCTGATTCCTCAGCCGCTTGGCCCGGCGGATTTCCCGGATCTGCCGCGATACGGCATCGGCTTCACCGATGTCGCGAAGGGGACCTCCGGGCCCGACACGGCATTGATGCGCCAGCATTTCGACATCGCCGGCTTCTTGGCCAAGCTTCGTCTGCACGCGCCGGCGGTCGTCGCTTTCAATGGCAAGCGTGCTGCTCAGGCAGCGCTGGGAGAGAAGAGGGGACTTAAGCTCGCCTATGGTCTCCAGCCATCCCTCCTTGTAGGAAGCCGCGTCTTCATTCTGCCTTCCACCTCCGGCGCTGCATCCGGCTTCTGGTCCATCGAGCCCTGGCACGAACTCGCGGCACTCGTGAAAGAAACGAATTCCTGACGATGAAACCCCTCCAGCCGGTCTCCGGCGGCGTCCGCATCGGCTACGGCGTCGCCTTCTTCGCGCTTTTCGTCGCCTTCTGGTCGGTCGCGACCTTCGGCGGCTTCGTCCAGAAGCTCTTCCTCGCCGACCCGCTGACCATGGTCGCGGAGGGCTGGAACCTGCTCACCGTCCACGGCTTCATGTTCGATATCGGCATGACGATCTGGCGCGTACTCGGCGGCTTCGTCCTTGCCGTTCTGGTGGCGCTGCCGCTCGGCATCCTGATGGGCGCCTACAAGCCGGTCGAGGCCTTCCTCGAGCCCTTCGTCTCCTTCGCGCGCTATCTGCCGGCCTCGGCTTTCATTCCGCTGCTGATCCTCTGGGCCGGCATAGGCGAGACCCAGAAGCTGCTCGTGATCTTCATCGGCTCGGTCTTCCAGCTGATCCTGATGATCGCGGTCTCGGTCGGCGGGGTCCGGCGCGATCTGGTCGACGCCGCCTATACGCTGGGGGCGAGCGACGCCTCGGTGGTGCGCCGGGTGCTGCTGCCCAATGCCGCGCCCGAGATCGCCGAGATCTTCCGCCTCGTGCTCGGCTGGGCCTGGACCTATGTCATCGTCGCCGAGCTGATCGGCTCCTCCTCCGGCATCGGCCACATGATCGTCGACAGCCAGGCGCTGCTCAACACCGGGCAGATCATCTTCGGCATCATCGTCATCGGCCTGATCGGCCTGATCTCCGATTTCCTGTTCAAGGCGGTCAACCAGCGCCTGTTTCCATGGGCGCAGGCATGAGCAAGCTTCTGATCGACCAGGTCGGCAAGGTCTTCCCGGCGCGCGGCAAGGGCGAGCCGACGCGCGCGTTGATGCCGACTTCGCTGAAGGTCGCCGACAACGACTTCATCACGATCCTCGGTCCTTCCGGCTGCGGGAAGTCGACGCTGCTGCGCATCATCGGCGGGCTCGAGACGGCGAGCGAGGGCAAGATCCTGCTCGACGGTGCGCCGGTCACCGGGCCGGGAGCCGATCGCGGCTTCGTCTTCCAGAGCTACACGCTCTTTCCCTGGCTGACCGTGGTCGAGAACATCGCCTTCGGCCTGCGCGAGAAGGGCGTGCCGGAACGCGAGCGGCTCGACATCGCCCGCAAATGGGCGGAGCGCGTCGGTCTTTCCGGCTTCGTCGATCATTTCCCCAAGCAGCTTTCCGGCGGCATGCAGCAGCGCACCGCGATCGCAAGAGCGCTGGCCAACGATCCAAAAATCCTGCTGCTCGACGAGCCCTTCGGCGCGCTCGACAACCAGACCCGCGCCCTGATGCAGGAAATGCTGCTCGGCATCTGGGAGCGCGAGCAGAAGACCGTGCTCTTCGTCACTCACGACATCGAGGAGGCGATCTTCGTCGGCTCGCGCGTGGTGGTGATGAGTGCGAGGCCGGGCCGGATCAAGGCCGACATCGCCATCGACCTGCCGCATCCGCGCCCCTACACGATCAAGACCACGCCGGACTTCGTCGCGCTCAAGGAGCGGCTGGTCGAGGAGATCCGTGTCGAGGCCGTGCTGGCGGCCGAGGGACACTGAGGCGGGCGCCGCGGCCGTACCGCGCTGCGCTTGCGGAGGCGGAGGGCCCGGCGGCACTGGCGACAGGCGAAGCTCGCCCCCATCTTTCCTGCAAATGGGGCTGGCCGCCGCGATATGCGGTCCGGGTAGAGCAGAATTGCATTGGCCCACCTCCCGCAAGGCGGGGCGCCATTGCCATCTTCGCCTGCAAAGGGGCACTGCCATGAGGTGGGGCCATGCGCGCACTGATTGCAAGGATGCTGTCCCGGCTGGTCCGGGAGCCTAGGATCGACGTCGTCTTCGCCGATGGATCGCTGCATTCGGCCGGGTCGGGCTCGACCGCGGCCGTCAGGTTGCGGATCGCCGATCGCGAGACCGAATGGCGGCTCGCGCTCGATCCCGAGCTCGCCCTGGGCGAGGCGGTGATGGATGGCCGCGTCATCGTCGAGCGCGGCACACTCTATCAATTGCTCGAGGCCCTGGTCTGCGGGCTCTCGCGTCAACCGCCCTCGGCCTGGGCCGGGGCATTGGGGCGGCTGCGGACTTCGATCCGCCGCATCAAGCAGCACAACACCCCGAGCTGGGCGAAGAGCAACGTCCACCACCATTACGATCTCAAGCGCGCCTTCTTCGAGCTCTTTCTCGATACGGACCAGCAATATTCCTGCGCCTTCTTCGAGCGGCCGGACGCCACGTTGGAGGAGGCCCAGGAGGCCAAAAAGCGTCGGATCGCCGCGAAGCTCGCACTGGAGCCCGGCCAGCGGGTTCTCGACATAGGCAGCGGCTGGGGCGGGCTCGGCCTCAGCATCGCCCGCCAGACCGGCGGCCACGTCACCGGCATCACCCTGTCGGAGGAGCAGTTCGCGCGTTCCAGTGAGCGAGCCGCCGAATCCGGCCTGCCGGTCGAGTTCCGCCTCCAGGACTATCGCGACGTGAAGGAGCGCTTCGACCGCGTCGTCTCGGTCGGCATGTTCGAGCATGTCGGTGTCGGCTACTATCGCGATTACTTCCGCAAGATTTCGGAGCTGCTTGTCGATGATGGCGTCGCGCTGATCCATACGATCGGGCGCGCCACGCCGCCGGGTGCGACCAACCCCTTCATCGCCAAGCACATCTTCCCCGGCGGCTATATCCCGGCTCTGTCGGAGATATCGGCCGCCGTCGAGAAGGAAGGGCTGGTCATCACCGATGTCGAGGTGCTGCGCCTGCATTACGCCCAGACGCTGAAGGCCTGGCGCGAGCGCTTCCTGGCGCGCCGCGGCGAGGCTGTCGCAATGTATGACGAGCGCTTCGCTCGGATGTGGGAATTCTACCTTGCGGCCTCGGAAGCGAGCTTCCGCTATGACGGGCTGGTGGTCTTCCAGCTCCAGCTCGCCAAGCGCCTCGACACCCTGCCGATGACGCGCGACTACATGGTGCCGGACGCAGTCGTCGGGGCCAGGCCGACATAGCGGGCACGCGGCCGGATCAGTCTTCCGGTCTCGTTCTGCTCCAGCGCATGGGCGAGCCAGCCCGTGCAGCGGGCGGCGGCGAAGATCTGGAAGGGTGCATCCGGCCGCAGTTCGAACCGCGCGGCGAGCGCCGCCAGCGCGAAATCGATGTTCGGCTCCTCACCCGTCAGCGCGCCGATGGCGGCCTGCGCCTGCGCATAGCCTGACGGTGCCTCGAAGGCTGCGAGCAGCGCCCGCGCCCTGGGATCCCCGTCGGAATAGAGCGGGTGGCCGAAACCGGGCAGCCCCGCGCCGGTTTCCAGTCGCGCGGCCACGGTCGCCTCCAGCCCGTCGCGTTCAATGTCCCGCATCAGCGCCAGCACGCGCGGCGCGACGCCGCCATGCAGGGGGCCGGAGAGCGCGGCGAGACCGGCCATGGCGCAGGCGGCGAGCGAGGCGCCGGTCGAGGCAGTGACGCGGGCCGCGAAAGTCGAGGCGTTGAGTTCATGATCGGCGAGCAGCACCAGCGCCCGCCGGATCGGCTCGGCGCCGTCGGCCTCGCAGCCCCAGGCTCGTGCCAGCCTCGCATGGATCGGCCCTGCGCCCGGCCCGCCGGCGATGGCGTCGACCAGCGCGTCGAGCACGGCGGCAGCTTCGAGATAGAGCGCCTTCTTGGCGCGGCCGGCCATTGGCCGGTCGCTCGCGGCTCGTGCGGCGATGACCGCGAAGACCCGCGCCAGCGGCTCGCCCGGCGGCACGAGCGTCGCCAAAGGGGGGAAGCGCTGCGTGCCGCAATCCCAGAGCAGGCGCGCGATATCCTCCAGCCTGGCGCTCTCGGCGAGGCGCACCGCATCCTGCCCGCGATACCAGAGCCCGCCGCGCTCGATCGTGGTGATGCCGGAGGCGAGTACCGGCTCGCCATAGGCGATCGTGTCCTCGGCGATCGCGGCCGGGCGCCGGCCGCGTGCCTTGCGGTGCTCCAGCCGGGCGACATCCTCCGCCCGGTAGAGGCTGCGGCGCGAATCTTCGCTGTCGTCGCGCGCTTCGATCAACCCGCGGCTGACATAGGCATAGAGCGTCTGTGGCTTCAGGCGCAGCCGCGCCATCGCCTCCTGCGCGGTCAGCCAGTCCTGCATGCTCTGCCTCCCACCGATATATATTGATTATATTGTTCAAGATTGATTGCTGCAATGCGGGAGGCGATCTTCGCGGTTACTGTTCCCGAGGAGTTTCCGATATGTCCGATGGTCTCGATGACGTCGTTGCCGCCCATACCGTGCTCTCGGAGGTCGATGGCGCTGCTGGCCGCCTGGTGATCCGCGGCCACAGCCTCGCTGAGCTTGCGGGCCGTACCAGCTTCGAAGAGATGGCGGCGCTGATGCTCGATGGCCTGCTGCCCGGCCTGCCGCAGGGGCCCGACCTGACGGCAGCGCTTGGCCAGGCCCGCGCCGATCTCTTCGGCATCGTCGAGCGCACCGCGCTGTCGGATGATCTCGGGCCGGTCGAGGCCATTCGCGCCTGGACCGCGCAGATCGCCGATGGCGAGGATGGTGAGACCGCACTGAAGCTTCTCGCCGCACCTGCCGTCTTCACCGCTGCTGCCGTGCGCAGGCAGCGTGGGCTTCCCGCGATCGTCCCCGATCCGTCGCTGTCGCAGTCGGCCGATACGCTGCGCATGCTGCGCGGCGAGGTGCCGACGACGGCGCAGGCCGCGGCGCTCGACAGCTATCTCGTCACCGTCGCCGATCACGGCCTCAATGCCTCGACCTTCGCTGCGCGCGTCGTCGCCTCGACCCGGGCCGGGCTGGTCTCGGCGGTGCTGGCCGGGATCAGTGCCCTGAAGGGGCCGCTGCATGGCGGCGCGCCGGGGCCGGTGATCGAGATGCTCGACGCTATCGGCGAGCCCGCAAATGCCCGTCCCTGGCTGGAGGCAGCCTTGGAACGCGGCGAGCGCCTGATGGGCTTCGGTCATCGCATCTATCGCGTCCGCGATCCGCGCGCCGATGCGCTGAAGCAGGCGATCACCCGGCTCGGCGCCGATGCTGGACGCCTGCGCCATGCCGAGGCGGTCGAGCAGGCGGCGCTCGCCATCCTGCGCGAGCGCAAGCCGGGCCGTTCGCTCGAGACCAATGTCGAGTTCTACACGGCGCTGCTGCTGGAGGCGCTCGGCTTCCCGCCGGAGGCCTTCACCTGCGTCTTCGCCCTCGGCCGCACCACAGGCTGGCTCGCCCATGCCCGCGAGCAGATCGAGACCGGCCGCTTGATCCGGCCGCAATCGGTCTATGTCGGTCCGCAGCCGAGGCGGGCGGCGTAGGTTCCGGTAGGGCGTGGGGCACCCTTCTCCCGTGTGGGAGAAGGGCAGGGATGAGGGCCCGCCCTTACCGATAGAGGTCGCAGCGGCGCCGTTGCATTCCAATAACTAGCGGCGGTCCCTCACCCCTACCCCTCTCGCATCCGGGAGAGGGGATCCCGCGCCTGCCTATATTGACGTCAACCAGATCGCGAAGAGCTCCGCCTGACCGCCGCTCACGGCAAGCTCGACACGACCGGGCGCATCCAAAACCCCGCTGTCGCCGGCGGGTAGCGCCGTGCCGTTCACCAGCCAGTCGCCGCGACGGGCGACCAGCACCAGCAGGCCCTCGGCTGCGCTGAGCGAGCCTGCGCCTGACAAGCGCTTGACCCGGTGCCGCCAGCGGCCGCGCCGGCTCATCACGTTGAGATCGTCGATCGGCCCATCGACCAGCAGCCCCTCGACCGCCCGGTCGGCGGCGAAAGGGCAGGGCGCGCTGGCGCGGTCGAGTTTGATACGCTCGCCATCGCCGAAGGCGAGGGTAATGCCCGAGCCGGTCAGCACCGACAGCGTCCGGTCGATGCCGGGAAAGGACGAGAACGGCCCGTCTGCGCCCACATGGGCCATGCTGATGCGCCAGTCGAAATCGGCGAGCGAAGCGCCTTCGGGCGAGACGGCGATTTCGGTCGTCGTCCCGCCGCCGTTCTTCCAAGGCATGGTCCGGCAGTCGGCGGCGCGGATGATGCGCATGGATCGGTCCTTCGAATTCAAGCGGCCACCCTTGTCATTCCGGGGCTCCGCGCAGCGGAGAACCCGGAACCCACGACTGGGCGAGCCCGACCTGACCATCACGTTGCACCCCGTCATAGGTTTCGGGTTCGCCCTTCGGGCGCCCCGGAATGACACTCGGGTTCAGCCCAGGATGCCGGGCAGCTTCAGCCCCTTCTCCCTGGCGCAGTCGAGCGCGATATCGTAGCCGGCATCGGCGTGGCGCATCACGCCGGTGGCGGGGTCGTTCCAGAGCACGCGCTCAAGGCGCTTGGCCGCTTCCGGGGTACCATCGGCGACGATGACCACGCCCGAATGCTGCGAATAGCCCATGCCGACGCCGCCGCCATGGTGCAGCGAGACCCAGGTCGCGCCGCCGGCGGTGTTGAGCAGGGCGTTGAGCAGCGGCCAGTCGGAGACCGCGTCCGAGCCGTCCTTCATCGCCTCGGTCTCGCGGTTGGGCGAGGCGACCGAGCCGGAATCGAGATGGTCGCGGCCGATCACGACCGGGGCCTTGAGCTCGCCCTTCGCCACCATCTCGTTGAAGGCAAGGCCGAGCCGGTGGCGGTCGCCGAGGCCGACCCAGCAGATCCGCGCCGGCAGGCCTTGGAATTGGATGCGCTCGCGCGCCATGTCGAGCCAGTTGTGCAGGTGCTTGTCGTCGGGCAGCAGCTCCTTGACGCGTTGGTCGGTGCGGTAGATGTCCTCCGGATCGCCGGAGAGCGCCGCCCAGCGGAACGGGCCGATGCCGCGGCAGAAAAGCGGGCGGATATAGGCCGGCACGAAGCCCGGGAAATCGAAGGCGTTGTCGACGCCCATATCCTTGGCCATCTGGCGGATATTGTTGCCGTAGTCGAGCGTCGGCACGCCCATGCGCTGGAAGTCGAGCATCGCCCTGACATGCTCGGCCATCGACTTTTTCGCCGCTTCGATCGTGCCGGCCGGGTCGCGCTCCCGACGCTCTTCCCATTCTTCCAGGGTCCAGCCCGCCGGCAGATAGCCGTTGAGCGGGTCGTGGGCCGAGGTCTGGTCGGTGACGACGTCCGGGCGGATGCCGCGGCGGACCATGTCCGGGAAGATCTCGGCGGCATTGCCGAGCACGCCGACCGAGACGGCTTTGCCTTTGGCATGGGCAGCTTCGATGATCTTCAGGGCCTCGTCGACGCTGTCCGCCTTCTCGTCGAGATAGCGGGTGCGCAGGCGGAACTCGATCGAGGACGGCTTGCACTCGACGGCGATCATCGACGCGCCGGCCATGGTCGCGGCGAGCGGCTGGGCCCCGCCCATGCCACCGAGACCGCCGGTCAGGATCCATTTGCCCTTGAGGCTGCCATTATAGTGCTGGCGGCCGACCTCGACGAAGGTCTCGTAGGTGCCCTGAACGATGCCCTGCGTGCCGATATAGATCCAGGAGCCGGCCGTCATCTGGCCGTACATCATCAGCCCGGCCTTATCGAGATGGTGGAAATGCTCCCAGTTGGCATAGGCCGGGACGAGGTTCGAATTCGCGATCAGCACGCGCGGCGCGTCCGGATGCGTCCTGAAGATGCCGACCGGCTTGCCGGACTGGACCAGCAGGGTCTCGTCGGCCTCGAGCGAGCGCAGCGAGGCGCAGATCCGGTCGAAATCCTCCCAGGTGCGGGCGGCGCGGCCGATGCCGCCATAGACCACGAGCTCGCCCGGCTTCTCGGCGACATCCGGGTCGAGATTGTTCATCAGCATGCGCAGCGGCGCCTCGGTCAGCCAGCTCTTGGCCGAAAGCGTGCTGCCATGGGGCGAGCGGATGACGCGGCTGTTGTCGATGCGGGTCATGGCTTGGTCCGTTCGAGCTTGGTGGCGGCGGCGAGCGCCGCCTCGATCATGGCGGAGAGGGCGGATTGCAGGCTGGCGGCGCGGGCCGCGTCGAAGGTCCAAGGCGGAGCTTCGTCGGCGAGGTAGGCGCTGAGCGCGATTTCCATCTGGAGCGCGTGCACATGGTCGGCCGGGTGGCCGTAATGGCGGGTGATCCAGCCGCCCTTGAAGCGGCCGTTGACGACCTGGGTGAAGGCGCTGCCGGCCATGGCCGTCACCGCGGCAGCTTCGACCGCGGCCGCGGCACTCTGGCCGGAATTGGTGCCGAGGTTCAGCGTCGGTAGCGCGCCCTCGAACAGACGCGGGATCACCGATTTGATCGAGTGGCAATCCCAGAGCAGGCAGAAGCCGTATTGCGCCTTGGCGTGCTGGATCTCGGCCGCGAGCGCCGCGTGATAAGGGCGGAAATAGGCCTCGCGGCGGCGGGCGATCTCGGCCTCGTCGGGAGGCGTCTGCCAAATCGGTGCGCCGTCGAAGGTGGTGGTCGGCACGAGCTCGGTCGTCGCCTGGCCGGGATAGAGCGAGACGCCGGCCGGGTCGCGATTGAGGTCGATGACGAAGCGCGACAGCCCGGCCTCGACGATCGTCGGCTGAAAGCGCTCGGCGAAGTCATAGAGCCGGCGCATGTGCCAGTCGGTGTCCTCGACCAGTTTGCCGCGCGCATTGAGCTGCGCCGAGACCTCGGCCGGGATGGCCGTGCCGGGATGCGGCATCGACAGGACGAGCGGCGAGGACCCGCGCGTGACGGAGACGATGTCGGCGCTCATGCGTTGTCTCCCAAGTCATGCTCGGCCTTATGCCGAGCATCCACGTCTTGAACACCACGCTCGATCAGCGAAGACGTGGCTGGTCGGGACAAGCCCGACGATGACGGAAAAGGCGAGTTCCTCACGCCGAAAGCTCCGCAAAGCTGTCCACCCCCGCGGCTTTGCCGAGCGCGCCCGAGAGCACGAGCTCCGTCGCGGCAGCGAGGTCGGGCGCGAGATAGCGGTCTTCGGCCAGCGGGGCGATCCTCTGGCGGATCAGCGCGAGCACCGGCTCGAGCCGCGGCGAGGTCTTCATCGGCCGGTGATGCTCGATCGCTTCGGCCGCGGCCATCAGTTCGACCGCGACGATGCTCGCCGCGTTCTTCGCCATTTCGATCAGGCGGAAGGCGCCATGCGTCGCCATCGAGACATGGTCTTCCTGATTGGCCGAGGTGGGAATGGTGTCGACCGACGCGGGATAGGCCCTCTGCTTGTTCTCGGAGGCGAGCGCGGCGGCGGTCACCTGCGCGATCATGAAGCCGGAGTTGAGGCCGGCATCGCGGGCGAGGAAGGGCGGCAGGCCGCTCATCACGGGGTCGACGAGCAGCGCGATCCGGCGCTCGGCGAGGTTGCCGATCTCGCAGACGCCCATCGCCAGCATGTCGGCGGCGAAGGCGACCGGCTCGGCGTGGAAATTGCCGCCCGAGACAATCTCGCCGGGGCCGAGCACCAGCGGGTTGTCGGTGACGGCATTGGCCTCGATCGCGAGGGTCGCGGCGGCATTGCCGAGGAGGTCGCGCACCGCGCCCATCACCTGCGGCTGGCAGCGCAGCGAGTAGGGGTCCTGAACCTTCGAGTCGCCGAAGCGGTGGCTCTCGCGGATCTCGCTGCCGGCGACGAGGTCGAGCAGCAGGGCCGCGACCTTGATCTGGCCGGGCTGGCCGCGCAGTTGCTGGATGCGTGGGTCGAAGGGCGTGTCGGAGCCTTTGAGCGCATCGACCGAGAGCGCGCCGGCGATCAGCGCGGCATCGAAGACGCGGGCGATGCTGGCGAGCCCGGCCAGCGCCAGCGAGGCCGAGACCTGCGTGCCATTGATCAGCGCGAGGCCTTCCTTGGCGCCGAGCGCCAGCGGCGCCTGGCCGATGCGCTTCAGTGCCTCGGCGGCCGGCAGAACCTCGCCTTTCAGCCGGATTTCGCCGACACCCATCAAGGCCGCGGTGAGATGGGCGAGCGGGGCGAGGTCGCCGGAGGCGCCGACCGAGCCCTTGGCAGGCACCACCGGCAGCGCGCCGGCCTGGAGTGCGCCGACCAGCGCCTCGACCACGTCGGGCCGCACGCCCGAGGCGCCGCGCGCCAGGCTCGCCGCCTTCATGGCGAGGATCAGGGCGACGACCTCGTCCGGCAAAGCGGGGCCGGTCCCGACCGCATGCGACAGGATCAGGTTGCGCTGCAAGGTCGCGAGATCGGCATCGGCGATGCGGACGCTGGCGAGCTTGCCGAAGCCGGTGTTGACGCCATAGGTCACGGTGCCCTTGGCGACGATCTCGTCAACGATCGCCTGGGCGCCGGCGATCGCGCCGGTCTCGGAAAGAGCGATGGCGGCGCCGTCCAGGACATGGCGCCAGTCGGCGAGGCGAGCCTCGCCGGGAGTGAGCGAAAGCGTGGTCATTGGCCGTTCCGGATGCGGGTGTGAAGCGGGTTGAAGCCGATGCGGTAGGCGAGCTCGGCCGGGCGCTCGATCTCCCAGATCGCGAGATCGCAGGCCTTGCCGGTCTCCAGCGTACCGGTCTGGTCTTGAAGTCCTAGGGCGAGCGCCGCATTCCGGGTCATGCCGGCCAGCGCCTCCTCTGGCGTCAGCCGGAACAAGGTGCAGCCCATGTTCATGGTCATGAGCGGCGAGGTCAGCGGCGAGGTGCCGGGATTGGCGTCGGTGGCGAGCGCGATCGGTACGCCATGCTTCCTGAGCATTTCGATCGGCGGCTTCACCGTCTCGCGCAGGAAGTAGAAGGCTCCGGGCAGGATCACCGCGACGGTGCCGGTTTTCGCCATGGCGACGACTCCGGCCTCGTCGAGATGTTCGAGATGGTCGGCCGAGAGCGCGCCCATGCCGGCGGCGAGCGCGGCCCCGCCGAGATTGGAGAGCTGCTCGGCATGGATCTTGATCGCCAGCCCCTTGGCCTTGGCCGCGGCGAAGACACGCGCGGTCTCTTCGGGCGAGAAGGCGATGCCCTCGCAGAACACGTCGACGGCATCGGCGAGGTCGCCGGCCGCGACGGCATCGAGCATCGGCCCGGCGACGAGGTCGATATAGTCGCCGGAACGGCCCTTGAACTCGGGCGGCACGGCATGTGCGCCGAGGAAGGTGGTGACGACCCGGACCGGGCGCTCGCGGCCGAGCCGACGGGCGACGGCGAGCACCTTCACCTCGCTTTCGGTGTCGAGCCCGTAGCCCGACTTGATCTCGACGGTGGTGACGCCCTCGGCGATCAGCGCGGCGAGGCGCTTGTCGGCACTGGCGAAGAGCTCGTCCTGGCTCGCCGCGCGCGTCGCCTTGACCGAGGAGACGATGCCGCCACCGGCGCGGGCGATCTCCTCATAGCTCGCGCCCTTGAGACGCAGCTCGAACTCATGGGCGCGGTCGCCACCATAGACGAGATGGGTGTGGCAATCGATCAGCCCGGGCGTGATCCAGCGGCCCTCGCAATCGATGGTCTCGGCCGCCGAAAAGGTCGGCGCCGTCGCGCGCGGGCCGACATGGACGATGCGCCCGTCCCGTGCTGCGATGAGCCCGTCCTCGATTGCGCCATAGGCGGAGGAGGCACCTTCGGCCATCGTCGCCACTCGCGCATTCAGCCAGAGCCGATCGCAGCTCAAAGACGTTTCCGCCGCCATTGCCCGTCGCGCCCTCTCGACTTCGCTTTCGTTCCGGGTAAGCTAGCCAATTGCATATGCAAAAGGCAAGCGTTTAATTGCATATGCAATTAGAGAGGTGGATGGCATGGCGGTCAGGCAGGAACTGTATCTCGAGGAAGCGTTGCTGCCGGAGGGATTTGCCCGGGGCGTCACGTTGCATGTCGAGGACGGCGTCATCGCCTCGGTCTCCCGTGATGGCGCGGCCCCGGCGGCAGCGACACGACTGTCGGGGTTGACCTTGCCCGGACTGCCCAATCTGCACAGCCACACCTTCCAGCGCGGCATGGCCGGCCTGTCCGAACGGCGCGGCGCTTCCGAGGATTCGTTCTGGACCTGGCGCGAGGTGATGTATCGCTTCCTCGACCGGCTCGACCCTGAGGACGTGCAGGCCATTGCCGCCCAGGCCATGGTCGAGATGCTCGAAGGCGGCTTCACCGCGCTCGCCGAGTTCCACTACCTGCATCACGACAAGGATGGTCGCGCCTACGCTGACATCGCCGCGATGGGCGAGGCGATCGCCGCGGCGGCGGGCGAGACCGGCATCGGACTGACCCTGCTGCCGGTGCTTTATCGCTACGGCAATTTCGGGGGGGCGCCGGCGGCGCCCGGCCAACGCCGCTTCCTCAACGACCGCGACGCCTATCTGCGGCTTCTGGAAGGCAGCGAGAGGGCGGTCGCATCCTTGCCGGATGCGCGCGTCGGCGTCGCGCCGCATTCGCTGCGGGCGGTGGCGCTCGACGATTTGCCCTGGATTGCGGGGCTCAGGCCCGAAACGCCGGTTCACATTCATGTCGCCGAGCAGATGCGCGAGGTCGAGGACAGCATCGCGATCACCGGCCGCCGCCCGGTCGAGCTCCTGCTGGAGAGCGTCGCCGTCGACGAGCGCTGGTGTCTGATCCATGCGACGCATCTGAGCGATGCCGAGCGCGACGCCATGGCGCGCAGCGCTGCGGTGGCGGGCCTGTGCCCGATCACCGAGGCCAATCTCGGCGACGGCATCTTCGACGGCGTGCGTTATCGCGGCGCCGGCGGGCGCATCGGCGTCGGTAGCGACTCCAATATCGAGATCGGCGCAGGCGGCGAATTGCGGCTGCTGGAGTATTCGCAGCGCCTGCGCGACCGGCGCCGCGCGCTCTGGGCCGAAGCCGGCACCCCGGCCGGCGTCAGGCTCTGGCAGGATGCCTGCGCCGGCGGCGCCCAAGCTTGCGGGCGGGCCATCGGCGTCATCGCCCCGGGAGCGAGGGCCGATCTCGTGACGCTCGCTGCCGACCATCCGGCCGTGGTCGGAAAGTCCGGCGACTTCGCGCTCGACAGTGCGGTCTTCGCGGCGCCCGCCCTGCCGGTCGAGACCGTGATCGTCGGTGGAAAGCCTGTGGTCAGCGGCGGCCGACACATTGACCGGGCGCGCATCGCCGCGCGCTATGGCGCAGCCATCCGAAATCTGCTCGCCTGAGCCGGAAAGAGCCCATGTCCGCAAGCCAGATCGACGCCGTAGCTCTCGATGGCGTCGGTCCGCTCTATGACCAGATCCGGCGCGCCATCCGCGATCTCATCCTGAACGGGGTCTGGCCGCCGGGCACGGCGGTACCGCCCGAGCATGCCCTGATGGAGCGGCTCGGCGCTTCGCGGATGACCGTGCATCGAGCTCTCGTCCAACTCGCGCGTGAAGGGTTGATCACCCGTCGGCGCCGCTCCGGCACGATCGTCGCGAGCCCGCCGGCAAGCCACGCCATGCTCGACATCCTCTCGATCCCCGAAGAGGTGCGCGGTCTCGGCCATGCCTATGCGCTCACCGTCCTGCAGCGTCGCGACGGGCGGGCGCAGCGGCCTGTCGTGAGCCTTTTCGAACTCGGGCGCGCGGTCGATGTCGTGCACCTCTCCGTGCTGCATTGGGCAGACGGCGTGCCGCATGTTCTGGAGGAGCGCGTCATTCACCTCGCGACTGTTCCGGCGGCCGCGCAGGAGGACTTTTCCACCATCCCGCCGGGCGACTGGCTGCTGCAGAACAGTCTCTGGTCGCAGGCCGAGCATGCGATCAGCGCCGTCGCCGCGACGGCCGAACAGGCCGAGCTTCTCGCCATCGCCGAAGGCGATCCCTGTCTGCTGGTCGAACGGCGCACCTGGAACCAGGGCGAGCCGGTCACAGCCGTCCGCCTGCTCTATCCGGGCGGCCGGCATCGCTTCGTCGGACGTTTCGGCCCCTACGGCAAAGTCTAGCTCCTGCGGCGGCAGGTCGGTCGGATGAGCGGCTGCGGGCAGTGTTCAGGCCGCCCGCTGCGCCGCGTCTCGTTCCTTCGCTGTCCTTGCCTTCGCTGTCCTCGTCCTTGGCTCAGCAGGCGTAGCTTACGCGCCGTCCCCATTCGTCGCGGCCGACGCAAACCCGGTCGCGGGTGGTCGCATTGCCGATGATGGCACCGCCGACGCCGCCGATTGCAGCGCCCGCCGCCGCGCCTCCGGCGCGGCCGGTGGCAAGCCCGCCGATGACGGCGCCCGTGCCGGCACCGATCAGCGCGCCGGTCGCCGTGTTTTCCTCACGCGCCGTACAGGCGCCGAGGGATACAGCGGCCAAGGCGACGATGATGAGCTTTTTCATGGCTGTGGTCCTTGCTTTGAGCCGGAGGCTGGGAGGGCTGCCTCGCCTCCTCGGCTGGTGTCGTCTTTCGCCGGGGCATGCTCCGACCCGCTCCGGGCAGCCACCGCAGGACGCGGCGACGGCCCATCACCTGCGGCATCAACGAGCCGCGCCGGCAAAGGTTCCAGGGCCCGCGGGCAGCGGCTCCCGAACTGCAATGCCGGCCTCTTAGCCTAACTGACCGTCCGGCTGGCCGATTCTTCGAATTTGTCTCTCCTGCCGTGGAACAGCGATCAGGTTGCGGCGTTGATTTGGCAGGCCGGTTCGTACGGGCCCATGAGTTCTATGGAGGGAAGAATGAGCGCAACGATGACCGCTGCGACCACCGCGAATCCGCTGATCGCCGGAGCGCGCGTCGCGGGTACCGATGTCTACAATACCGCAGGAGAGCATCTCGGCTCGATCTACGACGTCATGCTCGACAAGGCGACGGGCAAGGTCGCCTACGCGATCATGTCGTTCGGTGGCTTCCTCGGTCTCGGTGAGAAGTATCACCCGGTCCCGTGGAGCATGCTCGACTACGATGTCGATCGCGGCGGCTATGTCGTGCCGCTGACCCGCGAGAAGCTCGAGGCGGCGCCGATGTATGACAGCGACGGCGAGCCCGACTGGCACGACAAGGACTATGGCAAGCGCGTGCACGACTACTACGGCACCATGCCCTACTGGATGATGTGACGGCCGAGGTGGCCTTCGCTTCTCCAAGGCGCAGGTCGCGGCGATTGCTATCCCCCCAGCCGGATCGCCGCGACAGCGTGATGCGGGCCGAAAGGCCCGCATCTTTTTTAGGGCGATGGCCAGCGCTCGGGGCAGGCCCCTGTCGCGCTGGCCCAGCACGGCCGCAACGGCCGCGAACGGCAAAACCCAGAGCGATCGAGGAGACGGGAATGCAGATCCGCTACGGCTATCGCATCGAGATCGTCTGTGACCGGCCGACCACGCTGGTGACCATGCTCGACATCCACCCCTCGCGGCGCCACGATCTGCTCGAGCCGGACGAGATGCGCGTGACCGCCCTGCTGGACACCGGCGCTTCATTGCCGGTCGAGCGGCATTTCGACTCGTTCGGCAATATCTGCCGCCGCATGGTCGTGCCGGCAGGCGGCGTTCGGCTCGAAGCGAGCGGTTTGATCTATGATTGCGGTAGGCCGGACGTCACGGCGCCGGATGCGCGCCAGCTCTCGCCGGCCGAGATTCCCGCCGAACTGATGGGTTTCCTGCTCGGTAGCCGCTATTGCGAGACCGACAAGCTGATGGATACGGCCTGGTCCCTGTTCGGCCATCTCCAGCCGGGTTGGGGCAGGGTGCAGGCGATCGTCGATTTCGTCCACAACCACCTGACGTTCGGCTATGCCTTCGCCCGCAGCACGCGCACCGCCGCCGAGGCCTATGAGGAGCGCATCGGCGTCTGCCGTGATTTCGCGCATCTCGCAGTTGCCTTCTGCCGCTGCCTCAACATCCCCGCGCGCTATTGCAACGGCTATCTCGGCGATATCGGCGTGCCGCCGAATCCGGCGCCGATGGATTTCAACGCCTGGTGCGAGGTCTGGCTCGACGGGCGCTGGTACACGATCGATGCGCGGCACCATCAGCCGCGTATCGGCAGGGTGGTCATCGCCCGCGGCCGCGACGCCACCGACTTGCCGATGCTGAACTCCTTCGGCTCCCATGTCCTGCAGCGCTTCGAAGTCGTCACCGAGGAGGTTGGGGCAGGCGCTCGCCAGATCTCGGCTTCGCCGGCATCGCCCCGCCTTGTGCCCGGCGACAGGGGGGGGCATATCGCCGCCTGATCATGGAGAAACTGTCGGAACTACCGGTAGAGCCCGACACCAAGACGCAGCCACGCCGCTTTCGCGTCATCGGCAATGCGCGCGCCGGCTCCGTCCTGGAGGCGGGGGTGGGGAATTTCGCGCGCCGCATCGAGGCGGCTTTCGCCGCGGCCGGCTGCTATGCCGAGGTCGAGCTTTTGCCGCCGCGCGCGATCGAGGAGCGTCTGCGCGCCGCGGTCGACGATCGAGCGGTCACGCCGGTGATCGCCGGCGGCGACGGCACCGTGAACGGCGCCTTGCCCGTGCTGCTGGAATGCCCGAGGCCGGTCGGCATCCTGCCGCTGGGCACGGTCAATGTGCTCGGCCGCGATCTCGGCCTGCTCGGCACCATCGAGGAGCAGGTTTCGGCGCTGTGCCGGGGCAAGCCGGTCGCCATGGATCTCGGCAGCATCAACGGGCGCCCCTTCCATTCGATTTCCGGCATGGGCTTCTTCAGCCTGATGGCGCGCGAGCGCGAACAGGCCCGCCGGCGCTTCCCCTTCAGCCGCGCCATCGCCTTCGCCTTCGCGGCGGGGCGGTCGATCCTGTTCACCCGTCCGATCCGCATCGAGTTGGAGATCGGCGGCGTGCAGCGTCAGGTCGAGGCCGACGCCGTGCTGGTCACGGTCAACCAGTTCGATGGCGCCGACTGGCGGCGCAACCGGCTCGATGGCGGCCAGCTCGAAGTCCATATCCTCGACACCGGCGGCCTGCTCTCGCGGACCAAGGCGGCGCTCTCGATGCTGACCGGCAGCTGGCGCACCTCGCATAATCTCGTCTCACTGACCGCCGAGGCGGTGACGCTGACCCGCCGTGACAAGAGGCGTGGCCATGTCACCTTCGATGGCGAGGTCGAGCGTCGCGCCGGCTCGCTCGATTATCGGTTGCTGCCGGCCGCGTTGCAGGTCATCGCTGCGCGGCCGGCCGAAATCTGAACATGCTTTCGTCATAGGCAGCCGCCACTTCCGCCTGGATAGCTCTCGATGTTCCTCCTGCAGCCGCGTTTCCTCCTGCCGACCGCCGCGGCTTTCGGCTTCCTTGGTCTTGCGATCTTCGTCATCGCCGGCCGCGATTTCGCCTTCGACAGCAGGCTGGTCATGCTGTTTCGCGACGCGGCCGATCCCTCGACGCCGCTTGGCCCGGCCTGGTTCCGCGAGATGATGCGCGACGTCACCGCGCTCGGCAGCTTCGTCGCGCTCGGCACCATGATGGTGGTGGCAGCCCTGACCTTGCGACTATGCGGCCATTGGCGCCTGGCGCTCGGACTCATCCTGACGGTGCTCTCGGCTGTCGCGGCCAGCACGCTGCTGAAGATCGGGATCGGCCGCGAGCGCCCCGACATCGTCGAGCACGCGGCCCTGACCTTCACGGCGAGCTTTCCGAGTGGGCACGCCTTTCTCTCGGCAGTGGTGCTGCTCGGCATCGCCGGCTTCGTCGGTATCGCATCGCGCCGGGCCGATATCTCGCGGATCTGTCTCTGGGTCGCCTGGATCCTGATCATCGCGATCGGCGTCAGCCGGATTTATCTCGGTGTGCACTGGCCGAGCGACGTGCTCGGCGGCTGGTGCCTCGGCATCACCTGGTCGAGCGTCGCGGTGGCCTGGCTCGGCCGGCTCGCAGCCGGCGCCGAGGCGCGCGAGGCCGGGGCGACCGGCATGGAGCGCGGCGTTTCCCCGGGAACCGTCGGCGAATAGGCGCGTTCCAGTCATGGCGCCGCGCGAGAGCGGCGCTTTCTCATGATTGGAGCCCTGTTTCATGACCATCTCGCGTAACCTGCTCTTCCTCCTCGTCGGCCTGCTCGTCGCCGGCCTCGCCGCGACGGGCTATGCGCTCTACCAGGAGAAGAAGCAGCCGGAGGGCGTCGAGATCTCGGTCGGCAAGAACGGGCTCTCGATCAGGGAGAAATAGCAGAAGCGGTGGGCCGCGCCGGGGAGCCCCTTCGGTCTGCTGCGGTTCAGGCCGCGACCGGCGCCGCCTCGATCACGCGATTGCGGCCTTCGCGCTTGGCGGCATAGAGCGCGTCGTCGGCCTGCTTCAGCAGGCCCTGAAGCGAGACCTGCATGGCCTTCCCACTGGCCAGGCCGATGCTGGTGGTGACCTTGATCGTCCGGCCGTCGTCCAGCGTCAGCTCCAATTGATCGCAGGCTGCGCGCAGCCGCTCGGCGACGCCTCTTGCATCGTCGGGAGAGATCTCCGGCAGCAGGATCGCGAACTCCTCGCCGCCCATCCGCCCGAACAGGTCCTGTGGCCGCAGCACGGCCGCGAGTTGGCGCGCGATCGCGACCAGCGCCGTATCGCCTGCCGCATGACCATGCTCGTCATTGATGCGCTTGAAGCGGTCGATGTCGAGCATCAGCAGCGAGGCCACACCGTCCCGGGCCGCGCTCTCGGCCAGAGCGGCCTCGCTGCGCTGGAGGAAGGCACGCCGCGACAGCGTCTTGGTCAGCGTGTCCTCATTGGCGGCGCGGTTCAGCTCGCGCAGCAGAACCCGGCGCCCGCTGTTGATGCTGGAGACCATGATCGGCCCGAGCGCCAGGAGCGCCAGGCTGAGGCGATGGGAGATCACGGTCGGCAGGAATTCGGCCGAGCTCGGCGGCAGGCTGGTCGCCAGCGCCGTGCTCTGCCACAGGCCGGTCGCGAAGGTGAGCAGCGCCGTCGGGAAGATGCCGTAGCTCAGCGCACACCAGAGCAGCGCCGGAACCGGGACCGACGCCGCGCCGGGGCCGCCGATCAAGGTGCCGATCCCGATCGAGGCAAGCAGGGTGGCCAGCGGCAGCAGCGCACGGGCCGAGCGCCAGATCGCGCCGACTCGCAGCCTCAGGGTCTGCAAGGGCGGGGCGGTCAGAGCCAGCGGCAGGATCATCAGATTGCTGGCGAGCTCGCTCGTCAAATAGAGCTCGATGGCGTGCCTCAGGCTGCCGCCGTAGAAGACGACGATGCTGCCGCTGCCGACGATGGCGGCTGCGACCGCCGCGGCGACACTGATCAGCAGCAGGAACAGCAGGGATTGCGGGCGCTGCAGCCGGCGGTCGACCGGGCTGATGCGGCGAAAGAGCAGGAAGCCGGCAATGACGCCGGCGAGATTGGCGGCCGTCAGCCAGAGCGTCAGCAGGAAACCGCCGCCCATTGAGAGATCGGCGGCGAGATAGCCGCCTGCGATGGCAAGCCAGGCTGTCGGCGTGGCGAGGCGCGGATTGCGCACCAGGAGACCGATCAGGACTGCGTTGGCGATCCAGAACGAGGCGAGGAAGCCGGCCGGGCGGGTGAGATGCCCAAGGAGCGCCGAGCCGAAGGTCACCACCGCAACGAGGGCGAGCCGGCGCAAGGCGAGCAGGCGTGGCGAGGCGGTCTTGCCGGAGCCGGCGGCGTTCGCGCTGGGCGAGAGAGAAGAAACCCGGCTGGCGGTCATGGTGAGTGGGATCGTGCCCGCAAAAGGTTAAAGGCAAGCTGCCGCCTTGCGGCGAAAACTCGTCCTGACCTCGGCCGAGCATGCGCTGGCGGCGCGACCGCCGGGCATTTCGACAAGCGCTCCGGCATGGCCTTGGCCGGCCAAAGACGCTAAGACCAGCTCCTCTTCCGATCAGGCGCGAGGTTTCTCGATGAATGCTCCCTTCAAGAATTTGATCGCCGGCGAATGGGTCGGCGCGCAGAACGCCTCGCGCAACATCAACCCGTCCAACACCAATGACGTCGTCGGCGAGTACGCCCAGGCGACCGTCGAGGACGCCAACAATGCCGTCGCCGCCGCCAAGGCCGCCTTCCCGGCCTGGAGCCGCACCACGCCGCAGGAGCGCTACGAGATCCTGAAGAAGGCCTCCGACGAGATCCTCGCCCGCAAGGAAGAGCTCGGCCGCCTCTTGTCGCGCGAGGAGGGCAAGACCCTCGCCGAGGGCATCGGTGAAGCCGGCCGCGCCGGCCAGATCTTCGCCTTCTTCGCCGGTGAATGCCTGCGCCTCGGCGGCGAGAGCATCGCCTCCGTCCGTCCGGGCGTCGGCGTCGAGGTGACGCGCGAGCCGGTCGGCATCGTCGGCATGATCACGCCCTGGAACTTCCCGATCGCGATCCCGGCCTGGAAGATCGCGCCCGCCCTGGCCTATGGCAACTGCGTCGTGATCAAGCCGGCCGATCTCGTGCCCGGCTCGGCCTGGGCGCTGGTCGACATCATCCAGCGCGCCGGCCTGCCCAAGGGCGTGCTCAACCTGGTGATGGGCCGCGGCTCGGTCGTCGGCCAGGCCTTGCTCGAGCATAAGGATATCCACGCGATCAGCTTCACCGGCTCGGTCTCGACCGGTCGCAAGGTCGCGGCGGCCTGCATCGCCTCGAACCCGATGAAGAAGGTCCAGCTCGAGATGGGCGGGAAGAATCCGCTCGTCGTGCTCGACGACGCCGATCTCAAGACCGCGGTCGAGGCGGCCGTCCAGGGCGCCTTCTTCTCCACCGGCCAGCGCTGCACCGCCTCTTCGCGCCTGATCGTCCAGGCCGGCATCCATGACCGCTTCGTCGAGGCGGCGATCGAGCGTCTCAAGGGCGTGGTGGTCGACGACGCTCTCAAGGCCGGCACCCATATCGGCCCGGTCGTCGACCAGAGCCAGCTCGACCAGGATCTGAAATATATCCAGATCGCCCGCGACGAAGGCGCCAAGCTGGCCTGGGGCGGCGAATTGCTGAACCGCGAGAATCCCGGCTTCTATCTCCAGCCGGCCCTCTTCACCGAGACCACCAATGCCATGCGCATCTCGCGCGAGGAGGTCTTCGGCCCGGTCGCCAACATCATCCGCGTCAAGGATTATGACGAGGCGCTGGCGCTCGCCAACGATACCGATTTCGGTCTGTCCTCGGGCATCTGCACGACCTCGCTGAAGCATGCGACGCATTTCAAGCGCAACAGCGAGGCGGGCATGGTGATGGTCAACCTCGCCACGGCGGGCGTCGACTACCATGTGCCGTTCGGCGGCCGGAAGGGCTCGAGCTACGGCCCGCGCGAGCAGGGCGCCTATGCCCGCGAGTTCTACACCACGGTGAAGACCGGCTACACGCTCGCCTGAGCCGGGGCGCCGTCCGGGACATCGAGGCCGCGCCGAAAGGCGCGGCCTCTTTTTCATGGCGGATTGGTGGTTCGCTCAGTCCTCATCCTGAGGAGGCCCGAAGGGCCGTCTCGAAGGATGCTTGGGGAGGCTCCAGAAGCATCTGGTCCATCCTTCGAGACGCCGCTTCGCGGCTCCTCAGGATGAGGTCGATGGATATCTGCTGAAGCTTCGCTCCCCGCCGCTCAATCGAACAGCGCCTGCTCCAGGTCGGCGATGCTGGGCAGGAGGAGATGGCTGAGTGGGCGCAATGTCTCGGCGCTGCCGGCCCCGGTCAGCACGGCGATGCGCAGGCCCGCCCCGGCTGCCACCGCCATATGCATGTCATGGGCGGAATCGCCGATCACCGCGATCGCATGCGCCGGCAGCCCTGTCTTGCGGCAGAAGCTCTCGACCATGCCCGGCTTCGGCTTGGCGCCATGGCCGGAATCATAGCCGCAGAGGAAATCGAGCCGTCCCGCGATGCCGAAGCGCTCGGCCGTGGCGCAGACGGCGGCCTCGCTGTCGCTAGAGGCGATACCGAGCGCGAGGCCGCGCCACGACAAGCCGGCGAAGAGGGGGGCGAGATCACAGACCGGCACGACATCGGCGACGCCGGCCTGGAACAGGGCGTCCAGCCGGCTGGTCAGCTCGGCGACGGGGAACTTGCTGCCCGCCTCGTGCCAGGCCTGCGCGACCTCCCTTGTATTGCCGGCCGCGAGCAGGCCGTCCGAGATCGAGAACCCAGTTGACGGGTCGACCCCGGCGAGGGTGAGAAGATGGACTTCCAGCGCCGGATCGCCCTGAGCCGCCAGCCGGCCGGCGCGCAGATTGATCGGCGCCCAGCTCGCCTGGTAATCGAGCAGCGTGCCGTCCTTGTCGAACAGGATGCCGCTTATCGCCGGGCGCGCGCTCATGAGACGGGGATCACGTCGACCTTGACGTCGAGCTTCTGGCTGCCCGGCCCGACCAGCACGCCGTCGAGCGGGGAGACATCGGCATAGTCGCGGCCGGTGGCGGTGATGATGTGGTCGTCGCCGACAATCAGGTCATTGGTCGGGTCGAGGCCGATCCAGCCGGTCTCCGGCCCGCACCAGATCATCACCCAGGCATGGGTCGCGTCGGCGCCTTCGAGGCGGGGCTGGCCCGGCGGCGGGATGGTGCGCAGATAGCCGCTGACATAGGCCGCGGGCAGGCCGAGGCCGCGCAGCCCGGCGATCATGATGTGCGCGAAGTCCTGGCAGACGCCGTGGCGCTGGGCGAAGGCCTCGCGGATCGGTGTCGAGACCTCGGTTGCTTCGGGGTCGTAGCGGAAGTCCCGGCGGACCCGGCCCATCAGCTCGCAGGCCGCTTCGAACACCGGGCGGTGCGCCTGGAAGCTCTCCTGCGCATAGCCGGTGATTTCGGCTACGGTCGGCACCAGCCGGCTGGGATAGAGGTATTGCGCTGGCGAATCCGGGGCGAGGCTCTGGGCCGCGAGCCCGAGCGAGGCGACCTCTTCCCAGGCGCGCGTCAGCGCCGGGAAGGGCGTCGCGGCACGGTTGACCTCGACACGCGACATTGTCTCGATCCGCAATTCGCGATGCGGCTTGGCGATGGTCAGCGTGGTCGTACGGTTGCCGAAGAAGCAGATCCCGTCCTGGCGCTCGGCGGCACGAGGCGTCACGCTGAGCTGGCTCACGACGACGTGCTGGCCGTCGCCCTCGCGCGGCAGCACGCGCAGGATACAGCGCGCAAAGGGCACCGGCCGTGCATAGGCATAGCTGGTCAGATGGCGGATTTCGTAGATCACCCGGCTGCCGTCACGCGAGCTGCGTCATCCGCGACCCTTCCGGATGCGCGTTCTGTAGAAAGTAGCGGTCGGCCACGGCGTTCGACAGGCCCATCAGCAATTGCTCGAACAGGAGGATGCTGGCGCGGTCGAGCCGGCTCGCCTCGGCCGTGCGGCACTCCGCGGCAAGCCTGAGCGCCAGCCGGCGCGGTTCCTCCAGCATGCCGTCGTCGCTGAGTGTCGGTAAGGCCGCGATCTCCTGGTCGAGCCGCTCCACCTGGAAGGCGACCGAGCGCGGATTGTAGGGATCGAGCATGACGAGATCGAGAACCGGCTGGAGCGAGGCTCCGAGCAGATAGCGCGAGCGATAGGTGATCTGCGAATCCGTCAGGTCGAGCAGGGCATCGAGGCAGTTGCCGGGCGTGCCGCTCTCGGCGAAATGGCGGGCATAGCGGCAGGTGGTGACGCCGCGCTCGAGCCGCCGGCCGATGTCGAGGAAACGCCAGCCGGCGCCGCGCACCATGTTCTCCTGCGACAGGCCGGAGAACGCGGCAAGCGATTTCAGGGCGCTGTCGGCGACCTCGAAGGCCTCGCCCTCGCTCACCGGCTTGCGCGGTGCGGTGAGCTGGCGCTGCAGATCGCCGAACAGGCGCCAGGCATCGACCGAGAGCCGCTCGCGGATCACCGAGGCGGTCCGGCGGGCTTCGCGCACGGAAGAAGCGGCGGAGCCATATTCGTCCAGCCCGTAAAGGGCGCTGGTCGCCTGGCTCGCGATCGCCCGGCCGCGACCGGCGGGCGCTGCGCCCCAGGCCACCAGCAGATTGGCGAGGCGCTTGATCGTCTCGGCATGGCCGGGCGCCTGGTCGTCGGCATTGATCAGCCGGCCGAGCACGGCCCGCACCAGCCGGAGCGTCGCCTCGGTCCGCTCCAGATAGCGTCCGAGCCAGAACAGGTTGTCGGCGGCGCGGCTCGGCAGGATGCCGACGATGCGGCGGATCGCGATCTTGTCGGGGCTCGGCAGCAGCGTCATCGGCTCGACCGGTCGGTCGGAGGTCACCCAGACATCGCTGGAGCGCACGGCCGAGCGCATCGTCACGGCGCGCGCATCGGTCTCCTCGGAAATGCGGCAGAAGCCGCCCGGCATCACCTGCCAGCCATCGGGCGTCGCCGCCGCGAAGACGCGCAACGTCATCGGGCGTGGCTGCAGCCGGCCCTCGTGCAGGACCGGCATGGTCGAGAGCCGGACCACCTCCTGGCCGACATGGTCGAGGCCGCGCTGTTCGATCGCAACGCGCAGCCGCTCGCGCTCGGTGCGGTCGAGATCGGCGACCAGCACGGGCTGGTCGTCGAGGTTGCCGCCATTGGCGCGGAAAGCCGGCGCGATGCTCATCTCGTCGAGCCGGTCGAGCACGATCTGGCGTTCGCGCGGCTGGCCGCACCACCAGGTCGCGATGTTCGGCAGGATCAGCTCCTCGCCGAGGATGTCGCGGGCCAAGGCCGGCATGAAGCCCATCAGGGCGCGGGCTTCGACCACGCCCGAGCCGAGCCCGTTGGCGACGACGACATTGTCCTGGCGGATCGCCTCGACGAGGCCGGGCACGCCGAGCGCCGAGGCGGCGTTGAGTTCGAGCGGGTCGGCGAAGTCGCCGTCGATGCGGCGCCAGATCACGTCGGCGCGCTTGAAGCCGCCGATGGTGCGCACATGCATCAGCCCGTCGCGCATCACGAGGTCGCCGCCCTCGACCAGGAGGAAGCCGAGATAGCGCGCGAGATAGGCCTGCTCGAAATAGCTTTCGTTGAGATGGCCCGGCGTCAGCAGGCAGATGCGCGGTTCGACGCGCTTGGCACGGGCGACGAGCCCGGCCCGGAAACCCTGGAAGAAGGCGGCGAGCCGCTCGACATTCATCGTCCGGAACAGGTCCGGAAAGGCGCGGCCGAGCGCCAGCCGGTTCTCCAGTGCGTAGCCTGCGCCCGACGGCGCCTGCGTCTTGTCGCCGAGCACCCACCAGCGGCCATCCGGCCCGCGGCCGAGATCGGCGGCGTAGAGCTGCAACTGCCCGGCGCCGTTCGTTCCCTGCAGGGGGCGCAGATAATCGGGGCTGCCGGTGATCGCCGCAGCCGGCAGCGCGCCGTCGCGGACCAGCCGGCCGGGGCCGTAAATGTCGGCAAGCACGGCATCGAGCAACTGCGCACGCTGGGCGACACCGGCGGCGATGACCTGCCATTCGGCACCGGTGATGACCAGCGGGGCATGGTTGAGCGGCCAGGCCCGCTCGCCGGCGAGCGGGTCGTTGGCATCGACGTCGCCATGGACGCGATAGGACACGCCGGTGTCGCGGACATGGCGGTCGGCGAGGCCGAAGCGGCGCTGCAACTCGTCGGCGGAAAGCCCGGCCCATTCGGTCAGGAACGGTTCCCATTGCGGGCGCACGGTCCCGTCCGGAGCCATCAGCTCGTCATAGGCGCCGGGCAGCGGGCGATAGCCCGTCAGCAGCGCATTGCGCCGCTCACTCCGTGACCGCGCCGAGTTCAACCTGCCTTGCAGCGCCATGGCGCGCACTCAAATGCCGATCGGGCGACGCAAATCGAGGGTCATGGGGAACTCCGGATTGCGCGCTTCGGCGGGAATCGCCAGGGGACCGGGACTATGGCCGATCGCCTCGAAACGAGCGAGTCTTCTCGCCTCGGCCTCATAGGAATTCACCGGCGGCGTTTCGTAGTTGCGCCCGCCGGGATGGGCGACATGGTAGACGCAGCCCCCGAGCGAGCGGCCGGCCCAGCTATCGACGATGTCGAAGGTCAATGGTGCATGCACGGGAATCGTCGGGTGCAGCCCCGAGGCCGGCTGCCAGGCCTTGAAGCGCAGGCCGGCGATGCTGGTTCCGGCGGCGATCTCGCACATCGGCAGTGCCCGCCCGTTGCAGGTGATGATATGCCGGCCCGGTATCAGACCGCTCGCCTTGACCTGCAGGCGCTCGACCGAAGAGTCGACATAGCGCACCGTACCGCCGATCGCGCCCTCCTCGCCCATGACGTGCCAGGGCTCGAGCGCCTGCCGCAGTTCCAGTTCGACGCCGCCCTGACTGACCTTGCCGAAGAACGGGAAGCGGAACTCATGCTGCGCGGCAAACCAGCCGGGATCGAAGGCGTAGCCGGCGCCGGCGAGGTCATCGAGCACCTCGCGGAAATCCTGCGCGACCATCTCCGGCAGCATGAACCGGTCGTGCAGCGCCGTGCCCCAGCGCACCGGCCTACCGCGCTGCGGCACGCGCCAGAACCAGGCGACCAGTGCCCGGATCAGCAATTGCTGGGCGAGCGACATCCGCGCATCCGGCGGCATCTCGAAGGAGCGGAACTCGATCAGCCCGAGCCGGCCGGTCGGCCCGTCCGGCGAATAGAGTTTGTCGATGCAGATCTCGGTGCGGTGGGTGTTGCCGGAGACGTCGACGAGGAGGTTGCGATAGAGCCGGTCGACCAGCCAGAGCGGGATCGCCGGCTCGCCCGGTCCGGGCGTCTGCGCCAGCGCGATCTCGAGCTCATAGAGCTGGTCGTGCCGGGCCTCGTCGATGCGCGGCGCCTGGCTCGTCGGGCCGATGAACAGGCCGGAGAACAGATAGGACAGCGACGGGTGCCGCTGCCAGTAGAGCACGATGCTCTTGAGCAGGTCCGGCCGGCGCAGGAAGGGGCTGTCGGCCGGGGTTACGCCGCCGAGCACGACATGGTTGCCGCCACCGGTGCCGGTATGGCGCCCGTCGACCATGAATTTCTCGGCGCAGAGCCGGGATTGCCTTGCCTCCTCATAGACGCCGCGGGTGATCGCGACCGCTTCCGCCCAGTTCCGCGCCGGATGCACATTGACCTCGATCACGCCGGGATCGGGTGTCGCCTTGATCACGTTGAGGCGTGGATCATGCGGTGGCGCATAGCCCTCGATATGCACCGGTTGGCTGCTGGCTTCGGCGACTTCCTCGATGCTGGCGATCAGGTCGAGATAATCCTCCAGCCGCTCGACCGGCGGCAGGAAGATGCAGAGCACCCCGTCGCGCACCTCGATGCTGAGCGCGGTCCGCACCGCGTCGGCTGTGAGGTCTTGCTCGACGATGTCCTGCCGGGTGGCTGCGCTTGCGCTTTCGACAGGGCGCGAGGGCTGGATCGGGCTCGCGGGAGGTGCGGCTGCGAGGGCACTGCTTCTCCCTGGCGGAGGCGGAGCAGCGGCCGGGGAGCCCGGCAGATGGCCGCGCGGTTCCAGCGGGTCCTGCGGGTGGATATGCGGATAGTCGCTCTTCGGCAGATGCGGCAGCGAGCCGAGCGGCAGGCGATAGCCGACCGGAGAATCGCCTGGCACCAGGAAGAGCCTGCCGCGCCGGAGCTTCCATTTCTCCGAGCGCCAGCGGCGGTCGTCCGCCGCTGCCTGCCAGCGCTGCACCGGAATGACATAGCCGCTCGGCTTGTCGAGCCCGCGCTCGAAGACGCGGACCATGCGGGCGCGCTCCTCGGGGTCGGAGAGCTTCGGGTCGAGCGGGTCGACATTGGCGGGGAGCTGTCCCTCCTTGATCAGCCAGTGCCCGGTATCCTCATAGGCCGGCAGCACATGGTCGGGGCCGATGCCGAGCCGCTCGGCGAGCCCTGCCGCCAGCGCCTCGACGGCGGCCGGTGTCGGCACGGCCTCATGCTCGCGGTCGCTGCCGGTGAGGGCACCGGGCTCGCGCGCGATCAACGCCGCATTGCGCCAGATCGGCTCGCCATCCTGGCGCCAGTAGAGGGCGAAGGCCCAGCGCGGCAGGCTCTCGCCCGGATACCATTTGCCCTGGCCGTAATGCAGCATGCCGCCGGGCGCGAAGCGCTCGCGCAGCCGCCGGATCAGCAGATCGGCGCGCTGACGCTTGGTCGGGCCGACGGCGGCGGTGTTCCATTCCTCGCCCGACTGGTCGTCGATCGAGACGAAGGTCGGCTCTCCGCCCATGGTGAGGCGGACGTCCTGGGCCTGGAGGTCGGCCTCGACCTGCTCGCCGAGCGCATCGAGCCGCGTCCAGGATTCGTCGGAGAAGGGCAGGGTGATGCGCGGCGCCTCATGGATGCGCGTCACCTCCATCTCGAAGCCGAACTGCGTCTCGGCATAGCTCGCCATGCCGCTGACCGGCGCGGCCGAGCGGTAATGCGGCGTCGCCGCCAGCGGCAGATGGCCCTCGCCGGTGAGCAGGCCCGAGGTCGGATCGAGCCCGATCCAGCCGGCGCCGGGAATATAGACCTCGGCCCAGGCGTGCAGGTCGGTGAAGTCCTTGTCGGTGCCGCGCGGTCCTTCCAGCGGGTCGATATCCGCCTTCATCTGGATCAGGTAGCCGGAGACGAAGCGGGCAGCGAGGCCGAGCCGGCGCAGGATCTGGACGAGCAGCCAGGAGCTGTCGCGGCAGGAGCCGGCCTTCAGCGCCAGCGTCTCCTCCGGCTCCTGCACGCCGGGCTCCATCCGGATGCCATAGGCGATCATTTGCTGAAGGCGCGCATTGAGATCGACGATGAAGTTGACCGTGTTCATGCGTTCTCGCGGGATCGTCGCGACGAAGGCGCTCAGCAGCGGCCCGGCCGGTTCGGTGACGAGATAGGGTGCGAGCTCGTCATGCAGCTCCTCGGGATAGGCGAACGGGAAGTGTTCGGCCTCGCTGGCGACGAAGAAGTCGAACGGGTTGATGATCGAGAGCTCGGTGACGAGATCGACCTCGATGCGGAACTCGGTGACCGGCTCGGGGAAGACGTAACGCGCGAGCCAGTTGCCGTTCGGGTCCTGCTGCCAGTTCACGAAATGCTGCGCCGGCGTGACCTTGAGCGAATAGCTCTGCACCGCCGAGCGGCAATGCGGTGCTGGACGAAGCCGGATGATCTGCGGCCCGAGCGTCACCGGCCGATCATAGCGGTAATGGGTGACGTGATGCAGTGCAGCGATGATGGCCAAGGGCGGGCGCCTGCTTCGGGTTCGCCGGGCCGAGCAGCCCGACCCGCCCACGATAAACGGGGAGCCGGCCGGGACAAGCCTGCCGCTGCGCAAGAATGTGCCGGAAGCCCGATCAGTTTGCGCAAGTAGCGGGCAGTCGGGACAGGCCTATTGGATACATTGCGGGGCGCTGGACATCCGCCCCGCTCTGGCTCCACATTGCGCCCCAACGGGCGCCGGGGCGCCCGCAAAACCGCACAATGGGGATTTCCATGCGTCACGTCGCGAAACTGATGGCGGCTTCGGCCTTCGCCGTCCTGATGGCCTCGACCGCCCAGGCCCAGACGCCGAAGGACACCATCGTCATGGCCAAGCAGATCGACGACATCATCACGCTCGACCCGGCCGAGGCCTTCGAATTCTCCGGCGTCGAGGTGGTCACCAATCTCTACGACAAGCTGATCGGCGTCGACCTCAAGAACAACAACGCGCTGATCGGCGAGCTTGCCCAGAGCTGGACGGTCAGCCCCGACAATCTGACCTACACCTTCAAGCTCCGTCCGGGCGTGAAGTTCCATTCCGGAAATCCGCTCACCGCCGCCGACGTGGTGTATTCCTTCCAGCGTGCGGTGACGCTCAACAAGTCGCCGGGCTTCATCCTCACCCAGTTCGGCCTGAACAAGGACACCGTGCTCGACAAGGTGAAGGCTGCCGACGACCACACCGTGGTCATCACCGTCTCCAAGCCCTTCGCGCCGAGCTTCTTCCTGAACTGTCTGACCTCCGGCGTCGCCTCGATCGTCGACTCCAAGCTGGTCAAGGCCAATGAGAAGGATGGCGACTGGGGCAATGGCTGGCTGAAGCTGGCCTCGGCCGGCTCCGGCGCCTACAAGGTCCGCGCCTATCGCCCGAACGAGCAATATGCGCTCGACGCCAATGAGAGCTGGTACAAGGGCGCGCCGAAGACCAGGCGCGTCATCGTCCGCCATGTCGCCGAGCCGGCCTCGCAGCGCCTGCTGCTGGAGAAGGGCGACATCGACATCGCCCGCAATCTCTCCAAGGACCAGCTCGCCGCGGTCAAGGGCAACGCCAATGTCGAGATCGTCCAGGGCGACAAGGGCTACATCCTCTATCTCGGCCTGAACCAGAAGAATCCGAACCTCGCCAAGCCCGAGGTGCGCGAAGCCTTGAAATGGCTGGTCGACTACGACGCGATCGAGAAGAACATCGTCGAGGGCACCTACAAGAGCCACCAGGCCTTCCTGCCCAAGGGCTTCCTCGGCGCTATCGACGACAAGCCCTACAAGCTCGACGTCGCCAAGGCCAAGGAACTGCTCGCCAAGGCCGGGCTGCCGAACGGCTTCACGGTCACGATCGACACCCGCTCGGTCAACCCGATCACCGACATCACCCAGGCGATCCAGTCGACCTGGGCCCAGGCCGGCATCAAGCTCGAGATCATTCCGGGCGACGGCAAGCAGACCCTGACCAAGTACCGTGCCCGGACCCATGACATCTATATCGGCCAGTGGGGCCCGGACTATCTCGATCCGCACACCAATGCCGAGACCTTCGCGATCAACGAGAACAATGGCGAGGACGCGAAGTCGAAGACGCTGGCCTGGCGCAACGCCTGGGACATCCCGGAGATGACCAAGGTCACCCAGGCCAATGTGCTCGAGACCGACGCGGCCAAGCGCGCCGCCGTTTATGGCGAGCTGCAGCGCGAGCACCAGAAGGTCTCGCCCTTCGTCATCATGTTCCAGCAGGTCGAGGTCTCGGCGCAGCGCAAGAACGTCGACAATTGGGTGATCGGGCCGAGCTCCGACACCAATTTCTACGCGCCGATCGCCAAGAACTGAGGCATCTGCCGCCGCCGGAACCCGCCGTAGCCCGATAGGAGGCTGCGGCGGGTTTTCTGCTTTGTCGCCGGCGGTGCCTGCGAAGCCCCAAGAACAACAAGAAGAACGGAGCCGCCAATGGCCTCGATCACCGCCTCGACCCCGTCCGCACCGCCGCGGGCCAAGAGTCGCGCCCTGCGCTGGGGCAGGATTCTCGGCCGCGAGCTGACCACGGTTGCGATTACCATCTTCGGCCTGCTGCTCGTCACCTTCCTGATCGCCCGCGTCATGCCGATCGACCCCGTCCTCGCCATGGTCGGCGACCGGGCGCCGGCCGATGTCTACGACAAGGCGCGGCTCGAGCTCGGTCTCGACAAGCCGCTTTGGGAGCAGTTTGCGATCTATGTCGGCAAGGTCTTCCGCGGCGATCTCGGCACCTCGGTGCTGACCGCGCAGAAGGTCACGGACGATATCAAGACGGTGTTTCCGGCGACGCTGGAACTGGCGACGCTCGGCACGCTGATCGGCGTCGTGCTCGGCGTCCCGCTCGGCATCCTCGCCGCCGTCAACCAGGGTCGCTGGATCGACCAGGTTGCCCGCGTGATCGGCTTGGTCGGCTATTCGATCCCGGTCTTCTGGCTCGGCCTGATGGGACTCCTCTTGTTCTACGCCAAGCTCGGCTGGGTCGCAGGTCCCGGTCGTCTCTCGATCGCCTATCAGGATTTCGTTACGCCGGTGACCGGCCTCGTCATGCTCGATGCCGCCATGCAGGGCGAGTGGGAGGCCGTCGTGGACGCCTTCTGGCACCTCATCCTGCCGGCTTCCGTGCTCGGCCTGCTCTCGGTCGCCTATATCAGCCGCATGACCCGCAGCTTCATGATCACCGAGCTGCAGCAGCAATATGTCGTCGCGGCGCGGGTGAAGGGTCTCTCGGAATGGCGCGTGGTCTGCGGCCATGCGCTGCGCAACGCATTCGTGCCGCTCGTCACCGTGATCGCGCTCTCCTACATGCACCTGCTCGAAGGCTCGGTGCTGACCGAGACGATCTTCGCCTGGCCGGGCCTCGGCCGCTATCTCACCAATGCGCTGCTCAACGCCGACATGAACGCGGTGCTCGGCGGCACGCTGGTGGTCGGCGCCGTCTTCATCGGCGTCAACCTGTTCTCCGACATCCTCGGCCGGCTGGCCGATCCGCGGGCACGCTGAGGAGGATGGCCATGACCGATCAGACCGCCACCTCCGCCGGCTGGCATTCCTGGCTGACCACGACCTCGCCGGAATCGCGCCGGCAGGCCCGGCTCGGCCAGCTCTACCGGCAATGGCTCGCCTTCAGGAAGAACCCGGCCGCCATGGTCGGCCTCCTGATCGTCCTCGCCTTGCTGCTCCTCGCGGCCTTCGCGCCGCTGGTCGCGCCACATGACCCGCTGGCGCAGGCGCTCGATCAGCGCCTGCTGGCGCCCTCCGCCAGGAATTGGTTCGGCACCGACGCGCTCGGTCGCGACATCTTCAGCCGGATCGTCTACGGCACCCGCGTCACGCTGGTGATCGTCATGCTCGTCGTCATCACGGTCGGGCCGCTCGGCCTCCTGATCGGCTGCGCCGCCGGCTATTTCGGCGGCTGGGTCGACACCGTGCTGATGCGCATCACCGATGTCTTCCTCGCCTTCCCGCGCCTCGTCCTGGCGCTCGCCTTCGTCGCCGCGCTGGGGCCGGGGCTGGAGAATGCCGTCATCGCCATCGCCTTCACCGCCTGGCCGCCCTATGCCCGTGTTGCCCGGGCGGAGACGATGCTCATCCGCAATGCCGATTACATCTCGGCGATGCGCCTGCAGGGTGCGAGCCAGCTGCGCATCGTGCTGAAGCACGTCGTGCCGATGTGCGTGCCCTCGCTGATCGTGCGCACCACCTACGACATGGCCGGCATCATCATCATCGCAGCCGGCCTCGGCTTCCTCGGCCTCGGCGCCCAGCCGCCGATCCCGGAATGGGGCGCGATGATCTCGACCGGCCGCGAGCAGATCTTCGACCAGTGGTGGGTCGCGACCTTCCCGGGTCTCGCCATCTGCGTCGTGGCGCTCGGCTTCAACCTGCTCGGCGATGGCTTGCGCGACGTTCTGGATGCGAGGTGAGCACCAAGATGAACGCAAGCTCTGATCAAATCCTGCTCGCGCTCGACGATCTGCGCGTCGATTTCCACACCCCGACCGGCATCGTCAATGCGGTGCGCGGGCTCTCCTTCACGCTCGGCCGCGAGCGGCTCGGCATCGTCGGCGAATCCGGTTCCGGCAAGTCGATGACCAGCCGTGCCATCCTCGATTTGATCCCGCATCCCGGCGTGGTCACGGCGAAGCGGATGGAATTCCGCGGTCAGGATCTGACGGCGATGGACAAGGGCAGCCGTCGCAAATTGCGCGGCCGCCATATCTCGATGGTGATGCAGGACCCGAAATTCTCGCTGAATCCGGTCCAGACCGTCGGCGACCAGATCGCCGAGGCCTATCGCGTCCACCACAAGGCGAGTGCGCGCGAGGCCAAGGAGCGCAGCCTCGCTATGCTCGAGGCGGTGCAGATCCGCGAGCCCGCCCGCGTCTACGGGCTCTATCCGCACGAGGTCTCGGGCGGCATGGGCCAGCGCGTGATGATCGCGATGATGCTGATCGCCGAGCCGGACATCCTGATCGCCGACGAGCCGACCTCGGCCCTCGACGTCACGGTCCAGCTCCAGATCCTCAAGATCCTCGACGATCTCGTCACCAGCCGCGGCATGGGGCTGATCTTCATCAGCCACGATCTGCATCTAGTGAAGTCGTTCTGCGACCGTGTCATCGTGATGTATGGCGGCAAGGCGATGGAGACCCTGCCGGCGAGCGAGCTCGACCGGGCCCAGCACCCCTATACGCGCGGGCTGCTCGGCTGCCTGCCCGATCTCGACCATCCCCGCGACAAGCTCGCGACCCTCACCCGCGACCCGGCATGGCTGGCATGACCACACAACCCGCCATCACCGTCGAGAAGCTCAACGTTTCCTTCGGCGATTCCCATGTCGTGAAGGACCTCTCCTTCGCCGTCTCGCCGGGCGAGAGCTATGGCATCGTCGGCGAATCCGGCTCCGGCAAGTCGACCGTGCTGCGTGTGCTCGCTGGCCTCAACCGCGAGTGGAGCGGCGAGGTCGACATTCTCGGCAAGCGCCAGCCCAAGATCCGCGACAAGGCCTTCTACCGGGCCGTGCAGATGGTCTTCCAGGACCCTTACGGTTCGCTGCATCCGAAGAAGACCGTCGACGATACGCTGGCCGAGCCGCTCGCCATCCACGGCCTCCGCGATGCGGAGGCGAAGATCACCCGCGCCATGGCGGATGTCGGCCTGCCGGCCTCCTTCCGCTTCCGCTTCCCGCATCAGCTCTCGGGTGGACAGCGCCAGCGCGTCGCCATCGCCCGCGCTCTGGTGCTGGAGCCGACAATCCTCCTGCTCGACGAGCCGACCTCGGCGCTCGACGTCTCGATCCAGGCCGAGGTGCTGAACCTGCTGCAGGCGCTGCGCCAGGAGCGCAAGCTCACCTATATCCTGGTCAGCCACGATCTCGCCGTCGTCGGCCATATGTGCGAGCGGCTGCTGGTCATGCAGTTCGGCCGCGGTGTCGAGGAGATGAGCGCCGAAACGCTCGCCGCGCGCACGCCGCGGACGGACTATGCCCGGCAATTGCTGATCGCGAGCGAGGGCTTTCGCCGGGCGGGGTAGCAGCGTCCTCCCCGTCTCCCCTTGCGGGAGAAGGGGCTCGAAGGGCCGGATGAGGAGTCGCTCCGACCTTGCCGCGTCATGGTCGGGCTTGTCCCGACCATCCACGTCTTCGCCGGTCGAGCTGTCATGATCCAAGACGTGGATGCTCGCCACAAGGGCGAGCATGACGGAGAGGTCGCGAGGCCCCTCGCCCTAACCCTCTCCCGCAAGGGGAGAGGGGATAGGTCGCGGCACCCCGTTCCCCAAAGCGTTTGGCAAGCTGCGTGCTTGGTCGCATTGTCGTCGCAGGATTCGGCTCCACTGGGCCGCCCAGGAGTATGCCGTCATGGACGCCATCGCCGAACGCCTGCTGAAGCCGGAGGCTGCACCCGAGCGCACGCCGGTGCCGCCCTTCGATCTGGTGATCTTCGGCGCCGGCGGCGACCTCGCCTTGCGCAAGCTCTTCCCGGCGCTGGCGCAGCGCAATGAGGAGGGCGTTCTGCCGGCCGAGAGCCGCATCCTCGGCATCGTCCGCAAGCAGGAGGATCTCGAAGGCATTCCGCGCGAGATCGCCGGCAAGCTCGCCGCGGCGGGCTTGTCGTCCGAGCGCATCGCCGCCTTCCAGCGTCGCCTGACCATGGTGCTGCTCGATGCGGTGAAGCCCGAGACCTATGGCGCGCTGAAGGAGGCGCTCGGCGAGTCCGAGCATGTCCGCTCCTTCTATCTCTCGACGCCGCCGGACCTGTTCATCCCGATCTGCGAGAACCTCGCCAGCTCCGGCATCCTGACGCCGACCTCGCGCGTCATCCTGGAGAAGCCGCTCGGGCGCGATCTTCACTCGGCGCGGGCCATCAACGACGCCGTCGCCCGTATCCTGCCGGAAAGCCGGACCTACCGGATCGATCATTATCTCGGCAAGGAGACGGTGCAGAATCTGCTCGTCCTGCGCTTCGCCAACACGCTGTTCGAGCGCTCCTGGTCGAGCCGCGACATCGACAATGTCCAGATCACGGTGGCCGAGACGGTCGGGCTCGAATCGCGCGCCGGCTATTACGACAAGGCCGGGCATCTGCGCGACATGGTCCAGAACCACGTGCTGCAGCTGCTCTGCCTCTTCGCCATCGAGCCGCCCAACCTGCTCGAGGCCGATGCGGTGCGTGACGAGAAGGTCCGCGTGCTCAAGGCGCTCAGGCCGATCGTCGGCCCCGACGTCCAGCGCTGGACCGTGCGCGGCCAGTACGGGCCGGGCGTCATCGAGGGCCAGAGGGTCAAGGGCTATGCCGACGAGCTCGGCCATGCCAGCAACACCGAGACCTTCGTCTCGATCCGCTGCGAGCTCGACACCTGGCGCTGGGCCGGCGTGCCGATCTATCTGCGCACCGGCAAGCGCATGGCGCAGCGCTATTCCGAGATCGCCGTCACCTTCAAGCCGGTGCCGCACTCGATCTTCGGCAATCCCGGCGATTGCGGCCGCCTCGACGCCAACCGCCTCGTCATCCGCCTGCAGCCCAATGACGGCGTGCAGATGCAGTTGATGATGAAGGTGCCGGGCTCCGGCAAGCTCAAGATCGTGCCGCGCCAGCTCGATTTGCGCTACGAGACCGCCTTCGACGTGCGCACGCCCGACGCCTATGAGCGCCTGCTGACCGATGTCATCCGCGGCGACCAGACCCTGTTCATGCGCCGCGACGAGGTCGAGCAGGCCTGGACCTGGATCGACCCGATCCTGGCCGGCTGGCAGGAATACTATCCCCAGCCGCATCGCTATGCCGCCGGCTCCTGGGGCCCCTCGCAGGCGATCGGCCTGATCGAGCGCGAGGGTCGTTCCTGGGCCGACCCGGAGTTCGGCGAATGAGCGCTGCCGGTCCGCTCCAGCGCCATCGCTTCGAGACGCTGGCCGATGCCTCCGGGGCCTTGGCCGAGGCGGTCGCGGTCAGGCTGCGTGCGCTCGTGGCGGGACAGGGCAGGGCGCTGCTCGCCGTGCCAGGCGGCTCGACGCCGGCCCGCTTCCTCGCCGCTCTTGGCGCGCATGATCTCCCCTGGGAGAAAATCACCTTGCTGCCGACCGACGAGCGCTTCGTCGCCCCCAGCGATCCCGCCTCGAACGAGCGGATGATCCGTGCCGCCTTCGCGCCGCTGCGCGACGGGCGCGCCGGCTTCGTCTCCTTCCACAATGCCGGCGACGATCTCGCCGCTGCGGCCGCCAGCCTCGACCGTCTGCTGGCCGGCCTGCCGGCGGTCGATGTCGTCGTCAGCGGCATGGGCACTGACGGCCACATCGCCTCGCTCTTTCCCGGTGACGAGCGCGGCTTGTCGGCCGGTCCCGGCGTCCACGCCATCGCCGCGAGCCCGCCCGACCTGCCGCCGCGGCTGTCGCTTTCGCCGGCGCGATTGCAGGGCGCCGGCCATGCCTGCCTGCTGATCTCCGGCCAGGAGAAGGAGCAGGTGCTGGCTTCGGCGCTCGAACTGCCCGGCGCCTTCCCGGTCGGGCTGCTGCTCGGCCGCCCGCAGGGGCTCGACGTCTACTGGGCGAAGGCCTAGAGGCAGATCGAGCTCTCCGAGACCGGGCTCGTCATTCCGGACAAGCGGCGAAGCCGCGCAGCTCCGGAAACCATCTAGGGCTTCAGCGCTCGACGATGGATTCCGGCGCTCCGCTCCGCTCCAGCCGGAATGACGGGGTGTTTCAGAGGATAGAGATTGGGCGTCAGCCAAGACGCGCGAGAGGAGCAACGCATGTCCACCGCCCCCGAAATCGCCCGCTTGGCAGCCTGTGGCGTCGTGCCCGTCGTCGTCATCGACGAGGTTGAGATCGCCGTGCCGCTGGCGCAGGCCCTGCTCGCCGGCGGCATCGACGTCATCGAGATCACCTTGCGCCGCCCGGCCGCCATGGCCGCGCTGGAGAAGGTCGCGCGCGAACTGCCGGAAATCCTGCCGGTCGCGGGCACGGTGGTGACGCCGCAGCAGGCGGCCGAGGTGCAGAATGCCGGCGCCCGCGCCGTGGTCAGCCCCGGTTTCACCGAGAGCGTCGACGAAGCCATGCGCAAGACCGGCCTGCCCTGGCTGCCCGGCGTCGCGACGGCCTCCGACTGCATGCGTGCCGTCTCGGCGGGGCGCCTGCACTGCAAGTTCTTCCCGGCCGAGCAGGCCGGCGGCGTGCCCGGCCTCAAGGCGCTCTCCGGCCCGTTCCCGCAGATGAAGTTCTGTCCGACCGGCGGCGTCTCGCTCGCTAATCTCGGCAATTACCTCGCCTTGCCGCAGGTGCTCTGCGTCGGCGGCTCCTGGCTCGTCCCGGCCGACGCCGTGAAGAACCGCGATTGGGCACAGGTGACCAAGCTCGCCCGCGAAGCGCGCGAGAAGGTTGCGGAGCTGCGCGGCTAGTCCGCCAGACCGAGGCGGCTGAACGCGAGTTCCTGCGCATAGGTCCGGATGTCGCCGGGCCAGCTTGCCGCATGATCCCTGAAGCCGGCCTCGTCGCCGGCGAACAGGGCGCGTGACGCCTCCTCGAAGCCTGGCAGATCCCCGGCCATCGCCGACATGAAGCGATAGGCGGTCTCGCGGGCGATACGCGCCTGCGTCTGCCCGCCATCGCCGCGCCGAGCTTCGTCGACGAGCCGGCGCAGCGCCTGCGAGGCTCCGCCCGGCTGGGCCGAAAGCCAGTCCCAATGCCGTGGCAGCAGGGTCACTTCCCGTGCCACCACGCCGAGCTTCGGCCGGCCGCGCCCGCGCGGCTCCGCGCCGCCGAGCCGCGCGACGATTTCCGCCTCGGAGCCGCGCAGATCGAGATCGACCACCCGTCCCGTCGCATCCTCGAAGGTCAGCATGCTCGCATCCGGACGCTCGGCCAGCCGGGCGCGCACGGCGAGCGCGACCTGCGCCAGCGGCCCGCGTGCCAGCAGGGCCTCGCCATCGAAGGCGGTGCAAGGGCGGTCGGCGGTGTCGGTCATCGTCGGGCTCCGTTGTTGCGAGCTAATTACCCGGATGAAATTCCTTGAGTCAATATTGCCCGGGTGATATTTGGCGGTCGATCACGACAGGAGAGGTCGATGCTGACTGAGGACAGGAAGGCCGCGGTGGCGGCCTATAAGGAGCGCAAGGTCGTCGCCGGGATTTATCTCGTGCGTTGCGGCGCGACGGGAGCGTGCTGGGCCGGGCAGGCGCCCGATCTCTCGACCATAAAGAATCGTGTCTGGTTCACGCTGCGCCATGGCAGCCACCGCCAGCGCAGCCTGCAGGCGGCCTGGAACGCGCATGGCGAGGGCGCATTCTCGTTCGAGGAAATTGAACGGCTGGACGAAAAGGCTCTGGAAGCCGGCCGCGAGCGCGTCATGAAGGCGCGGCTGGCGCATTGGTGCGCGGAATTGGGGGCGGATGGGTTGTGAGAGCCGCTCCGTCATGCTCGCTCTGGTGGCGAGCATCCACGTCTTGAAAACCGCATTTGCCGAACGAAGACGTGGATGGTCGGGACAAGCCCGACCATGACGTGAACGGCGTCAGCTCGTCAGCCGTTCGATCACCATCTCGGCGATCGCCAGCGAGCTCGTCAGTCCCGGGCTTTCGATGCCGAGCAGGTTGACCAGCCCCGGCACGCCATGGATCGCCGGCCCGTCGATACGGAAATCCGGCATCGGTTCGCTCGGCCCGTGCAGCTTCGGCCTGATCCCGGCATAGTCGGCGACGAGCGCGCCATCGGGCAGGCCCGGCCAATAGGTCCGGATCGCCGCATAGAATTTCTCCGCTCGCGCCGGATCGACGATCAGGTCCTGGTCGTCGGCGACCCATTCGACATCGGGGCCGAACTTGACCCGGCCGGCCATGTCGATCGTCGCATGGATGCCGAGGCCGGCCGCTTCCGGAATCGGGTAGACCAGATGGCTGAAGGGCTGCTTGCCGAGCAGCGAGAAATAATTGCCCTTGGCGAAATACTGCTTCGGCACATGCCCCGCCGGGAAGCCTTCGAGCTTGCCGAGCAGGCGCGGCGCGCCATGGCCGGCCGCGTTGACGACAGTGTTCGCGGTATACGTCGCCGGCTCCTCGCCGCCGAAATCGACGCTGAAGCCATCGGCCTCGCGGCGCCAGGCCAGGATCGGCGTATTGAGCGCGAGCGAGCCGCCCGCCGCCTCGCATTCGCCGAGCAGCGAGAGCATCAGCGCATGGCTGTCGACGACGCCGGTCTCGGGCGAGAGCAGGGCGATTTCGCAGGTGACCTCGGGCTCCAGCGCCCTGGCCTCGGCGGCGTCGATCCAGCGCAGCGAGGCGACGCCGGAGGCTTCGGCGCGCGCCGCGATCGTCTCCAGCGCCGCGCGCTGGCCGGCATGGGTGCCGACGATCAGCTTGCCACAGGCCTTGTGGGGCAGGCCGCGCTCGCGAAGGTAGTCGTAGAGCAGCTTGCGGCCGTCGACGCAGACCTGCGCCTTTAGCGACCCCGGCGGATAGTAGATGCCGGCATGGATGACCTCGCTGTTGCGGGCCGAGGTCTGGGTGCCGATGCCCTCGGCCGCCTCGGCGATCACGACCTCGCGGCCGGCGAACGCAAGCGCGCGGGCCGTCGCGAGGCCGACGACGCCGGCCCCGATGACGAGACAGTCGATGTCGCTCATGCGATCCGTGCTCAGCCCGCCCGCTGCGGCATGGCGATCTCGACCAGGCTCGCCCAATAGGTCATGCCGACCGGCAGCGCCTTGTCGTTGAACTCATAGGCCGGGTGGTGCAGCCCGGCGGAGTCGCCATTGCCCATGAAGATATAGGCTCCGGGCCGCTCCTCGAGCATGAAGGAGAAATCCTCCGAGCCCATGGTCGGCGGCACCTCGGTGTCGATCGCCTCCTTGCCGAAGACGTTCTTCGTCGCGCTGGTGACGAAATCGGTCTGGCCGGCATGGTTGAAGGTCACCGGATAGCCGCGCTCGTATTCGATCTCGAAGCTCAGGCCGAAAGCCTGGGCCGTGCCGGTGACGATCTCGCGGAAGCGCTTCTCGGCGAGGTCGCGCATCTCCGGCGAGAGCGAGCGCACCGTGCCCTTGATCACGACATGCTGGGGGATGACGTTGAAGGCCTCGCCGGCCTGCAACGCCGTCACCGAGACGACCACGGAATCGAGCGGGTCGGCATTGCGCGAGGCGATGGTCTGCAGCGAGGAGACGAGCTGGCAGGCGCCGACCAGCGGGTCGACCGTCTCGTTCGGCTTGGCGGCATGGCCGCCGCGGCCTTCGAGCTTGAGCAGGAAGCGGTCGGCCGCGGCCATCATCGGCCCCTTGCGGATCGCGAACTGGCCGATCGGCAGGCCCGGCATGTTGTGCAGCCCGTAGACCTCCTGCACGCCGAAGCGCTCCATCAGCCCGTCCTTGCACATCTCCTTGCCGCCGCCGCCGCCTTCCTCGGCCGGCTGGAAGATCATGATGGCGGTGCCGTCGAAATCGCGGGTCTGCGCCAGATATTTGGCGGCGCCGAGCAGCATGGCGGTATGGCCGTCATGGCCGCAGGCATGCATCTTGCCGGGCACGGTCGAGCGGTGCTCGAGATTGGTTTCCTCATGGATCGGCAACGCATCCATGTCGGCGCGCAGGCCGATGACCTTGCCGGAGCCCTGGCCCTTGCCCTTGATCACGCCGACGACGCCGGTCCGCCCGATGCCGGTGACGACCTCGTCGACCCCCCATTCCCGGAGCTTGTCGGCGACGATCCCGGCGGTGCGGTTCACGTCGAAGAGCAACTCGGGATGGCGATGAAAATCGCGACGGATCGCGGTGATCTCGGGCTCGATCGCCGCGATGAGTTCGGATTTGGGCATCGTATCCTCGGGCCGTTGGCGGCAACTTCACAGAAATCGGGTTGCCTGATGCGGCAAGCTAGCGCGAGCGGGCGCACCCTGTCCAAGCCGATTGCGGCATGAGGGGGAAGAGGCGCGCGAATGGCGCCACCACGCAATCCGCTTGATCCCGGCGGCCGTCGGTCCTTGGATGTCCGGCCTGTCGGGGCGCTCGCGAGAGGCGCCGCGAATTAGCGAGGACGTCATGGAAATCAAGCGAAGCGGATCGCAGCCCTCGGGCAAGGGCCCGGCGGAATACTTCACCGGCCAGGTCCGGATCGACCCGTTGTTCAATCCGCCGGATCCCGCGCGCATCGCCACCGCGCACGTCACCTTCGAGCCGGGCGCGCGCACGGCCTGGCACACGCACCCGCTCGGCCAGACCTTGATCGTCACCGCCGGCTGCGGCTGGGCTCAGCGCGAAGGCGGGCCGGTCGAGGAGATCAGGGCCGGCGATGTGGTCTGGTTCCCGCCCGGCGAAAAACATTGGCACGGGGCCACTGCGGCGACCGCGATGAGCCATATCGCCCTGCAGGAGCGCCTCGACGGGGAGACCGTCAAATGGCTGGATCACGTTACGGAAGAGCAGTATCGTCGCTGAGTTCGGGGGGTGCTTCCGAGCTTTCGGCAGGCGCTTTCGAGAGGATGGAACGCGCGTCGGCTTCGTGCGTTCGGGCTGAATCGCCATCGCTTTGAATGGGAGGCCGCCATGCGCCGCCTGATCGTTCTCGCCGCTTCTTTAGTGTTTTTTTCGAGCTTCATGGCCGATGACGCGCCGGCACAGGCCCTGAGCGACAGGGCGGTCCATGGCGGCGGCGTGCGAGGCGGCGGTTTCGGCTATGGTGGCCGCGGCTTCGCCGGAGCGGGTTTCGGAGGCTATCGGGGCGCTGTCTATCGCGGTGGCGGCTTCTATCGGGGTGGGGTCGGCTGGGGCTATCGGCCGGCCCGCTGGTATGGCGGCGGCTATTATGGGCGGCCCGCCTATTGGCGCCGCGGCTACTACAACAATTACTGGGGCTGGGGGGCAGGCGCACTGGCTGCCGGGGCGCTCATCGGCGCCGCCGCGACCTATCCCTATTATGGCTCGTCCTACTACTACGACACGCCCGGCTACTATGGCGGCGACTATTACGGCGGGCCCTACTATGCGCGGCCCTATTACGCTGCACCGGTCTATGCGGCGCCGATCTCGAGAGGGATCGGCGGCTATTGCCGGACGCCGGTCCGGACCTGCCAGCTGATCAACCCAGCTGAACTCGGCGGCGGGTGCTCTTGCCGTGTCGCTGGCGGGCGGGCCCGCGGCGTCGTCGTTCCCTGACGATCGTGCAGGGAGCACGACGAGCGCCTGGGCTCCCGGCTTTAAGTGGTTTCAGAGCCCGAATTGCTGGCGCCAGCTCTCGATGTCCTCCAGCGCGACATTGGAGCCGCACAGGACCAGCGCGACGCGATCGCCCGGCTTGAAGCTGTCCTTGCGCGCCAGCGCCGCCGCGACCGTGCAGGAGGCGGCCGGCTCGAGCAGGACGCGGCCGTTCTGCAGCACCCAGAGCAATTCGCGCACGGCGTCGGCATCCGGCACCAGCACGATCTCCTCGAGGAAATCCCGGGCCGCCGCCATGGTCCGCTCGGTGGCGAAGGGAGCGCCGAGCGTGCGGGCGATCGAGGTCGGGCGGATCGGCACCGGCTTTCCGGCTGCGAGCGCCTGCGTCATCGTCGTCGCGCCCTCCGTCTCGACGCCGTGGATGCGCACCGCCGGGTCGAGCCCCTTCAGCGCCGCCCCGACACCGGCCGAGAAGCCGCCGCCGCCTATCGAGATGAAGACATGGTCGAGCCGGCCGCCGGCGTCCGCCGCGAGTTCGAGGCCGACCGTGCCATGGCCGGCGATGATCGCAGGGTCGTCATAGGAATGGACATTGGTCATGCCCTTGGCTTCGTACTCCTCGGCCTTGGCGAAGGCGGCGATCGAATCCTCGCAGAGCTCGACCTCGCCGCCCGCTTCCTTAGTCAGGCGGATGTTCAGCGGCGCGACGTTCTTCGGCATCAGCACCAGCGCCTTGATGCCGAGCAGGCTCGACACCAGCGAGACGGCGATGGCGTGGTTGCCGCCGGAGACGGTGACGACGCCGCGGGCCTTTTCCGCATCCGAGAGGCCGAGCAGCTTGTTGTAGCAGCCGCGTACCTTGAACGAGCCGGCGAGCTGCAGGCTCTCGACCTTGACCACTGTCTCGACGCCGAGCCGCTCGGACAGGCCGGCGCTGAGGAAGGTCGGCGTCCGCCTGACCTTGCCGGCGATGCGGCTGGCGGCGGCCTGGATGTCGGCGAGGGTGACGTCGAAGGACATGGCGGACTCACGAGAGGACGTTGCTCGGTCGGCACAACAGCGCGTCGGGCCCGGCCTGGTCAAGCGCGGCGCGCGCATGGCCAGGGCATTTCGGGCGGTGCCGGAGGGCGGCCGTCATGCGTTCGCACGGGCGCCGGCGGGCCATCGCCGGCGATTGACCTTGCGCGGTGCCGGCGTAGCCTGCCTCCCGGCTCATGCCTGTCGGCCAGTCCCTGGAGAAATCTGCCCGTGCGTTACACCCCGAAGGAAATGCTGGCCAAGCTGGTCTCGTTCAACACCGAATCGCAGCGCAGCAATGTCGAACTGATCCATTTCTGCCGCGACTACCTTGCGGCCCACGGTGTCGAGAGCACGATCGTGCCGAGCCCCGATGGCTTCAAGGCCAATCTCTACGCGACGATCGGCCCCAAGGCGGATGGCGGCGTCGTCCTTTCCGGCCATACCGATGTCGTCCCCGTCGAGGGGCAGGACTGGAGTTCGGACCCGTGGACGCTGACCGAGCGCGACGGCAAGCTCTATGGGCGCGGCAGCTGCGATATGAAGGGCTTCGACGCCATCGCGCTCGCCCTGGTGCCGGATATGCTGGCCGCCGGGCTGAAGCGGCCCGTCCATATCGCCCTGTCCTATGACGAGGAGGTCGGCTGCATCGGCGCCCGCTATCTGATCGACGCCATGGCGGCCGCCGGGGTCAAGCCTTCGGCGGTGATCGTCGGCGAGCCCTCGATGATGCAGGTCGTCACCGGCCACAAGGGTGGCACCCGGATGAAGACCACGGTGCGCGGCCATGCCGTGCATTCCAGCCGCGTCGACATCGGCGTGCCCGCCGTGATGGTCGCCGGCAAGCTGATCGCCTGGCATGACGAGGTCATGGAGGAGAACAAGGCCAAGGTGCAGCCGGGCGTTCCCTTCGAGCCGCCTTACTCGACGCTGCATGTCGGCGTCGTCGAGGGCGGCACGGCGGTCAACATCACCGCCGAGCATTGCGCCTTCAGCCACGAGGTCCGCGTCATGCCGGGCGACGACAGCGACTATGTCGCCCGCTATCGCGCGAGGATGGCCGAGCTCGAGGCGCCGATGAAGGCGATTGCGCCGGAGACCGGCATCGCCATGGAGATCACCTCCTACACGCCGCCGCTCGCGCCGGAGAAGGAGGGGGCGGCCGAAGGGCTGGCACGTCGCCTCACCGGCGACAATGGCAGCCATGTCGTGGCCTATGGCACCGAGGGCGGGCTGTTCCAGGCGGCGGGCTGGTCGACCGTCGTCTGCGGCCCCGGCGACATCGCCCAGGCACACCAGCCGGACGAGTTCATCACCGTCGCCCAGCTCGACGCCGGAACCGCGTTCGTTCGTGCGCTGATCGCGGATCTGGCCCGCTGACGACGCAGGGCGAGGGGTGTTTGCGCGGGAAAGTGGCCACGGACTCGCACGAACGTGCGTTGCGACGTTTTGTTTCGCAATAAAGTTCGATCCGGGGCGAAGCGTGCGGCGCACACTGGACGCGGGCTTCGAAGCACCTCTAATCTGCCGCCTTCCTCGGATCGTCGCCAGTCTGTGCGGCGATCCGGGTCCCGCTCCTGGGGAGGAGCGGTAACAACAAATCGGGAGAACGCGCTTCATGTCCTTCAAGACCCATTGCCTGGCGGCCGTAGCGGCGCTGGCTCTGATGTGTGGTACGGCTCAGGCGCAGACGCTGCGCTATGCCAACCAGGGCGAGTTGAAGTCGCTCGACCCGTATACCGTCAACGAGACCACCACCAACGCCCATCTCGGTCACCCCTATGAAGGGCTGACGGCGCGCGGCAAGGATCTCAAGATCGAGCCCGCCCTTGCCGAGAAGTGGGAGATCTCCCCCGACGGCCTGAAGTGGCGCTTCTATCTGCGCAAGAACGTCAAGTTCCATGGCGGCGAGGATTTCACCGCCGATGACGTGATCTTCTCGGCCGAGCGCGTCCGCTCGCAGGGTTCCAACTTCACCACCCGCGTCCCGACCAGCGCCAAGTTCGTCAAGGTCGACGACCATACCGTCGACATCATCCTGACTGCGCCGAATCCGATCCTGAACGCGCAGTGGGATACTTGGTACATCATGTCGAAGAAGTGGGCGGAGGCGAACAACGCCGTCGCCCCGACGCCGGCCGCCGCGACCACGCCGAGCCACGCCTCGCTGAACGCCAACGGCACCGGCCCCTACAAGATCGAGAGCCACCAGCCGGGCGTGAAGACCGTCTTCAAGCTCAACGAGAACTACTGGAAGAAGATCGAGGGCAACATCAAGGAGATCGTCTTCACGCCGATCGCCTCGGATGCGACGCGCGTCGCGGCCCTGCTCTCCGGCGAGGTCGACGTGATCGAGCCGGTTCCGATCCAGGACATCCAGCGCGTCAACGCCTCGGGTAACGCTCAGGTCCTGACCGGGCCGGAGCTGCGCACCATCTTCCTCGGCATGGACCAGACCCGTGACGAGCTGCTGGAATCCAGCGTCAAGGGCAAGAATCCCTTCAAGGATGTCCGCGTCCGCCAGGCTTTCTTCCAGGCGATCGATATCGAGACGATCAAGAGCCGCGTCATGCGTGGTCTCTCGACGCCCTCGGCCCTGATGATCGCGCCGGAGCTGTTCCCGCATGCCGGCTTCACCCGCGCAAAGTTCGACACCGAAGCCTCGAAGAAGCTCTTGGCCGAAGCCGGCTATCCGAACGGCTTCGAGGTCGGCATGGACTGCCCGAACGACCGCTACGTCAATGACGGCCAGATCTGCCAGGCCGTGGTCGGCATGCTGGCGCGCGCCGGCATCAAGGTGAACCTGAATGCCCAGCCCAAGGGCCAGTACTTCGCCAAGGTGCTGAAGTCCGGTGGCTACAAGACCTCGTTCTACCTGCTCGGCTGGACGCCCGGCACCTTCGACAGCCACAACGTCCTGCACGACATCATCGGCTGCCGCGATGTCGCCGGCTCCTCGCGCGGCGAGTCGAATCTCGGCAATTACTGCAACAAGAAGGTCGACGAGCTGACCGACAAGATCCTTGTCGAGTCCGACACCGCCAAGCGCGACGCGATGATCAAGGAAGCCTACAAGATCTCGGTCGATGAGTTCGGCTACATCCCGCTGCACCAGCAGGCGCTGGCCTGGGGCGTGTCGAAGAAGGTCAAGCTCGCTCAGCGCGCCGACAATTCGGTGCTGCTCTATTACGCCACCAAGGAGTGACGGCGTGCGGTGCGCGGCCTAGGCCGCGCACCGTTCTTCCCGTCGACTCACCCGCGCCGTCATCCGGACAAGCGGCGTAGCCGTGTCGATCCGGGATCGATCGGGGGCGTTGCGCTCCACGATGGAGCCCCGGATTACGGCTTTGCTGTTTCCGGGGTGACGACGCGTATCGGTGACGGAGGGCTATCCGGCTCGCCGGTGCCGACGGGTTTCGCGTTTAAAGAACCAAGGCGATCATGCTCGCATTCATTCTGCGTCGGTTGTTCCAGTCGCTTCTCGTCATGCTGGCGGTGGCGCTGATCGCCTTCGCCATGTTCCGCTTCGTCGGCGACCCGGTGAACCAGCTCGTCTCGCTCGACACGCCCCAGGAGCAGGTCGCGCAGATCCGCCAATCGCTCGGGCTGGACGAGCCGGTCGTCGTCCAGTTCGCGCGCTATATCTACAATGCGGCGCGGCTCGAATTCGGCGTCTCCTACCAGTTCCGTCTGCCGGTGATCATGCTGCTCGGCGAGCGCGCCCCGGCGACGCTGGAGCTCGCCTTCATGTCGGCGCTGTTCTCGCTGCTCGTCGGCATACCCATGGGCGTCTACACGGCGCTGCGCCGCGACAGCTGGCTCGCCAAGCTGTTCCAGGCCGTATCGCTCATCGGCATCAGCCTGCCGACCTTCCTGATCGGCATCCTTCTGATCTACCTGTTCTCGGTGACGCTCGGCTGGCTGCCCTCCTTCGGGCGCGGCGAGGTCGTCAAGATCGGCAACTGGTGGACTACCGGCCTGCTCACGGCCTCGGGCTGGAAGGCGCTGATCCTGCCTTCGATCACGCTCGGCCTGTTCCAGATGACGCTGATCATGCGCCTCGTCCGGGCCGAGATGCTGGAGGTGCTGCGCACCGACTACATCAAATTCGCCCGGGCGCGCGGCCTCAAGACCCGTGCCATCCATTTCGGTCACGCCCTGAAGAACACCTTGGTACCGGTCATCACCATCGCCGGCCTCCAGCTCGGCTCGATCATCGCCTTCGCCATCATCACCGAGACGGTGTTCCAGTGGCCGGGCATGGGCCTGCTCTTCCTGAAGGCGGTTCAGCAGGTCGATATCCCGATCATGGCGGCCTATCTGATCCTGATCTCGTTCCTCTTCGTCACCATCAACCTGATCGTCGACCTGCTCTACGCCGCGGTCGACCCGCGCCTGCGCGCGACGGTCGGCGCGCATTGAAGGCGGGAGACAAAGCCATGGCCGCCCAGACCCCGCCCTCTACTCCCGCCGCCCCGTCGAGCGAGCCGCCCTCGCTCTGGGCCCGCATCCTCGACAGCGACATCCTTGCCAGCTTCCTGCGCTCCAAGGTGACGATGGTCGCCGCCGTAATCGTGCTCGTCATGTTCATCGGCGCTGCCTTCTCGCCCTGGATCGCGCCGACCAACCCCTTCGATCCGGCCAGCGTCTTCCTCTCCGATGCCAATATTCCGCCGGCCTGGCAGGCCGGTGGCGATCCGAAGTTCATCTTCGGCACCGACGACCAGGGTCGGGATCTCTATTCGGCGATCCTCTACGGGCTGCGCGTCTCGCTGATCGTCGGAGGCCTCGGCGTGGCGCTGGCGGCGACGATCGGTATCACGCTCGGTCTGCTCGCCGGCTATTTCGGTGGCCGGGTCGACTCGCTGATCATGCGCATCGCCGACGTGCAGCTCACCTTCCCGGCGATCCTGATCGCCCTGCTGATCGACGGCGTCGTGCGCGGCATCTTCCAGGGCGCCAACCGCGAGGACACGGCGCTCTATGTGCTGGTGATCTCGATCGGCCTCAGCTTCTGGGTGCAATATGCCCGCACCATCCGCGGCTCGACCCTGGTCGAACGCAACAAGGACTATGTCCAGGCGGCACGGCTGGTCGGGCTGCCGGCGCCGCTGATCATGCTGCGCCATGTCCTGCCGAACGTGATCGGCCCGGTGCTGGTCATCCTCACCATCAATCTCGCGCTTGCCGTGATCACCGAGGCGACCCTGTCCTTCCTCGGCGTCGGCCTGCCGCCGACCCAGCCCTCGCTGGGCACGCTGATCTCGATCGGCAACCGCTACCTGTTCTCGGGCGACTGGTGGATCGTCGCCTTTCCGGGCCTGACGCTGGCGATCCTGGTGCTCGCTGTGAACCTGCTCGGCGACTGGCTGCGCGATGCCCTCAATCCGAGGCTGCGATGAGGCGAAACCTTCTGCGCGCGGTGCCTACGAGACAGGCAAGTGCCACTTTCCGCCATGTGCTGCGCGCAGATTAGACCCGTGACAGACAAGGGGCCCAGCCCTAACATCTCGCCCTTCACCGGCCTTGGAGCAGGGCCGCGACCGGGAGGTTCTCTACGATGAAACCGCGTATGTTTGCCGTCGCTGCCGCACTGATCGGGGTCTCGGCGCTGGCGCTCGGCGCCGCCGAGGCGAGGCCGCTGAAATGGGCCTCGGCCGGCGATGCCCTGACCATCGATCCACATGGCCAGAATGAGGGCCTGACCACCACGGTCAACCAGCAGATGTATGAAGGCCTGACCGAGCGCGACCATGCCGGTAAGCTGCATCCGCTGCTGGCCTCGTCCTGGAAGGTGCTGCCGGACGATCCGACGATCTGGGAGTTCAAGCTGCAGGAGGGCGTCAAGTTCCATGACGGCTCGCCCTTCACCGCCGACGACGTGGTGTTCTCCTATGAGCGCGCCATGCAGCCGACCTCGGACTTCAAGGGCTACCTGACCTCGGTCGAGAAGGTCACGAAGGTCGACGACTTCACCGTCCGGATCAAGACCAAGGGGCCGAACCCGCTCCTGGTCAACAACACCTCCGCCATCCGCATCATGAGCAAGGCCTGGGCGGAGAAGAACAACGCCACCAAGGCGCAGGACTTCAAGAACAAGGAAGAGAATTACGCCGTCCGCAACGCCAACGGCACCGGCCCCTTCATCCTCGTCTCGCGTGAATCCGACGTGAAGACGGTGATGAAGCGCAACGACAATTACTGGGCCAAGGCGAAGGTGCCGCTCGAGATCACCGAGCTCACCTATGTCCCGATCAAGCAGGATGCGACCCGTATCGCGGCGCTGCTCTCGGGCGAGGTCGACCTCGTCCAGGACGTGCCGGTGCAGGACATCGCCCGGCTGAAGAGCCAGCCCAAGGTCCGCGTCACCACCGGACCCGAGAACCGCACCATCTTCTTCGGCATGGACGTCGCGTCGAAGGACCTGAAGGGCGACAATGTCGAGGGCAAGAACCCCTTCGCCGACAAGCGCGTCCGCCAGGCGATGAACATGGCGCTCAACCGCCAGGCCATCCAGCGCGTCGTGATGCGCGGTGAATCGATCCCGACCGGCATCATCCTGCCGCCCTTCGCCAATGGCTGGACCAAGGAGCTCGACGCGGCGCCGGCAACCGATGTCGCCAAGGCCAAGGCGCTGCTCGCCGAGGCCGGCTACCCCAACGGCTTCTCGGTGACGCTGCATTGCCCGAACGACCGCTACATCAATGATGAGGGCATCTGCCAGGCGGCCGTCGGCATGTTCGGCCAGATCGGCGTCAAGGTGAACCTGGTCTCGCAGTCGAAGTCGATCCACTTCAACCTGATCCAGAAGAACCCGCCGGAGACCGAGTTCTATCTCGTCGGCTGGGGCGTTCCGACCTTCGACAGCGACTATGTGTTCTCCTACATGTACCATAGCCGCACCGGCTCGCAGGGCAGCTGGAACGCGACCGGCTATTCCGACAAGGATGTCGATGCGCAGATCCAGTCGCTCTCCAAGGAGATCGACATCGCCAAGCGCGACGCCGCCATCGCCAAGATCTGGGCGAAGGTGAAGGACGAGACGATCTACCTGCCGATCCACCATCAGACGCTCAGCTACGGCATGAACTCGACGGTGGACGTGCCCGTCGACGTTCAGAACCAGCCCAAGTTGAAGATGGTCTCGTTCAAGGGCTCGTAGCGGTCTGGGAGGAGGGCTTGTGAACCCTTGCCGTCGTCCCGGAGAAGCGGTGAAGCCGCGCAGCTCCGGGATCCATCGTAGAACGGAACGCTCTATGGCGGATCTCGGCGCCTCGGCCGGGATGACGGCGCGAAACCTTGGTTTTCCTCCGGTGTTTGGAAAGTAAGGCGCTATGCTCGCCTATATCCTGCGCTCGCTGATGCAGGGGCTGGTGGTGATGGTCGCCGTCGCCTTCATCGCCTTCTCGATGTTCCGCTTCGTCGGCGATCCCGTGGTCAACATGCTCGGCCAGGAGGCGACGCTGCAGGATCGCGCCGAGCTGACGCAGCGCCTCGGCCTCAACGATCCCGTGCCCGTGCAGTTCGCCCGTTTCATCGCCGATGCGGCGCAGGGCGATTTCGGCATCTCCTATCGCCAGGGCCGCAAAGTCTCCTCGCTGATCATCGAACGCCTGCCGGCGACGGTCGAGCTCGCCGTGCTCTCGGCGATCTTCGCCTTCGTGGTCGGCATCGCCTTCGGCGTCTATGCCGCGATCCGCCGCGACGGCTGGCTCGCCAACCTCGTCATGTCGATCTCGCTGATCGGCGTTTCGCTGCCGACCTTCCTGATCGGCATCGGCCTGATCTACATCTTCGCGGTCGAGCTGCGCTGGCTGCCCTCCTTCGGCCGTGGCGATACCGTGCAGATCGGCTGGTGGTCGACCGGGCTTTTGACCACGAGCGGCCTGAAGTCGCTGGTCATGCCGGTGCTGACGCTGGGCTTCCTGCAGCTCACCTTGATCATGCGCCTCGTCCGCTCCGAGATGCTCGAGGTGATGCGGGCCGATTTCATCCGCTTCGCTCGGGCCCGCGGCATTCCCGAGCGCCGCATCGAGTTCCGCCACGCTCTGCGCAACACCATGATCCCGGTGATCACCATCGCCGGGCTTCAGCTCGGCGGGGTCATCGCCTTCGCCATCGTCACCGAGACGGTGTTCCAGTGGCCGGGACTCGGCGCGCTCTTCGTCAACGCCGTGCAGTTCGTCGACGTGCCGGTGATGTCGGCCTATCTGCTCTTCGTCGCCTTCGTCTTCGTGGTGACCTCGCTCCTGGTCGATCTGGTCTATGTCGCCCTCGATCCGCGTCTGCGGTCGGGCTCCGCGGTTCCGGCGAAGTGAGGCGGCGATGAGCGACGAACATCTGCCCGTGATCCCGCCCAGCCGCCTCGCCCGGTTCTGGGATTCCGATCTAGCCTATTCCTTCCGCTCCTCGCCGGTCACGGTGGTGGCGAGCATCATGGCGCTCCTGCTCGTGCTGGCCGCGGTCTTCGCGCCGCTGATCGCGCCTTATGATCCGTTCGATCCGGCCTCGCTCGACCTCTCCGACGGGTTCTCGCGGCCGATGCAGCCCAACGAGATCACCGGCAAGGTGTTCTGGCTCGGCTCGGACGGCCAGGGACGCGACATCTTCTCGGCCATTCTCTATGGCTCGCGTGTTTCGCTGCTGGTCGGGGCGGCCTCGGTGGTCTTCTCGCTGATCATCGGAGTCGGCCTCGGCCTGGTCGCTGGCTATGTCGGCGGCCGCACCGAGGCGCTGATCATGCGCATCGCCGACATCCAGCTCTCCTTCCCGGCGATCCTGGTGGCATTGCTGGTCTTCGGCGTGGCGCGCGGGCTGATTCCGCCGGCAGCGCAGGAACAAGCGACGCTGTTCGTCCTCGTCATTGCCATCGGTCTCGCCAACTGGGCGCAATATGCCCGCACCGTGCGCGGCTCGACCCTGGTCGAGAAGAACAAGGTCTATGTCGATGCGGCGCGCCTGATCGGGCTGAAGGCCTGGCCGGTGATGCTGAAGCACGTCCTGCCCAATGTCGCCGGCCCGGTGCTGGTCATCGCCACGATCAATCTCGCGCTCGCCGTGATCGAGGAGGCGACCCTGTCCTTCCTCGGCGTCGGCATGCCGCCGACGCAGCCCTCGCTCGGCACGCTGATCCGCTTCGGCCAGCAATTCCTGTTCTCGGGCGAGTGGTGGATCCTGCTGTTCCCCTCGCTCGTCCTGATCCTGCTCGCACTGTCGATCAACCTGTTCGGCGACTGGCTGCGCGACGCGCTCAATCCGAAGCTGAGGTAAGAGATGAACCGCCCCCCAATTCTGTCCAGGCCTTCGGAGCAGCGATGACCCAGCCCGTCATTTCGGTGAACGAACTGACCGTCGAGTTCGTGACGCGGCGCGGCACCTTGCGCGCCCTCGACAAGGTCTCGTTCGACGTCGCCCGTGGTGAGGTGCTCGGCGTGGTCGGCGAATCCGGTGCCGGCAAGTCGGTGACCGGATCGGCCATCATCGGTCTGATCGATCCGCCCGGCCGGATCGCCGGCGGGCAGGTCCTGCTCTCGGGCGAGCGTGTCGACAATCTTCCGCCGGATGCGATGCGCAAGATCCGCGGCAAGCGCATCGGCATGATCTTCCAGGACCCGCTGACCAGCCTCAACCCGCTCTACCGGGTCGGCGAGCAATTGATCGAGACGATCCAGACCCATACCGATCTCAATGCAGCCGATGCCCGCAAACGCGCCATCGCCCTGCTTGACGAGGTCGGCATTCCCGCGCCGGAGCGGCGCATCGACGGCTATCCGCACGAGTTCTCCGGCGGCATGCGCCAGCGCGTCGTGATCGCGCTCGCCCTCTGTGCCGAACCCGAGTTCATCATCGCCGACGAGCCGACGACGGCGCTCGACGTCTCCGTCCAGGCCCAGATCATCGCCCTGATCAAGCGGCTCTGTCAGGAGCGCGGCACCTCGGTGATGCTCGTCACCCACGATATGGGCGTGATCGCCGAGACCGCCGACCGCGTGGCGGTGATGTATGCCGGCCGCGTCGCCGAGATCGGTCCGGTCCGCGACGTGGTCAAGCAGCCGCTCCACCCCTATGCCGTCGGGCTGATGGGCGCGATCCCCTCGATCGAGGGCGATGCCGAGCGGCTCGTCCAGATTCCCGGCTCGATGCCGCGCCTTTCCAACATCCCCAAGGGCTGCGCCTTCAACCCGCGCTGCTCGAAGGCCTTCGACCGCTGTTTCGTCGAGCGGCCGGAGCTGATCGATGTCGGCGGCCGTCAGGTCGCCTGCCACCTCTACGACCAGTCGAAGGCCCCGAACGGCCAGAACCCGACTGACAAAGCGGAGATCGCCGCGTGACCCAGGACGTCTCTTCGGCCCCTTATGTCCAGGTCCGTGACCTGAAGCGCGTCTTCGACGTTTCCAAACCCTGGCTCAACCGGGTGATCGAAAGCGCCCCGAAGCAATATCTCAAGGCGGTCGACGGCGTGTCCTTCGATATCCGCAAGGGCGAGACCTTCGCGCTTGTCGGCGAGTCCGGCTCGGGCAAGTCGACCGTGGCGCGCATGGTCGTCGGCCTGTTGCCGCCTTCCGGCGGCACCGTCTCGATCGACGGCGTCTCGATGACCGATCCTGCCGCTGCCCAGGAACGCCAGCGCCTGCGCCGCCGTATCCAGATGATCTTCCAGGACCCTTATGCCTCGCTGAACCCGCGCTGGCGTGTCGGCAGGATCATCGCGGAGCCGATCCGTGCCTTCGACCTGATCCAGGGGGATCGCGAGATCGAGGGCCGCGTCGGCGAGTTGCTCAGCCTGGTCGGCCTGCATCCGGACGACGGCAAGAAGTTCCCGCATGAATTCTCCGGGGGCCAGCGCCAGCGCATCGCGATCGCCCGCGCGCTCGCCTCCAATGCCGAATTCATCGTCTGCGACGAGCCGACCTCGGCACTCGACGTCTCCGTGCAGGCGCAGATCCTCAACCTGATGCGCGATCTGCAGCAGAAATTCGGGCTGACCTATCTCTTCATCTCGCACAATCTCGCCGTCGTCCGGCACATGGCGACGCGGATCGGCGTGATGTATCTCGGCCGCCTCGTCGAGGTCTCCGAAGGCAAGCAGCTCTTCACCGCGCCGCGCCATCCCTACACGAAGATGCTGCTCGATGCGGTGCCGGATCTCGCCATGGTCGGCAAGCCGCGCGAAGGCGTGAAGGGCGAGATCCCGAACCCGATCAGCCCGCCATCGGGCTGCACCTTCCATCCCCGCTGTCCGCTGGTCTTCGACCGCTGCCGGGTCGAGAATCCGCCGGCCATCGACGGCGTCGCCTGTCATGCGGTGAACCGGGGCCGGGAGGCGGCTTAGGGGGGGTAAGAACCACCTCGGCATTCCGGGGCGACGCGAACCAGCGAGCCCGGAACCCATGAACACGACGATCCAGGGCGGCGTGCCGCGATCGCGGTGCGCCGTCCTCTACCTTGATGTTCCCGGGTTCCGGGCCCAGGCCTCTCGGCCTGTCCCGGAATGACGAGGCAGCTCCGGCGCTACTGCCCAGCAGGCAGTTTCGGCGCCTTCGGCCGCCGGCTGAGCGGCGCGACGGGGCGCTCGGTCCGGTACTGGCCGCGGGCGATCGCCGTGAAGAGCAGGGCGACGGCCGTCAGCGTCATCAGCCACCAGGTCTGGAACGAGGCGAAGCCGAGCGCCGCCAGCGAGAAGGCGGTGGCATAGGCCGCGACGCCGCCCGCTGCGAGAGCGCCGGGCATGCGGCCGGCGGCGGTGATGGCGAAATACAGGGCGAGCGCCGCGGTGGCCGCACCGACCAGCCCGAGCTCGTACCAGGTTTCGAACAGGATTGTGGTCGGCACTTCCAGCGGCAGCGCGCCGGTGACGCGGCCGCGCAGCACGGTGTCGAGCCCGTGCCCGGTGATCAGCTGGATTGGTCGGCTCGAGATGATATCGGCCCAGATGTCGAGCCCGACGGCGACCGTGCTGAAGGCGTTCGGCGAAAGCCGCAGGATCGGCGCCAGCAGGAAGGGCAATAGCGGCGCAAGCAGCATCAGCCCCGCGACGACGCAGCCGACCAGCCTGGCTCCGACGCGCCGATCGGCACTGACCGCGCCGAAGGCGATGGCGCCGAACAGCATGGCGGCCGCCTCGCCATCCTCGAAGCGCGTCAATGCCAGCAGGCCGACGACGAGAGCGAGGCCGAGCGCGGTCAGTCCGCGCTCGCGCGACAAGAGCCAGGCCAGGGCGGGCCAGGACATGATCAGCACGACGCTGACACCGCGCTCGACGCTGCCGGCCTCGTTGGCGGCACGCGAACCCGCCGGGCTCAGCGCCTCGGTCAGCAGCAGGCCAAGCGCCAGCAGCGCCGCGAGCCCGGTGCCGAGAGCGGCGAGATTGAGGTTGGAGGCGCGCATCCGTTCGGGCAGGGCCGCCGCCCCCGCAAAGCCGAGCAGCACGGCGAGAAAGAGGTTGCCCGCCTTCTCGCTGGCCGAGCCCGTATAGGGGCTCCAGACCAGCGACAGCACCGCCCAGGCCACCAGCGCCAGCAATGTCAGCCCGGCGAGGCCGGATAGCGAACTCTTCAGATTATTGCCGAATTCGGAGGGGTTCTCGATCAGCGCGGCGATGACCAGCAGCACGACCCCGATCGGCGCCAGCACCACTGCGGCGCGGCGCGAGACCAGCGATGCGAGCGGCAGGGCGAGCGCCAGCGTCGCGAAGCCGATACGGCGCAGCAGCAACGCCGCGGAGGCGGCGGGATCGAGCGGGATCTGGGCGTTCGGGCGGGTCATCGGCGGTACGCGTTCGAGCACGAGGCCGCGTCTCCGGAGGGATCGCCGGCGCCAGCCTTTGCTACCTTAGCGTTTGTCGCCGCGGCCGACTGTAGGTGCGGTGCAACAGTGCCGCTGCATCTCGGCGGCGCAAATGCTGGCCGATGCGGCGAATGCGCACTGGCCGAAGGCCGGATTCCGTGAGATGAAAGGTCGACATGACCACTCCGCTTGCCGCGATCGTCTACGCTTCCGGCTTCCCCATCGACGAGTTGATGGCGGAGGTCGCCGCCTGCCTCAGGCAGGGCGAGGTTCGGCTCGGTGGCGTCGTCCAGCATAATCAGGACGATTGCAGCAGCGGCTGCGCCAGCATGGTGCTGGAGGATCTCGCCTCCGGCCGGATTTTCGCGATCAGCGAGGACCGCGGCGCCGGCGCGACCGGCTGCCGGCTCGATGCTGCCGGGCTCGCCGCCGCCGGCGGGGCGGTCGCGAGCGCGATCGACGGCACCGTCGATCTGCTGATCATCAACAAGTTCGGCAAGCAGGAGGCGCTCGGCCAGGGTCTGAGGGCCGAGATCGCCGCCGGTTTCCTCAGCGGGCTACCGCTCCTGACCGCGGTGCGCGAGGACATGCTCGGCGCCTGGGGCGAGTTCGTCGGAGAGGCCTGGCAGCGTCTGCCGCCCGAGCGCGCCGCCATCGAAGGCTGGGCGCTGTCCTGCCTGCGCCAGCCTGCCTGACCGCCTGCGCGGAGCTTCGTGATACCTTGCCGACCGGTGGCGACTTCCTCGACGACTACCTCGTCCGCCCTGACCCCGCGGCGGCGCGACTCGGCGCCACCGTGCGCGGCATCGACCAGAGCGGGGCTGCGGTCGAGACCCGGGTCGTCACCGAGCGGGCACTGACGCTCTATCTCAACGCCCAGGAGATCGTCACCATGATGACGATCGGCGACCATCCCGATTATCTGGCGCTGGGCTATCTGCTCAACCAGAACATGCTTAAGCGCGGCGACCTCGTCGAGGCGGTCGACTATGACGAGGAGCTCGAGGTCGTGGTGGTGCGCACGCCCGAGCGCACCGATTTCGAGCAGAAGCTGAAGAAGAAGACGCTGACCTCGGGCTGCGCGCAGGGCACCGCCTTCGGCGACCTGATGGAGGCGATCGACGAGATCGAGCTGCCCGAGGCCGAGCTGCGCACCAGCTGGCTCTATGCGCTCACGCGCAAGATCAACACCACGCCCTCGCTCTATCTGGAAGCCGGCGCGATCCATGGCTGCGTGCTCTGCGAGCGCGACAAGCCCTTGGTCTATATGGAGGATGTCGGCCGCCACAATGCCGTCGACAAGGTCGCCGGCTGGCTGTTCCGCCATGATGTCGACCCCGGCAGGATGATCTTCTACACCACCGGCCGCCTGACCTCGGAAATGGTGATCAAGACGGTGCGCATGGGCATCCCGATCCTGGTCTCGCGCTCCGGCTTTACCGAGTGGGGCGTCGAGCTCGCCCGCAAGGCCGGGCTGACCCTGATCGGCCGGGCACGCGGCAAGCGCTTCATCGCGCTCTCCGGCGAGGATCGCATCGTCTTCGACCAGGATCCCGAGACGGTCGAGGAGGAGGGCGGCAAGCATCGTCGCAAGGGCGCCGGCGGCGATGACTGAGCCACACCCTCCGACGCTCGGACTCCTGCTGGCCGGCGGACTCGCCCGCCGCATGGGCGGCGGCGACAAGCCGCTGCGCACCATCGCCGGTCGCACCATCCTGGCGCATGTGATCGAGCGCTTCGGCTCGCAATGCGACGGGCTGCTGATCAACGCGAATGGCGACCCGGCGCGCTTCGCCGAATACGGCCTGCCGGTCGCCGGCGACAGCGTGCCGGATTTCGCCGGCCCGCTCGCCGGAATCCTCGCCGGTCTCGATTGGCTGGCGCAGAACCGTCCGGGCATCGACTGGATGGTCAGCGTCGCCGCCGACACGCCCTTCATCCCAAAGGACCTGGTCGCGCGGCTGCATGCGGCTCGCAGCGCCACCGGCGTACCGCTGGCCTGCGCCGCCTCGGGCGGCTGGACGCATCCGGTGATCGGGCTCTGGCCGGTTACGCTGCGCGAAGCGCTGCGCCATGCGCTGACCGTCGAGGACGAGCGCAAGATCGACCGCTGGACCGCCCGCCACGGCGTCGCCAGTGCCGAATGGCCGAGCGAGCCGGTCGATCCCTTCTTCAATGCCAATCGCCCGGAGGACTTGGCCGAGGCGGAGCGACTCCATGCCCGGCTCGGCACTGCTTGATCGCCTTTGGCGGAGTGACTAGCTTCAACTGATAAGCTCTGCCTATTGGCATGCTCTCGTGGGGAAGCAGCATGAAGTCCTTCGTCTTCGCCGTCGTGTTCGCCGTTGCCGCCGCCTATGGCGCCAGCCTGGTGCTTGCTCACTTCCAGCGCCCGGTCGAGGTCGCCTTCGCGACCAGCGGCGTCCGGCTCTAACCCGCCAGCAAGGCCTTGAGCTTTGCGAGATCGCGCGACACCCAGGCGGCGTCGCGCGCGAACTCGTCCTCGCTCATGCTGGGGCGCCGGTAGAGCGTGAAGACCAGCTCGCAGCCATCGCCATTTGCGAGCAGCCGCATCGGATTGTGCATCGGCTCGCCATCGTCCGGGATGACGCTGTGGTCGAGCACGCCATGATCATTGTGGCGGCTGAAGCGCAGCGTCATCGGCCCCATCGGCGTCCGGGCCCGCCAGTCGTGCCCACCGGCGGGCTCGAATCCATCGCCCAGCCCGGAAGCCCATTGCGGAAAATTGGCCGGCTCGGCCAGGAATTCATAGACTTCCGCGAAAGGGCGCTCGATTCCGATGCCGATATGGCGCGCCGGCTGCACTGCCATGGCGAGTCTCCTCCATTGTCTGGAACATAGGGCGAACGGTAGTGCCTGCCGCCGGCCGGCGCCAGAGGGTGCGGGCGCTTGCAAGCCGGGCTGGAGCGTGGTCCGGTCGCTGCCGCTGGATTCGCCGCATGCGCATCGCTCGCGGGGAGCGCTGTCCTGGCCGGGATCGGCGGCATGGAAGGACAGTGGAATCTGGGTCGATGAGCGATACCGCCGAGCTTTCGAGAAAAATCGTTCGGATCACCGGCTATGGCACGGCGTTCGTCGCTGGCGTGCTGGCGGTTGCGGCCGTGACGCTCTGGCTGCTCGATCTGTTCTTTCCGGCGCCGCTGACGGCGCCGAAAGCACCGCCTGCCGCCGTGCTGCATCCGGCCGGGGAGGCGGCCCTTTCGTCTCAGCCTTCGATCGCGAGCGCCCCCGGCTCTGATCCGCGGCCGGATCAGTTGCCGCGGATCAGGGCCGAGCTCGCTGCTGAGATCGCCAGCGGTGCCGTCACGGTCGATCCTTTCGGCGGCTATATCGCGATCCGTGTTGCCGCCTCCGGCAGTTTCGAGCCCGGCGGCGCCGCATTGCTGCCGGGCTTCACCGCCACCGGACGTCGGATCGCAGCGGTGGTCGAGCGGCAGCCGGGCGCGGTGCAGGTCGTCGGGCATACCGATGACCGGGCTCCGCCTAGGGGAGGCCGGTACAAGGACAATCAGGCGCTTTCGAGCGCCCGTGCGAGCGCCCTCGCCGAATTGCTGCGCGGCGGGCTCAGCGACGGATCGCGGCTGAGCGCCGAAGGGCGGGGCGGCCGCGAGCCGATTGCCGCCAATGCAACGTCCGACGGACGCAGCCGCAACCAGCGTGTCGAAGTGCTGCTGGTGCGGGCGCCGTAAGGGCTGATGCCTATTCGATGACGATGCGCGGCGCCGCCCGCACCGGGCCGCTCAGCCCATCCCGGACCTGCCGCGCGATCGCGAGATAGGCTTTCGCATGGGCGCTGTCCGGGTCGCTCGCGACGATCGGTCGGCCGCCATCGGAGGTCTCGCGGATCGGCATCGCCAGCGGGATCTCGCCGAGGAAGGGCACGCCCTGCCGCTCGGCCTCGTGCCGGGCTCCGCCATGGGCGAAGATGTCGGAGCGATGGCCGCATTCCGGGCAGACGAAATAGCTCATGTTCTCGACGATGCCGAGGATCGGCACCTCGACCTTCCTGAACATGGCGACGCCGCGGCGGGCATCGAGCAGAGCGAGGTCCTGCGGCGTCGAGACGATCACGGCGCCGGCGAGCGGGGTCTGCTGCGCCATGGTCAGCTGGGCGTCGCCGGTGCCGGGCGGCATGTCGACGACCAGCACGTCGAGCTCGCCCCAGGCGACCTCGCGCAGCATCTGGGTGATCGCCGAGATCACCATCGGCCCACGCCAGATCATCGGTGTTTCCTCGTCGATCAGGAAGCCGATCGACATGATCTTCAGCCCATAGGCCTCCATCGGCGCGAGCGTGCGCCCGGAGACCAGGCGCGGCTTGCCGGAGATGCCGAAGATTTTTGGCACCGAGGGGCCGTAGATATCGGCGTCGAGCACGCCGACCTTGAGGCCGAGCGTCGCCAGCGCCACCGCGAGATTGGCTGTCGTCGTCGATTTGCCGACGCCGCCCTTGCCGCTGGCGACCGCGATGATCTGCTTGACGCCGGGCACGCCGGCGGCCTTCGGCACGGCGCCGCCCGGACCGGCCTGCGCCTGGCGGCGGGCCTGGGTCGCGGCCGACGCTCCGGCGGAGGGCGCCTTGTCGGCGGTCAGGCCGACGAGCACCTGCCGTACGCCCGGCAGGCCGCTGACCGCGCTTTCGGCGGCTTTGCGCACCGGCTCCATCGCCGCCGCCTCGGTCGCGTCGATGCCGATGGCGAAGATGATCTTGCCGTCGTCGATCAGGATGTCGCCGATCCGGCCGGAGGCGGCGAGCGATTGCCCGCTCGCCGGCAGCTTCACCAGTTCGAGCGCGCGCAGAATGTCGTTTCGGGAGAGGGCCACGGTCGCGGGCTCCGGTTGCTGCAGGCTGGCGGCGTCAGGCCGCCGCTTTGCGGATATGGAAGACGAGCAGACCGTCCTCGGCGCTGCTTTGCTCGATGCTGTCGCCGGTCTCGCGCATCAGGTTCGGGATGTCGATCGCGGCCATCGGATCGGTGCATTCGACCAGGAAGAGCGCGCCGGGCTCGGCCCCTTTCAGCGCCTTGCGGACGCGCAGGGCGGGGAGGGGGCATTTGAGGCCCCGCAGGTTGAGCGGGATCGAGGTCATCGGCGCAGCCTGTCGAAAACGATGCATCTCATATGACGGCTTTTCGTGCCGGGGCAACTGCGGCCCTTCAACGCTCCGCCGTGGCGAAGTGCTGCGAGTGCCTTGCCAAGGCCGCAAGCTGCGACATGATCGCGGCATGAGAACGCTTTGGACCGCCCTTTTCGCGCTGCTCACCCTCCTGTCTGCCGCCACCTCCGCCCAGGAACTGCGCGGCCATGGCGGCCCGGTGCGGGCGGTCGCCGTCGCCCCCGATGGCGGGCGGGCGCTGACCGGCTCCTTCGACCAGTCGGCGATTCTCTGGAACCTTGGTGCCGGAAGCGCCGAGACGGTGCTGCGCTTCCATCAGGGCGCGATCAATGCCGCGGTTGCGATCAAGGGGATCGGCTTCGCCACCGGCGGCGAGGACGGCAAGATCGCGCTCTGGCAGGGCGCAGCCGCCGAGCCGGCGAAGGTCTTTGACGGGCACAAGGGGCAGGTCGCGGCGCTGGCGCTTTCGCCGGACGGCACGCGGCTCGCTTCCGCCTCCTGGGACGAGACGGTGCGGATCACCGCGCTCGCCGATGGCGCAGTGCGGGTGCTCGAAGGCCACAAGGGGCCGGTCAACGGCGTCGCCTTCCTGCCGGGGGGCGGGCTCGTCTCCTCGGGCTATGATGCGAGTTTGCGGATCTGGCCGGCCGAAGGCGGCGTGCCTGTCGTCGTCACCGTGCCGGCGCCGATGAACGGTGTCGTCGTCGCGCCCGATGGCGAGATCGCGGTCGCCGCCGCCGATGGCCGGCTGCGCCTGTTCGGGCCGGATGGTTCGGCGCGGGCCGAGATCTCAATCGGCGAGACACCGCTGATCGCGCTCGCCATCTCCGCCGATGGCGCGACGATCGCGGTCGGCGGGCTGCGCGGCCAGGTCGCCCTGATCGAGCGCCAGACGCGGGCGATCCGCGCCACCCTGATCGGGCCGGGCCTGCCGGTCTGGTCGCTCGCCTTTCTGCCCGATGGGCGTGAGCTCCTCTCCGGCGGGGCCGACCGGCTGGTCAGGCGCTGGAATGCGGTGACCGGCGAGCATGTCGGCACGGTCGTGCCGCGGGCCGGGGAGGATGCGCTCGCGGCCTTCAAGGGCGAGCGCGGCGCCGAGGTCTTCCGCGCCTGCGCCGCCTGTCACACCCTGACGCCTGCCGATGGCAACCGCGCCGGACCGACGCTGCACGGCATCTTCGGCCGCCGCATCGCCACCGCCCCGGGCTATGCCTTCTCGGCGGCGCTGAAGGGCATGGACATCGTCTGGAGCAAGGAGACGGTGTCCAGATTGTTCGAACTCGGCCCCAATGCCTACACGCCCGGCACCAAGATGCCCGAGCAGACCATCGGCTCGGCGGCCGATCGGCAGGCGCTGGTCGATTGGCTTGAGAAGGTCACGCGCTGAGCAAAAGAAAAGGCGGCCCTCAGGCCGCCTTCTTGCCCGCATCGAACGGGATCTCGATGTCGACGGCGAGGGTCGAGACCTTGGCGCCGCGCTCCATTTTGACGGTGACCTTCTCGTCGTCGATCTGCACATGCTTGGCGATGACGCGCAGGATCTCTTCGCGCAGCTTGGTGACGAGATCGGAACCGCCGACCGTGGCGCGTTCATGGGCGAGCAGCACCTGCAGCCGATCGCGCGCGGCAGGGGCCGACTGGGAGCGGGAAAACAGGCGACGGAAGTTCATGCCGCTTTCCTTCCGAAGATCTTGCCGAAGAAGCTGCGCTTCTCGCCGGGGACGGCGACCGGCAGGGCCTCGCCCTTGAGGCGACGGGCCGCCTCGAAATAGGCGATTGCCGGAGCGCTGCGATTGTCGGCCAGCGTGACGGGCGAGCCGACATTGGAGGCGCGCAGCACGTCCATGCTTTCCGGAATGATGCCGAGCAGCGGGATCGAGAGGATCTCGAGGACGTCGTCGACCTTCAGCATGTCGCCGCGCTCGGCCCGGACCGGGTCGTAGCGGGTGAGCAGCAGGTGCTTCTCCATGCGCTCGCCGTTCTCGGCCTTCAGCGTCTTGGAATCGAGCAGGCCGATGATGCGGTCGGAATCGCGCACCGAGGAGACTTCCGGATTGGTCACGACGATGGCGACGTCGGCATGGCGCATGGCGAGTGTCGCGCCGCGCTCGATGCCGGCCGGGCTGTCGCAGATCACCCAGTCGAAGGCGGATTTCAGGGCTGCGATGACCTTCTCGACGCCTTCCTGCGTGAGATTGTCCTTGTCGCGGGTCTGGGAGGCCGCGAGCAGGTAGAGCGTCTCGACCCGCTTGTCGCGGATCAGCGCCTGCGCCAGCTTGGCTTCGCCCTGGATCACGTTGACGAGGTCGTAGACCACCCGCCGTTCGGCCCCCATGACGAGGTCGAGATTGCGCAGGCCGACGTCGAAATCGACGACCACGACCTTCTCGCCGTTTTGCGCGAGGGCGGCGCCGAGCGCGGCGGAGGAGGTCGTTTTGCCGACGCCGCCCTTGCCCGATGTGACTACGATGACCTTGCCCATGGACCTCTCCCGTTGATGTGGATGCGCCGTCATTTCAGGCGAGTGCTCCGACCTTGAACGTTTCGCCTTCCAGCCAGAACTGGACGGTCTTGCCGTGGAGGTCGGCCTCCAGGTCCTCGGCCGTCTTGTAGTAGCCGTCGATTGCGACGAGCTCGGCTTCGAGCTTGCGGCAGAAGATGCGCGCCGAGGCGTTGCCCATCGTGCCGGCCATAGCCCGTCCGCGGAGCGTGCCGTAGATATGGATCGAGCCGCCGGCGATGACTTCGGCCCCCGATGCGACCGAGCCGACGATGGTCACGTCGCCTTCGGTGAAGATGATCGACTGCCCCGAGCGCACCGGCTGGGTGATGACGATCGAAGGCGTCGCCTTCACGGGCTGCGGCTCGGCGGGAACCAACTCTTCTGCAGACTCGGCGCTTTCGACGACCACGGCTTCCTTCGCCTCCTCGGCGGCCGGAGCCTCGAAATCCGCAGCCTCGCGCCCGCCGGACATGGCCGGCGGCAGATCCGGGCTGAGCCAGGACGGCCGCGCGCCCTCGATGCCCATGATCCGTACCTTGCGCGCCGAAAGCTGGGCGACCAGATCGCGCAGCTGCTGGCGGTCGATCTCGAGGCCTTCGACGTCGAGCACCACCGGCCGCCGCAGGAAGAAGCCGGCGGAGCGGGCGGCGAGATCGTCGAGCCGCGTCAGCCAATCCTCGAAGGGCAGCTCCGGGTTCAGCGTCAGCGCGAGATAGGATCGCCCCTTGAGGCGTATCGGCCGAGATTGGGTTAACACGTTGGTCATCTTGGTTAATTTTGCGTTTCCCGGATGTAGCCAGGGAATGGTTAACAAGCGGTAAAACATTCGCCGCTGCCCCATCGGAACAGGCGTGGCGGAAATTGTACGGCGAGCGGAAAATCCCTTTCCGATCATGGCGTTGGGAAATGTCTGCGCGCTGTTGAAAACCCGCTTTGGCGGGTAGGAGGCCTGGCCGGCCGGCGGTCCGCAGGGGGCGTCCCTGAGCGCGGCCGATCGGGCGGTCTGGCCGTCCGGAAGCCCGATTTTGCGGGCGTGGCGCGTCCTTGGAGGGGCGCGATCGGGCGCGCTCGGAACGGCGGTCGAGTCGGGACGGCGCATCGGCCGATTCGCGTGCGTGGCAGGCTTGCAAGCCGCGCGGCGATCGACCGCCCCTGCAGGTGGCGGACAAGGGCGTGCAGAGCGGCTATCTCCGCGGATCGATCGGAGAGAGCGATGTTTGCAGGATGCCCCACCCCGTCAGAGGCGCTCGCCGTGGCTCAGGCGGTGTTCGCCTCGCGTTATGCCGGCGCCGCATTCGCCTTCGCCGCGGGTTCGATCATGCGCGGCGAGGGCACGCGCCTCTCCGATCTCGACCTCGTGGTCCTCTACGACCAGCTTGAGGCGGCCTGGCGCGAATCGTTCCTGGCCGAGGGTATCCCGGTCGAGGCCTTCGTCCATGACCGCGAGACGCTGGGCTGGTTCATCGAGACCGATATCGCGCAGGGCAATCCCAGCCTGCTGCATATGATCGCCGAAGGTGTGGTCATCGGCGACGCTCGCGACCGCGCAGCCGCTCTGCAGCGGGATGTCGCGCGACGGCTTGCCGAGGGGCCGCCGCGCCTGCCGCCCGCCAGGCTCAACGTCCTGCGCTATGAGATCACCGACGCCATCGACGATCTGCGTGGCGAAAGGAGCCCGGCCGAAACCCTGGCGATCGGCGCCATGCTGTATCCGCGCCTGGTCGAGCTCGCCCTGCGCCGGCGTGGGCGCTGGAACGGAGCCGGGAAATGGGGGCCGCGCCGGCTCGCCGAGGCGGATGCCGGCCTCGCCGGGCGCTGCGACGCCGCCTTTCGCGCCCTTTTCGCGGCTGGCGCCTGCGAAGAGGTTATCGCCCTGGCCGAGGAGGAGCTGGCGCCTCATGGCGGACGCCTGTTCGATGGCGATTACCGCCGCGCTTCTCCGCTCTGCCGCGCCTAGATTTGGCTGTCCCGTGGGCCGGAGCGTGCTATCAGGCTGGCCTATTGCAGCGGATCCTCGCCGCGTTCGGCGCGCTCGCGCAGATAATCGTCGGTGGTGCGCACCGGCGGGCGCTGCGGCGCCAGATGCGGGTCGAAGCTCTCATTGACCACGACCTCGACCCGGCAATCCTCGCACATGCGCAGGATCGAGGCGCGCTTGGCGCCTTCGCCGGCGAACATCCAGTGCCGGTTTTCCAGTTTGGCGGCGATCTTCTCGATCGTGCTCTTGACCCCGAAAGCCTTGCCGCAGGCGATGCAGTGGAATGGCTCCTCCTGCTTCAGGACCCTGCGGCCGGCCTTCCAGGCGTCGAAATCGATTTGCGGCGCGAGCGTGATCACCTTTTCCGGGCAGGTCGCGGCGCAGAGCCCGCATTGCACGCAGAGATCTTCCTGGAAGCTCAGCGTCGGCCGTTCGGGATCGTCGCCGAGCGCGCCGACCGGGCAGGCCGAGACGCAGGCGAGGCAGAGCGTGCAGCCATCGGTGTCGAGATTGACTGTGCCGAAGGGCGCGCGGGCCGGCATCGCCACGCTGCCGGCCGGCTCGGGAGCCGCGGCGTGCAGTTCCTCGACGATCTGGCGCAGCAGCGGCCGACCGTCGCCCATCGGCCGGAACCGGGCCGGCTGCGGCGCGACCCGGCCGGGCAGGATGCTGGCGAGGGCTGCGCCGAGCGCCTCGGGGTCGTCGGTTTCGATCAGCGCCGCGCGCGCCTCGCCGAAGCCGAGTGCGTCGGAGAGCGCATTGGCATAGTCGAGATTGCGCTGGAGGCCCGAAAGGTCGTGCTTCGGCTTCGCCCGCGAGAGCACGCGCACCGCCGCGGCCCCGAAGGCGAGCGCGGCCGCGAAGCTCTCCATGCCGAGCTGGGTCGTCTCGTTGACGCGCAGCGGCAGGACGCGCGCCGGCAGGCCGTCGCCATGGCGGGCGAGGGCGTCGATCAAGGGTTCGCCATGCTCGGCGTCGTGCAGCAGCAGAATGGCGTCCTCGCCGCCGGCCTCGGCATAGGTGACGAGCAAAGTGCGCAGTTTGCGCAGCAGCGCGTCGGTCGGCGGCAGGGCGTAGGTCACCGCGCCGGTCGGGCAGACCGCGGCGCAGGCGCCGCAGCCGGCGCAGATCTCCGCGGAAATCGCGACATGGTCGCCGGCGGGGCTGATCGCGCCGGTCGGGCAGAGCTCGAGGCAGCGCGTGCAGCCGGTCCGGCTGGCGCGCGAATGGGCGCAGAGCCCCTCGTCCAGGGCGACATAGCGTGGCTTGTCGAATTCGCCGACGAGCTGGCTCGCGGCGAAGATCAGGCGCTCGACCGCGGCAGGATCGCGCGGGTCGGCACGCAGATAGCCGGCGCGCAGATCTCCGGCGGGAAAGAGCGGGGTGCCGCCGCTGATGTCGATGACGACGTCGCAATGCGAGACCGCCCCGTTGCGCGGGGCCTCGAAGACCAGCCTGGCCCGCGAGGAGGGGGAGGGGGCGGCATAGTCGTCGACGCTGAGCTCGAAGGCGCCGAGCCAGCCGGTCGCGCGGCCGATCGTCCCCTTCAGCACCGGGAAATTGTCGAGCCGCGGCGGCGCGATCTCGCCCGGCCGCGTCAGCAGCACGGTGACGTCGAGATGCTCGGCGAGGCGCTGCGCCAGCGCGATCGCGCCGTCGTCGCGGCCATAGATCAGCGCCACGCCCTTGCTGGTGAGCGTGGTGAAGCTGGCCGGCGGCAGCGGCTCGCTCGCGGCGGCGAGCAGCGCCGCCATTTTCGGGCCGGCGGATTTCGCCTCCCGCGACCAGCCGGCGGCCTCCCGGATATTGGCGAAGACGAGGTCGCCGGCGTAATCGAGATCGGCTGCGACCTCCTCGAACAACGGCGCCTCCTGGGTGCAGGCGACGGTGATCGCCTCGCTCTTGGCGAGCATGTCCTGGAAGCGTTCGATCTGGCTGCGGCAGAGATGACGGTGCTGGCTGATGCCGGCGCCCTTGCAGCCGCGCTGCAGGGCGGCGCCGTCGAGCGGCATCGTATCCTCGCACGAGCAGACCATCAGCGTGCGTGCGACTTCGGTCATCGGGGCCGTATTCCTCGAAAGCTGGCGAGCGCGTCTTTCGTCGCCCTTGCGATAATTCATGCTTATATGGAATTGGAACGACTCCAAAGAAGCAAGCCCGCTTCGAGCGGTCTCGGGGATGCGGGAGAGATGGCGGCAGGGGTGGCTAGACCGGACGATCTCAGGCGCGAACCGGTGCTGCCGCCGGGGTTTTCGCTGGTGACGCTGCGCGAATCCGGCGACGCCTTCGGCCATGCCCAGGCGATCGCCGATGAGGCCGGCGCCGCGACCTTGGTCTGGGTGCGACGTTTCGACATCGTCGAATTCGCGGTCGTGCTGGAGCCCGACGCGATTCTCGCCGAGGCCCGGCTCGCCCACTACCTTGCGATGAATGCGCTCGCTGACGCGCTCGCCATCCATTCTCCGCCGGAGCGGCCCGTGCTGTTCCGCTGGCCCGACGCCCTGACCTATGATCTCGGCCTGATCGGCGGCGGCCGGCTGGCCTGGCCGGCCGATTGCCCGGAGAAGCAGGTGCCGGACTGGCTCGTCTTCGGCGCCATGGTCCGCGCCACCACAATGTCGCCTTTCCAGCCCGGCCAGACCGGCGTCGGCATGGCGGAGGAGGGCTTCGAGGAGGTCGATGCGGTCGACCTGATCGAGGCCTTCGCCCGCCATCTCATGCTCGGAGTTAGCCGCTGGCAGGCGGAGGGCGCCAAGCCGACGGTCAGGCGCTGGCTCGACCGGCTGGAGAAGGTGACGGGTGTGCGCCACGGCATCGAGCCCAACGGCGATCTGGTCGCGACCTCGCAGCATGGGACAGAGCGCAACGGCCTCGTCGAGGCGCTCGCCAGGGTCGACTGGCTGGATCGCGAGAGTGGCGGGCCGAAGCTGTGATGGGCAATGGCCGCGAGGCCTCGTGTTCGCTCCTCAGGATGAGGGGTTCGTCGTGAGCGCGCCTCTCAAGCTGCCGCGGGCGATCAGGCTCGATCCTTCCGACGGCTTCGTCTTCCGCCGGGCCGCCGAGCCCGGCGAATGGCTCGTCAGCGGTTCCTTCCTGTTCGATCCGCAGCGCGTCGCCGCGCTCGACGCCAAGGGGCGCTCCGCCTTCCGCTCCGGCTTTCTCGGCATCGACAGTTTTGGCTGGAGCACGCTCGCGGTGGTCACGGAAGCGACGCCGGCGGAATATGAGCAGGCCTTGGTGCTGCTCGCCGGGCGCTTCGTCGAGAAGCTCGGCGCTCCCGGTCTTTCTGCTGCGCGGGACGCGGCCGCCGAGGAGCTCGCCTTCGCCGCCTCGCTCTGCGATCATCCCCCGCAGACCCTCCTCGCCTTGCACCGGACGCTGGAGGAGGGCGAGATCCGCGAGCGCTTCCGCATACTGGTGCCGCGTGGCGACCGGCCGAAGGACGCTTTCCGTGCCTTCGAGTTCGTCGAGGTGGAGGGCGAGGACGAGATCGTGGAGCGGGTCGATCTGATGAATCTCGGCAAGGGCGGCACGCCATGACGCATTTCTGGGCGAGCTCCGGCCATCTCCTGCTCGATCGCGAGCCGGGCGGCGGCCTCCTCGTCACCGACGACTTCCTGAAGGCCTATCTGGCGCGTCCGGAAGTGCTGCCGCCGGACGAGGCTTGCGATGCCGAGCGGATGCTGCACACCAGGCTGATGGCGACGCCGCAGGCCGAGGTCGCGGCGAGCGAGATCGCGGCGCTGGCCGATGCCGATGCCCGTGAGAACTGGCGCTTCCTGCTCGGCTGGCGCGACCGGCTGCTTGCGGCGCCGACGCTGGAGGCCGCCTATGCCGGCATCATCCGGAAGGGCGTTTCCGGCGTGCCGCCGCTCTTCCTCGACCAGCTCGTGCACGTCATCCTGCGCGCTGCGCTCGACGAGGAGGACGATCCCTTCGTCGTCCGCGCCGCCGAATGCCTGTTCCGGCCGCAGCGCGTCACCGTCCACGAGAACACCATCCTCCTGGCCGATGCCGAGATGATCGAGGGCCATGAGGCCGACCGACACGCCTCGCCTCTGCTCGCCATGCTGGGCGGACCGGCCGCGACCGCGCTCGACCTCCTCAAGAGCACTAATTCGGCGCAGTATTGGCAGCGTTCGGATGCCTTCGACATGGTGCTCGATCTCGGCGGCAAGCCCTCCGGACGCGCCGCGCTCGGCCAGGCCTTGCGCCACTGGATCCGCCAGATCCACGGCTTCGACGTCGCGATCGAGGCGGTGGAGAGCGTCAAGGATGCCGATTGGCGCTGGTTCATCGGTCTCGACGCGCAGGCGACGGCGGTCGGCAACGCGCTCTGGCGCGGCGAGAGCCTGGAGCCGGAGGCGGCCTCGCGGCTGATCGCGCTCTATAGGCTCGACCTGCCGGCCGAGGTGCCGGTCGTGCCGGCGGCGAAGGGGCGGCCGGTCTATCTGCTGGCGGCGATGGGGCAGGACAAGGTCCTGCGCCTCAAGCCGCAGAACCTCGTCGTCGGCCTGCCCCTGGCCGAGCGCGAGATGGCGAATTGAGGAGGCTGCGATGACCCAGCTCTATCATGAGGTCGGCATCGTCGTGGAGCGCCGCGCCATCGACTCGCCCTGGGCCGACCATGCCTGGGCGCCGATCGCGGTGCTTCCCGAACCGCCCGATCTCGCACCCTGGGCGAAGCTCACCGGCACGCCGGAGCGCCAGCAATTCTACCTCGGCCCGGCGACCTTGACGCTGCATTCGGTCGACACCGCGCATTTCCGCGAGAACTTCGAGAGCGGGCAAGCCAAGCTCTGGGTCGCGGTCCGGCCGACCGGGTTCGAGCCGGCGCTCGAAATGGTCGGCGTCACCGCCGACCCGTTCGAGGGTGAGGTCTTCTGCGAGAATGTCGACGATGTCGTCGAGGCGGTGCCGATGCCCGCCGCGGTCGCCCGGTTGGTGCTGGCCTTCTTCGAGGAGCACCATGTCGAGCGCGAATTCGTCAAGCGCAAGCGCTCTGAGCATGACCCGCGCAAGGGCGGTCCGCGGCCGCGTCCCGGCCTCGAACGCGGAGAGGGCTGATGTCCGCCCGCGGCGAGGACGACGGGGATGACGGCTTCCTCGGTCGCTGGTCGCGCCGCAAGCGCGCCGCCGCTGAGCCGGTGGCGAAGGCCGCGTCGGAGCCCGCCTTGCCGCCCGCGCCTGAGCCCGAACCGGTCGAGCCGCCCTCGCTCGACCTGATCGACAAGGATTTCGATCTCGCCCACTGGCTGAAGCAGAACGTCCCCGAGAGCTGGAAGCGCGCCGCGCTGCGCCGGGCCTGGGAGAGCGATCCGGCGATCTCGGGCTATCTCGATCCGGCCCGCGACTACGCGCTCGACTGGAACACGCCGGGCGGCGCCCCAGGCTATGGCCCGCTCTCGGCTTCCGACAATGTCGAGGAGATGATCGCCAACATTTTCGGCAAGCAGCCCGAGCCACCCTCCGAATCGGCCGCAACGGGTCCGGCCATGCTGCGTGATGATGCCGCAGATCATCGACTTTCGTCTAAGGAAGATGAGGCTGGTGCTTTGGGTGCGCCGCAACCGGACGAAGCAGAGCCGCCGCAGGAGCTGCTGCCAGTTCGCCGTAGCGATGCGCCGGAAAGCGCGGGAACCGTCGAAAAACCCGGTGAATTGCAGCCATTGCCGACTGCAGGTGTTGCTGCAGTGCGGGATCAATCCTGGTCGCAGCCCCCTGCGGCCCGACCGCGCAGGCGCGGCGGGGGCGCGACGCCGCTCTGACTTTCAGTTGAGAACAATTGAAATCTGCGGTGATAAGGGAGCATTATCACCGGCGCTCGAGCGCGCCTGAAGCGCGTCGGCAGGGGAGGTGGCATCGTCCATGCGGGACCAGGCTCTTGAACGGGCAATCGGAGCGGCTGGCGGCGTCAGGGCCCTGGCGCGTGCGCTCGGGGTTTCGCAGCCGGCGATCTCGAGCTGGAAGCGCGTGCCGGCCGACCGGGTGCTCTCGGTCGAGGCGAGTACCGGTGTCCCGCGCAGCGAGCTTCGGCCCGATCTTTACCCGCAGGAGCCGATCATCGTCCGGCAGGCCGTTCCGGAGCTCGACGAACTCGACGCCGCCCGTGCCGAGGAATGCGAGCTGATCGGCGCCCTGCTCTGGCGCGCGCCGACGGCCGAGACGCTGGCGGCGCTGCAGGGCCTGCGCGGCGACGCCTCGCCGCTCGGCATGGCTCATTTCGCGCTGGCCGAGGCTGCGGCCGAGACGACCCCGGAGGCGGTCCGCGACGAATTCTTCGAGCTCTTCATCGGCGTCGGCCGCGGCGAGCTCCTGCCCTATGCCTCTTATTATATGACCGGCTTCCTGCACGAGCGCCCGCTGGCGCTGGTGCGCGAGGATATGGGCCGGCTCGGCCTTGCACGCGACGAGCGCGCCGGTGAGCCGGAGGACCATATCGCCGTTCTGATGGACATCCAGGCGCAATTGATCCGCGGCGAGGCCACCGGCGAAGGCATCGACGAGCGCTCTTTCTTCGAGCGTCACATCCAGCCCTGGGGCGAGCGCTTTTTCGCCGATCTCGAGGTTGCCAGGACGGCGCGCTTCTACCGCGCCGTCGGCCGGGTCGGCAGCCTCTACCTTTCGATCGAGACGCAGGCCGCGAGCCTGCCCGCATGATGATGCCCGGCGCGGAGGAGACGACGATGTCGCAGAAGAGCAAGGAAACGGGGCTCGACCGCCGCAACTTCTTCAAGGCGCTCGGTGCGGGCGCCACCGCGGCCGTCGCGCCCGTCGCCGTGTCGCCGGCCGCAGCGGTCGACCCCGGCAAGGAAGAGACGAAGTCCCGCTATCGCGAGACCGACCACATCAAGAATTACTACCGCACCAACCGGTATTGAGGAGGCTGGCGTCATGCTGATCAAGCGAAAATCCGCCGACGTCCAGCGCGGCCGTCTCCAGTCCGCCCTCGGCGGCCTTGCCGCCGGCGTGATGGATCGCCGCTCCTTCCTGCGCCGCTCCGGCCTGGTGGCGGGCGGCGTCGCGGCTGCCGGCGCCCTGCAGATCGGCGCCGTCCGCAAGGCCGAGGCCGCGAGCCCCGGCCCGGCGACCGGCACCAAGATCGTCAAGAACATCTGCACCCATTGCTCGGTCGGCTGCACCGTCAAGGCCGAGGTCGCCAATGGCGTCTGGGTCGGCCAGGAACCGGCCTGGGAGAGCCCGATCAACCGCGGCACGCACTGCGCCAAGGGCGCCTCGGTGCGCGAGCTCGTCCATGGCGACCGCCGCATCAAGTACCCGATGAAGCTGGTCGATGGGAAATGGCAGCGCCTGTCCTGGGACCAGGCGGTCGGCGAGATCGGCGACAAGATGATGGAGATCCGGGCCAAGTCCGGCGCCGATTCCGTCTACCTGCTCGGCTCGGCCAAGTTCTCGAATGAAGGCTCCTATCTGTTCCGCAAGTTCGCGGCCTTCTGGGGCACCAACAACGTCGATCACCAGGCGCGCATCTGCCACTCGACTACGGTCGCGGGCGTTGCGAACACCTGGGGCTACGGCGCCATGACCAACTCCTACAACGACATCCGCAATTCGAAGACCGTGCTCTTCATGGGCTCGAATGCCGCCGAGGCGCATCCTGTCTCGATGCAGCACATCCTGGCGGGCAAGGAGACCCAGCGCGCCAACGTCATCGTCTTCGATCCGCGCTTTACCCGCACCGCGGCGCATGCGACCGACTATGTCCGCTTCCGCTCCGGCACCGACATCGCGGTGATCTGGGGGCTGATGTGGCACATCTTCCAGAATGGCTGGGAGGACAAGGCCTTCATCGCCAGCCGCGTGCACGGCATGGACGACGTCCGCAAGGAGGTCGAGAAATACGATCCGAAGACCGTCGAGGACATCACCGGCGTCCCCGGCGAGCAGATGAAGCGGGCGGCCCAGACCTTCGCCACGGTCAAGCCCGCCACCTTCGTCTGGTGCATGGGCGTGACCCAGCACTCGGTCGGCACGGCCAACGTCCGCGCCATCTGCAACCTCCTGCTCGCGACCGGCAATGTCGGCGCCCGCGGCACCGGCGCCAACATCTTCCGCGGCCATTGCAATGTGCAGGGCGCCACCGATTTCGGCCTCGATGTCTCGAACCTGCCTTGCTATTACGGGCTGGTCGAAGGCGCCTGGCGCCATTGGGCCCGGGTCTGGAACGTCGATTACGACTATTTCGTCTCGCGCTTCGACGAGGTTCCGGCCAAGGGCGGCCGGCCGGCGCGCACCCGCAAGCAGAACATGGAGCTTTCGGGCCTCACCTCGACCCGCTGGTTCGACGCCACCAACCTGCCGGCCGAGCAGGTCGACCAGCAGGACAATCTCAAGGCCATGTTCGTCATGGGCCATGGCGGCAACTCCATCCCGCGCATGACCGATCTGGCCAAGGGGCTGGAAAAGCTCGACCTGCTGGTGGTCTGCGATCCGCACCCGACGAATTTCGTCTCGCTGGGTGGCCGCAAGAACGGCACCTATGTGCTGCCGATCTGCACGCAGTTCGAGACTTCGGGCTCGCGCACCTGTTCGAACCGCTCGCTGCAATGGGGCGAGAAGATCGTCGAGCCGATCTTCGAATCCGCCAGCGACTACGCGGTCATCTACAAGCTTTCGCAGAAGCTCGGCTTCGCCGAGGCGATGTTCAAGCCCTATGAGATGGTGCAGGGCAAGATCGGTCCCGAGCCGACCGCCGAGTCGATCCTCAAGGAAATCAACCGCGGGGGCTGGTCGACCGGCTATACCGGCCAGTCGCCGGAGCGGCTCAAGCTGCACATGGCCAATCAGGACAAGTTCGACCTGGTGACGCTGCGTGGCGCCAAGGGCTCCCCGGTCGAGAATGATTTCTACGGCCTGCCCTGGCCGTGCTGGGGGACGCCGGAATTCAAGCATCCGGGTTCGCACATCCTCTACAACACCTCGCTCGAGGCCAGGGATGGCGGCGGCACCTTCCGCCCGCGCTTCGGCCTGACGCGCGAGCGCACTTTGCCGGATGGCAGCAAGGTCAACGACACCCTGCTGGCCGAGGGCGGCTCGTTCTCGCTCAACTCCGAGATCAAGGACGGCTATCCCGAGTTCACCATGGGCGTGCTGAAGAAGCTCGGCTGGGACAAGGACCTGACACCGGCCGAGCTGGAAGTCATCACCGGCATCGGCGGGAATAATATCGATGCGGTGAGCTGGTCGATCGACCTGTCGGGCGGCATCCAGCGCGTCGCGCTCGAGCATGGCTGCGTGCCCTATGGCAACGGCAAGGCCAGGGCCAATGCCTGGAACCTGCCCGATCCCGTGCCGACCCATCGCGAGCCGATCTATTCGCCGCGCGTCGACCTCGTCGCGAAGTGGCCGGCCCGGCCCGACGAACGCACCTTGCGCATCCCGAACCTGCACACCTCGATGCAGAAGGCGGCGGTCGAGAAGGGCATCGCCAAGGCCTTCCCAATCGTCCTCACCTCCGGCCGCCTCGTCGAATACGAGGGCGGCGGCGAGGAGACGCGCTCGAACAAATGGCTGGCCGAGCTGCAGCAGGACATGTTCGTCGAGATCAACCCGGCGGATGCCAGCGAGCGCGGCATTCGTGACGGGGCCTTCGTCTGGGTCTCCGGTCCGGAGAACGGCGCGAAGGCCAGGGTCAAGGCCCTGGTCACCGACCGGGTCGGCAAGGGTGCGGCCTTCATGCCCTTCCATTTCGGCGGCTTCTTCCAGGGCGTCGACCAGCGCGGCAACTACCCGCCCGGGACCGACCCGATCGTGCTCGGCGAGTCCGTCAACACGGTCACCACCTATGGCTACGACCCGGTGACGGGCATGCACGAAGGCAAGGCCACGCTTTGCCAGATCGCTGCGGCGTGAGGAGGCACTGAACCATGGCCCGGATGAAATTCCTCTGCGACGCCGACCGCTGCATCGAATGCAACGCCTGCGTCACCGCCTGCAAGAACGAGAACGACGTGCCCTGGGGCATCAACCGCCGACGCGTCGTCACCATCAACGACGGCAAGCCCGGCGAGCGCTCGGTCTCGATGGCCTGCATGCACTGCACCGACGCGCCCTGCGCGGCGGTCTGCCCGGTCGACTGCTTCTACACCACGGCGGATGCCGTGGTGCTGCACAACAAGGACCTCTGCATCGGCTGCGGCTATTGCTTCTACGCCTGCCCGTTCGGCGCGCCGCAATATCCGAAGCTCAGCAATTTCGGTTCGCGCGGCAAGATGGACAAGTGCACCTATTGCGCCGGTGGTCCGGAGGTCGATCTCTCGCCCGCCGAGTTCCAGAAATACGGCTCGAACCGCCTCGCCGAGGGCAAGCTGCCGCTCTGTGCCGAGATGTGCTCGACCAAGGCGCTGCTCGCCGGCGATGGCGAGATCATTGCGCAGATCTACAAGGAACGCGTGGTCAAGCGCGGCTACGGTTCCGGCGCCTGGGGATGGCAGACCGCCTATCGGGAAACCATCGCCATCTGACTTCTGGGGGGAGGGGCGCGTCACGGCCGGAAAGGTCGGATGCGTTCCTCCCGCAGTCCCGCCATGCCTTCGCGAAAGGACGCCGCAATGCCGCTCGGTGCTCATCTCCGCTTCCTGTTCAGCGGGCTCCTGCTTGCGCTGGCGCTCGCCGTCGCGGCTCCCGCCGGCGCCCAGCAGGTCAACCCGACCGCCAATTCCGTTCGGGAGCAGCAATTCCTCGAGGTGCTGAAGGGCAACCCTTCCGCCGAGCTGCGCGGCAGGGTCTCCATCCCCGACACCAGGGCCGCCACGCTGGAGCGCCCGGCCGGGCGCGACTGGCGCAGCTTCCACCAGGGCACCATGACCCGCATCGGCGCCGTCGCCGTGCTCGGCATGCTGGTCATACTGGTGGCCTTCTACCTGTTCCGCGGCAGGATCAGGATCGCCGCCGGTCCTTCCGGACAGACGATCACGCGCTTCAACGCCTTCGAGCGCTTCATGCACTGGCTCACCGCTGGCTGCTTCATCATCCTGGCGCTGTCGGGCCTGAACGTCACCTTCGGCAAGGCCTTGCTGCTGCCGCTGATCGGGCCACAGGCCTTCACCAATCTCTCGGTGGCGGCCAAATGGTCGCATAACTTCCTGGCCTGGCCGTTCATGCTCGGCGTGGCGCTGATGTTCCTGGTCTGGATCAAGGACAACATCCCGAATCTCGGCGATCTGCGCTGGCTTGCTGCGGGCGGCGGCCTGATCGGCAAGGGCCATGCGCCGCCGGCCCGGCGCTTCAATGGCGGCCAGAAGGTGATCTTCTGGGCGGTGGTGCTCGGCGGTGCCGCGCTCTCGGTCTCCGGCGTCTACCTGCTGTATCCGAGCTTCTCCGGCGGCGTGCTCGACATGCAGTTCTGGAACATGGTCCACGGCATCGTCGCCGTGCTGATGATCGCCGTCATGCTGGCGCACATTTATATCGGCTCGATCGGCATGGAAGGCGCTTTCGACGCGATGGGCTCGGGCGAGGTCGACCTCAACTGGGCCAAGGAGCACCACGCGCTCTGGGTCGCCGAGGAGGTCGAGAAGGGCCGGGCGCCCGGGGCGAGGCTGCAGCCGGCGGAGTGACAATCGGCGCGCTTGACCCGCACATGCGATCCGCAGGATGACAGCCGGGCGCTTTTTGCGCCCGGTTCTGTTTTGGAGATGTCATCCTCAATGCGCGTGATCGGGCTGGCGGGTTGGAGCGGAGCCGGCAAGACGACCCTTCTCACCCGGCTGATTCCGGAGTTTTCAGGCCGCGGTATCGCCGTTTCGACGATCAAGCACGCCCATCATGCCTTTGATCTCGACACGCCCGGCAAGGATTCCTGGGCACATCGCCAGGCGGGCGCCTCCGAGGTGCTGATTTCCTCGGCCAAGCGCTGGGCGCTGCTGCACGAAGCGCGCGACGAGCCGGAGGCGACGCTGCCGGAGCTGCTCGCCCGACTCTCACCGGTCGACCTTGTCATCGTCGAAGGCTTCAAGCGCGATCCGCACGCCAAGCTCGAAGTGTTCCGCGCCGCGAACGGCAAGCCGCCGCTGCACCCGCAGGATGCAAGCATTGTGGGCGTGGCGAGCGATACGCCCTTCCCGCAGGCTGGCCGCCCCGTGCTCGGGCTCGATGATGTCCCCGGGATCGCCGATCTTCTGTTCGCCCGCGCCCAGCCATTGGCGCAGGTTCTGGCGCTGGCGCGCGAGGAGGCCTGAAATGGCGCAGCTCAGTGAAGATGCCAAGGTCTTCGGCGGTCCGTTGATGACGATCGAGCAGGCGGCCGCACTGGCGGCGGAGCGCATCGGCGCCGTCGCCGAGATCGAGACCGTGCCGCTCGCACTGGCCGATGGCCGTGTCCTGGCGGTCGACATCGCCGCGCCGCGCGACCTGCCGCCCTTCGCCAATTCGGCTGTCGATGGCTATGCCGTGCGCTTTTCCGATCTCGCCTCGTCCGGCGAGACCCGGCTGCCGCTCTCCGGCCGGGTCGCGGCGGGGTCGGATGCGGCCGGGATCGCGGTCGCCGGCTTTGCGATCCGCGTCTTCACCGGCGCGCCGATGCCTGCCGGCGCCGACACCGTGTTCATGCAGGAGGACGTCGCGCTGGAGGAGGGCTTCGTGCGCCTCCCGGCCGGGCTGAAGCCGGGCGCCAATGCCAGACCGGCCGGCGAGGACGTGGCCATGGGTGCTCCGGTGCTGGCGGCCGGGCGTCGCCTGCGTCCGCAGGATCTCGGCCTGCTCGCCGCTCTCGGCCTCACCGAGGTCGCGGTGCGGCGCCGCGTCAGGATCGCGGTGTTCTCCACGGGTGATGAATTGAACGAGCCCGGCACGCCTTTGCCGCCGGCCGGGATCTACGACGCCAATCGCAGCGTGCTGCGGGCTCTGGTCGCCCGCGCCGGTGCGGAGGTGGTGGATCTCGGTATCCTCCGTGACGAGCCGGCGAGCCTGGGCGAGCGTCTGCGCGCCGCGGCGCGCGATTGCGATCTGATCCTGACCTCGGGTGGCGTCTCGACCGGCGAGGAGGACCACGTCAAGACGGCGGTTACGCAAGTCGGCGAGCTCGCCTTCTGGCGCATCGGCATCAAGCCGGGACGCCCGGTCGCGATGGGGCTGATCGACGGAAAGCCCTTTCTCGGCCTGCCGGGCAACCCCGTCGCGGTCTTCGTCACCTTCGCTTTCGTCGCACGCGCGGTGATCGCCCTGCTCGCGGGCACGACGCCGGCCCGCCCGCAGGCGCTGCCGGTCAGGCTCGGTTTTCCCTATCGCAAGAAGGCCGGCCGGCGCGAATATGTCCGGGTCTCCCTGGCGCCGGGTGCCGATGGTATCGCCGTCGCCCGCAAGCATCCGCGCGACGGCGCCGGCATCCTGACCTCGCTGACCGAGACCGACGGGCTGGTCGAACTGGCCGAGGAGCTGACGGGCGTGGCGGAGGGCACGATCGCCCCCTTCTTCGCCTATGATCTGCTGACCGGCTGAGAGCCTCTTCGGGGTTTCCCGGAGCGCTCATCCTTCGAGGCGCTGCTTGGCGGCTTCGGGATGAGGGCTCGAATTCCCAACGGGTTCCGAACCCGCGGCGACAGGTGCCGCGTCGCACTCAGTCGCGGCGGAAGATCGTCGTCGCCAGCCAGCCGAAGAACAGGGCGAGCGCCGCCGTGGCGAGGCCGTAGAGCAGCGGCCGGTCATGCGCGGCGGAGGCCAGGCTCTGCTCCATCCCGGTCTTGATCACCTCGAAATTGGTGGTCTGCCGCGCCAGCGCTGCTCCCCCGGCATAGAGCACGATCTCGATCTCGTAGGAGCCCGTCGGCGCGGTGGCCGGTACCCGGATCGGAGCGCTGAACAAGGTCGGCGACAGGAAGGTGACGCCGCGCTCGTGCTCGGCGTAGAGCCCCTTCGCCTCCATGATGCGGATCAGCGCGTCGCGGTAGGGGCCGATCCCGAACTCGAATTCGCGCGTGCTCTGGATGCGTTGCGCGTTCGCCAGGCCGATGCGCTCGCGTCGCGCGGCGTCCTCCGTGAGGATCTCCTCAATCGGCCGGTTGCTCGAGACGGAGAGGAAGATCGGGCGCTCGGGGAAGCGGCGCTGCTGCCGGTTGACCCAGAGCGGTCCGACGCGTTCCTTCTCGCGCACGATCAGCATGCGCGGCGGGCCGCGCACGGTGACGACGATGTCGTAGGGATCGGCCCGGGCCGCCGTGCGGCCCTCGCGCTCGACGAGGCCGAAGACGGTAAGCTGGTCGCCGGTATAGTTCGAGGTGATGGCGATCCGGTGCGTCGACAGCGCCGCGATCAGCGTCTCGGCCTTGGCGGGCAGGCAGGCGGCGAGGCCGAGCGCCGCGGCGAGCAGCGTCTTGGAGAGCCGGCTCATCGCGCGCTCTCCGGCATCACCACCGAGAAGGGCTCGGCCGGGGGCAGGAAGAGCTCGATCGCGAAGCGCAGGCCAACCGAGAGGATCAGCAGGGCCAGCAGCAGCCGGAACGAGCCGACATTGAGATTGCGCGCCGCGCGTCCGCCGAACTGCGCGCCGACGACGCCGCCAACCAGCAGGAGGATGGCCAGCACGATGTCGACGGACTGGTTGGTGACGGCGTGCAGCACCGTCGCGCCGGTCATGGTGACGAGGATCTGGAACAGCGAGGTGCCGACCACGACGGCGGGCGGAACCCGGAAGAAATACAGCAGCGCCGGCACGAGGATGAAGCCACCGCCGACGCCGAGCACGGCGCCGATGAAGCCGATCACGATCGCCAATGCCGCGATCGGCAGCACGCTGGCATAGAGCTGCGAACGGTAGAAGCGCATGCGCCAGGGCAGGCCCATCCATGCCGGGTGCATGCCCGCACGCCGGCGCAGGCGCGGCGGCTTGCCCTGGCGGTCGCGCAAGGCGGCGCGGATCGCGTCGAACAGCATCAGCCCGCCAATGCAGGTGAAGAGCGTGACATAGGCGATGGTGATGACGAGATCGAGCTGGCCGAGGCGGCGCATCGAGTTGAAGAACAGAACGCCGAGGATGGTGCCGAGGATACCACCGCCGACCAGTACGCTGCCTAACTTCAGATCGAGCGCGTTTCGTCGCCAATAGGTCAGCACGCCGGTCATCGACGATCCCGCGACCTGTGCCGCGACGGTCGCGACCGCCACCGCCGGGGGGATGTCGAGGAAGATCAGCAGCGGTGTCAGCAGGAAGCCGCCGCCGACGCCGAAAAGCCCGGAAATGAAGCCGACCGCGCCGCTCAGACCCAGAACCAGCAGGATACTGATCGGCAATTCGGCGATCGGAAGATAGATTTGCACCCTGCTAAACCCCGTCAGCCGCGCGACGCTTCCCACGCGAAGGCGTCGAAACGGTGACGCTAGAACGAATCCCTTTCAGATTGCTTTGCTCTGAGAGGGTTTCGCTCAGCCGCGGGTCGGCTTTGCCGGCTTTCTGGCGGCGGCCGGCACCTCGTCCCACCCCTTGGCCGGTGCTGCGACCTCGTTGGCGAGCGCCTCGGGAACCTTCGGCTTCCAGGCTTCGACGGCAGCCTTGGCGGTGGCGAGATCGGCCGCAGAAAGACGGCCTGCGACCTCGTCGCGCTTGCGGCCTGCATCCTCGTCACCCTGCGCTGCGGCAATGGCGAACCAGCGATAGGACTGGCCGAGATCGGCCGGCGAGCCAAGACCGCGGCCGAGCAGCACCGCCAGATTGTACTGGCTGTCGCGGACACCGAACTCGGCAGCGCGGCGGAACCATTCCGTCGCGGTCGCGTAATCGGGCTTGCCGCTGGCGCCTTCCGCATAGAGCACGGCGAGATTGTGCATCGCCTTGGCATTGCCGCGTTCGGCGGCGCGCGCATACCAGAGCCGGGCGAGCGAGACGTCGCGGCCGGTGCCGATGCCCTTCTCGAACATGTTGCCGAGGCGGAACTGCGCGGGGGCCAGCCCGGCCACGGCGGCGCGCTCGAACAGGTGCAGGGCGAGCTTCGGATCGCGGCCGGCGCCTGGTGCGTCGGCGGCCCGGGTGGCGAGCTCGTAGACGGCGCGAGCATCGCCGCCCTGCGCGGCCTTGCGCATGCCGGCGGTGCCGAGCGTCGCTGGAATCTCGTTGAGGCCGGTGACGTTGGCCGGCGGCTCGGGCGTCGCGGCGGGCGGCAGTGCGGCGACCATCGGAGCGGCTTCGCCGGCGTCGGCCGCCGCGGTGGGAGCCGTCGGCGCTGCCGCCAGCGCGGGCGTGGTGCCGAGCTGGATCGGTAGCACCGCGTTCTGGTCCTTGGCCGGCGCGGCCGAGGCGGTGGTCTCCGCGACGTCCTTCTCCGCAGCCGCGCGCTGCGGCGCGATCTGGGCCTCGCTGGCGACCTGCTTCTTGGCGTCTCCCGACGACGGTCCGGACAGGATATGGGCGGCGCCCATGGCGAGGACGACTGCGGCGAGGCCGAGCAGAAGCGGTCGCCGGCGCTTTTCCATGATCTCCTTGAGACGTCCACCGGCCGAGGCCGGCTTGCCGGGCTTAGCCGGCTCCGGCGTCACCACGGGTGCGGCGGCCGCTGCCTCGGAAGCCGCCTTGGCCGAACGCCGCGCAGCCGCGATCAGGCTCTGGCGCACGGATTGCTGATCGCCCGCCACGGCAGCGGCCTCGACGCGCGGACGTCCGGAGCCCGGCTCCAGCGGCATGTCGAAAGCGGCGGGCCCGCGCGACGCCACGATCCGCTCGTCCGGTTTGGTGGCGAGCTGGTGTGCCGGCGGTAACGTGGCGGGCTCGGCCGCCGTTCTTGCGCGCGGCGGCAGGGGCGGCGTGCTGCGAGCCGTCTGGCCGCGCTCGCCGCCGAGTTCGGTTTCGAGGCTGGCGAGGCGGGCAATTACCGTCTCGAGGGTCTGATGGACGGCGCTGATAGCGTCCTGGGTCTGGCGTCCCGAGGAGGCATGGGTGTCGCGCAGGCCGGTGACGAGGTTGCTGAGCTCGGCGAAGCTGGCGCCGCGCGGCGGCGCCATGTCGGCCATCGCGGCGCGTGCGGCGCGCTCGGCCGCGGCCGCCGTGTCCTCGCGCATGGTCTGCAGATGGGCGACGAGGTCCTGCAGCGTCCGCTCGATGCCGGTCTCGGCCGTACGGGTCGCGGCCGCCTCGTCGAGCCGATGCGCCAATCCGGCGATCTGCTGCTCCAAGGCGTCGAAGGAATCGGAGCCGGCACCGGGGCGCCCGGCCTCGTCGATCTTGCCGGCGAGCGCCCGCAGCATGTCTTCGACCGGCCGCATATCGACCTGGGCGACAGGGACGTGCGTGCCGTCCTCGACCAGACGGGCAAGGTTGCCGGAGGCGGTGAGCGCTTCGATCCGGCCCGCCAGGGCCTCGATCTGCTTCTCGACATTGGACGGTCCCTGGCGGGCGATCGTCTCGAGTTGCTGCTGCAAGGCGTCGATGCGGCCATCGAGCGGCGTCGCGGAGCGGTCCGCGAGGCCTTCCAGCCGGACCACCAGAGCCTCGATCCGCCCCGAAAGCTCGTCCGATGCCGGGCGGCCCATGGCGTGGAGCTCGTCGAGACGAGCCATGAGTTGATCGACCTGGCCGTCGATGACCGAGGCCTTCATCGAAGGCAGGGTCTCGATCTTGTGTGCGAGCGCTTCGACCTGCCGCGAGAGAGCCGCCAGCGGCGCATTGTCGCCGGCGCGCTCGCGCGAACGGTCACTCAGCAGGGTGTCGCGCACATCTTCGATGGCGAGCGAGAGGTTGCGCAACTCGCGCCCGTCCGGCTGCGCATCGCGCAGGCGTCCGATCTCCGAGGAGAGCGAGGAAAGCTGCTGAGACAGATCTTCCAGGCGCCGGCTGTCGGTGCCGGCGACCGTCAGTTCGCGCAATTCGGCGATCTCGCGCAGCACCGGCGCGATCGCGTTACGATCGCCGCCGCGCGCGACGAGCGCATCGACCTTGGCGGCGAGATGCGCGATCTCGAGTTCGAAGCGACCCAGCCCGTCCTGAGAGCGGTTGTCGGAGAGGCGCGCAATCTCGGCCTCGATCCGCGCCAGAGGCTTCAGGACGGGGTCGAGCCGGTCGCGGACGTCCAGGCGCTCCAGACGGGAGCCAAGTTCGCCGATGGCGCGCTCCAGCGGCTGGTAGGCGGCGCGCTGTTCCTCGACGCGGGTGGCGGGCGAGACTGCCGGCTGAGCCGGGGCGATGCGGGCGCTGAGCTGGCGCAGGTCCTCGCGCAGCCCGGCCAGGGCCTGCGCCGGATTGCCGTTCTCGAAGCGAACGGGTGCACTCGGCTCGCCGTCGAGCGCACGCTGGCGCGAACGGATATCGGAGACGGCGGCTGCCAGCCCGTCGCGGCTGAGGAAGGGGCGCGCGCTCGCAGCCGGTGGCGGGGCGGCAGCCTTGCGGCCGGCCTCCGCCGTCTTGCGCTCGATCTCGGCGATGCGCTCGCCCATCGTCTTGATCGCATCGGCGATGACGTTAGTGGCGCGTTCCTGCCGCTCGGCCGTGGCACGCTCGCCCATGGAAAGACGATTTTCGGTCTTCTCGATCCATTTGGCGATCGAATCGAGGGCGCCGGCCGTCTTGGCCCCGTTGTCGCGGGTGAGGCGCTCGGCCATTGCGGCCTGGGTGATGAAGGCGTCGATCCGCTCGCGCGAAAGTTCGGGCGTCGCCTGGGGGCGAGGAGGGGCCGGGCTGGCGGTCTGCATCTCGCCCTGCGAGAGGCGCGCGAGGCGCTCCGAGAGCGCCGCGATGTCGAGCTGTTCCTGCTGCGTGGGCGGCGGTGGGGTATTGTCTTCGGCTTCGTCGCGGATCTTGTTGTCGAGCCATTCGCCGAGCGTCATGCCGGCGCGGCGCGCAGCGGCCTTCGCCGCGTCGCGGGTGCGCGGATCGACGCCCTTCACGCTCCAGGGCAGGCTAGTCGCCATTGTCACGCTCGCCTACGGGGCCGGTCTTCAATCCAGGATGCGCAGCCCCCTGTGCCGCCGCTTCCCTGCGCGAAACCATGAAACGTGAATCTCCGGTTGCCGCGGAGTTTCGTCATGGTCGCCATGCCGACTTTTCGCAGTCACGGTAAACGGACGGTTAAGAAACCGGCCCCAGAGGTTAATTTTCTGGAAACGGTGGCCTGACGGCCGCCACCGGCGCCCTGCATAACGGTAACTTACCCATGGAGAGGCAAAAATTACCTGACGTAAGGGAGTGTTGCGCCTTATGTCGCGCCGCAATACGGATCGATCCAGCCATCGCAGCCGCCCAGCGCCGTTGCCCTGAAAAACGTCCTTCGAGGATCATATATGTCGCGCCAAAGCTCCGCTCTGGCGGCCGCTTCAGTTCATGACGGCCGCAACCCGCTTCCCGCTGCCGAGACGTCCAATGACGCTGCCGGCGGCTTCACCATCAGCGATCTCGCCCGCGATTTCGGCGTGACGCTGCGCACGCTACGCTTCTATGAATCGCGCGGCCTGCTTTCGCCGGCCCGTTCGGGCATGACCCGGATCTATTCCGGCCGCGATCGCGCCCGGCTCGCGTTGATTCTCAAGGGTAAGCAGCTCGGCTTCACCCTGGTGGAGATTCGCGCCATGCTCGCCAATGAGGAGAGCAAGGGCAGCGAAGGGCAGGAGACGTCGGCCTCGGTCGGCGGGCTGCAGCTCACCCGCTCCCAGATCGCCGAGCAGCTCGAGCTGCTGCGCACCCAGCGTACCGAGATCGAGACTGCGATCGCCGAGCTCGAGGGCACGCTGGCCACGCTCGGCGCCTGAGCTACCGATCGGCGGCGATCAGCCGCACGCTATCGTCGACGCCTCGAACCCCGCCGGGTTCGGGGCGTTTTTCGTTTGTCGGCAGCGCAAAGCTCGGTAGCCTGACCCGGGCGAGAGCCTGCGACCGAAAAATCCCGGGCTCCCCCTTGGCAACGGACGGCATAATAGTTTATATATGAACTATCTCGGGGCGCCGCCGCCAGCTTGAGCCGGCAGGCTGCCTCGCCAGAATGCGACGATCTTGGCAGGGAGGATGCGATGCCGGTCTACAAGGCCCCCGTTGAGGACACGCTGTTCCTCCTGAACGATGTCTTCCAGTTCGAGCGCTACAACAACCTGCCGGGCTTCGCCGACGCGACGCCGGATCTCGTCGAGGCCGTGCTCGGCGAGGGCGCCAAGCTCTGCGAGGAGGTGTTGCAGCCGCTCAACCATTCCGGTGACCAGGAAGGCTGCAAGCGCAACGCCGATGGTTCGGTGACGACGCCGAAGGGCTTCAAGGAAGCCTATCGCGCCTATTCCGAGGGCGGCTGGATCGGCCTCGCCATGGACCCGGACTATGGCGGGCAGGGCCTGCCCTACACGCTCGGCGCGGTGATGAACGAATACGCCTCGGCCGCCAACATGGCCTTCGCCATGTATCCGGGCCTAACCATGGGCGCGATCGCGGCGCTCTATGTCCATGGCTCCGACGAGGTGAAGCGCACCTATCTGCCGAAGATGATCGAGGGCGCCTGGTCGGGCACGATGAACCTGACCGAGCCGCATTGCGGCACCGATCTCGGCCTGATCAAGACCAGGGCCGTGCCGAATGGCGACGGCTCCTATGCCATCACCGGCACCAAGATCTTCATCTCGGCCGGCGAGCAGGACATCACCGAGAACATCATCCATCTCGTGCTCGCCCGCATCGAAGGCGCGCCGGCCGGCGTCAAGGGCATCTCGCTCTTCGTCGTACCGCGCAATGCGATCGGGGCTGACGGCAAGGTCGGGGAGAACAACAAGGTCTCCTGCGGTTCGATCGAGCACAAGATGGGCATCCACGCCAATTCGACCTGCGTCATGAATTATGACGGCGCGCAGGGCTGGCTGATCGGCACCGAGAACAAGGGCCTCAACGCCATGTTCGTGATGATGAACGAGGCCCGCCTCGGCGTCGCGATCCAGGGCCTGGCCCAGTCCGAGGTCGCCTATCAGAACGCCGTCGCCTATGCGAAGGACCGTCTGCAGGGCCGCTCCCTGACCGGCGCCAAGAATCCCGACAAGGCTGCCGATCCGATCATCGTCCATCCGGACGTGCGCCGCACGCTGATGTCGATCAAGGCCTTCAACGAGGCGGCGCGCGCCTTCGTTATCTGGAACGCGATCAAGTCCGACGTCGCCCATCGTTCGGGCGATGATGCCGAGCGCCAGGCCGCCGACGACCAGCTCGGCCTGATGACCCCGGTTCTGAAGGGCGTGCTCACCGATATCGGCTTCGACAACGCCGTGAAGGCCCAGCAAATGTATGGCGGCCACGGCTACATTGCCGAGCACGGCATGGAGCAGTTTGTGCGCGATGCCCGCATCGCCATGATCTATGAGGGCGCCAACGGCGTGCAGGCGATGGACCTGGTCGGCCGCAAGCTCGGCCGCGACGGCGGCCGCGCCATCATGGCCTTCTTCAACGAGGTCGGCACCTTCGTGAAGGAGAACGAGGGCGACGAGGCGCTGAAGCCCTTGCTCGCCCCGCTTGCCGCCTCGCTCGGCCATCTTCAGCAGGCGACGATGTGGTTCATGAACAACGCGCTCGCCAAGCCCGACAATGCCGGCGCCGGCGCGCATGACTACATGCATCTGCTCGGCCTGGTCTGCCTCGGCTATATGTGGGCGAAGATGGCCAAGGTCGCGCAGGACAAGCTCAAGGCCGGCGCCAATGGCGCGACCGAGCGCATGAACGCCAAGCTCGTCACCGCCCGCTTCTTCATGGAGCGCTCGCTGCCGGAGACCGCCGCGCATCTGGCGCGGATCACCTCCGGCTCCGACGCCACCATGGCGCTGAGCGCCGAGCAGTTCTGACGGATCGCCCAACCTGGCCCCGTCATCCCGGACAAGCCGAGAAGCGGCGCCGATCCGGGATCCATCATCGAGATCCGGCACCCTTCTATGGATCCCGGATCTCCGCTTCGCTCCGTCCGGGATGACCCGGGATGACGGAGTGTTTCTTTCGATTACTCTCGGTTCGATCCGGCGCAGTCTGACGCCGAGGCGACGAGCCGAAAACGACCGGCCACTCCGGGAGGAGCACCATGGCAGACGCCTTCATCTACGATCACGTCCGGACACCGCGCGGCAAGGGCAAGGCCGACGGTTCGCTGCACGAAGTCACCGCGATCGAATTGGGCACGCAGACCTTGCGCGCCATCAAGGAGCGCAACACGCTCGATCCCAAGCTGGTCGAGGACGTCGTCTTCGGTTGCGTCGATCCGGTCGGCGAGGCCGGGGCCGACATCGCCCGCACGGTGGCGCTGAAGGCCGGCTACGGCAAGGAAGTGCCGGGCGTGCAGATCAACCGCTTCTGCGCCTCGGGGCTCGACGCGGTGAACCTCGCCGCGGCGCAGGTGATGTCCGGCCAGAAGGAGATGGCGATCGGCGGCGGTGTCGAGAGCATGTCCCGCATCGGCATGGGCGCCTCCGGCTTCGGCATCGCAGTCGACCCGTCAGTCGCGATCGACACCTATTTCATGCCTCAGGGCGTCTCGGCCGACCTGATCGCGACGAAATACGGCTTCTCGCGCGACGATGTCGACGCCTATGCCGTGCGCTCGCACAAGCGCGCCGCCAAGGCCTGGGAGGAGGGGCGCTTCAGGAATTCAGTGATCCCGGTCACCGACGTCAACGGCCTCGTCATCCTCGACCGCGACGAGACCATCCGCCCGGCGACCGACATGCAGGCGCTCGCCGCATTGAAAGCCTCCTTCGTCCAGATGGGCGAGATGGGTGGCTTCGATGCGGTCGCGACTGCGGCGCATCCGGACGTCGAGTTCATCAACCACGTCCACCATGCCGGCAATTCCTCGGGCATCGTCGACGGTGCGGCGGCCGTGCTGGTCGGCTCGAAGCGGGCCGGCAAGGCGGCCGGCCTTAAGCCTCGCGCCCGCATCAAGGCCTTCGCCACCACCGGCTCCGACCTCGCGCTGATGCTGACCGGCCCGGTCGACGTCACCGAGCTCGTCCTGAAGAAGGCCGGTATGACGCCGAAGGACATCGACCTGTTCGAGCTAAACGAGGCCTTTTCCTCGGTCGTGCTGCGCTATCAGCAGGCCTTCGACATCGATGACGCCGTGCTCAACGTCAATGGTGGCGCCATCGCCATGGGCCACCCGCTCGGCGCCACCGGCGCAATGATCCTCGGCACCGTGCTCGACGAGCTCGAGCGCACCGACAAACAGGTCGCGCTGGTGACGCTCTGCGTCGCCGTCGGCATGGGCGTCGCCACCATCATCGAGCGCGTTTGAGGAGAGCAGCGATGAACCTCGTCAATTTCCGCTTCGAGACCGACGCCGACGGCATCGCCACCCTGACCTGGGACATGCCCGAGCGTTCGATGAACGTCATCACCCCGCAGGTGATGGAGGAACTCAACCAGGTCGTCGACAAGGTCGCTTCCGACGAGGCGATCAAGGGCTGCGTCATCGTCTCCGGCAAGGAGAGCTTCTCCGGCGGCGCCGACCTCACCATGCTGCAGGGCCTGCGCGACCTCTATGTCGGACTGGCGAAGGAGCAGGGCGAGCAGATCGCGATGCAGCGCTTTTTCGACGAGAGCCGCAAGCTCTCGCTGCTATATCGCAAGCTCGAAACCTGCGGGAAGCCGTTCGCGGCGGCGGTGCACGGCGTCTGCCTCGGCGGCGCCTTCGAGCTCGCGCTCTCCTGTCAGCTCCGTGTCGTCTCGGACGATGCCTCGACCCGCGTTGGCCTGCCCGAGATCAAGGTCGGCCTGTTCCCCGGCGCCGGCGGCACCCAGCGCGTCGCGCGCCTGATGCAGACCGGCGACGCGCTGCAGATGATGTTCAAGGGCGAGCAGATCAAGGCGCTCCCGGCCCGCAATATGGGCCTCGTCCATGCCGTGCTGCCGCGTGACCAGATCGTCGCCGCCGCCAAGGAATGGCTGAAGGCCAATCCGCAGGCCAAGCAGCCCTGGGAAGACCCCAAGTTCAAGCTGCCCTCCAACAAGGTCCACTCGCCGGCCGGCATGCAGATCTGGCCGCCGGCCAACGCGATCTATCGCCGCGAGACCAACGACAACTACCCGGCGGCGCGCGCCATCCTGAGCGCGGTCTATGAGGGGCTGCAGCTGCCGATGGATCTCGCCCTCAAGGTCGAGAGCCGCTATTTCGCGAAGATCCTGCGGACGAAGGAGGCGGCCTCGATGATCCGCTCGCTCTTCGTCTCGATGCAGGAGCTGAACAAGGGCGCGCGTCGCCCGGCCGAAGTCCCGCCGAGCAAGCTGAAGAAAGTCGGCATCGTCGGCGCCGGCTTCATGGGCGCCGGCGTCGCCTATGTCACGGCGCTCGCCGGGCTCGATGTCGTGCTCGTCGACCGCGACATGGAAGCGGCCGAGAAGGGCAAGGCCTATTCGCACAAGCTGGTCTCCGACCAGATCATGAAGGGCCGCGCCAAGACCGCAGACCGCGACGCGCTGCTCGGGCGCATCAAGCCTTCGGCCGATTATGCCGACCTCAAGGGCTGCGACCTCGTCATCGAGGCGGTGTTCGAGGACCCGAAGGTCAAGGCCGAGGTCATCGCCAAGGTCGAGGCCGTGGTCGGTCCCAAGACGATCTTCGGCTCCAACACCTCCACCTTGCCCATCACCGGCCTTGCCTCGCATTCGCAGCGGCCGAAGAACTTCATCGGCATCCACTTCTTCTCGCCGGTCGAGAAGATGCTGCTGGTCGAGATCATCAAGGCCAAGAAGACTGGCGACAAGGCGCTCGCCATGGCGCTCGACTATGTCCGGGCGATCAAGAAGACGCCGATCGTCGTCAACGACGTCAGAGGCTTCTACGCCAATCGCTGCGTCGGCAACTACATCCGCGAGGGTCACCTCATGCTGATGGAAGGCGTGCCGCCGGCGATGATCGAGGCGGCCGGCAAGCAGGCCGGCATGCCGGTCGGCCCGCTCTCGTTGAATGACGAGGTCGCGGTCGATCTCGCCTGGAAGGTGCTGAAGGCGACCAAGGCCCAGCTCGGCGAGGCTTCGGTCGATCCGGCCCAGGAGAAGCTGCTCTCCGACATGGTCGAGAAGCATGGCCGGCTCGGCCGCAAGAACAAGAAGGGCTTCTACGACTATCCCGAAGCCGGCCCGAAGCGGCTCTGGCCCGGCCTTGCCGAGCTGACCGCGAACCGGCTCGAGCCCGAGCTCATCGACATGGCGGAGCTGAAGCACCGCCTCCTGGTCACCCAGGCGCTCGAAGCGGCCAAGACCTATGAGGAAGGCGTCGTCACCGATCCGCGCGAGGCCGATGTCGGCTCGATCATCGGTTTCGGCTTCGCGCCCTATAGCGGCGGCACGCTGAGCTATATCGACAATATGGGCGCTGCCGCCTTCGTGAAGCTCTGCGAAGGGCTGGCCAAGAAGCATGGCGAGCGCTTCAAGCCGAACCGTCTCCTGAAACGCATGGCCAAGACCGGCGAGAGCTTCTACGGCTCGGCGGAGAAGAAGGCCGCGGCCTGATCAGGCGAAGAGCCGCTCCCTCAGGAGCGGCTCCAGCCATTCGATGAAGACGCGTAGGCGGCGCGAGAGATGCTGCCGGTGTGGATAGAGCAGGGCGACCGGCAGCGGCTCCGCCCTGTGCTCCGGCATCACCTCGACCAGTGCTCCGTCCGCAATCTCGGCCGCGACGTCATAGGCCGGGATCTGGATCAGACCGAGTCCGGCAAGGCAGCAGGCGATATAGGCCTCCGCGCTGTTGACGGTGACGCGTCCGGGCAGGGCGAGACTGTGCAGGTGCCCTCCATTCAGCCATTGCCAGTCCTCGACCGCGCCGGTTGAGGGCGAGGCATAGTTGACCGCGAAATGCCCGGTGAGGTCGCCCGGCGCCATCGGTGTGCCATGACGCGCGAGATAGGGCGGGCTCGCGACATTGATCAGCCGGAGACTGCCGAGATTGCGGGCGATCAGGCTGGAATCGCTGAGCGGTCCGACGCGGAGCACGCAGTCGACGCTGTCCTCGACCAGATTGACGGCCCGGTCGGTGACGCCGAGTTCGATCGCGATGTCAGGATAGCGCGCCAGGAAATCCGGCAGGGCGGGGGCGATGATCAGCCGGCCGATCCGGCCCGGCACGTCGATCCTGAGCTTGCCGGATGGCCCGTCGACGGCGCTGCGGAACAATGCCTCGGCCTCTTCGACCTCGGCGATCAGCCTTAGACAGCGCTCATAGAAGGCGAGCCCGTCCTGTGTCGGCGCGACATGGCGGGTGGTACGGTGGAGCAGCCGCGTCCCCAGCCTGTCCTCGAGCAGGCGGATCGCCGCCGAGACCGAGGAGCGCGGCTGACCCAGCGTCGCGGCGGCCCGCGTGAAGCTCGCGCATTCGACGACGCGGGCGAAGGTGGCGAAGAGGTCGATCCGGTCCATCGTCTCAGCGTTAGATTGTTCGTTAGATCTGACAAGTCATGTCAGCTTATCCTGCTTTATCGAAACAATCTGCCGCGTACCTTGCCGACAGGGCGAGCAGTTCGCAAAGACGGCAGGAGATCAGGCCATGGCCGAGCACAGCATCAAGGGCAAGACCGTCATCATCGCTGGCGGCGCCAAGAATCTCGGCGGGCTCATTGCCCGCGACCTAGCCGCGCACGGCGCAGCCGCAGTCGCGATCCACTATAACAGCGCCGCCAGCCGGGCCGATGCCGAGGCGACCACCGCCGCCGTCAAGGCGGCGGGGGCGCAGGCCGTCGCCTTCCAGGCCGATCTGACCAGCGCAGGCGCGGTCGAGAAGCTCTTCGCCGATGCGACCGCAGCGCTCGGCAGGCCGGACATCGCGATCAACACCGTCGGCAAGGTGCTGAAGAAGCCGATCGCCGAGATCAGCGAGGCGGAATATGACGAGATGGCTGCGGTGAACGCAAAATCGGCCTTCTTCTTCCTCAAGGAGGCCGGCAAGGCGCTGAACGACAACGGCAAGGTCACGACCGTGGTGACCTCGCTGCTCGGCGCTTTCACGCCGTTCTACGCCGCCTATGCCGGCATGAAGGCCCCGGTGGAGCATTTCACCCGCGCCGCCTCGAAGGAGTTCGGCGAGCGTGGCATCTCGGTGACCGCAATCGGCCCGGGTCCAATGGACACGCCGTTCTTCTACCCGGCCGAGGGGGCGGATGCGGTCGCCTATCACAAGACCGCGGCAGCCCTGTCGAAATTCTCGCCGACTGGCCTGACCCATATCGAGGACATCGTCCCCTTCATCCGCTTCCTCGTTTCTGAGGGGTGGTGGATGACCGGCCAGACCATTCTGGTGAATGGCGGCTACACGACGAAGTGAATGCGTCGGACTGCGCCGGCCTCTCGCCGGATCGCGATATCGTCATTGGGGAGATCGTGGCGTGACAGCGCCTGGCGCGTAGAGCGCGGCGATCCGGCTTGCTAGGCTACGTTCCCCCCAACGGCATCTCAGCCAGGAAACACCAAGAATACCGCGATGCCTGTCCGACCGATCCTGAGTTTCCCTGATCCGCGTCTGCGCCTGACCGCGGCCCCTGTCCTGCGCTTCGACGCCGATCTGCGCGCCCTCGCCGACGATCTGCTCGAGACCATGCGGGCCGCGCCGGGCATCGGCATCACCGCGCCGCATATCGGCGTGCTCTCCCGGCTCGTCGTGCTCGAACTCTCGCCCGGCGAGGTCCGCACCTATGTCAATCCGGAGCTGGACCAGATCTCGCGCGAGACCACCCGCCACATCGAGGGCAGTGTCTCGATGCCGGGGGTGACCGACGAGCTCGAACGTCATGCGCGCATCCGCGTGCGCTATCAGGATCTGGACGGGAAGGAGCAGAGCGAAGAGGCGGATGGTCTTCTCTCGATCTGCCATCAGCACGAGATCGACCAGCTCGACGGGATCTTCTGGATCGACCGCCTGTCGCGACTCAAGCGCGACAGGCTGATCGCCCGCTACAACAAGCTGCGGCGGGCTTAGGAACCGGTTGCTTCACTTCTTGACGAGCGGGCACTCGCCCTCGCTGAGCGGGCGGAAGGCCTGGTCGCCGGGAATGGTGCGGATCAGCTTGAGATAATCCCAGGGGTACTTCGATTCCTCGGGCTTCTTGACCTCGAGCACATAGAGGTCGTGCACCATCCGGCCGTCCTCGCGGATCACGCCGTTCCTGGCGAAGAAGTCGTTGACCGGCGTCGCCTTCATCTGTGCGGCGACCTTCTCGGTCTCGGTCGTGCCGGCCGCCTTCACCGCCTTGAGATAGTGCAGGATCGAGGAATAGGTGCCGGCCTGGCCCATGGTCGGCATCGCCTTGTGGCGTTCGAAGAAGCGCTTCGACCAGGCGCGCGTCTCCTCGTTCAAATCCCAGTAGAAGGCCTGGGTCAGGATCAGTCCCTGCGCATCCTGCAGCCCGATGGCGTGGATGTCGGTGATATGCAGATAGAGCCCGGCAAGCTTGGTCCCGCTCTGCGGCAGGCCGAACTCGGTCGCCTGCTTGATGGTGGCGATCTGGTCGGCTCCGGAGCTGGCGATGCCGACCATCTTGGCGCCGGAGCTTTGCGCCTGCAGGAGATAGGAGGAGAAGTCGGTGGTGCCCTGAGGATGCTTGACGCTGCCGATGATCTTGCCGCCGGCCTTCTTTACCGCCTCCGAGGTGTCGCGCTCGAGCGCATGGCCGAAGGCGTAGTCGGCGGTGATGAAATACCAGGGGCCGTCCTTGGCGAGCGGCAGGCCGGTGCCGACCGCCAGCGCATAGGTGTCGTAGGTCCAGTGGATGCCGGTTGGGGCGCAGAACTTGCCGGTGAAGTCGGAGGAGCCGCCGGTCGAGGCGAGGACGAGCTTGTTCTTGCGCCGGCCGATCTCCTGGATGCCGAGCAGCACCGAGGAGGTCGGGATGTCGGCGATCACGTCCACGCCGTCCTCGTCGATCCAGCGGTTGACCAGGGCAGAACCGATATCGGGCTTGTTCTGGTGGTCGCCGGCGAGGATCTCGATCGGTCTGCCGAGAACTGTGCCGCCGAAATCCTCGACCGCCATCTGGGCGGCGATCACCGAACCGGGCCCGGCCATGTCGGCATAGATGCCGGCCATGTCGTTGAGCACGCCGATCCGCAATGGCTTGGGTGTCTGGGCGAAAGCGGGGGCGAGCAGGAAGGGCGTGAGAAGGGCTGCCAGTCCAGCGGAAATGCTGCGAAGCGACATCGTTGGTCCCAAGAGAAACTGCGAAGATTTGCAGAGCCTTAGGTGTCGCTTTATCAGGTGGTCAATGCTGCGGTGCGCAAATAAGAACGAACGGCTGAACAACGGGATTCGAAGAGACGAGGCCGTTCGTCAGGGCAGTCGTCGAGGGAAGTTTCTTCCCCCGACGCGCGCGACCGGTTGCGGTTTGGCTATGACTTACCCGGGGCCGTAGGCCGCTTGCAGAACGGCGAGAAGTTGTCGCCCTGTGTTGCGGTCCAACTGGATCGTTTGGCTGAGCTTCCCGGGAATCTCCCGATCGGGCGAACCAAACGTATCAATCTGGACGATGGGACCATCGATCCCATCGCCAAAGGTCTTAACACGGGCGTGCACCTTGCTTGGGTGCAGGTTCCCTTCGCTAGGCCCGATCTCAAGCCTATCGATACGAGCCATGAGAAACGCCGCTCAGTTCGCCACGGCCCGGATCGCCCGGCGCAGCTTGCCGATCAGCTCCTCGACCTGGTCCTCGGTGATGATCAGCGGCGGCGAGAAGGCGATCGTGTCGGCGGCGGTGCGGACCATCAGCCCTTCCTCGCGGAACAGGCGGTCCATCGCCGCGAAGGCGCGCTTGCCGACTCCGTCGGCGCGCGGGGCGAGGTCGATGGCGCCGACCAGGCCGACCGTGCGGATGTCGACCACGTTCGGCTCGCCCTTCAGGCTCATCACCGCATCAGCCCACATCGGCTCCATGGCGCGGGCGCGCTCGAACAGGCCTTCCTCGCGATAGACGTCGAGTGTCGCCAGGCAGGCCGCCGCCGCCAGCGGATGGCCGGAATAGGTGTAGCCGTGGAACAGCTCGATGACGTTGTCCGGCCCGTTCATGAAGGCGTCGTAGATGTGCTTGCGCACGATCACGCCGCCCATCGGAACCGTGCCGGAGGTCACGCCCTTGGCGAAGGTGATCATGTCGGGGATCACGCCGTAGCGCTCGGCGGCGAAGGCGAAGCCGAGGCGCCCGAAGCCGGTGATCACCTCGTCGAAGATCAGGAGGATGCCGTGCTTGTCGCAGAGCTCGCGTAGGCGCTTGAGATAGCCCTTCGGCGCCGGCAACCCACCGGTCGAGCCGGCCATCGGCTCGACGATCACGGCGGCGATGGTCGAGGCGTCGTGCAGGGCGACGACGCGCTCGAGGTCGTCGGCGAAATGCGCGCCATATTCGGGCTCGCCCTTGCTGAAGGCCTGCTTCTCGCGGTCATAGGTATGCGAGATGTGGTCGGTGCCGGTCAAAAGTCCGCCGAAGAACTTGCGGTTGTTGACCATGCCGCCGACCGAGATGCCGCCGAAGCCGACGCCGTGATAACCGCGCTCGCGGCCGATCAGGCGGGTCTTCGAGCCCTTGCCGGAGACATTCCAGTAGGCGAGCGCGATCTTCAGCGCCGAATCCGCGGCTTCCGAACCCGAGCCGGCGAAGAAGACGTGATCGAGATCGCCCGGAGCGAGCGCCGCGATCCGCGCCGCGGCGGCGAAGACCTTGGGATGGCCGTATTGGAAGGAAGGGGCGTAATCGAGCTCGCGGGCCTGCGCCTGGATCGCCTGGATGATCGGCTCGCGCGCGTGGCCGGCATTGCAGCACCAGAGCCCGGCGGTGCCGTCCATCACCGGCTTGCCCTCCGGCGTATAGTAGAACATGCCCTCGGCGCGGGCGATCATGCGCGGGTTCTGCTTGAACGAGCGGTTCGCCGTGAACGGCATCCAGTAGGCTTCGAGGTCGTTCGGCGTGGCGATCGCGCCCATCGCGGAGGTCATGATCCGATCCCTTTAGTTTTTAAAAACTTCCTCAGCCTAGCAGCGTGCAACGGGCTGTAAATCCACGGTCCGGCGGGGCATCCCTGCGCCGGGCGGGCGGCAGGGCGCCTCTGTCGCAGATGACGCAACGTCGTTTCCGGCGTAGCTTGAAGGAGGGGACTCTGGATCGCGCCCCAATGGTCGTTCGCGCCACAGCTCTGGATGGGGAGAACGGGCTGGCGCCGGATGAGATCCGCGCCGAGCTCGAGCGTGTGCTCGCCTCCGACATCTTTCGTGCCGCGCCTCAGCTGACGGCCTTCCTGAGCTTCATCGTCGAGCAGACTTTGGCAGGGCGGGCGAACGAGCTGAAGGGCTATACGATCGCCGTCGAGGCCTTCGGCCGTTCGCCGGATTTCGACCCGCAGGCGGACCCGATCGTCCGCGTCGAGGCCGGGCGCCTGCGAAAGGCGTTGAACCTCTATTTCGCCGCCGACGGCGTTGCCGATCCCGTGCGCATCACCGTTCCCGTCGGCGCCTATGTTCCGTCCTTCGAGCGTGCCGCTCCGCTGGCGCCCCCCGAAGAGGAGGTTTCCGAGCAGGACGGGCTCACGGCGCAAGAGGCGCATCACGAGAGCTCGGTGGCGGTCGAGAGCGGTGTGGCTGCCGCCGGGCCTTCGCGCTACTGGCTCTATGTCGCGGGCTTCGGGCTCCTGCTCGGCCTCGCCGCGATCGGCTTCTGGTACTGGGGAGAGCACGGCACGAACGGAATGGCAGCGCGATCGCCTGACATCGCCTCGCAATTGCCGCCGTTACCAGCCGCGCCGCGTTCGGATCCACCGCCCACGGTCCGGGCCGTACCTCTGGTGAGGGCGCGCCTGCCCGTGGTCTCGGTCGAGGTCGCCGAGACGGTTACGGATGCTTCGCTGGATGACATCACCCGCAATTTCGTCCGCGAGGTCGCGGACACGATGGCGCGTTTCGACGATCTCGTGGTCGTCAAGCTGCCGGAGCCGCTGACGCGTGCGGGCGAGGGGAGCGATTACATCTTGTCGATCAGTGCCCGGCGCGCCGGCAATGCGATCGAAGGCTTCGCCCGGCTGAGCGCCGCCAGGGACGGGCGGGTCGTCTGGACCACTTCGGGGGAGGGCAGCGTCGACAGGTTCGGCGAGGGCCTGCCGATGCGCGAAGTGGCACAGCGTCTGGCGATCCGGCTGGCGCAGCCTTTCGGCGTGCTCCACGCGGATGCGCGCCAGTCGCCTCCGACCCCGGCGGCTGCCTGTCTGTTCCTGGCCTTCAATCTGCGCCGCACCATGAAGGCCGAAGATCACCTCGCCGCGCGCGACTGCCTGGAAGACCTTGTCGCTCACAATCCGGAGTTCCATCCGGCCTGGTCGCAGCTCGCTTTGCTGGCGCTCGACGAATACGCCTCGGACTTCAATGCGAGGCCGGGCTCGGCTCTCGACCGGGCGCTCGCCGCCGCGGTCACCGCGGTCCGGCTCGCTCCGGCCAGTGCCCGGGCGCATCAGGCCATGATGGATGCGCAGTTCTTCCGGGGGGCGACCGAGGACGCGCTGAAGGCAGGTCGCGAGGCGCAGGCGCGCAATCCCTATGATCCCGACGTGCTCGCCGCCCTCGGCGCGCATTACGTCCAGCTCAACCGGCCGGCCGAGGGGCTGCCGCTGCTCGAGCAGGCGGTCGCGCTGTCGATCGGCAGGCCGCCCTGGTACGATTTCTATCTGTATCTCGCCGCCTATCTCACGGGTGCAACCAGGTTGGCGGAAGCGCATGCCGCTCTGATCAATGCTGAGGAGACCCCGTTCGGCCTGATCGGGCGCGCCATGGCTGCCGCTGCGAGCGGCGACGGATTCGCGCTTGAGCGCTCTCTGCGGATTTTGCGCCAGAAGGTGCCGCTCTTCGATCTCGATGCGGGACTCTATCTACGCCGGAGGGGATTTTCGCCCGAGGTCAGCGACCGGATCATCGCCGCGATCCATGCCCGGGGTGTGCCGCCGCGCTAGATCGCCGAGCCTCCTATCGGACCCAAGCTGGCGATCTAGCCCGTCGTTCAGGCACCGGCTTTGTCCGGAAAGCGGATGGCATTTTCTCGTCGGATGCTCGGCAAGGGGCGCAGCAGCCCCTTCCGAGGCATGAAGATCGGCGCCGCCCCGGCCCGCTTGGCTGGTTTTCGCCTGATTTTCGCCGTCGCGAGCCGGTCGCGGCCGTGCCCGCTCTCGCAGCCATCCGTCCGGGCGGCTATCCTGCGGCTGTCGCGGGTGATTCGCCACTCCGGCATTCCTTCCACCTCTTTTTGCGTGATCCTGCCCTTGGCTCGCATCCGCCTCAGCGCACTCCCACCGGCCGCCAGCGGCGTCGCCGGTTTTTCGCTGGGTGCCGCCGCCATGCTGCTGCTTCCGGGCGGGCTCGCCAATGCCGTCGGTCTGTTGGCTGCCGGGCTCGGCCTTTCCGGTTCGTTCGCGCTGATGCGCCGCAACTGGGCTGGCGAGCGCGAGCAGCTCCTGGCTGCGGTCGGCGAGGTCAAGGTTCGGTTGGCGACCAATGCCATCCGCCTGGATGGCATGGCGAAGCGCATCGACCAGCTGCCGATGAGCGAGGTCGAGGCCGCGCCGGCCCGGGCGATGCTCAACGAGCTGACCGCCGAGGTCGGCCTGCTCGGCGACCTGCTGCAGCAGGTCGCGACCACGCTTGGCGATCACGACGACCAGCTGCGACTGGTTCAGGATAAACTTGCAGCGGCGGCGCAGCCACCTGCGCGGCAGGGGCCGACGGCACTGACGGAGCGCGGTGCACCGCGCGAGGCCGAGCCGCTCGTCGCGGTCCGGCAATCGCCGGCCGAACTGGCGCAGATTCGGGCTGCCGAGCAGCGCGCCGCGGTGATCAGCGACGCCCTCGCCAATGGCCAGGTCGAGGTCCATCTCCAGCCGATCGTGCAGCTGCCGCAGCGCCGGACCCGCGGCTACGAGGCACTGGTGCGCCTGCGGCTGGACGAGAAGACGCTGCTCCTGCCGGCCGAGTTCATGGAGACGGTCGAGCAGCGCGGTTTCGGGCCGACGCTCGATGCGCTCGTCCTGACCCGGGCGCTGGCGATAGCCCGCCATCTCGGCAGCAAGGAGGGCGGGCTCTTCGTCTCCTGCAATTTCAGCGGCGCGACCTGGGGCTCGTCGCGCGCGCTGGCCACGCTGGCGCGTATCCTCGAAAAATATCATGCCCATATCGGCAATCTCGTCATCGAGATGCCGCAGCGCGTCTTCCGCACGCTCGAACCGACTGCCCTCGGTCTTCTGGGGGCGATGTCGGCGAACGGGGTGCGCTTCGCGCTCGATCACGTCACCGATCTGCGTCTCGATCCGGCCTCGCTGCATGATCGCGGCGTGCGCTTCGTCAAGGTCCCGGCCTCGCTGCTCCTGGCCGAGGCAAAGGGCGGGCCGGCGACCGACATCGCCACCGGCGACCTTGCCGCGCATCTCGCGCGTGCGACGATCCAGCTCGTCGCAGACGAGGTCGAAGACGATCCGATGGTCGCCGACATGCTCGATCTCGGCGTCGGCTATGGCCAGGGCGCGGTCTTCTCCCCGCCGCGCCCGGTGCGACCGGAGGTCTTCGCCGAGCCGGAGGCCGTGGCGCCTGCACCGGCAGCCCCTGCGCCGGCGGCCGCCGAAGTCGTCAACTATCCGCCGCCGGCTCCCGCCGCGCCGCCTACCCCGACGCGGGTGCCTTTCCGCGATGTCCTGCGACGCGCGACCGGCTGAAACAGCCTGGACGCCGGCGCGTTATGCCCTGATCAGACTGGCCGGCCTGTCACTGGCGGCGTATTGAGCCCGATGCCGTGGCGCCAGCCGCCGCCCATTCCAAGCCGGAGCTTGCCCGTGCCGTCTTCAACCCGCCTGCTTTCCGGCGTTTCGCCGATCATCGGTCAGTATGAGCTTTGCCTCTGCGACATCTGGGGCGTCGTTCATAACGGCGTGGCGCCCTATGCCGAGGCCTGTGCGGCGCTGGCGAAGATGCGGGCCGGCGGCGTCACCGTCGTGCTCGTCTCGAACGCGCCGCGCCCGCGCTCCGAGATCGCGATCCAGCTCGGTCGTCTCGGCGTCCCGGGCGATGCCTTCGACGCGATCGTCACCTCCGGCGACGTCGCCCGCGACCTGATCGCCCATCGCGCCGGCGAGCCGCTCTATCATCTCGGTCCGGATCGCGATCTTCCGCTGCTCGCGGGGCTCGACGCGCCGCGCGTCCCGGCCGCCGAGGGACGCTATGTCGTCTGCACCGGCCTGTTCGACGACGAGACCGAGACGGCGGAAACCTATGCCGAGGCGCTTGCCGATTTCGCCCGTCGCGACCTCACCCTGATCTGCGCCAATCCCGATCTGGTGGTCGATCGCGGCGGTCGCATGGTGCCCTGCGCCGGCTCGATCGCACTCGCCTATGAGAAGCTCGGCGGCCGGGCGATCTATGCTGGCAAGCCGCACGCCCCGATCTACGAGCTGGCGATCCGGCAGGGTCAGGAACTGCGCGGCGAAAATGTCGAGAGGTCGCGCATCCTCGCCATCGGCGATGCGATCCGCACCGATATCGCCGGCGCCGTGCATTACGGTCTGGGATCGCTGATGTGCCTCGCCGGCATCCATGCCGAGGAGACCGGAGAGCTCTCGCCAGCGGATTTGCAGGGCTGGTTCGCCCGCCAGAGCCACCGTCCCGACTACGCGATGCCGCAGCTGGCCTGGTGATGAAAGGCGAAGAGCGCCAGCCGTACTGACCGGCGGTCGCCATTTCTGCCGCAGCGCAATGAAGCGCCGGAATCCATTATAGAGCGTAGCGCCTTGCGAAGGATTTCGGAGCGGCGCCGCTGGCGCGGCTTGTCCGGAATGATGGAGTTTCTGCGAGCGGAGCCCGAGCGACCGGCCGGCTCTCAGGCGGCGCAGACCGATTCGATCTTGGATTTCAGCGTCTGCGCGTTGAACGGCTTGACGATGTAGTTGTTCACGCCGGCCTTCTTGGCGGCGATGACGTTCTCGGTCTTCGATTCCGCGGTCACCATGATGAAGGGCGTCGCGGCGATCTCTTCCTCGTTGCGAACCTGGCGCAGCAGCTCGAACCCGGTCATCGGCTCCATGTTCCAGTCGGAGATCACCAGCCCGTATTTCTTGTCGCGCATCTTGGCGATCGCGCTGCTGCCGTCCGAGGCATCGTCGACATTCTCGAAGCCGAGTTGCTTCAGCAGGTTGCGGATGATGCGAACCATGGTCTGGTAATCGTCCACCACCAGGATCGGCATCGACGGGTCAAGGGCCATGGTGGAACTCCGAACATGCAAGCGCGCACCGGGCAATACCGATGCGCTGGCCGCTCTCCCAGAGCGGCGACCATGGGTCAACCCTGATAGCCGAGCGGTGTTTCAAAGCCGTTAACCCGTTCGTAGACTGACCTAGCGTCATCATCCAAAAGGCGACCTCCTCAGGGCACGAAAGTTCTATGGTGCAATGCAGCGAATTGTGAAACGCTGCCATACCCTGCCCCGTGCGGCAGCGGGTTTTCACCGTTGCTGCGCATGCGAGACGACCGATGATGACCAGCGCGCTCTATCAGGTCCATGCCTTCGAGGACCTGGCCATCGGCCAGCGCGAGAGCCTGATGCGTACCGTGATGGAGCGCGACATCTCGCTCTTCGCCGACCTCTCCGGTGACGCCAATCCGATCCATCTTTGCGACCGCTACGCCGCCGGCACGAAGTTCGGCCAGCGCATTGCCCATGGCATGCTGACGGCCAGCCTCGTTTCGGCCCTGCTCGGCACCCGCCTGCCGGGGCCGGGAGCGGTCTATCTCTCGCAGACCCTGAACTTCCTCGCCCCGGTCAAAATCGGCGATGTCGTCACCGCGCGCGTCGAGGTGGTAGAGCTGGTCGTCGAGCGCCGCCGCGCCCGGCTGTTCTGCGAATGCCTGGTCGACGGCAAGGCGGTTCTCGAAGGCGAGGCCTGGGTGGCGCTGCCGAAGGCGGCAGCGAAAGCCTGAAGAGCAAGTCTTGACGCTTCCGCCGGCTTGAGGCCAAACACGGCCCGCCGGATGGTCCCGGCGCCCGGACGCTTGCGCTCCATGACCTCATCAGCCGAAGCGCCGCGAACCGACACGCCGGCCGCCTTCATCCTCGAGCCGGGAAAGCCCGTGCCGGACGCCCTGCGCGGGCGGGTGCTGGCGCTCGGCAATTTCGACGGCGTCCATCGCGGCCATGCCGAGCTCGCGCGGGTGGCGAACGAGATGGCGGCAGGGCAGGGCGGCAAGGCGGCGGCGCTGACCTTCGAGCCGCATCCGCGCTCGGTCTTCCGGCCGGACCAGCCGGTGTTCCGGCTGACGCCGGCGGCGCTCAAGGTCGAATTGCTGGCCGGCGAGGGGCTCGCGCCGAGCTTCGTCCTGCCTTTCGACCGCGAGATCGCCGCGGTCGCGGCCGAGGCCTTCATCGACGAATTGCTGCTCGGCCGGCTCGGCGCCGCCGGTCTGGTCTGCGGTTATGATTTCCATTTTGGCGCCGGCCGCACCGGTTCCCCGGAGATGCTGCAGGCGCGTGCAGGCGCGGCGGGCGTGCCGGTGGCGGTGGTCGCGCCCTATTCCTGGCAGGGCGAGCCGGTTTCCTCGACCCTGATCCGGGCCGCTCTGGAGCAGGGCGATGTCGCCCGCGCCGCCGCCTTCCTCGGCCGGCCCTGGTTCGTGCGCGGCGTGGTCGCCCATGGCGACAAGCGCGGGCGCGAGCTCGGCTACCCCACCGCCAACATGCATCTGCCGCGCGACTGCCGTCTGCGCTACGGCATCTACGCGGTGCGCATGCGCGTCGACGGCATCTGGCGCGACGGCGTCGCCAGCTTCGGCAGCCGTCCGACCTTCGACGACGGCGCGCCGCGGCTGGAAAGCCATCTCTTCGATTTCGCAGGCGACCTCTACGGCAAGACCGTCGACGTCGCCCTCGTCGGCTGGCTGCGTGGCGAGGCGAAGTTCGAGGCGCTGCCGCCACTGATCGCGCAGATGGACGCCGACAGCCGGCAGGCGCGCGACATTCTCGGCCGGACGCCGCCCTTCCTTCCCTAGGCAACGCCTGCTAGAAGCCGCTCATGTCCGCTTTCCGCGCCACGATCATCGCACTGTCCCGGCGAATTACGAGCCCGGCTGCCGCCCTGCGCTGACGCGCGGGCGCCTGCGCAGTCCGGGATTTTGATCGCTTTCCCAGTTTTCGCGGACAAGAGCGCAGCGCCAGACCGATCTGGCCCGCCTGTCCGAACCGCCAGAGCCGGATCATGAACGACAAGACCGCCGAAAAGCCCGCCGCCCAGGACGCCAAAGCCCAGGAGGCCAAGGGGCAGGACTATTCGCAGACCCTGTTCCTGCCGCAGACCGAGTTTCCGATGCGGGCCGGCCTGCCGCAGCGCGAGCCGGAGCTGCTCGCCCGCTGGGCCAAGATGGATCTCTACCGCAAGCTCCGCGAGACCGCGAAGGGCCGCGACCGCTTCGTCCTGCATGACGGCCCGCCCTATGCGAACGGCAACATCCATATCGGCCATGCGCTGAACAAGGTGCTGAAAGACCTCGTCACGCGCTCGCAGCAGATGCTCGGCCATGATTCCAACTATGTGCCGGGCTGGGATTGCCATGGCCTGCCGATCGAGTGGAAGATCGAGGAACAGTACCGCGCCAAGGGCCTGAACAAGGACGATGTCCCGGTCGTGGAGTTCCGCCGGGAGTGCCGCACCTTCGCCGAGCACTGGGTCGATGTGCAGCGCACCGAATTCAAGCGCCTCGGTGTCGAGGGCGATTGGGACGATCCCTATCTCACCATGGCCTATCCGGCCGAGGCGCAGATCGCCCGCGAGATCATGAAGTTCGCGCAGAACGGCATGCTCTATCGCGGCTCCAAGCCGGTGATGTGGTCGGTGGTCGAGAAGACCGCGCTCGCCGAGGCCGAGGTCGAATACGAGGAGCATGTCAGCGACACGGTGTTCGTGGCGTTCCCGGTGCTCGGCTCGGGGCCGCTTGCCGGGGCCTCGGTGGTGATCTGGACGACGACGCCCTGGACGATCCCTGGCAACCGCGCGATCTCCTTCCATCACAAGCTCGCCTACGGACTCTACCGCGTCACCGCGGCGCCGGAGAACAACTGGGCCAAGCTCGGCGCGACCTATGTGCTGGCGAAGAACCTGGCCGAAGGCGTCTTCAAAGCGGCCAAGGTCGAGGCCTTCGAGCTCGTGGCGGATGTGTCCGCCGAGCAGCTCGCCGGCCTGACGGCGGCCCATCCGCTGCGCGGCCAGGGCTACGAGTTCGACGTTCCCCTGCTTGATGGCGACCATGTCACCGACGATGCCGGTACCGGCTTCGTCCACACCGCGCCGGGTCATGGCCGCGAGGACTTCGACATCTGGATGGCGAGCGGGCGCATGCTCGCCGAGCGCGGCATCGAGACCAGGATCCCCTACACCGTCGATGCCGATGGCCGCTTCACCAAGGATGCGCCGGGCTTCGAGGGCGCGCAGGTCATCACCGACAAGGGGGAGAAGGGCAACGCCAACGACGTCGTGATCAAGGCGCTCGCCGCCTCCGGCAACCTCGTCGCTCGTGGCCGGCTCAAGCACCAGTACCCGCATTCATGGCGTTCGAAGAAGCCGGTGATCTTCCGGAACACGCCGCAATGGTTCATCGCCATGGACAAGCCTTATGGCGATGCGGGGGCGCCCAATCCGGCGGCTCTCGCGCCGGTGGCGGGTGGCAATGCCGACACGCTGCGCAACCGGGCGTTGAAGGCGATCAAGGATACGCAATGGGTTCCCGCTGCCGGCGAGAACCGCATCAACGGCATGATCGCCAACCGGCCCGACTGGGTGGTCTCGCGCCAGCGCGCCTGGGGCGTGCCGATCACGGTCTTCGTCGCGAAGGAGACCAAGGAGGTCCTGGTCGACGCGAAGGTCAACGCCGCCATCGCCGAGGCCTTCGAGGCGGAAGGCGCCGATGCCTGGTTCAGCGACACCGACGGCGCCCGCTTCCTGAAGCCCTTCGGCTACGACCCGGCCCAGTATGAGCGCGTCACCGACGTGCTCGACGTCTGGTTCGATTCCGGCTCGACCCATGCCTTCACCTTGGAGAAGCGCGCCGATCTCAAGACGCATCGCGTCGTCGACGGCGGCAGGGACAAGGTGATGTATCTCGAAGGCTCGGACCAGCATCGCGGCTGGTTCCATTCGAGCCTGCTCGAAAGCTGCGGCACGCGCGGCCGGGCGCCCTATGACGTCGTCCTGACCCACGGCTTCTGCCTCGACGAGAAGGGCGAGAAGATGTCGAAGTCGAAGGGCAACGTCACCGCGCCGCAGGATGTGATCAAGGACAGTGGCGCCGACATCCTGCGCCTCTGGGTCGCGGCTGCCGACTATTCCGACGATCTGCGCATCGGCAAGGAGATCCTCAAGACCTTCGTCGAGACCTATCGCAAGCTGCGCAACACCATGCGCTGGATGCTCGGTACGCTCGCCCATTTCAGCGAGGAGATCCGCGTCACCGAGCCGGCCTCGATGCCGGAGCTGGAGCGGCTGATGCTGCATCGCCTCGCCGAGCTCGGCCCGCAGGTCGAGGAGGCCTATCGGACCTATGACTACAAGAAGGTCGTGAACCTGCTCTCGCAGTTCATGAACACCGAGCTCTCTGCCTTCTATTTCGACGTCCGCAAGGACGCGCTCTATTGCGACCCGCGTTCCAGCCATGTCCGCAAGAGCGCGCTCACCGTCGTCGATCAGCTGTTCCGCTGCCTGACGACCTGGCTCGCGCCGATCCTGGTCTTCACCGCCGAGGAGGCCTGGCTCGAGCGCTATCCCGATCAGAAGGCGGGGGAGGGCTCGGTCCATCTCGAGCTCTTCGCGCCCGTGCAGGAGAACTGGTTCGATCCCGAGCTCGCCGAGCGCTGGGCCAAGGTCCGGCGCGTGCGCCGCGTCGTCACCGGCGCGCTCGAGCTGGAGCGTGCGGCCAAGCGCATCGGCTCTTCGCTCGAGGCGGCGCCGGTCGTCCATATCACCGATGCCGATCTGCGCGCCGCCGTGAGCGGGCTCGATCTCGCCGAGATCTGCATCACCTCGGGTGCGAGGATCTCCGATGTCGAGGGTCCGGAAGAGGCCTTCCGCCTCGCCGACGTGCCCGGCGTCTCGGTCGTGCCGGTGCGGGCATCCGGGGTGAAATGCGCCCGTTCATGGAAGTATTTCGACCCGGCGACGGCCGAGGCCGACCATCCCGACGTCACGCCGCGTGACGCCAGGGCGCTGCGCGAGCTTCGCCGCGCCGCATGAGTCCGCAGGAGCCGAACATGCTGCCGGCCGGTCCCGGCATGACGCCGCTGCGCCGCTTCGGCGCGGTCCTTGCCCTGGTCGTGCTGCTGCTCGACCAGGCGAGCAAGCTCTGGCTGCTGTTCGGTGCGCGCCTGGCCGAGGAGGGGCCGTTCCAGATCACCTCCTTCCTCGAATTCGTGCTCGCCTGGAACCGTGGCATCTCCTACGGCTTGTTCCAGCAATCGACCGATATCGGCCGCTGGGCGCTGGTGGCGGTCTCCTTCCTGGCGCCGATCTGGCTGGGGCGCTGGATGTGGCGCTCGCCGGACAGGCTGACGGTCGCGAGCCTTGCCCTGATCATCGGCGGCGCGATCGGCAACGGCATCGACAGGGCCGTGTTCGGCGCCGTGGTCGACTTCGTCCACGTCCATTTCGGCAGCTTCAGCTGGTACATCTTCAACATCGCCGATGCGGCCATCGTTGTCGGCGTGGCCGGGCTTCTGTATGAGTCCTTCCGGCCCGGCGGCGGCAAGCCGGCTGCGGAGTGAGTTTGCTCGCCATGGTTTTGCCGCGCCGATCGATCATGACGGGGTCTCGTACCCTGGGACGGAGAATGGACATGGCTTATCGGATCCGCGCCTCGCGCATGCTGCTCGCCGGCGGCTTGTTGCTGGCTGCGACCCCTGCCTTTGCCCAGGAAGGCGTGCTCTTCCAGAACCTGGTGAAAGGCATGGGGCTTTTCGGCAGCGACAAGGACGACATCGAATACAAGCAGCGCGCTCCGCTCGTCGTGCCGCCGTCCTCGGCACTGCCCCGGCCGCAGGAGCCCGGCGCGACGCGCACCGCCGCCTGGCCGGATGACCCGGACGTCGCCCGCCGCAAGGCTGACCGCGATGGCGCCCGCGCGCCCTTCTCCAGCACCGAGGCGTTTCGCGGCAACAACAGGCCGGAGATGTCGCAGCAGGAGCTGCGCCGCGGCCGTGTCGCCGGGCGAGCCAATGGCCCGGAAGGGATCGTTCCGGACCACAACAACTACAACAACCAGATCGCGCCGATCCGCATCGGCCGCGAGATGGCGGCGCGCCAGGCCCAGACCGACACGTCCAATCTCGCCTATGGCGTCGAGCCGGAGCGCAAATATCTCTACGAGCCGCCGACCGGCTATCGCATGCCGGCCAGCACGGCGCCGCTCGGACCCGGCGCGCGCGGCCCGCAGGAAGACAAGCAGGCGGTCGGCCAGCGCGAATTCATCGCCGGCACCAAGCCGATGCAGTAGCGGCCGGGCCTGCCGGCCGGTACGCACGCGCCCATGAGGCGATGCGGGCTGGTGTCCGGCGCGGCGCGGGCCTATCTTCCGGTTGAGCCAATTTTCGGCTCGGGGCTTCTTGCGCCCGGGCCGGCATCCGTCCGTTGCCCGAGGAGTCCGCCCAGCCCATGACGGTCCACACGCCGCCCAGCAGCGTCGCCAGCACGGTCGAAACCTTCCGGCTCGCCAATGGCCTCGAGATCGTCGTCGCCCCCGACCACCGGGCTCCGGTCGTGACCCATATGGTCTGGTATCGCAATGGCTCGGGCGACGATCCGGCCGGCAAGTCCGGCATCGCCCATTTCCTCGAGCACCTGATGTTCAAGGGCACGGCGAAATGGCCGGCCGGCGAATTCTCCAAGATCGTCGCCGGTTATGGCGGCCAGGAGAATGCCTTCACCTCTTTCGATTACACCGCCTATTTCCAGCGCGTGCCGAAGGAGCACTTACGCGCGATGATGGATTACGAGGCCGACCGGATGACCGGCCTCGCCTTCGACGAGAGCGTCGTCGGTCCGGAGCGCGACGTGGTGCTCGAGGAACGGCGCATGCGCGTCGACGCCGACCCCGCCGCCCAGCTCGGCGAGGAGTTCTCCAGCGCGCTCTATGTCCATCATCCCTATGGCACGCCGATCATCGGCTGGGAGCACGAGATCGAGGGGCTCTCCCGCGACGATGCCTTCGCCTATTATCAGCGCTTCTACACACCGGAGAACGCGATCCTCGTCGTCGCCGGCGATGTCGAGCCGGCCGAGGTGCTGCGCCTGGCGCAGGAGACCTATGGCACGATTCCGGCGCGCGGCGAGCCGCCGCGCCGCAACCGGCCGGCAGAGCCCGATCCGCGCGCCGCGCGCCGGGTCTCGCTGACCGATCCGCGCGTGCAGCAGCCTTCGCTGCGCCGCGCCTGGCTGACCCCGACCTATCTCTCCGACAAGCGCGATCATGCCTTCGCCCTCGAGCTGGCATCGGAGATACTCGGTGGCGGCACGACCTCTCGGCTCTATCGCCGGCTCTGCGTCGAGCAGGAACTGGCGGCCGGCGCCGGCGCCTATTTCATGGGATCGATGGTCGACCGCTCCGCCTTCCAGGTCTCGGTGAGCCCGCGGCCCGGCGTCGCGATGACGGCACTGGAGGCGGGCCTCGACGCGGCACTCGCAGCGTTTATCGCGGATGGGCCGACTGAACTCGAACTCGCCCGGGCCCGCACCCGCCTCGTCGCCGAGACGATCTTCGCCCGTGACAGCCAATCCTCGCTGGCGCGCATCTTCGGCGCTTCGCTCGCCGTTGGCGAGACCGTCGAGGATGTGCTGCTCTGGCCCCAGCGCATCGAGGCCGTCACCCGCGAGCAGGTTCTCGAGGCGGTGCGCCTCTATCTCAGGCCCGATCGTTCGGTCACCGGGCTGCTCCTGCCCGCCGCCTGATCCGCCGGAGCAGGCTACGAGAACGGAAGCCGGGTCTTTCGTGTCGAGCCTGTTCCGAACTCTGGACAGCAACCGGGCCTCAGCCGTCACGCCGTCAGGAAACGCCATGAACGCGCCGACCATCCCCGCCCTTGCCGCCCCCGGCCCCGCGCTCGACGTGCAGCGCGTCACCGCTTCCTGCGGCGTCGAGGCCTGGCTGGTCGAGGAGCACAGCCTGCCGCTGCTGGCGCTCGATTTCGCCTTCGACGGCGGTGCCAACCGCGACCCCGCCGACGCTGCTGGCAGCGTCAACCTGGTCTCCGGCCTGCTCGACGAGGGCGCCGGCGATCTCGACGCCGAGGCCTTCCAGGGGCGCATGGCCGACCATGCGATCAGCCTGTCCTTCGATGCGCGGCGCGACGATTTCCACGGTCAGGTGCAGACCCTGTCGCGCCATCGGGACACCGCCTTCGAACTGCTCGGGCTCGCGCTCAACGCGCCGCGCTTCGACGCCGATGCCGTCTCGCGGGTCAAGGCACAGGTCATCGCCGGGCTGCAGCGCCAGGCCCAGAACCCCGATGCGCTCTGCCGCAACGCGCTCTTCGCCGCAGCCTTTCCCGGCCATGCCTATGGCCGCCCGGAGCGCGGCGAGATCGCCAGCGTCGGCGCCTTGCAGCCGGAGGCGCTGAAGAGCCTGACGCGTGATCTGCTGACGCGTGGCGGGCTCAGATTCGTCGCCGTCGGCGACATCACCGCCACCGAACTGGCGCAGCGCCTGGACGATCTTTTCGCCAGGCTCCCGGCCGGGCAGCCGCGGACCATGCCGGAGGCCGGCCTGCCGATCGCCGATCTCGGCAAGACCCATGTCGTCGATCTCGACGTGCCGCAGACCGTGCTGCGCTTCATCGGCCCCGGCCTGATGCGGCATGATCCCGATTTCTTCGCCGGCACCGTGCTGAACCACATCCTCGGCGGCTCGGCCTTCACCTCGCGCCTGTTCATGGAGGTCCGCGAGAAGCGCGGCCTCGCCTATGGCGTCTCCTCCAGCCTGATGCCGCTGCGCCAGAGCGGGTTCCTGATCGGCGGGACCTCGACCCGTAACGACCGCGTCGCCGAATCCATGACGGTGATCCGCGAGGAGATCGCCAAGCTCGCCGCAGAAGGGCCGAGCGAGCATGAGGTCGAGGAGGCCAAGCGCTACATCATCGGCTCCTACCCGCTGCGGTTCGACACCTCGCCCAAGATCGCCGCCGAATTGCTCGGCCTCGCGGTCTCCGGCTACGGCCCGGAATTCCTGGCCGAACGCAACCGGCGCTTCGCCGAGGTCACGCTCGCCGATGTCCGGCGTGTCGCATCGCGCCTCTTCGGCGATGGGCGCCTCCTGGTGCAGGCCGTCGGCCGCCCGGTCGGGCTCGCCTGAGCGTTACCATCCTTCCTCCAGCCGTCCGGATCCGCTCCATGCTCCAGCAAAGCCTCGATCTCGCGCTCGTCTCCGGTGTCGGCGAAGGCGGGATTCCCGATGCCGCCTTCGAGAAGGCGGTGGCCGATCTTGCTCCCGCTCTGGCGCGGTTGAATGGCGAGGCCAAGACCCTGCCGCTGCTCGGCCTGCCGGCCGATACCGCCGACCTCGCTCCGGTGCGGGCCGCTGCCGAGCGTCTGCGCCAGGGGGCCAGCGACGTGCTCGTGCTCGGCACCGGCGGCTCCAGCCTCGGCGGCCAGACGCTGGCGCAGCTCACCGGTTACGGCACCGCCGGCCTCTCGGCCTTCCTGCCGGAACCGCGCGTCCATTTCATCGACAATCTCGACCCGCTGACCTTTGCGGCGCTGCTGAAGACATTGCCGCTGAAGACGACCAAGTTCGTCTCGATCTCGAAATCCGGCGGCACCGGCGAGACCCTGCTGCAGACCATCGCCGCGATCACCGCATTGCGCGGCGCCGGCATCGCCGAGGACAAGATCGGCTGGCATTTCCAGGGCCTCTCCGAGCCGGCCAGGCCCGGCAAGCTGCATGCGCTGCGGGCCCTGCTCGAGCCGTTCGGCGTGCCCTTCCTCGAGCATCATACCGGCGTCGGCGGGCGCTATTCGGTGCTGACCAATTGCGGCCTGCTGCCGGCGGCGGTGCTCGGCCTCGACATCGTCGCGCTGCGCCAGGGTGCCGCCAAGGCGCTCGCCCCGGTCCTCGCCGGCAAGGGCGTCAAGGAGACCCCGGCGGCGCTCGGCGCCGCCCTCAACCTCGCGGCGATGCGCAACGGCAAGAACATCGCCGTGCTGATGCCCTATGCTGATAAGCTCGCTTTGCTCACCCGCTGGTGGATGCAGCTCTGGGCCGAGAGCCTCGGCAAGGACGGGCAGGGCACCCAGCCGGTCGGCGCGCTCGGGCCGGTCGACCAGCATTCGCAGCAGCAGCTCTATCTCGCCGGTCCGAAGGACAAGCTCTTCACGGTGCTGACCGTCGCCAACAAGGGCAAGGGCCCGGCGATCGACGCGGCGCTGGCAAAGCAGATCGGCGAAGGCGATTTCGCCGGCAAGACGATCGGCGACCTCGTCGCGGCGCAGGGTCTCGCCATGATCGACACCTTCGCCAAGAACGGCCGCGCGGTGCGCAAGCTTCATGTCGACGTGGTCGACGAGGCGAGCCATGGCGAGATCCTGATGCATTTCATGCTCGAGACCATCCTTACCGGCTACGCCATGGGCGTCGACCCGTTCGACCAGCCGGCGGTCGAGCAGGCGAAGATCCTCGCCAAGCGTTATCTTGCCGAAGGGCGCGGCTGAGCGAATCGGCCGGACCGCTGCTTTCACCCACGACGTCATCCCGGGCGAAGCGAAGCGCAGATCCGGGATCCATTATCGAGCGCGGAGCTCTGCGATGGATCCCGGTGCAAGGCCGGGATGACGCGATTTGAAGCTCGCGCCGAGCTTCAACGCTATTCCAGAACGTGCTCATGACCGTCCGCCGCCTCGATCCCGTCCTTGTCGACCGCATCGCCGCCGGCGAGGTGATCGAGCGGCCGGCCGCCGCCGCCAAGGAATTGGTCGAGAACGCCCTCGATGCCGGCGCCCGCTCGATCGCGGTGACCATCGCCGCCGGTGGGCGCGAACTGATCCGCGTCGTCGACGACGGCGCCGGCATGACACCGGAGGATCTCGCGCTCTCGGTCGAGCGCCACGCCACCTCCAAGCTTCCCGATGGCGACCTCTTCGCCATCCGCTCGCTCGGCTTCCGCGGCGAGGCCTTGCCCTCGATCGGCTCGGTGGCGCGGCTCTCGATCACGACGCGCCGGCGCGAGGCGGCGCAGGGCTCCGCACTGGTGGTCGAGGCCGGCGTCAAGGGACCGGTGCGGCCGGCGGCTGCGGCCCACGGCACCCGCATCGAGGTCAGCGACCTTTTCATCTTCACTCCGGCGCGGCTGAAATTCCTGAAAAGCGACCGGGCGGAGGCGCAGGCCGTCTCCGACATGCTGCGCCGCCTCGCCATCGCCCATCCCGAGGTGCGCTTCTCACTCGAAGGCGAGCATGTCAGCGCCTTCGACTGGCCGGCCGAGCCGATCGGCGCCGACGGCCGCCTGCGCCGGCTCGGTCGGGCGCTCGGACGCGACTTCCCGGAGAATGCGCTGCCGGTCGAGGCCGAACGCGAAGGCGTCAGGCTCTCGGGCTTCGCCGGCTTGCCGACCTTCCATCGCGGCACCTCGGCCGGCGTCCACATGGCAGTGAACGGGCGCCCGGTGCGCGACAAGCTGCTGCTCTCGGCGGTGCGCGGCGCCTATGCCGACGTCGTGCCCTCGGACCGGCATCCGGTGCTCTATCTCGACGTGCTCTGCGACCCCGCCGCCGTCGACGTCAACGTCCACCCGGCGAAGAGCGAGGTGCGCTTCCGCGATCCCGCCCTGGTGCGCGGCCTCGTGGTGTCCAGTCTCAAGGCGACGCTGGCGAGCGCCGGCCATCGCGCCACCTCGACCGGCGGCGCCCGCACGCTCGAAGCCTTCCGCGCCGTCTTCTCGGGCGGCGGCTCAGGCGGCGGCGCTGGTTCGATCCAGCGGCCAAACTTCGGCAGCGTTGCCGACTGGCGCCTGCCCGAGCCGCCTGCGCCCGCGGAGCCGCTCCAGTCCGGCTTTTCCGATTTCGCCATGCCCTCGGCCGATGCCCGGGCTCATCTCGCCGAGCCGGCGCAAGATGCGCTCGACCGGCCGCTCGGCGCCGCCCGCGCCCAGGTCCACGGCACCTATCTGATCGCGCAGACCCGCGACGGCATGGTCATCGTCGACCAGCACGCCGCCCATGAGCGGCTGGTCTATGAGCGGCTCAAGGCCGAGCGTGAGAAGAGCGGCATCGCCCGCCAGCCCTTGCTGCTGCCCGAGGTGGTCGAGCTTGACCCGGTCGATGCCGACCGGCTCAACGCGGCGGCCCCCGATCTCGCCTCGCTCGGCCTCGTCATCGAGAGCTTCGGCCCCGGCGCCGTGCTGGTGCGTGAGGCGCCGGCAGCCATAGCTGGCGGCAATCTCCAGGGCATCGTCCGCGATGTCGCCGACACGCTGGCCGAGCATGGCGATACCGGCTCGCTGGAGCGCCGGCTCGACCATGTGCTGGCGACCATGGCCTGCCACAACTCGGTCAGGGCCGGACGCCGCCTGCGGCCGGAGGAGATGGACGCGCTGCTGCGCGAGATGGAGGCGACGCCGAATTCCGGCCAGTGCAATCACGGCCGGCCGACCTATGTCGAGCTCAAACTCGCCGATATCGAGAAGCTGTTCGGGAGAAGGTAGCGCCATCCGTCATTGCGAGGAGCGTAGCGACGACGCAATCCAGGGGGGCTGCGTGAGGCCCCTGGATTGCTTCGCTACGCTCGCAATGGCGGCTATTGAGACTCTGGGCCAGCGAAGCCGAAAGGTTGAGCATGCGCGAACCGGCCGTTTACATCATGGCAAATCAGCGCAACGGAACGCTCTACGTCGGCGTGACCTCGAATTTGGCCGAGCGTGTCTGGCAGCACCGCGGAGGCCTGACGCCGGGCTTCACCAGACGATATGGCTGCAAGATTCTGGTTTGGCATGAACGTTACGAGCGCATGGCGGAGGCCATCGGACGGGAGAAGCAGATCAAGGGCGGTTCGCGTGCGAAGAAGTTGGCACTGATCGAGGCGGCGAACCCGAACTGGCGCGATCTTTACGAGGACTTGACCGGCTGACACCGATCGTCATTGCGAGCGAAGCGAAGCAATCCGCAACCTGGAGCTCTGCCGCCTCTGGATTGCTTCGTCGCTTCGCGCCTCGCAATGACGGGGAGGTTCACACCGCCCGCAGGAACCGCACCTGCGTCTCGCCATAATCCCGGCGGTCGAGCTCCTCGAAGCCCTCGGGAAGGGCGATCTCCGCACCAGACGCTTCCTCGAACACGACCAGCGCGTCCTTGGCGAGCCAGCCGCCTTCGCGGGCCGAGGCAAGCGCCTTCTCGCCCAGCCTCTTGCGATAGGGTGGGTCGCAGAAGACGAGGTCGAAGGGCGCCATCGCGCTGATCGGCCCGAGCTTCGTCGCGTCGCGGCGGAAGATCCGGCTGACCCCGGCGAGGCCGAAATTCATCTGGTTCTCGCGGATCAGCCCGCGCGCCTCGGCGCCGTCATCGACCAGGAGGGCGAAGGCGGCGCCGCGCGACAAGGCCTCGAAGGCCATGGCGCCGGTGCCGGCGAACAGGTCGAGCACCCGCGCGCCGGCGACGGCGTCGTCATAGCCATGCGCCAGCACGTTGAAGAGCGATTCCCGCAGCCGGTCCGAAGTCGGGCGGATCGCGCCGATCCCCGGCTTCGGACTGGCGAGGGGCCGTCCGCCGAAGCGGCCGCCGACGATCCGCATCAGATCGCCACGTGTCGGATGGGCATGATGTCATCCGAAAACCGGTTTCCACTTTTCGGCATCATGCCCGCCTCAGCCACGCCGGTCGCGCCCGCCGCCGCCTGAACGGGGCGGTCCACCCTTGCCGCCGCCGGGACGCGGGCCCCGGCCGCCGGGCCTGTCACCGGACGGCTTTCCGCCGAAGGGCTTGCTGCCGAACGACTTGCCGCCGCCCGACCTCTCCCCGAACGGCTTTCCGCCGGAGGATTTGCCGCCGAAGGATTTGCCGCCGCCCGGCCTGTCGCCCGAGGGCTTGCCGCGCGGCGGTGCATCGGCCCAGTCGCCGCTGCCCTTCCAGGGGGAATCGCCGCTGCGATCCGGACCGTACACCTCCTGCGGCGCGCGGGAGGGTCGCTCTCCGCGTGGCACGCGCGGCTTCAGGCCGGTTTCGCGCGGCGGCTCGGCCGCCGCCGAAGTCCTGACGCGCTCGACCTTGACGCGGCGGCCGCTCGGATCCTCGATCGCCTTGTCGCGCACGCGTATCACGGCGCCGCTGGCTTCGCGGGCCTGGCGCTCCTCCCTCGGATCGGCGCCCCGGCGCGGCGCGGCGCGGCGCTCGCGCTGCGGCTGCGCCTCCTCGTCGCGCCAGACCGTGCGCTTCCACGGCTTGTCGCTGCGGTCGTCCTGCGAAGGCGTGCGCTGGACGAAAGGCAGCCCGTCGCGATCCTCGCGCGGGCGTCGGCGCGGCCGGTCGTCGCCAGCGGGCGCCCGGCCGCGTGCCGGTCGCTCTTCCTGCGGAAGCTCGTCGCGGCGCGGGGCCTCGAAATCGACGCCGGCCTTCGCCATCAGCTCGGTGCCGAGCTGGTCCTTCAGCACCTTGGAGCGGATTTCGTCGGCCTCGCCCTCGGGCAGGTCGCCGAGCTGGAACGGGCCGAAGGAGATCCGGATCAGCCGGTTCACCTGCAGGCCGATATGCTCGAGCAGGTTCTTGACCTCGCGGTTCTTGCCTTCGCGCAGATCGACGATCAGCCAGGTATTGGCGCCCTGTTCGCGCTCGAAACGGGCGTTGACCGGACCGTAATTGACGCCGTCGATGGTAACGCCGTCCTTGAGCGTGTCGAGCCGCTCCTGCGTGACATGGCCGAAGGCGCGCACCCGGTAGCGCCGCAGCCAGCCGGTTTCCGGCAGTTCCAGCATGCGCGCGAGGCCGCCATCATTGGTCAGCAGCAGCAGGCCTTCGGTGTTGATGTCGAGCCGGCCGATCGAGAGCACGCGCGGCAGATCCTCCGGCAGCGCGTCGAATACGGTCGGCCGCCCTTCCGGGTCGTGGTTGGTCGTCACGAGGCCGCGCGGCTTGTGATAGAGCCAGACCCGGGTGCGCTCGCGCGCCGGCAGGGGCTCGCCATCGATCAGCACGACATCGGCGGGACCGATATCGAGCGCCGGGCTGTCGATCACCTCGCCGTTCACCGTGACGCGGCCCTCGGCGATGATCGCCTCGCAATCGCGGCGCGAGGCGACGCCGGCGCGCGCCATCACCTTGGCGATGCGCTCGGGCTCCAGAAGCGACGGCAGAATGGTCGGGGTGACCGCCTCGGCGATCTCGGCGGCGCTGCGATGAGCGCGGTCGGGCCGGCCGCGGAACGGCTTGTCGCCGCGCGGGGCATCGAAGCGCTTGGCGCCGAAGTCCTTGCCGCCGAAGCCCTTGCCGGCAGGCCTCTCGCCGCGCGGTCGCTCGCCACCTTCGCGCGGCGGCCGGCCGGCGAAGCGATCCTCGCTGTCACGCGCGCGGAACGGCCGCTCGCCGCCCTCGCGGGGCGGGCGCGAGCCGGCATCGCGGCCGGGCCGCTCGAAACGCGCGGGCCGTTCGCCGCGCGGCCTCTCGCCTTCGCGGGGCGGCCGGCTGGAGAAACGCTCCTCGCTGCCGCGCTCACGGAAGGGACGTTCGCCGCCTTCGCGGGCCGGCCGCTCGCCGCTCGGGCGCTCGCGGAAGGGCTTCTTCTCGAAGCGCTTGGCGGGGCGCTCGCCTTCGAAACGCCGCTCCGCGCCTTCGGCCGGGGGGCGCCGCGGGCGCTCGTCGCCTTCGCGCGAACGGAAGGGCGGCTTGCCGGCGCCGCGGCCTTGCGGCCTGCCGCCGCGCGGGCCGCCATCGCGTCCGCCGCCGTGTCCACCGCTTCCGCCCTTGCGCGGGCCGCGGTTTTTCTGGTTGTTGTCGTCGCTCATAATGGCTCCAAGAGCAGTCTCGTCGTCGGCCGCGATGAGGGTCGCAGGGGCCGCGAGGCAAGCCGTCTCCAAATTGGGTCGTAGCCGGCGCTTGTAGCAGGGCCTGCGGCGCGCCGCGAGCGGCAATGATGAGGGTTCGATGACATCTGTCGACGCAGGGCGCATCGAGGCCATGTCCGAGACGCCCATATCCGAGACGCCCGACGCCGGGACGCCCACCTCGCCGATGGCGTTGGCGCTGGCCCAGGCACGCGCCGCGGCCCAGCGCGGCGAGGTTCCGGTCGGTGCGGTGGTCGTGCGGGAGGGAAAGGTGCTCGCCAGCGCCGGCAACCGCACGCTCGAGCTGAAAGACCCGAGCGCGCATGCCGAGATGCTGGCGATCCGCAGCGCCTGCCAGGAGATCGGCTCCGAGCGGCTGATCGATTGCGATCTCTACGTCACTCTCGAACCCTGCCCGATGTGTGCGGCGGCGATCTCCTTCGCCAGGCTGCGCCGGCTCTATTTCGGCGCCTATGATCCCAAGGGTGGCGCGGTCGAGAGCGGTGTTAGGCTCTATGCCAGCCCGACCTGCCACCATCAGCCTGAGGTCTATGGTGGGCTGAGCGAGAGCGAGGCGGCCGCCTTGCTGCGCGATTTTTTCAAGGAGAGGCGCTGATGTCGCGGACTGGCGAGGCGGTCGATATCCGCGCAGCCGCGGCTGCGGACCACGATGCCGTCGCGGCGCTCAACCGTGCGGCCTTCGGTGGTGAGGACGAAGTCGGCATCGTCCAGCGCCTGCGGCGTGACGACCTGGTCGCCGTCGAACTGGTCGCGGTTCGGGCCGAGGCGATCATCGGCTATATCCTGTTTAGCTGGTTGCCGACTGTGGTGGATGGTCGGGCTGTGAAGACCTTGGCGCTGGCACCGATGGCCGTTCGGCCGGGGGCGCAGAAGCGGGGCATCGGCGGCAGGCTGATGGCGGCGCTCGACGGGGCGAGGGGCGCGGGAGCAGAGGCGGTGATCGTCCTCGGCCATCCCGGCTATTATCCACGCTTCGGCTTCTCGGCGGCGCTGGCGAGCAAGTTGGCCTCGCCTTTCTCAGGCGAGGCCTTCATGGCGCTCGAACTGGTTCCGGGTGCGCTGGCGGGGCAGGCGGGGGCGGTGACCTATCCGCCGGCCTTCGGACTGTGAAGCAGGCCGGGCGCTGACTGCGCAAAGCCAGTCTGTTTCAGAGCGTCCGCAGCACCAGATATCCCCCGAGAGCCAGCAGCCCGGCGAAGAAGCAGAGCTTGAAGGTCGCGGCCGAGATGCGCTGCCGGATTGCCTGGCCAGCGCCCATTCCGGCCAATGCCGGCAGCAGCGCCAGCAGCGAGGCGCCGGCAACGGCCCAGTCGAGAGCGCCGGCGCCGATGAGCCCGAAGGCGAGCGCCACCGTCGAGACGATGAAGGAGAGGCCGAGCGCCTGCACCAGCTCTTCCTTCTCGAAGCCGAGCGCCTGCAGATAGGGCACGGCGGGGAGCACGAAGACCCCGGTCGCGGCGGTTGAGATGCCGGTGAGCACGCCGACAACCGGTCCGAGCCAGCCTTCATGAGCGGCCGGCACACGCAGCTTCGCCGCCTTCAGCCCGACCAGCGCATAGAGGACGAGGGCGATGCCGAGCCAGAGCGTCGCCGAGCCGTCCTTGGCCTTTTCCAGCAGGCCGGCGCCGGCCCAGGTGCCGAGGCAGGTCCCCGCCAGCATCGGCCAGAGCCGGAGCGCGATCGCCTTGAGTTTCGGGCCGGAGAGCTGCCAGCCATTGGTCACCAGATTGGGGATCACCAGCAGCGCCGCCGCCTGTGCCGGGGCCATCACCACGCCGAGGATGCCGACGGTGATGGTCGGCAGGCCGAGCCCGATCACGCCCTTGACGAAGCCGGCGACCACGAAGGTCGCGGCGATGAAGAAGAGGAGCGTCGTCTGGTCCATGGTTCGGCCGGCCCTGTCAGTCGGTGGTCGTGGACTGCTTGTGGCAGTCCTGCCGCCTGCTGTCGCGCCTCGACACTACGGTCGCGGTCGTAGTGTCGCCGCTTGCCTGAGGCGCCATGCCGGCGATGATGGCGCCAGCACGGGGAGGGCGAAGCCATGGCCATGAACGGACCTTATCTCGCCGAAATCGCCCATCTGATCGGCGACCCCGCCCGCGCCAACATGCTGCATGCGCTGATGGATGGCCGCGCCCTGACCGCCAAGGAGCTCGCCTTCCTTGCCGGCGTCGCGCCGCAGACGGCGAGCGGCCATCTTGCCAAGCTGTTGCAGGGCGGGCTGCTCGGCGTCGCCGTGCAGGGGCGCCATCGCTATTACCGTCTCGCCGGGGCGGATGTCGCCGCGACCCTGGAGGGGCTGATGGTGCTGTCCGGCGGCCAGCCCACCAGCCGGCGCCTGCCTTCGCGCGTCGGGGCCGATCTCGCCGAGGCGCGGACCTGCTACGACCATTTCGCCGGCCGGCTCGGCATCGCCATCCATGACGCGCTCGTCGCTGGCGGGCATCTCTCGGTTTCGGAGGGCGGCTATGGTCTGACACGCACTGGCGTCGCGGTCTTCGTGGGCCTCGGCATCGACCTTGCCGCCGCACAGAAGGTGCGTCGCGCGCCCTTGCGGCCCTGCCTCGACTGGAGCGAGCGCCGACCGCATCTCGCCGGCTCGCTCGCCGCTGCGTTCGCCTGTCGTTGCTTCGAAGCCGGCTGGGTCCGGCGGATCAAGGACAGCCGCGCCGTCCAGCTCACCGATACCGGGCGTGAGGCGCTCGAGGGAGGCCTGCCGGGGTTCCGCTGTGATGCGCCGACGGTGGTACGTCATTCTCTGGCGGAGCGAAGCGCAGACCCGAGAATCTCATGACCAGATGCCGCTGGTTTCCGAGGTGCTCGGGCCTTCGGCCCGCCCCGGAATGACGCCTCATGCCGATACTCGCTGCTCCAGCGCCTGCGACAGCTTGCGCTTGACTTCGTCCTTCACCGGCGCGGCGGCATCGAGGATCGCCTGTGTCCTGAAGAAATCGAGCGGGCCGAAGCCGTCGCCGCCGGCCCTAATCAGGATGTCGGGCGGCTGGCGTTCGACCATGCGCTGGACGAGGGCGCGCGTCAGGATCTGCGTGACGCCGACGAGAGCCTCCAGAGGCTCCGGCACCCGGCTGTCGCTGACCATGGCCGGGGCGCTGGTGTCGATGGCGAGCACGATGCGGTTCGTGGCGATCAGCCGGTCATAGGGCAGGGGATTGACCGCACCGCCGTCGATCAGCACCCGCCCGCCGATCGTCACCGGCCGGATCAGGCCGGGGATCGCCAGCGAGGCGGCGACCGCTGGTGTCAGCGGCCCGCTGCCGATCACCACCTCCTCGTGCAGATGGTAGTCGGTCGCGACCGCGAGGAAGGGGGTGCCGAGCTCCTCGAAGCGATCCGGCACCTTTTCGGGCCAGAACAGGTCGAGCAGGCGCTCGCCGTCGAGCAGCACCGGATTGCCGAAGCCGCGCCAGAGATCGGCGAACTTGCCGACGCGCGCTTCGAGCAGCCGGGCGATCACCCTCGCGCGATCGCGGAAGGTCGTCTCGACATGCTCGCGCAAGTCGCGGCCGGAGAGCCCGGCGGCATAGGCGGCGCCGATGATCGCACCCATCGACGAGCCGGCGATCAGTACGGGCCTGATCCCGAGTTCGTCGAGCGCTTCGAGCACCAGGATATGGCTCAGCCCGCGCGCTCCACCGGAGCCGAGCGCGAGGACGAGTTCCGGCGCGCCGGTCGGGGCGGGAGAAGGCAAGGTCGTCATGCTGCAGCCCGGGCCAGGAACGGCTTCAGCGCGGCAAGTGTCGCCTGCGGATTCTCCTCCGGCAGGAAATGGCCGCTCGCAATGGCCTGGCCTTCGGCCTGCGGAGCGAAGCTCTGACGCCAGATCTCGAGCGGGCTTGCGCCCTTGGCCGGAATACCGCCATCGCCCCACAGCGCCAGCACCGGGCAGAGGATCCGCTTGCCGGCCGTAAGGTCGGCCTTGTCCTGGGTGAGATCGGTGGTGGCGCCGGCGCGGTAATCCTCGCAGGCGGCGTGAATGCGCGAGGGATCGTTGAAGGATTCCGTATAGGAGGCGAGCGCCAGCGGATGGAAGGCTTTCAGCTCCTTGGCGCGTGTCCAGCTCGCGATCGTATGGTCGAGCCAGCCGGCGGGATCGCCCTTGATCAGGTTCTCGGGCACCGGCTCGGGCTGCGCCAGGAAGGTCCAGTGATAGACCTGCATGGCGCGCGCGGCGTTCATGCCTTCCCACATCGCGAATGTCGGCAGAATGTCGAGCAAAGCGAGTCGCTCGACCCGGCCGGGATGGTCGAGCGCGAGGCGATAGGCGACGCGGGCCCCGCGGTCATGGCCGATCACGGCGCAGCGGACATGGCCGAGCGCGTCCATCACAGCGACGATGTCCTCGCCCATGCCGCGCTTGCTGTAGGTCTGCTTGCCGCCATCGCCATGCGGGGCGGACGACCAGCCATAGCCGCGCAAATCCGGGCAGATCACGGTATGGCTCTTCGCCAGTTCGGGCGCGATCTCATGCCATTCGGCATGGGTTTGGGGGAAGCCGTGGATCAGCATCAGCGGCGGGCCTTCGCCGCCGACGCGGGCGAAGATCTTGCCGACCGGGCCGTTGATCCAGTGCGCGGTAAAGCCGGGGAAGAGCTGGTCGATATTGGTCATGGGCGTGCTCCAGCAGCCAGGGCCGAGACGATGTCGGTGCGGCTGAAATCCTCCCCCTTGTACAGCAGGGGGGCGTCGAGCGATTTGGCGAGCGCATAGGAGAAGCAGTCGCCGAGATTGAGCTTGGCGGGGTGGCGGCCCTTGCCGAAGCGCAGGAAGGCCCTGGCCGACAGTGTGCTCTGATCTTCGTCGACTGGAAGACGACGGATGCCGAAGCTGTCGATCAGTGCAGCATGGCGTTCGAGCGAAAAACCCGGCACGCGGTTCATCGCGACCATGAAGGCTTCGACGAACGTGACCGCGGAGCAGCAGGCATCCGCGCTCTCATCTAGAGCGGCGATGAAGCAGGTTCGCTCCGGCTCATTGAGCAGGATCGCGAGGATCGCCGAACTGTCGACGACGATCGTCGAAGCCGTCACGACGGCACGCCGTTCTCGTCGTAGCCGATGATCTCGTCATCGCTGAGATCATCGTTGATTTTCGGCATGGCGTCGATTTCGGCGAGCAGCTTCTCGACCTTTACCCGGTCGATCCGGCCCTTGCGAGGGCACAAATCGGAGAGCTCGCGCTCTGCCGCGTTTCTGACCGCCTCAGTGATCGTCTTGCCGGTGCGCGCGGCAAGTTCCCGCACGATGCGATCCGTCTCGGGGTCCTTGATCAGGATGGTCATGGCATCCTCGTATATATATCGAGCCTCTGCCGATATATACGCCGCTCAGCCCGCGCTGTCAGCCTTCGCGCTCGCGCTTCACCGCCTGCCAGCCGATGTCGCGGCGGCAGAAGCCGCCCGGCCAGTCGATCAGGTCGACCGCCGCATAGGCGCGCGCCTGCGCCTCGCTGACGTTCTTGCCGAGGGCGACGACATTGAGCACGCGGCCGCCATTGGCGACGAGCTTGCCTTCCTTCTCCTGCGTCCCGGCATGGAAGATCAGCACGCCGTCCTGCGCCACAGCCTTCTCGACGTCGGCGATGACGCTGCCCTTCTCGGGCGTGCCGGGATAGCCCTTCGCCGCCAGCACCACGGTCAGCGCCGCCTCGTCAGACCAGCGCAGGTCGAAGGAACCGAGCACGCCATCGCAGGCGGCGAGCAGCGCCGGGACGATGTCGCTCTTCAGACGCGGCATCAGCACCTCGCATTCGGGGTCGCCGAAGCGGACATTGTATTCGATCAGCTTCGGGCCGTCCGCGGTGATCATCAGCCCGGCGAAGAGCACGCCCTTGAAGGGGGAGCCGCGCCGCGCCATGCCGGCGAGCGTCGGCTGGATGATCTCGGCCATGACGCGCGCTTCCATCGCCTTCGTCATCACCGGGGCTGGCGAATAGGCGCCCATCCCGCCGGTGTTGGGCCCGGTGTCGCCGTCGCCTACGCGCTTGTGGTCCTGCGCCGAGGCGAGCGGCAGGGCATGCAGCCCGTCGCAGAGCGCAAAGAAGCTCGCCTCCTCGCCGATCATCCATTCCTCGATGACGATCTCCTCGCCGGCGGCGCCGAGCCCGCCGGAAAACATCATCGCGACCGCGTCATTGGCCTGCTCGACCGTCTCGGCCATCACCACGCCCTTGCCGGCAGCGAGCCCGTCCGCCTTGATCACCAGGGGTGCACCATGCTTCGCCACATAGGCTCTGGCGGCGTCGGGATCGTCGAAACGGGCGAAGCTCGCGGTCGGAATGCCGAATTCGGCGCAGAGTTCCTTGGTGAAGGCCTTGGAGCCCTCGAGCTGGGCCGCTGCCTTCGACGGGCCGAAAGCCTTGATGCCGGCGGCTGCGAGATCGTCGACGATGCCCTCGACCAGCGGGCCTTCCGGCCCGACCACGACGAGGCCGACCCGCTGCAGCTTGCAGAAATTGGCGACCGCCTCATGGTCGGCGATGTCGATCACGACGTTCTCGCCGCATTGCGCCGTGCCGGGATTGCCGGGCGCGATGAAGAGCTTGTCGCAGAGCGGCGAGGCCGAGATCGCCCAGGCCAGGGCATGCTCGCGTCCGCCCGAGCCGATCAGAAGGATGTTCATTGCGCCGTCTCCGCTTGCTCAGGGCGCAATAACCCTCGCGGACCGACGGGGCAACGCTTCAGCTATCGCGCTCGCGCCGGTAAGGTCCGCACCATGGACAACGAATCGCCTCAGCCTGCCGGCAATGCCCCCGAATGGACGGTTTCCGACCTTTCCGGCGCGCTCAAGCGCACGCTGGAGGACGCTTTCGGCTTCGTGCGCGTGCGCGGCGAGATCTCGGGCTATCGTGGTCCTGTCGCCTCCGGCCATGTCTATTTCTCGCTGAAGGACGTCAACGCCAAGATCGACGCGGTGATCTGGAAGGGCGTCTTCGGCCGGCTGAAGACCAGGCCGCAGGAAGGGCTGGAGGTGATCGCCACCGGCAAGATCACCACCTTCGCCGGCAAGTCGAGCTACCAGATCGTCATCGATTCGCTGGAGCCGGCCGGCGTCGGCGCGCTGATGGCCCTGCTCGAGGAGCGCCGCAAGAAGCTCGCCGCCGAAGGCCTGTTCGACGAGGGCCGCAAGCAGCTCATCCCCTATCTGCCGGCGACGATCGGCGTCGTCACCTCGCCGACCGGCGCCGTCATTCGTGACATCCTGCACCGGCTGGAGGAGCGTTTTCCGCGCCGCGTGCTGGTCTGGCCGGTCCGGGTCCAGGGCGAGACCAGCGCGGCCGAGGTCGCCAACGCCATCGACGGTTTCAACGCCCTGCCGCAGGGCGGCCGCATCCCGCGCCCGGACGTGATCATCGTCGCGCGCGGCGGCGGTTCGCTCGAGGATCTGATGGGCTTCAACGAGGAGGCTGTGGTGCGTGCCGCCGCCGCCTCGCTGATCCCGCTGGTCTCCGCCGTCGGCCACGAGACCGACTGGACGCTGATCGACCACGCCGCCGATCTGCGCGCGCCGACGCCGACCGGCGCGGCCGAGAAGGTCGTGCCGGTGCGGGCCGAACTGATGGCGCAGGTCACCGATCTGTCGCGCCGGCATGTGGGCGCGACCTTGCGCCTGTTCGACAGGCGCCGCAGCGAATTGCGCGCCGCCGGCCGCGCCCTGCCGACGCCGGAGAACCTGCTCGCCGGGCCGCGCCAGCGGCTCGACCTCGCCGCGGCGAAGCTCGGTCCGGCTTTGGCGCGCAACGCCCGGGCCTATGAGCAGCGGCTCGCCCAGCTCGATCGCCGCCTGCACGTACAATCACCGGCGGCGCGACTGGCGACGCTGGCGGTGAAGCTCGACAGCCTGGGCGGACGGCTCGTCCTTGCCCGCGGCAATGTCGTGCTTCGGCAGCGCGAGCGCATCGCCCGTGCCCGCGACCGGCTGGAGGCCGTCGCGGCGAGGGCGGAAGCCGCCTTCGCGCGCCTCGTCCAGCGCCGCCGCGACCGGCTGGGTGGCCTCTGGTCGCTCGCCGCTTCGCTCGGCCCGCAGGCCGTGCTGGCACGCGGCTATGCGCTGGTGCGCGACGAGAACGGCGTGCTGCTGCGGCAGGCTGCAGCGGCGCGGCCGGGCATGACCCTGCAGGTCACGCTCGCGGATGGCAGCTTCGGCGCTGTCGTGCCGGGCAGTGCAACGCCGCGTCCGGCCACACGCAAGGGCGCGGCCTCCGGCGGGCAGGGGGATCTCTTCTGAGGCTGCGGCCACTGTTCAGCCAGCGTTCAGCAAGCGCCGGCTAACCGCAAGGCATCGACGGTTGGGGGTGCCTGATGCGGATTCGGATCCGGACGGCCTATGCCTGCGCCTTGGCGATGTTGTCGCTGTCGGGTCTTGCGCTCGTGCCGGCGCAGGCCTCGGAGTTCGTCTGCAAGCCCAGCTCGATCATCTCTGCGGCTGCCGCCCCGGATTTCGCCCCGCTTTCGCGCCATGGCGAGGGGGCGCTGCGCCTGCTGGCGATCGGCTCCTCCTCGACCGAGGGCATCGGCGCCACCAGCAAGGAACGCAGCTACCCGGCGCGGCTCGCCGCCCTGCTGCGTCAGGGGCTTTCCGGCCGGGCGGTCGAGATCGTCAATGCCGGCATTGGCGGCGAAATCGCGCCGCAGACCCTGCAGCGCCTGAAGAAGGCGCTGGCCGAGACGCGCTATGATCTGGTGATCTGGCAGGTCGGCACCAATGACGCCGTTACCGGCGGCGATCTCCAGGCTTTCCGCGCCCTCGTCGCCGACGGCATTGCCGCTGCCCGCAAGGCCCAGACCGGGCTCGCCATCCTCGATCCGCAATTCTATCCCGGCATCAAGGAGACGCCGCGCTACCGCGCCTATGTCGATGCCATCGCCGAAATCGCTCGCGCCAATGGCGTACCGGTGCTGTCGCGCTTCGCGGCGATGTCGGGCTGGTATCAGCGCGATGCCGAGGGCTTCATGGCGGCGCTCGCCAACGACCGTTTCCACATGAGCGATGCCGGCTATGCCTGCCTGGCGCAGGACATCGCTCGTTCCCTGCTAGAGCGGTCGCCCGGCGTGACTCTGGCCTCGACCGCGCGCTGAGCGCGCCGGCCGCCTCATTTACCCGCGAGGAATTCCTTGACCCGGCGGATCGCGTCCTCGCGTGCCGCGGGGTCGGTGCCGACCGTCGCCTTGCCGTTCCCCGTCGCCGAATAGGCGATGTCGTCGCGCTGCTTCAACTCGAGCCGCGGATGATCGAAGTCATGCACTGCACCCTCGTAAAGCACGAGGGTGACCGGCTCGCCGCGGGCGCGCGCCGCTTTGGTCAAGAAGTCGCAAGGGGCCGGAGGCGTCCAGTCGTCGGCAGCTCCCATCAGGATCAGCACGGGCAGGCGCACTTCGAAGCCGCGCGATTCCGACTGCGTGCGGCAACCGGGATAGAAAGCGATCGCGCGGGCGAAATCCGGCTGGCGGTCGGCCGGGCGCCGGTCCCTGCGCACGGCGGCGAGGATGGCGGAGCCGCCGCCGGACCAGCCGAGCAGCGAGATCGCGTCCGGGCGGACATCGGAGCGGCTCTGCAGCCAGATCCGCGCCGCGACGGCGTCGATCACCCGCTCGCGACTGGCGCGTACGGTGAGGTCCTTGACGCCGCATTGCGAGCCGAGGCCGCGCGAGCCGTAGCTGTCGGGCATCAGCACCATGAAGCCGGCCGCGGCGAGCCGTTCGCCCCAGTCGCTATGCCGGGTGGAGAGCTTTTCCTTGTCGCGCCAGAGCCCGCCGCAGCCATGCAGCGCGACCACGGCCGGGAACGGCCCTGGCCCGGGCGGGCGATAAAGCACGGCATTGAGCTGAACGTCGTCGAGCGTGATGCGCACGCGCTCATAGCCTCCCGCCCCCGCGGCGGCGGCAAGGCAAGGCAGCAGCCCTGCCGCGAGGAGCAGGAGACGGACGAGACTGGACATCATCGGCCGGGACGCTATCACAAGAGCGCCATGATCAGGCAATTTATTCATACACTTGTCTCAGCACGCCGCCGCGATGCCCGCGGTGCGGAAGGCTGCTTCACAACCCGGGTCCGTCATGAACATCAATGAGCGCCTGCCGACTGGCGGCTCCGAGGCATTGCTTGATTACGGCCATGGCGAGTTTCGGGTCGTTCGCCCCGGCGCCTTCGTGCGCTGCGCCGTCACCGGTGCGCCGATCCGGCTCGAGGATCTGCGTTACTGGTCGGTCGACTGGCAGGAAGCCTATGTCTCACCCGAGGCGGTGCAATTGCGGGTCCGCCGCGGCGGCCGTCCCTGAACCCGTCAGGGCCTGTTCCAGAAGCGCGCCGATCGCCGCCTCGTCCTCGAAGCGCAACTGCACCGGCACGGCGAGCAGGCGCTCGCGCTCGTCCGCCGGCCAGAGCGGCGCCAGCTTGACCATGTCCTTCTCGGTCACGGCGATGGTGGAGCCGGTCGCCTTGGACTCCGCGAGCAACGTCGCGACATCGCCCGCCGTATAGGGATGGTGGTCGCCATAGCGGCGCTCGCCGGCGAGCCAGGCGCCGGACTGGCGCAGGGTCGTCGCGAATTTTTCCGGCCGTCCGATCCCCGATGCGGCGATCACCGCGAGCCCGTCGAGACGGGCGAGGGCTTCCGGCAGGACGTCGAGCCCGACGCGAAGCACGGGCCGTCCGGCGGCTTGCGCCAGCGCCGCGACCGCGTCGCCGGCGGCGCCCGGGCCATTGACCACCACCGCATCGGTCTCTCCGAGCTGCCCTTCCATCGGCGCACGCAGCGGCCCTGCCGGAAAGCAGTAGCCATTGCCGATCCCGGCGGCGCCCTCGACCACGGCGAGCCGCAGATCCTTGCGCAGGGAGGGGTTCTGCAGGCCGTCATCCATCAGCACCACGGTGGCACCGCGCGCGGCGGCGAGCGCCGCGCCGGCGGGCCGGTCGCGGGCGACCACCACCGGCAGATGATGGGCCATCAGCAGGGGCTCGTCGCCGATCTCGGCAGCGCCATGACGGGCAGGGTCGGCCAGCACGGGCCCGGCCTCGCGCCCGCCATAGCCGCGCGACAGCACGAAGGGCGTTTCGCCGCGGGCGGCGAGCAAAGCTGCCAAAGCGAGGACGGTGGGTGTCTTGCCAGCACCGCCGACGATGAAATTGCCGACGCAGATCACCGGGACGCCGGCCCGGATGCCGGGGCGGCGCATGCGCGCCAGCGTCGCGGCGCCATAGATCGCGCCGAGCGGGTAGGTGAGCCGGGCCAGGGCTGAAGGTGGCGTTCGCCACCAGAAGCCCGGCGCGCGCATCATGGCGCCGTCTCGCGCTGGCCGAGCGCAACGCGCATCAGCAGGGGCTCGAGAGCCTGCACGGTTCGTTCCAGCGCCCCGCCGAGCTGGGCACTGGTCTGCGCGGCGGCGCGCGCCGCTTGCCGCGCCGCTGCGGGGTCGCTCAGCCAGCGATGCACGGCGTCGGCCAGTTCCTGCCGGTCGGCGACCTGGCGGGCGCCGCCGCCGGCGTCGAAGGCGGCGAAGAGATCGGCGGATTTGTGGACCAGCGGCCCGTGCAGCAGGGCGCAGCCGAGCTTGGCGGGCTCGATCGGGTTGTGACCGCCGATCGGGGCGAGCGAGCCGCCGATGAAGGCGACCGGGGCCAGCCGGTAGAACAGGCCGAGATCGCCGAGCGTGTCGGCGACATAGAACTCGACCTCGCGCTCCGGCAACTGGCCGAGCGAGCGGCGTGCGCTGACGGCGCCATTCGCCTGGGCGAGCGCCGCGACCTCGTCGCCGCGATCGGGATGGCGTGGTGCGACGATGGTCAAGAGCTTCGGCAGATGCGCCTTGACGCCGAGATGGGCAGCGAGCACGTCCTCTTCCTCGCCCGGATGGGTCGAGGCGGCGACCCAGACCGGGCGCCCCGCCATCAGGCCGTCAAGCAAAGCAAGAGTGTTGGGGTCGGCCGGTGGCGCCGGCACGTCGAATTTCAGATTGCCGGCGATGCTGACGCGTGGCGCGCCGAGCTGCGCCAGGCGCTGTCCGTCCTCCTGCGACTGGGCGAGGCAGCGTTCGAAGCCCGAGAGCAGATAGCGCGAGGTCTTGGGGAATCTGTACCAGCGCTGGAAGGAGCGCTCGGACATGCGGGCATTGACCTGGACCAGCGGGATGCCGCGCTTGCCGGCCTCGATCATCAGGTTCGGCCAGATCTCGGATTCGCAGAGCAGGCCGAGATCGGGACGCCAATAGTCGAGGAAGCGGCGCATATAGCGCGGCACGTCGAGCGGCAGGTACTGGTGGATCGCTCCGGCCGGCAGGCGCTGCTCGAGCAGCCGCGCCGATGTCACCGTGCCGGAGGTGACGAGCACGGCGAGGCCGCGGCGCTGCAGGCGCTCGACCAGCGGCAGCAGAGTCACCGTCTCGCCGACGCTGGCGCCGTGCAGCCAGACCAGGGTCTTTTCGGGGCGGTCGACACCGGGATAGCCGCGACGCTCGGCGATCCGCGCCGGATCCTCCTTGCCGCGCCGCTGGCGCCAGAGCAGGAGCCCGGCCGCAGCCGGCTCGAGCAAGGCGGTCAGGGTGCGATAGATGCTGATGATCAGGCTGCGGCCGATCATGGCGTTGCCGCTTTCGCTGCAGCCGTAGCGGCCTCCCTGGCGGCTGCGGCTTCGCGCAGGCCGGCGCCGGGGTCGCTTGCCCCGATCAGCGCATAGGCCCGCTCATGCGCGGCATCGAGCCCGGCCTGCACGGCGAGCCTCGCCGCCTCGCAGGTCGCCTCGTCGGCGTCGCGCGCCACGCTCACCGCCTCGCCGACGACGATGGCGCCGCGGCCGAAGGGCAGCCCGATCGACGCGCGGTCCCAGCTGTTGAAATCGATCCGCCGGCTGGTGACCACGGCGATCGGATGGATCGGCCGGCCCGAGGCACGCGCCAGCGCGACGATGCCGGCGCCGCAGACCCGGGCGCGCTTGGGGATGTCGGCGGTCAGCACCATCGTCTCGCCGGCCGCGAGCCGGCGCATCATGGCGAGGAAGGCCGGGGCGCCGCCCTTTTCGCGGACCTTCTTGCCCATGGCGCCGGAGCCGCGGATCGCGCCGATGCCGAGCTCGCGTAGCGCCACCGCATTAAAGCCGCCATCGCCATGGCGCGACACCAGTGAACAAGCCGGCATCCAGTCCGGCCGCGCGAACGGGATCATGATGTGCTGGCCGTGCCACATCGCGATGATCAGCGGCAGTTCCGGGCGGACGCGCTCATAGATGTCCGCGGGCTCGGTGACGAAACGGTTCGTCCGGCGTACCAGGCGCAGATACCAGGCCAGGCTGCGCCCGAGCGCCTCCTGTGCAAATCGCGTCTTGAGCAGCGAGAAACCCATCGAATATGCGCGAGACCGCCTCTGTTCAGCCTTGCGGCGCCGTCGACGGGTCGAGCAGCCGGTGCAGATGCACGACGAAATAGCGGGTCTGCGCCTGGTCGACCGTGGCCTGGGCCTTGGCCTTCCAGGCCGCATGCGCGGCAGCGTAATTCGGGTACACGCCGACGATGTCGAGCTTGGAGAGGTCTTTGAACTCGACGCCGTCGAGCGCGCTCAGTTCGCCGCCGATCACCAGATGCAGCAACTGCTTGTTTTCCCGGCTCGCGCTCATCGACTCCTCCGTTTCCGGCTGGCGGGCTCCCCAGCGAGAGAAAGCTGAAGGCGGGGCCCGAAACCGCTCCGGGCGACCTCGCGCCATCAGCGGCCGCGCGTTCAGTTACGCCATTCGCGCGCCGCGCGCGAGCGCCGATTTCGGGCATTTTCCGTTGTAATGACGCGCCAATGGTCGCATTGCGCCGCTGGCGGTGCTCAGCCGCGCTCCGAGATGGCTTCGCGCATGCGGCGCAGAGCCTGGTCGAGCGGCGGCAGGAGTGCTGCGCCGGATGCCACCAGCATGCCATGGACCGGATGCGCCTGATTATAGCGCACCGGTGCGCCTTCGGCGGTGGTCAGCTTTCCGCCGGCCTCGCTCAGCACGAGATCGGCGGCGGCGAGGTCCCAGTCGCATGAATCCGGCGAGACGAGCCCGGCATCGATGCTGGCATCGGCAATCCGTGTCAGTCTGAGCGCGAGCGAGGGAATTTTGTCGACGGCGACGAAGCTTCCCTGCCGTGCGAGCGCGTCGAGCATCGGCTTCGGCCCGGCGATCCGCGCTGCTGCGAGATCGCTGACGCCGCTGGTGCGGATCGGCGCGTCATTGCGCGATGCGCCGCCGCCGCGCAGCGCCGCATAGCTGGCGCGGCTGGCGGGGGCGTGAACCACGCCGGCAATCGGGATGCCGTCCTCGAGCAGCGCGACGCAGACCGCCCAGTCCGGCGAGCCCGCCATATAGGCGCGGGTGCCGTCGATCGGGTCGACGACCCAGACGAAGCGTCGCGACAGGCGCAGCGCGTCATCGGCCGTCTCTTCGGAGAGCCAGCCGGCTGCCGGCAGAAGCTCGGCCAGTCTGATGTGCAGGAAGGTGTCGACGCCGATATCGGCTTCGGTCACCGGCGAGCCACCGGCCTTGGACCAGGTGCGTGCCGCCGTCTTCTCGCCGGGGCGGAAGAGGTCTAGCGCGAGCTGTCCGGCCTCGAGGCAGGCAGAGCGGATGGCGGGCAGGAGATCGCGGGCGAGGGGAAGCGGATTTGGCTGCATCATGCTTCGTTATGGGCCTCGCGCGTGGCGGGACAAGGAAAAATGCAGCCTCCTCGCGAAAGATTTCGTCAAGCATCAGGGGGAAAAGCGGCCCGATCCACCCCGAAAACCCCGCCGATACCTTTGTTTAACCGAAGCTCTTAAGCGCTCGGACAGGCTCCGGCCGCCAATCTCAGCCTGCACAGCACGAGAACCCCGCAATGACAGAGGGTTCCGGGCAGCAGGGAATTGAGAGAGGCGTTAAATCGATGGCAAGCGTCACGCCAGCCGCCGGGGAGATCGGCTTTCAGCCGGCCAGCCCTGGCGGCGTCACCAACTTCAATGGGCAGCCCTTCAGGACGCAAGGGGCGCCCTCGCATCAGGCGGAGGCGCCGCGGATCGAGCGCCTTGGCCCGGTCCGCATCCTGCGCGGCGGGATGGGCTGGCGCGGCATCGCCTTGCGCCTGGCCGGCGCCGAGGGTGAGGAAGCGCGCTTCCAGCTCGCTCTGACCGCCGGCGATGGCCGCTCGGTCACGATCGCCGTGCTCGATGAGGACGAGGCCGTGGCCACCTGGCGCAGCTTTGGCCGCTCCAGCGGGTTGCCGCTGCTGCTCGAGACCAGTGACGGCGTCGTCACCGAGCCGTTTCCGCAGCTCGGCCGGGTCGCGCTCGGGCCGGTCCGCATCCGGCGCCGCTATGCGTTGCTGGCTGGCCGGCGACCGCGCTTCCTGACGCGCCGCAAGACCGGCTGTTTCGCAGAGCGGCCGGTGGTCATCCAGGGCGAAATCCTGTCGGGTTGACACCGACTGCGTCGGTTACAACGGACCAGATCGACAGGCCGGGGCTCGCATGGCGAGCCTCGGCCTGATCCATTCGGGGTGTTGAGAGTGCTGTCACTCGCAGCCGCTCCGCTACGTCGGAGCGCGCTGGAAATTCGGACACGGGCCTATGGGACGTCGTGGCTGAGATGCGCATCGGTCCGCGAGGAGTTGCTGGTCCTAGAACACTGCCTTGGCGGCTGCATCGAGCGCGAAGCCGGCGGCGAGGATAAGGCCGGCATTGCGATTGGATCGGAACAGCATCAGCGCGGTCGGTCCGTCGGCGCCGCCGATCAGGCGGACCTGCCAGGCGAGATGGGCCGCGAACAGGAAAAGCCCGGTGAAGGCGACGATGCCCCCGCCGGCCAGCCAGGTTGCGAGGCCCGCCAGCAGGGCGGCCGCCGCATAGCAGCCCCCGACCGCCTGCTGCGTGTAGTGGCCGAAATAGCGTGCGCTCGACTTGATGCCGGCGATGACGTCGTCCTCGATGTCCTGCATCGCGTAGACCGTGTCGTAGCCGATGGTCCAGAACACCGCGGCGAAATAGATCAGGTAGGCAGGCGCGTCGAGCCGGCCGAAGACCGCGCTCCAACCGACCAGCCCGCCCCAGGAGAAGGCGAGGCCGAGCACGAATTGCGGCAGGTTGGTGATGCGCTTCATGAACGGGTAGATCGCGACGATGCCGAGCGAGGCGATGCCGGTCGCGATCGTGAAGGCATTGAACTGCAGCAGGACCAGCAGGCCCGCCAGCGACAGGCCGAGCATGAACAAGGCTGCGGCGCGCGGGCTGACCTGTCCCGAGGGCAGGGGGCGGCCGCGGGTGCGTGCCACCTGGGCATCGAGCTTGCGGTCGACGATGTCGTTGAATGTCGAGCCGGCCGCGCGCATCACGATCGCGCCGATCAGGAAGAGCAGGACGTGCCAGAGGTTCGGGAAGGGCATGCCCGCGGCGATCGCGGCCAGTCCGGCCGCCCACCAGCAAGGCAGCAGCAATAGCCACCAGCCGATCGGGCGCTCGATCCGGGCGAGCTTCAGATAGGGCCGCAACCGGCGTGGCGCGCGCGTGTCGACCCAGTGGCCGCTTAGCGCGTCGGGCAGTGGCGCGTCGGCGAGTTCGGGCGAAGACGCCATGACAATCCGGCTTTCGGGTTAGAGCACCGACCCGATGGTCTAGAGCGCCCCTTGCGGCACGCGCATCGGGCCGCCGGTCAGCGAGTCGGAGCCGCCGAACGGGTTGGCGCTCTGCTGCTGCGCCTGCTGCTGGGCCCGGCGCTGCATCGCGGCATGCTGTTTGACGGCATTGCAGGCCTGGTTGCGGATTGTCGCGGCCTTCTCGTTGTCCGCCTTCATCCCGTCGATGAAGCTCGGCGGAATCTGGCACCAGTCCTGGTTGGCGGTCGCGAATTTGAGCGTGGCGTTGCCGTTGTTGACGAGGCGGCCGAGCGTGCTGCAGGCCTGCTGCGGAGTAAGTTTGCGCTTCGATTTGCTGGAGGCGTTGAGCCCCTGCACGATCGACTGGCGCTCCTGCAGCAGCTTCTGCATGTTCTCGCAACCGGAGGGCGCCTGTGCCAGCACCGGCTGGGCCAGGCCAGCGCCCGCCAGCGCCACAGCCAGCTTCAGGGTTGCGTATCGCCGCATCATCCCGCTCCGAATTCTTCCACCCGCGCCGTCCCGGCGCCGTGGTCTCCATAACAGCCACGCCCGCGCACCGCAAAGTGCCGGCTTGCATTTGGTGACGACGCGCTTGCCGATAGCCGCCGATTGTGGCGACTTTCGCGTCCGGAGCTGCAAAATCGGTCTTGGCGGCAGCTTCGCTTTGTGATCGCCGATCGCCTGTCCTATCTGGTCAGGCGCGCCCGCCCGCACCGGCCGATCCCGGCTGGCGCACGGCGCGCCACCAGGACGGACCGACGACGGATGCGCGATTTTTCCAAGCACAGGCTTTTTTGCGAAGCGGCGCTCGTGCCGGGTGGGACCATCGAACTCGCCCGCGACCAGGCGAATTATCTGCTCAACGTTCTGCGCCTGCGCAGCGATGACGCGATCCTGGCCTTCAACGGGCGCGACGGCGAATGGCTCTGCGCGATCCGGGTGGAGGGCCGCAAGCAGGCCCGGCTGGAGGCGCAGCGTCAGGTCCGCGCCCAGCCGCCGGCCGCCGATCTGGTCTATATGTTCGCGCCGCTGAAGCATGCTCGGCTGGACTACATGGCGCAGAAGGCGGTCGAGATGGGGGCGGGCGTGCTCCAGCCGGTCCTGACCCGCCACACCCAGGTCTCGCGCCTGAATCTCGAGCGTCTCGCAGCCAATGCCGTTGAGGCGGCGGAGCAGTGCGGCATTCTCTGCTTGCCGCAGATTCGTCCCGAACTGCCGCTGGCTGACGCGCTGGCAGGGCTCGAGCCCGAGCGCCTGCTGGTGTTCTGCGACGAGGCATCCGCGCCCGAAGGGCCGGTCGCAGCGCTCCAGTCCGCCCCGCGCGGCAAGCTTGCGCTGCTGATCGGTCCGGAAGGTGGTTTCGACGAATCGGAGCGCGCTCTGGTGCTCGCTCGCGAGCGCACGCTGCGGCTCTCGCTCGGCCCGCGCATCCTGCGCGCCGACACGGCTGCGGTCGCCGCGCTGGCGCTCGTCCAGGCGACGCTCGGCGACTGGATAAGCCGATAGCACCGGGCATTTGCGCGAAGCGGTCTGCGGCCCGAGCCGTGGAACGCGGCGCACGCGTTGTACGTTGAGCACAGGATCTGCGACCATGGTCGCAGTTCCGACTCAATGACGGGCAGTCTGGCGCACCCGAACGAATGGGGCACCGGGAAGGGGGAACGGACCATGGTGACCAGCGCCTATCGTTTCGGCATCGAGGAAGAGTATTTTCTTTCCGAGGCCGAGAGCCGCGGCATCGCGCGCAAGATCTCGCCGCGTTTCATCGAGGCGGCCCAGGCCGCTTTTCAGAACGAATTGCAGAGCGAAATGCTGCAATCCCAGATCGAGGTCATGACGCCGGTCTGCGAGAACATGGCCCAGGCGCGGCTGTCGCTGTCGCGGCTGCGGGCCGGGCTCGCGGCGATCGCGCGCGACCACGACATGCTGCTGCTCGCCTGCGGAACGCACCCAACTGCCGCCTGGTCGCGCCAGCGTGCGACCGAGGCCAAGCGCTATGACGGCATCATGCGCGATCTACAGATGCTCGGCAGCCGCAATCAGCTCTGCGGCCTGCATGTCCATGTCGAAGTGCCGGACGAGGACCTGCGCATCGGTATCATGGTGCGGATGCTGCCCTTTCTGCCGCTGCTGCTGGCGCTGTCGACCTCCTCGCCCTTCTGGCAGGGGCGGCGTACCGGGCTGATGGGCTATCGCCTGTGCGCCTATGCAGAATTGCCGCGCACCGGTCTGCCGGAACTGTTCACCAGCGCAGCCGATTACCGCGCCTATATCGACACCATGGTCGCCTCCGGAACGATTCGCGACACGAGCTTCGTCTGGTGGTCGATCCGCCCCTCGGAAAAGCATCCGACGCTGGAGCTGCGCGTTGCCGACAGCTGCACCAGGCTCGACGATACCCTCGCCATTGCCGCGCTCTATCGCTGCCTGGTGCGCCATCTCGCCCGCAAGCCGGATCTCAATGGCAGGCTGACCGCGGCCTCGCGTGCCATAGCGGCCGAGAATATCTGGCGGGCGCAGCGCTATGGCCTGCATGGAGGCTTCGTCTGCGAAGCCCGGCGCGCCATGCGCCCGGTCGGCGAAGTCCTTGAGGAAGTGCTGGCGATGCTGGGCGAGGACGCCGCCGCGCTGGGTTGCGGCGCCGACCTTGCGGCTTGCCGCGGCATCGTCGCCGGCGGCACCAGCGCCGATATGCAGCTCGCCATTTTCGAGGAGGCGCGCGCCGGCAGTGGCGGCCAGGAGGCAGGGATGCGCGCCGTGGTCGATTGGCTCGCGGCGCAGACGCGCGCCGGCGGCAATGGCGATGCCGGGATCAGCATGCGCGGAGCCGCCTGATCGGCGATCATGCATTTTGGCAAGATTGTGACCCCGACCCCGCATCCGTGGTCGTTGTGGTTGCCGTGACGCTCGCCTATGTCTGGCGCTCCGAAGCCTTCCCAGCCGGAGTGCCTGATGGCCCGCGACGTCTCCGATTCCACTCCGATCAGCTCGAAGGCCGAACTGATCGGCTGGATCGCCGAAGGCGAGAAGCCCGCTTCCCGGTTCAGGCTGGGGACCGAGCATGAGAAATTCCCGTTCTACGCCGACGATCTGAGCCCGGTGCCCTATGAGGGCAAGGCCGGGCGCGGCGGAATCCGCGCCCTGCTCGACGGCATGCAGGAGCGGCTCGGCTGGGAGCCTATCCTCGATGACGGCCATGTCATCGGCCTCGCCGATCCCGATGGCGGCGGAGCGATCTCGCTCGAGCCGGGCGGACAGTTCGAGCTCTCGGGCGCGCCGGTCGACAGCATCCACGAAACGGCCGCGGAGCTCGGTACGCATCTCGCCGACCTCCACGCGGTCGCCGAGCCGCATGGCATCCGCTTCCTCGGGCTCGGGCATTCGCCGCTCTGGACCCGCGAACAGACGCCGGTGATGCCGAAGCGGCGCTACAAGATCATGGCGAACTATATGCCGAAGGTCGGCACGCGCGGCCTCGACATGATGTTCCGCACCTCGACCGTGCAGGTGAACCTCGATTTCGCCAGCGAGGCGGACATGGTCGCCAAGCTGCGGGTCGGCCTGGCGCTGCAGCCGCTCGCGACCGCGCTCTTCGCTGCCTCGCCCTTCAGCGAGGGCAAGCTCAACGGCCTGCAGTCGATGCGTTCCGAGATCTGGCGCGACACCGACAATGCCCGCTCCGGCATGCTGCCCTTCGCCTTCAACGAGGCGATGTCCTATGAGGCCTATGTCGACTGGGCGCTCGACGTTCCCATGTATTTCGTCAAGCGCGGCGACGTTTATCATGACGTCACCGGCGCTTCCTTCCGAGATCTGCTCGCGGGCCGCCTAGCGCAGCTCCCTGGCGAGCGCGCGACCATGTCGGACTGGGCCAACCATCTTTCGACCCTGTTCCCCGAGGCGCGGCTGAAGCGCTATATCGAGATGCGCGGCGCCGATGCCGGGCCGGTCGAGATGCTGAACGCGCTGCCGGCCTTCTGGGTCGGGCTGCTCTATGACGAGGCTTCGCTCGCCGCGGCCTGGGACCTCGTCCGGGGCTGGAACGCCGAGGAGCGCCAGCGTCTGCGCGACGATGTGCCCAAGGCCGGGCTCAATGCCAGGATCGGTGGGCGGCCGTTGCGTGAGATCGCGCGCGAGGTCGTTGAGCTGTCGCGGGCAGGGCTGGCGCGGCGCGCGCGTCTCGATGCACAGGGTCGCGACGAAACCTCTTATCTCGAGCCGGTCATGGCCATCGCCGAGAGTGGCCGCAGCCTCGCCGAGCGGCTCGCCGTGCGCCAGCAGGGCGCCTGGGGCGGCCGGATCGATCCTGTCTTCTCCGAGCTGGTGCTGTGAGGCGGCGGGACAATGTAACGCCTCCCGCGTCGCGACTTCGGCGGAAAACTGCGCATACCTCCGAATTTTGCGCTTCCGATTAACGAATTCTCCGCAGCTTGCCGCTAGCAATGGCGGCATGAAGCCGATTTTCGCCCTTGCTCGCGACTTTCTGCACGACGACCGTGGCGCCACGGCGATCGAGTACTGCCTGATCGCCGGCATGATCTCGCTCGCCTGCATTGCCGGCGCGACGACGATCGGCACGACCCTTTCCCGATATTTCTTCGCGGCCGCGGCCGGTCTGGCGCCCTGAGGGCGACGAGCTGCGCGCTGCACGACGCGTCCTCGTCGTGCAGCCGAAAGCGGCTGGCCGATTGGGCCGGAAATTACGCAACGCAGTTTCGCTAAACTTTACCATATTCAGGCTGCGGCGGCCGATAACGCCCGCTTTTGCGCCGATAGCCCCGGTTTTCACGAGCCCGCGCAAGATTTTGTCAATCCGCGCCCGCCTACGGTTTTTGCATCGTCGCGCTGTGTTTTCGGCGCTTTCCGCGAGGCTTTGGAATGACGCCCCTGTTTCGCAGCTTCCTGAAGGACACCCGCGGCTCGACCGCGCTGATCTTCGGGCTCGGCCTGCCGGCACTGATGCTCGCTGTCGGCGGCGGCATCGACCTGACCCGCGCCGCCGCCCAGCGGCAGCGCATCGCCAGCGCAGTCGAACTCGGCTGCCAGCAGTCGACGCACGAGATCAAGTACCGGCAGAGCCAGGCTAACGCCGATCCGAACGCGAATTACGCCCCCGTCGTGACCGATATCACGAACAGCAAGGTGACGGGCAGCGGGCTGTCCGGTGTGACGGTCAACGCCAGCATCGCCAACAATATCATCACCATCCGGGCCTCGGGCAACAGCGCCAACGTTTTCGGTGGCGTGCTCGGCTTCGAGAACGTACCGCTCGGGGTCGTCCGCAATTGCAACTTGCTGCCGGTGTCCACGACGACGCCGGGCACGGTGCTTTTGATGGAGTCCTTCGAGACCAACCACAATGTCGCGTCGAACAGCTGGACGGTCCTGAACAACTGGAATGGATGGTCGACGCAGGCCGGCAAGGGCGGCATCGAGATCAACGGTATCCCGCAGCTCTCCGGCAACGAGATCCGTTTCGGCAATTTCTTCGCCGAGCTCGACTCGCATTGCTATACCTCGAACTGCCGGACCAATTCGTCGATGTGGCGGGAGATAACCCTCCCGGCCAATGGCGATTACGAGCTGCGCTATTGGTACATTTCGCGCGTTCGCAATCCAGCCTATGCCGGCAAGGTTTACTGCGCCTACAAGGACTCATCGACTGCGGTCTGGAATGCGCTCAATAATGCGACCTGGGAGGGGCAGACCAACCGGATCGAGGTCTTCTTCGCGAAGTCGAGTGGCTTTTCCTCGGCGGCCTCGAACGCCGTCGACACCTGCGTCCACACTGACCAGTGGACCGAGCGGAAGATCACCTTCCGGAACCTCAAGGCCGGCGACAAGTACAGGCTGCAGTTCCAGGCAGCCGGGCGTGAGGATACCTATGGCGGGCTGATCGACTACATCCGCTTCTGCACCAAGACCTGTCCGTGACGGAGTGGCGACGGTGAGGCGTTATCCCCGATCGATCACTCTAGCGGGCCTCATGCTGCGGCTGGGGAGCCGGCTGCGCGCCTTCGCCGGCGATGAACGCGGCGCTGCCGCGGTCGAGTTCGCCTTTGTCGGTGTGGTCTTCATCACCGTGCTGTTGGCTGTGCTGCAGTTCGCTCTGGTTTTCCTGACGCAGATGAACCTGCATGATGCGGTTTCCGATGCCGCCACCGGCAACAACGCCCAGACCCTGGCCGGCAACCGCTCGGCCGTCGTCACCCAGATCTGCGGGCGGCTCGTGATCGCGGACAACTGCGTCGCGAACATCCGCCTCGAGACGCAGCCTCTGTCGGCTTATGGCGGCACTTCTCAGCCGATCGGCGCAACCTTCTCTGCCGCGACTGCGGGAACCCCGATGCTGATCCGCGCGCGCGTGCCCGTCGTGACGTTCGTGCCCGGGCTGCCCGATCTCAGCGTGTCGGGGTCCGCACTCTATGCGAGGGCGTCGTGATGAGTGCGGCGAGAACGTGCTGGCGCAGCCCGCGCCGCATGCTGCGGGACGAACGCGGCATGGCCGCCGTCGAGTTCGGCCTGATCAGCACCCTGTTGTTCACCATGATGGCCGCGGCCGTCGACCTGTCGCAGGCCTTAACCATCCAACGCGACATCACGCGCTTCACTGCTGAAGCGGCGCTGGTGCTGGCCTCGCAGGACAACGAGAACCTCGCCGCCCTGACCGGCCAGCAGATCAATGCCAAGATCGCCAATGTCCTGCCCGGCAAGACCGGCATCGAGGTGGGCTCGACGACGATCGTCCGCAAGGACAACACGATCCTGGTCGGCATCGGCACGATGACCTATCTGCCGCCCGAAGCGAATGCCTCGGCATTGGCGACGCTCCAGAACGGTGACCATGGTGTCGTCGTCCGTGCGTCCTATCGGCACGAGCCCATCATCCTCGGCTTCGCCGAGACCTTCGGACTGCGCACGCGGACCTTCACCGCTGCCACGGTGGCGCTCAGGATGCGCCAGGACTACTAGAGCGTCTTCGAGCGCACTGGCATCGCGCCACTCGGGAATGCTTGCGATCGTCGAGGCGCTTGTCCGCGCGCGCCAAGCCTACTCGGCCGCGGTCTTGAAGCTCTGCAGATTGTCGAGGCTCTGAATGATGTGCTCGGCGAGCGCGTTCGAGAGGATCGACGGGTCGTGCCGGGTCCGCAGCAGGCCGATCTTGCAGGAGGGCAGGCTGGCATAGCCTTCCGAGGCGCCGAGGATGCGCATGCCGGGCCTGACGGCGCTCTCCGGCAGCACCGAGACGGCGAGCCCCGCGACCACCGCCGCGCCGACCGCGGTCGAGTTCCAGCTGGCATAGAGCACGCGGAAGCGCCGTCCCTTGTTCTCCAACGCTTCGACCGCCGCCTGCCGCCAATTGCAGGTCGGACGCCCCAGGGCCAAGGGCAGGGGGTCCTCCTCATGCACGCAATGGCGGGCCGAGGTCACCCAGAGCAGCGGCTCGATGCGGATGATCTCGCCCTGGCCGCGTCCCTCGACATGGGTGATGATCGCAAGGTCGATGTCGCCGGTCGCGATCCGCTCGGCCAACATCGGCGTCGGCTCGCAGACGACGGTGACTTCGGTGCGCGGGTTCGAGCGGGCGAAGCGGGCCAGGATCTCCGGCAGGTAGCGGTCGGCATAATCGTCGGGCACGCCGAGCCTGATCCGGCCCTTGAGATCGGCCTCGGTGAAGCTGGCGACGCATTCCAGGTTCAGCCGCACGATCCGGCGGGCATAGTCGAGCAGGCGCTCGCCATCCTCGGTCAGCTTGGCATGGCGCCCGTCACGGCCGAAGAGCGGGCGTCCGACGCGTTCCTCGAGCCGCTTCATCTGCATCGAGACCGCCGATTGCGTCTTGAAGACGATCTCGGCCGCGCGGGTGAAGGAACCAGTGTCGGCGATGGCGACGAAGGTCTTGAGCTGGTCGGCGTCGAGCACATGGGCCATGCCGGCATCCCCCCGGAGGAATATCAAAATTAATTGTGCCAAACATCATAATCATTCGTTTGGCTGATGGCCAGCGGGGACTTACCTTTGGGTCATTCTCCGGCTCCTGTCATGGCGCGTCCAGCCGGTCCCGATGATCCGATCCGCCGATCAACCCTAGGAGGCCGTCATGCTGATCATGACCTATGCCGCGAAGTCCCTGTCTGCCCTTGGCGGCAGCGTGACGCGTGCAGCCATCCGGACGGTCACTGGCGTCAAAAAACTGATCCGCGCCTGGGTCCACCGCCGCGAGGTCATGCAGCTCGGCGAACTCGACGAGCGCGGCCTCAAGGATATCGGTCTCGTTCGCTCCGATGTCGAAGGCGCGCTCGCGACCTCCTGGCTGCGCGACCCCTCTGTCGTTCTCTCCGCCCGCTCCGCACAGCAGCAATCGGCCGCTGCGCGCCGGCGAGAAGTCGGGCTTCGACAGGCCGTAACCCAGCCGGCGCGGGCAGCGCGGGCCATCGAGATCGCGTGCAACGCCTGACCCCTTGGCGTGACGCGTTCCTGCGGGCGGTAGCTTCGGCTACCGCCCTTTTTTATGGGCGATGTCCGGAGCCGCGGCCGGTATCGACACGCCGGCATCTGCCAATGTCAGGCGCGGCGCTGCCCACCGCCCAGCATCGCATCGAAGATCGACTTCAGCGCGTCCTGGTGGCTGTCCTGCACCTTGCGGCCATGCTCGAACATCTGGTTGAGCGCATCGAGGCCGATAGAGCCCGGTCCCGTCTCGCCGGAGGGCGCCGGCTGCTCGGGCTCCGGCTCCGGTTCCGGCTGGCGCCGCTGCGGTGCGGGCTTGGCCCCCTCCTGCGACGGCTGGCCGCCGCCGAACATGCCGGTCAGAATCTGGCCGAAGATATTGCCCATATCGGCCGGGTTGCCGGGCATCGGCGCGCCGCCGAACGTGCCGCCGCCTTGCGCCTGCCCGGCCGCCGGCGTCTGACCGCCGAACAGGCCGCCGAGAATCGCTTCGAGCGGGTTGCCGGGGCTGGCCTGCATGCCCGGCTTCGGCTGGCTCGGCGCCTGCCCGCGCATCATCTCGGCGAACTGGCCGAGAATGCCGCCGAGCCCCTGATTGCCGGCCGATCTGGACAGCCCGCCCATCACCATCGCGGCGATCACCGGCAGCATCTGCTTCAGAATCGCCTGGCCGACGCCGCTGGTCGCGGCCGCCTGGGCGGTGATGGCATTGCTGACCTCCTTGGAGCCGAAGAGCTGGCTCAGCACATCATTGCCCATCGGCGCCGCGGAATCGGGAATGCCGTCGCCATCGGTATCGTACATCTGGCCGAAGGGCGTCGCCGTCATCATCTGCGCGAGATTGCCGAAGGCGTAGGGGTTCTGCGTCTGGCGCTGCAGCCCCATCGAGAAGGCCGGCAGCAAGGCGTCGAGCGCGGCCTGGGTCTGTTGCTGGGAGAGGCCGTATTGCCGCGCCAGGTTCTGCATGGCCTGGCCGTTCTGAGCCGACTGCATCATCTCGAACAGGTTCATCATGGCATGCTCCCTTGCGGGTTCGGTCCCGCCACCGGCGCGCTTTCCGTTCGACCGGGATCGGTCGAACCGTCGGAGTTCGCGCCAGCCATTGCCCGGACGATATCAGCCGGGTGGCATCAGGCAAGCGAGGCCGTCTGTGCCGCCGCCCGCCGCTCCAGCTTGCCGATCGCGCGATAGGCGAAGACCAGCGCCAGCACGCCGAACAGCACCGCACCGAGCGCGACCCCGGCGAGTGCGCCCTTCGGCCCGGCATAGTGTGCGCCGATGAACGCCATCGGCACGGTGCCGAGCGTTGCCCGGCCCCAGCTGAACACCGTCGAATAGAGCGGCATGCCGAGATTGTTGAAGGCGGCGTTGGCGACGAAGAGCGCGCCGACGAAGAGCCACATCGGGCCGGAGATCAGGCAGAAGAACACGACGATCTCCGCCGTCTCGCCGCTCGCATCGAACAGGGTGGTGAGCGGATGGCGCAGCAGCACCAGCATCAGCCAGGCGAGGGCGACGCAGCCGGCGGCGAAGCAGACCGAGTCGGTCAGTGCCCGGCGCATCCGGTCGAAGCGCAGCGCCCCCCAGTTCTGGCCGAGGATCGGCCCGATCGCCCCGGACAGAGCGAACAAGGCACCGAACGCCACCGGCACGAGCCGGTCGATGATCGCTGTGGCGGCGATCGCCTGGTCGCCGAAGCGGGCGATGATGCTGGCGAAGAAGGCGTTGGCGATCGGGGCCGAGAGATTGGTCAGGATCGCCGGCGCGGCGATCGACAGGGAGCGGCCGATATCGGCGCGCACCGCGGCAAGCGTCGGGCGCGCCACGATGCCGTGGACCTTGACCGCGCCATGATAGCCGACCGCGACCAGGACCAGCCGCGAGATCACTGTCGCCATGGCGGCGCCGTCCGGTCCGAGCCCGAGACCGAAGATCAGCAGCGGATCGAGTCCGGCGATGACGATGCCGCCGGAAAGCGTGACATACATCGCCCGCCTGGCGTCGCCGACGGCACGCAATATGCCGGAAAAGCCCATGCCGAGCGCCATCAGCACGTTCGCCGGCAAGGTGATCCACAGGAAGGAGTGGGCGACGGCATAGGCCTCGCCCTGCGCGCCGAGCCGTGTCAGCAGCCAGGGCAGCAGCGGCATGATCAGGCCGCTCAGCGCAAAAGCCGCGGCGCCCATCAGGGCGAGCGATGACGCCGCCAGCCGGCGTGCGCCGGCGCGGTCCCCGGCGCCGAGAGCACGCGCCGTCAGGGCGGTCACCGCGATCATCAGCCCGACATTGAAGGAGACGACGAGGTAGAGGACGATGGTGGCGTAGCCGACGCCGGCCGTCGCCGCCGGCCGGCCCAGCCGCGAGACATAGAGCAGCGACAACAGGTCGACGACGAACACCGCCATCAGGCCGACGGAGGCGGTCGCGGTCATCACCGCGACATGGCGCAGGGTCGAGCCGGTGACGAAGACGGCAGGGCTTTGGCTGGGTGCGTTCACTCGGCGGGCTCTCCCACACCCCCGACCGCGACTTCGGCGCCGCCATCCTCGATGACCTCGCGGGTCTCCTCGGAGAGCGCCTTCGGCTTGGCCTTGGGCTTGACCAGCGGCTCGGGCGAGACGCGCGGCACCTTGTGCAGCCCGGCGGCGATGCCCTCGCTGAACTGGATCTCCATGCGCTGGGCGTCGCGTTCGCGCACATTCTCGATGATCAGGCTCGCCTCCTCATAGTCGAGCCCGAGGCCCTCCAGGGTCACGCGGCTGAAGCCGAGCGCCGATTCGAAGGTCTCGCGCATCAGATAGTCGACATCGGCGCGCATCAGGTCGATGGCGTGGACGCGGTCGAAGGCGCGGGCATGCAGGCGTACCGTCGGGAATTCCGCCTTGGCCATCTCGACGATCCGCAGCGCCGCCTCGCGGTCGTCGATGCAGATGCAGACGATCTTGGCCTTGCCCGCTCCGGCGGCGCGCAGCACGTCGAGCCGCGTGCCGTCGCCGTAATAGATCTTGAAGCCGAACTTGGCGGCGGAGCGGATGCGCTCGACATCGGCATCGATGACGGTGACGTCGATGTGCTGCAGCAGCAGCGCCTGCGTCACCACCTGGCCGAAGCGGCCGAAGCCGATCACCAGCACGGAAGGCGCGGTGCCGCTGAAATCCTCCTCGATCGTCTCCGGCGGTGCCGCGCGCGCCAGCAGCCAGGCGTCGATCAGCTTGGCGAGGATCGGGCCGATCAGCATGCTGAGCGCGGCGAGCGCGGTCGCGATTGCGCCGTGATGCGGGCTCAGCAGGCCGAGCGAGGCGGCCATCGGCAGCAGCACGAAGGCGAATTCGCCGGCCGGTGACAACAGGGCGCCGGCCCGGATCGCCTCGCTCCAGGTCGAGCAGGAGGCGCGCAGGATCGCGGCGGCGGCGGCGATCTTGAACAGCACCAGCGCCGGTGCGGCGAGCGCCAGCAGCAGCGCATTGTCGAGCACCAGCTTGAGGTCGATCGACATGCCGACCGCCATGAAGAACAGGCCGAGCAGCACGCCGCGGAACGGCTCGATATCGGCTTCCAGCTCATGGCGGAAATGCGAATCCGCCAGCAGCACGCCGGCGAGGAAGGCGCCCATCGCCATCGACAGGCCGACATTCTCCATCACCAGTGCCGCGCCGAGCACGACGAGCAGGGCGGCCGCGGTCATCACCTCGCGGGCGCCGGACTTCGCCAGCAGCCGGAAGAACGGGTTCAGCGCATAGCGGCCGGCGAAGACGAGCGCCGCGACCGCGAGCAGCGCCAGGCCGAGCCCGGCCAGCGCCTGCATCGCGCTCTGGTCATTGGCAGCGCCGGTCGTTGCCAGGAGCGGCAGCATGGCGAGGATGGGCGCGATCGCGATGTCCTGAAAGAGCAGGACGGAGAAACAGCGCCGGCCATAGGGCTCGGCGCCGTCGCCACGCTCCTCGAGCAGTTGCAGGGCGATCGAGGTGGCGGAGAGGGCGAGCGCCAGACCGACCGCGACCGCGCCGCCGGGGCTGAGCCCGAGCCACCAGGCGATGGCGCCGATCACGCCCGCGCTGAGCACCATCTGGGCGAGGCCGGTGCCTAAGATGTCTCGCCGCATCGAATAGAGCCGCGCGGGCTGCAATTCGAGCCCGACCAGGAAAAGCAGCAAGACGACGCCGATCTCGGCGGTGCTGCGGATCGCATCCGCATCCTTGATCACGGCCAGCAGCGAGGGGCCGATGGCGATGCCGGCGGCGAGATAGCCGAGCACGGCTGAAAGCCCGAAGCGCCGGAACAGCGGCACGGCGACCACCGCCCCGGCACAGAAGGTCAGGATCGGCGGCAGATAGCTGACATGCGAGGCATCGGCCATGAGGAATCCGTGCTGACGGGAGCGGCCTGGCGCGAGCGCGGGGTCGATCGGGGTTATCTAGGCGTTCTCCGGCGCGCCGGGGAGGGCGGCTGGCGCGGGGGGCTTCTGCGGCCTGCGGCGAGCCGCTTCCTTGACATCATTCGCGTGAGACCGAAAGAAGGCGCAGCCCTTACCGGAGCCTTCGAGACCTCGTGACCGCCGCGCCGAAACCGCCGCTCGATATCCTGCTCTGCGCCCCGCGCGGCTTCTGCGCCGGCGTGGTCAGGGCGATCGACGCCGTCGAGAAGGCGCTCACGCTGCATGGCGCGCCGGTCTATGTCCGCCACGAGATCGTGCACAACAAATACGTGGTCGAGTCGCTGAAGCGGAAGGGCGCGGTTTTCGTCGCCGAATTGTCCGAAGTTCCCGATGCCAGCCGGCCGGTGATATTCTCGGCCCATGGCGTGCCGAAATCCGTGCCGGCGGAGGCCCAGGCTCGCAATTTCTTCGCCATCGACGCGACCTGCCCGTTGGTCACCAAGGTACATCGCGAGGCCGAGGTCCACCATAAGCGCGGGCGGCACATCCTGCTCGTCGGCCATGCCGGCCATCCCGAGGTGATCGGCACCATGGGGCAATTGCCGCCGGGCGCCATCACGCTGATCGAGACGCTCGAGGACGTTGCCACCCTGTCCCCACCCGCGGGCAGGCCGCTGGCCTATGTCACGCAGACGACGCTCTCGGTTGACGATACCCGCGGCATCGTCGAGGCGCTGCAGACGCGTTTTCCCGCGCTGATCGCGCCGCACAAGGAAGACATCTGCTACGCCACCACCAACCGGCAGGAGGCGGTCAAGCGCGTCGCCCCGCTGGTCGACGGGCTGATCGTCGTCGGCTCGCCCAATTCCTCGAATTCGCAGCGCCTGCGCGAGGTCGCCGAGCGGGCCGGCTGCCCGGTTTCGCGCCTGGTGCTGCGCACCGACGAGATCGACTGGTCGCTGTTCGGCGATATCCGCCGGCTCGGGCTGACGGCCGGCGCCAGCGCGCCGGAAGTGCTGGTCGAGGAGATCATCGACGCCTTCGCCGAACGCTACGAGGTCACTGTCGAGACCGTCTCGACCGCCGATGAGAGCGTCTTCTTCCCCCTGCCGCGCGAATTGCGCGGTGAGCCGGCTGCGTCCCCGGCCGAGTGAGCCCAGGAATTCTCAAGCGTGGCCGTCTATACCGAAGTACCCGATGACGAAATGGCCGCCTTCGTGGCGCGCTATGGCATTGGCGACCTGTTGTCCGCCAAGGGCATCGCCGAAGGCGTCTCGAATTCCAACTTCCTGCTGCATACCACGCAGGGCTTCTACATCCTGACGCTCTACGAGGAGCGGGTCTGCGCCGACGATCTGCCCTTCTTCATCGGGCTGATGGAGCATCTGGCGCAGCGCGGCCTTATCTGTCCGCAGCCGCTACGGACCGGCGACGGCGCCGCCGTCGGCCGGCTCGCCGGGCGCCCGGCCGCGATCGTCACCTTCCTCGACGGTCTCTCCGTCCGCCGGCCCACGGTCGCGCATTGCGGCGAGGTCGGGCGCGGGCTCGCCTTGCTGCACGAGGCCGGCCGGGATTTTCGCATGCAGCGCGCCAATGTCCTGTCCGTGCCCGGCTGGCGCCCGCTCGCCGAGCAGGCGGGGGCGGAGGCCGACACGGTGCTGCCCGGGCTGTCGCAACGCATCTTCACCGAGATCGAGGCGCATGAACGGAACTGGCCGCAGGGGCTGCCGAGCGGCATCATCCATGCCGATCTCTTCCCCAACAATGTCTTCTTCATCAAGGACCAGCTCTCGGGGCTGATCGACTTCTATTTCGCCTGCACCGACGCCTTCGCCTACGACCTCGCGATCTGCCTGAATTCCTGGTGCTTCGAGGCCGATGCCTCGTTCAATCTGACCAAGGGCCAGGCTCTGCTAGCCGGCTATGAGAGCGTGCGGCCGCTCGAGACGGCCGAGGTCGAGGCCCTGCCGGTGCTGTGCCGCGGCTCGGCTCTGCGCTTCCTTCTGACCCGTCTGGTCGACTGGCTGAACGTGCCCGAAGGCGCCTTCGTCAAGCCCCTCGACCCGCTCGAATACGATCGCAAGCTCGCCTTCCACCAGCGCGTCACCGATGCGCGCGAATACGGGCTGCGGCGATGAGCGAGGTCGTCGAAGTCTGGACCGACGGCGCCTGCTCGGGCAATCCGGGCCCTGGCGGCTGGGGTGCGATCCTCAGCTACAAGGGCAAGGAGCGCGAGCTTTCGGGTGGCGAGGCGCTGACCACCAACAACCGCATGGAGCTGATGGGCGCGATCTCGGCATTGGAGACGCTGACCCGGCCCTGCACCGTCGCGCTCCACACCGACAGCCAGTATCTTCGCCAGGGCATCACCGCCTGGATCCATGGCTGGAAGAGGAACGGCTGGAAGACCGCCGACAAGAAGCCGGTCAAGAACGAGGAGCTCTGGAAGCGCCTCGACGCTGCCCTCAAGCAGCACAAGATCGAATGGAAATGGGTCAAGGGCCATGCCGGCGACGAGATGAACGAGCGCGCCGACGCGCTCGCCCGGGCAGGGATGGCGCCGTTCAAGCCGGGGCGGTAGGCGAGGGCGGAACGCCGAGCCTCGTCGCACGCGACGCGACACCAAGATTCCGAGAAGGCCTCGCACCTGCCGACGCCGCGTACGCGCCAGCCGGATGCAGGCTTTCACGCATGTGGTCGCGAGGTTGAGCAGTGTTGGCGCCGCCGCTCAGGGCGACGCCTGCGCCTGCCGGGTCGCGCGCAGGACCTCGCGCGGCAGCACGCCGGTCTGACGCTCGACCATGCGGTGCACGACCGGCGGCTCAGGCCCGATATGCAGGCCCCTGACCCGGTCGCCGATCTCGGCATCGGCCTGGGTAGCGCGCTGGGCTTGGCGGAGATATTCGACCCAGGTCGGGCTGTCATAGCGCTCGATCCAGAGCTCGGCATCGGTCAGGTCGCGCAGCAGCGACCAATGGCGGGCACCATCGCGGCGGCGGATGCGCCGACGCTCCTCCATCGCCTTCAGGAACTCGACCACGTCCTCCTGCCGGATTCGCCATTCGATGGTGACGAAGACCGGGCCGCTGCGCGGTTCGATATCGACCGCGACCGTCGGCTCTCGCCAGCGGCTGAGCGGATCGAGATTGAGCGCCTCGAGCGGGGGGAGCTGGTAGCGCAGCCCGGCTGCCGCGCCGAGGACGAGTGCGACCGCCGCTGCGGTGAGGCCGCCGGCCGGGCCGGAATGGAGGGTGACCCAGCCCCAGGCCCAGCTGCCCGCGGCCATGCCGCCGAAGGCCGCCATCTGGTAGAGCGAAAGCGCGCGCCCCACCACCCAGCGCGGCGCCGAGAACTGCACCGTCGAGTTGAAGGTCGAGAGTGCCAGCACCCAGCAGGCGCCGCCGACTGCGAGCGCCGGCATGGTGAGCCACATGGTCTGGCTCGCGGCCACGACCAGGGCCGCGGCCGCATAGGCCAGAAAGGTCAGACGCGCCAGGGTCTCGGTGCTGAACCGCCGGCGCAGACGGGCACTGACGAAGGCTCCGCCGACCGCGCCGGCGCCGAAGGCTCCCAGCAGGATGCCGAATGTCAGCGGACCGCCGCGCACGAGATCCCGTGCGATCAGCGGCATCAGGGCGAGGCCGACGACGCCGCCGAAGCCGAAGAGGAAGGCCCGCAGGATGACGGCGCGGATATTCGGCGACATCGCGACATAGCGGAGGCCGGCGCTCATCGCGAGCCAAAGCGTCTCGCGCGGTAGCAGGCGCTCGACGCGCGGCGGCTGCCAGCGGGCCAGCACGACGAGCAGCCCGATATAGCTGAAGGCATTGACGATGAAGGCCGCGACCGCGCCGAAGGCGGCGACGATCGCGCCGCCGATCGCCGGGCCGACGCTGCGCGCGATGTTGAAGGCGACGCTGTTCAAGGTCACCGCCGCCGGCACCTCGGGTCGCGGCACCATGTCGCCGACCGAGGACTGCCAGGCAGGATTGTTGAGCGCGTTGCCGCAACCGAGCAGGAAGGTGAAGGCGAGCAGCAGCCAGGGTGAGAGCAGCCCGAACCAGGCGAAGACCGCCAGCATGATCGAAACCGCGAGCATGAAGCTCTGCGCCGTCAGCAAGATGCGGCGGCGATCGTAATTGTCCGCGATCGCGCCGGCGGCGAGCGAGAAGATCATGACCGGCAGCGTCGTCGAAGCCTGGACGAGCGCGACCATGTCCGGCGAATCGGAGAGCGAAGTCATCAGCCAGGCGGCGCCGACCATCTGGACGAGGCCGCCGAAGTTCGAGGCGAGGCTTGCGATCCAGACCGCACGGAAGATCGGCTGGCGCAATGGCGCAAAAGCCGAATAGCGCCCGTCATGGGGCTTCAGGCCTGCGGCGGTGAGGTCGGCTTCGGCGGTCTCGGCCGTGGTCTGCGTGGCGGGCTCTTGCGGCATACCACAGTTAGAGCATGCCGGTGGACGATGTGAAGCAGGGCTTCGTCATTGTCCGTCGTCAGATGATTTGAGAGCGCTTTCGGTTTTCAGCAGGTTTGGAGGCGCCTCCCGCCGATGGCGCCCCCCTGTGTTCCAGGCTGGGCGCTATGGGCGGTCGAGCTTCGGCCAGTAGGCGCAAGGTCCACCGGCATGACGCGCTGCGTGCCGTTGAAGCCGCGGGCCAGAGGCGACACGCCCTGGCCCCGCCCCCTCAACGCCAGCCCAGCCCCGGCGCGACATGCTTCAGGATCGCCTCGATGACATGGGCGTTGTAGTCGACGCCGAGCTGGTTCGGCACCGTCAGCAGGAGCGTGTCGGCCTCGGCGATCGCCTCGTCCTTCTTCAGTTCCTCGATCAGCCTGTCCGGCTCGGCCGCGTAGCCGCGGCCGAAAATGGCGCGCGTGCTGTCGTCGATATAGCCGATCGAGTCGCTGCCCTGGCCGTCGCGGCCGAAATAGGCGCGGTCGCGATCGTCGACCAGGGCGAAGATGCTGCGGCTGACCGAGACGCGGGGCTCGTGCTGATGGCCGGCCTCCTTCCAGGCCTGCCGGTAGCCGCGGATCTGCTTCGCCTGCTGGATGTGGAAGGGTTCGCCGCTCTCATCGGTCTTCAGCGTCGAGCTCTGCAGGTGCATGCCGACCTGCGCCGCCCAGACGGCGGTGGCATCCGAGGCCGCGCCCCACCAGATGCGCTCGCGCAGACCCTCGGAATGCGGCTCAAGCCGCAGCAGGCCGGGCGGGTTGGGGAACATCGGGCGCGGATTGGGACGCGCGAAGCCTTCGCCGCGCAAGACGTCGAGGAAGACCTCGGCATGCCGGCGCGCCATGTCGGCATCGCTCTGTCCCTCGGCTGGCTGGTAGCCGAAATGGCGCCAGCCATCGATGACCTGTTCGGGAGAGCCGCGGCTGATGCCGAGCTGTAGGCGGCCGCCTGAGATCAAATCGGCGGCGCCGGCGTCCTCCGCCATGTAGAGCGGGTTCTCATAGCGCATGTCGATGACGGCCGTGCCGATCTCGATGCGGCTGGTCCTGGCACCGATCGCGGCCAGCAACGGGAAGGGCGAAGCGAGCTGGCGGGCGAAGTGATGCACCCTGAAATAGGCGCCGTCGGCGCCCAGTTCCTCGGCCGCGACGGCGAGTTCGATCGACTGCAGCAGCGTGTCGCCGGCCGAGCGGGTCTGCGATTGCGACGAGGGGGACCAGTGCCCGAAGGAAAGGAAGCCGATCTTCTTCATGATGCAGCGCCTGTGAATGACCGCGAGCGCGGAGCCGTTCCGCGAAAAGGAAAACGCCCGGCCGGCCGGCGCCGTCGGGCGTGCTTGTCCCTCATATAGGCGCGTTCCGCAGCCTCGCTTTGGCGTTCGCGCATTGACGCCAATGTACCGATGCAATCTCGGCGGCACCGGCGCAGCGGGCCAGCAGCCGGGATTCGTTTCTCGGGGCAACCCGGTGCTTGCGCCAGGAGATGGGGTCTTGCCCCGCGCTGCCGGGCGCACCGGTCTCGCAAGCGGGTTCGCGCTCTGTCGTGCTCAGGCGCGCTCCTGGGCATCATTCTCGTGTTCGAGCTTGTCGCGCAGCGCTGCCATGACGCGGTGCGCGGCTTCGAGGTCGGCTTCCGAAAGACCCTGCGCCAGCCTGTCTGCCTTCGGATTGTAACTTTCCACGGCAGCGTCGTAGGCCTGCTGCCCCTGCTCCGTGAGCAGGACGAGCTGGGCGCGCCGGTGATGCGGGTTCGGCGCGAAGGCAACCAGCCCTTCGCCGTGCAGGTCGTTGACGATGCGCTGGACGTTCTGGCGGTTGGCGCCGAGGTCGCGGGCGAGCCACGATACCGGCTGCGGCCGCCCCGCGGCGACGATCGCGCCGAGGATCTGCCAGCGCGCGCTGGTCAGGCCGAACGGCGCCACGAGCTTGTCGCCCCAGCTCAGCGTCAGGTTGTTCACCCGGAACAGGAGCAGGATGAGGCCGGTCAAGGTGTCTCGGGCGTGCGGGTTCGATGTCTCGCTCATAAGGCATCTTAAAAACGATTTGACATCATGATGTCAAATGACATAAGTGTCTCCGGGTCAAATTGACAACATAATGTCATTTAGAGGTAATGATGTCATGATCAAAGCCGTCCATCCCGTCGCAGGCATGGTCGCGCTGCTCACGATCGCGAGCTTCTGGCTCTCGACGGCGCTGGCCGAGCTGTTCGCTTCCGAAGCGACCGTGGTCGCGATCAAGAGCACGATCCCATGGGGTTTCCTGCTCCTCGTGCCGATGCTGGCCGCAGCCGGTGGAACGGGCTTCGCATTGGCAAAAGGCCGGCGCGCCGGGCTGGCCGGAGCCAAGGCCAGGCGCATGCCGATCATCGCGGCGAACGGCATCCTGGTCCTCATTCCGGCGGCGCTGTTCCTTGCGGACAAGGCTGGTCATGCCGAGTTCGACAGCGTCTTCTATGGCGTTCAGGCGCTGGAACTGGTTGCCGGTGCGGTCAATATCACGCTGCTCGGGCTGAACATGCGTGATGGTCTGAAGATGAGGGGCCGGCTGAGACGCCGCCCCGCCTGATCGTCGTGCTTCCCTTCAGGAAGAACTGCGCCGGGCCGATCGCGGAGCCATCGGCCGGAACGCCCGGCGCCCGGCTCAGCCCAGCGGCTGCCGGTAGACGACGAAGCCCGATTTCTGCGCGACCTTGTCGTAGAGTTCCTGCGCCTGCAGGTTGCTCTCATGCGTCTGCCAGTAGACGCGGAAACAGCCCTTGTCCTCGGCCATCTGCCTGACAGCCTCGATCAGCTTGCGACCGACGCCGCCGCCGCGCGCCTCCTCGCTGGTGAACAGGTCCTGCAGATAGCAGATTTCCTTCGGGCTCCAGGTGGTGCGGTGCAGCACATAATTGACGATGCCGACCGCCCGGCCGTCGCGTTCGGCGATGAAGCCGCCCATCGGCTCGGCTCCTCCGGTCAGGCGAGCGAAGGTGGTGTCTGATGTCTCCGGGGCGAGCGAAGCCTTGTAGAAGGTCAGGTAGCCCTGCCAGAGCGGCTCCCAGGCGGTGCGGTCGCCTGCTGCGAGCGGGCGGATGGTGATCTCGGACAAGGGCTCCTCCATGAATGGGCGGGAGGCTAGCGCGAGCCGGGCGCGTCTGTCTCATGACAAGCGCAGATCGGACCGATCGGATTCCCTGCTGAAATATCGCAGGCGTCATGCTCGGGCTTGATCCGGGCATCCCAGGCTGGAGAAGGCGCCAGCAGGCGCCTTCTCGTCGCGAGGTTCTCGGGTCGACGCTACGCGTCGCCCGAGCAATGACGGCCTCGCCTCAGAGCTGGGCGAGCAGGGCCTCGGCGCCGGAGGCTTCGGCCTTGCCGGGGGCGTCCTCGACATTGAGCGCCGTGACCACGCCGTCCTCGACGACCATCGAATAGCGCTGCGAACGCGTGCCGAGGCCGAAGCCCGAGCCGTCCATCGACAGGCCGATCGCCTTGGCGAAATCGGCGTTGCCGTCGGAGAGGAAGCCGATCACGCCGGCGCCGCCGGTGGCCTTCGACCAGGCGTCCATCACGAAGACGTCGTTGACGCCGGTGACGAAGATTTCCTCGATGCCCTTGGCCTTGATCTCGTCGGCCTTGGCGAGGAAGCCGGGCAGATGGTTCTTGTGGCAGGTCGGCGTGAAGGCGCCGGGCACGGCGAACAGCACGACCTTGCGGCCCTTGAACAGCTCTTCTGTCGTCTTCGCGGCCGGGCCTTCGGCCGTCATCACCCGAAACGTCGCCTGCGGAAGCTTGTCACCGACCTTGATCGCCATCGTGCCGTTCTCCATCCTCGCGCTCTCCGTTCGGCCGGGCATGGCCGAACGACCAGAATTCGCGCTAGCTCACTATTGGTGGAGCATGTCCGCATCACGAAAGTGGCGCCCACTCTCGCGGAACATGCTCGCGGCCGATGGCCGCCCCGCTGGCAGGGTTACGGCTTGCCGGCGCCGATGTCGAGTTCCAGCCGCGTCTCGACTGCGGCCGGCTTGCCGCTCAGCGTCACGATGAAGGGGGTTAGGCCGCTGGCGCCCTTCGGGCGGTCGACGATCTTGAGTTTCGCAGCGATGCTGCCGTCGGGCAGGGGCGTGAACTGCGGTCGGCCGAAGGACCATTGCCCGGCCCCCTCGACGAAGACGTCCTCGATCACGCCGCCTTCCGGTGCCTTGAGGATGAGCTTGAGCGCAGGCTCGCTTTCCTTCTCCCCGCGCGTGACTTCGAGGATCGAGAGGCGGTCGCGTGCGGGTCCGAGCTTGACCGGCTGCGGAATGCGCGCCTCGAATTCCTCGAGCCTCGGCGACGTCACCGAGGTGACGCCGGGTTCGAGCCAGAGCCGCGCCTCGCCTTTGGCGGGCACACAGATCTTGTCGCAGACGGCATAGTCGAGCTTCAGCGCCACGGTCACCGGCCGTGTCGGGTCGATCGGCTGGACCGAAACCGGCACGACGATCTCGCTGACATAGCCGATGCCGGAGCCGTTCGCTTCCTCGAAACGTTCGGGGGCCGGCCAGCGCACGTCGAGCCCGCCGACATTCGCCGAGCCGCTCCAGTCGAAGACCGGCGGAACGCCGGAGTCGCCGGGGCTGCGCCAATAGGTCTTGTAGCCGGGCATCATCACGATCTCGACGCCGACACGCTGCTTGCCCGAAGCGGCGGTCGCGCCGGCGATCAGGCGCATCGAGGAATGGGTGCTTTTCGACCAGGGCGAGACAGCCGCCTCCTGCGCCCAGGCCGCGGTGCCGAGCGTCAGAAGGGTCAGGGTGAGGGCGACGAGGCGTTTCACCACGGCAGATTTAGGCGATCCCGAAGAGAATGGCGAGAAACACGCGGTCGCGACCTCAAACATTTGCGTTACGATCCTCGCAGGCGAATGCGGCACAACCGGGTCGCGACGATTTGGTTGCGCTACCCCGTTCCCACCCGGCTCGCAAAGGCTTAGCATGGCGCCATGAAGATCGGTTCGAACCAGCGCGTCAGCGGTCGCAGCTATCTCGACGGGCAGTGCCTGATCGCGATGCCGGGCATGAACGATGCGCGCTTCGCCCGCACGGTCGTCTATCTCTGTGCTCATTCCGAGGACGGGGCGATGGGCATCATCGTCAACAAGCGGGCTGCCGATACGCGTTTCCCCGAACTGCTGGTCCAGCTCGACGTGATCCCGCCCGACCAGGCGATCCTCCTGCCGAGCCAGGTCGAGCGCGTTCAGGTGCTGCGTGGCGGCCCGGTCGAAACCAAGCGCGGCTTCGTGCTGCACAGCGCCGACTTCTTCCTGGAATCGGCGACCTTGCCGATCGATGACGGCATCTGCCTCACCGCGACGCTCGACATCCTGCGCGCCATGGCGCTCGGCAGCGGCCCGGAGAATGCGGTGCTGGCGCTCGGCTATGCCGGCTGGGGCGCCGGCCAGCTCGAGGCCGAGATCCAGTCCAATGGCTGGCTGCACTGCGAGGCCGATTTCGACCTGCTCTTCGACGACGGGCTCGACACCAAATACGAGCGGGCGCTGAGCAAGCTCGGCATCGATCCGGCCTTCCTCTCGAACCAGGCCGGCCACGCCTGAGCGGGCGAAGCGCGTCGTCTTTCCGGGGCAGGCCGACAGGCCTGAGCCCGGAACCCATGAACACCGTGATTGCGAGGAATACTGGCGGCTCCCGGCGCGGCATCAGGCAGCGTCGTGGTCGTGAGTTCCGGGCTCGCTGCTTCTTAGCGCCCCGGAATGACCTTAAATGCGGGTAGTTAAGCCGCCTCGGTCGAGGCGCTCGAGGCGCCCACCAGTCGCCGCGCTTCCGCCGCCGTCATAGGCTGCCCGAAAGTGTAGCCCTGCGCGTACTGGCAGCCGAGCTGGTAGAGCTCGATCGCGTCCGATTCGGTCTCGGCGCCTTCCGCCACGACGTCCATGCGCAGATCGGCGGCGAGCTGGACGATCGAGCGCAGGATCACCGGCGGGCGGCCATTGCCCATCTGGCGCACGAAGCTCTGGTCGATCTTGATCGTGTCGAAGGGGAAGCGCTGCAGATAGGACAGCGAGGAATAGCCGGTGCCGAAATCGTCGAGCGAGAGGCCGGCGCCGAGATCGCGGATGCGCGACAGCATCTGCGCGGCATATTCCGGGTTCTCCATCACCAGGCTCTCGGTGATCTCGAGCTTCAATGTACCCGGCAGCACGCGCCGGCGGGCCAGCACCGATTTGACGTCGCGCAGCAGATCGTGGCGCAGCAGCTGGCGGCTGGAGACGTTGACGCTGGCGAAGATCGGCGGCTCGACTTCGAGCGCGGCCTGCCAGGCGGCGAGCTCGCGCGCGGTGCGGTCCATCACATAGACGCCGAGATCGACGATCAGGCCGGTTTCCTCGGCGATGGAAAGGAAGTCCTGCGGCAGCAGGCGGCCTTCGCGCGGATGGTCCCAGCGCATCAGCGCCTCGAAGCCGGCGATGGTCCGATCCTCGAGTCGCACGATCGGCTGGTACATCACCTGGATCTCACCGCGCTCGATGGCGCGGCGCAGATCGCTTTCCAGCGCCAGCCGGTCGTTGCGGTCGTTGCGCATCGCCGGCACGAAGACCTCGACGAGATTGCCGCCCTGGTTCTTGGCATGGGCCATGGCGAGCTCGGCGTTCTTCAGCGCGTCGTCCTTGCGGGCGGTCGGTGTGCCGTCGAACAGCGCGAGTCCGATCGAGGGCGTCAGCACGATCTCGCGCTCGGCGAAGGTGACGGGCGTCGAGACGGCGCGGCGCACCAGCTCGGCAAGGGCGAGGATGCGCTCGGGCTCGCGCTCGGAGACGAGGATCATCGCGAAGATGTCGCCGCCTATGCGGGCCAGCGTGTCCTGCGCCCGCAGCAGCCGGCCGAGGCGGCGCGCCAGCGTCAGCAGGATCGAATCGCCGGCCGAGAAGCCGACGGATTCGTTGACCTGCTTGAAGCGGTCGATGTCGATAACGATGACGGTCGGCCGGGTGCTCTCATCGGCGCGGCAGAAGCCGAACACGGCGGCGAGCCGGTCCTGGAAGAGCTCGCGATTGGGCAGGCCGGTCAGGTTGTCGTGCACGGCGTCGTGCAGCATGCGATCCTGCGCCGTGCGCTGCTCGGTGACGTCGGCGAGCGTGCCGATGACGCGGATGACTTCGCCATCGGAGCCGATCACCGGCCGCGCCTTCAGGCTGAACCAGTGATAGGCGCCATTGCCGGCGCGCAGACGGAAGTCGAGCTGGAGCTTGCCGCGACGCTGCTCGAGCACGGCGTCGAGCGTGACGCGGTAGCGGTCGCGGTCGGCGACATGCATGTATTCGAGCCAGCGCGCGGCCGAGCCCTCGAGCGCGCCCTTGGGCAGGCCGAGCAGGATCTCGGTCTGCGGCGAGACGAAGATCTTGTCGGCGCTCACGTCCCAGTCGAAGACGAGATCGCCGGAGCCCGAGAGTGCGAGGGCCCGTCGCTCAGTGTCGGAAACCAGGCCCTGGGCCAAGGCGCCGCCGGCGAAGGCGTGCTGCACCACGGTGAAGCCGATCAGCAATACGATCAGCACGAGCCCGCCGATCAGCGCCGGCGGCACGAGGTCGCGCACCAGCTGGCCGGTCACGGTGAAGCCGGCGGCCGTGACCCAGACCGCGAGCAGGAACCAGGTCGGGATCAGCATCACCGCACGCTCATAGCCATGGGTGGCAAGGTGCAGGATCAGCACGAAGCCGACCGCCGCGACCGCCGCGATCGAGATGCGTGCGACGCCGGAAGCCATCGGCGCATCGACCACGGCAAGGCCGACGAGACAGGCCAGGCCGAGCATCCAGACCAGCGTGATGTGACTGTAGCGCACATGCCAGCGCGACAGGTTGAGATAGGCGAACAGGAAGACCAGTAATGTCGCCGCCAGCACCACCTCGGCGCCGGCGCGATATATTCGCTCGATCGCCGGCGTCAGCGGAAAGATGCGCTGAAAGAAACCGAAATCGAGCCCGGCATAGGCCAGGACCGCCCAGGCCAGCGCGGCCGCCGCCGGGAAGATCACGGCGCCCTTGACCACGAAGATGATGGTCAGGAACAGTGCGAGCAGGCCGGCGATGCCGATGATGATGCCCTTGTAGAGCGTCAGCCCGTTGGTCTTCTGACGATAGGCCTCCGGCTCGTAGAGATAGAGCTGCGGCAGGTTCGGCGATTTCAGCTCGGCGACGAAGGTCACGGTGGTGCCGGGGTCGAGCGTGATCTGAAAGACGTCGGCGTCCGGTGAATCCTCGCGCTCCGGCCGCAGACCTTGACTGGCCGTGATCGCCTCGATGCGGCGGTCGCCGAGATCGGGCCAGATCACGCCGGAGCCGATCAGCCGGTGGAAGGGGGCGACCAGCAGCCGGTCGATCTGCTCGTCGGAATCATTGGTCAGCGCGAAGACGATCCAGTCCGGGCGCGCTCCGGATTCGCGTGCCCGGACCGCGATGCGCCGGACGATGCCGTCCGGCCCCGGCGCGGTCGAGATCTGGATGACGTCGCCATCGGATTTGTTGCGCTCGACGACATCGGTGAGGTCGAGCACGGGCACGTCGACCGGCACGCGCTGCGCCTCGATCGCCAGCGCCGGGCGCAGCGCCGAGAACAGGGTCAGCACCAGGAGGCCAGAAATGGCGATGCCGAGCCGGAGGAAACGGTGCGTCGATGACAAGGTGGGCTCGGTCTTTCGGGCGGGTCTGAATGTTTAAAATTTGTCGGGTCAGTCGTATCGGCCGGGCGTGGCGAGGGCAAGGCGGCCTTCCCACTCTTCCTCACCCCTTGCGGAGGTCGGCGGCGAGCATCCCATAGAGCAGGTGGTCGGCCCAGACGCCGTTGATCCGCAGATAGCCGCGCGCCTCGCCTTCGGGCTGGAAGCCGACGCGCTCGAGTAGCCGGCGCGACGGTGTATTGTGCGGCAAGCAGGCCGCCTCGACCCGGTGCAGCGCGAGTTCCGAGAAGGCGAAGGCGAGCGCGCCGCGGACCGCCTCCGTCATATGGCCCTTGCCCGCATGCCGCTCGCCCATCCAGTAGCCGAGCGTGCAGGCCTGCGCGACGCCGCGTCTGACCAGGCCGAGCGTCAGCCCACCGAGCAGCGTTTCCGTGCGGGCATCGAGGACGAACAGGCAATAGGCCTCGTCGGAGGCGACTTCGCGGGCGGCCCGCTTCACCCGCAGCCGGAAGGCGTTGCGGGTGAGGTCGTCCTCGCTCCAGACCGGCTCCCACGGCGTCAGGAAATCGCGGCTCTCCCGCCGTAACGCCGCCCAGGCGGCGAAGTCATTGGCGTGCGGAGGGCGCAATACGAGATTTTGTGTCCGGATCAGCGGCCGCGTCGGCGGGTCGGTCGCGAAACGGAACAGGGCCATGGCGGTCAGGCCGGGCGTGCGAGCGCGGCGCGCAGGGCTTCCGCCGGCGCCAGATCGTCGAGCGGGCCGATGGCGGCGACGGTGGCGTGGCCCTCGAGCAGGCTGCGGCCGGCGGCGCGCACATCATCGAGGCTGACCGCATCGAGCCGGCGCGCCAGCTCCTCGCGCGGGATGGCGCGGCCGAAGACCAGCACCTGCCGCGCCATCTGCTCGAGCTTACCGCCTGGGCTCTCGAGCGAGGCCAGCAGGCCGACCTTCATCTGCGCCCGCGCCCGCGCCATTTCGACTTCGCTGACATCCTGCACGGCCTGTCGGAGGCAGTCGAAGGCGACATCGACGAGCTCGCCGACATCCTCAGGCGCCGTGCCGGCGCTGATGCCGAAAACGCCGCAATCGGAGAATGGCCAGTGGAAGGAGTCGACCGCATAAGCGAGGCCGCGCCGCTCGCGCACCTCCTGGAAGAGCCGCGACGACAGGCCGCCGCCGAGCACGGCAGAGAAAATCTGAAGCGGATAGTGCGCGCCATCCTCGAACGGCTTGCCGGGGAAGCCGAGCACGACATGGACCTGCTCCTCGTCGCCGTCGATGCGGGCTTCGCCGCCACGATAGACTGCGAGGTCGCGTGCCGGCGGCGGGACTGACGGTCGCAGAGGCAGCGGGGCCAGGGCCTTTTCGGCAAGGGCGACCAGCTCCGCATGGTCGACGGCGCCGGCCGCGGCCAGCACCATGTTGCCGGCATGGTAATTCCGCGAGAGATAGGCACGGATCGCTTCCGGGGTGAAGCTGTTCACGGTCTGCGCCGTGCCGAGGATCGGTCGGCCGAGCGGCTGGTCGGGGAAGGCCGCCTGGAGGAAACGGTCGTAGACGAGATCGTCCGGCGTATCCTGGACGGCGCCGATCTCCTGCAGGATGACGCCCTTCTCGCGCGCGAGCTCTTCCTCGGTCAGGGCCGGGGCGGTCAGGATATCGGCGAGGATGTCTACCGCCAGCGCCAGGTCCTGGCCGAGGACGCGCGCCGTGTAGCAGGTGTACTCGACGGATGTCGCCGCATTGAGGTCGCCGCCGACGCTCTCGATCTCCTCGGCGATCTGCCGGGCCGAGCGTCGCGCCGTGCCCTTGAACGCCATGTGCTCGAGCAGATGGGCGAGGCCGTGCTCATGCGGCAGCTCGTCGCGCGAGCCGGCGCCGATCCAGATGCCGAGCGACACCGTCGCGGCATGCGCCATATGTTCGGAGACGATACGCAGTCCGGAGGGCAGGGTCGTCAGGCTGACCGCGGGATCGTGCGCGAGCGCCTGTTCCTCGCGCTTGGCGGGCTTGGGCTTGCCGGCCCTGGCGTTGAGTTTGCTCATGCGGCGGCACTCCGCACGGCCCTTGCCCGCTCGGCGATGAAGCGTTCCAGTCTGCCATGGTCGTTGGGCAGCAGGCTCGAGCGTTCCTTGCGCGCCATCAGGTCGGCGAGATGGGCTGGCAGTGCCGGCCGCACGCCACAGGCCGCCTCGACGGCGGCGGGGAACTTGGCCGGGTGGGCGGTGCCGAGCGCGACCACCGGCGTCGCCGGGTCGGCCTTCAGCGCTGCGCGTGCAGCGCGCACGCCGATCGCACTGTGCGGGTCGAGCAAGTAGCCGGCATCGCGCCAGGTCGCGCCGATCTCGGCCGCGACGGCAGCCTCGTCGATCGCGACGGCGTCGAAATCGGCGCGGATGCGCGCGAGCGGGCCGGCCGCGATCTCGAAGCGCCCGGATTGCTGGAGTGACTGCATCAGCCGGCGCACGGCGGCGCTGTCCCGGTCATGCGCCTCGAACAGCAGCCGCTCGAAATTCGAGGAGATCTGGATGTCCATCGAGGGCGAGGTCGTGGCGGCGACGCCACGCATCTCGTAGACGCCGGTTTCGAGCGTGCGCGCCAGGATGTCGTTGCTGTTGGTGCCGATCGCCAGCCGCCCGATCGGCAGGCCCATGCGCTTGGCGATCCAGCCGGCGAGGATGTCGCCGAAATTGCCGGTCGGCACTGCGAAGGAGACCGGCCGGTGCGGGCTGCCGAGCGCGCTCGCCGCCGTGAAATAGTAGACCACCTGCGCGGCTATCCGGGCCCAGTTGATCGAGTTGACGCCGGAGAGGCGCAGCTCGTCGCGGAAACGGTGATGGTTGAACAGCGCCTTCACCAGGTTCTGGCAGTCGTCGAAGGTGCCCTCGACCGCGATGGCGTGGACGTTTCCGGCCTCGACAGTGGTCATCTGCCGGCGCTGCACGTCCGAGACGCGGCCCTCGGGGTAGAGAATGAAGATGTCGACCCGTTCCAGCCCCTTGAAGGCGTCGATCGCGGCGCCGCCGGTGTCGCCGGAGGTGGCGCCGACAATGGTGGCGCGCTCGCCGCGCTGGGCGAGGACATGGTCCATCAGCTGCCCGAGCAACTGCATCGCCACGTCCTTGAAGGCGAGGGTCGGGCCGTGGAAGAGCTCGAGCGAGAACAGGTTGTCGCCGAGCTGGACCAGCGGGCAGACGGCCGGGTGCCGGAAGCTGGCATAGGCCTGGCCGATCATCGTCTTCAGCGCGCCGCCCTCGATGTCGCCATCGGCGAGTGCGCCGACGATCTGCTCGGCTACCGCCGCATAGGGTTTGCCGGCGAGGCCGGCAATCTCGGTCGTCGAGAGCTGCGGCAGGGCTTGCGGCAGGTACAGGCCGCCATCGCGGGCGAGCCCGGCGAGCAGCGCGTCGGCGAAGGAGAGCGAGGGCGCATCGCCCCGGGTAGAGATATGCAGCACGGCGGTTCCGTTTCGAGTTTGTCCTGATCCTATAGGCCCGTTGGCGGGGGAGGGCAAAACCAAAGGACAGGTCCGGCTGGGTTCACGCGTCGGTGCGCATCCGCCTCGCCTGGAGGGCATAGGCGCCGAACACACCGATCAGGGTCAGCGCCAGCCCGAACCAGGTGAGCGCATATTGCAGGTGGTTGTCGGGTATGCGGGCGATCAGTTCCCTGACGTCGACGCCGGCGGGCGGGGTCATGCCGTCGCCGCTGCGTTCCGCCTCGAGATAGAACGGTGCGCCCGGCAGGCCGAGCGAGGCGGCGATCGCCTCGGGATCGCGGGTGTAGAACTCGCGCTTGCCGGGCAGGTCCGCGGGGGTGAAGCTGTTGCGGGCCTCCGGTGCGCGCAGGAAGCCGGAGACGGTCGCAGGGCCGCTGGCCGGCTTCATGGCGCCGTAGAGCGCCTCGGGCACGAAACCGCGATTGACCAGGATGGTCGCTCCGTCCTCGAGGCGAAAGCCCTGGAACACCCAGCGGCCGAAGCCGGAGAGCTGGCGCGTGCCCGGCGGGCCGGCTGCGATGGTGGTGCGCACGCCGGCGATGCCGTCTTCCAGATAGGTGCCCCTGGCCTCGACGCGTTGCAGGTCGAGCTGCGCCGGGTCGAGGCTCGCCCATTTGGTCGAGGGCGGCAGGGCGGAGGCAGGGCCCTTCGCCTGGGTCTCGAGCCGTTCGATGAAGCCGTGCTTCTCGGTCATGCGCTGGAGCTGCCAGGTGCCGAGCGTGCAGAGCACGCCGACACCGATGACGGTCAGCAAGGCCGGCAGGAGGAGTTTCGGGCGGGCTGGAGTGGAAGGGGGCGCGGCGTTCACTTCCTTATCCTGCCTTCCTGTGCCCGGTTCACATATTGCAGTGCGACCGCCAGCCCCTTCATCGGCCGCAGCAGGCCGAGACAGGTGATGAGCGCCAGTGGCAGCCAGAGCGTGAGATGCAGCCAGATCGGCGGCTCGTAGGCGATCTCGACATAGAGCGCGAGGCCGAGCACGAAGAAGCCGGCGACCAGCATGATGAATACGGCCGGCCCGTCGGCTGAATCGGCGAAGGCGTAATCGAGGCCGCAGGCGGCGCAGCGCGGGCGCAGCTTCAGATAGCCGTCGAAGAGCTTGCCTTCGCCGCAGCGCGGGCAACGGCCGCCGAGGCCGGTCGAATAGGGCGAGGGCAGGCTGGCTGGCGGCGTTGTCATGCGCTTCTCCTCAAATGCAAAGGGGCGGCCTGGCGGCCGCCCCTCGATTCTGCGACCGCGATCGGTCCCGCTTCAGTGGGCAGCCGGCGCGCCGGCGCCCCAGACATAGATCGCGGCGAACAGGAACAGCCAGACCACGTCGACGAAGTGCCAGTACCAGGCGGCGAACTCGAAGCCGAGATGCTGGTTCGGCTTGAAGTGGCCGAGATAGACCCGGTAGAGGCAGATCGCCAGGAAGATCGTGCCGATCAGCACATGGAAACCGTGGAAGCCGGTCGCCATGTAGAAGGTCGCGCCATAGATATGGCCGCTGAACGCGAAGGTGGCGTGCGAGTACTCATAGGCCTGGACGATCGTGAACATGCCGCCGAGGATCAGGGTCAGCCACAGCGCCTGCTTCAGCCCGGCGCGATCATTCTTGATCAGCGCATAATGCGCCCAGGTCACGGTGGTGCCCGAGGTCAAGAGGATCAGCGTGTTGAGCAGCGGCAGATGCCAGGGATCGAAGGTCTCGATGCCCTTCGGCGGCCAGTGGCCGCCGGTGAACTCGGCGCGGGCGTACTGGATGGTCTCGCCGGTGAACAGGCTGGCGTCGAAGAAGGCCCAGAACCAGGCGACGAAGAACATCACCTCGGAGGCGATGAACATCAGCATGCCGTAGCGGTGATGGATCTGGACGACGCGGGTATGGTGGCCCTCATGCTCGGCCTCGCGGACCACGTCCATCCACCAGGCGAGCATGGTGTAGAGCACGCCCAGAACACCGGCGCCGAAGACCAGCGGGCCGAGCTGCATGCCGGCGACCGGCATGTGCTTCATCCACATCACGGCGCCGATCGCCATGATCGTGGCGGAGGTGGCGCCGACCAGCGGCCACGGGCTCGGATCGACGAGGTGGTAGTCGTGGTTCTTGGTATGGGCCTCGGCCATCGTGGTCGTCTCCGCGTCCGATAGAAGTGCAGCGCGCTGGCTTGCTGCTTATAGGCTTGATTTGGCTGCGTCACCCTTGCTTTCCGCGACCGGTTGTCCGGATTTCGACGGGAAGTAGGTGTACGACAGGGTGATTGATTTCAGGCTCGAGAGCTCCCGGTTCCCCTCGATTTCAGGGTCGATGTAGAACACGACCGGCGCCTCGATGCTCTCGCCGGGCTGCAGCGTGTTCTCCGTGAAGCAGAAGCACTGGATCTTGACGAAATGCGCCGCAGCCTGGGAAGGCTGGACATTATAGGTCGCGATCCCGGTGACGGGCCGCGAGGAGGTGTTGGTGATCTTGTAGAATACCGTCTGCGTCTCGCCGATGCGGGCGGTGATCTCGGTCCGCTCGGCCTCGAAGCGCCAGCCCAGAGCCGGCGAGACATTGGCGTCGAAGCGCACCGCGATCGTGCGGTCGATGACGCGGCTGGCGCCGGTCGTCCCGACCAGGGGCGTGCCGCCGAAGCCCGTCGCCCGGCAGAACATGTCGTAGAGCGGCACGGCGGCGAAGGACAGCCCGGTCATGCCGAGCGCGACGGTGCTGCAGATCAGCACGATGCGGCGATTCTTGGCGGATGCGGCGGTCATCGCGTCACAGCGGACGGTTGAGGATCGCCGGCCCGGTCTTGGCCAGCGTCACCACGAAGAAGAACAGGACCAGACCCGCCAGGACCAGGGCGAGCGCGATCGAGCGGCGCCTGCGCCGGGCCATGTCCTCCGGCGAGAAGGCAACCGGCGGCGCGGGCTGGGGCGGTGCGTCCTGGCGCTGCGGGTTCTCGCTCATCCCAGCACCTTGGGCAGGGCCCACATCAGGCCGAGTCCGTTCTCGGCCAGAAGCACGGCGAAGAGCAGGAAGAGATACAGGATCGAGAAGCCGAAGAGCTGGTAGGCCGCCTTATAGGCCGCCTCGCCCTCCGTGACCTTCAGCACGCGCAGAGACAGCGCGATCATCATCAGTCCGGTCACGACCGAGACCAGGAGATAGATCGCACCACCGAAGCCCATCAGCGCCGGCAGCACGGCGACCGGGGCCAGTACGAAGGTGTAGGCGACGATCTGGCGCCGCGTCGCGGCCGGGCCGGCGACATTGGGCAGCATCGGGATGCCGGCGCGGGCATAATCGCCGGACTTGACCAGCGCCAGGGCCCAGAAATGCGGCGGCGTCCACAGGAAGATGATCGCGAAGAGCACGATCGAGGTCAGGCCGAAATCGCCGGTCACCACGGCTTCGCCGATCATCGGCGGGAAGGCGCCGGCGGCGCCGCCGATGACGATGTTCTGCGGCGTCGCCCGCTTCAGCCACATCGAATAGACGACGGCGTAGAAGAAGATCGTGAAGGCGAGCATCGCCGCCGAGAGCAGGTTGGCGACGAGGCCGAGCACCAGCACCGAGCCGATCGACAGCACGAGGCCGAAGGCCAGCGCTTCCTTGGCCTGGATCCGCCCGGCCGGAATCGGCCGCTGCGCGGTGCGCGTCATCACCGCGTCGATATCGGCGTCCCACCACATGTTGAGCGCGCCGGAAGCGCCGGCCCCGACCGAGATCGCGAGCAGGGCGGCGAAGCCGATGACCGGGTTGATCGCGCCGGGAGCGGCCACCATGCCGCCGAGCGCGGTCACGATGACGAGGAACATCACGCGCGGCTTCAGCAGCGCGAAATAGTCGCCGGCCTCCCCGGTGGAGGTCGGAACGGCGCCGTCACGGTGCGGGGCGATCTGATCGAACGCAGCAGACATCGGTACTTGGTCTTCGTCTCGTCTCAAAGGGCCCGAAGCGGGCCGTGATTTGCAAGGAACTCCGGTGGCTGGGCGCCGCCCGCCTCCGGAAAGCCCGTTTCCAGGCTCTCGGGAGATGGGCGGCGGCGGGGCCGGCCCGCCGCCGCTTTATTCTCAGTGGTCGGAGCCGGCGATGCGCGGCAGGGTCTCGAACTGGTGGAACGGAGGCGGCGAGGACAGGGTCCACTCCAGCGTCGTCGCACCTTCGCCCCACGGATTGTCGCCGGCCAGTTCCTTCCTGGTGAAGGCGACGATCACGCCATAGATCCAGACCAGCAGGCCGGCGGCGAAGATGTAGGAGCCGATCGACGACCAGAAATGCCAGCCGGCGAAGGCGTCGGGATAGTCGACATAATGGCGCGGCATGCCGGCGATCCCGAGGAAGTGCTGCGGGAAGAACAGCAGGTTCGCACCGATGAAGGCGATCCAGAAGTGCAGCCGGCCGATCCAGTCGGGGATCACATAGCCGCTCATCTTCGGGAACCAGTAGTAGAAGCCCGCGAAGATGCCGAACACGGCGCCGAGCGACAGCACGTAGTGGAAGTGCGCGACGACGTAGTAGGTGGCGTGCAGCGAGCGATCGAGGCCGGCATTGGCCAGCACGACGCCGGTGACGCCGCCGACCGTGAACAGGAAGATGAAGCCGATCGCCCAGATCATCGGCGCGGTGAAACGGATCGATCCGCCCCACATCGTCGCGATCCATGAGAAAATCTTCACGCCCGTCGGCACCGCGATGACCATCGTCGCGAAGACGAAGTAGCGCTGCGTGTTGAGCGACAGGCCGACCGTGTACATGTGGTGGGCCCAGACGATGAAGCCGACGACGCCGATCGCGACCATGGCGTAGGCCATGCCGAGATAGCCGAAGATCGGCTTCTTCGAGAAGGTCGAGATGATGTGGCTGATGATGCCGAAGGCCGGCAGGATCATGATGTAGACTTCGGGATGGCCGAAGAACCAGAACAGGTGCTGGTAGAGCACCGGGTCGCCGCCGCCGGCCGGATCATAGAAGGTCGTGCCGAAATTGCGATCGGTCAGCAGCATGGTGATCGCGCCGGCGAGGACCGGGAGCGAGAGCAGCAGCAGGAAGGCGGTGACCAGCACGCCCCAGGCGAACAGCGGCATCTTGTGCATGGTCATGCCGGGCGCGCGCATGTTCAGGATCGTGGTGATGAAGTTGATCGCGCCGAGGATCGAGGCCGCGCCGGCGAGATGGAGCGCCAGGATCGCGAAGTCGACGGCCGGGCCCGGATGGCCGGCGGAGGAGAAGGGCGGATAGACCGTCCAGCCCGTGCCGGGGCCTTGGGCGCCGGGGGCGCCTTCGGTGAACAGCGAGATCAGCAGCAGCACCAGGCCGGAGACGGTGAGCCAGAACGAGATGTTGTTCATCCGCGGGAAGGCCATGTCCGGCGCGCCGATCATCAGCGGCACGAACCAGTTGCCGAAGCCGCCGATGACCGCGGGCATGACCATGAAGAAGATCATGATCAGGCCGTGGCCGGTGACGAAGACGTTGTAGCTCTGGCCGTTGGCGAAGATCTGCAGCCCCGGCTCCTGCAACTCGATGCGCATCATGATCGACAGGAAGCCGCCGATCAGGCCCGCGATCACCGAGAAGATCAGGTAGAGCGTGCCGATGTCCTTGTGGTTGGTCGAGAGCAGCCAGCGCCGCCATCCGGTCGGATGGGCGTGTGCGTGGGCGTCGTCGTGCCCGTAACCCTGGGCGTGGGGAGCCGAGGTGGCCATGAGGTTCGTCTCCTCCTGCGAAGTCGGTTCGCGTGAGTTCAAGTCAATCGGGTTCAACGGGTCGCTTCAGCGACCTTGCCGGCGGCATCGGCCGCATTGGCGAATTTCTGCTTCGATTCCGCGAGCCACGCGGCATAGCGCTCGGCGCTGACGACCCGGAAGGCGATCGGCATATAGGCGTGGTTCTGCCCGCAGATGAACGAGCACTGGCCGTAGAAGATACCTTCGCGGTCGGCCCGGAACCAGGTTTCGTTGAGGCGGCCGGGGATGGCGTCGATCTTCACGCCGAAAGCGGGAACCGTGAACTTGTGGATGACGTCGGCGGCGGTGACCTGCACGCGCACGATCTTGCCGACCGGAACCACCGCCTCGTTGTCGACGGCGAGCAGGCGCGGAGCCTCGGCCGCGGCGATCTTCTTCGAGCTGATCGCCTCGGCGCGCTGCTTCTCGTCGAGCATCAGCGAATCGAAGCCGAAGGCGCCGCCTTCCTGCGGGTACTCATAGGACCAGTACCACTGCTTGCCGGTCACCTTCACGGTGATGTCGGCCTTCGGCACTTCGAGCTGCAGCTTGAGCAGGCGGAAGGAGGGAATCGCGACGACGACCAGGATCAGGACGGGGATGATCGTCCAGGCGACCTCGAGCAGGGCGTGGTGCGTGGTCTTCGCCGGCACCGGGTTGCGGCGCTCGTTGAAGCGGTAGGCGACATAGACGATCAGCGCCAGGACGAAGACCGAAATGGCGACGATCAGGATGTTAATCCAGTCGTGGAACCAGTGGATGAAGGTCGCGACTTCGGTCGCTGCGGGCTGAAGATTCATCTGCCAGGGCTGCGGCATGCCGTTCTGGGCCGATGCGGCGGCCGGGAAGAACGCGATCAACGTCGCGGCGGCAGCCGCGGCGGCGTCCCTGAGGGTCGAGGTCACAAATCGCATCGGTCCGACATAGCTCCTGTGATGCCGCGCCGGCCCCCGGTTCCGCCTGGGTCGGCTTGCACGCGTCCAGCCAGCCCTCGCAGGCTGACTTTCGTTCTTCGGCATTGCGATAAATCAAAGATCACGCTTGCGCCAGTGGGGCAATGATAGGCTGGCGCAAGGGCCGTGCGGCATAAGCACGCGAGGAGGTGCGGCATGAGCCGCACCTGGCCGATGGTTGCCCATGCGGCAGGTCGGCCGCGGGCATGCTTCGTCTTGACAGAAAAGGGGCCACATGGTCCCAACGCAGGTCTCGACTGGAGAGAACTCCCGGCCCCCGCCGCCGCTCGCGCGCGGCGCCCGACAGAGAGGAATGACAGGGATGCGCCATCTTTTTGGCCCCGCCGCAGCAGCCCTGGCGGTCGCCGGCTGGCTCTGCGCCGCGGCGCAGCCGGCCCAGGCGCAGGGCGCGGTGCGCTCCACGCATGGCGATTGGCAGATGCGTTGCGAGGTGCCCCCCGGCGCCAAGACCGAGCAATGTGCGCTGGTTCAGAACGTCGCCGCCGAGGACAGGCCGAATCTGACCTTGCTGGCGATCGTGCTCAAGACGGCCGATCAGAAGAGCCGTCTCCTGCGCGTCGTGGCGCCGCTCGGCGTGCTGCTGCCCTCCGGCCTCGGCCTCAAGATCGATGATAAGGATATCGGCCGCGCCGGCTTCGTGCGCTGCCTGACCACCGGCTGCGTCGCGGAGGTGGTGATGGACGATACGCTGCTCGGCCAGCTCAAGGGCGGCAAGAGCGCGACATTCATCGTGTTCCAGACGCCGGAGGAAGGGGTCGGCATTCCGGTTTCGCTGAATGGATTCGGCCCCGGCGTGGAGGCCTTGCCGTGATTGATATGCTTACCGGCCGCAAGGCCTGGCTCATTATGCCTGTGCTCGCCGGCGCGCTCGCCGGTTGCGGATCGTCGAGCTCCACCGGCGGGCCGAGCGCGATGCAGACATTCGGCAACATCATCGTTTTCCAGTCGACGACGCCGCCGCCCGTCGACCAGTTGCCCAAGGATCCCGAGGAAGAGTTGATCTGCCCGAGCGTGATCATCGCCGAAGGCGGGGCGGCGATCCGGGCCCAGTCGGGGCCCGACAGCGGGAGCCTGCGCCATCAGATCTCGATCCAGACGGTCGCTCGCGAATGCAAGGCCACCGGGCCGGGTGGCGGCTTCACCCTCAAGGTCGGGGTCGAGGGGCGCGTTCTGGCCGGGCCGGCCGGTGGTTCGGGCAGCCACAGCGCCACCTTGACGACGCAGGTGATCCGCAATGGCCAGGTCTTGGCCCGGCGTGCCTCGCGTGTCGGTGCGACACTCTCCTCCAGCCAGACCGGCGCCGACTTCACGCATGTCGAGGACAATATCGTCGTGCCGGCGGGCTCCGGCGAAACCGAGATCGTCGTTTCGCTCGGCACGGGCGGGGCCGATCCTGCGCGTCGCCGTCGCCGCTAGATCGCTGCGCGTCCGGCTGGGCGCGAAATCGCGATTCCCTTAGTTTTCAAGCATCGGGCCGGAGGTGGAAAGCCGCTTCCGGCCCGATTCGTTGGTGGTCGTCGCAGCGCGTCCGAAGCCGGCCGTGGACAGGCCGGCATCGGAGCGCCGGCTCGATTGACTTAAGATAGCTCTCAGCTATTGCTGCTCCAGCCGCATCATCCCCGCGGGAGAGACCGGAAACGGAGCAGTCCGTTTCCGGCGCCGAAGGCGCAACCGCCCCGGAAACGCTCAGGCAAACGGACCGCGTGGGAATTGGCGCTCTGGAAAGCGGCGAGCCGTAAAGGCTCGCCCACCGACGGGGGTAACCTTCCGGCCTGAGGCCGGTGGGGAAATCTCTCAGGTCCCGAGACAGAGGGGGCGCGCTCCGGACGATTCCGTTCGGGGCTCGCGCTCGATTCTGGAAGGGACGCCATGGCTGCCGAAGCCCGAGAGGCCGACGGAAACTCCGCAAGCGCCGAGGCGCTGCTCAAGACGCCGCTTCATGCCCGCCATGTCACGCTCGGTGCCCGGATGGTGCCTTTCGCGGGCTACGACATGCCGGTGCAGTATCCCAGCGGCATCCTGACCGAGCATGTCTGGACGCGCGAGAATGCCGGGCTGTTCGACGTCTCGCATATGGGCCAGGCCTTCCTGATTGGGCCCGATCACGAGACCACGGCGCGCGCTCTCGAGGCGCTGGTCCCCGCCGATATCGTCAATCTCCAGCTCGGCAAGCAGCGCTATACGCAGCTCCTGAACGAGGATGGCGGCATCATCGACGATCTGATGGTGACGCGCTCGGCCGATCCCGACGAAGACGGCGCGCTGCTTCTCGTCGTCAACGCCGCCTGCAAGCTCACCGATTATCCTCATATCGAAGCCCGCCTGCCGGCCAATGTGAAGCTGGTCCGGGCCGAGCATCGCGGTCTGATCGCGCTGCAGGGGCCGAAGGCGCAGGAGGCGCTGGCGGCGCTCAACCCGGAAGTCGCCGAGATGGGCTTCATGACGATGCGCACGCTCAAGCTCGGCGGCGTCAAGGCGAACGTCACCCGCTGCGGCTATACCGGCGAGGACGGCTACGAGATTTCTGCTGCCGCCGAGCGGATCGGCGAGATCTGGGATGCGCTTCTGCTGGATGGCCGGGTCAAGCCGGTCGGTCTTGGGGCCCGCGATTCCCTGCGGCTCGAGGCCGGCTTGTGCCTCTATGGCCATGACATCGACACAGCGACCTCGCCGGTCGAGGCCGGGCTGAACTGGTCGATCCAGAAGCGCCGGCGCGAGGAGGGCGGCTTCCCGGGGGCGGCCCGCATCCAGCGCGAATTTGCCGAGGGCACGGCGCGCGTCCGTGTCGGCCTGCTGCCGGAAGGGCGCGCCCCGGCCCGCGAGGGGGCCGAGATCGCGCTCGCCGACGGCACCATTGTCGGCAAGGTCACCTCGGGCGGTTTCGGTCCGACCCTGAACGGCCCCTGTGCCATGGGCTATGTCGCCAGGGAGCATGCGGCTCCCGGTACGAAGCTCGACCTGATCGTGCGCGGCAAGCCGCTGCCGGCGACGATCGCCGCCATGCCTTTCGTTCCCAACAACTACAAGCGCTGAGCTTCACCCTATTTCGCCGGAGGAAACCATGGCCGAGACCCGCTACACCAAGGACCACGAATACATCCGCATCGAGGGCGATACCGGCACGGTCGGTATCTCCGATTTCGCCCAGGGCCAGCTCGGCGACGTCGTCTTCGTCGAGCTGCCGGCAGTCGGCAAGGCGCTGGCGAAGGGCGCCGAGGCGGCGGTCGTCGAAAGCGTCAAGGCGGCGTCGGAGGTCTATGCCCCGGTGTCCGGCGAGATCGTCGCCGTCAATAGCGAACTCGAGGCCGCTCCCGGCACGGTCAACGAGGACCCGGCCGGCAAGGGCTGGTTCGTCAAGATCAAGCTCAAGGACCCGGCCGAGCTCGAAGGCCTGCTCAGCGAGGCCGAATACCAGGACTACGTCAAGACGCTCTGAAACCGTCATTCCGGGGCGGCCGCAGGCCGAGCCCGGAACCCATGACCACGACGCTTCGGAAAGAGGCGGCGCAGGTCGAACTGGCTTTCAACGACCTGAGTTCATGGGTTCCGGGCGCCTCGCTGCGCTCGGCCCCGGAATGACCCGAGGATGCTCCAGAATGCGCTATCTGCCCCTGACCGATACCGACCGTGAGGACATGCTGGCGCGCATCGGCGTGCCCGATGTCGATGCGCTCTTCTCCGATGTGCCGAAGGGCAAGCTGCTCAAGGACCCGCTCGACCTGCCGCGCGCCAAGGGCGAGCTCGAGGTCGAGCGCATCCTTGGCAAGATGTCGGCCAGGAACACGGCGGCCGGCGCAGTGCCGTTCTTCGTCGGGGCAGGGGCCTACAAGCATCATGTCCCCGCGACGGTGGACCATCTGATCCAGCGCTCGGAATTCCTGACCAGCTATACGCCCTACCAGCCCGAGATCGCCCAGGGCACGCTGCAATATCTCTTCGAGTTCCAGACCCAGATCGCGGCGCTGACCGGTATGGAGGTCGCCAACGCCTCGATGTATGACGGCTCGACCGGCACGGCCGAGGCGGTGCTGATGGCGCACCGCGTTACGCGCCGGCGCAAGGCGGTGCTCTCCGGCGGCCTGCACCCGCACTACACCCAGGTCGTCGAGACCCTCTCCGAAATGGCCAGCGACGAGGTCGTTGCGCTCGAGGCCGACGTCCGCGCTACCGAGGACATTCTCAGTCAGATCGACGACAGCGTCTCTTGCGTCGTCGTCCAGTCGCCCGACGTCTTCGGCAATCTGCGTGACCTCAGGCCGATCGCCGAGAAGGCGCATGCCCATGGCGCGCTGCTGATCGCGGTCTTCACCGAGGTCGTCTCGCTTGGCGCGGTGGTGCCGCCAGGCGCGCAGGATGCCGACATCGTCGTCGGCGAGGGTCAGTCGATCGGCAACGCCCTGAATTTCGGCGGCCCCTATGTCGGCCTCTTCGCCGCCAAGTCGAAATATATCCGCCAGATGCCGGGCCGGCTCTGCGGCGAGACCGTCGACGCCGATGGCCGCCGCGGCTTCGTGCTCACGCTCTCGACCCGCGAGCAGCATATCCGTCGCGACAAGGCGACCTCGAACATCTGCACCAATTCCGGCCTCTGCGTGCTGGCCTTCACCATCCACATGACGCTGCTCGGCCAGGCCGGCCTCTCCCGCCTCGCCGACGTCAACCACGCCAATGCGGTGAAGCTCGCCGATGCGCTCGCCGGCGTGAAGGGCGCCGAGGTGCTGAACGAGAGCTTCTTCAACGAGTTCACCGTGAAGCTCGCCAAGCCGGCCGCCGAGGTGGTTGAGGCGATGGCTGCGAAGGGCGTGCTCGCCGGCGTGCCGGTCTCGCGTCTGCTGCCCGGCGCCGGTCTCGACGATCTCCTGATCGTCGCCAATACGGAAGTGAATACGGATGAGGATCGGGCGGCCTTCGTGGCGGCGCTCGCGGAGGTGCTGTGATGCTGAACCGTCAGGGACGCCCGACTGCCGCCGGCGAGGCCGAGAGCCGCAGCCATGAGACCTTCACCGGCAATCGCGCGCTGCAGCAGATCGAGCCGCTGATCTTCGAGATCGGCCATCGCGAATCGACCGGCGTCGACATCGAGAAGCCGGCGCCGTTCAAGAGCCGCCTCGGCAAGCACGCCCGTCAGGGCGAGATCGGCCTGCCCGGTCTCTCCGAACCCGAGGCGATGCGCCATTATGTGCGCCTCAGCCAGAAGAATTACGGCATCGACACCGGGCTCTTCCCGCTCGGTTCCTGCACGATGAAGCACAATGCCCGCCTCAACGAGAAGGTGGCGCGTCTGCCAGGCTTCTCGGACGTGCATCCGCTGCAGCCGACCTCGACCGTGCCCGGCGCGCTCGAGCTGATGCTCGAGCTCGCCCGCTATCTGATGACGCTGACCGGCATGCCGGCGGTGGCGCTCTCGCCCAAGGCCGGCGCCCATGGCGAAGCCTGCGGCATGATGGCGATCAAGGCCGCGATCGCCGCCAAGGGCGAGGGCGCGACCCGCAATGTCGTGCTCGTGCCGGAATCGGCGCATGGCACCAATCCGGCGACGGCCGCCCTGATCGGCTTCTCGGTCAAGGCGGTCCCGGCCCGTCCCGACGGCACGGTCGCGGTCGAGGACGTCAAGGCGCTGCTCGGCCCCGAGGTCGCGGCGATCATGCTGACCAACCCGAACACCTGCGGCATCTTCGAGCCTGAGATCGTCGAGATCGCCGCGGCGATGCACGAGGCTGGCGCCTATTTCTACTGCGACGGCGCCAATTTCAACGCCATCGTCGGCAAGGCCCGGCCGGGCGATCTCGGTGTCGACGCCATGCACATAAACCTGCACAAGACCTTCTCGACCCCGCATGGCGGTGGCGGCCCGGGCGCCGGCCCGGTCGTGCTGTCGGAGCGGCTGGCGCCTTTCGCGCCCGTGCCTTTCATCCATGTCGAGGGCGGCAAGTCGCGTCTCGTCGAGCACAAGGGCGATGCCCCCGAGGGCAACGATCCGTTCGGACGGATGACCGCCTTCCACGGCCAGATGGGCATGTATGTCCGGGCGCTCGCCTATATGCTGAGCCATGGCGCCGACGGCATGAAGCAGGCCTCGGAAGATGCGGTGCTGAACGCCAACTATATCCGCGCCAGCTTGTCCGACCTGATGTCGCTGCCCTTCCCGGACCACCCCTCAATGCATGAGGTGCTGTTCGACGATGAGTGGCTGAAGGGCACCGGCGTCTCGACGCTCGATTTCGCCAAGGCGATGATCGACGAGGGCTACCATCCGATGACTGTCTATTTCCCGCTCGTCGTCCACGGCGCCATGCTGATCGAGCCGACCGAGTCGGAGTCGAAGGCGGCGCTCGATCTCTTCGTCGCGACCCTGCGCGATCTCGCCATCGCGACCAAGGGCAACGACAAGAGCCGCTTCACCGCCGCCCCGCATCACGCCCCGATCCGTCGTCTCGACGAGACCAGAGCCGCGCGCCAGCCAGTGCTGAAATGGGAAAAGCCCGCGCCTGTGAAGGAAGCGGCGGAATAGATTTCGCTGGCGGCGGGAGCGAAGAGCGCCCGCCGCTGCCCTTTCGTAACCTGCTTGGGCCTGCCTTAAGGCTTCCTTGACCATGTGCGAGGAATGCTTGGTTCCGTGCGTATTCTCGCACGCTGGAATCGGCTCATGCAGTGCGTTCGCCTTCGCCATTCTTTCGCCGCCGTGGTCGCCTTCGCGGCGATGCTGACGGCTTCGCGGGCCGAGGAGCCGGGCTATGGCCCGAAGACTTATGACCGGACGCTGGATGCGCTGGTGGCGCATGAGGACATCGCCAATCGCGGCGGCTGGCCCAAGGTGCCCGCGGGCGCGACCGCACTGAAGCCGGGAGTGCAAGGGCCGGATGTCGCGTTGCTCAAGCAGCGCCTGATGCTGAGTGGCGACTTGCCGCCGGCTTCGCTGCCGGGCGACATCTATGACGAGGCGGTGGTCACGGCGGTTAAGCGCTTCCAGAAGCGGCATGGCCTCTCGGAGCTCGGCACGGTCGGCCGCTTGACCCTGAAGGCGCTCAACGTCCCGGTCGAGGTTCGCCTCAACCAGCTTACCGCGACGCTGGAGCGGTTGAAGGGCAACGGCTTCAATTTCACCGAGCGCTATGTCGTGGTGAACATTCCCGGCGCCAGCGCCGAGGCGGTCGAGAACGGTCTCGTCCAGCGCCGCCATCTCGCCATCGTCGGGCGGCCGGACCGGCCCTCGCCGGTGCTCCAGACCAGCATCACCTCGGTCAACCTCAACCCATACTGGACGGTGCCGATGTCGATCGTGAAGGCCGACATCATCCCGCATATGCGCAAGGATCCGAACTTCATCGCCAAGTCAAACATGAAGCTGCTCGGCGCCGAGAACCGCGAGATCGATCCTGCGAGCGTCAACTGGGCCAGCCTGACCAACCCCTATTTCTACGTCCGCCAGGAGCCTGGCCCGACCAACTCGCTTGGCCAGATGAAGATCGACATGCCGAATGGCGAGGCGGTCTACATGCACGACACGCCGAAGAAGACTCTGTTCCGCAACGATGTCCGCTTCAACTCCTCGGGCTGCGCGCGCATCGAGGGCGTGCGCGATCTCGCGAGCTGGCTGCTCGAGGGCACCGAGTGGAACCTGCCTGCGATCGAGGCCGAGATCGCCAAGGGCGAGCGTAAGAACATCGTGCTGAAGAAGCCGGTTCCGGTCGCCTGGGTCTACATGACCGGCTGGCAGGACGCTGCGGGGCTGGTGCAGTTCCGCGACGATATTTACGGGCTCGATACGCCGCAAGGGATCGTCACTTCGACGATCCAGCCGCGCCGGCCGAAGCCCAAGCCGGCGGCGGTGCCGGCTGCCGGGGCAAGACCGGTCGCCGCCCGGCCGGCGGCGATGCCGATCCCGGCGGCGCGGCCGATCCTGCCGACGGCCTTGGCGGTTCAGTAAGGGGCGGGGAAGGGGGCTGGCGCGCAGCGAAGGCCCCCAGGGTTTTCCTTTGCCCAACTGCATTCCAATCCAGCTTAGAACTTCGTCATTCCGGCTGGAGCGAAGCGGAATGCCGGAATCCATCGTAAGGCTCGGCTTGCCCTTGGATGGATTTTGGAGCTGCGCCGCTTTGCGGTTTGTCCGGATCGGCGGCTCTGCCCGAACCAAGCTCCGTCTCCAGCGCGGCAAGAGAACAGGCGGGGTCGGGCGTTCGCTGAAGACTTTGCAGTGGTTCGCGGGCTCGCCGGCGGATGGCGAGCGAGATCCTGATCAGTAGAAGCGGGTCCCTAAACGAAGACGCCGCGGTCGTTGGACCGCGGCGTCTTCATTCGTTTCAGTCGCTTGCGCGTGGCGGCTCAGTTGAGCTTGGCCTTGACGTCCTTGAGGCCGGCGGCGACCAGATCGGCGCCGGCCTTGCCGGCGACCTGGCCTCGCAGGATGACTTCGGCAGCCAGGGTCGCGGCCTCGGCGGCGGCGGCGCGGACTTCCGCGGTCGCCTGGCTTTCGGCCTGGGCGATCTTGTCCTCGGCCGATTTGGTCCGCCGGGTCACGAACTCCGCCAGCTTCGCTTCGGCGTCCTGGGCGAGGCGCTCGGCCTCTTCCTTGGCGTTGGCGACGATGGTCTCGGCCTCTGCCTCGGCGGCCTTGCGCTTGGCCTCGTACTCGGCGAGCAGCTGCTCCGCCTCGTGCCGCAGCCGGCGCGCCTCGGCCAGTTCCTTGGCGACCAGTTCACCGCGCGCATCGAGCCCGGCGAGGATCTTCTTATGGCCGCCGACATAGACGACGATGCCGACGAAGACGAAGAACGCGATGCCTACCCAGAAAGTATCCATCTGTTCCTCCTCAGCGCGCCAGAGCGCTGTCGATGGCCTTGGCGGCCTCGGCGGCACTCGGTGCCTTGCCGGTCAGCTTCTCGACGATCGCGGCGGCCGTCTCGGCACCAAGATCGCGAACGCTTTCCATCGCCTTCGCCTTGGCGGCGGCGATCGAAGCTTCCGCCTGGCTGGCCTTGGCCGAGAGCTCGGCTTCGACCGTCTTGCGGCGCTCGTCCGACTGCTTGGCGCTGGTCTCCCGGGCGGTCTGGGCGATGCCCTGCGCACGCGATTGGGCCTGCGCCAGAGCCTGCTCATAGGCCTTCGCGCTGGCTTCCGCCTTCGCCTGGGCGCCGGCGGCTTCGTCGAGATCGCGCGACAATGCCGCGGCACGGTCGGCGAGAATCCCGCCGATGCGCGGCAGCGCCACCCTGGACATCAGCCAGTAGAGCGCGCCGAAGGAAACCGCGAGCCAGAAGAGCTGGCCGGGATAGGTCTTGCTGTCGAAGGGCGGGAAGGCGCCCTTGGCAGCACCGGTATCGCTCGCCGCGAGCGCCACCTCCGGCAGGATGAAGACCGCAGCGACCAGGGCGGTCGCGGCCGTCGTCCGGACGAGGTTCGTGGCAATGCCGATTTGCATCACGACGCCTTTCAGGCTCATCGGATTAGACACGCTCCCGCCGGGCGCGAGGGCCCTGCGGGAGCGGATGAAGTCGTCGTCCTCAGACCACGAAGAGCAGGATCAGCGCCACCACGAAGGCGAAGATGCCCAGACCTTCGGCGAGCGCGGCGCCGATGAAGGCGCGGCCGAACTGGCCGTCAGCGGCCGACGGATTGCGCAGGGCGCCCGACAGGAACTGGCCGAAGATGTTGCCGACGCCGATGGCGGCGAGGCCCATGCCGAGACAGGCGATACCGGCAGCGAGGTACTTGGCCGCAGTGAAATCCATGGTCTTTCTCCGAGTGAACTTAGGGCGGGTAAGGGGTGTTTAACTCTCGCGACGTCTGCGGGCCTTAGTGGCCCGGGTGCAGCGCATCGTTGAGATAGACGCAGGTCAGGATCGTGAAGACATAGGCCTGCAGGAACGCGACGAGGAACTCGAATGCGGTGAGCGCGATCGCCAGCAGCATGGGCAGCGGCGCGAGCACGATGCCGACGCCGATCGTGCCGGTCAGCATCACCACGAAGCCGCCGAACACCTTGAGCGCGACGTGGCCGGCCAGCATGTTGCCGAACAGACGCAGGCTCAGCGAGATCGGACGGGAAACGAAGGAGACGGCCTCGATCAGCACCATGAAGGGCAGCAGCCAGCCCGGCGCACCCTTCGGCACGAACAGGCCGAAGAAGTGGCTGCCATGCTTGACAATGCCATAGACCAGCACCACGCCGATCACCAGGAAGGCGAAGGCGGCGGTGACGACGATATGGCTGGTGACGGTGAACGAGCCGGGGATCATGCCGAGCAGGTTCGCGGTCAGCACGAACATGAAGAGCGAGAAGACGAAGGGGAAGAAGCGCATCCCTTCCTTGCCCATCACGCCCGTCAGCGTCGAGGCGACGAATTCATAGGACAGTTCGGCGAGCGATTGCAGCCGGCCGGGCACCGTGGCGCGCTGGCGCGAGCCGAAGAGCGTGATCAGCGCGATGACCGCGACGGTCAGCACCATGAACAGCGCCGAATTGGTGAAGGAAAGATCGAGTCCGAAGAGCTTCAGGCCGACGATCGGCTTGATCTCGAATTGGTGGATCGGATCGATACCGCCGCCGGCCGCCATTCTCTCAACCCTCTCAATGCGGCACTGGGCCGCGAAAAACTCAATCCTTGGGAGCGTTCTGCGCCCGTCCGGAGGTCGGCCGCGCTCCCAGTCGATAGACTGACCGGAAACCGGCGATGGTGCCGATCACCAGGAAGGCAATCAGCAGGAACGGCGAGGTTCCCAGCCACCGGTCGCCCAGATAGCCGATCAGGCCACCTGCGATGACGCCGCCAATGAGATCCGTCGCCGCACGAAAGCCGGAGGACATCGCGCCCGCAAGCACCTTGTCCCTGTTCTCCGCCTCGACCTTGGCCTCTTCGGCCTTTTCGGTCTGCCGCAAGGCGGCGGAGAGCGATTCCAGTCTCGTGCGCAACTCCGGATCACTAGGTGTCTTGTCCGGTTCGGACATGCCGGGCCTCTTCGTTTGACCGTGAGATTGGCACGGTCACGCCAAAAACCTTCGCACACCCATCCCGGCCCGTTCACCGAGCCGTCGTCAGCACGGCCTCCTTTATTGGCCGCCCATAAAGCTGTCAAGGCAGGGGTTTGGCATTCAACTAATTGAAGTAATTATATATTTTGCCGAGGTGCGGCATTTTTGCTGCATTGTCGCGCCGATTCTGCCCGATTCAGACGGCCTCGCGGATGCGCTCGGCGGTGTCGAGGTCGACCGAGACCATCTGGCTGACGCCGCGTTCAGCCATAGTGACGCCGAACAAACGGTCCATCCGCGCCATGGTGATCGGGTTGTGGGTGATCAGAATGAAGCGCGTCGCGGTATTGCGCGCCATCTCGTCGAGCAGGTCGCAATAGCGCTCGACATTGGCGTCGTCGAGCGGCGCATCGACCTCGTCGAGCACGCAGATCGGCGAGGGATTCGTCAGGAATACCGCAAAGATCAGGGCGGTCGCGGTCAGTGCCTGCTCGCCACCGGAGAGCAGGGTCATGACCTGCGGCTTCTTGCCCGGCGGCCGAGCGATGATCTCGAGCCCGGCTTCGAGCGGATCCTCCGAATCGACCAGGGAAAGCTCGGCCTTGCCGCCGCCGAACAGCACGCCGAAAAGCTGCTGGAAATGGCCGTTGACCACCTCGAATGCGGCAAGAAGCCGCTCCCGGCCTTCACGGTTCAGCGCGCCGATCGCCTGGCGCAGGCGCCTGATCGCCTCGGTCAGGTCATCCCGTTCGCTCGCCAGGCCCGAGCGCTTGCCCTGGACCTCCGAGAGCTCGTCCTCGGCCCGCAGATTGACGGCGCCGAGCCGCTCGCGCTCGGCTTTCAGCGCGGAAAGTCGCCGCTCGGTGGCCTCGAATTCGGGCAGTGCCGCTCCGGGCGCGAGACCGGCGAGCCCCCTGAGGCCGGCAATGTCGGTGTCGAGGCTCTCGACGATCTGGCGCACAAGGCCGGCGAGGCGTTGCCTGGCGGCTTCCAGCCTGGCCTCGGCGCTGGCCCGGCCCTCGCGCGCGCCGGCGAGGCCCTCCAGCGCCGCACGTGCCTGCCTGTCGGCCTCGGCCAATGCCGATTCGCCGGTGGCGAGCGCATCGGCCTCCGCTTTGCGCGCCTGCTCCGCCGATTCGATCCCGGCGAGCAGGCGCCGGCGCTCGACCAGGAAGGTGTCGGGCGCATCGAGCAGGGTCTGGCGTTCGGCCGTCGTCGTCGCGATCCGGCTCCTGGTCTCGGCGGCCGTCTGCTCGCTGGCGCCGGCCCGCTCGCGCCAGGCGCGGATGTCCTGCGCGATCGCTTCGCGCCGACGCGAGCGCAGCTCCGCCTCGCGGCCTTGCGTCTGTACAAGGGCTCGCGCTTCGGTGGCCGCGCCGCGGCGCTCGGCGAGTTCGGCCCGGACGGTCAGCAGGGTGTTTTCCAGCTCCACGGCCGGGGCCAGGGCGGCAAGGTCCTTTGCGGCGGCTTCAGCCTGGGCACCGACATCGCCGATGTTCTGGCCGAGCCGGTCGATGGCTTCGGTCAGGGCCGAGCGACGCGAAGCCGTCTCGCCCGCCTTGCGCTCCGCCGCGGCGGTGCGTTCGCGCGACTGGTCGAGCCGGCGCCTGGCTTCGCGCACCGATTCGAGCGCCTTCGTTTCCGCCTGGCTGGCTGTGCGGGCCCGTTCCGTCGCCGTGTCGAGCCCGGAGCGGGCCTGCTCGACCGCTTCGCGGGCGCGCTGCGCCGCGATCTCGAGATCGCCGAGCCGGTTTTTCTCGCTGAGCCGGCGCGCCGCCGGGGAGGGGGCTTCGGCCGCGCTGGTCAGCCCGTCCCAGCGCCAGACATCGCCTTCGCGCGACACCAGGCGCTGGCCGGGTAGCAGCGACGCACGCAGCCGGGCGCCGTCGCTACGGCTGACGAGCCCGATCTGGCGCAGCCGGCGCAGCAGGGCGGCGGGACCGCGCACATGCCGGCCGAGACTTTCTGCCCCTTCGGGCAAGGGCGGATCGGAATCGCCGGCGCCGGTATCGTCCCAATGCGCCGGTGCGGCAGGGTCGGCCGAGGCGTCGAGGTCGTCGCCCAGCGCGGCGGCGAGGGCTGCCTCGTAGCCCTTGGCCACGGTGATCACGTCGAGGATCGCCGGCCATCGGCCGCCGCTCGCCGGTGCGAGCAGCTTCTGGAGGGTCCGGGTTTCGGTATCGAGCCGTTGTGCCGCGCGGTCGGCCTCGGCCAGCGGCGTGCGCAGCCGGGTTTCCTCGTCGCGCGCGGCTGCCAAAGCGGCCCGGGCGGTGGAGGCAGCGCGATCGGCAGCCCGCATCGCGGTCTCGCCGGCGGCGACCTCGCGGCGTAGCCCTTCCAGAGTTACGGCGGTGCCGTCCTGATCGAGCGCCGCCTGGTCGCGCAGCAGCCGGTCGCGTTCGGTGGCATGGCGGGCCTCGCGCTCGCGGGCCTCGCGGATCGTCCGTTCAAGGGCGCCGCGCCGGGCCGTCAGTTCCGACAGGCGCTGCTGGACCGCCGCATGCTCGGCCTCGGCCGCGCTGAGCCGCATCTCGGCTGCAGCCAAACCGGATGCTGCCGACGGACCGGCCGTGGCCGCGGCTTCCGTCTCGCGCCGCAGCGCCTCGTCCTCTTCGCTCAGCCGGGCGAGCGACTGGCTCGCATCCCGACCGAGATTCTCCTGGCGGGCGAGATCGGCCTGCAATTCCGTAAGGCGCCTGCCGAGTTCCTCGCTGCGTTGCCTGGCCCGCCGGTTCTCGGCCTCGAGCTCGTCGAGCCCGCGTTTCAGCCGGACCAGGGCAGCGGCGGCCGCCGCCTCGTTCTCGCGCAGTTGCGGCAGGGCACGGGCGGCGATCGCCTGAAGGCGCGAAGCTTCGGCCTGGGCGCCGGTGCGCATGGCGACCTCGCGGACGGCGGCCTCCAGCGCGCGTTCGGCGAGCGCATCCTGCTCGCGCGCTTCGCCATGGGCGATCAGCGCCAGCACGGCCTCGGCCCTGCGGATGTCGGCGGCGAGGCTGCGATAGCGCGAAGCCTGCCGCGCCTGCCGCTGCAGCGCATCGACTTGGCCGTCGATCGCGGCGAGCACGTCCTCCAGCCGGGTGAGATTGTCCTCGGCGCCGCGCAGGCGCAGCTCAGCCTCGTGCCGGCGGCTGTGCAGGCCGGCGATGCCGGCGGCATCCTCCAGGATGCGCCGGCGCGATTGCGGCTTGGCGGCGATGATCTCGCTGATCTGGCCCTGGCGCACCAACGCCGGCGAGCGCGCGCCGGTGGCGGCGTCGGCGAAGAGCAGCTGGACGTCGCGGGCGCGGACCTCCTTGCCGTTGACGCGATAGGTCGAGCCTTCCTCGCGCTCGATCCGGCGCGTCACCTCCAGCACCTCGGCATCGTTGAAGGCAGCCGGGGCCTTGCGGTCGCTGTTGTCGAGGGTGAGGGCGACCTCGGCCATGTTCCGCGCCGGCCGCTCCGAGGAGCCGGCGAAGATCACGTCGTCCATGCCCGAGCCGCGCATGTTCTTGAACGAGCTTTCGCCCATCACCCAGCGCAGGGCTTCGACGAGATTGGACTTGCCGCAACCATTGGGCCCGACGATCCCGGTCAGCCCGGGCTCGATCGGGAATTCCGTCGGCTCGACGAAGGTCTTGAAGCCGGCGAGCTTGAGGCGCGTCAGATGCATCGGCGCGCCTCAGGCATTGCCGCGGGATCAGCTGCCGAGCAGCGGCTCGATGATCTTCTCGAATTCAGCGATGCTGAGTGCACCGGAACGCTTCTGCCCGTTGATGAAGAAGGTCGGCGTGGAGTCGACGCCGGCCTTGGCGCCGCCATCCTTCACCTGATTGATGGCTTCGTAAATGTCCTGGCGCTTCAGGCAGGCCTCGAACGATTCCTGGGTGAAACCGGCCTGCTTGACCATGTTCGACAGCGCGTCGACCGGCTTGTCGGTGAAGGCCCAGTTGCGCTGCTGGGCGAACAGCAGATCGGTCATCGGGTAATATTTGTCGTTGCCGTTGCAGCGCGCCAGCATGAAGCCGGCGGTGGCGAGCGGATCGAGCGGGAATTCGCGCAGGACGAAGCGCACTTTGCCGGTGTCGATATATTTGGACTTCAGGGCCGGCCAGGTGTCGCGATGGAAGGTGGCGCAATGGCCGCAGGTCAGCGACGCGTATTCGATGATCGTGACCTTGGCGTCGGGCTTGCCGAGCCAGACATCGCCGAGGGGGCCAGCGACACCGATGTCCTGCGCCTGCGCGCTATGGACGGACAGAAGGGGAGAAAGGGCCAAGGCGGCGGTGCCGAGCATCACTTGGCGGCGGCTGGTCATGGGCAGTTCCTTGATGGCGATGTCAGGTTGCGGACCATAATGGCCGCGAGGATTGTGGCAAGATCGGTTCGGGTCACTGCTGCGCCACTCACGAAGCCGTGTCGTCGCGGGCGTCCCGGCGCCGCTGGGCGATGCCCTGTCCCAGCCGGGCCAGGGCATCGCGCAGGCCGGCATCCTCGACCTGGGCCACCTGGGCCGCGATCCGGGCGAGTGTGGCCGCGTCCGGCGGGGCCGGAGGCAGGGGGCGGGGCGGCGGCGCGACCGGGCCCTGCTTGAGCACGAGCTTGCCGACGGCGCGCCAGCCGAGATGGGTGTTGACCCGCTCCAGCACCAGCGGCCCGAGTTGCTGCATCTCCAGTGCGAAGGCGCTCTCGACGCGCACCACCAGCGTCGCCGGATCGGCGGTCTCGCCGGGCGCGTTGCGCCGGCGCGGCCAGTCGATCTTGAGCGGTCGCGTCCGCTCGGCCAGGCGCTCGCCGACGATCTCCGGCCAGTAGGTCACGACCGAACGCCCGGCGAAGCCCTGCGCGGCCAGCGCCGGGGCGAGGCAGTCATCGATCAGTTCGGCGAGGGGTTTTGCGGCCATCCGCCATTTTGCGCGAGCAGCCGGGGGCATGGCAAGCCGATCCGGTCGATCACCCGCAAGCATCGGGCAGGTCGGGACGGCAGTATCGGGGGCAGGGGGTATGCCGGTAGATGCGTCAACGGCCGCCGCCCGGAAGCGGGCAGGTGTGGGCTGGGAGAGGGCCGCGGCCCCGGAGCGTCTGCCATTAAAGGTGGATTTACCGACCCTTCGTTTTTTCTCCGTGCTTTCGGACGCCTTCGCGCCTCCGTCCCGTGCCATTCACCGTTGTTGCAGATGTTGTCCTTAGGAAATGGCCGTGCATCAAACACGGAGAAAAATCGTATGCGCCCTTGGGTTCGAGGCCTCGCCAAGCGGGCCACCGCGGTGGTCCTGGCAGGCTGGGCGGCTGGCGTCATGCCGGCTCAGGCCTGCACCAATATCTTGCTGATGGCGGCTGACGGAACGCCGGTCTACGGCCGCACGCTGGAATACGCGCTCGAAACCCAGTCCGACGTCGTCGTCGTGCCGCGCAACCACCAATTCGTCGGAACCCGCCCGAACAACGTACCGGGCGCCAAATGGACCTCGCGCTACGCTTTCGTCGGCGTCATGAGCTTCGGCCAGCCTTTCGTCTCTGACGGCATGAACGAGAAGGGGCTCGCTGGCGGCGCCCTCTATTTCCCCGATTTCGCCAGCTATACTCCGCCGGCCAAGGCCGACCCGAATACTGCGCTCGCGCCATGGGAGTTCCTGAGCTGGGTCCTGTCGAATTTCGCGACCGTCGCCGAGGTCAAGGCCGCGCTCGACAAGGCGGTGATCGTCGATCTGCCGGCGCCGATGGTGAACTTCACGCTGCCCTTCCATTTCCCGATCCATGACGCGACCGGCGCCTCGATCGTGATCGAGCCGATCGACGGGAAGCTGAAAGTCTACGACAACCCAATGGGTGTCCTGACCAATTCCCCGCCCTTCGACTGGCACCTCAACAACATCCGCAACTACGTGAAAATGTCGCCGGTCGCGGCCGATCCGTTGAAGATCGGCGGAAAGACCTTCGAGCCGTTCGGCCAGGGCTCGGGCCTGCTCGGCATCCCCGGCGATCCGACGCCGCCTTCGCGCTTCATCCGCGCCCTCGGCTATGCCGCTTCCGCCAAGCAGCAGCCCGACGGCCCGCAGACCGTGCGCCTGGTCGAGCACATCATGAACAATTTCGACATCCCGATCGGCTTCATCGATTCGGCCGCGAAGGGTGGCGAGCTCGAATACACGCAGTGGACTTCGGTCGCCGACCTGCGCGCCAAGAAGTACTACATCAAGGGCTACCGGGATCAGGTTCTGCGGATGGTCGATCTCAGCAGCTTCGATCTCGATGCCAAGGGGCTGCGCGTCGCGCCGTTCAAGATCAACCTGACGCCGCCGCCGCTGGAATTCGCCAAGCCCTGACCTGGCGTATCGGTTCCGGGCGCGACATTACCCGTGGGCCCGGAGTCAAACTGAAGTTCTGAACGGCCGCGCCGGTTCTGCCAGCGCGGCCGTTCGTCAATCGCTCATCGCGCCGCTGACAGGGGGAGCGAGACCGTGAGCAGTCCCACGGTTCCGCGCGCCCGGTTCTCGACGCTGAATTCGCGCAGCACCTTGCTGCGGGTGGAGATCGGCGTCTCGCCGAGCTGGAAATTATAGGCGACCGTTCCGCCCAGGGCGGTGGTTCGGCCCTTGTACGGACCGAGCTGCGCACCGGCGCCGCTGTCGCCCGTGACCTGCTGGTAGTGATAGCCAATAACGCCTGCCGAAAGCGCGCTGGTGAGGGCCTTCGAGGCCGCCCATTCGACATGGAACTCGGTTCCTGTCCGGTAGTCTGTCGCGCGGTTCGTGCCGTTGAAGGTCACGCCGACGGCCGTGGAAAGGTCGATGCCCGTCTCGGGATCGAACCAGGTCAGGGCGCCGGAAAGATCACTCGCCCAGCGGTGGAAGGCGAGGTTGGCGAGCTGTCCGTCGCGATAATCGCCAGCCGGGGCATTGACCAGCGCGGTCGTGCTCCAATGGAATTTGCCGGAATGCCAGCCCAGAGTGGCGGACAGGACGGGATCGCCGACCATGGTTGCCGTGTCGCGTAGCGAGCTCCCGATGATGGTCCTCGTACGCGGCGAATCGATCTCGACGCCGGCCGAGACCGCGACGCGCCCGACGGGTAGGACGGCACCGACCGCGAAATTGCCGCCGAAAAACTCCCAGGGCGTCACCCAGGTCCCGTTCAGAAAGTCGGCGCGGGCCTGGCTGCGCACGTTCGCGATCACTCGGCCGCCCGCCGGAAGCGACTTCCGGGCATCGAGCTTGGCGTCGTAGGAATAGGTATCGCTCTCGAAATAGAAGCCGGGCGGTGGGAGGTACCCCGCCATCGGTCCGCGGCCTCCGAGCAGATAGAAGCCCGTGCCGTTCTCCGCCGCCCGTGCCGCATCAGGGGCCAGCGCACCACAAGCGGCGACACCCAGCACGGCAAGCGCCTGCGCCATCCGCAACCCGGACGGTTGCCGCCGGGCTCCTCTTCGCCGAAACATCCCCGTAGCCCCTGATCGCAACGTCGCCGTTGCCTCGGCGAATCGTTGTCGCGACGCTACTGGCTGAGACTTGCAGAAACCAGCGCGCGCCAGGCGTCGCACACGTGTTTCCGCAAGGTCGGGCGCTGCCTTAGGGAGCGATGCCGCGGCAGGCCCAGGCGGTGGCCGCGAAGGAGCGCGCGCCGTCCGGCTTTCCGGCTTCATAGGCGGCCCTGACGGCCTGGTTGAGCGTCGTCCGGCGCGTCTCATCGAGCCCCGCGACATATTTGCCGATCGGTCCCTCGCCGGCCGAGATCGGCTCCCAGTAATCGGCGAAATTCTCGTAGTCCATCCGGATCGTCAGTGCGCTTTCCGTGACGTCGCGCAGGCCCCGGGCGACGAAGCTCCGGCGCATCTCGCCGGGCCCGGTCATCGGCTGGAAGCAGTAGCGGCTGCGCGGTGCTTGCGCCTCCTCGTCGAGGGCCGCCGCCGTATCCCAGAGCATGCGCATGCCCGACATCCCACCGAAATGGTCCCAGACCGCTGCGGCGACCACGCCGCCGGAGCGTACGACCCGGCGCATCTCGGCCACCGCCTTGTCGGCCTCGGGCACGAAATGCAGCACCAGCAGCGAGAGCGCTCGGTCGAAGCGCCCATCCTCGAAGGGAATGGCCGTGGCGTCGCCTTGCCGGATCGTGACGCGCGCGTCGCGATTGCGCTGCTGCGCCTCCTCGACGAAGACCGGCGAGAAGTCGATCGCCGCGATCTCGCCGATCGCGGCCGCCTGCGGCAGCGCGAAGGTCAGGCTGCCGGTGCCGCAGCCGACATCGATGACCCGCTCGCCATCCTCGAGACCGGCGAAACGGATGAAGGGCTCTGCAAGCAAGCGACTCCAGCGGCCCATGAGGCGCTCGTAGCCGGCGGCGCTGCGGACATTGAAGCTCGACGACATCGTGCTGCTCCCTGCTCGCCCGGAAGCCCCGCTGCCGGTTCCGTGCCGCGGCGCGCAGCCGGCGGCGGGCGTCGGCGCACCCTTCGGAACCGGAGCGGGAGATTTTACCAGTCCGGGCGCCGGCGCAATGCGTCTTCGCTGGCAATTCAGGCTGAGGCGGATCGGTGCGCGCTCTTGCGGCCCGCCCGGCGCGCGTTAAACCGGGACCATGGACGCCATCGTTCGCCAGCCCGACGCCGCCGACCTTCTCGCCTGGTATGACCGGCATCGCCGGGTGCTGCCCTGGCGCGCCTTGCCGGGTGAGCAGGCCGACCCCTACCGGGTCTGGGCCTCCGAGATCATGCTGCAGCAGACCACCATCACGGCGGTGAAGCCCTATTTCGAGCGCTTCATGGCGCGTTTTCCGACTGTCGAGGCACTGGCCCAGGCGCCGTCGGACAGCGTGATGCAGGCCTGGGCGGGCCTCGGCTACTATTCCCGCGCCCGCAACCTGCATGCCTGTGCCAAGGTCGTGGCCAGCCAACATGGCGGCCGTTTCCCCGACACCGAGGAAGGCCTGCGCGAATTGCCCGGCATCGGCGCCTATACGGCCGGCGCCGTGGCCGCGATCGCCTTCGACCGGCCGGCAGCGGCCGTCGACGGCAATGTCGAGCGAGTGATGACCCGGCTCTTCGCGATCGAGGAGGAGATGCCCGGCGCCAAGCCGCTGGTCCGCGGGCGCGTGCTGGCGCTGATGCCGGATCGTCCCGGCGATTTCGCGCAAGCCCTGATGGATCTCGGCGCGACGATCTGCACGCCGCGCTCACCAGCCTGCGGGCTCTGCCCCTGGCGCGAGCCCTGCCGGGCCCGCATCGCCGGCACGCAGGAGACCTACCCGCGCAAGGCGGCGAAGAAGACCGGCAAGACCCGCTATGGCGCGGCCTTCGTCGCGCGGCGCGAGGATGGCGCCGTGCTGGTGCGCACCCGTCCGGTCAAGGGGTTGCTCGGCGGCATGGTCGAGGTTCCCGGAGGCGAGTGGCGGGCCGACTATCCGCTCGGCGAGGCTTTGCGCGATGCGCCCCTGGCCGCGCAATGGCGCCGGCTGATGGTACCGGTGCGGCACGTCTTCACGCATTTCCCGCTGGAGCTGACGGTCTTCGTCGCCGCGCTGCCATTGGACGCGCAGGCGCCCGATGGCATGCGCTTCACCCCCTTCGCGAGGTTGCGGGAGGAAGCCTTTCCGAGCGTCTTCCTCAAGGCGCTCGAAGCCGGGCTGGAGGCGCTGCAGCGACGTTGACGGCATGGAAGGCCGGTGGCCTGTCCCGTCACCACATGTTCTAATCCCGGTGCCGGCATTGCTGCCGCAGGACGAAGCGCGCCATCTGGCTGGCCGCACGAATTGCCAGAGGCCGCGATGACCGAAGCCGAGCAACCGATCGCCGGGCCCGAGCTTCACAGCGAGATCACCTGCCCGGAGTGCGGACACCGCAAACGCGAGGCGATGCCAGAAGGCGCCTGCCAGTTCTTCTATGAATGCGAGTGGTGTGGCAGCGTGCTGCGGCCGAAACCGGGCGATTGCTGCGTGTTCTGCTCTTACGGCTCGGTGCCCTGTCCGCCGATCCAGCGCGATGGGCGGTCATCCGGCGCAGGCGGTTGCTGCGCCGGATGATAATTCAGTCCGTCAGGCCGCGGCCATCTGTGCCCGGATCTCGCCGCGCAGCGCGTCGAGCAGCACGGGTTCGCCCTCGCGCTCGACATGCCAGAAGGTCCAGCCATTGCAGGCCGGCAGTCCCTGCGCCAGCGCGCCGACCTTGTGGATCGAGCCGACGACCGGATCGAGCAGCAGCGTGCCGTCGGCGCGGATCAGCGCCTCGTGACGCCGCTTCACGTCGAACACCCGCTCGCCTGCCTTGACCAGCCCGGCCTCGACCAGGCTGAGGAACGGCACGCGCGGCTCGCTGCGCTTCGACGGCGCCGTGGCGAAGGCGGCCGGCGGCAGCGGCTCGACCGCGTCGATGCGGGCACGCGCCGCACGGGCATAGGCCTGCTCGCGCTCGATGCCGATGAAATGCCGGCCGAGCGCCTTGGCGACGGCCCCGGTCGTCCCGGTGCCGAAGAACGGGTCGAGCACGACATCGCCGGGATTGCTGGCCGAGAGCATCACCCGGGCGAGCAGGGCCTCGGGCTTCTGCGTCGGGTGGACCTTGGCACCGTCCTTGTCCTTGAGGCGCTCATCCCCGGTACACAGCGGCAGGTACCAGTCCGAGCGCATCTGCAGGTCGTCATTGCCACCCTTCAGCGCCTCGTAATGGAAGGTGTATTTCGACTGCTCGCCGCGCGCCGCCCAGATCAGCGTCTCATGCGCGTTGGTGAAGCGCCGGCCACGGAAGTTCGGCATCGGGTTGGCCTTGCGCCAGACGATGTCGTTCAGCATCCAGAAGCCGAGATCCTGCAGGATCGAGCCGACGCGGAAGATGTTGTGATAGGAGCCGATCACCCAGAGCGCGCCATCGGGCTTGAGCACCCGGCGGCAGGCGGTGAGCCAGGCCCGCGTGAACGCGTCATATTCGGCGAAGGACGAGAACTTGTCCCAGTCGTCGTCGACGGCGTCGACGAGGCTGTCGTCGGGCCGGCGCAGATCGCCGCCGAGCTGGAGATTATAGGGCGGGTCGGCAAAGACCATGTCGACGCTGGCCGCAGGCAGCGAGTCGATCGCCGCGACGCAGTCGCCGACGATGACCTGGTCGAGAGGCAGTGCCGGAAAAAGGCCCGTTTTGGATGGAAGGCTCTTGGCCTTCATCCGGGCCCCCAATGCGGGCCGTCCGGTACGCGAGACTTGAATCCGGACGGCGGCATTGGCGGTCCCGGTACGCGAGATACTCATGACGCCCAGACCGTTACGCAACTTCAACGGTCATGATCTTGGGCCGGTCAGGGTAAAGACCGGGTTTCCGGCTTGAAAAAAATGCGTCCCATTCTGGGGCTGCAAGATTTGCCTAGTCCGTTGAATATGTTGATGAATCGGTAACGGAAGTTAAGGAAGGGTAAGCGGTGCCTGCCTGCCGTTGCGGCAGTTTGGAAAGCCGCTTCGCTTGCCGTCGCGTGCCGATCGAGAGATCGGATTTCGCCTGGACGCAGGCGTCAACGCGTCCAGACGCCCTTCACCGGTGCGAAGGAGTAGCGATGCGCCGGGCAGGGGCCGTGCTCCTTGATCGCGGCGCGGTGCTTCGCGGTGCCGTAGCCGGCATGACAGGCGAAGCCATAAGCCGGATAGCGCTGGCCGAGCCGTGCCATCATGCGGTCGCGCGTCACCTTGGCGATGATCGAGGCGGCGGCGATCGAGCAGACCAGGGCATCGCCGCCGATGATCGCCTCGCAGGGGCAGGGCAGTGCCGGCGGGTCATTACCGTCGACGAGGACGAGGCCGGGCGCGAGCGACAGGGCCGCAACCGAGCGTCCCATCGCCAGCAGCGTCGCCTGCCGGATGTTCAGCCGATCGATCTCGATTGCCGAGGCGCTGCCGATGCCGACGGCGAGCGCCTGCTGGAGGATGGTGTCGAACAGCACCTCGCGCCGCGGGGCGCTGAGCAGCTTCGAATCGGCGAGCCGGTCCGGGATCGCCTGCGGATCGAGAATGACCGCTGCCGCCACGACCGGGCCGGCGAGCGGACCGCGGCCGACCTCGTCGACGCCGGCGACGAGTTGGCATCCCTGCGCGATGGCGCGCGCCTCATGGCTGAAATCGGCGAACATGGCGGCAGCCTATGCCAGATCGCGCCGCTGCGGTCTGCCCTGACGAGGCCGGCTTCCACAGTGCAGCACCGGCCGGCTTCGTCAGAACAGGCTGAGCTGCGCCTTCTCCTTCTCGGGCTTGACGAAGAGGTCGCTGCGCAGCCGCAGCCGCGCCGTGTTGAAGCCGAGGCGTTCGGCCGCCATCTCGAAGCGCCGGCCGATCATCCAGGCATAGGGGCCGGAGCCGACCTGGCGCTGGCCCCAGGCCGCGTCGTAATCCTTGCCGCCGCGCGTCGAGCGGATCAGCGAGACGACATGGCGCATCTTGTCGGGATGGTGGGTGACGAGCCAGTCCTGCACCAGGTCCTTGACCTCGAGCGGCAGGCGCAGAAGCACATAGCCGGCCTCGCGTGCCCCCGCCGCCCTGGCGGCGTCGAGGATGCGCTCGATCTCGTGCTCGTTCACCGCCGGAATGATCGGCGCCACCAGCACGCTCACCGGAATGCCGGCCTCGGACAGCTTGCGGATTGTTTCCAGCCGCTTCGACGGCGCTGCCGCCCGCGGCTCCATGCCGCGCGAGAGCTTGGCGTCGAGTGTCGTCACCGAGAGCGCGACCTTGACCAGACCCTTCTCGGCCATCGGCGCGAGGATATCGATATCGCGCTGCACCAACGCCGATTTGGTGACGATGCCGACCGGGTGGTTGAACTTGGCCAGGACCTCCAGGATCTGGCGCATGATCCGCAGCTTCTTCTCGATCGGCTGATAGGGATCGGTATTGGTCCCGATCGCGATCGTGCGCGGCTGGTAGCTCGGCGAGGACAGCTCCCTTTCGAGTAGCGCCGCCGCATCCGGCTTGGCCGTCAGCTTGGTCTCGAAGTCGAGGCCCGGAGACAGGCCGAGATAGGCATGGCTCGGCCGGGCGAAGCAGTAGACGCAGCCATGCTCGCAGCCCCGATAGGGATTGATCGAGCGGTCGAACGAAATATCCGGGGAGTCGTTGCGTGTGATGATGGTCCGCGGCTTCTCGAGCGAGATCTCGGTCTTGAACGGCGGCAATTCGCCGAGCGAGCCCCAGCCATCATCCTCGTCGAAGCGCTGCTCGGCCTCGTAGCGACCGCCCGGATTGAGCGTCGCGCCGCGCCCGCGCCGCCGCTCCGGATCGATGCGGTGGCCGGCAAACGCCAGCGGGTCGACCGGCGCGATCCGGGCGGAGATCGAGGCCGGCTCGGCATCGCGGCGCTTCAGCGCCTGCGTCGTCGGCGGTCTCGCGGAGGGGCGAGCTTGGGCCATGGGATTTCTCCTTGCCGGAATCGCCGGCTTCACGATGAATGAATGTGAACAAAAAGAGAACATATGGCAAGTGGCGGGATTGCGACATGTTGCGCTGCGGCATAGGCTCAGGCCCATGCTCTCAGCTGTCATTCGCGCCAATGGCCGTACCGAAGCGCTGGCCGCGACCCTGTCGGTCCTGATTCCAGCGGTGGCGGGCGGCACGATCGGCCATGCCGTGGTGATCGGCACGGGCGACGACAATGAAACCGAGCGGCTCGCTGATGTGACGGGGGCGAGCTATGTCGCAGCCCGCAACGGCGCCGGCTGGGCGCCCGGGGTCGAGCGGGCGCGGGGCGACTGGGTGCTCCTGCTCGAGGCTGGCGACCTGCCCGAGCCAAATTGGACCGAAGCCGTGGAGCGGCATCTGATGACGGCTGCGGCGACGCCGGCCCTGATGCCATTGCGCGGCATCGCCGCGCTACGCGAATGGGGGGCGGTTTCGCTGCGCTCGCGCGGAGTCCGGGCCGGGCTGATCGCGTCGAAGAAGCAGCTTCTCTCCGGCCGCCTGCCGGCCTCGCCGCGCCGGCTCGCCGTGCGCCGCGGCCGGGCGCAGGCGTAAGACCCGCGAGCCGGGTTTCGTCAGAGCCGGTCGGTCTGGAAGGTGTTGCAGGCCTGCATCGAGCCTGAATTGAAGCCGGCGTTGAACCAGCGCATGCGCTGCGCCGACGAGCCGTGCGTGAAGGAATCCGGCACTACGGCGCCACGCCCGGCCTGCTGCTGCAGCTTGTCGTCGCCGATCGCGGCGGCGGTGCGCATCGCCTCCTCGATGTCGCCGGGCTCGATACGGTCCATCGCCTTGATATTGTAGGCCCAGACGCCGGCGAAGCAGTCGGCCTGCAATTCGACGCGCACCGAAAGCTGGTTCGACTCGCGTTCGGAGAGCCGCTCGCGCATCTGGTTCACCTTGGGCAGGATGCCGAGCAGATTCTGGATGTGGTGGCCGACCTCGTGGCCGATCACATAAGCATAGGCGAAGTCGCCGCCGCCGCCGAGCTTGCGCTGCATCTCCTGGAAGAAGGAGGTGTCGAGATAAACGCGCTGGTCGTTCGGGCAATAGAACGGCCCCATCGCCGATTGGGCGGTGCCGCAGCCCGAGCGCGTCACGCCGTCGAAGACGACGAGGCGCGGCGGCTGGTATTTCCGGTTGGCCTGCTGCGGCAGAACCTTCGACCAGATGTCCTCGTTCTGCGCCAGCACCGCCGAGATGAAGCGGCCCATCTCGTCCTTCGGCGGGCCGGCGGATTTGCGCTGCTCCTGCGTCGGTGCGCTGCGCCCGCCGATGCCGCCGATCATCTCGGCGCCGCCGATCAGGATGCGCGGATCGATGCCCAGCGCCCAACCGACCAGCCCGAGCACCACCATGGTGCCGATGCCGATGCCGCCGCGGCCGCCCGGCAGGCCGGCGAACTCGCCGCCGCCGCCACGCCTGTCCTCGAGGTTTTCGGACTGGCGGTAATCTTCCCAACGCATCGTGAGGCCCTTGCTGAAGCCGTGCCAATCTCCGGCAGGCGCGGCCGGAACTCAAGCCTTCATTCGGCTTCGTCCCGCTTGGGCCGATGCGTCGAGGCGCTCAGTGATAGCCGCTATCGGCTTTCACCTTGCCGCGGAAGGTCCAGTACACGAAGGCGGTGTAGAACAGGATCATCGGCAGCAGGAAGCTCACCCCGATCAGCACGAAGATGTGCGAGCTCGGCGCTGCCGCAGTGTCCCAGATCGTCAGGCCGGGCGGCACCAGATATGGGAAGTTCGAGATCGCCAGCCCGAGGAAGCAGAGCACGAAGATCGCGATCGTGAAGGCGAAGGGCGTGAACTCGTGGTTCCCGCGCAGCCGCTTCCAGACCATGTAGCCGCAGAAGGCGGTCAGCACCGGGAAGGGCCAGAGCAGCATGAGGTTCGAGGGCGTGAACCAGCGCTCGGCGATCCGCGGATGGGCATAGGGCGTCCACAGCGAGATCAGCGCCGCGAAGGCGAGCAGGCCGAGCAGCAGGACCTTGGCCTGCCGACGGGCCCGGTCGGCGACCGGACCTTCGGTCTTGAAGACGAGCCAGGTCGCGCCGAGCAGGGCATAGCCGACGACGACGCCCGCCCCGCACATCAGCGTGAAGGGCGTCAGCCAGTCGAAGGGGCCGCCGGCGAACTGGTTGTCGACGACCTTGATGCCCTGGATCAGCCCGCCGAGGATGACGCCCTGGGCGAAGGCGGCGCTGGTCGAGCCGAGCCAGAAGGCGAGATCCCAGATCCTGTGCTTCGGCTTCGCCACCCAGCGGAACTCGAAGGCGACGCCGCGGAAGATCAGCGAGAGCAGCATCAGCGTCACCGGCAGATAGAGGGCCGGCATGATCACTGCGTAGGCCAGCGGGAAAGCCACCCAGAGGCCGGCGCCGCCGAGCACCAGCCAGGTCTCGTTGCCGTCCCAGAACGGCGCGACCGAGTTCATCATCTGGTCGCGCTCGCCTTCGTCCCCGGTCGTCGGGAACAGGATGGCGATGCCGAGGTCGAAACCGTCCAGCACGACATAGAGCATCACGGCGGTGCCGATCAGCCCGGCCCAGATCACGGGGAGATACCATTCCATCTGGGGTCTCCTCAGAGCGCCGGCTGGATCTTGTCGTCGCCGGGCTTGCCGTCGCCGAACAAATGGGAGGCAGGCCCCTGGGCCGCCTTCAATGTCCGCTTCGAGGGCTGCTCGGGCGGATCCTCGGGGCTGATCTCGTCGGGTCCCTTGGCGATCAGGCGGTTGATCAAGAGGATGCCGGCGGTGAACACCACGCAGTAGACGAAGACGAACAGCGCCAGCGAGATCGCGACCTCGGCGGTGGTGATCGGCGACACCGCATCCTTGGAACGCAGGATGCCGGTCGCGATCCAGGGCTGGCGCCCGACCTCGGTGACGAACCAGCCGGCGAGGATGGCGACGAAGCCGGCCGGCCAGGTGTACTGGGCGATCCAGAGCCAGCGTCGCGATTCGAAGATCCGGCCGCGCCACCAGAACCAGGCGCCGACCCAGCCGAACAGGATCATCAGCGTGCCGAGCCCGACCATCAGGCGGAAGCCGAAGAAGGGGATCAGTACCGGCGGCCTGTCCTCGACCTTGAAGTCCTTCAGGCTCGGGAACAGCGCGTCCATGCTGCCATGGGTGAGCAGGCTGGCGACGCCGGGGATCGAGATCTCGAAACGGTTCAGCTCGGCCTTCTCGTCGGGCCAGGCGAAGAGCACGAGCGCGCCGGGCTTCGAGGAATCCCAGTGCGCCTCGATCGCGGCGAGCTTGGCGGGCTGGTAGATCGCGGTCTGCTTGCCGTGGAAGTCACCGATCAGGGCCTGTAGCGGTGCAGTCAGCGCGATCATGAGGATCGCCATCCGCACCATCGTCTTGGCCGATTCTGTGCGGTGGCCGGCGAGCAGATGGCGCGCCCCGGTCGCCAGCACCACGAAGGCGGTGGTGAGATAGGCCGCCGTCATCATGTGCGCATAGCGCAGCGGGAAGGTCGGGCTGAAGACGATCTTCATCCAGTCGACGGGATAGGCGATGCCGTCGCGGACCTCGTGGCCGACCGGGTACTGCATCCAGCTATTGGCCGAGAGGATCCAGAAGCCCGACAGCGCCGTGCCGCCGGCGACGATCACTGCCGAGAGGAAATGCAGCCAGGGCGGCACCCGCTTCCAGCCGAAGAGCAGCACGCCGAGGAAAGAGGCTTCCAGGAAGAAGGCGCTCAGCACCTCGTAGCCGATCAGCGGGCCCAGCACATTGCCGGTGACGGCCGAGAACCGGCTCCAGTTCGTGCCGAACTGATAGGAGAGCACGATGCCGGAAACCACGCCCATGGCGAAGGAGACGGCGAAGATCTTGGTCCAGAAGCGGGCGAGAAGGTGGAATTTCTGGTCGCCGGTCTTCAGCCAGAGGCCGAGCAGCGTCGCGATATAGGCGGAGAGGCCGATCGTGAAGGCCGGGAAGACGATATGGAATGAGATCGTGAAGGCGAATTGAATGCGGGACAACAGAAAGGCGTCGATTTCCATCGCGTCGCTCCGGTAATCCGGCCAGATACATCAGGCCGCGAGGCCCTGCGGGCCACAGGGTCTACTTAGAAACCTGATTAATCAAGGCGAGACGCGCGGGCAGCGCCCGACGATGCCGCAGCGTCGCGATGTCGCGATGCGTCACAATGCGTCGATCGCCGCTTTCAGGGTCCGCAGATCCCGCCAGGCCAGGCGCTTGTCGAGCGGGCTGCGCAAGAGATAGGCCGGGTGCAGGATCGGCAGGGCAGGGATGGTGCGGGTGCCATTGTCGTATTCCAGCCAGCGCCCGCGCGCGGCCATGATGCTCTTGACGTCGAGCAGCGCCATCGAGGAGGGCCGGCCGACACAGACCAGGATGGCCGGATCGACAAGCTCGATCTGGCGCTGGATGAAGGGCAGGCAGATCGCCACCTCCTGCGGCGTCGGCGTGCGGTTCCCCGGCGGCCGCCAGGGCAGGAGATTGGCGATGTAGACCTGCTCGGCTCGTGTCAGCCCGATCGCTGCCAGCATCCGGTCCAGCAATTGCCCGGAGCGGCCGACGAAGGGCAGGCCGGCGCGGTCCTCGTCGGCGCCGGGCGCTTCGCCGACCAGCATCACCCGGGCCGCCGGATTGCCATCGGCGAAGACCAGGTTCTTGGCCGTGGCCTTCAGCGCGCAGCCTTCGAAACCGGCCATGGCGGCCTTGAGTTCGTCGAGCGTCCGCGCCTCCCGCGCCAGAGTCCGCGCCGAAACAGCCGCCTCGTCCGGTGCGGTCGCCGCGGCAGCATGGCGCAGCGGCGCCGCCGGTACCGGGGCGAGAACCGGGCGGGGCGCTGGCCGGGGCGCGGCGAAATGGTTGTGCGGCGTCTCGTCGAGCGCCTCGGATACGCCCATTTCGGCATACCAGGCGATGATTTCGGCGGGATGCGGCGTGGCTGGCGACATGGCGTCGTGAGCTAGCACGGATCGTACTGGTGAGGCGACCCGTCCGCCGCCCTTGCTCGCATCGATGCTGCCGAGAGCCGGCGGATCAGGCAGGCTGCACGTCTCACGGCCACCTCGTCGTCATGCCTTTCGCAGTTGCAAATTGCCTCTTACGCCCGGATAGAAGGTTTCCAATCTCGATACCGCCCGATCTTGCGCGGGCGTTCATGATCGTTCACATATAAACTATCCTGCGGATCGGGACAGGTCGGGCCGTTGGCGGAGGGCAGAATGACACTCGAGGAAGCGCAGAGCACCCCGCGCGAAAGCATGGAATACGACGTCGTCATCGTCGGCGCCGGTCCCGCGGGGCTTGCTGCGGCCATCCACCTGAAGCAGCTCGACGAGAATATTTCGGTCGTCGTGGTCGAGAAGGGGTCCGAGGTCGGCGCCCATATCCTCTCCGGCGCGGTGATCGATCCGCTCGGCCTCGACAAGCTCCTGCCCGACTGGCGTGAGGATGAGGCCCGCCCGCTGCACACCCAGGTCAGCGAGGACGTCTTCTACTTCCTCGGCCCGGCCGGCGGCGCCCGCCTGCCGAATTTCGCCATGCCGAAGCTGATGAACAATCACGGCAATTTCGTCGGTTCGCTCGGCCTGGTCGCGCGCTATCTCGCCGCTCGCGCCGAGGCGCTCGGGGTCGAGATCTATCCGGGCTTCGCCGCCGCCGAGCTCCTGTTCAACGAGGATGGTTCGGTCGCCGGCATCGCCACCGGCGACATGGGCATCGCCAAGGACGGCAGCGTCTCGGACCGCTTCACCCGTGGCATGGAGCTGCGCGGCCGCTATACGCTGCTCGGCGAGGGCGCCCGCGGCTCGCTCTCCAAGATCGCGATCAAGCGCTTCGCCCTCGACGAGGGCCGCGAGCCGCAGAAATTCGGCATCGGCCTCAAGGAGATCTGGCAGGTCAAGCCGGAGAAGTTCAGGAAGGGGCTGGTGCAGCACTCCTTCGGCTGGCCGCTCGACATGTCGACCGGCGGCGGCTCCTTCCTCTATCATTTCGACGACAATCTGGTCTCGGTCGGCTTCGTCGTCCATCTCAACTATACCAACCCGACTCTCTCGCCCTTCGACGAGTTCCAGCGCTTCAAGACGCATCCGATGATTCGCGACGTCTTCGAGGGCGCCAAGCGGCTCTCCTACGGCTCGCGCGCGATCACCGAGGGCGGGTTCCAGTCCGTGCCGAAGCTGACCTTCCCGGGCGGGGCGCTGCTCGGCTGCGCCGCCGGTTTCGTCAACGTGCCGCGCATCAAGGGCAGCCACAACGCCATCCTGTCCGGCATGCTGGCGGCGGAGCATCTCGTGCCGGCGCTGGCCGCCGGCCGCGCCCATGACGAGGTCGCGGAGATCGAGGCGAGCTGGCGCGATTCCGAGATCGGGCGTGATCTCAAGCCGGTGCGCAACGTCAAGCCGCTCTGGTCGAAGCTCGGCACCTTCGGCGGCGTCGCGCTCGGCGGCATCGACATGTGGCTGAACCAGCTCTTCGGCTGGTCGCCCTTCGGCACGATGGCGCATGGCAAGCCCGATTACGCCACGCTGAAGCCGATCAGCGAGGTCACGCCGATCGTCTACCCGAAGCCCGACGGCAAGATCTCCTTCGACAAGCTCTCCTCGGTCTTCCTCTCGGCGACGAATCACGAGGAGGACCAGCCGGCCCATCTGAAGCTGACCGATCCCAATGTGCCGGTGCTGCGGAACCTGCCGCTCTATGGCGAGCCGGCGCGGCTCTACTGCCCGGCCGGCGTCTATGAGATCGTCTATGCCGATCCCGAGGCCAAGACCGAGCCGCGCTTCGTGATCAACGCGCAGAACTGCGTGCACTGCAAGACCTGCGACATCAAGGACCCCGCCCAGAACATCACCTGGACGGTGCCGGAAGGGGCAGGCGGCCCGAACTATTCCAACATGTAGAGCTCGCGTTTCCCGGAGCGCTTGACGCTTCTGGCGGGTGGAATTCTGCAGTCTTCCACCCGGTACAAGAAAAGCCGCGCCGGCTGGACCGGCGCGGCCTTGAAGCAGCGGCGGGCCCGCGAATCAGCCCTTGCGAATGACCGGAGCGGTTTTTTCGGGCGCAGGCGTCGCGCAGCCGCCAGCGAGGCTGGCGAGAGCGAGGACGGCCGCGAGCGCAAGCGAGACCTTCTTCATTCGAACTGTCCCAAGCGAATCGTCGCGAAAGGCCGCGACAGCTCGGAAGACTACGCCCGATTTCTTCATGAAATCTGTCGGGAATGCCGATAGTTTCTCGCGGCCCGCCCTTTCACGTCAGCGTGGCGCGTCTTCTGCAATGCAGCGGCAGGCTTGTCGGGCCGCCCGGAAACAGCCATGTTGCGCGCTTAACCGATCAGGTCACGGTCCAGTCCACGGACATGCTCCCGGCGGCGGGCGAGGGGCGGACCGAGGGAGAATGGTAAACGTGACGTTCAAGTGCGACGGCCGCGGCCGCAGCGCCGTGTTGGCGCTGGCTTTCCTGGCGCTTCTGCAGAGCGGCGTGCCATTTTCGGCGCAGGCTCAGGCGCGCCCCGTCGAGAAGTTCGAAGCGGCGGAAAGCCTCGAAGGCAATTATCTCGCGGCAGTGGTCGCAGGTGCGGGGCGCGACCTTGCCGCCGCATCCGCTTATCTGCGCGAGGCGATCAAGGATGATCCGCAGAACAGCGATCTACTCGAGCGGGGCTTCGTGGCTTTCCTCGCCGACGGAGCCATGGGCGACACCTTCCGCGCTGCCGAAAAATTGGTGCAGCGCGATCCCTCGAACGGCCTGGCGCAGCTGGCGCTCGGCGTGCGGGCTCTGAAGCAGAAATCCTACGCGACAGCCCGCAATCAGCTGCAGCGCGGCGGGCGCGGCCGCTCGGCCGACATCACAGCGACATTGCTGGCGGCCTGGGCCTATTCCGGCTCGGGCGACACCAAGCGTGCGCTGGATACCCTGGAGCGGCTGCGCGGCGAATCGACCTTCGACCGCTTCCGCGACTTTCATGCCGGGCTGATCCTCGACATTGCCGGGCGCAAGAGCGAATCGACCCGCCGGCTCAAGGCGGCCTATGAGGCCGAACGGACCAATCTGCGCCTGGTCGATATTTGGGCGCGCCATCAGGCGCGGGCCGGCGATCGCGAGGCCGCTCTGGCGACGCTCAACGAATTCGAGCAGCGCGTCCGTCCCAACCATCCCGTGGTGCGCGATGCGCTTGCCAAGGTCGGTGCCAAGGAGCCGCTGCCGCGCATCGTCGCCAGCACCCAGCAGGGCGCGGCCGAGGTGCTCTATGGCCTGGCCAGCGCCGGAATCCTGCAGGGTGACGAAGCCACGGCCCTGCTCTACCTCAGGCTCGCGGTCTATCTCGACCCCAGCCATGATCTCGCCGTGCTGACGCTCGGCGACATCCTCGAACGTGCCAAGCAGAGCGAGGACGCGGTCGATGTCTATCGGCGCATGCCGGAGAATTCCGCCTTGCGTCCGGTGGCCGACATCCAGATCGGACTCGGCCTCGAGACGCTGGGCAAGACCGAGGAGGCGGTGAAGCATATGGAGGCGCTGATTGCGGCGCGTCCGGACGATGTCGAGGCGATTTCCGCCCTCGGCAACATCTACCGCTCGCGCAAGCGCTTCGAGGAGGCGGCCGACGCCTACAACAAGGCGATCGGCAAGCTGGCCTCGCCCGGCCGCTCGAATTGGGATCTCTTCTATTCGCGCGGCATCTCCTATGAGCGCACCAAGCGCTGGCCGGAGGCGGAAGCCGATCTGCGCAAGGCGCTGGAGCTGATGCCGGAGGCCCTCGGCCGCGAGCGGGCGCTGGTCCTCAACTATCTCGGCTATTCGCTGGTGGACCGGAACCTCAAGCTCGACGAGGCGCTCGGCATGCTGCGCCGCGCCGTCGATTTGCGGCCCCGCGACGGCTACATCATCGATTCGCTGGGCTGGGCGCATTACCGGCTCGGCCGCTATGACGAGGCCGTGGTCGAGCTCGAGCGCGCCATGGAGTTGCGCCCCTCCGATCCGGTGATCAACGACCATCTCGGCGACGTCTACTGGCGCACCGGCCGCCCGCTCGAGGCGAGGTTCCAGTGGAACCATGCCCGCGATCTCGGCCCGGAACCGGAGGATCTGGAGAAGATCCTGCGCAAGATCGAGAAGGGGCTCGACGAGGCGCCGCCCTCGGCGAGCGCCGCCGAGCCGAAGAAGGATGGCGGCTGAGCCTTGCAGGCTCGTCTCACCACCCGCGCCCCGGCCAAGGTCAACCTCAGCCTGCGCATCCTCGGCCGGCGTGCCGACGGCTACCACGAGCTCGACAGCCTCGTCGCCTTCGCCGGTGTCGGCGACGCGCTGACGCTGCTGCCGGGCGCGGAGAGCGGGATCGCGATCTCCGGCCCCTTCGCTGCCGGGCTTTCGGTGGCAGCCGACAATCTGGTGCTGAAGGCGGAAAACGCCCTGCGCGATCAGGTGCCGGGACTGCGGTCCGGCCGTTTCCTGCTCGTGAAGCGCCTGCCGGTCGCATCCGGCATCGGCGGCGGCTCGGCCGATGCCGCTGCCGCGCTGCGCCTGCTCGCGCGGCTGAACGGGCTGCCAGCGGAGGCGCCCGTGCTCTATGCCGCCGCGGCGCGCATCGGCGCCGATGTCCCGATCTGCCTCGCGGCGAAGACGCGCATCATGCAGGGCATCGGCGAGCGGCTCGGCCCGCCGCTGCGACTGCCGCGCCTGTTCGCGCTGCTGGTCAATCCGGGCGTCGCGGTGGAAACAGCTGCGGTGTTCCGCGATCTCGGTCTCCTGCGGGGGCAGGAGCATGCGGCAGGGGCGAGCGCCTTCGCGCTGAATGGCCAACATGCGGCCTCGCAGGAGGCCTTTGCCACCGCGCTGGCTGTGTCGGGCAATGATCTGGAGGCGCCAGCCAGGGCGGTCGCGCCGGTCATCGGCGAAGTCCTGGCGCTGCTCGCCGCCTTGCCCGGATGCCGGTTGGCACGCATGTCGGGCTCGGGCGCGACCTGCTTTGCCCTGTTCGATGATTGTCGGGCGAGCGCGGCAGCGGCCAGGGCGCTTGCGCGCCGGAAGCCGGGCTGGTGGATCAGGCCGACGGTGCTTGGGTAGCGGTCCGCACCGGCGATCTAGCGGCCGGTCACCCCGAAGCCCGGCAGCAGGCCCTTGAGCGTCAAGAGCCCGATTGCGGCGACCGTGGTCGCGTCTCTGATGGCGCCGTTCTCGATCATCGCTGCCACCTCGGCAGCGGAGAAGCGCCGCGTGACCAGGCCCTGTTCCTCATGGTCGAGTTGGCGCGGCACCGCACTGAGCTGCCGCGCCAGGAAGATGCGGCAGCCCTGGTTCGAGTAGCCATAGCATTCGTAGAGATAGCCGGCCTGGATCATCTCGCCGGCCTCGAGCCCACATTCCTCGCGCAACTCGCCGCGGGCGACGGTGAGCGGGTCGGCCTCCGGCAGGTTCTCCCAGGACCCCTGTGGGATTTCCCAGAAGCGGCCTCCGACCGGATAGCGATACTGCTCGACGAGATGCAGGTCGCCATTCGCCTCGACGGCGACGATGGCGACGAAATCCGTCTTCTCGACGACGCCGTAGATTCCTCTGGAGCCGTCCTGCCGGAGGATCTCGTCCTCCCGCACGCGCATCCAACGATTCTCGTAGACGAGGCGGGATGACAGCGTGGCGATCTCGGCCGGCTGTTCCTGCATCTTGCCGGAAGGCGTTCCGGGAGCGTCGTTCAATGGGCCCGCGCCACGCAGAAATCGACGGCGTCGTTGAGCGCCTGCTTCATCGGCGATTGCGGGAACAGGCCGAGCGCGTCCTTGGCCATCTTGGCGTAGTGGCGGGCGCGCTCGACCGTGTCCTCGATCGCCCGGTGCTTGCGCATCAGCGCCTGCGCTTCTGCCAGATCGCCTTCGCCGATCTGGCCTTCCTGCAGAGTGCGGCGCCAGAAGCCGCGCTCGCTCTCATCGCCGCGCCGGAAGGAGAGCACCACCGGCAAGGTGATCTTGCCCTCGCGGAAATCGTCGCCGGTGTTCTTGCCGAGCGCGCCGGACGAGCCGCCATAATCGAGGGCGTCGTCGATCAGCTGGAAGGCGATGCCGAGATTGAGCCCGTAGCTGCGGCAGGCCGCGGCATCGGCCTTGGGCGAGCCGGCGATCACCGGCCCGACCTCGCAGGCGGCGGCAAAGAGCTCGGCGGTCTTGCCGCGGATCACGGCGAGATATTCGTCCTCGGTCGTCTCGGTATTCTTGGCGGCGGCGAGCTGCATCACCTCGCCCTCGGCGATGACGGCCGCGGCGGTCGAGAGGATGTCGAGCGCGCGCAGCGAGCCGACCTCGACCATCATCTTGAAGGCCTGGCCGAGCAGGAAGTCACCGACCAGCACGCTCGCCTCATTGCCCCAGAGCATGCGGGCGGCGGCCTTGCCGCGGCGCATGTCGCTCTCGTCGACGACGTCGTCGTGCAGCAGCGTCGCGGTGTGCATGAACTCGACCGAGGCCGCGAGCTTGACATGCCCCTCGCCGGCATAGCCGCAGAGCGCGGCCGTCGCGAGCGTCAGCATCGGGCGCAGACGCTTGCCGCCCGAGGAGATCAGATGGTTGGCGACCTCCGGGATCATCGTCACCTGGGAGCCCGTCCGCGACAAGATCATCGCGTTGACGCGTTCCATATCGGCGCGGGTCAGGCCGACCAGGGCCTCGATCCCGGCCTTGCCGGCTTCCTTGTCCTCGAAGGCTACGACGACGCCCACGCTCAAACTCCGACTTTTCCGGCGCGGCTGATGCGCCCTGTCTTTGCTGCAATGCCCTTTGCCACGAGCGTCGCATGCGTGACCAGCCCCGGCAATCACCGTCGCGCCGCACTATCTGGTGCGTTGGTGTCGCAGCGCGGCGATTTTGCGCTTGCGCGGCTTATCGGCCACGGGCTCCATGGCGCCATGCACGAACTGGTCCGCTCCAATGATCTCGTCCTGCTCGGCGCCATCGAGGCGCTGCTGGCCTCGGCCAATCTGGACTGCCTGATCGCCGATCAGCACATCAGTGCGCTCGAAGGCATGATCGGCGCCTTTCCGCGCCGGCTGCTGGTGCGCGAGGCCGATCGCAAGCGCGCCCGGGCCCTGCTGGTCGAGGCCGGCTTTGGCGGCGAATTGCGACCGGAATGACATGCCATGACCGGTGAGAGCATGACCTATGAGATCCTGCCGGGCCTCGGCGCGATCGGCGAAGATCGCCTGCTGGGCGGCCAGCTTCGCCTGCTGCAACCGAAAAAGGGGCACCGCGCCGGTTCGGATGCGATTCTGCTGGCCGCCGCGCTGCCGGCGCTGGCGGAAGGGCCGCTTGTCGATTTCGGTGCCGGGGTCGGCACGGCCGGCCTCGCCGCCGCGACACGTCAGCCTGCACTCTCGGTCGTGCTGCTCGAACGCGATCCGGAGCTCGCGGCGCTTGCGGCGCGCAATGCCGGCCTGAACGGCCTCGATCAGCGCGTCCGGGTCGTCCTCGCGGCGATCGGCGAGCGCGGGGACGGCGCCTTGCTGGCAGGGCTGCCGGACGGATCGGCCGCCTGGGTCGCGATGAATCCGCCGTTCTTCGAAGCGGGTGCGACCCGGGCCTCACCGGTGCCGAACCGGCGCGCCGCCCATGTCGCCGACACGCCGCTGACCCTCTGGTTGAAGGCGGCAAGGCGGGCTCTACGACCGCGAGGCGGGGTGACGATCATCCACCGCGCCGAAGCGCTGGGCGAGATCCTGGCCGCGCTGGCCACGGGGTTCGGCGAGGTCGCGATTCGGCCGGTGCAGGCGCTGGCCGAGCGCCCGGCGATCCGCGTCATCGTCTCGGCCCGGCTCGGCAGCAGAAAGCCGGCAGTCTTGCTGCCGGCTTTGATTCTGAATGGGCCCGATGGCCGTTTCACCCCGCAGAGCGAGGCGCTCCATCGCGGCGAGGCCTATCTCACCTGATCAGCGGCAGATGCGCCGCTCGCGCACGACCCAGCCCCAGCCATCCCAATAGCGCACCGGGCGGTAGAAGCAGCGCGGCCCGTAATAGGGGCGGCCATAGCCGTAGCCGGGACGGCCATAGCCGTAAGAGGGCCGGTCATAGCCGCCGCCCCAGCGTGGCCCCGCATAGTAGCCGTCGCTGAAGGGCTGGGCCATGGCGGGGGTCGGCATGGTCGAGGCGAGGCCGGCGACGCCGAGGGCAGCCGCGGCCGAAACGCCGAGAAGCAGTTTGCGCAGCACGTTCTGGTCCTCCTTCGCGATGTCCATGGCGTCTGCCTGAGCAATCGCGTGTTGCTGTGGGAGGCAATCTGCGGCCTGGCGGCTGAACGGCGGTGGAGCGAGCCGTTCAGCCGGCCTTCATTTTCCGGACGGGTTATCGGCAGACGCGCACCGGCCGGATCACCCAGCGATAGCCGTTCCAGACGCGCCGGTCGGTATAGAAGCAGCGCGGCCGATAGACCGGGCGGCCATAATAGCGCGGCCTCGGGCGGTAATGCGGCCGGCCGTAATGCCAGACCTGCTGGAGCAACCCGCCATCGGCGCTGGCGCTGGCGGCGGGCGCACTACCTGCGCCGACCGGCGCTGCCGAGGCGGGAGCGGCGATCAGCGCCGCGGAAAGGAGGACGCCGGCGCCGAGCATGGCGGCGGCAAGACGGTTGGACAGCATCGCAAATCTCCTGCTGCTGGACGCTGGTCCGGCTCAAGCGTTCGCCCCGAACGCCGCGGACCGCGATGGCTCGCATATTAGGTACGCCTTAATGAACGCAGACCTTTCGTCGAGGTTCAGCTGGGGTTCATGCGTCCGCGCTTGACCTGCCGCGCCGCCAGACCCTAAGCACACCGCCTGTTTCCTGAAATTTCGAAGGCTTGAGCCCTTGGCCGCGTCGCCCTCCGCTTCGATGAATCCGACCCGCTCCTTCCAGGGGCTGCTGCTGACCTTGCAGCGCTTCTGGGCCGAACGCGGCTGCGTCATCCTCCAGCCCTACGACATGGAAGTCGGGGCCGGCACCTTCCATCCGGCGACGACCTTGCGCGCGCTGGGTCCCAGGCCGTGGAACGCGGCCTATGTCCAGCCTTCGCGCCGCCCGAAGGACGGGCGCTATGGCGAGAACCCCAACCGGCTACAGCATTACTACCAGTTCCAGGTCATCCTGAAGCCGTCGCCGCCGGATCTGCAGCAGCTCTATCTCGACTCGCTCAAGGCGATCGGTGTCGACCTTGCCCTGCACGATGTCCGCTTCGTCGAGGATGACTGGGAGAGCCCGACGCTTGGTGCCTGGGGGCTCGGCTGGGAGTGCTGGTGCGACGGCATGGAAGTCAGCCAGTTCACCTATTTCCAGCAGGTGGCGGGCGTCGAATGCGCGCCGGTCGCCGGCGAATTGACCTATGGGCTCGAGCGCCTGGCGATGTATGTCCAGGGCGTCGAGAACGTCTACGATCTCAACTTCAACGGCCTCGAGGGTGAGGATCGCGTCAGCTATGGCGACGTCTTCCTGCAGGCCGAGCAGGAGTTCTCGCGGCATAATTTCGAGCATGCCAACACCGAGATGCTCTTTCGCCACTTCGCTGACGCTGAAGCCGAGTGCAAGGCGCTGCTCGCTGCTGGCGAGGCCGATGGCGGCGCCAGGCACCAGCTCGCTCTGCCCGCCTATGACCAGTGCATCAAGGCGAGCCATGTCTTCAACCTGCTCGATGCGCGCGGCGTGATCTCGGTCACCGAGCGCCAGAGCTATATCCTGCGCGTGCGCGAGCTCGCCAAGGCCTGCGGCGCCGCCTGGCTGAAAACCGCCGGCGGGGGAGCGAACTGATGCCTGATCTCCTGCTCGAACTCTTTTCGGAAGAGATCCCCGCCCGCATGCAGCGCAAGGCGGCGGAGGATCTGAAGAAGCTTGTCACCGATGCGCTGGTCGAGCGCGGCCTGGTCTATGAGGGGGCGAAAGCCTTCGCCACGCCACGCCGGCTGGCGCTCACCGTCGCTGGCCTCCCCGTGCGCGGGCGCGATGTCCGCGAGGAGCGCAAGGGGCCGCGCGTCGGCGCGCCGGACGCCGCGGTGCAGGGCTTCCTCAAGGCTGCCGGCCTCGCCTCGCTCGGCGAAGCGACCATCGTCAGCGATCCGAAGAAGGGCGATTCTTACGTCGCGATCATCGAGAAGCCCGGGCAGGAGACGATTGCGGCCATCGCCGAGATCGTGCCGGCGGTGATCCGCGCCTTCCCCTGGCCGAAGTCTATGCGCTGGGGCAAGGCCTCGGCCGCCGGCGCCAGCCTGCGCTGGGTACGTCCGCTGCACTCGATCCTCTGCACCTTCGGCGCCGAGACCGAGGATCCGGAGATCGTCGCCTTCGAGGTCGATGGCATCACCTCCGGCAACACCACTTATGGCCACCGCTTCCATGCGCCGGGGCCGATCACGGTCCGCCGCTTCGACGACTATGTCGCGAGCCTGGAGCGGGCGAGGGTCGTGCTCGATGCCGACCGCCGCAAGGAGATCATCGCGACCGACGCCAGGAACCTCGCCTTTGCCGCCGGACTCGAACTGGTCGAGGATGAGGGGCTGCTGGAGGAGGTCGCCGGGCTGGTCGAATGGCCGGTCGTGCTGATGGGCTCCTTCGAGGAGCGCTTCCTCGACATCCCCGGCGAGGCGATCCGGGCTACCATCCGCGCCAACCAGAAATGCTTCGTGCTGCGCGATCCCGCGACCGGCGAGCTGGCGAACCGCTTCATCCCGGTGTCGAACCTCGTCGCCAGCGATGGCGGTCAGGCGATCACCGCCGGCAATGGCCGGGTCGTGCGCGCCCGGCTCTCCGATGCCGCCTATTTCTGGGCGACCGATCGCGGCCCGCTGCCCGATCTCGATACGCTGAAGGCGAGCGCGGAAAAACTCGACCTCCAGCTGGACAAGCCGCTCGACCAGCGCATGGCCAAGCTCGACAAGCTCGGCGTCGTCTTCCACGCCAAGCTCGGTACGCAAGGCGAGCGCGTCCAGCGCATCGCGGCGCTGGCCAGGGAACTGGCTCCAATCGTCGGCGCCGACCCGAAGCAGGCCGAGCGTGCGGCGAAGCTCGCCAAGGCCGATCTACCGACCGAGATGGTCGGCGAGTTCCCGGAACTGCAGGGGCTGATGGGCCGCAAATATGCGGAGCTGCAGGGCGAGGATGCCTCGGTCGCGGCAGCCATCGAGGAACATTACAAGCCGCTCGGCCCCTCCGACCGCGTCCCGGCCGATCCGGTCTCAGTTGCGGTGGCGCTCGCCGACAAGCTCGACACCCTCGTCGGCTTCTGGGCGATCGACGAGAAGCCGACCGGCAGCAAGGACCCCTATGCGCTGCGCCGCGCGGCTCTGGGCGTGATCCGGCTGGTGGTGGAGAATGGGGTGCGGCTGCCGTTCATGAAGTTGGCCGTACAACTTCAAATTAGAATCATCAGGCAATTGGCGGATTCTCATCGTAGAACGCTGATGGCTCCTTTGATCGCTTATGATGAGATTGCGGAGATGCCGGTCACTGAAATTCGTGATGGCTCGCTAAATTTCATTTTTAGGAGGCTCGAAAAGACAAACGCTTCTGTCGCAGAGGCTGTCTATGAGGGACTTCAGGATCTCCTCTCTTTCTTCCACGACCGCCTGAAAGTGATGCTGCGCGACCAGGGCGCGCGGCATGATCTGGTCGATGCGGTGCTGGGGGAGGGCGCTTCCGGCAATGACGACCTGCTGCTGATCACCCGCCGCGTCGCCGCGCTCGGCCGTTTCCTCGAAACGGAGGACGGCAAGAGCCTGCTCGCCGGCTACAAGCGCGCCGCCAACATCCTCAAGGCCGAGGAGAAGAAGGATGGCGAGGGCGCTTTCGCGGCTGCCGCCGATCTCCAGCTGATCGCCGCTGCCGGTCTGATCGAGGAGAAGGCGCTCGCCGTCGCGCTGGCGCAGGCGACGCCGAAGGCCGAAGCCGCCATCGCCGCCGAGGATTATGAGGGCGCCATGGCGGCGCTCGCCGAGCTGCGCCCGGCGGTCGATGCCTTCTTCGACAAGGTCACGGTCAACGATCCCGACCCGGCCCTGCGCGCCAACCGCCTCAAGCTCCTGAACCAGCTCCGTGAGGCGACACGCGCCGTGGCGGATTTCGGGCGGATTGCGGGTTAAGCCGCTCGTCATGCTCGCCCTTGTGGCGAGCATCCACATCTTGGACACTGTCTTGGACCAGCGAAGCGAAGACGTGGATGGTCGGGACAAGCCCGACCATGACGGCATCAAGTGCTTTGTCTAAAGCCCAAGCCAGCGATCCTCTCGGAACCTTTTCCCTAGGCTCCACGTTGTCTTACCGAGTGCTATGCTTGCGATCGGCTGGCAAGCAGTGCCTCGGGGGGCCGGCTTTCGGCCGCGACAAGAGGATTTGAGCCATGGGTCTTTTGATTTCGCTTTTCATCACCGTGCTGGTCATCGGCCTGGTGCTTTATCTCGTGCGGATGCTGCCGCTCGACGGCAACATCAAGAACATCCTCCAGATCATCGTCATCATCATCGGCATCATCTCGCTGCTGCGCTATCTCGCGGTGTTCTAGTAGGGGGCCGCCGTCACTCCCGCCTTCGCGGTGGGTGTCCACGAGCAGGCGTCGATCAGACAACAACGTGGCGCGGCGTGGATGGCCGAAGAATGTCGGCCGTGACGGCGAGCGGCGCAGGAGTCTGCCGGAACCCGCCGATTGACGGTTGCATCGCGCTGATCCACTCTTTCGAATGGTCCAAAAGGGCCCCGGGGCGCTGCGCGTCACGGGGCCCTTGTCCATTCGAGAAGCGAAGCTGCCGATGACGTCGCAGAACCGCACGAGCCATATCCGACTGACCTCCCATCCCGAGCCCGGCGGTGCCGCGGCCCGTTTCCCGATCCATTGGGGCGCGGCGACGCCAGAGGAGCGCGGCCCGGTCATCGCCTCGACCACCAACCCCGCCGATCGCAATGTCATCGGCGCCCATGGCGGCTCCTATTCGGTTTATCGGGCGCTCGCGATCTCGGCCCGCGCCATGAATCCGGCACAGCGGCCGGACCTGACCAACACCCACCCGACCGCCGAGATCCTGCCGCAGCCGCAATGGTTCGAGCCCGGGAAGATCGTCTCGCTCGACCCGTTCGGCCATCGCGTCGCTCAGGATTTCGGCCAGTGGATCGGCGAGGGCGTCGACATCCGCCCGACCATCGCCGTCACCAAGGCGAGGCTCAACCTGCCGGAAATCCTCGCCGCCATGGCTGGGCACCGGCTCGCCGCCGACGGCCATATCCTGCACGGCTCCGGCGACATCAGCGTCACCAAGATCGCGGTCGACCCGGTCTGGCATCTGCCGGGCATCGCCGAGCGCTTCGGCACCAGCGAGAACCTGCTGCGCCGCACCCTGTTCGAGCAGACCGGTGGCATGTATCCGGAATTGGTGACGCGGCCCGACCTCAAGGTCTTCCTGCCGCCGATCGGCTCGATCACCGCCTATGTCATCGGCGAGGTCGCGGCGATCGCCGATCCCGGGCGCAAGCTCGCCTGCCGCGTCCATGACGAGTGCAACGGCTCCGATGTCTTCGGTTCCGACATCTGCACCTGCCGGCCTTATCTCGTGCACGGTATCGAGGAGGCGGTTAAGGAGGCGCAGGGCGGCGGCGTCGGCCTGATCGTCTACAACCGCAAGGAGGGCAGGGCGCTCGGCGAGGTCACCAAGTTTCTCGTCTACAACGCCCGCAAGCGTCAGGAGGGCGGCGATTCCGCCGCGACCTATTTCGAGCGCACCGAATGCGTCGCCGGCGTGCAGGATGCCCGCTTCCAGCAATTGATGCCGGATGTGCTGCACTGGCTTGGCGTCAGGAAGATCGACCGGCTGATGTCGATGTCCAACATGAAGTATGACGCCATGGTCGAGAGCGGCATCGAGATCGGCGAGCGCGTCGCGATCCCGCCCGAGCTGATCCCGCCCGACGCCTCGGTCGAGATCGAGGCCAAGAAGGCCGCGGGCTATTATTCGCCGGACGGCACGCCCGGCGACAACGCGCTGAAATCCACGGTCGGCCGCGACCTCGAGAAATTCTGAGTGCCATGCCTGACTCCAATCCCGAAGCCGTCCGCCAGTTGCTGAAGCCAGCCGTCATCCGCGAGCGGGCGCAGGAGATGCTGCAGCTCGGCCTCGACGGCCGGCTCTCGCATTTCAGCGTGCATCCCGAACGGCTCGATGTCTGCGCGGATTATGTCCTGGCGACGATCCGCAAGAACTATCCGACGCTCGATATTCCCTTCCATGCGCGCTGGCGGCATTTTGTCGTCGCCGGCGTCGACCGTTGGCGCAGCCTCGACGAAGCCGCCGGGTTCGCCGATGCCGGTGCGCGCGGCCGCGCCGCCTATGACCTCGCCATCGTCAGCGTGCTGCTCGACGCCGGCGCCGGCCCGGCCTGGCGCTATCGCGACGGGCTGACCGGTATGCTCATCGGCCGTTCGGAAGGGCTGGCGCTGGCTTCGCTCGACATGTTCGCCGCCGGCTTGTTCTCCGGCGATCCCGCCGACCCGCTACGCGTCGACAGCGACGTGCTGAAGCGGCTCGATGCGGCGAGCTTGGCCGAAGGCTTCCAGGCCGGCGAGGCCAATCCGCTGGTCAGCCTCGAAGGCCGCGCCGCCCTGCTCAACCGGCTCGGAGAGGAGCTCGAAAAGCATGGGCTCGACCGGCCCGGCGGCCTGTTCGACCGGCTGTTCGCGGCGGCCGAGGGCGGCACGCTCCGCGCCAGCTATATCCTGTCGCAGGTGCTGGAGGTGCTCGGCGGCATCTGGCCCTCGCGCCTGAGCTATGCCGGCATCCCGCTCGGCGACAGCTGGAAGCACCCGCTGATCGCGCAGGGCAGCGTCACCGCCGGCATCATGCCCTTCCACAAGCTTTCGCAATGGCTGAGCTATTCGCTGATCGAGCCGCTGCAATGGGCCGGCATCGAGGTCGTCGACATCGACGAGCTCACGGGCCTGCCCGAATATCGCAATGGCGGCCTGTTCCTCGATCTCGGCGTGATCGCGCTGAAGCAGGAGGAGGATCGCTCCGGCGCCCATGCGGTCGGCTCCGAGATCGTGGTCGAATGGCGGGCGCTCACCGTCGCCCTGCTCGACCGGATCGGAGCGCTGGTGCGCGAGCGTCTTGGTCTGACCCGCGAGCAATTGCCGCTCGCCAAGGTGCTCGAAGGCGGTACCTGGTCGGCCGGGCGCCGTATCGCCGCCGAGAAACGCGAAGGCGGCGGGCCGCCCTTGACCATCGTCAGCGACGGCACGGTATTCTAAACCTCGATGAGGTAAAGGCTCGGAAATCTGCCGTCATCCCGGACGGCCGCAGGCCGCTCCGGGAGCCATCGAAGGGCGGAGAACTCTATGATGGATCCCGGCGCTCCGCTTCGCTGCGGCCGGGACGGCAGCTTTGCTTCAGGGAACCTATCCCATCGCCGCTACAAGGGGGCATAACGAATGACCACGCATTCCGACGGCGTCACCGTCGTCGACCATCCGCTGGTGCAGCACAAGCTGACGCTGATGCGCGAAAAGGAGCGCTCGACCAAGAGCTTTCGTCAGTTGCTGAACGAGATCGGCATGCTGCTCTGCTACGAGGTGACGCGCGACCTGCCGACCGAGATGATCGAGGTCGAGACGCCGCTGCAGAAGACGATGCAGCCGGTGATCTCCGGCAAGAAGCTGGTCTTCGCGCCGATCCTGCGCGCCGGCGTCGGCTTCCTCGACGGCATGCTCGAACTGGTGCCGGCCGCCCGCGTCGCCCATATCGGCCTCTACCGCGATCCCGAGACGCTGCAGGCGGTCGAGTACTATTTCAAGGCGCCCTCCGACATCGCCGACCGCATGATCGTGGTGATGGACCCGATGCTGGCGACGGCCAACTCGGCCGTCGCCGCCGTCGACCGGCTGAAGGAGCGCGGCGCCCATGATCTGCGCTTCGTCTGCCTGCTCGCGGCGCCCGAGGGCATCGCCCGCATGCGCGACGCCCATCCCGATGTCCGGATCTGGACGGCGGCCATCGACGAGCGTCTCAACGATCACGGCTACATCGTCCCCGGCCTCGGCGATGCCGGCGACCGCATGTTCGGGACGCGCTGAGCGCCTGTCCTTGTCGTTTTGGCGATATGCCCCTATTCTGTAGGCATATTGCCAGGGAGACGATGGTGACGACGATCCGTGCAGTGGACGTGGTGGGTGGCCCGGAGGTGATCGGTGCTCCGCTCGACAGTGCGCGCGCGATCATCGCGGCGGTCCGGCGCGGCTTTCCGGTGGCGGCGGTGGAACATGTCATCGCCAGCGGCCGCATGACGCTGGCCGAGATCGACGAGGTCGTGCTGCCGCGCAAGACGCTCAGCCACCGGCGCAAGATCGGCACCTTGACCAGCGAGCAGTCCGACCGGCTGGTCCGGGCCGCCCGGGTCATCGCAGAAGCGGAGGAGACCTTCGGCTCGCAGGAAAAGGCCGGCAGATGGCTGCGCCGGCCGACCGAGGCACTGGGCGGCGAAAAGCCGATCGCGCTGCTCGACACCAGCGCGGGTGCGGCCGAAGTCGAGACGCTGCTCGGCCGGATCGCGCACGGCATCGCTGCCTGATGCGGGTCTGGCGCGTCTGCCGCGCCGCCTTCGCCGATCTCGGCGGGGAGGGCGCGAGGCTTTATGGCGGGCGCTGGAACTCGCCGGGGCGGCCGGTCGTCTACACCGCCGAGAACCCCGCCCTGGCCATATTGGAGGTCCGCGTCCATCTCGATCTCGAGCCGGACCTGATCCCCGATGATTATGTCCTGATCGAGATCGACCTCGCCGGGGCCGCTTGCGAGGAGGTGGCGGCCTTGCCGGAGGATCCGAAGCAGGTCGGCGACGCCTGGCTGGCGGAAGGCCGCACGCCGGTGCTGAAGGTTCCCTCTTTCGCCGCACCGCGCAGCGCCAACTTTCTGATCAACCCTGCCCATGCCGGCCGGAGTTCCGTCGCTGTGATCGGGCAAGAGAAGTTCAGCTTCGACCGTCGCCTCTGGCTGCCGCTATCCGGCACGATCTTGTAAGTGCGGCGCGCCTGTCATGCGAAAGGCCCGCCCATTTCTGGGCGGGCCCCCGCTGCCGGCTTTCACTCAGGCCGCGATGGCGCGAGCTCAGCCGGAGCTCCGAAACCGGCCGCTTATTCGATGATCTGGACGATGCGACGGGACTGCGGATCGACCAGGACCGTGCGATCGTTGACGACGGTGTAGCGGTAATTGGTCTCGCCGAACTCGCGCGGCACCTCATAGTAGCGGACGCCCTCGCGCGGCAGCGTCGCGCCGACGACCACCGGCTCGGCATAAGTATAGGACGGGACGCGCTGCTCGACCACATAGGTCTTGAAGCGTGGGGTGTTGTCGCCGATGATCGCGCCGACCACGGCACCGCCGACGCCGCCGACGACGGCTCCGACCGGGCCGCCCACCACCGCGCCGCCGACCGCGCCGGCCGTGGCACCGCCCAGAGCGCCGCCCTGGGCGCCCTGAGGATTCTGCTGGGCCAAGGCCGCGGCCGGGGTGATGGCGAGGGCGGTAACGAGCGCAAGCTTCTTGATCATGTCCGTTCTCCTTCTGAGGGAAACCTCGGCAGCAAGAACGGCAAAGGCGAGCGCGGGGTTCCGCCCATACGCGTTCACGAGCTGTGACGATTCGTGAACGCGCCTGAGGTTTTTCCCGTCTTGTCAGGGGCTTGTGTCGATCACGACGTCGATGCCCACCGCCGCGAGATCATGGACCTGAGTCCGTTGCGGCGGTTTGCCGGCATTGGCGAAGAGCTCGTCGACGGTGGCCTCCTCGGAGAGGAAGAGGAAATCGGCATAGGCCCCGACCTCTGGATAGGCGTCGATGGCGTGCCAGGTGCCGCGATGGAACATCACGCCGGTGCGGTCGAGGCGGAAGGCGCGTAGCGCTTCGGGCGCAGGTGGCGTCTCGGCAGGCTCTCCGACCACGATGATCGCCGGGGGCCCGCCGAGCGGCAGGCGCGCCTCGGTGACGCAGAGATGGCGTTCGATCACGCCGACGGTGAATGGCCGGGCGTGATAGCGCACGATCTGCAGGCGCGGCCGGGTTTCGGCTGCGAAGGGCTGGAGCCAGATGTCGTAGCCGTCGCGGCCGGCATCGCGCGGGCCGTCCGGCCACAGCAACCGGCCATAGGGCGCGAAGGCCTCCGGCGTCAGCGGCGCAACGGCAATGCGAATCGTCCGGTTCATCATGTCTCCTCCGGAAGCACATGGGCCCCGCTAGATCGCCGCGCGTCCGAACGGACGCGCTCACGGTGATTTATCTCATTGTTCTCGCATAGGAATTGTCAGAAAAGTGGATTCCACTTTTCGGTCCGTTGCTATAGGGCCCAAAAGCAAACGGCGGACCTTGCGGCCCGCCGTGACGATGCTGTGCGGGTTCGGCGCCCGGAGCTTACTTCGACGCGGCGGAGAGCACCGGCGCGAGCTTGTCGGCGTCGCGCTTGATCAGCGCGGCAAAGCCGGCGGGGGTGCGCTCTTCCTTGGTCGGGATCACCGTGCCGAGATCGAGCAGACGCTTCTTGACGTTCTCGTCGTTCAGCGCCTTGTCGAGCGCGTCGACGAGCTTGTCGACGACCTCCTTCGGCGTGCCCTTCGGCGCAGCGAGGCCGTTCCAGGCTTCGATCTGGTACTCGGGCAGTCCGGCTTCCTTGGTGGTCGGGATGTTCGGCAGGGCCGGCGAGCGCTCGGCCGAGGCGATGGCATAGGCCTTGATCGTGCCGGCCTTGACCTGCTCGGAGACGCTGACGATCTGGTCGCACATGAAGTCGATCTGGCCCGAGACCAGGTCGTTCAGTGCCGGACCGGTGCCGCGATAGGCGACGGAGTTCAGCTTCGGCACGCCGAGCTGGCCCTTGAGCAGGGTGCAGGTCGTCCAGGAGACCGAGCCGACGCCGGCATGCGCTTCGTTGAGCTTGTCCGGGCTCGCCTTCACGAGCGCGACGAACTCCTTCAGGTCCTTCGGCGCGAGATCCTTCTTGGCGACGATCAGGATCGGCGTGCCGCCGGCGAGGCCGATCGCCTGCATGCCGTTGATCGGGTCGTATTTCAGCCCGGGATAGGTCGCAGGCGCCGCCGAGAAGGTACCGAGATGGCCCATGGCGATGGTGTAGCCGTCCGGTGCCGCGGTCAGCGCGCGGGTGATGCCGGTGGTGCCACCGGCCCCGGCCACGTTTTCGACCACGACCTGCTGGCCGAGCGTCTTCGACATGCTCTCGCCGACGATGCGGGCGATGATGTCGGTCGGGCCACCGGCCGCGAAAGGCACGATCATGGTGATCGGCCGCTCCGGATATTTGGTCTGCGCCTGGGCCGGGGCGGCGAGCGCCAGTGCGGCGACGACGCCGAGGGCGAGCTTCTTCATGCGTATTCCTCCCATTAAGCGGTTATCCAGAGATTTGCGGCGCAGGGCCGCCGAGGCAACCCCGTCATTCGGTGAAGACCTCGTCGCGCTTCTTCGCCATCGAGGGCAGCAGCGCGATGACCAGGATCGCGACGGCCACCAGCAGCAGCCCGGCCGAGATCGGCCGCTCGATGAAGGTCATGAACGAGCCGCGCGAGATGATCAGCGCCTGGCGCAGCTTCTCTTCCATCAGCTTGCCGAGCACGAAGCCGAGCAGCATTGGCGCCGGCTCGAAACCGAGCTTGATCAAGAGGTAGCCGAACAGGCCGAACAGCGCGGTGAAGGCGACGTCGACCGGCTGGTTGTTCACCGAATAGATGCCGATCGAGCAGAAGATCAGGATCGCCGGGAACATCAGACGGTAGGGCACCTGCAGAAGCTTCACCCAGACGCCGACCAGCGGCAGGTTGATGATCAGCAGCATCAGATTGCCGATCCACATCGAGGCGATCATGCCCCAGAACAGCTCCGGGTTCTTGGTCATCACCTGCGGGCCGGGGATGATGCCGTGGATGGTCATCGCGCCGACCATCAGCGCCATCACCGCATTCGGCGGGATGCCGAGGGTGAGCAGCGGGATGAAGGCGGTCTGGGCGCCGGCGTTGTTGGCCGATTCCGGACCGGCGACGCCCTCGATCGCGCCCTTGCCGAAGCGCGAGGGATCCTTGGCGATCTTCTTCTCTAGCGTATAGCTGGCGAAGGGGCCGAGCACGGCGCCGTTGCCGGGCAGGATGCCGAGCGTGCCGCCGATGAAGGTGCCGCGCAGGCATGGCGCCGTCGACTGCTTGATGTCTTCCCAGCTCGGCAGAAGCCGGCCGATCTTGGCCTTGACGACGTCGCGCGCCTCGGGATTTTCGAGGTTGCGCAGCACTTCGGCGAAGCCGAACACGCCCATCGCCAGCACGGCGAAGTCGATGCCGTCGGCGAGCGGCGGGAAGCCGAAGGTCATGCGCTCCTGGCCTGTCTCGAGGTCGGTGCCGACGGTCGAGAGCAGCAGGCCGAGCATGATCATGCAGAAGGCCTTGAGGATCGAGCCGCGCGCCAGCACGACAGCGAAGCACAGGCCCATCACCATCAGCGAGAAATACTCTGCCGGGCCGAACAGCAAGGCGAGCTTGGTCAGCGGCGCGCCGAGCGCGGCAATGATCAGCGTCGCGAAGCAGCCGGCGACGAAGGAGCCGATCGCCGCCGTGCCGAGCGCCACGCCGGCCCGGCCCTGCTTGGCCATCTGGTGGCCGTCGAGCGTGGTGACGACGGCGGTCGCCTCGCCGGGGATGTTGACCAGGATGGCGGTCGTCGAGCCGCCATATTGCGCGCCGTAATAGATGCCGGCGAGCATGATCAGGGCGCCGACCGGATCGAGCCCGAAGGTGATCGGCAGGAGCATGGCGATGGTGGCGACCGGGCCGACGCCCGGCAGTACGCCGATCAGCGTGCCGACGAGGCAGCCGACGAAGGCGAGGGCGATGTTCTGCAGGCCGAGCGCGACCGAGAAGCCGAGCCCGAGATTGGCGATCATGTCATGCATCGTGTCAGATCCCGAAGAGCCAGGGCGCCAGCGGGATCGGCAGGCTCAGCGCATATTTGAACAGGAGGGCACAGGCGATCGTCATCGCGATCGCGAAGATCGTCAGCTCCTTGAGCTTGACGTCCTCGGCGGCGAGTCCGGAGACGAAGACCACGATCGGTCCGGAAACCAGCATGCCGAGCGCGGGAACCTTAAGCGGGCCGATCTCGAAGCCGCGGATCGTCAGGCCGAACAGGCAGGCGGCGCCGAGCACGAACAGCACGCCGCGCCAGGACCAGCCTGCCAGCTTCTCGCCCTTGTAACGCAGCGAGTTGATGCTCAGCAGCAGGCCGAGGGCGGCGCAGATCACCGCGAAGGATTTCGGCAGCATGCCCGGGCCGAGCTGGCGCAGCGTGCCGGTCGCCAGATCGCGTGAAAGGAACAGCGCGAGCCCGGCCAGGACGATCATGAACAATCCCGCCGCGAAATCCTGGGTCGAGCGGATACGCAATCCCTGCGCCGACTCGATCTTGTTCAAACTCATCAATAACCTCCGGCTTGGGTCGCGACGGCGCGCATCGCGGGCTTTCGGGCGTGCACCGGCACGGTGAAGGGTAGGGTTATACGTTCGTCGATCAGCGTGACGCTCTCTCGCAGGATGGCGAGAAAATCGTCGCGCGCGGACAGCTTCTGCTGCGGCCGCCAGGCGACGCCGACGAGCGCACCGGGCGGCGGCGGGTCGAGCAGCGCGCCGCGCAGGCGGCGCATGGTGACGCCGGGAAAGCTCAGCCGCGACACCCAGTCCGGCGCCAGCGACATGCCGAGCCCGGCGGCGACCGCCGACATCATCGCCGGCTTCTCGGTCGCCTCGATGATGACGTTGGGGACGGCGCCGACGCTCTCGAAATAGGCCATGACGAGGTCGTAGGCGAAGGGCCGTATCCGCTTGGATGGCACCACGAAGGGCTCGCCGACCAGATCCTGCATCGTCAGGTCGTCACGCGCGGCGAGCGGGTGCGCTTCGTTCAGAACGACGATCGGGCGTTCGACCCGCAGCACCTCGAAGGCGCAGTCGGTCGGCTTGCGCGGCGGGCGCAGCAGCGCGAGGTCGAGCTTGCCGGCCTCCAGCATCTGCACCAGCGGCACTGTCATCGCCTCGACGAACTTGATATCGATGCCGGGATGGTGGGCGCGGAACGTGACCAGCGCTTCCGGCACGAAGCTCGAGGAGGCGGCATCGATCGCGCCGACGCGCAGGACCTTGCTCGAGGCCAGCGAGGCTTCGCGCACAGAGCGCGAGGCGCGCTCCATCCTGACCAGGATCGCCTTGGCTTCCTCGAGCATGATCAGGCCGGCGCGGGTGAGGGCGACCTGGCGCGTGGTCCGCGTCAGCAGGGTGACGCCGAGGCCGTCCTCGAGCGCGCTGATCTGGCGCGACAATGCCGGTGGCGCGAGACCGAGCCGCTCGGCCGCCCGGCCGAAATGCAACTCCTCCGCCACCGCGATGAAGCATCGCAGTTGCCTCAGATCCATGGTCGTTGCCGCTCCCCGCTGACGTATCGCTTTTTGTGATATCGTTCAGCTAATTCCGTGATGCCCTTTAGCCTCAATCAGTCATCATGTAACCCTAGAGCAATTCATAATTTATTGGCAATAAAGCTCGCTGCCACGCTGGCGGCGTCCACAGCGTGAACGTCGCCCCCCGGCCGGGTGATGCGGTAATGGCTTGCTCTTGGAAGGGCTGTGCTCGGCCGAGGCCGGTCAAGCGGTCGGGGCACCCGCTCGTCCGGCTCTCCACGAGGTGGTGAGGCGGCCGTCGATCAGCGCGAGCCCGACGAAGATCGCGGCCATCCCGGCGAAATGGCGCGGCAGGAGCTCTTCGCCGAGCAGGCCGGAGCCGAGCAGGATGGCGCTGACCGGGATCAGGAAGGTCACGAGCATGACGTTGCTGGGCCCGGCGGTGCGCATGATCCGGAAGAAGATGACATAGGCGAGCGCGGTCGACACCAGCGCCAGGCCGGCCAGCGCCAGGACGACCTGCAGGGAGGGCAGCGGCAGGGTCCAGGGCGGGTTGACGAGGAGGACGATCGGGAGCGTCATCAGCGTCGAGGCGCTGAGCTGGCCGGCGGCGGTGACCAGCGGCGGCAATTCGCGGAAGCGGCGGCCATACAGGCCCGAAAAGGCGTAGGAGACCGTCGCGGCGACGCAGGCCAGTTGCGCGATGAGGTTGAGCCCGAGGCCACCGAGCGCGTCCGGGCCCATCAGGATGGCGACACCCGCAAGGCCTGCCAGCACGCCGGCGATTTTCGGTCCGGTCGCCCGTTCATTCCCGAAAATCTGCATCACGATCACGCTGAAGATCGGCGTCATCGCGTTCAGGATCGAGGCGAGGCCGCTGGCGATCTGCTGCTGCCCCCAGAGGAACAGGCTGAACGGGATCAGATTGTTGAGAATGCCCATGCCGAAAAAGGCGAGCCAGATCGGCCGGCCGACCGCCATGGAAAGCCCGGACAACCGCACGGCCAGTTGCAAAGCGAGTGCCGCCAGACCAACCCGGGTCAGCAGCACGGCGAGGGGCGGCCATTCGGCCAGGGTAAGCTTGTTGAAGAAGAAGGACCCGCCCCAGAGCACCGAGAGGATCGCAAGCAGGAGCCACTCGATCGGGCCCATGCGCAGGGAGCTGGTGGAGGGCGGTGTTGTCATCGCGCAGTCTGTCTTCGCAGGGCGGGTCAGCCTGCGTCAGTAGGCAGTCGGGCTGGGCCCGGCCACCCGTATTCTGAAGAGTTTCAGGCGGTGTCGAGAGCTGCGCCTGGGAGCGGTCGAGCCTCCCCGTCATTCCGGGACGGCGCGCCCCGGAATGACGGTGGAATGTCCGTCGTTTACGCCGCTTCTGCCTCGCGCGCCGCCCACATCGCCTTGAAGGCCGGGCGGGCATGGCAGGCCTCGAGCCAGGCCTTGACGTTCGGGGCCGCGTCGAAGAGCTGCGTCGCCGGCTTGGCGTAGCGGATGACCTCGGCGACGTTGATGTCGGCGACGGTGAAGCGCCCGCCCATGACGTAGCCGCCGCCTTCCGCCAGAGCCTTGTCGAGGACGGCGAAGGGGGCCGGCAGGGCGGCGAGCGCGGCGGCGACGATGGCCGGATCGCGCTTCTCCGGCGGGTAGGCGGCGAGGTGATAGGTCAGGTTGAGCGCATGGGTCTCGCATTCGGTCGCGGCCCAGAGCGACCACATCGCTGCGAGCCCTTCCTCCTGCACGTCCTTGGGCGCCAGCGGCCCGCCATGCTTGCGGGCGAGATAGAGGTTGATCGCCAGCGATTCGTGCAGGACGAAGCCGTCATCGTCGATCGACGGAATATGTCCGTTCGGATTGACCTTCAGGAATTCGGGGCTGCGGGTGTGGAGCGGCGCGCCGGGGGCGTCTGGATCGGCGAGGCGATAGGCCTGGATCACCGGCACCTGCTTGAACGCGATGCCGAGCTCGTTGGCGAGCCAGACATTGCGCGTCGCGCGCGAGCGATGGCAGCCATAGATGGTCAGGGTCATGGGCGTTTCCGTTTGGTTGAGGCTGACTATTCTCGGTCGTTCCGGACCTGCGCTTTGCTTGCCGGGAACGACGAAGGCGGGTTTCAGCCGAGCTGGCGCAAGGTCTCGCGGGCGATGATCAGGCGCTGGATCTCGGAGGTTCCTTCATAGATTCGGGTGATCCGGGCGTCGCGCGCATAGCGCTCGACCGGGAAGTCGCGGCAATAGCCGGCGCCGCCATGGATCTGGATCGCCGCATCGGTGCAGCGATGCGCAGCCTCCGAGGCGAAGAGCTTGGCCATCGAGGCTTCCTTGGAGAACGGTTCGCCGCGGTCCTTCTTCGCGGCAGCGTCGAGGATCAGCAGGCGCGAGGCGTGCAGGTCGAGCTCGCGATCGGCGATCAGCCATTGCAGTCCCTGGAATTCGGTCAGCGCCTGGCCGAACTGCTTGCGCTCGCGGGCATAGGATTTGGCGGCGTCCATCGCCGCCCGGGCGATGCCGAGCGAGACCGAGGCGACGCCGATGCGCCCGCCGGCGAGTTCGCCGACCGCGACGCGGAAGCCGTCATTCTCCTTGCCCATCAGCGCGTCGGCGGGGATGCGGGCGCCTTCGAATCTGATCGTGTTGGTGGCCGAACCGGTCTGGCCCATCTTCTTCTCGGCCTTGCCGACGCTGACGCCGGGCGTATCGGCGGGCACGAGGAAGACCGAGATGCCCTTGCCCTTCGGCGCGTCCGGATCGGTCACCCCCCAGACGACGAAGAGCCCGGCATATTCGCCCGAGGTGATGAAGATCTTCTCGCCGTCGAGGACATAGGCGTCGCCCTCGCGCCGCGCGCGCAGTTTCATCGCGGCCGGGTCGGAGCCGGCGCCGGCCTCGGTCAGGCAGAAGGCGCCGGCCGGATAGGTGCCGTCGGCGAGCTTCGGCAGATGCTCGGCCTGCTGCCGCGAGCTGCCGACGGCCTGGATCACCTCGCCGACCATGTTGGTCACCGAGGTCGTTACCGCCGTCGAGGCGCAGGCGGCCGCCAGCTCCTCCAGCGCCAGCGCGAAGGCGACGGTGCCGGCCTCCGAGCCGCCGAAGCCGGCCTGGATGTTGAGGGCCATGAAGCCGTTCTCGGCGAGCAGCTTCAGATTGCCGAGGAATTCGGCCCGGCCTTCGCCGCGGTCGAGCGTCTCGGCGAGCGGCGCGAGCCGGTCGGCCGCGAGCTTGCGGGCGCTGTCGCGGATCAGCTCTTCCTCTTCGCTGAGGGCAAAATGCATGCGCGTTCGCTCGCTCGCCGTGACAGGTCGCGCTGAGCTTAGAACGCCGGGCCGCCCGCGCCAACGCGTGGCGGCGCCCGGCGGCCTTGCAGTTTCTCCCGCTCGCCGGTGCGGCCGGGAGGGGGCTTGACGCCGGCTGCCAACCGGCCCATGTCGGCTGCGCCCGCCAGCCTGCAGCCCGATGCTGGCCGGCGGCTCCACAGGAACCTTTGAACCCCATGCCAAGCGACAGTCCCGGTCGACAGTCCTTGCCGTCTCCGGCCCGCCCGGGCGCCTGACCCATGAGGGAAGCGAGCCATGAACGCCGCAATCACCGAAATCCTGCCCGCCGAAGCCGTCTCCGCTCCGGTGCTGGCCGCGGATCTAGCCCGGCGCCATGTCGCCGACATCGTCGTCAGCCTGAACGAATACGAGGCGGCCTTCGTCGCCGCCGTGCTGCTCGAACTGCCGAGGGCGCTCGCGGCCGACGTCCTCGACCAGCCGGAGCTCTCCCGGATGGCGGCGATCCTCAAGGCGATGCCACTCGATCGCGCCGTCGGGCTGATCGAGGAGATGTCGGCCGACCGCGCTGCCGACCTGTTCCGCTATGATCTCTCCGAGCCGGAGCGCCATCGCTTCGTGGCGAAGCTCGATGCCGCGACCAAGGCCGAGCTGGTTTGCCTGCTCGCCTATCCCGAGCACAGCGCCGGCGCGATCATGACCACCGAATTCGTCAGCGTGCCCGACGATTGGACGGTCGCGCGCACGCTGGAGCATGTCCGCACCGTCGAACGCAGCCGCGAGACGGTCTATGCGATCTATGTCGTCGACCCCGAGATCGGCACGCTTCGGCAGGCGGTTTCGCTGCGCCGGCTGATCGCCGCCGAGCCCGGCGCTCCGGTCGGCTCCGCCGCGGCCCGGCGCGAGCCCGTCTCGGTCTCTCCCTTGACCGATCGCGAGGAGGTGGCGCGGCTGATCGCCAAATACAATCTGCTCGCCGTGCCGGTGGTCGACGAAAAGCAATGCGTGCTCGGCATCGTCACGGTCGACGACGTCATAGATGCGATGATCGCCGAGACCACCGAGGACGTGCACAAGCTCGGTGGCATGGAGGCGCTCGGCCTGCCCTATCGCGAGATCGGCTTCTTCAGCATGATCCATAAGCGCGCCGGCTGGCTCAGCGTGCTGCTGCTCGGCGAGATGCTGACCGCCTCGGTGCTGCAGCACTATGAGGGCGCGCTCGAGAAGGCGATCGTGCTGACCCTGTTCATTCCGCTGATCATGAGCTCGGGCGGCAATTCCGGCTCGCAGGCGACCTCGCTGATCATCCGGGCGCTGGCCTTGCGCGAGCTTGCGCCGGGCGACTGGTGGCGCGTCGCGCTGCGCGAACTGCCGACCGGGGTCACCCTCGGCGCCATCCTCGGGGCGATCGGCTTCGTCCGCGTCGTGCTCTGGCAGAAGCTCGGCTTCTACGACTATGGCGAACACTGGCTGCTGGTGGCGGCGACGGTGGGGGCGGCCCTGCTCGGCATCGTCACCTTCGGCTCGCTGACCGGCTCGATGCTGCCCTTCGTGATGACGCGGCTCGGCTTCGATCCGGCCAGTGCCTCGGCGCCCTTCGTCGCGACCCTGGTCGATGTCTCCGGGCTGGCGATCTATTTCAGCATCGCCTCGCTGATCCTGAGCGGGACGTTGCTTTAGATCATTCCACCGTTGCGGAGCCTGGCCCGAATGCGAGGTTCCCGCCGGCTCAGCCGGCCAGGACCCGTTGCGGCGGGAAGGTGACCTCGACCAGCGTGCCTTCCTTCTTGACGCTGGTGATGGTCAGCGCGGCGCGGTTCGCTTCGACCAGCGCCTTGGTCAGCGGCAGGCCGAGTCCGGTGCCGCCGGCCTTGCGCGTCGTCTGCACGCGGCGGAAGGGTTCGAGCGCCAGCGCGATCTCCTCGTCGTCCATGCCGATGCCGGTGTCGCGCACCCGCAGGATCGCCTCGCCCTGATCGCCGAGCGCGGTCGAGACGATCACCTGGCCGCCGGCATCGGTGAACTTCACCGCATTGGAGAGCAGGTTGAGCACGATCTGGCGCAGCGAGCGCTCGTCGGCGACGACGGGCGGCAGCTTCGGTGCCAGCCCCGAGCGCAGCACGACGCGTCCGCGCTGGGCTTCCGGCTGGAGCAGGTTCACCGCCGACAGGGCGATGTCGTTCAGGCTGACGCTGACGAAATCGAGGTCGAGCTTGCCGGCCTCGATCTTGGCGAGGTCGAGCAGGTCGTTGACCAGGCTGATGACATAGCCGCCCGACTGGTGGATGTCGCGCAGATATTCCTTGTAGCGCTCGTTCTCGATCGGCCCGAAGCGCTCCTCTGCCATCACCTCGGCGAAGCCGATGATGGCGTTGAGCGGCGTGCGGATCTCGTGGCTGATCTTGGCGAGCACGTCCGATTTCTGGGCGCTGGCCTTTTCGGCGGCCTTGCGGGCCTCGACCAGCTCGCCCTCGGTCTTCTTCCAGGCGGTGATATCGCGCAGTACGGCGCAGAACTTGCTGTCCGGGCCCTCGGCGATCCGTCCCATGGTCATGAACAGCGGGATGCGGCCGCCCTGGCGGACGCGGCCGACGACTTCGCGGCCGTCGTTCATCAGCGAGGCGACGCCGCCGCCGATCAGCCCGTCGAGATAGTCGAGCGCCGGCGAATGGCTTTCCGGCGCAAAGAGCAGAGTGAAGAGCTCGCCCGCGACTTCGCGCTGATCATAGCCGAACAGCGCCTCGGCGCTCTTGTTGAGCGAGAGGATGCGGCCACGCCCGTCGACCGTGACGACGCCGTCGGTCGCCGTGTCGAGCACGGCACTGAGCTCGGCGACGCGCGATTCATTGGCCGAGCCTTCGAGCTTCAGCGAGGCGACGCGCGCCGCGACCTCTTCCTCTTCGGCCTCGAATTCGGCCGCGAGCTCCTGCTGCTCCGCCTCTTCCTCGGTCAGCAGCTTGAGGTCACCGCCCGGCACGCTGTTGCGGAAAGCCATCAAGGTCGCCGGCTCGCCCTGCCAGCCGATGCTGGAAAGCCTGCCGTCGACGCTGACCAGCCCGCCCTTGCGGTCGACCAGGATCATGGCGCCGCCGGCGCTGCGGTTGGCGCCCTTGATCAGCTGGCTGACGCCGCCCGCCGCCGCCAGATCGTCGAGATCGGCATAGTCGAGCAGGTCGAGCAGGGTGCGATTGGCGTAGAGCGCCGTTTCGTCGCGGTTGACCAGCACAGCGATCGGCAAACGGTCGAGAATCTCGGCATGGGCATTGGCGAGGCGCGGCCGGCCTTCGGAGACGGCAGGCACGGCATCGCTGACAGCAGCCGCGCGCTGCGTCGGCGCAGCCGTCTCGGATGCCGCCGATCTTTCGTCCCGGGCGACCTTGAGAGGCGTCGCCGCCGGCAGGCGTGGTTCGCCTTCGTCATCGCCGGCGATCCGGGCGCCGAGAGCCTTGGCGATCTCGCGGAAGGCGTTGCGCTCGGCCGACGACAAATGGGCTTTCGACGGTTCGAGCACCGGACGAACCGCGGCGAGCTGGCCATTGCGCAATGGCACGACATTGCCGGGCGCCGGCTCGGCATCCGAATCCTCGGAGCCGGCAGCGGCCTCGCCGGCCGGTTCGGAAGGCTCGGCCTCGGCGGCCTCGGCGTCAACGGCCTCTGCCTCCGGCGTCTCGTCGACGGCGGCGGGCTGTTCGGTGACCGGCGAATCGGCCGTCGCCGCGCCGCCGGCTTCGACGTTGTCCACAGCTTCGGCAACGTCCGTGATGCTGCTGTCAGCGCTCGCGACATCGGCCTCGCTGGCAGGCCGGTCCTCGCCGGTTGCAACAATCGAGGCTTCGTCCGTGGCGCTCTCGGCGCCGCTTGCCGGCTCGGCTTCCTCGGCGGCCGGCGCGGCCGCTGTCGTCTCGGCCTCGCGCTCGGGGAAGTCTTCGTTTTCAGCGTGCCGGACCAGGCCGAAGCCGCGGAAACCGGCCGGGGCGCGCGCCTGGTCGAAGAGCGGGAAGCCGGACAATTCGACTCGCGCGCCTTCGCCCGTCGTGACGCGCCAGAGGACGGCGTGTCCGCTCCAGGTGGCGGCGCTTGCCAGGCGCTGCGCAAGGTCGCCGTCGAGATCGAGGACGTCCCGGTCGAGGAGTTCGCTCCAGCGACGGCCGGGCAGGGCGGCTGCCGCATCCGGCCCGGCGAGTTCGGCAAATTCAGGTGAGGCGCTGGCGAAGCGGCCTTGCGCATCGCTTGCCCAGAGGAAGCGCAGATTGGCGCGGCGCTGGCCTGTGGCCGGGCTGGTCGGCTCCGCTGCTGCAGCTTCGCCCGCGATAACCTCCTGTTCCGCGGGCAGGAAGGTGTCCGGCGCGGCATTCAGCGCTGCGATGTCGATGCCGAGGCGGCGCAATTCCGAACCGGCGATGCCGAGTGCCAGCGCCTTTCCGGGCGCCCCCTCGACCAGCAGGCAGGCGCAGGTGACGAGGCCGGAAAGTCCCGTGCCGAAGCGCAGGCGCTCGAGCCGCACGGCCTGGCGTGCGGCTAGGCCGCTGCCGAGCAGGCGCAGCCGGTCTTGCAAGCCAGCCGGCAACATGGCAGGGCCTTGGGCGAGCAAGGCCTTGCCCGCCGGATTGGCGTGCAGCAGTTTCTGGCCATCGACGGACCAGAGCAGCAAAGCGCCCCCCGCTGCGAACGGCGCAAGCGCGCCGTCCAGCGCCAGCGCGCTGCCCAAGGTCGTCCAATCCTGTTCGGATCCGCTCATTCCGTCCCGTTCTTCCGGCGACTCTGCAATCCGGCGTGATTATGCCTAACAAAACTTTAATAGCGACCAAATCCTTGTGAAGCCATGCGGGAACCCGCGCTCTCCCCTGACGTTTCCAAACAGCGTTAATGTGCCGGCTGCCGCCCGGTCCGTGCGGCGTTGTCATCGCAGTGCAAAAATGATATTGCAGTGCACAATAGAGCTTGCCGATCTGTGCGGCGGCCCGGCCTCAACCCAGCAGGAGGATCGATCATGGACGGCAAGACCCCTTACGAGGTTCCTACCGAGATGCGCGAATTCGCCGAGAAGAGCGTCGACCAGGCGCGCAAGGCTTTCGACGGCTTCATCAATGCCGCTCACAAGGCCGTCGACAGCGTCCATGGCTCCGCCGAATCGGCCCGCGTCAGCACCCAGGACGCCACCCGCAAGGCGATCGGCTATGCCGAGGCCAATGTCGCGGCCGCTTTCGAACTCGCCCAGAAGCTGGTGCGTTCGCGCGACGTCAACGAGGTGCTGCAGCACCAGTCCGAGTTTCTGAAGTCGCAGATGGCTTCTTTCCAGACGCAGCTCAAGGAACTGGGCTCGGTGGTCCAGGAAGCCGCCGCCAAGACGGCCGAGACGGCGGCCAAGGCCACGAAGGCCAAGTGAGGCCGGCTGGCAAGTAGCCGGCCGACTGATACCGCCTGCTGCCAGGGCGGCATGGATCTTGCGGGGCGTAGCCGGGCCTTTGTCCGGCCGCCATTTGAGCAGGTCCACCTTGCCCGAAACATGAAGGAGAACGGTGATGGCGAAGCAGACTATGCCTGGCAAACCTCCGATCAGCCTCGCTCCGGTCAAGGCGATGAGCGAATCGCAGCCCATTCCAGCCAACATGGTTGCACGGGCGAGCCCGCCGGCTCCCGCGCCGGTCGCTCAGGCTCCCGCCAAGGTCGAGCCGGCTCCGGTCGCTCCCAAGCCCGCCGAGAACCCTGCCGCGACCGTTCCGCTCAAGCCGGCGCCAGCGGCCACCGCCAGCGTCGTGGCCGGCCCTGTCGTGGCGAAGACGGTGCCGGCCAGCCCGGCCCCGGTCGCTGCGAAGCCGGCCATCGCCGACGCCGTCGCCGCCATTGTTGCCCGGCTCCCCGTTTCCGTTGCGCCGACGAAGCCCGCCGAAGCGCCGTCGGCTATCGCGCCTGCGCCGAAGGTCGTGGCCGAGAGCGCCGGCAAGATCGTTGCCGAGAAGACCGCCGCGGACTCCCCCCGCAAGGCCGCTGCGAAGTCGCCGCGCGCAAAGGCCGCGCCGGACCGTAAGATCGCGGCCAGCGGCGTCGCCAAGGTCGCTGCCCCGCGCAGCAAAGTCGACGCGCCGAAGGCGGCCAAGCTGGCTCTGGCCAAGCCAGTCCCGACAAGACCTGCTGCGGCCATTCCTGCTGTCACGCCTGTTGCGCAGCCCGCCGCTGTGACGAAGTCCGTCGAGGCCGCCGTTCTGCCACCCCCGGCCACGCCGCCGAAACCCTTCATCGCCGCGATCGAGGTCGCGGCCGAGCCGGTTGCTCCCTGGCTGAGCCAGACCCTGGCGCTGACCCGCGCCTTCGGCGCGATCCAGGCCAAGGTGCTTGACCATGCCTGCGCCGAGCTAAAGGCGACGCTGGGCGAGATCGAGACGCTGGCGCACACCCGCAGCGCAGCCGATGCGGTCGCTCTCCAGGCCAAGGCCTTCCGCCGCGGCTACGAATCGCTGTCGAGCCATCTCGGCGATCTCGCCGCGACCGCCCGCAAGGAGCTTCCGCGTCCCTGATCCCGCGGCCGGCACAGCTTCTGTGCGCCGGCCTCAATTTCCCCGTTGCATTCGGCGCGGCACGGCACTAGGTTCCGCGCCGTCGCTGGATCGGGATCGAGCCGGCGCCCGCCGGCCATGTCGGCAGGGATATGCATCGCGAGTTTCGCGAAGCCGTGCAGCCATAGCTCAGTTGGTTAGAGCGCTAGATTGTGGATCTAGAGGTCCCCCGTTCAAGCCGGGGTGGCTGTACCATCCCCTCCACCGAGGCAGACATCCTTCGATTGCAGCGCGCCGCTCCGGCAGCCTAGGCTGCCATACCGCTCCGCAGCCCACGGGCATGCGCCGCGCTTCGAATCTCGGGGTTTGTCCATGCCGGTGAAGATCGACCGCATCAATCCAGCCGCGCTCGCGCCGCCGGGGCGTTACTGCCATGTCGCGGTCGTCACCGCCGGCAGGCAGGTCCATATTTCCGGCCAGATCGCGCTCGACGCGATGGGGCAGGTGGTCGGCGAGGGCGATCTTTCGGCCCAGGCCGAACAGGTCTTCGCCAATCTCGCCGCCGGGCTCGCCGCAGCCGGCGCCGATTTCTCGAAGGTTTTCAAGACGGTCAGCTATGTCGTCGGCCTGGCGCCGGAGAAGGCTGCGGCGATCCACAAGGTACGGGTGAAGTATCTCGGCGAAGGGCCTTATCCTGCCAGCACCATGGTCGGCGTCACCGCGCTGGTCGATCCGCGCCTGCTGCTCGAGATCGAGCTGATCGCGGCCCTCGATTGATCCGGGCCCGGTTGCGGGCTTGAAGCTGTGGCGGCCGCTCGCCATATCGTCAGCACGCAGTGGGGTTCGCCCGCTGCCGGCAGGGTGCTGCGCCAGCGGGCCCTGCGATCTCCGAGAGGCGCCTTTCAAAGGGCTTCGTGATGACGCGTCCGCCTAGCCTGTCGCATCCTTTCCTGCTCGGCTTCGATGATATCGAGCGAGCGCTCGACCGGGTCGCCAAAGGCGCCGGAGAGGGGTATCCGCCCTACAATATCGAGCGCCTGCCGCGCACGGAGGATGAGCCCGACAAGCTCAGGATCACGCTCGCGGTGGCGGGTTTCTCGCGCGAACAGCTCGAGATCACGCTGGAAGAGAACCAGCTCAGCATCCGCGGCCGCCAGATCGACGACAAGACGCGCCAGTTCCTGCATCGCGGCATCGCCGCGCGGCAGTTTCAGCGGTCCTTCCTGCTCGCCGACGGCATGCAGGTGCTCGGCGCCGATCTCTCGAACGGGCTGCTGGCGATCGACCTCGCTCGTCCGGAACCGGAACGGCTCGTCCGGCGTATCGATATCATGAGCCGCGACTGAAGGAGGTCGGTTCGGTGAAAGGCATGCGGTTTGCCTTCCGTTCATGATCACGAGTGCACAATCAAACCGCCTCGCACTGCTCTGAAGGAGGGCGCGATGACTGAGACCAGAAACAACCCCCTGACCACCGCGGAATTCGCCGCCCTCGGCGCCGGACAGGTCGCCTATCTCAAGCCGATGACCTCGGACGAGCTGGCGCGGATCTTCCCGCAGGCGCCGCATATCGAGCCCGGCTTGCAGCTCTTCGCGCTGCTCTCGGCCGATGGCGCGCCGATCCTGGTGACCGATTCGCGTGAAGCCGCGACGGCCAATGCCTGGGAGCACGACCTGAAGATGGTCAGCCTGCACTAGATCACGCTGCATTTGGACGGAAACATCCAAATGCAGATAACGTGATCGATTTTATGAATTAGAGCATGCTTGGCGCGAAAAACCGGGGCCACTTTTTCGCAGCATGCTCTAGGCGCCCACGCCGCTCGGCCTTTCGGCCGGGCGGAAAGGGCGCCGGGCAGGGCCTCAGACGGCTGCCGGGGCGCTGCCCTCGACGGCCGCGACGAGGCGCCCGATGTCCTCCGGCGTCGACAGGCGGTGGTCGCCATCCTTGACCAGGGTCAGCACCACCGGATCGTGCGGCAGATGCTCGACCAGCTTGAGCGCCTGACCATAGGGCACGTCGGGATCCCTCATTCCTTGCAGGATATGCACCGGGCAGCCGGTTTCGATCGGCTGGCCGAACATCAGGTGATTGCGCCCGTCCTCGATCAGCGCCCGCGTGATCGGGGTCGGCTCGGGAGAATAGTCAGACGGGCGCAGCCAGACGCCGTCATCGAGGATCGTTCGGCGAATCGCCTCGGGCATCTGTGCCCACATCAGCTCTTCCGAGAAATCGACCGCCGGCGCGATCAGCACCAGCCCGGCCGGTGCGCGTTCGGGGGCGATCTCGCGCAGCCGCCGCGTCGCCAGCAATGCGAGCCAGCCGCCCATCGACGAGCCGACGAGCACGGCCGGCCCGTCGACGCGGGCAACGAGCACGGCGAGCACGTCGTCGAGCCAGTCCGACAAGGTCCATTCTGCGAAATCGCCGCCTGATTCGCCGTGGCCGGCATAGTCGAAGCGGATGAAATGACGCCCCTTCGCCTGTGCCCAGCCGGCGAGCGCCTCGGCCTTGGTCGCGCGCATGTCGGACCGGAAACCGCCGAGCCAGACCACGGCCGGACCCTTGCCGGGTTGGGTCAGGACGGCGATCCTCCGGCTGCGCGCGCCCTCGCCGACGCTCAGAAATTGCGGTTGAGCCATATTCACCCTATCTCTCCTGTGACGAGCCGCGGGAATCTGCGCCGGGCCGCTGTGCTTCGCGCAAGCGCTATGCCCATCATGGCGCAGATAGCAAACCCGCCGTCTGCAAGAAGGCCCTTTCGAACGGTGACGACCAGTCTGCGCTCCGGCGCGCCACTTTCGCTACCCTCCACCGAAACCCACCCGCTGAGTGGGCGCACGGTGCTGCAGATCATCCCCGAGCTTGAAGCGGGCGGGGCCGAGCGTACCGCCGTCGACATCGCGGAGGGGCTGACCGAGGTCGGCGCCCGCGCCTTGGTCGCGACCGAGGGCGGACGACTCGTCGCCGAATTGCAGGCCAAGGGCGGGATCTGGCTGCCTTTCCCAGCGGCTTCCAAGAACCCGCTCGCCATGGCGCTGAACGTGCGCAAGCTCGCAAGGCTCTGCCGGCAGGAGCGGGTGGACCTCGTCCATGCCCGTTCGCGCGCCCCGGCCTGGGTCGCGCTGGCGGCGACGCGGGCCTTGAGACTGCCCTTCGTCACCACCTATCACGGCTCCTACAACAGCCGCTCGGTGGTGAAGAACCACTATAATTCGGTGATGGCGCGCGGCGACGTCGTGATCGCCAACTCCGCCTATACCGCCGATCTCATCCTGGCGCGGCACGGCTTCGCGCGCGATCGCATCCGCATCGTCAACCGCGGTACCGATTTCTCGGCCTTCGCGCCGGCGGCCGTCGGCCCCGAGCGGGTCAGTGCATTGCGCCGCGCCTGGGGCGTCGAGCCGCATCAGCGCATCGTCCTCCTGCCCGGAAGGCTCACCGGCTGGAAGGGGCAGAAGGTGATGATCGAGGCGGCGCGGCTGATGCGCGATGCCGGTGACGAGGATACCGCCTTCATCCTCGCCGGCGACGCCCAGGGCCGCGACGGTTATGTCCGTGAACTCGATGAGCAGATCGCCAGGGCCGGGCTGGAGAAGCGCGTGCGCCGGGTCGGCCATTGCACCGACATGCCCGCCGCGATGCTCGCGGCCGCGATCGTCGCCGTGCCTTCGACCGAGCCGGAGGCCTTCGGCCGAGTCGCCGTCGAGGCGCAGGCGATGGGCGTCCCGGTCGTCGTCTCCGATCTCGGTGCGGTGCCGGAGACGGTGCTGGCGCCGCCGCAGGTCGCGCCTTCCGAACGTACCGGCTGGCGCATTCCGCCCGGCGACGCGCCCGCATTGGCGGCTGCGCTGCAGGAGGCGCTGGCGCTGCGGCCATCCGCGAGGGACGCGCTGGCGCGACGGGCGCGCCTGCATGTCGAACGCCATTTCTCGCTGGCCTCGATGGTCAACGAGACGCTCGATGTCTATTGCGCCCTGCTCGGGCGTTGAGGCGCTGAACGGCTGATCCGGCTTTGCCGCTCCGCGCCGGCGGTGGAGCCTGGAATCCTTCGTTTTCGCTCACCATTTGACTTTGCCGTCCATTGACAACGCTACGCGTTGTGCAATGTGTCTGTTCAACGGCGCCCGAGGCGCCAGTCACAGGAGAATACAGCCATTCGTCGTCCGTTCCGTGCAGCACCCACCCCGACCAAGGACGGTCCCCGTTCCAACCGCGACATTCGTGGCGTGCGCGATGTTCAGCTCATCGATGATGTGGGCGTCAATCGCGGCGTCGTCTCGTTTTTCGAGGCGTTGAAGATCGCCGAGGATGCCGGTCTCGATCTGGTCGAGATCGCCCCGAACTCGGAGCCGCCCGTCTGCAAGATCCTCGATTATGGCCGCTTCCGCTTCCTCGAGCAGAAGAAGGCTTCGGAGGCGCGCAAGAAGCAGCGCACCATCGAGATCAAGGAGATCAAGCTGCGCCCCGGCATCGACAAGCATGACTACGACGTCAAGATGAAGGCGATGCACGGCTTCTTCGAGGAAGGCGACAAGGTCAAGGTGACCCTGCGCTTCCGCGGTCGCGAGATGGCTCACCAGGATCTGGGCGTGAAGGTGCTCGAGCGCGTCAAGGCCGATCTGGTCGACATCGCGAAGGTCGAGAGCGACTGGCAGCTCGAAGGCCGCCAGATGGTGATGGTGCTGGCGCCGAAGTGAGCTGCCGCTCCGTCATGCGAATCCCGACAGGCCCGGCCCGCGCGCCGGGCCTTGTCATGTCTGGTTGAGGTCGTCACCCTCGGACCTGATCCGAGGGTCTCATTGTCGAGAGATGGTCGGGTCACGCCCGACCATGACGCGGACCGACCCGATGCCCCAGCCGACCATGACCGAACAGCGCCGCGATCTTGCCGCCGCCTTGCGCCTCGCCGCCAGATTCGAGCTCAATGAGGGTATCTGCAATCATTTTTCGGTGGCGCTGCCGGATGGCCCGGACGGGCGCCCGCGCTATCTGATCAACCCCTATGGTGTGCACTGGTCGGAGATGCGCCCCTCCGACCTGCTGCTAATCGACGAGCACGGCCAGGTGCTGGAAGGCGAGGGCGAGGTCGAGGCCACCGCCCGCAACATCCATGTCGCCGCCCACAAGGCCAATCCGCGCCATGTCGCCGTGCTGCATGTCCACATGCCCTATGCCACGGCGTTGACCATGGTCGAGGGCGGCCGGCTGGAAATGGCGCACCAGACCGCCTGCCGCTTCCATGGCCGCACCCTTTACCAGGACCATTTCGGCGGGCTCGCGCTCGATGAGGGCGAGGGCGAGGCGATCGCCGCGGCCAATCGCGAGCAGGGCCATGTCGACATCACCTTCCTCGCCCATCACGGGGTCACCATCGGCGGGCCGTCGGTCGCGGTCGCCTTCGACGACCTCTATTTCCTCGAGCGTGCCTGCCGTCAGCAGGTGCTGGCCATGTCGACCGGGCGGCCCCTGAAACTGATTCCGGAGGGCGAGATCGAGGCCACGGCGCGCGAATGGCGCCAGGTGCTGGTCTATCAGGCGACCAAGCATTTCGAGGCGCTGCGCCGGATGGAAGGACTCTGAGCGGCGCTCAGCCCAGCAGCCGCCTCAGCTTCCTGACCGCGCTCTCCGGCGTCGTCAGCACCGGCTTTCCGGTCGCGGTCGCGACCGCAGGCGCAGCCCGTGCCAGGCTAAACTGGGCGAGCGCGATCACATCGCAATCCGCCAGCTCGCCCGCCGCCTGCGCCGCCAGCCGGTCATGCTCCGGCCCGTCGCCGCGGTCGAGCGCTGCGAGCGCACCCTCGGCCAGCTTGGGCATCACCGTCAGCGACGCCGGAAACTCCGGCGGCATCGACTGAAGCGTCGGCGCGAAGCTGGCGAGCAGGCCGATGCGGCCACCGAGCGCCTCCGCCTCCTCGATCATCGCCTCGTTCGGCTTCAGAACCGGCATCGGCGCAAGTTCGCGCTGCACCGCCTCGATGCAAGGGCCGAAGGCCGAGCAGGTGAAGAGGATGCCATCGGCCCCGGTGGCCTTCGCATAGCGGGCGAGGCTGAGGAAGCGCCCGGTCATCGCCTCGGAGATTCCGCCATCGCGGGCGAGATCGGCCGAGAGGCTGTCGTCGAGCAGGTTCATCAGCCTGGCTTCAGGCCACAGCCGCGCAAACGCCGCCTCGATCGGCGGCGGCGAATGGCGCAGGGCATGGATCAGTGCGATTCGCATTTGGAAGCCAGTCCCTTCGGCTCAGGTGGTTCAGCCCGGCATAAGTCGCGCCGGCGCATGCGGCCGGCGCGGTGTGTTTCGCGGAAGCCGCCGCTTCAGCGGATCGGGTGCGGGTATTGCAGCCCGCCCTTCGAGGCGAGATCGTTCAGCCCGCGCTTCAATTGCAGCTTCGAGCCCATGCCGACGTTGCGCTCGAAGCTCTCGCCGTAATTGCCGACATGCTTGATGATCCGGTAGGCCCAGTCGTTGCTCAGGCCGAGGCCTTCGCCGAACTTGCCCTCGACGCCCAGCAGGCGCTTGATCTCGGGATTGGTCGATTTCAGCATCTCGTCGACATTGGCCTTGGTCACGCCGAGCTCTTCGGCGTTGAGCATGGCGTAGTGCGTCCACTTCACCAGATTGAACCAGCTCTCATCGCCGCGCTTTACGGCCGGGCCGAGCGGCTCGCGCGAGATCAGGGTCGGCAGGATCATGAATTCGTCGGGCTTGGCGAATTTCAGCCGCTCGGCGGCAAGCCCGGAGGAATCCGTGGTGAAGGCGTCGCAGCGTCCCGCCTCCAGCGCCTTGACCCCTTCCTCATTGGTGGCGAAGCCGATGATCTCGTATTTCAGATTATTGGCGCGAAAGAAGTCGGCGAGATTGAGCTCGGTGGTCGTGCCCTGCGTCACGCAGATCGAGGCGCCGCTCAGCCCCTTGGCCTCGCTGACACCGAGGGACTTGCGCACCATGAAGCCCTGGCCGTCGAAATAATTGATGATCGGCCAGGACATGCCGGCCGAGGTGTCGCGCGACATGGTGTAGGTGGCGTTGCGGGCGAGCATGTCGACCTCGCCCGATTGCACCACCAGGAAGCGCATTTGCGGCGTCGTCGGAATGAACTTGATCTTGTTCGGGTCGTTGAAGATCGCCGAGGAGACGGCCCGGCAAAGGTCGATGTCGAGCCCGTCCCAGCGTCCGTCCGGACCCTGCAGGCCGAAGCCGGGCAGGGCGATATGGTTGCCGCAGATCAGCTCGCCGCGCGCCTTGACGCGGTCGAGCGTTCCCGACTGCGCCGCGGCCGGCGTCGAAAGCCCGATGGCTGCGAGGCCGATTGCGGCGAGGCCCGCCTGTTTCAGTCGTTTCACGCTCAGTTGTTTCATGGCAGTTCCCCTTGGTTGAGGCGGGCTCTTTGGCGGCCCGCCTGGTGGTCTTTTCAGGCCGGCTGCACCGCCCCCAGCGCCGCGTCGACCGCGTCGCCCAGCCGCTCGACGATGGTGTCGACGGTCGCGGCATCGATAATGAAGGGCGGGGCGAGCAGGACATGGTCGCCCGCCGTGCCGTCGACCGTGCCGCCCATCGGATAGATCATCAGGCCGCGCTCCATCGCCGCTTCCTTGATCCGGGCATTCAGTTTGAGTGCGGGGTCGAACGGCGTCTTGCTCGCGCGGTCGGCGACGATCTCGACGCCCCAGAAATGGCCACGCCCGCGAATGTCGCCGACATGGTGATGATTGCCGAAGCGCTCGCGCAGGCGCTGTTCCAGCCGGGCGCCCTGGCGCCGGACATTGGCGAGGAGGTCGTCGCGCTCGATCACCCTCTGCACGGCGAGCGCTGTGGCGCAGGCGAGCGGATGGCCGACATAGGTCTGGCTGTGCGGGAAGATGCCCGAGCCTTGCCGGACGGCTTCCGCGATCCGCTTCGAGACCAGCATGGCGCCGATCGGCGCATAGCCGCCGCCCAGCCCCTTGGCGATCGCCATCAGGTCCGGCGCCACACCCTCCTGCTCGCAGGCGTGCAGCGTGCCGGTGCGGCCCATGCCGCACATCACCTCGTCCAGGATCAGGAGCACGCCATGGCGGTCGCAGATCTCGCGGATGCGCTTGAAATAGCCGGGTGCCGCGGTCGCCGCGCCCAGGGTCGCGCCGACCACGGTCTCGGCGACGAAGGCGCAGACGGTTTCAGGGCCGAGCTCCAGGATTTTCGCCTCGAGTTCGTCCGCGACGCGCAAGCCGTATTGCTCGGCGGTCTCATCGGGGCGGCGGCCGCGATACTCGAAGCAGGGCGAGATGTGATGGCCCGGCATCAGCATGTCGGCGAAGGCGGCGCGGTCCTTCATCCGGCCGCCGACCCCGAGCGCGCCCAGCGTGATGCCGTGATAGCTCTGCCGCCGCGAGATGAAGTTGACGCGTTTCAGCTCGCCCGTCTCGATGAAGTAGTGCCGCGCCAGCTTTAGGCAGGCCTCGATCGCCTCCGAGCCCGAGCTGCAGAAATAGACCGAGCCCATGCCGGCGGGCGCCCGCGCGATCAGGTGGTCGGCGAGTTCCTCGGCGGCGTCGCTGGTGAAGAAGCTGGTATGGGCATAGGCGAGCTTGTCGATCTGCGCATGCATCGCGGCGAGCACATCGGGATGGCCATGGCCGATGCAGGAGACCGCGGCGCCCCCCGAGGCGTCGATATGCTCGCGGCCGTCGCGGTCGCGCAGCAGGACGCCGGTGCCGGAGGCGGCGACGGGATAGGTCTTGCCGAGGACCCGGTGCAGGACATGGCTCATTTGCGGCCTCGCTTGGCGGCTCTGGGTTGGTGGAAGGTGCCGGCGGCGTGAAGCTCCGCCTCGTGGCGGGCGATGGCGGCGAGAGCGGCTGTGCCCTTGTGCGCTGTCATCAGCGCCGCCAGGCATTCGACTGCGGCGAAGGCCGGCGTCATCGTGTGGAAGAAGGACGGCGTTTCGGTCCGCACCAGCACCGTCGCATCGGCGAGAGCGGCGAGCGGCGAGAGCGGGCTGTCGGTCAGCGCGACGAGTTTGGCGCCCTTGGCCTTGGCCAGTTCGGCGGCTTGCAGGGTCAGGCGTGTGTAGGGCGAGACCGACACGGCGAAGAAGACGTCGTCGGGGCCGATCCGCCGCAGCGCATCGATGCCGCGTCCGCCCGTGCCGTCCGCAAGCACCGAGCCGGCGCCGATCAGGTCGCGAATATAGTCGAGCATATAGGCGGCCGGGAAGGCCGAGCGCAGCCCGAAGCAGAACACCGTCCGGGCCTCGGCCAGCAGGATGGCGGCCCGTTCGAGCCGAGCCTGTGCGTCCGGTTCGCGCAAGGCCCTGAGATGCTCGGCGAGCGCTGCGAACATGTCCTGTGCGATCGCGCCGGCGCCCTCGTCGCCATGGCGCTGCATCAGTTCGCCGGCGCGGCCGGCAAAACCTTCCGGGCGCTGCCGCAGGGCGGTGGCATGGATCGCCCGCAACTCGTCATAGCCGGAAAGGCCGAAGCGCTGGGCGAGACGCGTCAGGGTCGCCGGCGAAAGGCTCGCCCGCTTCGCCTGCTCGCGCGTCGTCAGCAGCGCCACATCGGCGGGATGATCGAGCACCCAGCGCGCCGCCGCCTGCAATTGCTGCGGCAATTGCGCGAAACCTTCGGAGAGGGCGGCGGTCAGATGCGACTGGTCCACGCGCCGACGCTAGCAGGTCGGGTCTTGATATGAAACATCCAATTCAGAAGCCAGAAATGCGCGCGTTTGTTTCGTTTCCGCGAGGCGTCAGGGTCGGACCAGCAATCCTTCGAGCAGGGCGTCGAAGGCTGCGATCGCCTTCTCGGACGCGGCGCGGCCATCGGCTGCATGGGCGATCCACTGTGCCGCATGCAGCGTCGCGCCCGCGATCAGCCGGGCGGCCGCTTCGGGGTCGATGGGAAGGATGACGCCGGCATCGCGCAGCTTGCCGAGGCTGTCGGTCATCGAGCTGATGCACGCGCTCTGCGTCGGCCAGGTCCAGGGGTCGCCGAGCACTGCCGGTCCGTCGCGTAGGACGATGCGCTGGATCTCGGGTTCGAGCGCCATCTCGACATAGGCGGCGCATTCGTCGCGGAAACCGGTCCAGGGGTCCGCGGCGCGCGCGGAGACGGCGTTCAGCCGCTCGTTCATCTCGGCGTCGATCTCGGCGATCACCGCGGCGAGCAATCCCTTCTTGTCGCCGAAATGATGGTAGAGCGCGCCGCGCGTCAGCCCTGCCGAGGCCGTGAGATCGTCCATCGAGGTCTCGGCATAGCCCACCGTGCCGAAGGCGGCGCGTGCCGCCTCGATCAGCTTGGTGCGGGTCTCGGCGATCATCAGCTGGCGCGGCCTGCGGCCCATTCATGTCTCCTTTCGCATACGTCTCGTATGTTAATTGACATACGAAACGTATGCAATTAGACGTTCACATACGCGCCGTATGAGAATATCGCTGCGTCGCGACGGAGAATCTCAGTCAATGCCCAATCCTTACCGCGAGATCTTCCGGGCGCCCGGCGCGATCGGCTTCTCGGCTGCCGGCTTCGTCGCCCGCCTGCCCTTGTCGATGGTGACGATCGGCATCGTCACCATGCTTTCGCAGGCGCGCGGCGAGTACTGGCTGGCCGGTAGCGTCGCCGCGACCTTCGCGCTCGCCAATGCCCTGATCGCGCCGCAGATCTCGCGCCTGGTCGACCGTCATGGCCAGAGCCGCGTGCTGATCCCCGCGACGCTCGCGACCCTGGTCGCGCTCGCGGGGCTGATGCTGGCGACGCGCCTCGAGGCGCCCAGCTGGGTGCTCTTCCTGTTCGCCGCGCTTGCCGGTCTGGAGCCGAGCATGGCGGCGATGGTGCGAGCGCGCTGGACCGAGATCTATCGCGGCACGCGGCATTTGCGCACTGCCTTCGCCTTCGAATCGGTGGTCGACGAGATGGTCTTCATGATCGGCCCGGTGCTGGCGATCGGCCTCAGTGTCGCCTGGTTCCCGGAAGCCGGCCCGCTCGCCGCTACCATCCTGCTCGCCGTCGGCATGGCGCTTTTCGTCTGTCAGCGCGCGACCGAGCCACCCGTGCATCCCCAGGCGGCCAGCGCCGAGGGCTCGGCGATCCGACTCGGAGCCGTGCGTGTCGTCGCCCTGGTGATGGTCGCCGTCGGGGCGATCTTCGGCACGTCCGAGGTCACGACCGTCGCCTTTGCCGAGGCACAGGGCGACAAGGCGGCCGCCAGCCTGGTGCTCGCCGCCTATGCCGCCGGCTCGCTGATCGCCGGCCTCATCTTCGGCGCCCTGCATCTGCGCCTCTCGCTGGCGCAGCAATTCGTCCTCGCCATCGCCTTTTCGGCGGCGACGACCCTGCCGCTGCTCGCCATCGGCTCGCTCTGGTCGCTGGCCGCGGTGCTGTTCGTCGCCGGGGCCTCGATCTCGCCGACCGTCATTGTCGCCATGGCGCTGGTCGAGCGCCACGTGCCGCCCTCCAAGCTGACGGAGGGGATCACCTGGGTCATGACCGGTGTTGGCGTCGGACTGGCCCTGGGTTCGGCGGCGTCGGGTTGGCTGATCGACAATTACGGCGCAGCAGCCGGTTTCAGGGTGTCGGTCGCCGGCGGCTTCTCCGCGCTCGCCATCCTGCTGCTCGGCCTGCGCAGGCTGTCGGGCGACGCCTCGGACAGGGCGCGTCCGGCACTGGTCTGAGCGGGCGGAACGGCCGCGCTTGCAACAAGGCGGCCTTTCTGTCATATGCCCAGCCTTCGATCGCCCGGCTGATAAGGGCTGCCGTGGCGATCGTTATTTGCTTCCCGAAGCAAAATTCAAGCGGCGCCATTCGCGCGCTCGCGACCTATGAGGAGCTGAAATGCCCAAGATGAAGACCAAAGCGGCCGCCAAGAAGCGGTTCAAGATCACCGGAACCGGCAAGGTGCTCGCAGCCCAGGCCGGCAAGCGTCACGGGATGATCAAGCGGACCAACAAGCAGATCCGCAACCAGCGTGGCACGACGACCCTGTTCGAGGGCGATGCTGCCAACGTGAAGAAGTTCTTCCTCCCCAACGGCTGACGCCTGACAACCTTTCCGGAGATCAAACATGGCTCGCGTGAAACGGGGCGTTACGTCCCACGCCAAGCACAAGAAGACACTGAAGGCCGCCAAGGGCTTTTATGGCCGCCGCAAGAATACGATCCGCGCCGCCAAGGCGGCCGTCGATCGGTCGATGCAGTATGCCTATCGGGACCGCAAGAACCGGAAGCGCACCTTCCGCGCCCTCTGGATCCAGCGCCTGAACGCTGCGGTGCGTGAGCACGGCCTGACCTATTCGGTCTTCATCGGCGGCCTGACCAAGGCCGGCCTCGAGCTCGACCGCAAGACCCTGTCGGCCCTCGCGATCGACGATGCCGCTGCCTTCGCCGCGGTCGTCGAGACGGTCAAGGGCGCGCTCGGCGCCGAGGCCCAGGCCGCCTGAGCGGTCTGACCTGATTGGATTGCGAAAGGCCGGCGGAAACGCCGGCCTTTTTCTTTGCGTGGTTCGCAAGCTCGGCCCTCATCCTGAGGAGCGGACGAGGTCCGCGTCTCGAAGGATGATCGATGAGGCTCGCGAACTATCTGGACCATCCTGAGGCGCTGCTTTGCAGCGCCTCAGGATGAGGGCTGTGAGAACAGGCGGCCGCTAGGTCTGCACATTGTCGGCTGCGGCCGGGATCCAGTCGTCGCCGGCGCCCTCGACGATCCTTGCATAGGCCTCCTCCGGCGAGTCGGCGTAGCAGAACAGTGCGAGGTCTTCCTTGCGGATCAGCCCGGCTTCGGCCAGCCGCTCGAGATTGAACAGGCCCTTCCAGAAGCTGCTGTCATAGAGAATGACCGGAACGGGCGACATCTTGCCGGTCTGGGTCAATGTCAGGATCTCGAACAATTCGTCGAGCGTACCGAAGCCGCCGGGGAAGGCGACCAGCGCCGCAGCCCGCATGGCGAGGTGCATCTTGCGCATCGCGAAATAGTGGAAGCGGAAGGTCAGGTCGGGCGTCGAGAAAGCGTTCGGGTCCTGCTCGTGCGGCAGGGTGATGTTGAAGCCGATCGATACCGCGCCCGCGTCGCCGGCGCCGCGATTGGCGGCTTCCATGATCCCGGGGCCGCCGCCTGTGGCGATGACGTGATGGCGGCCGCCGGGGCCCTCGTCGAGCGCGCCGCCGCGCTCCGAGGCGATCCGGGCAAAGGCGCGCGCCGCCTCGTACCAAGGCTCGCCCTCGCGCACCCGGGCCGAGCCGAAGACGACGATGGTCGAGAGAATGCCGCGCGCCCTGAGATGATCCTCCGCCTTCTGGTATTCGAGCATGAAGCGCGCCCCGCGGGTGGAATCGCCGAGGATGAAGTCCTGGTCGAGCGCGGCGAGGCGATAGGAAGGCGAGTTCTTCTGGGCGCGGTTCTCGGTCATGTCGGCATCTCCATACTGTCCTCCTGCATAGCCGGGCAGGGGGGCGGCTGTCGCCCCTGCCAGCCGCATGCGTGTGCTGACTGCGACGGTCTTGTCATGAAGGGCCGGCGAGCAGGGGCGAATGCGCGAAAACATCGCGATCGACACGCTTTGCCAGCGCAATTCGGGCTGGCATCCGCATGGCCGAAGCCATAGAAGATGCCACGCCGGCATGCGCTCCGGCATTCTTATGGTGGTGCGAACTGCCTTCAGCCGGTCGTTCCGGCCGGGCGGCGTGCGCGCTAGCGGAACAGATCAGGCATGAACGAGATCGATACCCTTCGCGATTCCCTTGTCGGTGAGATCGCCGCGGCGCAGGACGAGGCGGCGCTGGAGCAGTTGCGCATCGCGGCGCTCGGCAAGTCCGGCTCGGTCTCCGCCTTGCTGAAGACGCTCGGCGCGATGACGCCGGACGAGCGCAAGGAGAAGGGGCCGCTGATCAACGGCCTGCGCGACGGCGTCCAGCAGGCGCTCGCCGCCCGCAAGGAGGCACTGGGCGAGGCGGCGCTGGAAACGCGGCTCGCCGCCGAGCGGCTCGACATCTCGCTGCCGGTGCGCGAAGGGCCGGAGGCGCGCGGGCGAATCCATCCGATCAGCCAGGTCATCGACGAGATCACCGCGATCTTCGGCGATATGGGCTTTGCCGTCGCCGAGGGGCCGGATGTCGAGACCGACGACCTCAACTTCACCAAGCTGAACTTCCCGGTCGGCCATCCCGCCCGCGAGATGCACGACACCTTCTTCTTCGCGCCCGACGCCAATGGCGAGCGCAAGCTCCTGCGCACCCACACCTCGCCGGTCCAGGTCCGCACCATGCTGGCGCAGGAGCCGCCGATCCGCGTGATCTGCCCGGGCCGGACCTACCGCATGGATTCCGACCAGACCCACACCCCGATGTTCCATCAGGTCGAGGGCCTCGTCATCGACAAGAAGACCCATTTCGGCCACATGAAATGGGTGCTGGAGGAGTTCTGCAAGTCGTTCTTCGAGGTCGAGAGCGTCAAGATGCGCTTCCGTCCCTCCTTCTTCCCGTTCACCGAGCCCTCCGCCGAGGTCGACATCCAGTGCTCGCGCAAGGGCGGCGAGATCCGCTTCGGCGAGGGCGACGACTGGCTCGAGATCCTCGGCTGCGGCATGGTCCACCCGAACGTGCTCCGGAATTGCGGGCTCGATCCGGACGTCTATCAGGGCTTCGCCTGGGGCATGGGCATCGACCGCATCGCCATGCTGAAATACGGTATGCCGGATCTGCGGCCGTTCTTCGAGGCCGATATCCGCTGGCTCTCGCATTACGGCTTCCGCCCGCTCGACCTGCCGACCCTGACCGGCGGCCTGTCGTCGTGACCAGGGCGGGCTAGGAGAGGAAAGGGCGGATGAGCGCGGCGCATTGGGCCGGCCTGATCGCGGCACTGCTGGTGGCGGCCAATCTCCTGTGCCTGGCCATCGCCTTCCTGCGCCTGCGTCGCAAGCCGGCCGAATCCAGCCTGCTGCGCCAGCGTCCACCGGTGACGATCGTGCGGCCGGTCTGCGGCCTGGAGAGCTTCAGCCGGGAAACCCTGACCTCCGGCCTCGTCCTCGACTATCCCGATTACGAGACGATCTTCTGCGTCGCCGACGGGCAGGACCCGATCGTGCCGTTGGTCGAGGAGCTGATCGCCAGCCATGGTCCGGAGCGCGTGCGCCTGATCGTCGGCGATGTCGCGGTCAGCGCCAATCCCAAGCTCAACAACTGCGTCAGGGGCTGGGAGGCGGCGCGGCATGACTGGGTCATCCTCGCCGATTCCAACGTGCTGATGCCGAAGGACTACATCCAGCGGATGATGGCGGCCTGGCGCGACGATAGCGGCCTGGTCTGCTCGACGCCGGCCGGCTCGCGCCCGCTCTGCTTCGGCGCAGAGGTCGAGTGCGCCTTCCTCAATACCTTCCAGGCGCGCTGGCAATATGCCGGCGAGGCGCTCGGCTTCGGCTTCGCCCAGGGCAAGTCGATGCTCTGGAACAAGCCCTTCCTCGATGCCCGCGGCGGCATCGCGGCGCTCGCCGCCGAGATCGCCGAGGATGCGGCGGCGACCAAGCTGGTGCGTTCCGCCGGCAAGCATGTCCACCTCGTCGACCAGCCCTTCGAACAGCCGCTGGGCCGCCGGCATCTGCGCCATGTCGTGCAGCGCCAGTTCCGCTGGGCGCGTCTGCGCCGCGTCACCTTCCTGCCCTTCTTCGCGCCGGAGATCCTGGTCGGTCCGCTGGTGCCGGCCGTGCTCGCCGCCTTCGCGGCCCCGGCCTATGGCCTTGCGGGCTGGCAGGCCGTGCTGCTCGTGCTGGCGATCTGGTACGGCGCCGAGATGGCGCTGGCGAAGGGCGTCGGCTGGTTCGTCAACTGGCGCACGCCTTTGGCCTATCTCATCCGCGATCTCGTCTTCCCCGGCATCTGGGCCTATGCCTTCCTCGCCGGCGAGGTCAGCTGGCGCGGCAACGCCATGAAGATCAGGACGGATGGCGACGACCGGCTGAACGACAATGCCCCGGCGCTGTCGACCGCGAGCGCGCGGCGGGATGGGACGGCGTGACCTTGGACATGACGACCATCCCCGAACGCTATCGCGACTGCCGGAGCTTCTCCTTCGGCGACGGTCCCCGGCTCGCGACGGAGTTGGCGGCGCTCGTCGTCAACGGCCGCAAGACCGCGACCGTGAGCACGCCGGACGAGCCCGATGCCTCGACGGTCGGCGAGTATTGGATCGTGCTCGACGGCGAGAAGCGCCCTGTCTGCGTGATCGAGACGCTCGAGCTCATGCTCCGGCGCTTCGACGAGGTCGACGCGCAATTCGCCTTCGAGGAAGGCGAGGGCGACCGCAGCCTCTCCTATTGGCGCGAAGCCCACGAAACCTATTTCCGGCGCCTCGGCGTCTTCAGCCCCGACATGACCCTGCTTTGCGAGCGCTTCCGCCTGGTGGAAGTGCTCGCTCCGATGGACTTAAACGCATGAAATTCACGCTCTCCTGGCTCAAAGACCATCTCGACACCACCGAGACGCTCGACACCATCTCCGAGACCCTGACCCGCGTCGGGCTCGAGGTCGAGGCGGTCGAGGACAAGGCCAAGGCGCTTTCGGCCTTCACCATCGCCTATGTCATCGAGGCCAAGCAGCATCCCAATGCCGACCGCCTGCGCGTCTGCATGGTCGACACCGGCTCCGGCGAGCCCGTGCAGGTGGTCTGCGGCGCGCCCAATGCCCGCACCGGCATGAAGAGCGTGTTTTCGCCGCCCGGCACCTATATCCCCGGCAAGGACATCACACTCGGCAAGGGCGTGATCCGCGGCGTCGAGTCGAACGGCATGCTCTGCTCCGCCGCCGAGCTGCAGCTCTCCGAGGATCATGACGGCATCATCGACCTGCCGCAGGATGCGCCTGTCGGCCAGCCCTATGCCGCCTATGCCGGCTTCGACGATGCGATGATCGAGATCGCCGTGACGCCAAACCGGGCCGATGCGCTGGGTGTCTCAGGCGTCGCCCGCGACCTTGCCGCCGCCGGTCTCGGCACGCTGAAGACGCCCTCGGTCGCAGCCGTGCGCGGCAGCTTCCCATGCCCGGTCGACGTGAAGCTCGACTTCGCCGCCGGCGACGAGAAGCTCTGCCCTGCCTTCGCCCTGCGCCTGGTGCGCGGCGTCAAGAACGGCCCGTCGCCGGAATGGCTGCAGGCGCGCCTGCGCGCCATCGGCCTGCGGCCGATCAATGCGCTGGTCGATATCACCAATTTCATGACCTATGACCGCAGCCGGCCGCTGCACGTCTTCGACGCCGCCAAGGTCCATGGCGACCTGACGGTGCGCCGCGCCAGGGCCGGCGAGCAGATCCTGGCGCTCGACGGCAAGACCTACACGCTGACCGATGAGCAGGTCGTGATCGCCGATACGGAGGGCGTCGAGTCGCTCGCCGGCATCATGGGCGGCGAGGCTTCGGGCTGCGACGAGAACACCGTCGACGTTCTGGTCGAGAGCGCGCTCTGGGACCCGCTCAACGTCGCCCGCTCCGGCCGTGCGCTCGGCATCACCTCCGATGCGCGCTACCGTTTCGAGCGCGGCGTCGACCCGGACTTCACCCGTCCCGGTCTCGATCTCGCGACGCAGATGATCATCGAGCTCTGCGGCGGCGAAGCCTCCGAGATGGTCTTCGCCGGCGAATTGCCGGAAAGCGGCGGCGCCATCGATTTCCCCTGGTCTGAAGTCAAGCGCCTGACCGGCCTCGATCTGCCTCAGGTCGAGATGAAGCTGGCTCTGACCTCGCTTGGCTTCCATGTTTCGGGCGCCGGCGAACGGGTCAAGGTCGCCGCTCCCTCCTGGCGCAGCGATGTCGAGGGCAAGGCCGATCTGGTCGAGGAGATCCTGCGCATCGCCGGGCTCGACCGCGTCGAGCCGGCGCCGCTGCCGCGGATCAAGGGCGAGGTCGTCAAGCCGGTGCTGACCGTGCTGCAGAAGCGCACGCGTCAGTCCAAGCGCCTGCTCGCCAGCCGCGGCCTGGTCGAGGCCGTGACCTGGTCCTTCATCTCGCACGACGCCGCCAAGCTCTTCGGCGGCGGCTCGCGCAAGCTCGTCCTCGCCAATCCGATCGCCGCCGATCTCTCCGACATGCGGCCTTCGCTGCTGCCCGGCCTGATCCGCTCGGCCCAGGCCAATGCCGATCGCGGCTTCGGCGACGTCGCCCTGTTCGAGGTCGGTCAGGTCTTCCAGAGCGACGAGCCCGAAGGCCAGCTGATCGCCGCGGCCGGCCTGCGCCGCGGCACCGCCAGGCTGGAAGGCGCCGGCCGCCATTGGGACGGCGCGGCGAAGCCGGTCGATGCCTTCGACGCCAAGGCCGACGTCATGGCGCTGCTCGCCGGGCTCGGCGTGCCTGTAGGCGGCCTGCAGATCGTCGCGGGCGGTCCGTCCTGGGCGCATCCCGGCCGGTCCGGCACGCTCCAGTTCGGTCCCAAGGGAGTGGTCGGCACCTTCGGCGAGCTGCACCCGCGCGTGCTCAAGGCGCTCGACGTCAAGGGCCCTCTGGTCGCCTTCGAGATCCATCTCGATGCGCTGCCGCTGCCGAAGTACAAGCCGACCAAGGTCAAGCCGAAGCTGGCGCTTTCCGATTTTCAGCCGCTGACGCGCGATTTCGCCTTCATTGTCGACAAGACGGTGGCGGCCGGCGACATGGCGAAGACCGCCCAGAACGCCGACCGCAACCTGATCGCCGAGACCAGCGTCTTCGACATCTATGAAGGCGCCGGCGTCGAGCCCGGCAAGAAGTCGGTCGCGCTGGCGGTGACGCTGCAGCCGGTCGAGAAGACCCTGACCGAGGCCGAGATCGAGGCCGTTGCGGCCAAGATCGTCGCCGAGATGACCAAGCGCTACAAGGCGGCGCTGCGCGGCTGACAATGCGTCATGATCGGCTTGGAGCCGATCATCTCAGGACAGAAAAGGCGCCTTCGGGCGCCTTTTTTGTTGCGGGGAGCCGAGTCCTGGGCTTCGCTTCGTTTGTGAGTGATCACCGGCCAAGCGTCGCCGCCATCTCGTTATTGATCATAATTATGAAATAATCGACGCACGCAATCGTTTGAAAATGCGGGTATCGGCTCCGATTGTTGCAATCAGAGAGGCTGAATGTCGCTCATCGAACTCCCCGTCGAAGATCGCTTCTTCCCCGGCTTCAGGCTGCTCGACGTCGCGACCTCCGGCGCGCGCATTCGCGTCCGGATCGGCGGGGAGGGGCCGCCGCTGCTCCTGCTCCACGGTTATCCGCAGACCCATATCATGTGGCGGCGTATCGCCCTGGCGCTGGCGCGGCGCTTCACGCTCGTCTGCCCGGATCTGCGCGGCTACGGCGATTCGCAGAAGCCGGCGACCGCCGCCGATCATTCTCCCTATGCGAAGCGCGCCATGGCCCAGGACATGGCCGAGGTGATGAGCGCGCTCGGCCACGAGCGCTTCTGCGTCGGCTCGCATGATCGCGGCGCTCGCGTCGGGCACCGGCTGGCGCTGGACCATGCCGGACGGGTGCTGAAGCTCGCGACCCTCGACATCGCACCGACACGCGAGATGTATCGCGACACCAGCGACGCTTTCGCGCGCGCCTATTGGCACTGGTTCTTCCTGATCCAGCCGGCTCCGATGCCGGAGAAGATGATCGGCGCCGATCCGGAGTTCTACTGGTCGAGCCGCCGCGCCTCCGACATGCGGCTGTTCGAGCCTGAAGCGCTCGCCGAATATCTCCGCTGCTTTCGCGACCCTGCGATGATCCATGCCAGTTGCGAGGATTACCGCGCCGCGGCGACGATCGACATCGCCCATGACGACGCCGATGGCGGCCGGAAGGTCGAGTGCCCCATGCTGGCCCTGTGGGGCGAGCGGGGAGCCGTCGGAAAATGCTTCGACGTGCTCGGGCTCTGGCGTGAGCGGGCTGTGGATGTGCGTGGGAAGGCATTGCCGGGCGGGCACTATCTGGCCGAAGAGATCCCCGATCTCGTCGCCGCAGAATTTGCTGCCTTTTTTGGAGAAGTCGCATGAGCCGGACCAATCGCGTCTATCGCATCGCCGTGATCGCCGGAGACGGCATCGGCAAGGAGGTGATGCCCGAAGGGCTGCGCGTGCTCGAGGCAGCCTCGAAGAAATACGGCTTCGAACTGCGGCTCGACGAATTCGATTTCTCCTCCTGCGACTACTACGCCAAGCACGGCAAGATGCTGCCTGACGACTGGAAGGAGAAGATCGGCGGCCATGACGCGATCTATTTCGGCGCCGTCGGCATGCCGGCTCAGGTGCCGGACCATGTCTCGCTCTGGGGCTCGCTGCTGCTCTTCCGGCGCGAATTCGACCAATACGTCAATCTGCGCCCCGTCCGCCTGATGCCGGGCGTGCCCGGCCCGCTCGTCGGCCGCAAGCCGGGCGATATCGACTTCTTCGTCGTCCGCGAGAACACCGAGGGTGAATACTCCTCGGTCGGCGGGCGCATGTTCGCCGGCACCGAGCGTGAGATCGTCATGCAGGAGACGGTGATGAGCCGCGTCGGCGTCGACCGCGTGTTGAAATATGCCTTCGAGCTGGCGCAGCGCCGGCCGCGCAAGAAGCTGACCTCGGCGACCAAGTCGAACGGCATCTCGATCACCATGCCCTACTGGGACGAACGGGTGAAGGAGATGGCGAAGAGCTATCCGGGCGTCGCCGTCGAGCAGTATCATATCGACATCCTGACCGCGCATTTCGTGCTCAATCCGGACCGTTTCGACGTGGTCGTCGCCTCCAACCTGTTCGGAGACATCCTCTCCGATCTCGGCCCGGCCTGCACCGGCACGATCGGCATCGCCCCGTCGGGCAACATCAATCCGACCGGCGACCATCCCTCGCTGTTCGAGCCGGTCCACGGCTCGGCGCCGGACATTTACGGCCAGGGCATCGCCAACCCGGTCGGCATGATCTGGTCGGGCGCGATGATGCTCGACCATCTCGGCGAGACCGAGGCCGCCAAGGGCATCGAGGCCGCGATCGAGCGGGCGCTCGGCGACGAGCGCACCCGTACCCGCGACCTCGGCGGCAAGCTCGGCACCGAGGCCGCCGGCAAGGCGATCGAGCAGGCGCTGGGTTGACGGCGACGCGCCAGCGTGACCACAAGCTCGGTTCCGGAAGGAACAAGACCAGAGAGGGAGTGAAAATGCCCGATCCGTCGACTTTCTTGCTGTCCGGCCGGGTCAGGCCCGGGCAGCGCCGGGCCGCTGGCTCCTGATGTTTTCGGCGCGGCGGGAGCATTCCGCATGTCTCGCCGCGTTTTCTTTCGACCAATGCCGATCCGGCCCACTAGCACGGGACTGACAGAATAATGGACCTCCTATCCTCGACCTTCTGGGCCTCGCTGCTCCAGATCATCTGGATCGACCTGCTGCTCTCCGGCGATAACGCGGTCGTCATCGCGCTTGCGGTCCGCTCGCTTCCCGAGAAGCAGCGCAAGCTCGGCATTCTGCTCGGCGCCGGCGCCGCTGTCGGCCTGCGCATTCTTTTCGCGATCGTCGTCTCCTACCTCCTCAACATCCCCTTCCTGAAGGTGGTCGGCGCGCTGCTGCTGTTCTGGATCGCGATCAAGCTCGCCAAGGGCGAGGATGAGGAACATGGCGACATCGCCGCCAGCGACAATCTCTGGAAGGCGGTGCGGACGATCGCCATCGCCGACGCGGTGATGAGCCTCGACAACGTGCTCGCGATCGCCGCGGCGGCGCGCGGCCATTTCGAGCTCTTCATCTTCGGCCTGCTGCTCACCATTCCGCTGATCATCTTCGGCGCGCGGATGCTGTCGACGATCCTCGAGCGCTATCCGATCCTGATCTGGCTCGGTGCGGCCCTGCTCGGCTGGATCGCCGGCGAGATGCTGCTCTCCGACATCGCCGTGCTGCAGTGGCTGCAGACCAGCATTCCGAGCTGGGTGGTGAGCGTGCCGGTCTCCGAGACCAATCCGGCCGGCCTCGCCCCCGCCAAGCTGCCCTTCTATTCGGCGGCGGTCGTCGGTGCGGCCTTCGTCGTCGCGGTCGGCTATCTCCTGAAGAAGAAGCCGGTCGATCAGCCCGGCTGAAACAGGCTCAAATGAGCTGAATGAAGGCGGCGGCCATGGTTTCATGGCCGCCGTTTCTTATGGTTCGGCTGAAGCCGCAGGCGCTCCCCGGCCGCTGCGGATCCTCGACCAGGAAGCGGTCCTGATCTGCGAACCTCACCAGGAAACTCTCGGGGGGCCGCAGGAAGCCTGTGCCGAGGGCTTTCACATAGGCTTCCTTGGCGCTCCACAATCGCGCGAAGGCGAGCGGCCGGTCCGGTGGCGGCAGGGCCCGAAGCATGGCCTGCTCGCAGGGATGCAGCGCCGCGAAGGGTGGTTGCCGATCAGGCTCGACCTGCTCGACATCGACGCCGACCCGGGCGTGGGCGAGGGCCAGTGCCACCAGGCCGGCACGCGTCGCCAGCGAGATATGCAAGCCGTCGCCGTCGGGCGCCGCGATCAGCGGCCGTCCGCCGGGCTCGTGGTCGATCCTGACGCTCTCGGGCTCCAGGCCGAGCTGCTTGGCGAGGATAGTGCGCGCTAGGCCGCGCCGCAGCGCCGAGCGTTCCGTCAGCGTAGCGGGGCGGTGATCGGTCGCGACCAGCCAGACGGCCGGCAGGGCCGTGGCGCATTGGTCGGGGGAGGAGAGCCAGAACATGCGCCGTTCTAGACGCGATCCGCCGCGCTGTCGTGGCGGCGGCGCCGTTTGCGGCCCGCCTTGCGCTGCATTCATGCGCCGGCCGCGTCGCCACCATTGACGGCGGCCCGCCGACCCGCTTCGAAAAGCCCATGTCCCATCCGGAAACCTCCTCCACTTCCGCCGGCCCGGCACAGCTGACGCTCGCCGGCCTGGCGCTCGGCCTGCGCCGGGTTTCCGTGCTGCTGCCCGGCATCGTCGTCTTCGCGGTGGCCTTCGGCGCAGCAGCCGCGGCCAAGGGGCTGAGCCTGTTCGAGGCGATCCTGATGAGCGCGCTGGTCTATGCCGGCGTCGCTCAGCTTGTGGCCATGGAGATCTGGCGCCCCGAATGGAGCTGGGGCGCGATCGCCGGACTCGCCTTCGTCACGGCGACGGTCAATGCCCGCTCGATCCTGCAGGGGGCGTCGCTGCAACCCTGGTTCGCCCGCTATCCGCGCCGGGTCAACGCCTTCCAGCTCTTCGTCTTCACCGATGCGAACTGGCTGATCGGCACGCGCTACCGCGCCGAGGGTGGGACCGATCTTGGCGTGGTGCTTGGCGCCGGCCTCTGCCTGTGGACCGTCTGGGTTCTCGCCACCATTCCGGGCTATCTGCTCGGCTCGCTCGTCGCCGATCCCCGCCAATACGGCATCGACCTCGTCATGCCGATCTTCTTCGCGGCGATGATCGTGCCGCTCTGGCGTGGCCGCCGGGCGGCCTTGCCCTGGGTGATCGCCGGCGTGGTTGCGCTCGTCGCTTCCAAGCTGATCGACGGCTACGCCTTCATCATCATCGGTGCGCTTTCGGGCGCCCTTGCCGGGGCCTTCCTCGATGACGCTGCCTGATCCCGGCGCCTGGGGGCCCTATCTCGCCATCCTGGCGATGGCACTGGCGACCTATCTTTGCCGCATCTCCGGCGTGGTGCTGATGGGCTTCGTGCCGCTGACGCCGCGCGTCCGGCGCGGGCTCGCGGCACTTCCAGGATCGATCGTCTTCGCCACCGTGCTGCCGCTGGTCGAGCGCCTTGGCCTGGCCGCGGGGCTCGCCCTGGTCGCCGCGATCCTCAGCATGGTGCTGCGGCGTAGCGAGCTGCTGGCGCTCCTCGTCGGCATGGCCACGGTCTCGCTGGCGCGCGCTTTCGGGCTCTGAATGGCGGCCCGTCGGAGATCGTGCCGAGCGGGCTGCGCGGATTTTCACCTCACATCGCGACCCATCACCGGTTACGATCGGAGCCATCACATCATTCGTTTGCCGCTCCCCGGGCCGCGTGTTGACGGGGCGGGGGCAGGGGCAGACGGTGCGGGTCGACAAGACTGACAGATCGGAGCGCCTTATGGCCTGGTATTCGCAAACCTGGAGCTGGTTCGAAGGAGAGTGGCACGAAGGCAACCCCGGCATCATGGGGCCGCGCTCCCATGCGAGCTGGCTGTCTTCGACCGTCTTCGACGGCGCCCGCCATTTCGACGGCGTCACCCCCGACATGGACAAGCATGCCGCGCGCGTGAACCGCTCCGCCGAGACGCTCGGCCTGAAGGCGACGGTCTCGCCCGAGGAGATCATCGCGCGCACCGCCGAGGGCGTGAAGAGGTTCGCCCCGGGCACCGCGATCTACGTCAAGCCGATGTACTGGGCCGAGGCCGACGGCCTCTCGACCATCATGGGCGACCCGGATTCGACCAGGTTCTGCCTCTGCCTGTTCGAGGCGGCGATGGGCGATCCGGGCAAGGGCTTCTCGGTGACCAAGGGCGCCTATCGCCGCCCGACCATGGAAACCATGCCGACCGATTCCAAGGCCGGCTGCCTCTATCCCAACAATGCCCGCATCCTGCGCGAGGCCAAGGGCCGCGGCTTCGACAATGCGCTGGTGCTCGACATGCTCGGCAATGTCGCCGAGACCGGCACCTCCAACATCTTCCTCGCCAAGGACGGCGTGGTGAAGACGCCGGCCCCGAACGGTACCTTCCTCAACGGCATTACCCGCCAGCGCGTGATCTCGCTGCTGCGCGGCGCCGGCGTGCCGGTCGAGGAGACCAGCTTGAGCTATGCCGATTTCGAGCAGGCCGACGAGATCTTCTCCTCCGGCAACTACTCCAAGGTGATGCCGATCTACCGGATCGACGACCGGCAGGTTCAGCCCGGCCCGATGTTCCGCAAGGCGCGCGAGCTCTACATGGACTTCGCCCACTCGAAGTAACCGGAGTTCCTCGCATGGCCCGTCTCGCCACCCGCCTGACCGAGCGCTTCGGTATCGAGCACCCGATCCTCTCCGCACCGATGGCACTCGCCGCCGGCGGGGCACTGGCGGCGGCGGTGACGCGGGCCGGCGGGCTCGGCCTGATCGGCGGCGGCTATGGCGATGGCGACTGGCTGAGGACGCAATACGCCGCGGCCGGCAATATCCGCACCGGCTGCGGCTTCATCACCTGGTCTCTGGCAAAGCAGCCGGATCTGCTCGGCGAGGTGCTGGCCCATCGCCCGGCAGCGCTGATGCTCTCCTTCGGCGACCCCGCGCCCTTCGCCGCCGAGATCGCGTCAGCAGGCGTGCCGCTGATCTGCCAGTGCCAGAGTATCGCCCATGTCAGGGCGGCGCTGGCCGCCGGTGCCTCCGTCATCGTCGCGCAAGGCACCGAGGCCGGCGGCCATGGTCATGCCCGCGCGACACTGCCCTTCGTTCCCGAGGTCGCCGACCTCCTCGCCCGCGAGAGCCCGGACACTTTGCTGCTGGCGGCCGGCGGCATCGCCGATGGCCGTGGGCTTGCCGCGGCGCTGATGCTCGGCGCCGATGGCGTGCTCGTCGGCACCCGCTTCTGGGCGAGCCGCGAGGCGCTGGTCCACCAGAACCACCAGGCCGCCGCCATCGCCGCGACCGGCGATCAGACCGTGCGCTCTTCGCTCCCAGACATCGCGCGCCGGCTCGACTGGCCAAAACCCTTTGACATCCGCGTCGGCGACAATGCGTTCATGACCAAATGGCGTGGCCGCGATGCCGAATTGCTGGCGGCCGCCGAGAGCGAGGGGCCGGCCTATCGCGAGGCCTTCATGGCCGGCGATCCCGACAAGGCGGCCGCGATCTATGGCGAGGCGGCCGGGCTGATTGCGGATGTGCCGCCGGCCGGCGAGATCGTCGTGCGCATGGTGGCCGAAGCGGCCGAGCAGTTGCGCCGCGGCGCCGGCATCGCCGTCCACGGCTGAGCAGCATCAGCGCAGCAGCCGCAGCAAACCCGCCAGTTTCAGCCCGCCGAGGGCGAGCACGGCATAGAGTGCCGCCGCGAGCAGGCTGAGGGCGCCGAGCGCCAGCAGCTTCGGCTCGAAGGCGAAACCGGCGAGCGCCGTCTGAAGGGGCAGCGCCAGCAGGCGCGCGGCGATGCCGGCGCAGGCGGCGGCGGCCGCGACGATCAGGATCAGGCCCGGCAGCTTGCGCTCCGGCCGGGTCCAGCCGCGGCGCAGGGCTAGCACGAACAGCGCCCCGACATTGATCCAGGCGCCGGCCGCGGTCGCGAGTGCGAGGCCGGGTGCACCGAGATCGCGCCAGAGCAAGAGTTTCAGCCCGACATTGGCGACGATGGCGGAAAGCGAGACGATCATCGGCGTCGTCGTGTCGCCACGCGCCTGGAAGCTCGAGACCTGCGAGCGGATCAGCACGATCGCCGGCAGGCCGACCGCATAGGCGAAGAGCACGGCGCCTGCCGCCTGGCTCGCGGCGGCGTCGAAGCGGCCGCGCTCGAACAGGGCTGCGACGATCAACTCGGGGACGGCGATGAAGGCGGCGGCGAAAGGGGCGGCGGCGAAGATCGTCAGCGCCACCGCCCGGTTCTGGGCCTTGTCGGCCCGGGCCTCGTCGCCGGCGGCAATGGCACGACTCATCGTCGGCAGCAGCACCGTGCCGACGCCGATGGCGATCACGCCGATCGGCAGCTGGTAGAGCCGTTCGGCATAGTAGAGCGCCGCATAGGCGCCGGCGGGCAGCAGCGAGGCGATGATCGTGTCGGCGAAGATCGCGATCTGCACGCCGGCCGAGCCGATCACCGCCGGTCCGAGTGCCTTGAGGAAGCGCTTGACCTCGGCGTCGAGCCGCGGCCGCGTCAGCGCAGCCGAAACGCCTTCCCGTCGGGCGGCGACCCAGAGCAGCAGCCATTCCAGCACGCCGGCGGCGGCGACGCCCCAGGCGGCGGCATGAGCCGCGCTCGGGAACAGGAAGGCGACGGCGAGCGCGCCGATCAGGCTGATATTGAGCAGGATCGGCGCAGCGGCGGCCGCGGCGAAACGGTCGACCGCGTTGAGGTTGGCCGAGAGCAGCGTCACCAGGGTGATGAAGAGGAGATAGGGGAAGGTGATCCGGGTCAGCGCCACCGCGAGGTCGAAGCGCTGGGGATCGCCGACGAAACCGGGGGCGAGCAGGCGCACCAGCTCCGGCATGAACGGCAAGGCGAGCGCGAGGATCACCAGCTGGACGACGAGGTTCAGCGTGAACACCCTGTCCGAGAATTGCTGGGACGCCGCTGCGCCCGATTTCTCCCGGATGCGGGCGAAGGCCGGGATATAGGCCTGGTTGAAGGCGCCTTCGCCGAAGATGGCGCGGAAATGGTTGGGCAGGCGCAGCGCCACCGAGAACGCATCCATCAGCGGCCCGGCACCGAGCACGGCGGCGAGAACGATGTCGCGGGCGAAGCCGCTGACACGCGAGAGCAGCGTGAAGCCGCTGACGGACAGGATTTTTCTCAGCATCGAATGGCGGCTCGTCTCTCCCGCCTCGTCACCCCGGCGCGCCCGCTGAAATGACGTCGACGATCATGCGGCAAGCGATGCCGTCGCCGGCGGCGATTGTCCAGTCCGGGACTAGCGGATCAGCGGTGGCAGGGCGTCGCCGCGCGGGTGGACGCTATCGAGCTTCTCGAAGCCGATGCGCTCGCCGACGAGGTAGAGCGGCCGGCGCTTCACCTCGGCGAAGATGCGCCCGACATATTCGCCGATCAGGCCGAGCGAAATCAGCTGGATGCCCGAGAAGAACATGATCGAGACGATCAGCGAGGGGAAGCCGGGCAGGTCGGTGCCGAAGAGCAGGGTGCGCACCGCGAAGAACAATGCTGACCCGGCGGCGATAATGGCGATGAGGACGCCGAGCCAGGTCGCGATCTTGAGCGGCACGGTCGAGAACGAGGACAGCCCGTCGAAGGCGAAGCTGAACAGCTTGCGGAAGCGGAACTTGGTCTGGCCATGGGCGCGCTCGGCGACTTCGAAGGGCACGCCGGTGGCGGGGAAACCGACCCAGGCATAGAGCCCCTTGGAGAAGCGGGCCCGCTCGGGCAGGGCCCGCAGCGCCTCGACCACCCTGCGGTCGAGCAGGCGGAAATCACCGGCGCCCTCGGGCAGCTCGGTCTCGCCGAAGCTGGCGAAGAGCTTGTAGAAGGCCTTGGCGAAGCCGCGCTTCAGTCGGCCTTCGCCCTCGCGGTCGGTGCGCTGGCCATAGACATTGAGGAAGCCCTCGCGCCATTTCGCCAGGAAGACGGGAATGGTCTCCGGCGGATGCTGCAGATCGGCGTCCATGATCACCACGGCATCGCCGCTGGCATGGTCGAGCCCGGCGGCGATTGCGATCTCCTTGCCGAAATTCCGGCTGAAGGAGATGGCATTGATGCGCGGGTCGGCTTCGTGCAGCAGGCGCAGCACCGAAAGCGTGCCATCCCGGCTGCCATCGTCGACGCAGACGATCTCCCAGGAGGCGACGCAGCCATCGAGCACGCCCTTCAGCCGCTCGACCAGGAGCGGCAGGTTGTCGGCCTCGTCATGGACGGGAACGACGACGGAAAGCTCGGGCCGCCTTGGCTGGGCGGCGGGGTTGGCCGGGGCGGCGAGGGGCGGCGTGGCAGACAAGGCTTTGACGACCTCAGCGCGTGGGATAGGGGTGGATTCGTGATGGCGCGGGCCGGGACGCGCACCGGCTTCGCCGGCGGCTACTTACAGCACGCTCGATGAACGAGGGACAACAGACCGTAATGACCCGCGGTTTCGTGCTCTGCGCCGATGATTTCGCCATGACCCGGGGCGTCAGCCGTTCGATTCTCGAACTGCTCGCGCATGGCAAGCTCTCCGCCACCGGCGCGATGACGAACCGGCCGCATTGGCGCGGATTGGCCGGCGAGCTCGCCGCCTTCTCCGGCAAGGCCGATCTCGGCCTGCATTTCAATCTGACCAGCGGCGCGCCGCTCGCGACGATGCCGAGCCTCGCTCCTGGCGGGCGCCTGCCGAAACTGGGTGGTCTTTCACGGCTGGCGCTGGGGTCGGCCGCGGCGCGTCGCGAGATCGCCGCCGAGCTCGACCGGCAGCTCGATGCCTTCGAGGAGGCGCTCGGGCGCGCGCCCGATTTCGTCGACGGCCATCAGCATGTCCATGTCCTTCCAGGCGTCCGTCGCGCGGTTCTCGACGCGGTGGCGCGGCGCTATCCGCTGGGCTCGGTCTATCTGCGCGACCCAGCCGATTCTGTGTCCGCGATCCGGGCGCGTGGCGTGGCAGTCGGCAAGGCGCTGGTCATTGCCGGTCTCGCCGCGGGCCTGCGCCCGGCCGCGGCACGGCGCGGCATCCCGCTCAATCACGGCTTCTCCGGCGTGTCGCCCTTCGATCCGACACGGGACTTCGCCGCCGATCTGCCGCGCTTCCTGAAACGGCCGGGGCGGGCTCATCTGGTGATGTGCCATCCCGGCTTCATCGACGACGAATTGCGCGCGCTCGACCCGGTCATCGGATCTCGGCCGGTCGAGCATGCCGCGCTCCTGGCCTTCGTGCCGCCGCCTGGTCTGCGCCTCGCCCGGTTTTGCGAGCTCGGTTGAGGCACGGGCTCCTGCACGCGTTGAGTGCATAGCCCCGCGCAAACGTCGCAAGCGAAAATTTACCCTGCCCCGTCATGCTGGCCGCGGGTGTTGCAGGCATCCTCAGGCCGGTCGCGCCATCCATGCCTTTGAAGGATTTTTGCGCGATGACCCGGTTCCAGATTCGGGCAAAGAAATCCCCGGATGCACCTTCCGGAAAGGCACAACTCACGGCAGGCCAGCCCGAGGAGCGCGCGGGCTCGCTCAGCACCCAGATCGCCGGTGCTGCTGTCGCTATCGTCGCGCTCGCCATTGTTTTCGTCGTCCTTGCGGTCGCCCGCTACAATGATGGCAAGACGCGTGCCGATCTCGACCAGAAGATGAACTCGCTGACGACGATGGTGGTCAACGCCGCGCCGGCGCTGATCCTGTCGCGTGACACGACGACGTTGAGCTACATTCTGGAATCGTTGAAGCGGGATCCCGATTTTTCCGCCGGTATCGTCGCCGACGAGGTTGTCGCCCTCGCCACCGCCGGGCGCGACGAGGAGGCGCGTCTACTGCTGACGCCGAACAACCTCGCCTTGGCGCTCGGGCGCGAGCCCTGGGATGCGCTCGCCAGCGAAAGCCCGCTCCAGCTCGAGGACGGTGCCTACATCACCAAGCTCTTGGTGGTGCGCGTCGGCGGCCACCAGAAGCAGATCGGCTATGTCGCGCTGCGTTTCGACAAGCGGCGCCTCGTCGCCCGGGCGGCGCGCGAACATTTCGTGACCATCGCGCTGGGCTTCGGCTTGCTGCTCGTGCTCGGGCCATTGCTCTGGATTTCGCTGTCGCGGACGATGAAGCCGCTGAAGGGCATGACCCAGGCGATCGTCAGCATCTCCGACGGCAAGCTCGACACCCCGATCGACGCGACCGAACGCCGCGACGAGATCGGCGCCATCGCTCGCGCCCTCGGCGTCCTCAAGCTGCGTCTCGGCGAGCGTGCGAGCTTGCAGGAGCAGCAATTCGCGAGCGAGACGGAGCGTCGCGACCGCCAGCAGCGCATCGACGAGGCGATCGCCATGTTCCGCGGCGAGGTCGGCGTCGCGCTCGAAGCCTTCAAGAGCAATGCCGATCGGATGGGCGATGCTTCGAGCGGCCTTGCCCAGGTCGCCGCCGAGTCCTCCGAGCGTGCCGCGCGCGCCGCCCATAATTCCCATGGCGCCTCCGCCAATGTCGAGAGCGCTGCCCAGGCCGCCGAGGAAATGGGCGCGGCGATCCGTGAGGTCGAGTTCCAGGTGCGGCGCGTCCGCACCGAGATCGTCGAGGCCGCGTCCGCCTCGCGCGACACGGCCGAATCCGTCGACGCCCTCGACGCGACGGCCCGCGCCATCGGCGAGGTGGTCAATCTCATTCGCGACATCGCTGCTCAGACCAATCTGCTCGCCCTCAATGCCACGATCGAGGCGGCGCGTGCAGGGGAGGCGGGCCGCGGCTTCGCCGTCGTCGCGGCGGAGGTCAAGAATCTCGCTTCGCAGACGGCCGATGCGACCGACCGTATCGTGGCGCAGGTCAATGCCATTCAGGGCGCGACCGGTGAAGTCGTCGGCGCCATCCAGAACATCGCCAATCGCATGGGTGCGATCGAGAATTTCGCAAACTCGGTCGCCGTCTCGATCGAGCAGCAGGCGATCGCCACCGGCGAGATCGCCAGCGGCGTCGCGATGGCGAGCTCGTCGGCGCTCTCGGTGTCGAGCGATCTGAGCGTGCTCGCCGACAGCGTCGAGGAGACGGGGCGTTCGGCCGAGCAGGTGCGCCAGGCGGCAGGAGAGGTCTCGACCCAGGCGCTGCGTCTCGATTCGACCGTCGACCAGTTTCTCAAGCGCGTCGCCGTCTGAGCGCGGGCACGAAAAAAAACGGGGCCGCATGGGCCCCGTTCCTGTCAGTCCGTGCCGGCCGGCTCAGGCCTTGGCGCCGTCATAGAGCTCGGCGACATAGTCCCAGTTCACCAGGCTCTCGAGGAAAGCCTTGAGATAGTCGGGGCGGCGGTTGCGGTAGTCGATGTAGTAGGAGTGCTCCCAGACGTCGACGCCGAGGATCGGGGTCGCGCCATGGACCAGCGGGCTCTCGCCGTTCGGCGTCTTGCTGACCGCGAGCTTGCCACCCTTGACCTCAAGCCAGGCCCAGCCCGAGCCGAACTGGCCGACGCCGGCGGCGATGAAATCTTCCTTGAATTTGTCGACCGAACCGAAGGAGTCGACGATCGCCTTCTCGAGCGCGCCCGGCAGCTTACCGCCGCCATTCGGCTTCATCCACTTCCAGAAGTGGAGGTGGTTATAGTGCTGGCCGGCATTGTTGAACACGGCCGGGTTCTTGCCATAGGAGGCCTTGACGATCTCCTCGAGCGACTTGCCCTCGAACTCGGTGCCCTTGATGGCGTTGTTGCCGTTGTTCACATAGGCCAGATGATGCTTGTCATGATGGTATTCGAGCGTCTCCTTCGACATGAAGGGCTGCAGAGCATCATGGGCGTAGGGCAGATCGGGCAGGGTAAAGGACATAGGGCCTCTCCTTGGGGCTGTCGAAATCGCGACGTGAGAATGGCTGCAATGATGAAACGCATGGGCCGGCGGCCCGGCGGAACGTCCCGCCATTCCCCCGTTAGTTAAGCCGCGAATGCGGCAGCGGCAACCGCCAAGCGGAGGGAGCCCTGTGCGTCCTGAGAACTCGCCGTCCCGAGTTTCCCCCGCCTTGTCATGAGCGTTCTGTTGGCAAGATGCGGGCGTATCGATAGTTTAACCATGGGGCGGCAAGCTGTCGCAGGACTCTGCCGTCTCGAAGGAGCGAGCGTTTGGTCAAGTTATTCCTGGTTCTTGGGCTCGCCCTGCTGGCCGGCGGTGCCTATGCCATCGTCGATGGCTGGCCCTATCGCGTGCTCGAGAGGGGCTTTACCGAGGTGATCCTCGGCGCGCTCTCTTTCGCTGCGGGCTTGCTGATGTTCGCCTCCGCGGCGATTCTGAGCGAGATCCAGCGCCTGAAGACGCTGGTCGCCGGCGCCATGGCTACGGCGACGCTGGCGTCCGTTCGCCATGACGAGCCGGTAGCGCAGCCGCTGCCGCGGCGCGAGGAAGCCACATTGCCGGAGCCGCAGGCTCCGATGCAGGAGCGGCTCTCCGGGCAGGCTCCCGGCAGTGCCGCAGCGCTCGCGGGTGTCGGAGCGCTCGCGCTCGGTGGGGCATTGGCGGCTTCGTCGCGGACCGAGGAACCTGGCGCGGACAGCGCAGAGACAATGGAGGTTGCCGAGGCCGCGGTTTCCGCCGAAGAGCCTGCCGGGCTTGTCGCCGAGCCGGATATCCCGGAGCTTCCTGCGCGCATTCACGATGACTGGCTGCGCCCGCCCGGACTGTCGACGGAAACGGCGCAGACCGGGCTGGATCCGGTAGCGAAGACCGAGCTCGATTTCTTCGAGGCCGCTCTGCTGCCGACCCGAGCGCCGCAGGTCGCGGTGGAAACTCCGAAAAGTCCGGCGGAAGGCCTCGACGAGCCCGCGCCGGCGATGGAAGACGCTGGCGAGAAGCCGATCGAGGTCGCTCCCCAGCCCGATCTCGACATTGCCGTCATCGAGCCCGAGCCTGAAGCCGAGTCCGAGGCGAAGCGCGAGCCGGAGCAGTTCTGGTGGCCGCAGCTCGACCTCGGCGCCGAGGGCAAGAGCCAGCCCGCCAAGGCCGAGGCCGATTACGATGATTTCAGCGCGCTGCGCGAGCAGTTGAACGACGCGCTGGCGATGCCGGCCGACGTTCCCGAGGTCGAGCCGCCGCAGCGCTCGCTCGAAGCGGTCAGCGACTGGATGGCGCCGCGCCCCTGGCCGCCGGTGACCCAGCCGCGCAGCGGCGATGCGCTGGCGGCGCTCGAAGAGCCGATCACTGCCGAAGAGGTCCCTCCGCTCCCCGAGGACCAAGCCGTCACGCCGCCCGAGCCGGTCCCGGACGAGGCGGAGACGCCGCCGGTCGCGGCCTCGCCGCTGAGCGCGGCGGAGCCGGAAACAGCAGAGCCGATCGCAACGGACATCCTGCCCGAGATCGCGCCGGCTGCGCCCGAAGCGCCGGCCGCATCCGAGACGGCGGCAGCGCCTGTCGCCGAGGCGGTCGTGCCCGAGCCTGCCGCGCCTCCGGCTTCCGACGAAGGCATCGTCGGTGCCTATCAGGTCGGCGAGACGCATTTCACCATCTATGCCGATGGCTCGATCCAGGCGCGCACGCCCGATGGCGATTACGTCTTCGCCTCGATGGACGAGCTCAAGGCCTATCTCGCCAGCGAGAAGAGTCGGCTCGAGGCCGGACCGGGCTGAGCCGGTCCGGGAACGGGGAGGGCAGGGCTGCGATGCGCTTCAGACCTGCCGGCCCCAGCCGCCATGCGCCGCGGTGATCGCAAAGGCGTAGGCCAGGGCCGTTTCCTTCAGCGAGTCGAAGCGGCCGGCCGAGCCGGCATGCCCGGCCTCCATATTGGTGTGCAGCAGCACCGGGCCGCCGCCGGTCATGGTCGCGCGCAGGCGCGCCACCCATTTCGCCGGTTCCCAATAGGTGACGCGCGGGTCGGTCAGCCCGCCCATGGCGAGGATCGGCGGATAGGCCTGGGCCCGGACATTGTCATAGGGCGAATAGGCTCGGATCCAGTGGAAGGCCGCCTCATCGCGGATCGGATCGCCCCATTCCGGCCATTCCATCGGCGTCAGCGGCAGGCTTTCGTCCAGAATGGTGTTGAGCACGTCGACGAAGGGCACCTCGGCGATGATCCCCGCGAACAGTTCCGGCGCGAGGTTGGCGACCGCGCCCATCAGCATGCCGCCGGCGCTGCCGCCCTGGGCCACGATTCTGCCGCGCGAGGTATAGCCCTCGGCTGCGAGCATCTCGCCGGCGGCGATGAAGTCGGTGAAGCTGTTCGGCTTCTTTTCGCGCTTGCCGTCGAGATACCAGCGCCAGCCCTTGTCGGTGCCGCCGCGAATATGGGCGATGGCATAGACGAAGCCGCGGTCGACCAGGCTGAGCGGACGGGTGCGGAACGAGGCTGACATCGCCGAACCATAGGAGCCGTAGCCATAGAGCAGGCAGGGGGCCGAGCCGTCGAGCACGAGGCCGCGCTTGTGCAGCAGCGAGACCGGCACCTTGGCGCCGTCCTTGGCGGTCGCGAAGATCCGGCGCACGACATAGGCCTCCGGATCATGGCCGGACGGCACCTCCTGCCGCTTCAGCAAGGTGCGCTCGCCAGTGCGCATGTCGTAGTCGAAGGTCTCGGTCGGGCGCGCCATCGAGGCGTAGAGAAAGCGGATATGGTCGGTATCGAATTCATAGCCGCCATCCATGCCGAGCCCATAGGCCTCCTCCGCGAAGGCGATCGTGCTTTCCGCCCCGCTGGCGAGTTCGCGGATCACCAGCCGCGGCAGGCCGTCCTCCCGCTCCAGGCGCAGCAGCCGCCCGCGCAGGCAAAGATGGCTGAGGATCAGGCGGCCCGGCCTGTGCGGTACGAGATCGGTCCAGCGCGCCGGTGAAGGATCGTCGAGCGGTGCGCGGACGATCTTGAAGTCCTCGGCGCCGTCGGCATTGGTGAGGATCAGCAGTTCGTCGCCATGATGCTCGATCGAGTATTGCCGCCCGCTCTGGCGCGCGGCGACGAGGCGCGGCTGGCCGTCGGCCGCCGACAGGTCGACGATGCGCACCTCCGAGGTCTCGTGGTCGCCGCTGGCGATCAGCAGGAAACGATGCGATTGCGTCTCGTCGATGTCGACGAACAGGCCGGGATCGCTTTCCTCATAGAGCAGCGCGTCCTCGCTCTGCGCCGTGCCGAGACGGTGGCGCAGCACGCGCGAAGGGCGGTGCTCGGCATCGAGCCCGACATAGACGAAGGCGCTGGCATCCTGCGTCCAGATCATCTCGCCGCTGGTGTCGCGGATCTCGTCGGGCAGATCCTTGCCGGTCGCAAGGTCACGCACGCGGATCAGATAGAGTTCCGAGCCGGCTTCGTCGGCACTCCAGGCCAGCAAGCGATGATCGGGGCTGTGCGCGGCATCGCCGAGGTCGAAGAACTCCTTGCCTTCGGCGAGCGCGTCGGCGTCGAGCATGATCTGCTCGCGGCCGGGCTTGCCGGCGCTCTTACCCTGGCGTGGCTTGCGGCAGATCAGCGGATGTTCGCCGCCGCGCCGGTAGCGCTGATAATAGAGGAAAGGGCCGTCGGGCTGCGGCAATTCGCTGTCGTCTTCCTTGATGCGGCCGCGCATCTCCTTGACGAGCTCGCGCTGCAACGCCCTGGTCGGCTTCATCAGGCGTTCGCACCAGGCGTTCTCCGCCTCGATATAGCTACGAATATCGGCCGGCAGTGCCGCTGGGTCCCGCAGTACATCGCGCCAGTTCTCCGCCTTCAGCCAGGCATAGTCGTCGTTGAGTGCGACGCCGTGCACGGTGCGGTGCTGCGCGCGCGCTTCGGCGCGAGGCGGCGCGAAAGGGGCTTTCTCAGGCATGGCGTGTCTCGAGGCGCGAAGTTGCGGTCATTCGCCGCGGCATTGCGGGTTGTCGTGGCATTGCTGCAGGTTTGCGACTCGTAGAGGCGTGGAAAAAGGCTGGCAAGACAACCATTGCGCGTAGCCATCCGAGCCGCTGCACATTCTGGTTACCATGCCGATCGCAAGATGCACCAATACTGGACACCGATAAACGTATTCGGAGCGATAACTGCCGCTTGCGAAGTCATCTTTCATGGATTAGACGATTGTACGACTGATCCGTTTTGTACGATTCTATATCCGGCAGAATTCGACCTGATGCCGGTGCAGCTTCTGACAGGCCTTCGCGCCACGTAAACAGAGCGGGCACAGTCGCCGAACGCCCGGTCCAAAAAAACAACGGAGCAACGCCGCCATGGCTGATCACGACGGTTCGGACTTTATCGAGCTTACAGCAGATATCGTCTCCGCCTACGTCTCGAACAATTCGGTTCCAGCCTCGGAATTGCCGGCGCTGATCAACGATGTCCATGCCGCGCTGAGCCGCGTCGTCGGTGGTGCCGCGCCGGTGGTTCCGATGGAAGCGCCCAAGCCCGCCATCGCGGTCAAGAAGTCGATCACCGCCGATTTCCTGATCTGCCTGGAAGACGGCAAGAAGTTCAAGTCGCTGAAGCGCCATCTGCGGACGCAGTACAATATGTCCCCGGAGCAGTATCGCGAGAAGTGGGGCCTGCCGCCCGATTATCCGATGGTCGCGCCGAACTATGCGGAGGCGCGCTCGCAGCTCGCCAAGAAGATGGGCCTCGGCCAGCAGCGCCGCAAGCGCCGCTGAGAGAGCCCGACGCGAAACATCGCGCTGAAGCGAATTCCTTCGAGGGATTCGTTTCGAGCCGCCGGCTCCGCCGGCGGCTTCGTCGTTTCGAGTGGTACTGCCAGGGCGTGGCAGGAGGATATCCCCGCCTGTGCTCGCGCTCTTGAAACACTCGAAATAGGAATATAATCATATGTTCGCTATCCCCAATCGCGCCGTGCGATCGGAGTGTAGGAGTGAACATATCATGAACGATGATATCGCCAAGGGCGCCGACCCCTTGTCCCGCAGCGCGAGGGCGCGGCTGGCCGAGGCGGCCGTCTGCGCGGCGCTACGCCTGCCGCCGGCCAGATTGCGGCAAGGCCGGCGCGGCGTGAGTCCCGTCGCCTTCGGCCGCCAGGTCGCGATGTATCTCACCCATGTCGGCTTCGGGCTGAACCTCAGCCAGGTTGGGCTCGCCTTCGGGCGCGACCGGACGACGGTGCGCCATGCCTGCGCGCTGGTCGAGGACAGGCGCAGCGAGCCCGGTTTTGAACTGGCGCTCGCCGCGCTGGAGGCGGCGCTGACGCTGAGGCTGCGGGCGTTCGCGCCGGAGGCAGGGCGATGAGCGCGCCCGGGACGGCCGGCGCTGTCGCCGGGCGCCTGCTGCGGCATTTGCGGCAGGCCGGCGCGTTTGCGGCCGAATCCCCCTTCGGCTGCGGCCGCATCGCGCTCTATCGGACCGTGGACGGGGCGAGCCTCGGGGCAGGCTATGCACCAGCCGAGGAGGCGTTGGCATTGGTCGAGTCTGGTCTCGCGATCTGGCTCGGTAGCGGCAAGGCACGTCGCCTGCAGCTCACCGAGACCCGTCTTGTCGCCGTGACGTCTATGGCGGTCGAGGGGGAGGTGCGGAAAGTCGCCCTGAACGAGCGTGAAAGTCCGCTGCTCTGGCTGCATCGCCGGCCGGGCAAGGATGGCAGACCGCAGATCCCGGCGGCGGAATTCGCGGCCGGTGAGCGTTTCCGGGCGGAGCTGACGCTGGCGCAGATGCTGCCGCGCGTGACCGTGAACTGGGATGCCGGGCTTGCAGCCGGCACGCATGCCGCGTCGCATGGTTCAGCCAGCGCCTCCGATTCCAGCCTGGCGGCCCGCCAGCGGGTCAGACAGGCCTGCAAGCGCCTCGGTCCTGAGCTCTCGGGGCTCGCCATCGATGTCTGCGGCTTCCTGAAGGGGCTCGATGAGGTCGAGCGCGAGCGTGGCTGGCCGGCGCGTTCGGCCAAGGTCGTGCTGCGGCTGGCGCTGGCGGCATTGGCCGAGCATTACGGGCTGGCGGCCCGGGCCACGCCCGACAGGACGCCGCGCGTCTGGCAGGCGGTGGATGCCCGCCCGGCGATCGCGCCGCCGAGCTGAGCCGGTTCAGGCGATGGCGGCGCGCGCGTCGTTCTTGATACGCTCGATCATCGAGCGCACGCCGTTCGAGCGCTGCGGCGTGAGATGGGCGGCGAGGCCGAGCCGCTCATAGATGGCGAAGGCGTCGGTCGCCAGAATCTCGGCGGCACTGTGGCCGGAATGGATCGCCAGCGCCAGTGCGACCAGCCCGCGCACGATATGCGCGTCGCTGTCGCCGCGGAAATGCAGTCGCGTCGTTTGCCCGGGGCCGCCTTCCTGCTTTGTCTCGAGCCAGACCTGGCTGGCGCAGCCGCGGACCTTGTTGGCGTCGCTATAGGCTTCCTGCGGCAGCGGCGCGAGCGTGCGCCCGAGCTCGATCAGGTAGCGATAGCGGTCGTCCCATTCATCCAGGACCTCGAAATTGGCAATGATGTCGTCGAGGGTTTCGCTCATCGGCCGTCGCTCATCTTGCAGGCCGCCGGCGGGGGAGGCGGTCTGGCAGGCTGTCTTCGGCGCGCGGCCCGGCGAGGTCAAGCGTCAGCGCTGCGACGTTTGTGCTTCGCCGGAGCGGCTCGTCGCGGCAGCTGCCGCCAGCGCCAGGACGCGAGCCCGGGTCTCGGGCTCCAGCCCGGCCAGAACCTCGGCTGCTTCGCGCAGGCTGGTAGCGCCCTGCATCACCGCTTTGGGATCGATCTGTCCGAGAACCGCTATGGCGGCCTTGGCGTCGAAGACGGGTGCTTCCGGCGCGGACTTGCCGCCATGGACCGGCGAGTTCAGGGCGATCACCCCAATCAGGGCCATGCTGCGCAATAGATAGGCCATTCTTGTCCCCGTCGCTAGCGCGGGGCGTCCCGTCCCCGGCTTCTGAACCCTAGCGCGGAGGCTGAAACATCGCGTGTCCCCGATAGTCGCAATTTGAATCAAAGCCCGGTTTTGTTCTTCAGTTTCCATTCACCTTGCTGGCAACAAGCGCAATCGCGGGAATTTCTGGCGCTGTCAGGTTAAGTATCTGAAAGTAATAGAATTTCATGGTCTCGAAAGAGGCTGCGGGAGCATCGGTGCGAGGTCGCCTTAAGTCCCGCTTAAATGGCCCGCGCCAGGATCGGCCTCAACAAGGCGAGGCTTTTCGCCGAAGGCCGACAGAGGTTGTGCGTTTGCGTTTCTCCAGCATGATGACGGCGGTCAGGGCGCAGGTTGCGGCGATGGTCCATCCATCGGCGCTGCCGGACTCGCTCGAACGCATGCGGCATGAGCGCTTCATGCTGGCCCGGCTCGCGATCGGCGCGGGCGGGCTCAGCCTGGTGCCGGCCTATATCGCCTGGCGCGGCCGGCTCGATCTGTTCGAGACGCTGGTTCTGATCGCGCTCGGCCTGCCGCTGCTGGCCGTGGTTCTGCTCTCGCGCACCGGTCGTCTTGACCTCGCGCACTGCGTCTCCGGCGCCGCGCTCACGCTCTTCATCATTGCGCTCGCCTGCATGACCGGCGGCACCGGCTCGCCGCTGCTGCTTTGGCTCGCGGCGGTGCCGGCCGAAGCGATGTTCTTCGGCTCGCGAGCCTATGTGGCGCGCGGCAGCGCGCTTGCCGTGGTCGGCCTCGGCGCGGTCGTGGCCTTGCAGAGTGCCGGCGCCGTGGGCGAGCCCGCGGCCTGGGCCGTCGCGGCGATGCCGGTTCTCGTCGCCAGTGCGATTCTTTGCGCCATGCTGCTCGCCGTCTCCTTCCTGCGCCGGCACGAGGACGAATTGCGTGAGCACCGGGCCTCGGATGCCCGCGCCCGCCTGATGCTCGAGCATGTCGGCGATCTCGTGACCTGGCACGATCCCTCCGGCGCCGTCGTCTTCGCCAACGAGGCAGCCTGCCTGCTGACCGGTGCGCAGTCCGCGCAGCTGCATGGCAAGGGCCTCTTCGAGCGCGTCCATATCGCCGACCGCCCGCTTTTTCTGAAAGCGCTCAGCGATGCCGCCCATGGCGCCGGTCATGCCAGCGCCTGCTTCCGCGTACTGTTCCTGGCCGATTCGGCCGGCGTTCCGACCGTGCGCTGGCTCGAGCTCAACGCCCGGAGGATCGATCAGGCCGGCGCGCGCAATGGCGCGGCCGTGGTCTGCGTGGCCCGCGACGTCACCGATCGCCATGCCCGTGACGAGGAGCGCGAGCGCAACCATGCCGCGGCGGTCAAGGCGAGCGATCTCAAGGGCCATTTCCTGGCGACCGTCAGCCATGAGCTGCGCACGCCGCTGAACGCCATCATCGGCTTCTCGGAGATGCTCAGCGGCGACCTCGCAGCCGGCCTCGATGCCGATCGCCGCAAGGAATACGCCGCGATCATCCACGATTCCGGGCATCATCTGCTCGATGTCGTCAACACGCTGCTCGACGTCTCGAAGATCGAGAGCGGTGCGATGACAATCGAGCAGGCGCCGCTCGACATCGCCCGGCTGGCCGAGGATTGCTGTGCCGTCGTCGCCCTCAAGGCGCAGTCCGGCAAGGTCGCGCTCGAGCGCGTCGTCGGGCAGGATCTGCCGCAGCTGGTCGGCGATCGGCGGGCCCTGAAGCAGGTCATGCTCAACCTGCTTTCCAACGCGATCAAGTTCACGCCGCCCGGCGGCCGCGTCACCCTCGCTCTGGTGCGCGATGGCGGCATGATCGACCTTTCGATCTCCGACACCGGCATCGGCATCGCCGCCGCCGACCTGCCGCGGCTGGGCGACCCCTTCTTCCAGGCCAAATCCTCCTATGACCGTGCCCATGACGGCACCGGGCTCGGGCTTTCGGTGGTACGCGGGCTGGTCGGGCTGCATGGCGGCACCCTCAGCATCGAGAGCGCGCCCGGGATCGGCACGCGCGTCGCGGTGCGGCTGCCGGTGGCCGGTATCGCCGCCACCTGCGAACCGGTGCGCATCGCCACCCATGCCCGCGCCCCGCGCCGTGGCTTCGAGACCAAGCAACCTTATCGTCTGACAGCCTGACCGAGAGTCGAGAATATGTCCGCAACGCTCGCCGCCCGCGCCCGCTCCGATGGGACGCTGTCCATGCCGCCGCGCCGCGCCAGCCCCGGCCGGCGCCAGCCTTCGGCCTCGGGCCGGCTGATGCGCTGGCTTGGCCGTCGTCCCGGCAGAGCCCTCGTCATCCTGCTGTTCACTGCGGTCGCGGCGGCGATCACGCTCAACGCATTGCTGTTCCAGAAGGTCCGCCATCCCGCGCCGATGCTGTCGGCGCCCTCGGCCAGCCCGGCGCCAGCGCGGGCGGTCGAGCGCCGTGCCGATCTTCCGCCGGTCCAGTCCGAGGCTCAGCCCACGCCGCAGCCGGTGCCGACCCAGCAGGAGATCCTGCCTCCGGCCCGTCCCGGCAGTCTCTCTCAGGCACAGCGCGAGGCGGCCCCGCGTCCGCCCGCCGCCGTCGCGCCGGCACCCCGCACCGCTCCCCAGCCGGCGACCGCGGCTCGTCCGGCGTCCGTGCGCGACCCGATCGCCGACCTGATCAATGGCGGCGATCTGCGCCCGCCGGCCGAGGTTCGGGCGCCGGCGCCGCGCCGTGTCGTGAACTGAGGCGGTGGCGACCGGAACAGGTCAAAGCGGAGCGAACCCTTGGCGCGGCTGACCAGCGATTTCTGGGTTTCGGCCTATCTCCGGCAGGCGGCGCATGATGGGCTCTTTGCGGTGCTGCGCCGGCGCGGTGCCGGCGAGGCCGGGGCCATCTTCGTCAAGCTCGACCGGCTCGACGGCACCGCCGTGCTCTATGGCCCGGCGCCGCAGGCATTGGTCGAAGACGATGGCGGGCGTCGTTTCCAGCGCCTGCTCGACGCCGATCCGCTGGCGGTGGAGGACCGCGTCGCGCGTGAGATTCGCTTCGATGGCGATCTCTGGCTCGTCGAGATCGAGAACCGCGCCGGCGATCCGCGGCTGCTGCTGGTCGAGTAGGCTGTCTCCGGACGAGGCGGCCACCGCTTAGCCTGAAAAAATACACGCGATCGCCGCGCGTCCGTTCGGACGCGGTCACGGTGATCTATCTCAGTTTATCGCATCGGAGTTTTCCGAAAAGTGGAGTCCACTTTTCGGTCCGATGCCATAGCCCGCTTCACCGCTCCTCGCTTTCGATGTTCAGCCGGTCTTGCCGCCGAGCCTGCGCAGCATGTCCTGCATGCCGCCGCGGCTGGACGGTCGTTCCAGCCCGGGGCGGGCAGGGGTGCCGCTCGGATCCATCGCCGGCTGCAGGGCCGGGCGGGCACCGCCCTGTTCGGAAAGCCCCCCGATCTGCAGGACCAGCCGGCGTGCCGTCGCCGGCGTGAGCAGGCGCATCAGATCGGCCAAAGCGAAGATGCGCTGGACCGAGAAGGCCGTGTCGTCGCCGAGCCCGATCAGGAAGCGGGTGGCCTCCTCGGGGCTGGCGCCGCAGCCGACCAGCGTGAGTGCGGCAAGCTGGCGTGAATGATCGGCGGCAAGGGCCGCGGCGAACTCGGCATCGGCGCCGAACAGGTCGGCCAGCGCCGCAAAGGCGCCTTCGCGGTCGACGAGCGCCGTCGCGACCAGCCCGGAGAACTGCTCGCCGCTGATCGATGGACGGCGCGGCGAGGGCGCGAGCGCCTCATGCGCCGAGACGGCTTCGATCATGGCGAGCCGCTTGTCGAGGCTGGCCTGGAGGAACAGCGGCGCGAGTTCGGCGACCGGCAGATCGTCGCGTGCGAGCAGGCATTGGGCGAGCGCCGGCGTGGCGGTGGCCCGCGCGACGAGCAGGACCAGCGCCGCACGCGGCAGTGTCGCCATGGGATTGGCTGCGAGGGCGAGGTCGATGGCGGGGTCTGCCCGCCCGGCCAGCAGGCTGCTGGCGGCGGCCGTGAGGTCTCGGCGGGCCGCCAGGGCGAGCGTGACGGCGGGGTCGGTCCCCGCCGCGATGTCCTCGATCTCGGCCGGGGTCAGCGGGGTTCCCTTGCGGACCAGCGCCGCCAGGACCTCGCCGCCGCGCGCCCGCAGTGCTGCCAGAACCTCCGGCGGGGTATGGCGCCAGCCGGCGAGCTTGCGCGCCAGGATCAGCGCGGTCGGCTCGTCGATGACCGGGATCAGGGCCGCCGCCATGTCGCGGAAGGCCTCCATATCCTCCGCCGGCGGGTTGGCGGTCGACAGCAGGAGGTCGGCCTTCACGCGCAAGGCGACCTGCCGCAAATCCAGCCCGCCATCGCTGGCAAGGCGCGCGAGCTGCGCGAGATCGGCGGCAATTCGGGAGGGCATTGGCGGGCTCGTGACGAAAATAGTTCGATTCCCGGAAATTTATCCCCGATGCGTTAGCACTGCGTTAACCATGAACAGGCCTGATGTCGGTGACGATGGCGTGCCGATCTCGCGCAGACCGCGCGGCGCGCCTGGGAACGGGCAGCGGGCCGGCAGGTGCCGGCCCTGACATGAATACCGCTTCGAGCTTTCTGGTGAGAGACCGACTGGGTTCGCGATTTCCACGCAGGCGCCAACAAGGGAGGCGCATCATGGCCGACGTCATTCCTTTCGCGCCGCGCAGGCGCTTCGTCAGGTCCGCGGTTGCCGCCGATGCGGCGCCGGCGCAGATCCTGTTCTTCACCGGTGTCCGCTATGAGCGTCAGCCGGAACCTCCCGCTACCAAGCCGCGGCGCAGCGCGCGGACGGCGGAGGCGCGGGAACGCGAAGCCCGGCGCAGGCGGCCGGGGTGAAGCGCCTTGCTGTCCCGGCGATCCTGACCTGCCTCGTCCTCGCCGCTTGTACGACCGGCGATCTCGGCCGGCCCCGCCCGAGCCTCTTCAACGATCAGATCGTTCCGGCGATGGGCGAATGGGCGGCGCGGTTGCGCGGCGAGGCGGCCTCGCATTTCCACCTGACTGATGACGAGCAGCAGTTGCGGGCCCGTGCCTGGCGGCTCGTCATGCCCGCCCATGAGCGCAGCGCCTTCGAAACCCAGCTCGCGAGCCTGGTTCCGGCCCGGATGCTGCCGACCGCTGTCCAATCGGGCTCCGTCTCCGATTACCAGCGCGCGCTGACTTCCGGCTCCTTCGCCTCGCAGGCCTCGCGCTATAATCGCCTCGCCGAGGACGCCAATGCCGACCGGGCCCTGCTCGCCCCGTTCCGCGCCAATGCGATCCGTGTCGTCAATGCCGACCGCGCCCGGCTGCGCACGCTCGAGGCCTCGCCCCGCGTGCCGGCCGAGAGCCAGGAGCCGGCTCAGGCGCGCGTCATCGAGAACGAGGCTCTGGTCCTCTGGGTCTGCGAGCGGCTGCGTTTCCGGCTGGCGAGCTATCGCTACGCCCTCGACAATCTCGTGGTCGAGATGCCCTCGCGCGAGGCGGTCAGGGCAGAGCGCGCGATCATGGGATTGGAGGCGGAAACCGATCTGGTCTGCAAGTTGCCGCTGATCGGCGTGTTCGGTGGCGAGGGCGCGGCACCATCCGATCGCCCGGTCGTCTACAAGGGCTGAACCGTCCTGTCGAATGGCCCGCCCGGAGCCTGCCGGGTTCACCTGGAGGCGCCGGGGCGTCCCGGATGATGCGGTGGTTTTGCGAAAGATCAGTATGCCTCAGTCGGCGCTGCCGCAGGCGACGCTCGTCGCGAGAGCCTCCGCATCGGCGCGGTCGGCCGGGCGGCGCAGCATGACGCGTGCCAGGATCAGCCCCTGCGGCGATGGCGAGACGACACGCAGCTCGCGCGCCGTCTCGCCGTCCTCGTCCTGCGCCAGGCGCTCGTCGAGCTGTTCCTGCGTCATCACCACGAATTCGAGCACGCCGCGGATCGCCGCCCGGTCGGTGATCGCGTAGGCGACGCCGCCGCCATGGCGGTGCAAGGTCAGCCCGAGCGGCAGTGCGCCGGTCTGGGCGACGACGCGTACCGGGCCGCCGGTCAGATCGAAGCCGCAGACGGCGCCGACGCTGTTCGGATCGGGCTCGGCCAGTGCCGGCAGGCCGTCCGGGGCAGGCGTGATCAGTTCGGCGTGTCCGCCGCTGCCGAGTGCGGCATAGACCGAGCTGGCGTCGCGCTCGGCCATGATCGGGATCAGCAACACCGTGAGGATGTGCACGATGCCCGCGAGGACGAGCCCCATCAGAGTGAGCAGGATGATGCGCCGCAGGCTGCGGCCGAGCCGGTCCCGCCAGCCGAAGGCTGGGATCCGGGTCCGCTCCGCCGCGGGGGCGAGCAGGGGAGCCTGATCGAGCATGCTCATCGGCAATCCACCCGGCTGATCCGCGGCAGCGCTTCCGGCCGCAATTCGCCGGCATGGCTGGAGATCGGCGTATCGTAGAGCCGCAGGAGGAACAGGAAGCGACCTGAAGGCGGCAGCGGCAGCCAGTTGCCGGCTTCGGGCGTCGCGGCTGCGATGATCCGCAGGCCGCCGCGCTCGTCGCGAACGATCTCGGCGTGGCTGAAACTCTCCCGTGCGACCGTGAGCTGGAGCGGGCGACGTGCCGGGTCGGCGACGGTCAAAGACCAGCCTCGAGCCGGCGGAACGACCCCGCTGACGCCATAGCGGCAGCGGCCGTCGAGCGGCTGTCCGGCATCGTCGCGCTCGGCGATCAGCAGGAGCCCTTCGCCGGCGCCGAGCGGCAGATGGACGCCGCGCGCCAGATAGGCCCGCATATAGGGATCGCTGTCGCGCGCGCCGCTTTTCGGCCAGGTCGTCCAGGCACCGATCTGCGCCCGGCCGACGACCGGCCGCTCGGCCACGGCGTAATGTGCCGAGGCCAGCCCCAGCCCGGCGCCGAGCGCGATCACATAGGCGAGTTCGAGGACGCGCATGATGCGGGGGGCTGGCTCCCTTCGACGACCCGGGGCGACGCGGAGAGTCTAGAGCGCCGGCCGGCGCGGAAGAAGCGCAATCTGCCGAGGCCCGCCGACACGGCTCAGCGGAAGCGCGTCAGGCTCGGCCCGGCCGGTAATTCGCCGATGCCGGCCTGGATCGAGGTCCGGGCCGCACGCGGCGCCTCGACCGCCTTGAACATCGCCCCGACCGATGACAGCACTTCGAAGGATCTGCGCGGCATATGCCCGGCATTGGCACCGGTGCCGGGCTGGGTCGGGCCGGCATTCTTCGCCACGGTGGCCTTGTCGGCGCCCTGCGGCGCGACGCCCGGGATCGGCTTGATCTCGATGCCCTGATGGGCGAAGGCCATGATCTCCTTCCAGACCATCGCCGGCAGCGAGCCGCCGGTCATGTTGTTGGTTTCGGAGGAATCGTCGTTACCGAACCAGACCGCACCGACGAGATTGCCGGTGTAGCCGACATACCAGGCGTCCTTGTAGCCATTGGTCGTGCCGGTCTTGCCGGCGCTGATCACGCCGTCCAGTGCCGCGCGCCGGCCCGTCCCCGCCGTCGGCACGGTCGAGAGCATCTGGTTCATCTCCTGCGCCACCTGCGCGCTCAGCACCTGGGCCGGCGCCGGCTCGTCGCGATCATGGCGGTAGATTTCCTCGCCGAGCGAATTGCGGATCTCGAAGGCGGCATAGGGCTTGGCCCGCTTGCCGCCATTGGCGAAGACCGAGAAGGCGGCGGCCTGGTCGATCACGGTGACCTCGGCGGCGCCGATCGGCAGCGAGACCGTGTCGGTCAGCGGCGTCGTCAGCCCCATGGCGCGGGCCGTCTCGACGATCTTGTTGCGGCCGATGCGTGCCGCGCGCGCCTCATGCGTCTCGCCGGTCGCCCGGCCGATCGCGATCGACATCTGCACCGGGATCGTGTTGATCGACTTGGCGAGCGCCACCGTCAGCGGCATCGAGCCGGAATAGGAGCGCCCGTAATTGTTCGGGCACCAGTTGCCGATGCAGACCGGCCGGTCGGTGACGATAGTAGTCGGCTTGTAGAGCCCGGCGCTCATCGCCGCCGCATAGACATAGGGTTTGAACGAGGAGCCGGGCTGGCGCAGGCTCGAGGTCGCGCGGTTGAACTGGCTTGCGCCATAGTCGCGCCCGCCGACGATCGCCCGCACGGCGCCGTCAGGGTCCATGATCACCGTCGCGGCCTGCCGGGCCCGGTAGGCCTGGCCGTGCTGGCGCAGGATGCTCTCGACCGCCTCGTCGGCCCGCTTCTGGATCGCCGGGTCGTGCGGGGTCTTCACGGTGAGCACGCGCTCGGGGCCGATCTTGCCGTCTTCGGCGAGCTTGCGGACCTCGTCGAAGGCCCAGTCGAGATAGTAGTCCGGGCTGGCGTCGCGGCGCCGGTCGATCGGCTTGGCCGGGTTGCGCCGGGCGGAATCGATCTGCCCGGCCGTCATGAAGCCGGCATCGACCATCGCGCCGAGCACGTCGTTGGCGCGGGCGCGCGCCGCCGGCAGGTTGACATGCGGGGCGAATTTGGTCGGCGCCTTGAACAGGCCGGCGAGCATGGCGGCCTCGGCGACCGTGACGTCCTTGGCGGATTTGCCGAAATAATATTCCGCAGCCGCCGCGACGCCGAAGGTGCCGCCGCCCATATAGGCGCGGTCGAGATAGAGCTTCAGGATCTCGTTCTTGGTCAGGCGGTATTCGAGCCAGATCGAGAGGAAGGCTTCCTTGATCTTGCGGTCGAGCGAGCGCTCATTGCTGAGGAAGAGGTTCTTGGCGAGCTGCTGGGTGATCGACGAGCCGCCCTGCACGACGCCGGAGGCGCGGGCATTGACGGTGAGTGCCCGGAAGGTGCCGAAGATGTCGATGCCGAAATGGTCGTAGAAGCGCCGGTCCTCGGTGGCGAGCACCGCCTTGATCAGATGGTCCGGCAGCTCCTCGAGCTTCAGCGAATCGTCGTGCCTTGCGCCGCGATGGCCGATCTCGGAGCCATAGCGGTCGAGGAAGGTGACGGCGAAGACCTGGTTCTTCAGCGCGTCCTCGCGGCCCTCGCGGAAGGCCGGGATCGCCAGCAGCAGCATGACGATCGAGCCGGCGATGCCGACATTGAGGCCCTCGCTGACGAGCTCGGTGGCGAGGCGCTTCGGGCCGGAGACGGTGAGCCGGTCGGTCCAGCTGCGGATGCGCTCATAGGCCTCGCCGGCCCTCCGGCCGGCCGCGTAGAGCGAATCGTCGAGCCATGAGTCGGCGGCGAGCGCGGAGCGCTTCAGGCGGGTCGTCCAGCGCGCCTTCCTGAACTCGATCACGGACCGGGCCACCTTCAGAATGCCGCGGGTCAGGCCCGCCGCGTCCCTGGATCGAGGGCGGACGCCCGATCCAGTCTAACGAGATAAGCCTTGCAAGCTCCTGGCGGAAGGGCCTTGCGCGGCCCGCGGCCCCCAGCAGGTTTCAGGCCAGCGCGATCGTCTCGTTTCGGCACAGGATTGGCCCGCGCGTCGTGCGATTACCGGCGTTTCAGGCTTTCGTCGCCACGAGGGCGAAGCGGGTCGAGGAGACCAGCCGCAGCGCGTCGTGCAGGGCGGCGCTGCGCTGTTGCGCCCGCACCACCTGCCGGTAGTCTGCCGGCTCGATCCGGGCGAAGCCGGCCTCGTGCAGCATGGCGCCGAGGCGCTCATAGCTCAGCCCGCCGCGGAAGAAGAAGCGCCGGGTGATCGAGTCGAAGGCCTCCTTGTCGGTCGTATGCACGGTGCCGCCGCTGCGCTCGCGCAGCCAGGTAGCGCCGCGGTTGATCAGGTTCTGGATCCAGGAGCGGTTGATCCAGTCGCCGTCGATCACCAGGAGCCTGCCGCCGGGCTTCAGCACGCGGAACCATTCGGCGAAGGCGGCTTCGGGATCGGTCAGGGTCCAGACCAGATGCCGCGTCACCAGCGCGTCATAGCTCTCGTCGTCGTCGAGCAGGCGCTCGGCGTCGCCGGACAGGATCCTCGCCTTGTCGCCATGCTTGGCGCGGGCGCGGGCGAGCATGTCGTCGGAAAAGTCGATCGCCGTGACCTTGTGGCCGAGCGAGAGCAAAGCGCGGGTGATCTCGCCGGTGCCGCAGGCGAGGTCGAGCACGTCGCGCGACTCTGTACCGAAGGCCTGGCGCAGCAGGCTCTGGAAGGCGGCGAGCTCGGCCTCGGACTTGATCGCATGGCCGACCTGCTGGTCGAAGCTCGCGGCGCGGCTCGACCAGTAGGCGCGGATCTCCTCCTTCAGCGAGTAGTTGGCGCCGGGGCTGGAAGCGTTGGTGTCTTGCATCGGCTTACGTCGCTTGGAAGGATTGGCGGAGATGTGAGCAGCGGCCTCAGAGGGTGGCGAGTTCCGGCATGGCCCGCTGGCTTGCCTTGCGCGCCGAGCCCTGGACCACGACGAAGGGCGCTTCGCCATCGCCGGTCTCGACCCGGGCGACGACACCATAGACCTCTTCCAGCAGCGCCGGGGTGATGATCTCGCGCGGCGGGCCGAGCGCGACGAGGCGCCCCTTCGCCAGCACCATCACCTTGTCGGCGATGCGCAGCGCCTGGTTGAGGTCGTGGATCGCGATCAGTACGCAGATCTTCTTCTCGCGGGCGAGGCGGGCGACGAGACTCAGCACCTCGAACTGGCGGTGCAGGTCGAGCGCGCTGGTCGGCTCGTCGAGCAGCATGATCTCGGGCTGGCGTACCAGCGTCTGGGCGATCGAGACGAGCTGGCGCTGGCCGCCGGAGAGCTCGCCGAGGCCGCGAAAGGCGAGCTCGGCGATGTCGAGATCGTGAAGCGCCTGGTCGATCGCGGCGAGCTCGTCATCTCCGACGCCCCAGGAGCCGCCCTGCTTGCGGGCGAGCAGGATCGACTCGTAGACGGTCAGCACCGCGTTCACCGCGGTGTCCTGCGGCAGATAGCACGGCGCCTTGCCGCTGGGGCTGGCGATTTCGACCGTGCCGGTGCCTGAAGCCATCCCGGCGATGCGTCGGAACAGGCTCGACTTGCCGGCGGCGTTCGGGCCGATCACCGCCACGACCTCGCCGCCGAGCAGATCGGGCGTGGTCACATCGGTGAGGATCTGGCGCCTGCCATAGGCGACACCGACTTCGCTGAGGGCGAGGCGCTTCACCATGAACGCCTCCGGCTGGTCAGGATCAGGCTGAAGAAGAACGGCACGCCGACCAGGGCGGTGACGACGCTGATCGGGAAGATCAGCCCGGGGATCAGCGATTTGCTGACAACCGAGGAGGCCGAGAGCAGGGCGGCCCCCGCCAGCGCCGAGGCCGGCAGGAAGAAGCGCTGATCCTCGCCGATCAGCATTCGCGCGATATGCGGGCCGACCAGGCCGATGAAGCCGATCGTGCCGACGAAGGCGACCGGCACCGAGGCGAGCAGGGCGACCAGCAGCATCGTCTCCAGCCGCAGCCGCTTGACGTCGATGCCGAAGCTCGCGGCCTTCTCGTCGCCGAGGCGCAAAGTCGTCAGCGCCCAGGCGCGGCGGGCGAAGAACGGCAGGCAGAACAGCAGAACGGCGGAGGTGATGGCGAGCTTGTGCCAGCTCGCCTTGGTCAGCGAGCCCATCATCCAGAACACCACCGCGCCCAGCGCCTGCTCGGAGGCAAAAAACTGCAGCAGCGCCAGCAGGGCGTTGAAGGTGAAGACCAGCGCGATCCCGAGCAGCACCACCGTCTCGGTGGTGACGTCGCGGCGCTGGCTCAGCATATGGATCAGCAGCGAGGCGCCCATCGCCATGATGAAGGCATTGAGCGGAACGACATAATCGATGGCGAAGGGCACGATCGCGACGCCGAAGACCAGCGCCAGCGCCGCTCCGAAGCTCGCCGCCCCGGAGATGCCGAGCGTGAACGGGCTCGCCAGCGGGTTGTTGAGTACGGTCTGCATCTGTGCGCCGGCGATGGCGAGCGCCGCGCCCGTGACCACGGCCATCAGCGCGACCGGCAGCCGGATGTCCCAGATCACCACCCTGACCGCGGCCGGCGCGGTCGACGGCGAGAGCAGCGCATCGACGACCTCGCCCATGCTGTAGCGAGCCGGGCCCAGCATCAGGTCGACGAGGAAGCAGAGCAGCAGGGCGGCGGCAAAGCCGGCCAGCAGCAGTTTGCGGCGGAAGGCCAGGGCCCGATAGGCCTCGCGCCCTTCCGCCACCGGCAATTCGGTCGCCGTCTTCTCGGCCAGGATGGGCGCCAGGCTCATTTGACCGCCTCGAGCGAGACCCATAGGCCGGGCTCGTAGGGCAGGGGCAGGAAGCGCTCGTGCAGCGCCTTCATGGTCGCGTCCGGGTCGATGTCCTTGAACAGCTCCGGATGCAGCCATTTCGCGATCTGCTGGATCGCCACGAACTGATAGGGGCTGTTGTAGAACTGGTGCCAGATGCCGTGGACCCGGCCGTTCTTCACCGCCGCCGACTGGACGAAGGCCGGGCGCTTCATCAGATTGGCGAGCTTGCGGCGGGCTTCGGTCATGTCGGCGCCGGCGCCGAGGCCGACCCAGTTGCCCCCGGGGACGTAGCCGTCCCAGCTGCTGCCGGTCACGATCACGATGTCGGGATTGTCGGCGACGATGCGCTCCGGGTTGATCGTGCCGAAGGTGCCGGGGATCAGCGGTGTCGCGAGGTTACGGCCGCCGGCGAACTCGACCATCTTGCCGAAATTCTCGTTGCCGAAGGACATGCAGCAATCGTCGGAATAGCCGCCGGCGCGCTCGACCATGACGAGCGGGCGCTTGAGCTCGCCCGCCTTGGCGAGCCGGTCGGTGACCAGCGCGATCTGCTCGGCGCGGTATTTGATGAAGTCCTCGGCGACCTGCTCCTTACCGAACAGCTTGCCGATCAGCCGCATCGACGGCTCGGTGTGCTCGAACGGCTTTTCGCGGAAGTCGACATAGACGACGGGGATGCCGACGGAAGCCAGCTTCTCGACCAGCTTGGCCTCGTCGCTGGCGACCTTGGCCTCGATGTTGAGGAAGAGCACGTCAGGCTTCAGCGCGATCGCCTGCTCGACGTCGAAGGCGCCTTCCTTCATGCCACCGAAGGTCGGCAGCTTGGCGATCTGCGGATAGCGCGCGAGATAGGCCTTGTAGTTCTCGGGGTCGGCCTTGCCGAGATCGTCGCGCCAGCCGACGACGCGCTTGAACGGCTCGTCCTTGTCGAGCGCGGCGACGAAATACATCTGCCGGCCTTCGCCGAGGATGATCTTGCGCACCGGCGCCTCGACCTCGACCTTGCGCCCGATGATGTCGGTCACGACGATCTTTTCGGCGGCAGCCGGCAGGGCGGCGACCAGAAGCATGCCGGCAGCGGCGAAAGCGCGCAGGACAGTCCGTTTCGTCAGCATCGGGGATCTCTGGTGCGAGGAATTCTTCGGGTCAAATAGAAGGGCATTAGTATTCGGTCAATAACTGTAGATTTTAATCATTCTAAATATAGATTAGAATATATCGAATATAGATCTCGCTGTTGCCGTGTCTGGCGGGCCTTGCGCGCCTCCTGCGCCGCTTTCCTCGGCGTCCGCGAAGGGGCATAAGCGGCCATGGCTGCAGATCCGAACGCGAGCCCGCCTTTCTGGCGGACCAAGACCCTCGAGGAGATGAGCGAAGCGGAGTGGGAATCGCTCTGCGACGGCTGCGGACGCTGCTGCCTGGTCAAGCTCGAGGACGAGGATACCGGCCGCATCCTGGCGACCGATATCGGCTGCCGTCTGTTCGATGCCGGAACCTGCCGCTGCCGCGACTACGAGAATCGCTCGCAGACCGTGCCGGATTGCGTGACGCTGACGCCGGATGAGGTGCACACCCTCTCCTGGCTGCCGCCGACCTGCGCCTATCGTCTGGTCGGGGAGGGCAAGGATCTGCCCTGGTGGCACCCGCTCGTCTCGGGCGATCCGCAGACGGTGGTCGAGGCCGGCGTCTCGGTTCGGGGCAAGGTCTTCGCGAACGAGGACGAAATCGCCGAGGAGGAACTGGTCGAGCGGCTGGTGAACTGGCCGCTGCGCTGGCCGAAGGGCGCGCGCGGGCGCCGGGCCTGATGGCCGCAGGGGCGGCTGCGCGCCGGCGCGCGATCTGCGATGATGGACGAGGCGGGTTGCCGGTCGCGCTCATTGATTGTTCATCCGCTTTTGGGCATGACCACGCCGCGCGGGTGCGCTGCACAAGCAGACCTCGCGATCGCGAAACCATGCGGACGCGTCGGCGTTGATGGCGGCGGCGAATTTGGAAGAGGCGGGGCTTATGGCAGGGCAGAAGTGGGTCTACACTTTCGGCGACGGCAAGGCCGAGGGTGAGGCAGGAATGAAGAACCTGCTCGGCGGCAAGGGCGCGAACCTTGCCGAGATGAGCAATCTGGCCCTGCCGGTCCCACCCGGCTTCACCATCACCACCGAAGTCTGCACCTGGTATTACGACAATGGCAGGAGCTTTCCGGCCGAGCTCGACGGCCAGGTCAAGGCGGCGCTCGCCGGCATGGCCGGGCTGACCGGCAAGACCTTCGGCGATCCGGCCAATCCGCTGCTCGTCTCGGTCCGTTCGGGCGCGCGCGCCTCGATGCCGGGCATGATGGACACGGTGCTCAATCTCGGCCTGAACGACGTCACCGTCGAGGCGGTGGCGCAGGCCTCGGGCGATGCCCGCTTCGCCTGGGACAGCTATCGCCGCTTCATCACCATGTATTCGAACGTGGTGCTCGACGTCGATCACGGCCATTTCGAGGAGGCGCTCGAAGATTACAAGGAACGCAAGGGCTACCAGCTCGACACCGAGCTCTCGGCCGATGACTGGAAGGTACTGGTCGGCAAGTACAAGGAAATCGTCAGGAAGGAACTCGGCGCCGAATTCCCGCAGGAGCCCGAAAAACAGCTCTGGGGCGCGGTCGGTGCGGTCTTTTCGTCCTGGATGAACAACCGCGCCATCAAGTATCGCGAGCTCAACGACATTCCCGCCGCCTGGGGGACTGCGGTCAACGTCCAGTCCATGGTCTTCGGCAATATGGGCGAGACCTCGGCCACCGGCGTCGCCTTCACCCGCAACCCCTCGACCGGCGAAAACGAACTCTATGGCGAGTTCCTGATCAACGCCCAGGGCGAGGACGTCGTCGCCGGCATTCGCACGCCGCAGGACATCACCGAGGCCGCCAGGATCGCTGCCGGCTCCGATAAGCCTTCGATGGAGAAGGCGATGCCGGAAGCCTATGCCGAGCTCTGCCGGATCTACGGCATCCTCGAAAAGCACTATCGCGACATGCAGGACATGGAGTTCACCATCCAGGAGGGCAAGCTCTGGATGCTGCAGACCCGTTCCGGCAAGCGCACCGCGAAGGCGGCGCTGCGCATCGCGGTCGACCTCGCCCGCGAGGGGTTGATCTCCGAGGATCAGGCGGTCGGTCGTGTCGAGCCCGGCGCGCTCGACCAGCTTCTGCACCCAACCATCGACAGCAAGGCCGAGCGCCGCGTCCTGACGACGGGCCTGCCGGCATCGCCCGGCGCTGCCGCCGGTGAGATCGTCTTCACCTCCGAAGCCGCCGAGGCGGCGAAGAAGGCGGGGCATAAATGTATTCTGGTGCGCGTCGAGACCTCGCCTGAGGACATTCACGGCATGCATGCCGCCGAGGGTATCCTGACCACGCGCGGCGGCATGACCTCGCATGCGGCGGTGGTCGCGCGCGGCATGGGCAAGCCCTGCGTCTCCGGCGCCGGCCAGATCCGCGTCGACTATGCCAAGGCGACGATGAGCGTCGGCCCGACCACGCTGAAGGCGGGCGATTTCGTCACCATTGACGGCTCGACCGGGCAGGTCCTGCTCGGCGAGGTCAAGATGCAGCAGCCCGAGTTCTCGGAGGAGTTCAAGACACTGATGGGCTGGGCCGACCGGCTCCGCCGCCTGAAGGTCCGCGCCAATGCCGAGACCCCGCGCGACGCCAGGACGGCCCGCGAATTCGGTGCCGAGGGCATCGGCCTCTGCCGCACCGAGCACATGTTCTTCGATGCCGACCGCATCCTCGCCATGCGTGAGATGATCCTGTCCGAGGATGAGGCGGGGCGGCGTGCCGCGCTGGCCAAGCTGCTGCCGATGCAGCGCCAGGACTTCGTCGAGCTGTTCTCGATCATGCACGGGCTGCCGGTGACGATCCGCCTGCTCGACCCGCCGCTGCACGAGTTCCTGCCGCAGACCGAGGAGGAGATCGCCGAGGTCGCGGCGGCGATGGGGACCAGCGTCGACAGGTTGCGGCGCCGCGCCGCTGAACTGCACGAGTTCAACCCGATGCTCGGCTTCCGGGGCGTGCGCCTCGCCGTCGCCTATCCCGAGATCGCCGAGATGCAGGCGCGCGCCATCTTCGAGGCGGCGGTGCTGGCGGCGAAGGAGACCGGCAAGCCGGTGATGCCGGAGGTGATGGTGCCGCTGGTCATGGGCTCGCCCGAGCTCGATCTGGTCAAGGCCCGCATCGACGCCATGGCGGCGGCGGTGCGCAGCGAAACCGGGGCGAGCCTGGCCTACCAGGTCGGCACCATGATCGAGCTGCCGCGCGCTGCGCTACGCGCCGAGGAGATCGCAAGGACCGCCGAGTTCTTCTCCTTCGGCACCAACGACCTGACTCAGACCACGCTCGGCATCAGCCGCGACGACGCCTCGACCTTCCTCGGCGCCTACACCGCCAGGGGCCTGCTGCCGAACGATCCCTTCGTGACGCTGGACCAGGATGGCGTCGGCGAGCTGGTCCGTCTCGCCGTCGAGCGCGGACGCAAGACTCGGCCGGACATCAAGCTTGGCATCTGCGGCGAGCATGGCGGCGATCCCGCCTCGATCGGTTTCTGCGAAAGCGCCGGGCTCGACTATGTCTCCTGCTCGCCCTTCCGCGTGCCGATCGCCCGGCTCGCCGCCGCGCAGGCGGCTCTGGGCGCGATCAAGGCGAAGGACGCCTGACGCGCTCCTCGTCATTGCGAGGAGCGTGGCGACGAAGCAATCTAGGGGCCGTCGAGCGCGCCGCTGGATTGCTTCGCCTTGCTCGCAATGACGGAAACGCCATGCCCGCGAAACTCACCACCATCGGCTTCGATGCCGATGATACGCTCTGGCAGAACGAGCAGTTCTACCGGCTGACCGAGGAGCGCTTCGTCAGCTTGCTCGGAGCGCATGGCGAGGCGGCCGAGATTTCCGGCCGGCTGCTCGAGGCCGAGAAGCGCAATCTCGGCTTCTACGGCTTCGGCATCAAGGGCTTCACCCTCTCGATGATCGAGACCGCGATCGAGGTCACGCGCGGCGAGGTCTCTCCGGCGGTGATCGCCGAGATCCTCGCCGCCGGGCGCGAAATGGCGGCGCATCCGGTCGAGACCCTGCCGCATGCCGCCGAGACGCTCGCGGCGCTGGCGGGCGCTTACCGCCTGGTGCTGATCACCAAGGGCGATCTCTTCGATCAGGAGCGCAAGCTCGCCCAGTCCGGCCTCGGCGACTATTTCGATGCGGTCGAGATCGTCAGCGACAAGACGGTCGCGACCTATCGCCGTCTGTTCGCGCGCCATGGCGAAGGGCCCGAGCGGGCGATGATGGTCGGCAATTCGCTGAAATCCGACATCGTACCGGCGCTCGTCGCCGGCGGCTGGGCGACCTTCGTCCCGCATGAACTGACCTGGGCATTCGAGCATGCCGAGGAGCCGGTCGGCGAGGCGCGCTTTCGAAAGCTCGTCGATCTCGGCGGCTTGGTCGGGCTCGTCCGCGAGATCGGCTGATCCGGCTTCGAGCCCCTGGCGCAGCCTGTTCCAGCCGGCCGCCCAGGGGCGGATTGGCCCCGAATCCGGCCGGGCCGGCGCAAACCGGGCATCTCTGGACCCGACTTGCAAATTCTGCTAGACGCTCCGATGTAAGACGAGATGCGGCCGGGTTCTGGCCAATCCTCCGCGCGGGTCAACCGGTCGGCGGGCACGATTCAGATCCACCACACATCGCTACAAGACCATGATGAGGCGTCCGCGCGCCGAGCCATGGGTCGCAACGATACGCGGATCTGAAACGTAAGGATTAATGCCATGAACAAGGGCACCGTGAAGTGGTTCAACGCCACCAAGGGCTACGGCTTCATCACTCCTGAGAACGGCGGTCAGGACATCTTCGTCCACATCTCCGCCGTCGAGCGGGCCGGCCTGCGCGAGCTGCGCGAAGGCCAGGTCGTCTCCTACGAGCTGATCGCCGATCGCAAGACCGGCAAGTCCTCGGCCGGCAACCTCGCCGTCGCCTGAGTGACCGATATCGCGGGCGGGTCCTTGGGGCCCGCCTGCTCCCATAGGCGGGCCCGGCCCGCATGACACGATATCCTCCGGCGCAGTGGCTAGCGGTTCGCCGGGCGGAAAGAACTTCATACGTAGACCGAGTATCGCAGGACGCGGCGCTTCCGTTCTCCACGTGCGCCCCTTGCTTGCCGGTCCAGGAAAGACCTGTTTTGACAAAATTCACCGACCTCGGCCTGGCCGAGCCCCTTCTCAAGGCGCTCGCGGCCGAAGGTTATGAGACGCCTACGCCGATCCAGGCGCAGGCGATCCCTGCGATTCGCGACGGCCGTGACCTGCTTGGCGCCGCCCAGACCGGAACCGGCAAGACGGCGGCCTTCTCGCTGCCGATGCTGCACCGGCTGCTCGGCCAGCCGCGGCGCGTGCAGCCGCGCTCGGTGCGCGCGTTGATCCTCTCGCCGACGCGCGAGCTCGCGGCCCAGATCGAGGCCAATATCCGCGGCTACGCCCAGTTCACCAGCATCAAGTCGACCGTGATCTTCGGCGGCGTCCCCGTCGGCAAGCAGATTCGGGCGCTCGCCCAGCAGGTCGACATCCTCGTCGCCACGCCCGGTCGCCTGCTCGACCTGGTCGACCAGCGCGCCGTCTCGCTGCGCGAGATCGAGTTCCTCGTCCTCGACGAGGCCGATCAGATGCTCGATCTCGGCTTCATCCATGCGCTCCGCCGCATCGCGACGCTGATCCCGCAGAAGCGCCAGACGCTGCTGTTCTCGGCCACCATGCCGAAGGCGATCCGCGAGATCGCTTCCGCCTATCTCACCGATCCGGTCGAGGTCGCGGTCACGCCGGTCGCGACCACCGCCGAGAAGATCGACCAGCGCGTCATCTTCACGGAAGCTGGCCAGAAGCCGGCTCTGCTGGCGAAGACCTTGAGCGTTCCCGAGATGGAGCGCGCCATCGTCTTCACCCGCACCAAGCACGGCGCCGACAAGGTCGTGCGCCAGCTCGAGCAGTCCAACATCAAGGCGGCTGCGATCCATGGCAACAAGAGCCAGGGCCAGCGCGAGCGGGCTCTCGGCGCCTTCCGCGACGGCGAGCTGCGCATCCTGGTCGCAACCGACATCGCGGCGCGCGGCATCGATGTCGACGGCATCAGCCATGTCGTCAATTTCGACCTGCCGAACGTGCCGGAGACCTATGTCCACCGCATCGGCCGCACCGCGCGCGCCGGCGCCTCGGGCGTCGCCATCGCCTTCTGCACGCCGGAAGAGCGCGGTGATCTCGCCGGGATCGAGAAGCTGACCAAGGTCGCGCTCACCCCGATCGGCGAGGTGCCGTACTGGGATGGCCGCACGCCGAAGAAGCCGCCGCAGAACCAGGGCCGTGGCAGCCGTGGCCAGCAGGGCGGCGGAGGCCGTGACAATGGCCGGGGCGAGGGACAGCGCCAGCATCAGGGCCAGCGCCAGGGTGCCAAGCCCGGCAATGGCGGCAGCCATAACGGCTCCGGCCGCAATGGTGGCGGCCAGCGCAGCGATGCGCCGCGCCCGAACCAGGCGCGTAACGAGCGCCCGGCACAGCGCAATGATGCGCCGGCAGTGCGAAAAGAAGCGGCTTCGGCCAATGAAGGGCTTGGCGGCGTCGCGTTCTTGCAGCAAAGAACGGAGCAACGACGCACCAATGGCGCAAGGCGGCGCGCGAACTAACGCGCTGAGCGCCCGACGGATCGGATCGCGGCACAAGGCCGCGCCGGTCCCTGCGCCGAAGAGAAGACGAAGGATCAGGGAATGGCGAAGGAAGAACTTCTCGAATTCGACGGCACCGTGGTCGAGGTGCTCCCGGACGGGAACTACCGGGTCAAGCTCGACAACGACCACATCATCCTGGCCTATGCGGCCGGCAAGATGAAGAAGAACCGCATCCGCACCATCGCCGGCGACCGCGTGGTGGTCGAGATGTCGCCCTACGATCTCGATCGGGGCCGCATCAACTTCCGCCAGAAGACCGCGAGCCCCGGCCCGATGCCGCCGCGGCCGCAGAATTTCCGCCGGCGCTGAGCCGCCGATGCGCTTCACCAAGCCCGAGCAGTTCTTCATCGCTGCAGGCGTCGGGCTTGGCGCTGCGGCCTCGCTCGCCGCCAATACCGGCTGGATCGCGAAGGGGGGAACCTTCCCGCCCTTCGTCTATGTGCTGCTCGCCCTCGGCCTGGTCGAGGTCGTGGTCAGCCTGGTGCTGCGCCAGCCACCGGGCTCGCTCTTCACCTTCCCGGCCCGCGTCCTCGCCTTCGCGCTCGGCGTTGGCGTGCTGATGCTGCTGACCGGCGGACTCGCCTGAGCGGCGACGGCCTCGGACACATCCTATCCGTCATTCCGGACAAGCGGCGAAGCCGCGCGGCTCCGTAATCCATCGCAGAGCGCAGGAGCCCTATGATGGATTCCGGCGCTCCGCTGCGCCGCGGCCGGAATGACGCGGGGAGTGGTGGTCCCACCCATCCGTCCCAGGCCACAAAAAAAAGCCCCGGCCGAAGCCGGGGCGTAAGTGGCATTTTCCGTGATGAACAGGACTACGTAGAAAGTTCGGTGAAACTCAGTAGCGGGCCGGGGCCCAGCGCTGCGAGCCGGGGCTGACCAGGACCTGGCGCTGGCGGGTGGCGTATTCGGCCGGCACCGTCTCGTGCACCACCTGCGTGGCGCGGACCATGACGCGGCGGCTGCGCTGGCCGTAGACCGCCGGCACGACATCATAGGCGACCGAGGCCGGAGAGACCTCGACGGTGCGCTGCTGGTAGCCGTATTGCGCGGGGACATCGACCCAGCAGCCGGTGGTCTGGCCATAGGCGTCGCGGCTGACCTCCCAGCGGCGCGTCGCCGGCGCGATCAGCACCTTCTCGGAGACGGTCTGATACTGGGCCGGGATCCGCCTTGCGATGCGGCGCTCCGGCTGGACCATCACCTTCTCGACGACCGTCTCGTATTCGGCCGGAATGATCCGGGAGAAGGTGCGGGCAGGGCGGGTGACAAAGCTCTCCTCGACCGTGCCGTAGACCGGTGGCGTCGTCACCAGCTTGTAGCAGGAGGAGCCGTAGCAGCCGCTACCGGCGGCGGCCGGCGCGGTGAAGCCGAGCGCCCCGACGAGGGCGGTGGCGGCGATGCCGCCAAGCGAGAGAACCCTGGATGCCATGTCTGACCTCTGCCCCGTTGCGCGGCACTGCGGCCGTGTTGTTGGGGAGAGAAAAGCCGGACCGAACTGATGAACGCAAGGTAAACGCTAAAACAAGGTAAAATTAACCATGGTCGGCGCTGGCCGGAAGGTTCAGCTCCGTTGTAATCTTCTTGCCGGAATTGCAGGCATTCGACCGGTCCGGGAAACCGATCATCAGGACTGGCGAACGGGGCGGTGCCGTAGACCTCCCCGCGACAGTCGCTGCGAAAACTGCGCTCTTCAGCGGGCCTAAGGCGCGTTCCGTCGGTTTGGACCGTCATTCCGAATGGAGCGAAGCGGAACGCCGCAACCCATCGCAAGACTCCGGTGCTCTGCGATGGATTCCGGCTCTGCACGCCTTCGGCGCTTGTCCGGAATGCCGACGGCCTTGGCACGAAATCCGCCCTGGCAGAGATGGAGAGGGAGCGGCGCTCCCTCCCACAGGACCGCCCCCTCTCCGCAGGCATCTGGCCTGCGCTCGCCCCGGCTCCCGAGTGCCGTGTGCCGCCCGGCCCATTCCGAAAGGCCGAAAGGCGAACAGCAAGTTCGTACAGGGGGCAGGGCGTCGGGCGCGTTACGTCCGGATTAAGTCGGCGTTACCTTGGGGGAGGGAGGTACCGCTGCTCGAAGCGGCCCACGAGCGCTTCGCCGGCGTCTCGGTCGACTGCCGACCCTGGCAGGAATTCATCCGCCGCTGGCACCGGCCGGGCACGCTATTCTATCTCGACCCGCCCTATTGGGGCACGGAACACTATTATGGCCGTGGACTTTTCGGTCGGGAGCAGTTCGCCGAGCTCAGTGCCGCTTTACAGGGCTTTCAAGGGCGCTTCATCCTATCCCTGAACGATGTGCCCGAGGTGCGCGAGCTGTTCGCCTGGGCGCAGATCGAGACGGTCGAGCTGAGCTATCAGGCGGGCGGGGCGGAGAACACCAAGCGGGTGCGGGATCTCGTAATCACTCGGAGGGGGACTTGAGGGCGTTCAAGCATTGGGATGATGGTCGTTGGGCCAATGAGCTCACACGCGAAGGGAAAATTCGGCTGATGCCGATTTCCTATTATTGGGAAGTCGAGAACGTGGCGCCCGGGGTGCAGGACGAGCTAGAGGGCAGCACTCGCGGCACGCACGGCCCTATGAGTTGGACTAGCGGACCCTCCTTGAGCCAACTCGCGATACTGAAGCGCGCGGGGGTTGTGGAGGTGGACCAAGCGGAAAATATCTCTCTGGGCGAGGTTACCTTGGTACGCCGCGGGCCGCAGTTCTACATATTTTGCATGAGCGCTGCTGCGGACATGGGCATTTTTGATAACACGGTGGACGTCACCACCATCCCCGACGTCAAGGCACTTGGTATGGCGATCGGCCAGGCTTCCGGCGGCCGCTTTGATGCGTTCGATTGCGACGTTGTGACCTACCGGGATGTCGAGTTTCAATTTGAGACAGCCGATCTATTCCCGGATCCGTTCGTTAAGCGGCAGACCTTCGCCCACCAGCGTGAGATTCGACTTGTGTTCAAGCCCGCTGTCGAACTCCAAGGGCCGCAATATATTCAGTCGCCGACGATCGTCGCGGCGCTGCGACCCATTCTGGTACCCTGTGGCATACTTACTTGAGACGCGCCCGGAAGCCGAAGCCCGCGCCAGCTCGTTTCGCACCTGAGACGGCGATCCCGATCACCGCAAAAAAGCACTCTGTTGCCATTTGATTGTTCGCGCTACAGCACGCCTCAAGTCTGCCCCGGCCTGAGCTTGTAGAAGACGTGCCGGCCGATCGTGTCCATCTTCTTCAGCTTGCGCGCCCAATAGGGCCGGACATAGTCGGCGTGGTAATGGGTCGAGGCACCGACATCGGCGAGATAGGTCGTGCCCTCATAGACCTCGCGGGCGATGCGGGTCGCGTCGCGCCAGGGGCCGGGCTCGGTGATGCGCAAGGCCTTGCCTTCGCAGGCGAAGGTGAACTGGCAGGCGAGATGGCGGTTGCGGTTCTGGTAGACCGTGCCGCAGACGCTGTCGGGATAGAGCCCGCTCTTGACCCGGTTGAGCACGACCTGGGCCACCGCGGCGCGGCCTTGCTCGCTTTCCGAGCGCGCCTCGAAATAGATCGCCTCGGCGAGGCAGCGCTGTTCCTTCGCCATGTTCTCGGCTGCGATCAGGCCGGTATAGATCTGCCTGCCCTCGTTCGCGCCTTCGCCGGCCTGAGGCCCGCGGCCGGGCGTCGCCTTGGCGATGCGGCTCTGGGCCGCCGATGCGCCGGCTGGCGGGGAGACGGGTGGCGGCGTCGCCGAGGCGAGCCTCGCATCCGGCGTCGTCACCGGGGTCGAGGAGGACTGCGCCAGGTTGCCGGCGACCGAAGGCGTCGAGCCGTCGATGCTATCCAGATGCAGCTCGGCATGGCGTGGTGAGGTGATGACCTTGGGGATCGCGACCGGCGAGGCATCCGACAGGGCGGGATCGGTGACGCCCTCGTCATGGGCCGGGGGTTCGAAGCCGATCTGCGGCCCGTCATAACCGTCGAGCGCCTCGATCGAGAAGCCGCCGGAGATCAGGCCGGGAGTCTCGCCGAAGACGATCTGCTCGAGCTCTCCAGGCTGGCCGCTGCGCGTCAGCGTCGGCCGCAGGGGGACCAGAAGATCCCCCTTGGCGCTGCGGTCGACCTGCGGGAAGGCGGCCGCTGCGCGTTTCATCTCCTCGCGCGGCAGGCGCGGATCGGAGACGAAGACGTTTTCCGGCATGTCGAAGGAAAGCCGCGCGGTCTGGACCACGCGCTCGAAGGCGCGTTCCGGCATGCGGAAGGCGCTCAGCGCCACCAGCATCGACGGTCCTTCGGAGAGGCTTGAATTCGGGTTCGGTGCGGCGCGCGCGATCAGCGAGGAGGGCGAGGCGTAGGAATCGTGGTTCTGGCCGGCCGAGGCGGTGAAGGAGACAAGCAGTCCCGCGGACAGCGCCCAGGGCGCGACCGTCGCCAGCGCCCATCTCAGGCGGGCACTGCGGTTTCGCTTCGATCGCCGGCGCGGACGCAACTGACTCAAGGCGCTCAACCCGAGAGGAATGGAACGGCATGCGCGAGCTGCGATGATGCAAATCCGCGACATCGCGATAATCAGGCGTCAGGGTTGAGGGTCGGTTAATGGACCGACCCGGAAGGGGGCGAACGACGCATGGCCAGGCCCGGCGCTGGCCGTCGAACCGGGCGCGAATACCGTCTGAATCCGCCCGGTCGCAGCGAACGCGTCGATTTTCTATGCATCGCCGTGATGTGCGATGTAACGGAAACGCGTTGGAAAAATCCTGGCGCCGCCGCTATCGTGCAGACACACGATCCCATTCCCCGGAGCCTTCCATGAATTCCGCCGCCAAGCGCAGCCATGCGCCGGAGATCATTGTCGTCGCCGGCTGCCTGATCGCGCTGATCAGCTTCGGGCCGCGCGCCAGCGCCGGCCTCTTCCAGATTCCGATGACGCTGCAATTCGGCTGGGGCCGCGACACCTTCGGCCTGGCGCTTGCGATCCAGAACCTGCTCTGGGGGCTGGGTGCGCCCTTCGCAGGCGCCATCGCCGACCGTTTCGGCCTCGTCCGGGTGCTCTGCGTCGGCGCGCTGCTCTATGCCGCCGGCCTCGTGATGATGGCCTATGCCTCGACGCCGCTCGAGCTGCATTTCGGCGCTGGCGTGCTGATCGGCTTCGGCCTCTCGGCCTGTTCCTTCAACCTGATCCTCGCCGCCTTCGGCAAGCTCCTGCCCGAGAGCTGGCGCCCGCTCGCCTTCGGCGCCGGCACCGCCGCCGGCTCCTTCGGCCAGTTCCTCTTCCCGCCGATCGGCAACATCCTGATCGAGACGCTGGGCTGGCAGCAGGCGCTGGTCGTCTTCGCCTTCACCCTGCTTCCGGTCATTCCGCTGGCGACCATGCTCGCCATGCGCAAGACCGGGGCGGCCGTCGGACAGGCTGCTGCCGCCAATCTGCCGAACCAGACCATCCGCCAGGCGCTGGGCGAGGCCTTCAAGCATCGCTCCTATGTGCTGCTGGTCCTCGGCTTCTTCACCTGCGGCTTCCAGCTCGCCTTCATCACCGTGCACATGCCGGCCTATCTCAAGGATGCGGGCCTGCCGGCCTGGGTCGGCGGCTGGACGCTCGCCGCCATCGGCCTCGCCAATGCCGCAGGCTCGCTCGGCTCGGGCTGGCTCTCCTCGCGCATGCCCAAGCGCCATCTGCTGGCCTGGATCTATTTCGGCCGGGCGGTGGCGATCGCCGCCTTCATCCTGATCCCGGCGAGCCCCGCGACGGCGATCATCTTCGGCATCACCATCGGGCTGTTCTGGCTCTCGACCGTGCCGCCGACCTCGTCGCTGGTGATGCTGATGTTCGGCACGAAGTACATGGCGATGCTCTACGGCTTCGCCTTCTTCTCGCATCAGGTCGGCGGTTTCCTCGGCGTGCTGCTCGGCGGCATCCTCTATGAGCGCTTCGGTTCCTACGACATCGTCTGGTGGCTCTCGGTGGCGCTCGGCGTCGCCTCTGCCCTGATCAATCTGCCGATCGTCGAGAAGCCGGTGGCGCGCCCGCAAGCGCAGCCGGCCTGATCAAACACGCACGGGCGCGCCGCTTGCAGGCGGCGGCCCGGCGCGGTCAACTCATCCCGCTGATCTGCATCATGCTCAGCCCTCATCCTGAGGAGCGGACGTTAGTCCGCGTCTCGAAGGATGCTCCAGAGCGTGCTGGAACATCCTTCGAGACGCCGCTACGCGGCTCCTCAGGATGAGGGCTGAACCAGAAGCTTCCGGAGTGTTTCCATGACCACCTTCAAGGCCCTGATCGCCAGCAAGGGCGAAGCCGGCACCAGTCTTTCCTTCGGCGATTTCGCCGAGGCCGACCTGATGGAAGGCGACGTGACCGTCCGCGTCACCCATTCGACCGTCAACTACAAGGACGGGCTCGCGCTCACCGGCCGTGCTCCGGTGGTGCGGCGCTGGCCGATGATCCCCGGCATCGACTTCGCCGGCCGGGTCGAGGCCTCCGACAATCCCGCTTTCAAGCCCGGCGATCTCGTCATCCTCAATGGCTGGGGCACGGGCGAGACGCATCTTGGCGCCTATGCCCAGAAGAGCCGGGTCAAGGCCGACTGGCTGGTGCCGTTGCCGGAAGGCATGAATCCGGGCGAGGCCATGGCGATCGGCACTGCCGGCTACACCGCCATGCTCTGCGTGCTGGCGCTGGAGAAGCACGGGCTGAAGCCGGCGGACGGGCCGGTCGTCGTCACCGGTGCCGCCGGCGGCGTCGGCTCGGTCGCGATCGCGCTCCTGGCCAAGGCCGGCTGGCACGTCATCGCCTCGACCGGCCGGGCCGAGGAAGCCGATTATCTCAAGGGTCTCGGCGCCGCCGAGATCATCGATCGCAACGAGCTCTCAGGGCCGGGCCGGCCGCTCGGCAAGGAACGCTGGATCGCCGGCGTCGACGCCGTCGGATCGCACACCCTCGCCAATTTGCTCTCGATGACGAAATATGGCGGCGCGATCGCCGCCTGCGGCCTCGCCCAGGGCATGGACCTGCCGGCCTCGGTCGCGCCCTTCATCCTGCGTGGCGTCGCCCTGCTCGGCGTCGATTCCGTGATGTGCCCGAAGCCGCGCCGGCTCGAGGCGTGGGCCCGCCTCGCGAGCGATCTCGACCGCGACAGGCTCGCGGCGATGACGACGACGATCCCGCTCGAGGATGTCGTCGAGACCGGCCGCGCCATCCTCGACGGCAAGGTGCGCGGCCGCGTCGTGGTCGAGGTGGGCTGAGTCCTGGGCTTGCGGCGGCGGAGTGTCCCGCCGCCAGCTGCGCTCTCAATCCAGCTTGATATTCGCCTTCTCGATCACCGGCGCCCATTTCTTCAGTTCGCCGTCGAGGAAGGCCTTGAAGTCCTGCGGCGTCATGCCGAGCGCGATGATCTTCGCGGCGGCGAGCTTCTCACGCACCTCCGGCGTCGCCAGGATCTCGCGGACGTCGCGCGAGATCTTCTCGACGATCGCCGGCGGCGTCTTGGCCGGGGCGGCGAGGCCGTGCCAGGCGGTGACGTCGAAGCCCGGCAGGAATTCGCTCAGCGCCGGCAGGTCGGGCGCGAAATCGGCGCGCTTCGGGATCGAGATGGCGAGCGCCCTGAGCTTGCCGGCCTCGACATAGGGCCAGGCCACGGCGGCGCCGTCGAGCGCGACCTCGATCTGGCCCGAAAGCAGGTCGACCATCATCGGCCCGGAGCCGCGATAGGGGACATGGGCGAGCTTCGTTCCGGTCTCCTGCTGGAACAGCTCCATGCCGACATGCAGAGAGGTGCCGATGCCCGAGGAGCCGAAATTGAACTTGTTCGGATTCTGCTTCAGCAGCGCGATGAACTCCGGCACCGTCTTGGCCGGGACCTTCTCCGGGTTGACGACGAGCACGTTCGGCGTGATCGCAAGCTGCGAGATCGGCGCGAAATCGCGTTCGGGATCGAAGGGCAGCCGTTCCTTGTAGAGGGCCTTGTTGAGCCCATGGCTGCTCGCATTGATCAGACCGATCGTGTAGCCGTCCGGCGTCGCGCGGGCGAGTGCCGCGACGCCGATATTGCTGCCGCCGCCGCCCATGTTCTCGATGACGACGCCCTGGCCCCAGCGCGCCTGCAGCCGTTCCGCGACGAGCCTTGCGATCATGTCCGAGGCGCCGCCGGCGGCGAAGGGTACGATCACCCGCACCGGCCGTGTCGGATAGGGCTCCTGCGCGGTGGCTGCTAGCGTCGAGACGAGGACGAGCGCGGCGGCCAGTCCCGATTTGAATGACCACATGGTTCTCTCCCTGCTTGGCGCTGCCCCTCGTCGGGGATGCGGGTTGGATCAGCGATGTGCGCGCCAGAGGGCCGAAAGCCGGGCGATCTTCTCGTCCGACAGATAGCCGTAGCGGTTCAGTTGCAGATGGCGGCACGGGCTTTCGAGCACGGCGCGGAAGCGGCGCTCGACATCCTCGGTCGGCCCATAGCCATGCACGATCGTCGAGAAACGTGACTGGCGCAGCTCTCCCGCCGCGATCTCGATCGCGCGCCGCAGGCCGGCATCGTCGGCCGGATGCGCCTCCTCGGGTTCGGGATAGCGCAGCGCCGCGCGCGTCGGCGCATTGCCGTTGAGGCCGAGCCAGCGATGCACCAGCGCGAAGACCTTGTCGGGATCGGCGCCCGTGGCCTGCGCCAGCCGCTCGACATAGCCCCGCTCGATCATTGGCCAGTGCATCGTGTAGTGCTTGACCGAGACCTCGTCGACGGCGCCGTCGATTCCGGCGAAATCGAAGCCGGAAAGCCGGTTCAACGGCGGCGGGAAGGCCTGCATCACGACGCCGATGCGCCCGTCCGATACCTCCCGGACGATGGCCGCGAGGTCCCTGACATAGTCGCCGACGAGCGCGGCGCGATAGGCCAGCAGCGCTGCGCCCCAGCTGCCGGCAGCCGCCAGCCGCTCCGGATCGATCGTCTCCGCTGCCGTCGCGAGGCGCGGGCCGAGCTCGCGCAGTCCCTCCAGCGCCCGTGCCCGGACCGCCTCGACATCATGGCCGAGCTCCTGGCCGCGCTTCACCGCGGGGGGGCTGAAGTCGAACAGCAGGCTCTCGAGTGCATAGGGCGGGTATTCCGGCCAGTCGAAGCGCAGCGCATCGATCTCCGGATAATTCCCCAGCAGGTCGGCGACGAGCGCGCGCATATAGCGGCGCAGCCCCTGGCTCGCGAGGCTGAGATTGGCGTCGACGCGGCCGGGAACCGGTCGGCCATGAATGGTCAGCGGCTGCTCGTCGGCGGCGTTGTCACGGCACTGGACGCGCAGGCCGGGGGGCGCGGCGGCCATGACCTGGAGCTGCACCTGCATGCCGGCGCGCTTCGCCCCGGCGAGCAGTGCGGCTACGGTGCCGCCTTCGCGGTCGGTCAGATCATCCGGCAGCGGCGGCGGGTAGGGGCTGTCGCGATAGAGCGCCGGGTCCGGCCGGAAACTGGTCGCGGTCTGCATCCACAGCGCCCTGTCGCCCCAGAGCGGGCGGTCGAGCGTGCGTCCGAGGCCGGCGCCGGCGTCGGAAGGCGGCTCGCGCACGCCCGTGCCTTCCGGGCAGCGCTGCGCCACCGAGGGCGTGGTGCAGAGCACGGCGCAGCCGAGGCGCTGGGTAATGTTCTCCAGAACGGCGTCGACACCCTCGGACTGGGCGTACTCGGGCATGATGGTGATGCCCAGGGATGGGTGTTCGTTTGTCATGTGGCGCGGATGTAGGGGTGCTTGAGGCCGGCTGCGCGGCTGAGAAAGCGGCCATGGGCCTCGATATGGGCGGCCATGGCTGCCCTGGCCGCCTCCGGCGAGCCCGACTCGATGGCGGCGAGGACGAGGCGGTGCTGCTCCAGCGCGTCGCCGAGCGCCCCGCGTTCCGAGATCCGGAGATGGTGGACGCGCTGCAGATGCGTCCGCGCCCGGCTGACGCTCTGCCACATCTGGCTGAGCTTCTGCGTGGCGAAGAGGGCGTGGTGGAAAGCTTCGTCACAGGCATAGGCGCCGGCCGCATCGCCGCGGGAGACGGCCTGCTCATGCCGAGCGACAGTCTCCGACATCTCGCGCAGCAGCGCCGGTTCGGCATTGGCCGCGGCGCTCGCCGCAGCCTCGCCCTCGAGCAGGCGGCGGATGGTGACCGCCTCCGCGACCGCCTGCGGATCGATCAGCGAAACGAAGGTGCCGAGATTGGGGAAGACATCGAGCAATTGCTCTTCGCTGAGCCGGGCGAAGGCCTCGCGCACCGGTGTGCGGCTGATCGAGCAGGCTTCCGCCACATCGCCCTCGGAGAGGGCGGTGCCGGGTGCGATGGCGAGCGTGACGATGGCCTCGCGCAAGCCGCGATAGACCTGCTCCGGCGCCCGCAGCGTGCGGTCGATCGTGAGCACCGGAAGCTGAGGCGGGCGGGCCGCGCGCGACGGTCGGGGCATTTCGCGTTCCTGAAAACTGGAGTACCGGTATACCGGTTATTGATCGATGGCAAGACGGTTGGCTTGCGGGGCCACTGACGGCTTTGGAGCGTGCCTTCTCCTCGCTTCCCGGGGGGCGCTTGACGAGCCGCACCTGCCGGATTTTCGAGCCGTGGGGCCGAGCCGGTTAGGTCGCTACGAAATCCGCGAGGTTCGGCTCAAGGGCTTTGTTATGCTTGAGCGTGTTCTTGCTTATAGATACAATCTATGGTTGTATATCCTGGGGAAGCAAGATATCCGGGGCATGCCATGTCTGCCACAGAACTGCTGGTCACGATTTTTCTCTCGGGAATGATGGCGTTGGTCGGCCAGGGGGCAAGGACCGTCATCGGGCTCAAGAAGCTTAATGATGCCAATGCAGGAAAGGATCCGGGTCAGGCTGACCTGTTCCTGGCGAGTCGCCTCCTGATCAGCCTCATGATCGGTTTCATTGCCGGTGTTCTTGCAGCTTTTGCGCTCAGTTTGGAGAAGCTGATCGGAGCGGGCAAGATAACTCCAGAAATTCTGCTCGGCATCGCTGCCGCCGGTTATGTCGGGTCCGATTTCATCGAAGGCTTTATTGCCAAGACGCCCGCTGTCACCGCAGGAGCGGGGCCGGGCGTATCGGCCTCCGGCAGTGGCGCAGGAACGGCGAGCGGCTCAGCCAGTGATGGTCTCGCTGCAGGTTCGGGGACGCAATCCATCCTGGCGAGTCAGATCAATGCCGAGGCTGCCGGGCTGCGCGCCGAAGTTGCGTCGATCAGGTCGCTCTTGGCGGGCAATATGACCGAGGCCGGCTGGTCGCTGCTGTCAGGCGCGAGCGGGGCGACGCCGCTGACGCCCGAACTCGTGGCCCGACTCTTCGTGCCCGAGACGCCGCTCGGCAACATCAGGAGGCATCTGCCGAATGTGCGGGCGGGTCTGCGCGCCTATGGCCTGATCGACCGCGACATGCTGCTCATGGCGCTCGCGACGATCCGTGCGGAAACCGAAGGCTTCGTGCCGATCGACGAGTTCCAGAGCCAGTACAACACCGAGAAGGTGCCGTTTGATCTCTATGAGCCGGACACGCCGATAGGCAAGAAGCTCGGCAATACGGAAGCGGGGGACGGTGCTCGCTTCAAGGGGCGCGGCTTCGTGCAATTGACCGGCCGTTGGAATTACGCGGAGCTCGGAAAACAGATCAACGTCGATCTCGTCGCTCAACCGGAACTCGCAAACGATCCGAAAATCGCCGGCCAGTTGCTCGCTTGTTTCCTGGCGAACAAGGAAGACGCGATCCGAACCGCCCTCGCTGCCGGGGATCTCAAGACTGCCCGGAAATTGGTGAACGGGGGCAGTCACGGCTTCGACCGCTTCAAGGATGCCTATGACAAGGGCATCAAGTTCATTCCGGATGGTGTCGAGGTCTGAGGGGGCGTCCTCGTCCTTCACGCACCTTCGAGCAGCGCTTTGCGCCGCGCGAGTTCGCCGCCACAAAAATCCATGAAGGCGCGCACGCGTGGTGCATGGCGGATATCGGGATGGGTCAGAATCCACAGCCCGGTCGAGAACTCGGGCCGCGGCGGCAGCAGCCGCACCAGCCCCGGCCGCTGGTCGGCGATGAAGCAGGGCAGAGGCCCGATGCCGATGCCCTGTTCGACCGCTTCCGTCAGGCCGAGCACGGCGGAGGAGCGTAGCGCGATCCGCTCGGGGTCGACATGGTCGCGGACATAGCGGGCGGCCTTCACATAGCCGAGATGGTCGCCGAGCGTGACCCAGGTCCGCTTGTACAGCGCGCTGGGGTCGGCTCTTTCCTCGGCGGTCGCCGGCGCATCGGCGCGCGCATAGACGGCCCAGTTGAGATCGGCGAGCCGGCGCCCGATCAGGGTCTCGCCCGGTGAGTCGCTGGCGCGGATCGCGACGTCGGCATCGCGGCGCGACAGGTTGAGGGTCTGGCTGGCGATGACGACGTCGAGCCGGATCAGCGGATGCGCGAGCCGAAAGGCCGCGAAGATCGGCAAAAGCATGTGCAGATAGAGCGTGTCGGTCGTCGTCACCCGGACTTCGCCGGAGGGGGTGAGGTCGCGCCCGGCCAGCCGCCGGCCGAAAGCGGTGACGTCCTCGTCGATCCGCGAGGCCAGCGCCGCCATCTCCTCACCGGCCGAGGTCGGTACATAGCCGGTCTTGCGGCGCTCGAAGAGCGCGTGGCCGAGCTGGTCCTCGATCTGGCCCAGCCGTCGGAACACCGTCGAATGGTTGACTTCGAGGGAGGCTGCGGCCCCGGTCAGGCCGCCGGCATCGGCGATCGCCTTGATCAGGCGGAAATCGTCCCAGGCTAGCTTCGGCATCGCAATCGGCTGGGCTCCGGGAAGGCTCAAGGCAGCATCGCGAAATCTTGCGCGATTGCAAGCTGCTCCCCGCGAGGGCGACAGATCGCCCGGTGCCCGGTGTCAGCGCGGCGCGGCGGCCCGGCCGAGACGGTTGTTGATCGCCTCGCCCAGCCCCTGCATCGGCACGGGAGCGACGGCGATGGTGGTCGCGCCGGCTTCGTCGAGCTGGCGCAGGGCGGCGAAGAGATTGGCCGCGGCTTCGGCGAGGTCGCCCTTCGTGCTGAGATTGAGCGAGAGCGGTGGCAGGGCGTGCCCCTCCGGCTCCGGCCCGAAGCCGAGCCAGGCCTCGCCGGGCAGCGGCGCCGCCGCCTCGAGCCTGACGGCCGCCTCCGGCGCGTAATGCGAGGCGAGCAGCCCCGGCGAGATCGGCGCGGCCCCCTGCGCCGCATCGGCGATGACGAGTTCGCGCCCGATCGCCGCCTCCAGCGCCGCGCGCGGCACGCCGCCGGGGCGCAGCAGTTTCGGCGCCCCGCCGAGACAGGCAACGATGCTCGATTCGAGCCCGATCTCGGTCGGGCCGGCTTCGAGCACGGCGTCGATGCGCCCGTCGAGATCGACCAGGACATGTTCTGGCAGGGTCGGGCTGACCCGTCCCGAGCGATTGGCCGAAGGGGCGGCGATCGGCCGGCCGGCGGCGGCGAGCACGGCATGTGCGACCGGGTGCGAGGGCACCCTGAGCGCCACGCTGGCGAGCCCGGCCCGGGCGAGGTCGCTGACCGTGCAGCCCGGCGAGACCGGTACGATCAGCGTCAGCGGTCCCGGCCAGAACGCTTTTGCCAGCGCGAGCGCCGCAGCGTCGAACAGGCCCTCGCGCCGCGCGGCCGCGGTGTCGGGCAGATGCGAGATCAGTGGGTTGAAGCTCGGCCGTTCCTTGGCTGCATAGATCGAGGCGACGGCGCGGCCGTCGGTCGCATCGGCGGCGAGGCCGTAGACCGTCTCGGTCGGCAGGGCGACCAGTTTTCCGGCGCGAAGCAGCCTTGCCGCTTCGGCGATGCCGGCCTCGTCGGCCCGAAGGCGCTGCGTCTGGCGGGGTTCGGTCACGATCGCTCTTGAATGTTTATATGTGAACTATAACAATGCCGGGCGGTCTGCGCAGGCGCGCACCGGCTTGCGCGTTGGCGGAGGGCATAGTTCGCCGCTAATATCGCCGTCAAACGCAACGCTGCAAAATGACCCGCCGCGGATTCGGCGGCGTCCAGGGAGAGGCTCATGTCGTATCGTGCTCCGGTCGAGGATATCCTGGCCACCATGCGCCATGTCGCCGGGCTCGATGCCCTGCAGGCGGACGGCCTCGTGCCCGAGCTGGAGGACGGCCTCACCGAGGCGGTGCTCGAGGAAGCCGCGAAATTCGCCGGCGATGTCCTGGCCCCGCTGAACACCGTCGGTGACCGGCACGGCTCGACCCTGAAGGACGGTGTCGTCACCACCCCGCCGGGCTGGAAGGAAGCCTATCATGCCTGGGCTGAAGGAGGCTGGAACGCTTTGCCTGGGCCGGAGGCCTATGGCGGCCAGGGCCTGCCGACCCTGGTGCAATCGGCCTGTACCGAAATGTGGAATTCGGCCGCCTTCGCCTTCGCGCTCGGCCCGTTGCTGACGGTCGGTGCGATCGAGGCAGTGCATGCCCATGGCTCCGAGCATCTCAAGGAAACCTATCTCGCCAAGCTCGTCTCCGGCGAGTGGATGGGCACGATGAACCTGACCGAGCCGCAGGCCGGCTCCGATCTCAACGCCCTGCGCTGCAAGGCCGAGCGCGTCGGCGACGGCACCTATCGCATCACCGGCCAGAAGATCTTCATCACCTATGGCGAGCACGAGATGACGGACAATATCGTCCATCTCGTGCTCGCCCGCCTGCCCGACGCGCCGGCCGGGACGCGCGGCATCTCGCTCTTCCTCGTGCCGAAATATCTGGTCAATGCCGATGGCTCGCTCGGCGCGCGCAACGATGTCCGCTGCACCGGCGTCGAGCACAAGCTCGGCATCCACGCCTCGCCGACCTGCGCGATGAGCTATGGCGACAATGGCGGCGCGATCGGCTGGCTGATCGGCGAGGAGAACCGCGGCCTCGCCTGCATGTTCACGATGATGAACAATGCCCGCCTCAACGTTGCCGTGCAGGGCGTCGCCATCGCCGAGCGGGCCTATCAGCAGGCGCTCGCCTTTGCCCATGAGCGCAAGCAGGGCACAGCGCTCGACGCCCCCAAGGGCGCGCCGATGAGCCCGATCATCGTCCACCCCGACATCCGCCGCATGCTGATGGAAATGCGCGCCAAGACGCAGGCGGCGCGTACGCTCTCGCTGCTGCTGGCCGCGACGCTCGATCGCTCGCACCGCGAGCCCGACGAGGCCAAGCGCAAGGCCGCGGCCGAGCGTGCCGCGATCATCACGCCCGTCGCCAAGGCCTATGCCACCGATATCGGCGTCGAGGTCGCCTCAACCGGCGTGCAGATCCATGGCGGCATGGGCTATGTCGAAGAGACCGGCGCCGCCCAGCATCTGCGCGATGCCCGCATCGCCACGATCTACGAGGGCACCAACGGCATCCAGGCGATCGACCTCGTGCTGCGCAAGCTGCCGCTCTCCAATGGCGAGGCGGTCAAGGCGATGATCGGGGAGATGCGCGGCGTCGTCGAGCAGGTGCGCGAGGCCAATACGCCGGGCTTCGGCCACACGGCGGCGCGGCTCGGCGCTGCCGTCGACTCGCTCGAGCGCGCGACGCAGTGGATGCTCCAGACGATGGGCAACGACCAGGCGAGCGCGCTCGCCGGCGCGACGCCCTATCTAAAGCTCTTCGCGCTGGCGCAGGGCGGCACCGGCCTGGCCAGGAAGGCGCTGGGGCTGCGCGGTGAGGATGCCGGGGCGGCTGCGCTGGCGACGGCCCGCTTCTTCGCCGAGCACAACGCCGCCGAGGCGCCGGGGCTGGAGCTCGCGGTGACCGAGGGCGCCGGGGCCGTGGCGGATTCGGCGGCGGTCTTCGCGGCGTGACGCAGGCGCGCGCCCCGCTAGATGGCCGGGGCCGCCTTGCGGACGCGCATGTGCAGGAACAGTGGTGCGACGAGCGTGTCGTCGAGATAGGGCAGGGCACGGGCCGTCTCGGGATCGATCGAGGGCTCGTGCATCATCTCGATGGCAAAGCCCGTCGCGACGATCAGGTTCACCCAGTCGCTCAGCGTGCGGTGAAAGCGCGGCACCCTGAACGGCGCGACACTGGCCTTCTCGTGCTCCGGCGCGGCGCCGAAGCGCCAGCTCTCGATCTCGCCATCGGTGCTGCGGAAATAATCGCGGACCTCGATGGCGAGGACCTTGCGGTTCTCGTCGCGCACCACTTTGCGGTGCGGGGTCGCGAAGCAGGGATGCAGGATCGAGAATTGCAGGAAGCCGCCGGGCTTCAGCACGCGCAGCACCTCGGCCAGCACCCTGTCCTGATGCGGCATGTCCATCAGCGACATGAAGGCGGTGGCGAAGTCGAAGCTGCCATCGGCGAAGGGCAGGGCCATGCCGTCCGCGATGCGATAGGCGATGCCGAGCGGGGCCTCGGCCTCCGCTTCCGTTGCGTGCCGGATGAAGGTCGGGGCGATGTCGATCCCGGTCATCCGTGCGCCGGCCTCGGCCAGCTTGCGCGTGTTCGAGCCTTCGCCGCAGCCGATGTCGAGCCCGTCGAGGCCGGCGATAGCGGGCAGGTTGGCGAGGAAGGCCGGGGTGTTCTGGGCGTCCCGGTAGAGGTCGTAGCCGGCCCGCGCATGGCGGGTCCAGGTTTCGGCATTGGCTTCCCAGCAGGCGGCGACTTCGCTCGCATCCATGGCTCGCCTCCTCGTTCGCGGGAGGAGGCTTCTAGGGTATTTCCGTTCGGCGCGAAACAACGCCGTCATTTCGGCGCGCTGCGCAGCGGCGCCCGTCATGCTCGCCCTTGTGGCGAGCATCCACGTCTTGAATACCGCATGCGACAAGCGAAGGCGTGGATGGTCGGGACAAGCCCGACCATGACGGGTTGGGCGGTGCTCATGGCTTCCGGGCCCGCGCCTGCTGCCTGCCCCGGAATGATGGAGCGGGCTCGATGACCGCGGCTCCCCTCGCAAGCAAGATCTGCCTCGTCGCCGGCGCCTCGCGCGGGCTCGGGCGCGGCATTGCAAAAGCGCTCGGCCAGGCTGGCGCGACGGTGATCTGCACCGGGCGCTCGAGCGAGGCCGGGCCGCGGACCGATCAGCGGCTAGAGACCTTCGAGGACACGGCCCGCGAGGTCGAGGCCGCCGGCGGCAAGGGGCAGCCCTATCGCTGCGACCACACCAATGAGCGCGAGGTCGACCAGCTCGTCGCCTGGTGCCTACGCCGCTTCGGCCGGCTCGACTGCGTCGTCGATGCGGTCTGGGGCGGCAATGAAGGCTATGACGGCGAGCGCTATCCCGACGGCTCGGCCTTCGGCGCTCCGTTCTGGCGTCGCCCCGTCGCGAGGCTGGGCGAAAGCTTCGAGAGCGGCGTCTATGCGCAATTGCTGCTGGCCCGCGCCGTCGCGCCGGCGATGGTGCAGATGCACCAGGGGCTGATCGTCACGGTGAGCTTCGACACCGCCGACGGCTATCTCGGCGACGTCTTCTACGACCTTGCCAAGACAGCGATGAACCGGCTGAGCTTCGCCATGGCGCAGGAGCTCAAGCCCTTCGGCGTCACCGCGCTCGCCCTGTCGCCAGGCCATGTCCTGACCGAGCGGGTGCGCGACGCCGGCATGGCGGAGGAGACGACCGAGACGCCGCTCTATGCCGGCCGGGCGGTCGCGGCGCTGGCCGCCGATCCCGAGGTCGCGCGCCATGCCGGCAAGGTGCTGCATGTCGCCGATCTCGCACGGACCTACGGCTTCACCGACGCGGACGGCAGCCAGCCGGAACGCTTCACTCTGCAATTATAAGGCTGGAGGAAACCACCATGTCGCTCAAGGGCAAGACGCTTTTCATCACCGGCGGATCACGCGGCATCGGCCTCGCCATCGCCTTGCGGGCGGCGCGCGACGGCGCCAACGTCACCATCGCCGCCAAGACGGCCGAGCCGCATCCCAAGCTCGAAGGCACGATCTATACGGCGGCGGCCGAGATCGAGGCGGCCGGTGGGAAATGCCTGCCGCTGATGGTCGATATCCGCGAGGAGGAGGCGGTGGTCGCGGCGATCGCCAAGACGGCCGAGACCTTCGGTGGCATCGATATCCTCGTGAACAATGCCAGCGCGATCTCGCTGACCAATACGCAGATGACCGAGATGAAGCGCTTCGATCTGATGCACCAGATCAATACGCGCGGCACCTTCATTGTCTCGAAATACGCGATTCCCTTTCTGGAGAAGGCGGAGAACCCGCATATCCTGATGCTGTCGCCGCCGCTCGACATGAGCATGCGCTGGTTCGCCCCGCATCTCGCCTACAGCATGGCGAAATACGGGATGAGCCTGTGCGTGCTCGGGCTCGCCGGCGAACTCGCGCCCAAGGGCATCGCCGTCAACGCGCTCTGGCCGCGCAGCACGGTCGCGACCGCGGCGGTCAAAAACCTGCTCGGCGGCGACAAGATGGTGCAGGCGAGCCGCACCCCCGACATGCTCGGCGAGGCCGCCTGGATGGTCTTCAACAAGCCCTCGCGCGAATTTTCCGGCAATTTCCTGATAGACGACAGCTTCATGGCCGGCGAGGGCGTTACCGATTTCACGCCCTATCGCGTCGACCCGTCCGTGCCGCTGATGCCCGACTTTTTCGTGCCGGCCGACAGCAAGCCGCCGCAGGGCGTCAAAGGCGGCATGTGACACGCCCGTCATCGGTTTGACACCGTCGGAGGTTTGGAGTTGGTGCCGCCCAGATCGGCGCTCCGGCGCCCATGCTTCCGGAAAGACCGCCGATGCTCCTGATCCATGGAATCTGCCCGGTGCGGGGCGATCGTCTCGTTCATCAGGAACTCGGACCGGAGGAGCCGATCCCCGCCGGGACGATCTGGATCGACCTGCTCAACCCGTCGACGCCGGAGGACGGCAAGGTCGAGCAGCATCTCGGCATCTCGATCCCGACACGGGAGGAGATGCATGATCTCGAGCCTTCCGAGATCATCTACGCCGAGAACGGCGCGCATTACATGACCATGCGGGTGATCTGCCAGTCGGACACCAATGTCCCACGGCTCGCCGATGTCACCTTCATCCTGACCGAGCAGGCGCTCGTCACGGTGCGCTACGACCAGCCGGGCGCCTTCAATATCTTCCTCAACCGCGTCGGCAAGCCGGGCGGCTGCAGTCTCGAGCCCGCCGGGGTCATCGAGGGGCTGATCGACGCGATCACCGATCGCGCCGCGGAGGTGCTGCGCGGCGTCGGCGACCGGATCGACATGCGCTCGCGCCAGATCTTCGACGGCAACAGCGCCAATGTCGAGCAGGGCCGCGCCTATCAGGCCGTGGTGCGCCGCATCGGCCAGTACGAGCACATCATCTCGAATGTCCGCGAAAGCATGGTCTCGGTCGAGCGCGTGCTGCTCTACCTCTCGGCCAATTTCAAGCGCGCCAAGAAGGCGACCAGCGGCTTCGCGCCGGAATGGCGCTCCTCGATCCGCGATGTCCAGGCCATCGAAGAGCACGCGACCTTCCTTTCCAGCAAGCTGCAATTCATGCTGGGGGCGACGCTCGGTCTCGTCAGCATCGAGCAGAACAAGATCATCAAGCTGTTCTCGGTCGTCTCGGTGGTGCTGATGCCGCCGACCCTCGTCGCCTCGATCTACGGCATGAACTTCAAGCTCATGCCGGAACTCGACTGGCAGCTCGGCTATCCGATGGCGCTGGTGATGATGGTGGTCTTCGCCGTGCTGCCCTATCTGTTCTTCCGCTGGAAGAAATGGCTCTGACCCGCTGACGGCGGCGCGCGCTTCGCTTTTTCGGCTTCGCATCGGCCGCCCGCGCCCGGTAAGAAGGCGCGGATGACCCTGCCGCAGATTCTCTCCTGCTCGCTCGTCGCCGCGATGATGGCCGCCTTCGTCTGGGGGCGGCTGCGCTATGACGTGGTCGCGCTGCTGGCGCTGCTCGCAGGTGTCGCGCTCGGCGTCGTCCAGCCCAAGGACGCCTTCAAGGGCTTCTCCGACGACATCGTCATCATCGTCGCCAGCGCCCTGATCGTCAGCGCCGCTGTGGCGCGCTCGGGGCTGGTCGAGAGTGCGCTGTCGCGTATCGCGCCTGCCTTGCGCACCACCCAGACCCAGGTCATGGCGCTGGTCTGCACGGTCGCCGTGATGTCCGCGATCATCAAGAACATCGGCGCGCTCGCGATGATGCTGCCGATCGCCTATCAACTCGCACGCAAGGACGGCAAATCCCCTTCCGTCTTCCTGATGCCGATGGCCTTTGCCTCGCTGCTCGGCGGCATCGTCACCCTGGTCGGTACCTCGCCCAACGTCATCGTCTCGCGGGTCCGCGAGGAGCTCGGCGGCGAGCCCTTCGCCATGTTCGACTTCACGCCGGTCGGTCTCGGCGTCGCCTTCTTCGGCTGTCTCTTCCTCGGCTTCGGCTACCGATTGCTGCCGAAGAACCGGCAGGGCTCGGCCTCGCTCGACCAGGCGCTCGACATCAAGGACTACGTCACCGAAGCCAGGATCCCGGCCAATGCGCCGCTGAGCGGCCGGACGATCGCCGATCTGCGCAAGCCCGCCAATGGCGAGGTCGAGGTCGTCGCCATCCTGCGCGCCGGCAAGCGCCGGCAGGCGCCACTGCCTGATGCCAGCCTGAAGGCCGGCGACATCGTGCTGTTGCGTGGCGAAGCCAAGGCGCTGGAGCGCGTCGTCGCCGAAGGCAAGCTCGAGCTCGTCGGCCAGAACCGTCCGACCGAGACCGAAGGCTCGCTCGATCCCGCCCGCACCGGCGAAGCCGTGGTGACGCAAGGCTCTCTGCTGGCGGGTGCGACCGCAGCCGAACTCGACCTCCACGCCCGCTTCCAGGTCAACCTGCTCGGCATCAGCCGCGCCGGCGAGCGCTTCACCGAGCGGCTGCGCGATATCCGGCTCGCCGATGGCGACGTGGTGCTGCTGCAGGGCGATGAAAAACTCCTGCCGGAGCGGCTGCGCGAACTCGGCCTGCTGCCGCTGGCGGCGCGCAGCCTGTCGCTGGGCAGCGCCCGCAGGCGCCTGATCACCGGCGCGATCGTCGCCGGCACGGTCGCTGTGGTGGCGCTTGGCCTGGTGCCCGTCGCGATCGCCTTCTTCTCGGCCGCGGTCCTGCTGCTGGCGCTGCGGGCGCTCTCGCTGCGCGATGCCTATGCCTCGGTCGAGGCGCCGATCCTCGTCATGCTCGCGGCGCTGATCCCGGTCAGCGACAGCCTGCGCACCACCGGTACCACGGATCTCTTCGCCGGCTGGCTGGCGCAGGCAGGCGCAGGGTTGCCGGGCTGGGGCGCGGTCGGGCTGATCCTGGTCGCGGCCATGGCGGTGACGCCGTTCCTCAACAATGCCGCGACGGTTCTGGTCATGGCGCCGATCGGCGCCGGCTTCGCCAAGACGCTCGGCTACAATCCCGATGCCTTCCTGATGGCGGTGGCGATCGGCGCGGCCTGCGATTTCCTCACCCCGATCGGCCATCAGTGCAACACGCTGGTGATGGGGCCGGGCGGCTATCGTTTCAGCGACTATGCCAGGCTCGGCGCACCGCTCTCGCTGCTGGTCATCCTTTTGACCGTGCCGCTGATCCTCTGGGTCTGGCCGCTGCGCTGAATTCGGTTCGCCTTCCGGCAGCGATCCTGATGCAAGAGAAGATTTTCACCCAGAAGTAGCCTGTGCGGAGAATGTTCCATCTGCCGGGACGGCGAAAAATGGAAGCCTGCGCCTTCGCTTAATTTGCTCAAATCGCTATATATGCAGGCATAAATTCAGCCGCATGACGGCGATCGACGAGTTTCTGACATGACAACCATGAAGTCCCAAGCCGGCGTGAAGAGCGCCGGCACAAAGCCGTTCTATTCCAGCTTCGGATTCCAGGTCCTGCTCGCCATGCTGGTCGGGCTCCTGCTCGGCTGGATCGCGCGCAATATCGGCCCGGATGCGGCCGGGCAGCCGAACGGGCTGACCGTCGCGCTCCAGACCACCGGCTCGATCTTCGTGCAATTGCTGCAGGCGTTGGTGCCGCCGCTGATCTTCACGGCGATCGTCGCTTCGATCAGCAATCTCCGGCAGCTCTCCAACGCGGCTGCCCTGGTCTGGCAGACGCTGCTCTGGTTCGCCGTCACCGCCTTCATCGCGGTGCTGATCGGCATCGCGCTCGGTTTGATCATCCAGCCCGGCCTCAATTCCGGCGTCGCTGCGGCCAGCGCCAAGGCTCCCGCGACGGTCGGCTCCTGGCTCGATTTCCTGAAGGGCCTCGTGCCCGCCAACATGCTAGGCCTGCAGGCGACGACCCGTGTCGACGGCGGCGCGGCGACCACCCGCCTCGGCTTCAACGTGCTGCAATTGCTGGTGATCTCGATCGTCGTCGGCGTCGCCGCACTGAAGGTCGGCGAGCGCGCCAACAGCTTCCTGTCTTTCAACGAGTCGCTGCTCGCCATCGTCCGCAAAATCCTGTGGTGGGTGATCCGGTTGACCCCGATCGGCACCATCGGCCTCCTTGGCAATGCCGTGGCGCAATATGGCTGGCAGACCCTGCAGCAGCTCTCCTGGTACGCGTTCGCGATCTATCTCGGCCTCGCCATCGTGCTGCTGATCGTCTACCCGGCGCTGCTTCTGCTGCACGGCCTCTCGCCAATGCGCTTCTTCGCGGGCGCCTGGCCGGCGATCCAGCTCGCCTTCGTCTCGCGCTCCTCGGTCGGCACCTTGCCGGTGACCGAGACCGTGACCGAGAAGAGCCTCGGCGTGCCCCGTGAATACGCAGCCTTCGCCGTGCCGCTCGGCGCGACCACCAAGATGGATGGCTGCGCCGCGATCTATCCGGCGATCTCGGCGATCTTCGTCGCGCAGTTCTACGGCCTGCCGCTCGGCCTGCAGGAATATGTGCTGATCGTCTTCGTCTCGGTGATCGGCTCGGCGGCGACCGCAGGGCTCACCGGCGCGACGGTGATGCTGACGCTGACGCTCTCGACGCTCGGCCTACCGCTTGCCGGTGTCGGTCTGCTGCTCGCGATCGACCCGATCCTCGACATGGGCCGCACGGCCGTGAACGTCGCCGGCCAGGCTCTGGTGCCGACCATCGTCGCCAAGCGCCAGGGCATGCTCGATCAGGCGCAATACGACCGCGCCGGCGACATCGACGCGCTCGAGGCCGAGGCGCAGACGGCCTGAGGAGCCACTGCACCGGCTGTCCTTTTCTCAGCGCGGCGGGAGCTTCGAAAGCAGCGCCTCGCCGCGCGGCGACAGTCGGTAGCCCACCTCAAGGCTCTCGGTCAGGCCGAACGCCTTGAGCTTGCGCACATCCTGTTTGAAAGCGAGCGTCTCGCGGCCGAGCAGGGCGGCGAGTTCCGGCGCCCTGCGGCCGGGATGGGCGACGATCAGGGCGAGCGTCGCCGCGGTCCAGGGGCGGCGGGTATCGAGCCGAGAAAGGCGCTCGGCGAGCGCCTCGACCTCGTCCGCATCGAGCTCGGCCGCCTCGCGCAGCGCAAGTCGCGGATCGGGGCCGGCAAGGTGGAGGCGGATGCGATAGAGATCGCCTTCCCGGCCGGAGAGGCTCGCCAGCGCTGCCGCGCGCGAGGCGAAGCCGGCCGCTTTCGCCTCTGCGTCGTCGATCTCGGCTTCGCCGATCGGCTCGACCGCCTCGATCGCCAGGACGCCCGCGGCCGTCATCAGGCTGCCGCCGCTGCGGACGCTCGGTCGGCGCCAGCGCCGCAGCACTCGGGTGATGCTGCCCTCGGCGATGCCTGCGAGCGTCCGCCGGTCAAGCAGCATGGGCTCAGGCCATCACCCGGGCCATCACGTCCTTCAGCCCGCCATTGCGTTCGAGCCAGCCGGGCACCGGCAGGTTCTTCGAGCGCAGGAATTCCGGATTGAACAGCTTCGACTGATAGCGCGTGCCGTAGTCGCAGAGGATGGTCACGATGGTGTGGCCGGGGCCGAGCTCTTTCGCCAGCCGGATCGCGCCGGCGACGTTGATGCCCGAGGAGCCACCGAGGCACAGACCTTCTTCCTCCAGCAGTTGGAAGCAGAGCGGGATCGCCTCCTCGTCGGGAATCTGGAAGGCGGTGTCGATCGGAGCGCCCTCGATGTTCTTGGTGATCCGGCCCTGGCCGATGCCTTCGGTGATCGAGGACCCGTCGGCCTTCAACTCACCGGTCTTGAACCAGGAATAAAGCGCCGCGCCCATCGGGTCGGCGAGGCCGATCCTGACCTTCGGGTTGAAGCCCTTCAGCGCGATCGCGGTGCCGGCGAGTGTGCCGCCGGTTCCGACGGCGCAGATGAAGCCGTCGACCTTGCCGTCGGTCTGTTGCCAGATCTCCGGGCCGGTCGTCTCGATATGGCCCTGGCGGTTCGCGACATTGTCGAACTGGTTGGCCCAGATCGCGCCATTGGGTTCGGTCTTGGCCAGTTCTTCGGCGAGGCGGCCGGAGACCTTCACATAGTTGTTCGGATTGACGTAGCCGACGGCCGGGACCTCGAGCAGCGTGGCGCCGGCGAGCCGCAGCATGTCCTTCTTTTCCTGGCTCTGCGTCTCCGGAATGACGATCACCGAGCGGTAGCCGAGCGGATTGCCGACCAGAGCGAGCCCGATGCCGGTATTGCCGGCCGTGCCCTCGACGATGACGCCGCCGGGGCGGAGCGCGCCGCGCTTTTCTGCGTCACGGATGATGGCGAGCGCCGCGCGATCCTTGACCGACTGGCCGGGATTCATGAACTCGGCCTTGCCGAGGATTTCGCAGCCGGTTTCCCGCGAGGCGCGCTTCAGCCGGATCAGGGGCGTGTTGCCGATCGCCTCGACGACGCCGTTGCGGATAGTCATGACCACTTCCTCTCTGGCTGGCGCCGGCCCGATAACGGCCGGGCGCAGCAGGTCGCCACCATAATCGGTTCGCCCGTTACTTCACGGGATAGTTCTTCCAAATCTCCGCGAAAAAAGATGATGATTTCCCTCGCGACGCGGGAACTGATAGGCCACGCCTCTTCCTCAACCCTGCCCGGATCCGCATGTCTGCCCTTGCCATGAACGAAACCCTGATGATCGCGCGGCTCGGCCAGCGCGGCGACGGCGTGGCCGAGACGGCGGACGGCCCGGTCTTCGTACCCTTCGCATTGCCTGGCGAAAGCGTCCGCGCCGTGCGGGATGGCGAACGGGCGCAGGTTGTCGAAATCTTGGCACCATCCGCCTCGCGCATCGCCGCGATCTGTCCGCTCTTCACCCGCTGTGGCGGCTGCGTCGCCCAGCATATGGGGGAGGGGCTCTATGCCGAATGGAAGCGCCAGCAGGTCGTGACGGCGCTCGGGCGCGTCGCCGCCGGGGTCGCGGTCGAGCCGCCGCTCGACGCCCATGGTACAGGGCGCCGGCGCGTCACCTTCCATGCCCGGCGCGAGGAGGACGGCATGCGCATCGGCTTCATGGCGGCGCGCAGCCATGATCTCGTGGCGGTTGACGCCTGCCCGGTGCTGGCGCCCGGCCTGGCACGGGCGCCAGCCGTTGCGCAACTCCTAGCCAATCGGCTCGGCGGCTCGAACAAGCCACTCGATCTGCAGATCACCGCCTCCGAGGCCGGGCTCGACGTCGATATCCGCGGCCATGGCCCGGCCGGCAACGCGCTGCGCCGCACGCTGACCGAGGCGGCCGAGCGGCTCGATCTGGCGCGGCTTGCCATGCATGGCGACGTCATCGTCGAAAGGCGCACTCCCTTCCATCTCATGGGCAAGGCCACGGTCACGCCGGGGCCGGGCGGCTTCCTTCAGGCGACGGCGCGTGGCGAGGAGGTCTTGGCCGAACTCGTGCTCGCGGCCCTGCCCAAGGCGAAGCGCGTCGCCGATCTCTTCGCCGGGTGTGGGCCGTTCAGCTTCCGCCTGGCCGAGCGCTGCCACGTCACCGGCTTCGAGAGCGACAAGACGGCGGTGCAGGCGCTGCAGCGCGGCGCCAGCAAGGCGCAGGGGCTGAAGCCGATCGTGGCCGAGGCCCGCGATCTCTTCCGCCGGCCGCTGCTCGAACACGAGCTCGCGGCTTTCGACGCCGTCGTGCTCGATCCGCCGCGCGCCGGAGCGGAGGCGCAGGTCAGACGGCTTGCAGAGTCCAAGGTCGCCAGCATCGCCTATGTCTCCTGCGATGTCGGCAGCTTCGCGCGCGACGCGGCGCTTTTGGTCGCAGGCGGCTATGCGCTGGAACGCGTGACGCCGGTCGATCAGTTCCGTTATTCCGCTCACATCGAACTCGTCGGCGTCTTCCGCAAGGCTGCCGGCCGCAAGTGATCATGTCTCCGGAGGCAGGATGAGCGCGTCCGTTACCGAAGCTCTGGCCGGCATCGTCGGCGCGAAACACGTCATCACCGACGCCGATGCGATGGTGCCCTATCTCAAGGAGCCGCGCGGCCTGTTCAAGGGCAAGGCGCAGGCGGTGGTGCGGCCGGGCTCGGTCGCTGAGGTCTCGGCCCTGATGAAATGGGCAAGCGAGACGGGTGCGACGATCGTCCCGCAAGGCGGCAACACCGGCATGGTCGGTGGCCAAGTCCCGGTCGCCGAAGGCCGGGAGATCGTCCTGTCGCTGCAGCGGCTCGACAAGGTCCGCGCGGTCGATGCTGCCGGCGACACCATGACCGTCGAGGCCGGCGTCATCCTGCAGAAGGCGCAGGAGGCGGCCGAGGCTGCCGGGCGGCTCTTCCCGCTCTCGCTCGCTTCGGAAGGGTCCTGCACGGTCGGCGGCAATCTCTCGGCCAATGCCGGCGGCACGGCGGTGATCGCCTATGGCAATGCCCGCGAGCTCTGTCTCGGTCTCGAGGTCGTGCTGCCTGATGGCCGCGTCTGGAACGGCCTGCGCCAGCTCCGCAAGGACAATACCGGCTACGACCTGAAGAACCTCTTCATCGGCTCGGAAGGCACGCTCGGCATCATCACCGCCGCGGTGCTGAAGCTCTTCCCGCTGCCGGCGGCACGCGCTACCGCCTTCCTCGCCGTGCCCGATCCGGACGCTGCACTGGCGCTGCTGAACAAGGCCAAGGCCAGCGCCGGCGGCACGCTCACCACTTTCGAGCTGATGCCGCGCATCGGGCTCGATTTCGTCGTGCGCCATGCCGATGGCGCCCGCGATCCGCTCTCGGAGCCCTCGCCCTGGTATGTGCTGATGGAGGTCTGCGCCCAGGCCGAGACCGGCCTCTCCGAGGCAGTCGAGAATTTTCTCGGCGAGGCGATGGAGGCAGGGCTCGTCACCGATGCGGTGCTCGCCGGCTCGCTCGGCCAGCGCGCCGATCTCTGGAAGTTGCGCGAGATGCTCTCGGAGGTGCAGACCCATGAGGGCGGCTCGATCAAGCACGACGTCTCGGTGCCGCTGCACGCGGCCCCGGAATTCCTGAGGCGCGCCATCGCCAAGGTCGAGGAGCTGGTGCCGGGCTGCCGGCCGGTGCCTTTCGGTCATCTCGGCGACGGCAACATCCATTTCAACGTCAGCCAGCCGGTCGGTGCCGACAAGGCCGCCTATCTCGCCGGCTGGGACGCGATGAACGCGGCTGTCCATGCCATCGTTACCGAACTCAAGGGCTCGATCTCGGCCGAGCACGGCATCGGCCGCCTGAAGCGCGCGCTGCTGCCCGGCGTCAAGGACCCGGTCGAGCTCGATCTGATGCGCACGGTCAAGGCGGCGATTGATCCCAAGGGTGTGCTCAACCCTGGCGCGGTGCTGTAGGGAGCCAGGCGAGGGCTTTCAGTTCCAGCGCCGTCATCCCGGCTGGAGCGAAGCGGAATGCCGGGATCCATCGTAAGGCGCAGCGTCCTTCGATGGGTTCCGGGTCTGCGCCGCTTCGCGGCTTGCCCGGAATGACGGTTTCGGCCTCCGACAGTTACGCAGCCGCGCCGCCCTCGCGCACTCGGCAGATCTCGGCCAGCGCCAGCACCAGATGATAGAGCACCCGGACCGGGACCCGGTCGGTGATCGGCTTCCCGTTTTTGTCGAGCTGGTTGACCCAGAGCCCGCTCTCGCGGTCGACGAAGTGCTGGAACATCAGCGCGACATGGCGGTCGAGGCGGGCTGCGGCATCCGAATCGCCTTCGAACTCGACCCGCGCAACGAGGGCTTTCAGATATTCGGTCTGCGGCCAGAGCAGAGCGGCGCCGTTGAGCACATCGCCCGCGGGATCGACCTCGTTCACCACAAGCCACGAGGTGTTGGCCGGCGCATCGACCTGACGCTGTCCGAAGACGTGGAGGCTGCGTGCCGTCGCGCGGGCCTCGGCCGAACCGGTCAGGCGTTCATGGTGATAGAGCAGCCAGGTCCATTCGAAATGATGGCCCGGCTCCCGGATCAGCCCACGTGGACCGGGAAAGGCCGCCCAGTCCTGCGTAAAGAACTCGCCGAGCGTGCCGTTGCCGTCGAGCATGCGCTCGCGCATCAGCAAAACCAGCCTGTCTGCGGTCGCCAGCCAGCGCGGATCGGGCGAAACCGCCGCGAGCGCGTGGCAGGCTTCGAGCAGGTGCATATGCGGGTTCTGGCGCCGAGGCTGCGTGCCGAGCGTATCCTCTTGAAAGCCGCCGGCCGGGTGCGCCAGCTCCCGCTCCAGAAAATCCATGGCCTCCCCGGCCAGCGCCAGTGCGCTCTGGTCGCCGCTCGCCTTTGCGTACCAGCCGAGGGCGAACAGCGCGAAGGCGAGATCGTAGAAATCGGACCTGCCGTCGACGGGCTCGCCCTGCGTGGTGCAGGAATGGCTGTAGCGCCCGTCAGGACGGCGGCAGGCGCCGGTCAGGAAGACGATGCCGTGCCGCGCCGCAGCCAGCGCGCCGGGAACGCCGAGTAGGTGGGCATGGCTGAAGACATAGGTCAGGCGCGCCGTGACCAACGTCGTGCGGATCTCGCCGAGCTCGGGCTTTCCGTCCGGTGTGAGATATTCGACGAAACCCGGCCGTGTCGGATCGTAGGCGCGCGCGATCCAGCCCGGCAGCAGGCTGTCCGTTAGCCAGGAGCGAAGATCGTTCCGCGCAGGCGCCGACATGCTTTCACTCCTCGAAGACACCGCCGTCATGGCATGCGGTCATGGCCGCTGCTCTGCCACCTCGGCGTCGGCGAAGCCAGAGGGCAGACGCATGGAGCGCCGCCATTCAGTCGAGCACGGATTTTTCCTACTCGCGCCCGCTCAGGGCGTCGCGACATAGCCGTCGCGGCGCGGATCGCAGGCGCCTGTCAGTCTGCCAGTCGCAGGATCGCGCGCGACCGCCTGCATGCCGCCGACCCGCATCGTCCATCCGGTATCGAAGGGCGTGATCTCGTGGCCGCGCTGCCGCAGGGCGGCGATGGTCTGCGCCGCGATGCGATCCTCGACCTCGATGGCACGGCCATCCCAGAGCCGGGCGCGCGGCGCCTCGATCGCCTCCTGCAGCGGCAGGCCGAAATCGACATGCTGGACCATGGCCTGGGCCTGCGTCTGCAGGATGCCGTAGCTGCCGGGTGTACCCAGCGCCAGCATCGGCTCGCCATTGCGGGTCGACAGGCTCGGCGACATGCACATCGGCAGTTCCGAGCCGGGTTGCGAGCGGTTCGGGCTGCCGGGCTGGACATCGGCCCAGTACAGGAAATTGTTGAGGCAGAGCCCGGTGCCCGGCACGACCACACCGCTGCCGAACGGGCTGCCGATGCTCTGCGTCACGCAGATCAGGTTGCCTTCGCGGTCGGCGATCGAGAAGGAGGTGGTGTGCGCCGGGTCCTCGCCGGCAGGTGCTTCCGCCATCCATTGCTCGGTCGGGCCGGTGATCGGCTCACCGTCGCGCAGGCGGGCACGCAGTTTTTCGACTGCGGCGTCGGACAGCAGCTCTGCGAGCTTTTCCGGCTTCGGATTGTTGTGGGCGATGCGCTGGCCGGCGGCGAGGCGGATGGCGCGGTAGACGATGTCGAGATGCTCGACGCCGTTGCGCTCCAGCCCGGCGAGCTCGAAACCGTCGAGAATGCGCAGCGTCAGGAGGAACTGGAAGCCTTCGCAGGCCGGCGGCGGCACATGCACGAGCCGGTCGCGATAGGCGGCGGCGATCGGCTCGCGCCAGCGCGGTGCGACCTTGGCGAGATCGGCCATGGTCAGCGTGCCGCCCTTGGCCTTGAGATGCGCGATCACGGTTTCGCCGAGCGCACCGCGGTAGAGGTGCTCCGGGCCCTTGGCCGCGATCTCGGAGAGCGTCCGGGCGAGATCGGGCTGGCGCAGGATCTGGCCGAGTTCGACCGTATCGCCGCCATCCGGCAGGTAGTTCCTCGCCCAGTCGGCATGCAGTTCCGGGCGCTCGCGCAGCAGCGGAGCCTGTTCGTTGAACTCGGCGACGCCGAACTCGGCGAGCGGAAACCCGTCGGCGGCGAGCGCGATCGCCGGGGCGAAGATCTGCGGCAGCGGCAGGCGGCCATAGGTGCGGTTGAGTTCGCACCAGCCGGCGAGATTGCCGGGCGGGGCGACGGCGAGCGCGCCGCGTTCCAGATCCGAGCGCTGGCTGAAGCGCTCCAGGGGAAAACTCTCGGGCACGGGCGGCACGAAGTCGAGCACGCGTACCCGCTTCTCGGCAGCGACCCACATCGTCGCCGAGCCCATGCCGGCGAGGCTCGACATGAACGGCTCGACCACGTTGAGCGCCGCGGCGACAGCGCCGACCGCATCGAAGGCATTCCCGCCCTGGCTGAGGATGCGGGCACCGGCCTGGGCCGCCAGCGGGTGGGCGGCGGCGACCATGCCGTGCAGGGAGCTCATCGTCGGGCGGCGGCCATGCATGTCGGGCGTTCCTCAAATCGCTTTTGTCGTTGCCCGAGAGTAAGCGCGCGCTCGCCTCCCGCGCTAGAACAGGCTGCCCTGCGCATCGTCCTTGCCGCCCCGCCGCGAACGCATGGCGGGCTTCGGCTCGGACGGCTTCGGCGCCGATGCGGGATCGAAGGGCAGCTGCAGTTCCGGCCCGTCATTGGCGACCTTGTTCACGGCGTCGCCGAGCCGGATCATCTCCAGGAGATCGTCGGGGGGAGGGCGCAGCAGCCCCCGCAGCGTCGCCGGCTCGGCCGCCGGATCGAGCCAGGCGTCGAAAGCCTCGGGCGGCACGATGACGGGCGAGCGATGATGGATCGCCGCCATCTGCCCGTTGGCGGGGCCGGTCACCATCGCAACCGTGTCGATCTCCGAGCCGTCCGGGCTATGCCAGGTCTCCCACAGCGCCGCGAAGGCGAAGAGGCCGCGATCTGGCCGGCGGAAGAGATAGGGCCGATTTTCCTGCCGGCGCCCCTCGCCGAGGCGGTGCCATTCATAGAAGCCGTCGGCCGGCATCAGGCAGCGCCTTCGGGCGAGGGCGGCGCGGAAGGACGGCTTCTCGGCGGCGCTCTCGCTGCGGATGTTGATGACCAGCGGAAAGTCCTTGGGGTCCTTGACCCAGCCGGGGATGAAGCCCCAGCGCATCAGCATGAACTGGCGCGTGCCCTGTTCGAGCCTGACCACCGGCACTGGCTGCGTCGGCGCGATGTTGTAGCGCGGCGGAAAGTTCGGCTGCTCGCGATAGGCGAAGGCCTGGCGCATCGCTTCCGGCGGCAAGGTTACGGCGTAGCGGCCACACATGTCCTGTTCAGTCGACGTTCCGTTATGTCCGATCAATACTTTATTTGGGTTTGGGCACGCATATTCCCAGCGATTTCGAGGCCGCCCGGATGCCTGCTCCCGCAAGATCAGATGCGCCGAACGCGGCGGCCGGCTCTGGAGCTGCGCCCTCGCCGATGCGCCTGTCGACGGACTATCTGAACCGCCACAGCGAGGCGCTGATGCTGCTCGAGATGGTGCCGATGGACCGCACCGTCCTGGTCGAGCTGCAGGCCTGGCGGGCGGTCAGCTATTCCGAGCATTTTTTGGCCTCGTCGCTGCGCTGCGCCGCGGAAGCGCACGAGGCTTACCGGCGGCTCGGGTCACGCGAGGTCGCAGGCTTCGACGCGCTCTGCGCCGCCATGGACCGTCTCGTCCTCACCGCGACGGCGCTGCTCGACGAGATGCCTGACAGCGAAGACCCGGCCTTGATCGTCGATGTCGCCTGCCTGTCCCTGCGCCGCCTGATCGCGCGGGCCGCAGCCTTCATCAATGCCAATGGCCAGGGTGATGCCGCTCATATCGATCCCGGTGCGATACAGGCTGAGGTCGATGGGTTGATCTCCGGTTGAGGTTCAGCGCGCCCCGCCGATCAGGAATTCGCGGTTGCCGTCGCCGCCCTCGATCGGGGAGGGGATCGGACCCGAGACCCGGAAGCCGAGTGCGGCGGTGAGCTCGGCGATCTCGGCGCAGATCTCTGCCTGCAGGGCCTCGTCGCGCAGCACGCCCTTCTTCAGCGCCGAGCGCTTCGTCTCGAATTGCGGCTTCACCAGTGCGACGAGCTGCGCCCGGGGGGGCAGCAGCCTCGTCACGGCCGGCAGCACCAGCTTCAGCGAGATGAAGCTGACATCGATGACGGCAAGCCCCGGCGGCTCCCCCAGCAGGGCGGGATCGAGCGTGCGGATATCCTGGCTCTCCAGGCTGGTCAGCCTGGCATGGCCGTGCAGGCTCTCATGCAATTGCGACCGGCCGACATCGACGGCATGGACATGGGCCGCGCCGCGCCGGAGCAGGACGTCGCTGAAGCCGCCGGTCGAAGCGCCGACATCGAGGCAGGCGAGCCCGGCCGGATCGAAGCCGAAGGCGTCGAGCGCCGCCGCGAGCTTCACCCCGCCGCGCGAGACATAAGGATGGGGCGCCTGCGCCTCGATCGTCGCCGTGACCGCGACCGTCTCCGACGCCTTGCGCAGGACGATGCCATCGGCGCTGACCAGCCCGGCGGCGATCGCCGCCTGGGCGCGGGCTCGGCTCTCGAACAGACCGCGCTCGACCAGCCAGAGATCAGCGCGAACGCGGCGCGGCAGGCCGGCGGTCATGGGTTCAGGCGCGCTTGATGGCGCTGGCCGGGCCGAGCGCCGCCTCGACCGCACGCACGATGCCGGCGGCGTCGAGCCCGGCATCGGCATACATCTTCTCGGGCTTGTCATGGTCCTGGAAGCTGTCGGGCAAGGTCAGGCTGCGGATCTTCAACCCGCTGTCGAGCAGGCCCTTCTGCGCCAGCAATTGCAGGACATGGCTGCCGAAGCCGCCGACCGAGCCTTCCTCTACCGTGATCAGCACCTCGTGCTCGCGGGCGAGGCGCGCGATCAGCGCCTCGTCGAGCGGCTTGGCGAAACGGGCATCGGCGACCGTCGTCGAGAGACCGCGCTGGCCGAGCAGTTCGGCGGCCGAAAGGCATTCGGCGAGGCGTGTGCCGAGCGAGAGCAGGGCGATCTGCGTGCCTTCCCTGACGATCCGGCCCTTGCCGATCTCGAGCGGCACGCCGTGCTGCGGCAGCTCGACGCCGACGCCTTCGCCACGCGGATAGCGGAAGGCGATGGGGCCGGCATCATGGGCGGCCGCCGTCGCGACCATATGGGTCAGCTCGGCCTCGTCGGCCGCCGCCATCACCACCATGCCGGGCAGACAGGCGAGATAGGCGATGTCGAAGGAGCCGGCATGGGTCGCGCCATCGGCGCCGACCAGCCCGGCCCGGTCGAGCGCGAAGCGCACCGGCAGGTTCTGGAGCGCGACGTCGTGGACGATCTGGTCGTAGGCGCGCTGCATGAAGGTCGAATAGATCGCGCAGAACGGCTTAAAGCCCTCGCTGGCGAGACCGGCGGCGAAGGTCACCGCATGCTGCTCGGCAATGCCGACATCGAAGGTCCGGCCCGGGAATTCCTTGCCGAAGGCGTCGAGCCCGGTGCCGGACGGCATGGCGGCAGTCACGGCGACGATCTTCTCGTCCTCGCGCGCCGCCTTGATCAGGGCATTGGCGAAGACATTGGTGTAGCTCGGCGCATTGGCCGGCGCCTTGGCCTGCTGGCCGGTGACGGGGTCGAATTTGACGACGCCGTGATATTTGTCGGCGCTGGCCTCGGCCGGGGCGTAGCCCTTGCCTTTCTGCGTGACGACATGGACCAGGATCGGCCCGCTCTCGGCGTCGCGGACATTGCGCAGCACCGGCAGCAGATGGTCGAGATTATGCCCGTCGATGGGCCCGACATAGTAGAAGCCGAGTTCCTCGAAGAGAGTGCCGCCGGTCCAGAAGCCGCGGGCATATTCCTCGGTGCGCTTCGCCTTCTCGTGGAAGAAGCGCGGCAGCTTCTCGGCGAGGTATTTCGCGATCTCGCGCAGCGAGCGATAGGTCCGGCCGGAGACCAGCCGCGCCAGATAGGCCGACATCGCGCCGACCGGCGGCGCGATCGACATGTCGTTGTCGTTGAGGATGACGATCAGCCGCGAGCCGAGCGCGCCGGCATTGTTCATCGCCTCATAGGCCATGCCGGCCGACATCGCGCCGTCGCCGATGACCGCGATGACATTGTTGGCGCCGCCGGCAAGATCGCGGCCGACCGCCATGCCGAGCCCGGCCGAGATCGAGGTCGAGGAATGTGCCGCGCCGAACGGGTCGTATTCGCTCTCCGAGCGCTTGGTGAAGCCGGAAAGGCCGCCGGGCTGGCGCAGGGTGCGGATGCCGGCGCGGCGGCCAGTCAGGATCTTGTGCGGATAGGCTTGGTGGCCGACATCCCAGATCACCCGGTCGCGCGGCGTGTCGAAGACATGGTGCAGCGCGACTGTGAGCTCGACCACGCCGAGCCCGGCGCCGAGATGGCCACCGGTCACCGAGACCGCGTCGATCGTCTCGGCCCGGAGCTCGTCGGCGAGCTGGCGCAGCTGCGCATCGTCGAGCCGGCGCAAGGCCTGCGGATCGGGAACCTGGTCGAGAAGGGGTGTCTTGGGACGGGTCAAGGGCTGGCCGCTGCTGGCTTGATCGTCATTCCCGAATAGTCGCTCGGGGCGGCGCTGGCAAACCTCTGATGGTCGCAGCCCGGGCAGGAAACGGGTGGGAGCGGGCATCGGTGCGTGGGACATCCGCGTGCCCCGTCCGCGAAATCGGAAACTTGCCATGCGCTCGGCCTTGAGCTCGCCGCTCTTTCTCGTCCTGCTCCTGACCGGCGTCGCGGCGCAGTTCGCCGACAAGCTGGCGCTCGACACGATCACGCTGGCGGCGACCGAAGCGGGAGCGAGCGCGCGCTTCGTCGGCCTGCTTGTCGCCGCCCAGTCCGCCGCCTGGCTGCTGATCTCCTTGCCGGCGGGCGTACTGGCCGACCGGGTCGCCCCGCGCAGCCTGATCCTGCTCGGCGGCCTGCTGATGGCTGTCGGCTCGGGCTTCGGTGCGGCCCTGCTTGCGGCGGAAATGATCGGCCCGGCGCTGGCGCTCTCGACCTTCGTCGCGGCGGCCGGGCCGGTCGTGATCGCGCTCTCGGTCTTCGTGCTGATGCCGCGCGCGGTCACGCTCGCCTTGCTGCCGCGAGCCAACAGCCGCCTCGAACTCGGCCGGGCGAGCTTCAACCTGATCGCGCCGCTGATCGCCGGCTGGACGGTGGCGCGCGGCAGCGGCTGGCTCGGACTGGCGCTCTGCGCTGTGGCGGGCCTCGTCGTCATCGCCACGGCCATGCGCCTGCCGGCTGAGGCCGCGCCGGCCCAGCCGCGGCAGAAGCTGCATCGCGCCATCGCCGAGGGCGGCGCCTTCGTCGCCCGTCACCCTTATCTGCGGCCGATCGCGCTCTGCGCCATCGGCTGGAATCTCGCCTTCTTCGCCTTCATGGCGCTGGTCGCGCCCTATGCGCTGCGGGTGCTGGCGCTCGATCCGAAGGCTGTCGGCCTGGCTTCCTCCGTCTACGGCGCCGGGGCGGTCGCAGCGGCCCTCTCCGGCGCCTGGCTGATCGCGCGCCTGCCGACCGGGATGCTGCTGGTCTTCGGACCGGCGGTCTCTTTGCTCGGGGCAGCCTTGCTCGCATCGGCCCCACCCGCCTTGGGCTGGCCGGCGCTGGCGCTCGCCTTCTTCCTGTTCGGCTTCGGCCCGATCCTCTGGTTCATCACCCAGACGACCTTGCGCCAGGCCGTGACGCCGCAGCCCCTGCTCGGGCGTGTCAGCGCCACCATCACCACTGCGATGTACGGCATGCGCCCGCTCGGCGCGCTCGCCGGCGGGCTGGCCGGGGAGCGCTTCGGGCTGGAGGCCGCGATCTGGCTGCCGGTCGTCCTGTTCGGCTTGTCGACGCTGGCGATCCTCGCCTCGCAGATGCCGCGGCTCAAGGTGATGCCGGCGGGGGAGCTTACCACAGCATGAGCGAGGGACGAGCCAGCATCAGCCAGATGATCGCCAGGACGGAGAGGAAGGCGGGGAAGCCGCACGCAAACCAGACGCGGTAGAGCTGGAAATACCGCTTCGGCAGCGGGGCGGCGCTTGCCGCAGCCTCGGATGCGAGCCGACGAAGCCGATGCTGGATCCACACGACCGGCAGCCAGAAGCAGCCGGTCAGGATGTAGAGCGCCAGCGAAAGCATGATCCAGCCTTCGGACAGCGACCAGCCGATCTCTCGTGCCAGCAGGTAGCCGGTGACCGGCTGCAGCAGCACGGCGGAGGCCGTGAATAGCCAATCAGCGACCACAACAGTGCCGGCGACATGGGCGATCAAGGCCGGATCGCGTGTCCGATGCGCCATGACCATGAAGAATGCGATGCCGGCGCCGGTGCCGAGCAATACCGTCGCGCCGAGGACGTGGAGCCAGCGCAGAAGTAGCAACCACTCCATCAGCGCTCTTCTGCTATCGCCATCACCGCGACCGCGAGGGCCGTGGCCGGAAGAATCTTGACGAGCGGCCCAAGCGGGTCTCCCCAAAGCGAGGGCGCGAGCACGGTGCCGGCTGCGAGATAGACCAGCGATACCGCAATCGCGGCGAGTGCCGCGCGGATCAGCCAGCGCCGGAACAGAAAACCGATTCCGATGGCGATGTCCGCCAGCGAACCCAGGATCACGAAGCTTGCTGCAAGCCCATGCGATATCGACGGCGGCAAGATCGCAACCGCTTCGCGCCATTGCCACAGGCCGATCAGGCCCGACAGCAGCCAGAACGAGGCCAGGGTCAGCACGAGACCAGGTAGGACAAGTTGGCTCCTGGCGAAAATCCGCTCCTGGCGGGTCGAGGGCAGTCGAGACAAAAGGACGTCGAGCTCCACCAGATCGCGCCCCGTCGCCTCGCGCCAAGGTGTCGGATCGCCGACGATCCCCCTGGACAGGATGTCGAGCGCGGAACTGCGGAGCGGCGAGCGCCAGCCGAACCAACCGGCGAGGTCGGCCAGTCGCGCGAGGCCGCTTGCCATGGGGGCAGGCAGATCGAACGTTGCCGTCGGGGTCGGCAATCCGAGCCAGCGCCGCAGTTTCAGGATGAGGTCGCGGAGCGTGTGAGGTTCGGCCGCGAGGAGGTCGAATGTCGCACGCTTCGGAACCTCGCCGGCAAGGCAGGCGTCTACCGCGTCCGCTAGATCATCCACTGCAACGGTCTGCACCCTGCTTTTGCCGAAGGCGAGCACTTGCACCAGCGGGAAGGCCGCGATCATCCGAAGCAGGGCCGTGCCGCCATAGGCGTTAGCGCCGATCACCAGCCCGGGCTTCAGGATGATCCAGTCAAGCGCGCTGCGTTGCAATGCGCTATCGGCTTCGCCCTTGGTGCGCAGGAAGGCGATCTTCGCGGCGGGATCGGCCCCCGGTACTGAAATCTGGATGAAGGTCCGAATTCCTCGTGCCTCGCAGGCCGCGATCAATGCCGAGATAGCGCGCTGCTGGCTCGCGGCGAGTTGGTCGCGCGCACCGTCCTGCAGGGCGCCGGCAGCGTTCACGACCGCATCTATGCCGTCGAGATAGGGCTGCCAGCTGGCTTCGGAAGAAAGCCTGCTCAAATCCGTTCCCGTCCAGGTGAGGTCGGGAGCAAGGCGTTGGCCTAGATCGAGGTCGCGGCCGAAGCCGACAATGTCATGCCCCGCCTGTTGAAGGCGGCGCGCGACCGCAAGGCCGATGAAGCCATAGGCGCCGAGAAGCAGGATACGCATGAGGCGGTTTCTATCACCCTTGTTGCGGTATTCGCGATTGCTCCGGCCTCGCGGCGAGCAGGACGCCGCCGACGATCAGCGCGATCGAGACCCCCTCCGCCATGTCGGGGATCTCGCCGAGGAAGACGATGGCGAGCAGCGAGGCGGCGACCGGCACGAGCGCGATCATCGCCGCGCCGGCCGAGGCACCGAGCAGCGTCACGCCGCGATTGAAGCTGATCAGCGCGACGGTGCTCATCAGCACGCCCTGATAGAAGCTCTGGATCGCGATCTCGGCCGCCGGCGCCTGTCGGAGATGGCTGAGGCCGAGCCCGATATAAGCAGGCACGAAGATCACCGCCGACCAGAAGCAGATCAGTGCGGCCGACTGGATCGGCGTCAGGCCGCTGCGCCTCAGGATCAGCGTGTAGCTCGCCCACATGACGGCAGCGAGGACGAGCAGGCCCAGGCCGAGCAGGCTCGGCGCTCCCTGCGCACCGCCGGCGGTCAGCACGAGGCCGCAAAGCCCGGCGGCGATGGCGCCATAGCCGGCGAGCCTGATCCGGCCCGGCCGCTCGCGCAGCAGGAGCCAGCCGAGCAGGCCGGCGAAGACCGGCATCAGCGTCGGCGTTACCGAGGCGGCGCGGCCGGCCGAGGTCATCTGCACGCCGAAGGCGACGAGGATGGCGAAGGGCGCGCCCCAGAGCGCCGCGAAGACGAAGCCGTTGCGCCAGGCCCTGGGCGGCAGCCGGCGCAGCAGCACCGGCGCGAGCAGGATCGCGCCGATGCCGTAGCGCAGCGCGGTCAGGTCCCAGACATTGAGGGTGCGGGTGACGCTGAAGCGCGTGACCACGAACCAGCCGGCGAAGATCGAGACGGCGAGCCCGGCCCAGAGAAATCCGCGTAGCCGCGTCGAGCCCGATTCGGGCGCAGGCAATTCCCGTTGCGATGGCATGGCGGCTTTCGAGAGGCGTTTCGTGCTGGCGGCAACCCGGGCCGCTCTATCCTTCCGGCAGCGGGATGAATTCCTCGGAATCGCCGGGCACGGTGTCGAAGCGGCCAGTCTTCCATTCCGCCTTGGCCTGGTCGATGCGCTCCTTCGAGGAGGAAACGAAATTCCACCAGATATGGCGCGGCCCGTCCATCGGCTCGCCGCCGATCAGCATCAACCGGCTCTGGTCGACGGCGAGGATCGAGATCCGGTCGCCCGGCTTGAAGATCAGGAGCTGGCCGGCGCCGAATTCGTCGCCTGCGATTTCGATCTTGCCGGAGACGATGTAGACGGCGCGCTCGTCATAATCGGGGTCGAGCGGCAGGATCGCGCCCGGCGCCATCACCGCCTCGGCATAGAGCGTGTCCCAGGGGAATTTCACCGGCGACGTCCGGCCATAGGCCGAGCCCATGATCAGGCTGATGCGCTTGCCTTCGCCGACGATGCGCGGCAGCTCGGGCGCGGCGTGGTGGATGAAGCCCGGCGCGATCTCCTCATGCGTCTTCGGCAGAGCGAGCCATGTCTGGATGCCGTAGAGCTTCGGTGCCTTCAGTCGTTCCTCCGGGGCGGTGCGCTCGGAATGGACGATGCCGCGCCCGGCCGTCATCAGGTTCACCGCGCCTGGGCGGATCGGCAGCGCCGTCCCCAGCGAATCGCGATGCATGATCTCGCCGTCGAACAGATAGGTCACGGTCGAGAGCCCGATATGCGGGTGCGGGCGGACATCGATGCCCTCGCCGAGCAGGAACTCGGCCGGGCCCATCTGGTCGAAGAAAATGAAGGGGCCGACCATCTTGCGGCCAATCGAGGGCAGGGCCCGCCGGACCGAGAAGCCGCCGAGATCATGCGCGCGCGGCACGATCACCTGCTCGAGCGCTTCGCAGGAGCGTGTATCGCCGGGGACCGGGTCGTTGTCTGGAAGCTGGGACATGGCGGCTTCTCCCATGAGCGCTGAACCGGCGTCGAGTCTGCGCGTGCGAGCTCGCTTGGGCAAGGTGCCGGGTGAGAAGGTTGCAATTCGGCTCGACGCCGACCTCCGGAAAAATTATCGATAATCCATGCCTAAGGAAAAGACAGAGACGCTTTCGGTCCGGATCAGCCGCACTTTGGCCGAGCGGATCATTTCCGGCCAGCTCGAACCCGGCAGCCGCCTGCGGCAGGACCATGTCGCGGCCGAATTCGGCGCCAGCCATGTGCCGGTGCGCGAGGCTTTCCAGCGCCTCGAGGCGCAGGGATTGGCGGTCAGCGAGCCACGCCGCGGCGTACGCGTCGCCGCCTTCGACCTGCGTGAAGTGCGTGAGGTCGCACAGATACGCGCCGCGCTCGAGGTGCTGGCGCTGCGCCATGCCGCGCCGCATCTGACGCGCGCCATCCTCGACGAGGCCGAGGAGGCCACCAGAGCCGGCGACCGCTCCCGCGACGTCCGCTCCTGGGAGGCGGCGAATCGCCGGTTCCATCGGCTGATCCTGACGCCCTGCGCCATGCCGCGGCTGCTGGCCGCCATCGACGACCTGCATGCCGCCAGCGCGCGTTTCCTGTTTTCCGCCTGGCGCTCGGAATGGGATGGTCGTACCGACCATGATCACGGCGTGATCCTGGCGGCGCTGCGGGCCGGGCGACTGGACGAGGCCGAGGCGGTGCTTGCTCGGCATGTCCAGTGGGTCGGCAGCAAGCCCGTGCGCATGGCCTCGGGGGCGACACGCGATGCCTTCGCCATTGTCGGCTGACGGGCGAGGCTTGCAAATCGGCGCCGGCTGTGGCGTCAGTAATAGATCGCGAATGTAAATTATCTATAATTCTACACCAGCAAGGAGATGCCGATGAATCCTCTGTCCCAGGCCGCGCCCCGGCCCGGTCTCGCCCCGCTCGCCCTCGGCGCGCGGCCCCTGACCGTCCAGATCGCAGCCGTCCTGCTCGGGACCCTCATCCTCGCGATCTCCTCGCAGATCAGCGTGCCGATGATTCCGGTGCCGGTGACCATGCAGACCCTGGCGGTGACGCTGATCGGCGCGCTCTATGGCTGGCGCCTCGGCGCGATCACCATCACCGCCTGGCTGTTCGAGGCGGCGCTCGGCTTGCCGGTCCTCGCCAACGGCAATGGCAGCCTGCTGTCCTTCGTCGGTCCGACGGCCGGCTATCTCTTCGCCTTCCCGATCGTCGGCGCGCTGGTCGGCTGGCTGGTCGAGCGCGGCTGGAACGGCAGCCGCCCGAGCCTCGCTCTTGTCGCCATGATCATCGGCAACGCACTCTGCCTGGTGTTCGGCGCGCTCTGGCTCTCGACTCTGATCGGCGTCGAGAAGGCGATCATCGCCGGCGTCCTGCCCTTCCTGATCGGTGGCGTGCTGAAATCGGCGCTCGGCGCGGCGATCCTCGTCGCCTTCGAGCGGGGCCGGAAGCGCGCGGCCTGACGCGCAGGGGTAAAGCCCGTTGCCTCAGGCGGCGGCTTTACCCACCTTTTTGCGGTTCGCCAGCCGGGCGAGCCGCATCGCATCATCCGAGGCCTAGATCACCGCGCGTCCGTTCAGACGCGGTCACGGTGATCTATCTCATTGTTGTCACATCAGAGTTTTCCGAAAAGTGGAGTCCACTTTTCGGTCCGATGCCATGGCGCCTGAAGCGCTTTCGGCGAGTACGGTGGTCACGAATTCGGCGTAGAGCGCGCCTGGAGCGCCCTGCTTGAGTGCCCGCCTATTTCTCGACATCGAGCGGGGCGGTTCCCGTCGGCTTGCCGTCGGCGCCGAGGGTGATCTTCTCGATGCGCGCCTCGGCCTGCTTCAGCAGCGCGTCGCAGCGCGCCTTCAGCGCCTCGCCGCGGGTGTAGATGTCGATCGATTCCTCCAGCGCGACGTCGCCGCGCTCCAGCCGGGCGACGATCGCCTCGAGCTGCTTCAGCGCCTCCTCGAAGGGCAGGGTGGCGATATCGGCGTTGGGCTTGGCTTCGGTCACTGAGGCGAATCCTGTTGGGCGCCCGTTATCGGCCTTGAGGCCGGACCCCGCAACCCCGCCCAGGCTCAGACCGGCAGCGCCGAGCTCTTCTTGATGGTGCGCAGCGTCAGCGTCGACTGCACCCGCGTCACGCCGGGAAGCTGGGTGATGATGTCGGTGTGGATGCGCTCGAAATCGGCGGAATCGCGATAGATCACCCGCATCAGATAGTCGTGCGCACCGGCGAGCAGGTGGCATTCGAGGATTTCGGGCAGCCCCTGCACGGCTTGCTCGAAGCCTTCGAGCGAGGCGCGGCCCTGCTGATCGAGCGTGACGAAGACGAAGGCGGTGCCGGGGAAACCGGCGATCTTCTCGTCGAGCAGCATGGCGTAGCTGCGGATCAGCCCGCTCTCCTCGAGCTGCCGGACCCGGCGCAGGCAGGCCGAGGGCGAGAGATGCACCTTCTCGGCGAGGTCAGAATTGGTGATGCGCCCGTCATTCTGCAGGATGCGCAGGATCGTCCTGTCACGGGAATCGAGTTCGATCGACATTATTGCGCAGCATCCTCGGGCGGCGGCGCTTATCTGTGCGCCTGCTTTCGAGGCGGGATGTTTCTGCGAAAAAATGGCCACTGGCAAGCAGGTCCTTGCGTGCACTGCGCCATTTTCTGCGCAGTGCGGCGAACCGACCCGGCCCGCCGCATGATTCTGCGCGAAGGCCGAAGTCAGTCGAGGTCGAAACGGAAGGGCTTGCCCTCGAAGGCATCGGCGCCGCGGCCGATCCGTTCGATCGCCGCGCGCATCCGCCCGCCGCGGCCGAGGATCTCGTCGGCGAGCGCGACCAGCCGGGCATTGGGCGTCGCCGAGGGGGAGAGGGCGCGCAGGCGCTCGGCGATCTCGCTCTCGTCCCGCTCCGGCCGAAGCGCGCAGACCGCGATATAGGCGCCGGCCGTCGAACGGCTGATCCCGGCCCAGCAATGCACGACGATCGGGTTCTGCCGGTCCCAGTCGTGCACGAAGCCGAGCAGGCGCTCGACATGCTCGCTGGCTGGAATGACGTGCCCGGCCATTTCGGCGGTGATGTCCGACATGGCGAGCATCAGATGCCGTTCCGCGGCGATCCCGGGCGGGGTCTCGACCACCGTCGCGGCGTTGATCAGGGTGACGACATGGCTGGCGCCGACGGCGGCGACGGTCTCGTTCAGCTTCGACAGGGAGGAGACGTGGAGTGTCGGCATGAGCGGGCTTTCGGGAGCTGACGGCGGCGAATCTCTGAAGCCTGTCGATGACGAGCTTATGGCGTGGCGCCGGTTTCCGGCTACAAGCGCGGCAACGCCATCCACGCCGAAGGTTGCCGGCATGAATCTCTGGTTGCGCCTGCTCTGGCTGCTGCTCTCCCGGCCCTTCCAGCCGCGGCTGAGGCCGCCCTTCGAGGCGTCGATCCTGCCCTTCCGGGTCTGGTTCCACGATCTCGACACCAGCCTGCATATGAACAATGCGCGCTACTGGGGGCTGATGGATCTCGGCCGGACCGACCTGATGCTGCGCAGCGGCCTCTGGCGCGCCATTTTGCGCCATGGCTGGGTGCCGGTGGTGAATTGCGGCACGATCCGCTTTCGCCGCGAACTCAGGCTGTTCCGCGCTATCCGCCTCGAAACCCGCATGCTGTGCTGGGCCGAGGGCTGGGTGGTGATGCAGCATCGCATTCTCGCCGACGCTCGCGACGGCAGCGAGATCGTCGCGGCGGTGGCGCTGGTGCGTGCCGCGCTCTACGATCGGAAGGGCAAGGCCTTCGTTCCGGTCGCCCGTTTGCTCGCCGAGCTCGGCGTCGAAGCAGAGAGCCCGCCGCCGAGCCCCGAGGTCGAGGCCTTCCTGCGCGCCGAGGAGGCGATGCGCCAGGCCGGCGCGACGGGGCGGGGGCTGACGGAGGCTTTGCCGGAATAGACGGCCTGGACGAGGTCCCTCACGGCGCGTTGAATCGTCATCTCGGCGTTCCGCTGCGCTCCAGCCGGAATCACGGGGGTAGGGCGGGAGCGCTGTCCGCTCACTCCGCCGCGAGGCGCGTCGCCCGCCATTGCGCGAGCAGCGCGCGCAGGGCGCCGGGTTTCAGCGGCTTGTTGAGGACGTGCACGTCGAGCGCGGCGGCGGCTTCGCGCATCTCCGGCGAGCGATCGGCCGTCAGCAGGATTGCCGGCAGGCCGGCACCAGCGCGCTTGCGCAGGCTGGCGATCGAGGCGAGGCCGTCGCCCTCGTCGAGATGGTAATCGGCGATGACCACGTCAGGACTCAGGCCGGCATCCATCAGCGACAGGGCCTCGTCGAGGCCGCTCGCGGTGGCGACGGTGCAGCCCCAGCCGCCGAGCAGCAGCCGCATGCCGTCGAGGATCGAGGGCTCGTTGTCGATCGCCAGGATCTTCAGTCCCGAGAGCTGTCCCCCGGAAGGCAGGCGCCGGGGAGCGGAGGCCGTGGCCGCGGGCATCTGCGCCGCCGTCGGCACCAGCAGCGAGAAGCGGGTGCCGCGGCCCGGCGTCGAGGACAGGGTCAGCGTGTGGCCGAGCGTGCGCGCGATGCGCTCGACGATCGAGAGCCCGAGGCCGAGGCCGCGCGCCACCTTGGCGCCGGGGTCGAGGCGCAGGAACTCGCGGAAGACGATCTTCTGCTTGCTGGCATGGATGCCGAGGCCCGTGTCGAGCACCTGGATGGCGACCTGTTCGCCGCGGCGACGGCAGCCGACCAGAACCTTGCCGTTCGGCGTGTATTTGATCGCGTTCGAGACCAGGTTCTGCAGCAGGCGCCGCAGCAGCCGCCGGTCGGAGCGGATCGTCGCCGAAGTCGGCGAGAATACCAGCGTCAGGCTTTTCTCCTGCGCGCTCGGCTCGAATTCGCGCTGCAGCTGCCGCATCAGCTCGTCGAGCCGGAAGGTCGAGATCTCCGGCTTGAGCGCCCCGCCATCGAGCCGCGAGATTTCGAGCAGCGCGGTCAGGATCTCCTCGACGGCGTCGAGCGAGGCGTCGATGTTCTCGGCGAGCTCGGGTCGGTTCGCCGCCCGGTCGCGCTCGACCAGAGCCGAGGCATAGAGCCGGGCGGCGTTCAAGGGCTGCAAAATATCGTGGCTGGCGGCTGCGAGGAAGCGGGTCTTCGAGGCGTTGGCGTCTTCCGCCTCGGCCTTGGCCCGCTGCAGCTCGGTGTTGACGCGCTGCAGTTCTTCGGTGCGCTCGGCGACGCGCCCCTCCAGCGTCTCGTTGGTGCGCTCCAGCTCCTCCTCCGCGACCACGGAATCGGTGATGTCGGTATAGGTCGTGACGAGGCCGCCATCCGGCAGCGGGTTGGAGCGGATCTCGATCACCTTCTTCGAGGGGTAGAGCTTCAGCCGGACCGGCTCGCGGTCGTTCACCAGGCTTTCCAGCCTGGCTGCCATCAGCTCGTCCTGCGCTCCCTCGCCATAGGCGCCGCGCGCCGCATTGTAGCGCACGACCTCGTCGATCCCGGTGCCGAAGCGCACCAGCGAGGGCGGCAAGCCATAGAGCTGGATGAAGGCCTTGTTCCAGGCGAGCAGGCGCAGGTCGCGGTCGAGCACAGTGATGCCTTGCCCGGCATGGTCGAGGCCGTTCTGAAGAATATCGCGATTGTATTGCAGCGCCGCCGAGGCGTCGTCGAGCAGCTTGAATGCGGCTTCGGTCGAGAGGTTGCGCCGGCGCAGCAGCAGCGAGAGCACGAGCCGCGAGGAGGCGGCGCCGATCGCCGAGGAGAGCAGATGCTCGCCGAAGCGCAGCATGTGGATGTCGGCCTCGCGCGCGCCGTTGAGTTCCTCGCCGCGCGATTGCGCGAAGCCCTCGAAGGCACGCTGCGTGCGCTCCAGCCCGAGATAGCGGCCGATGGTCGATTGCAACTCGGCCGCGGTGACGCTGGAGCGCCAGAGCGAGAAGGACTGGGCCATGGTGGCGCGGTCGGAATCGATGAAGGCATTGGCCTGGAGCCGCTCCATCGCGCTCGCCGGACGCATGAGCGAGAAGCCGACATAGCAGGCGAAATTGACCGAAAGGCTCCACAGCACGCCATGCGGCAGGCTGGGCAGGGTGACGCCGAACAGCGCTTCCGGCCGTAGCAGGCCGATGCCGAGCGGGCCGTTCTGGACGATATCGCTCCAGAAGCCGCCGGGCTGGGCAATGCTCGGCATCAGCAGCGTGTAGAGCCAGGTCAGCAGTCCGGCACCCAGCCCGACCACGGCGCCCAGAGCGGTGCCGCGCCGCCAGATCAGGCCGCCGAAGAAGGCCGGCGCGATCTGCGCCGTGGCGGCGAAGGAGAGCAGGCCGATCGAGACCAGAGCCGCTTCGCCGGATGCCCGATAATAGGCGTAGCCGAGCAGGATCACGGCGATGATCGCGCCGCGCCGGATATGGACGACCTGCGAGCCGAGATCGCCGCCGGTCGAGCCGTTCGCGCTCCTTCCGCGCGCCCAGGCCGCGGTGGCGCGATCTGGGTCCGGCGCGACGCCGCGCCCGCGCAGCAGCAGCGGCATGACGATGTGGTTCGAGATCATGATCGCGAGCGCGACCGAGACGACGATCACCATGGCGGTCGCGGCCGAAAGCCCGCCGATGAAGACGAGCAGGGCGACGAGGCTCGCCCGCTCCTGCAACGGCAGCAGGAGCACCGTCATGTCGCGATCGATGTTCGATCCGGTCAGCATCACCTCGCCCGCCGCTGCGAGCGGCAGGACGAAGAGATTGATCAGGATCAGATAGAGCGGGAACATCCAGGCCGCGCGGCGCACGTCCTGCACGTCGCGGTTCTCGACGATCGCCATGTGGAACTGCCGCGCCAGCAAGAGCGCTGCGAAGGACGACAGCACAGTCAGCGTCAGGAAGGTCGGCCAGTTCGAGGTCCGCTGCCAGATCGGCGGCGCATCCACGGCCGCGCGGGTCGCTTGTGCCAAGAGGTCGGCGCCGCCGTCGAACAGCCCGTAGACCACGAACAGGCCGAGCGCGAGGAAGGCGATCAGCTTGATCAGGGATTCGACCGCGATCGCCAGGACGAGCCCGTCCTGGTGTTCGGTGGCGTCGATATGGCGAGTGCCGAAGGCGCAGGCGAAGCCGGCGAGGACGAGCGCGACGAGGAAGGCGAGGTCGCCCAGAACCGGGAGATCGGCGAGCGGCGCCGGGCCGCCGGTCGCGGCGAGGAAGACCGAGAGCGAGTTCGCCACCGCCTTCAGCTGCAGCGAGATATAGGGCAGCGCGCCGATCACCGCGACGAGGCAGACCATGGCGGCGACGCGCTCGCTCTTGCCGTAGCGCGCGCCGACGAAGTCGGCGATCGAGGTGATGTTCTGCGATTTCGCGATCGTCACGATGCGCGCGACGAAGCGGTGGCCGAGGCCGATGACGAGGATCGGCCCGACATAGATGCCGAGGAAGTCGAAGCCGTTGCGATGCGCGAATCCGACCGAGCCGTAGAAGGTCCAGGAGGTGCAGTAGACCCCGAGCGCCAGCGCATAGATCGTCGTGCGCGCCCGCCCGCTCATCAGGCGCCGGCCCGAGGTGTCGGCGAGATGGGCGATCGCGAACAGCGCGCAGAGATAGGCGAGCGCCGTCAGCACGACAGACCAGGCCGGAATCATCGGGCTCCCTCGCAGCCACTGTTCTTGAAGTCAGCCTACCGCCGCGGGACGCCGACCGCCATCAGCCATTAGACCGGCGTGGGCGGTTCGTCAGCGTTTGCCAGGCCGCTTATGGTCCGCATGGGCCTTTCGCAGTGTTCTTCGTCGCCTGATCTTCGCAAACTGGCCAATCGAGGCCTGGAAGCTGCTTTTCTCATGAGGAAGGCCGAGGAAAACGGCCGGAAGACTGTTTCCTCGGCCGGCGCGGCTGGTTTAGCGTGCTGGCGGGGGCGGCATTGCGCAGCGCGGTGCCGAAAACTGGCCAAGCATTCGGAAAGGCGCTCCATGTTAAATGAATTCAAGGAATTCGCGCTGAAGGGCAATGTCGTCGATCTCGCCATCGGCGTGATCATCGGCGCGGCCTTCGGCAGGATCGTCGAATCGCTCGTCGGCGACATCATCATGCCGTTGATCGGCGCGATCGGCAGCGTCGACTTCTCCAACTACTTCTTCGGGCTGAACAGCGGCGTCACGTCGCCGGTCCTCGCCGATGCCAAGAAGCAGGGCGCCGTCCTCGCTTATGGCAATTTCCTCACCGTCGCGGTCAACTTCGTGATCATCGCCTTCGTGCTGTTTCTCGTCGTCAAGGGCATCAACACGCTCCGGCGCAAGCAGGCGGCCAAGCCGGCCGAGCCGGTGGCTCCGCCGCAGGACATCGCCCTGCTCAGCGAGATCCGCGATCTGCTGAAGCAGAAGCAGGCCTGACTGCCTTCGCGGGGCGAGCCGGGTCTTCGGACGCGCCCCGCGAACCATCACTGCGAGCGATCGGGTCGATCTCGCGATTTCATGCCGCCGCGCCCGGCGATGGGCTAGATTGGCCGGCATGTCTCCCGCGAAGGATCGACCATGAACATGCATGCCCCGGCCGGCACCAGCCTGATCGCCGACCTGCGACCCGAGGCCCGCAGCGCGCCCGAAAGCGGGATCGTCGAGGTCGTTAACCACGGCCGGCTGAAGCCCGGCCTGATCCCGCTCTGGGTCGGCGAGGGCGATCTGCCGACGCCGGAATTCATCATCCGCGCCGCCAACAAATCGCTGGCCGATGGCGAGACCTTCTACACCTGGCAGCGCGGTATCCCCGAACTGCGCGAGGCTCTGGCCCGCTACCATGCCGCGCTCTATGGCCGGCCCTTCTCGGCCGATAGTTTCTTCGTCACCGGCTCGGGCATGCAGTCGGTCCAGATCGCGGTGCGGATGATCGCCGGGGCCGGCGACGAGATCGTCATCCCGACCCCGGCCTGGCCCAATGTCGCCGCCGCCCTCGGCGTCGCGGGAGCCGCGACCGTCTCCGTGGCGATGGATTTCCACCAGGGACGCTTCACCCTCGATCTCGCCAAGCTCGAAGCGGCGATCACGCCGCGCACGCGTGCCCTCGTCATCAATTCTCCGGCGAACCCGACCGGCTGGACCGCGACCCGCGACGAGCTCGCCGCGATCCTGGCGCTTGCCCGCAGGCACGGCATCTGGATCATCGCCGACGAGATCTATGCGCGCTTCGTCTATGACGGCTCGGCCCGCGCCGCCTCCTTCCATGACGTGATGGAGCAGGAGGACCGGATTCTCTTCGTCCAGACCTTCTCGAAGAACTGGGCGATGACCGGCTGGCGCATCGGCTGGATCGAGGCCCCGCCGGCCCTGGGCCAGATCATCGAGAACCTGATCCAGTACTCGACCTCGGGCTCGCCGGTCTTCGTCCAGCGCGCGGCCGTCGCGGCGCTCGACGAGGGCGAACCCTTTGTCGCCGAGCAGATCGCCCGGGCACGGGAAGGCCGCCGTATCATCGCCGAGGGCTTGAAGGCGACCAATCGCGTTTCGCTGCAGGCGCCCGACGGCGCCTTCTACCAGTTCTTCGCCGTCGACGGCCGCACAGATTCGCGGGCGCTGGCGATCGAACTGGTCGACAAGGCCAATGTCGGGCTGGCGCCCGGCGCCGCCTTCGGAGCGGGCGGTGAGACCGGCTTGCGCCTATGCTTCGCCCGCAAGGCCTCTGACCTGACCGAGGCCGTGGCGCGGCTGCAGCAGGCGCTCGCCGGGTGATGCGCCGCGCATGGCCGCTGCGCCCCCAGGGTGTTTGACCGGGGCGGCCCGGCGCTTCATTGATGCCGCCATGCGCGCTTTCGGCGCATGGCCTGAGCGATGTTCCCACCGACTCTGATTCCCTACCGCTTCCGAGTTCTTTCGCGCGAAGCCGCGCTGGTCGCCTGGGCCGCGATCGGCGGCGCCCTGTTCGCCCTGCTCGAGATTCCGGCCGCCTGGCTGTCTGGCTCGATGCTTCTGGTCTCGGTGATCGGGGTCGCACGCCCCCTGCCGGACCTGCGCAAACCCTGGTTCGACTCGACCATGGTGATGTCGGGTGCGCTGATCGGTTCTGCCGCCACGCCCGAAGCGCTGGCGGCGACGGCACGCTATCCCGGCTCGCTCTTCATCCTCGTCGTCGGGCTCGTGGCGATCATGCTGACGACCGGCGCCTATCTGCGCTTCGTCGCGCGCTGGTCCTGGATCGATTCGCTGCTGGCTGCGGCGCCGGGCGCGCTCTCGACGGTGATCGCGGTGGCCGAGTCGAAAGGCGCCAATCTCGGCCGCATCGCGGCGATCCAGCTCTTCCGCATCCTGGTCCTGATCGCCGTGCTGCCCAGCATCATGAAGCTGACCGGAGCCGGGGATGCCGGGGCGGGGGGCGCGCCGCCGGTGGCGCAGATCATCGGCCTCGGCGACATGGTGCTGCTCCTGGGCTGCGCGCTGGCGACCGGCATCGTCTTCGAGCGCTTGCGCGTCACGGCGCCCTATATCCTCGGCGCAACGCTGGCGAGCACCGTGCTGTATGGATCGGGCACGGTGCATGGCACCTTTCCGCCGGAGATCGCTATGGCGGTGATGGTCATGCTCGGCGCGGCGATGGGAGGACGCGTCTCCAAGCTGCAGCGCAACGAGATCGCCGCGCTGTTCCCGCTCGCCATCGGCGGCTTTCTGGTCTCGATGCTCGTCGCCTTCGCCTTCGCCTGGCCGGCCGCCTGGCTCGCCGGCGTGCCCTATGCCAGCGCCATGGCCGCCTTCGCGCCCGGCGGACTCGAGGCGATGGCGATGCTCGCCTTCGCCATGGGGCTCGATCCGCTCTATGTCGGGGCGCACCATCTGGTGCGTTTCATGCTGGTCGGTCTCTCCATGCCTTTCGTGATCGGCTGGCTGAAGCCGGAGAAGCCGCCGCCGGAGAGCTGAGCGTCAGCCGCGCCCCGTTGGTGGCAGAGTTTCCACAGCCCTCATCCAGAGGAGCCGCAAGGCGGCGTCTCGAAGGATGCTCCAGAAGCCTCCGGAAGCCGCTGAATCATGCTTCGAGACGCCGGCTCCTCAGGATGAGGCCGCGGGAGGCTGCCGGTTTTACGCGGCGCCGTTGGTGTGGGTCATCAGCGCGTAGAGCGAGGTCGTACCGCAGATGAACAGCCGGTTCCGCTTCGGTCCGCCGAAGCAGAGGTTGGCGACGATTTCCGGCACCAGAACCTTGCCGATCAGCGTGCCGTCGGGGTGGTAGACGTGGACCCCGTCGGCGGCGCTGGTCCAGAGCCGTCCGCTTGCGTCGAAGCGGAAGCCGTCGAACAGCCCGGCCGTGCTTTCGGCGAAGACGGAGGAGGCGCCGAGGGTCGTGCCGTCGCCGGTGACCGCGAATTTGCGGATATGGCGCGGGCCGTTCTGCGGGTCGTGGCTGGCGCCGGTATCGGAAATGTAGAGCTCGCTTTCGTCGGGCGAGAAGGCGAGCCCGTTCGGCTTGACGAAATCGTCGGCGACGACGGTCAGCGCGCCCGAATGCGGGTCGATGCGGTAGACATGGCAACGGCCGATCTCGCTCTCGGCCTTGTCGCCCTCATAATCGCTGAGGATGCCGTAATCGGGATCTGTGAACCAGATCGAGCCGTCCGACTTGACCACGACGTCGTTCGGCGAGTTCAGCCGCTTGCCCTGATGATGGCTGGCGAGCACGGTGATCGAGCCGTCATGCTCGGTGCGCGTCACCTGGCGTCCGCCATGCTCGCAGGTGACGAGCCGTCCCTGGCGGTCGACCGTGTTGCCGTTCGAATTGCGCGCCGGCTGTCGGAAGATACCGACATGACCCGAGAGCGCGTCGTAGCGCATCATCCTGTCGTTCGGGATGTCGGACCAGACCACCGTGTTATGCGCCGGGAACCAGGCCGGCCCCTCCGTCCAGCGCGCGCCGGTCCAGAGTCGCTCCATCCGGGCCGAGGCGGGCACGATCCGGTTGAAGCGCAGATCGTAGACCTCGAGGCTGAAGCCTTCGATGAAGCCGAACATGTCTTGTCTCCGGTGGTCCTGATGGATCGACTTGATCAACCCGCCTTGCGGGATGTGTTTTCTCGTCAGCGACGCCTGCTACAGGCTGCGAGAAATTTCGGGATTGCAATGTTGGCGCCGCGGATGTCGACGGGCTGGCTGCCGCCGGGCGTCCTGATGACGAAACGGCTTTGGCGCGCGATCTCCGACAATACGTCCCGCAGCGGCTCCAGTTCGATGGTCGCCTCGATTTGCATCGCTGCGTCCATTTCGGAGTAGATCGCCTTGCCGGTGATCGCGACCATGTCCTCGCCGGCGGTGATCCTGAAGGTCTGCCGCGAGCCGCGTCGATACTTGCCTTGCGGGTCATCGGCCAGCACTGTCGTGCGGCCGGAGCCCTGTACGCAGTCGAGCATCAGCGTCGCGAAATGATTGCCGTCGGCGATGCCGAGCTTGGCCTTGCGGCCATAGGTCGAGAAATCCCACAGGGCTTCGTCCTCGCCAGCCTGCTTCGTTTGGGCTTGCTGTTGCGGAGCCGGCTGCGGTGTCGGTACCGGTCGTTGTGGGGTTGGTCGTGGCGGGGTGGCGGAGGCCGATTCCTCGACGCGGGGCCCATCCGGCGCCCGCAGCACGCTGTCGTCGCCGTCATCGCTCTTCACGCCGCCGTCGCCGCCCGCTGCCTCCGCGGACCGAGGTTCCGGCGAGGGCGCCGGCGCGGCGGCAGGCGCTGCGCTGCGCGGCGGCATGTCGTCAAGCAGCGTCGCCGACGTCAGCTTGACGATCCTGCCCGCCGCCCCGCATGCTACCGAGGTGATCTTGAGCCGTGCGCCCTTGCGGAAAAGATCGTCGAATGCGGCCTGAAGGCGGCGATAGGCGGCGCGGTCCTTGATGTCGTAGGCCGCCGGCAGATTGATGTAGCCGTCGTCATAGGGCGGTTCGTTGAAGGTGAAGCCCTGCAACTCGCCTTTCTCCACGACGCGATCGACGACCCGGCCGATGGAGGTTCCCCGAACGCAGCCGGATGAGCCCGGCAGGCCGACGATCGCGACGGTTCGCCCGGTCTGGTCCCTGTCGATCCTGATCTGGGCGGCCGCCGGTGTTGTCGTTGCTGCGAGCAGTAGAGATCCCAGTGCGGCGGCAGCGAGGCGCTGGCAAGCAAGATCAGTCATCGACAGAAGTCCGACGCAGTAGGAGGAGTGTAGCGGCGGGTCTGCCGCCGATCTTCGCGGCGATCATGCAGGGCGGTCGCGGTTCGGCGCAAGCGGCTTCTACAGTTCGAGGCCCTCGTCCCAATACGGCGTCGCGCCGTAGAGTTCAGCCAGGAAATCGACGAAGGCCCTGACCTTCTGCTCCATGTGGCGGCGGCTCGGATAGACCGCGTAGACGGCGACGCGCTTGCCGACCGAATAGGCCGGCAGAACCCTGGTCAACGAGCCTGATTTCAGCTCCGGCCCGACATCCCAGGTCGAGCGCAGGGCGATGCCGACGCCGGCGAGCAGCGCCTCGCGCACGACCTCGCTGGAATTGGTGCGCAACTGCCCGGTGACGCGCACCGTGACCGGCCCTTCCGGCCCGTCGAGCCGCCATTGATCGGCATTATGGGCGATCAGCGTATGGCTCTGGAGGTCCTCGATCGTCGCCGGACGGCCATGGGCGGAGAGATAGGCCGGCGTCGCGCAGAGGATGCGGTGGTTCGGCGCCAGCCGCTTCGCGACCAGGCTGGAATCGCCGAGATCGGCGATCCGCACCGCGAGGTCGAAGCCCTCGCCGATGATGTCGACGAAGGCATCGGTCAGGATCAGGTCGACATTGACCATCGGATTGGCGTCGAGGAAGGGCTTGAGATGCGGCGCGACATGCAGCCGCCCGAACGAGGTCGGCGCCGAGACGCGCAATGTGCCGCGCGCCTGGCCGACACCGCTCGCCACCCAGGCTTCCGCCTCCTCGATCGAGCCGAGGATCGCGACGACCCGCTCATAGAAGCCCTGGCCGGCCTCGGTCAGCGAGAGTTGCCGCGTGGTCCGCTGCAGCAGGCGCACGCCGAGCCGCTCCTCGAGCCGGCGGATCCGCTTCGAGATCACCGCCGGCGACAGGCTGAGCTCGCGCCCGGCCGCCGACATGCTCTTGGCGGTGACGACGTGGGCGAAAACGTCGAGGTCGCCGAACCGATCCACACAGCCTCCATTTTTTCCATTTCGGAAATAATCATGCACGTTACTCTCGCTGCAACAACCCGAGAATTGTTCTAGAGTCGCAAGGTCGGCTCAGCCCGCACCCTTCGAGGCGCCGATCTGCGGCGCCTCGAGATGGGGTTGGAGAGGACGAAGAAGGATCGACCATGAGTGCCATCGCTTTTCCGGCGCCGGATGCCGATATCCTCGCTCGCCGCGAGCAGATTCTCGCCGGTCTCGCCCGGCTCGTCGCGCCCGAGGCCCTGATCACCACCGAGGATGAGCGCCGGCCCTATGAAACCGACGCGCTGACCGCCTATCGCCGCATGCCGCTCGCCGTTGTGCTGCCCTCGACCACTCAGGAGGTTGCCGCCGTGCTGCGCTATTGCGGCGAGCAGGGCGTGCCGGTCGTGCCGCGCGGCGCCGGAACCTCGCTCGCCGGCGGCGCCATCCCGCAGGAGGACGCGGTGGTGATCGGCGTCTCCAAGATGAACCGCATTCTCGAGATCGACTACGCCAACCGCGTCGCCAAGGTGCAGGCCGGCGTCACTAATCTCGCCGTCACCGGCGCGGTCTCGGCCGATGGCTTCTTCTACGCGCCCGACCCGTCCTCGCAGCTCGCCTGCTCGATCGGTGGCAATATCGGCATGAATTCCGGCGGGGCGCATTGCCTGAAATACGGCGTCACCACCAACAATGTGCTCGGCGTCACGTTAGTGATGCTGGACGGCAGTATCGTCGAAATCGGCGGCGCCCATCTCGATGCGCCGGGGCTCGACCTGCTCGGCCTGATCATCGGCTCCGAGGGGCAGCTCGGCATCGTCACCGAGGCGACGGTGCGCATCCTGCGCTCGGCCGAGGGCGCCCGCCCGGTGCTCTTCGGCTTCCCGAGCAGCGAGGAGGCGGGCGCGGCGGTTGCCGCCATCATCGGCGCCGGCATCATCCCGGTCGCGATGGAATTCATGGACAAGCCGGCGATCGAGATCTGCGAGGCCTTCGCCAAGGCCGGCTATCCGATGGATGTCGAGGCGCTGCTGATCATCGAGGTCGAGGGCTCGGAGGCCGAGATGGACGCCCAGCTCGCCCGTATCGTCGCCATCGCCAGGGAGCACGGCGTCAAGACGGTCAAGGAGAGCAAGTCGGCGATGGAGACGGCGGCGATCTGGAAGGGCCGCAAATCGGCCTTCGGCGCCACCGGGCGGATCGCCGACTATATCTGCATGGACGGCACCATCCCGACTGGGCAATTGCCCTTCGTGTTGCGCCGCATGGACGAGATCATCAAGGGTTACGGCCTGCGCGTCGCCAACGTCTTCCATGCCGGCGACGGCAATCTCCACCCGCTGATCCTCTACAACTGCAACGACCCGGTCGAGGCGCAGAAGGCCGAGGATGCCGGCAACGACATCCTCAAGCTCTGCGTCGAGGTCGGCGGCTGCCTGACCGGCGAGCATGGCGTCGGCATCGAGAAGCGCGACCTGATGACCGTCCAGTTCAACGAGGTGGACCTGCATCAGCAGCAGCGGGTAAGGGCGGTGTTCGACCCGCGCTGGCTGCTCAACCCGGCCAAGGTTTTTCCGCTCGAAGGTCGGATCGCCGCGTGAGCTTTGTCATTCCGGGGCTCGCATAGCGAGAACCCGGAACCCACGACCGGGTGAGCGGATGGCGTATTTCGTCTACCTCATGGCTAGCAAACGAAGCGGTACGCTCTACCTGGGCATCACCAACGATCTGGCGAGACGTGCCTATGAGCACAAATCGAAACGGAACATCGGATTCACGAGCCGCTACGGGGTCGATGGGCTGGTCTGGTACGAGCAGTTCGAGGATGTCAGGGATGCGATCGACCGGGAGAAGGTCCTGAAGAAATGGCGCAGAGCCTGGAAGGTCAAGCTCATCGAAGACATGAATCCGGAATGGAAGGATTTCTATGAAGGGCTGTCCTGACCGACGATACCCAGTCGTGGGTTCCGGGTGCTTCGCGAAGCGAAGCCCCGGAATGACAGCGGTGGGCGCGTGATGCTCCACACTCCCACCACCGAGGCACAGGCCTGCGCCGTCGTCGCCTCGATCGTCGAGGCGCGCATCCCACTCGCCATCCGCGGTGGCGGCACGCGCTCCGGCCTGGGGCGGCCGGACAACGCCGTCAGCACGCTTTCCAGCGCCGGGCTCTCCGGCATCACCCTCTATGAACCCGCCGAAATGGTGATCGGGGCCAAATCCGGCACGCCGCTGAAGCTGATCGAGCAGACTCTGGCAGAGCGCGGCCAGATGCTGCCTTTCGAGCCGATGGACCATCGCGCCTTGCTGGGCAGCGAGGGAGAGCCGACGATCGGCGCGATCGCGGCCGGCAACATCTCCGGCTCGCGCCGGATCAATGCCGGCGCCGCTCGTGACTCGCTGATCGGCATCAGGCTGATCAATGGCCGCGGCGAGCTGGTGAAGTCCGGTGGGCGGGTGATGAAGAACGTCACCGGTCTCGATCTGGTGAAGCTCGTCGCCGGCAGCTTCGGCACGCTCGGTTTCCTGACCGAGGTGACTTTCCGCGTCCTGCCGCGGCCGGAGCGCGTCGTCACGCTGATCTGGGAGGGCCTTTCCGACGAGGCGGCGGTTGCGCTGCTCTCCGCGGCGCTCGGCTCGCCCTTCGAGCCGATGGCCGCGGCGCATCTGCCGGCCGGGATCGGCGCCGAGGATGCGCGCACCCTGATCAGGCTGGAGAATTTCTCCGCCTCGATCGGCTATCGCGCCGCCGAGCTCGCGCGCCTGCTCAAGTCCCATGGCCGGCCCGAGCTGATCGAAGGGCGCGGCTCGGACGCGCTCTGGCGCGAGGTCCGCGACGCCGCTTTCTTCGCTGGCAGCGACGAGGCCGTCTGGCGGCTGTCACTGGCTCCGAGCAATGGCCCAAGGGCGACCGCCGCCATCGCCCGCGCCATTCCACAGGCGCGCTGGTTCTACGATTGGGGCGGCGGGTTGGTCTGGCTTGCGGTTCCGGCGGCGGGCGATGCCGGCGCCGCCGCGATCCGCGCCGCGACGAAGCCGCTCGGCGGCCATGCCACGCTGGTGCGGGCGCCCGATGCGGTGCGCGCCGTCGTGCCGGTCTTCGAACCGCTCGCCGAACCGCTGATGCGGGTGACGGCGGGCATCAAGAAGAGCTTCGATCCGGAGGGCGTGTTCGAGCCCGGCCGGATGTATGCGGGGATTTGACCGTCGTTTCCGTCATGCTCGGCCTTGTGCCGAGCATCCACGTCTTGCGGCGCGGATCGAAGGAAAGACGTGGATGGTCGGGACAGGCTCGACCATGACGTACAGGGCGACACGGACGAGATCATGCAGACCAAATTTACCCCCGAGCATCTCGCCTCCGATCCGCGCCTGCAGGCCTCGGAGAAGATCCTGCGCAGCTGCGTGCATTGCGGTTTCTGCACCGCGACCTGCCCGACCTACCTCTTGCTCGGCGACGAGCTCGATTCGCCGCGCGGGCGCATCTACCAGATCAAGGACATGCTCGAGAACGAGCGGCCGGCGACGGCGGAGGTGGTCAAGCATATCGACCGCTGCCTTTCCTGCCTGTCCTGCATGACGACCTGCCCCTCGGGCGTGCACTACATGCACCTCGTCGACCATGCCCGTGCCCATATCGAGGAAACCTATCAGCGCCCCTGGCATGACCGGGCGCTCAGGCGCCTGCTGGCGGCGATCCTGCCCTATCCCGGCCGCTTCCGCCTCGCCATGCTCGCCGCCCGGCTCGGCAAGCCCTTTGCCGGGGCGCTCGGCGCGCTGCCGCATCTCGGCGCCTCGCTGAAGGCGATGCTGGCGCTGGCGCCCTGGAGCCTGCCGAGCCGCTCGGCGATGGAAGGCCCGCAAAGCTTCCCGGCCAATGGCGAGCGCAAGCGGCGCGTCGCCATCCTCTCCGGCTGTGCCCAGCCGGTGCTCGACCCCGGCATCAACGAGGCGACGATCCGCCTGCTGACCCGCCATGGCGTCGAGGTCGTGCTGCCGAAGGGAGAGGGCTGCTGCGGAGCGCTTGTCCACCATATGGGCCGCGAGCATGACGCGCTCGCCTTCGCCCGCGCCAATATCGACGCCTGGACGGCCGAGATCGACGGCGAGGGGCTCGACGCCATCCTGATCACCGCCTCGGGCTGCGGCACGACGATCAAGGACTACGGCTTCATGTTCCGGAACGAACCAGCCTATGCCGAGAAGGCGGCCAAGGTTTCGGCCCTGGCCAAGGACGTCACCGAATTCGTCGAGACGCTGGAGATCGCGCCGGTGCGCGGCTTCGACCTCACGGTCGCCTATCACTCCGCCTGCTCGATGCAGCACGGCCAGCAGCTCAAGGACGGGCCGAAGCGCCTGCTTTCGCGCGCCGGCTTCAGGGTCAAGGAAGTGCCGGAGGGCCATATCTGCTGCGGCTCGGCCGGCGTCTACAACATCCTCCAGCCGGAGATCGCCGGACAATTGCGCGAGCGCAAGATCGGCAATATCGGCCGCACCCGGCCCGATCTCGTCGCCACCGGCAATATCGGCTGCATGACCCAGCTGGCCAAGGGCTTCGCCGACAAGGGCGCGACGACGCCGGTCGTGCACACCGCCGAGCTGCTCGACTGGGCGACCGGCGGACCGGTGCCAGCTAAGCTGGCGCAGGCCGGGATCGGAGAGGCGCCGGCGGCGGAGGCCCTGGTCGCGGCGGAGTGAGTTCGCCGTCTCCCCGTCATTCCGGAGCCTGCCGCAGGCAGGAATCCGGAACCCACGACCGGGTGAGACGTTTCGAGCCCGGCTTGACGAAAGGTGTGCCCAATCGTGGGTTCCGGGTTCGCTGCTTTGCTGCGCCCCGGAATGACAACCTTCGCGTGGTGGCCGCGAAGGCTTGCCCCCGGCGCCCTCACGGTCTAACCCGCCAGTCAACCATCAGTTGATTGCGCCATTTTCGAGTTCCGCAGCCATGTCCGCTGACAAGACCGCCTCCAGCAAGCTGAAAGCCCGCCAGCCGCGTGGTTTCGTCGACCGTGGCCCGGCCGATGTCGCCGCCACCGAGCGCATGCTGTCCGTCATCCGCGAGAGCTTCTCGCTCTATGGCTTCGATCCTGTCGAAACGCCCTTCGTCGAATATACCGATGCGCTCGGCAAGTTCCTGCCGGATCAGGACCGGCCGAACGAGGGCGTCTTCTCCTTCCAGGACGATGACGAGCAGTGGCTCTCGCTGCGCTATGATCTGACGGCGCCGCTCGCCCGCTATGTCGCCGAGAATTTCGACGCGCTGCCAAAACCTTATCGCAGCTATCGCGCCGGCTATGTCTTCCGCAACGAGAAGCCGGGGCCGGGACGCTTCCGCCAGTTCATGCAGTTCGACGCCGACATCGTCGGCTCCGGCACGGTCGCGGCCGATGCCGAGATCTGCATGCTCGCCGCCGACACGATGGAGCGGCTCGGCATTAAGCGCGGCGACTATGTCGTCAAGGTCAACAACCGCAAGGTGTTGGACGGGGTGATGGAGGCGATCGGCCTTGGCGGCGAGGAGAATGCCGGCCGCCGGCTTACCGTGCTGCGCGCCATCGACAAGCTCGACAAGTTTGGGCCGGAAGGCGTGCGCCTGCTACTCGGCGAGGGCCGCAAGGACGAGAGCGGTGATTTTACCAAGGGCGCAGGGCTGAACGATGAACAGGCCAGCCGTATCCTTCTTTTGAGTGGGCAGATCGGCTTTCGCGAGAGCACACCGGATTTGGTTGAGGCGTCCAAGCGTAGAGGGGAACCGGCACCGGCGGGCGATTTCCCAGGCGAGGAGACCTGGCCGTCGGATGAGATGACTCTTTCGTTCGCGCGCGACGCTGTCGCCGGTTCAGCGAGAGGGTTGGAAGGTGTCGAAGAACTGGAGCAGATCGCGAAGCTACTTCGCGCTTCGGATTATGGCCCTGGTCGTGTCCGCATCGACCCCTCGGTCGTGCGCGGCCTCGAATACTATACCGGCCCGGTCTACGAGGTGGAGCTGACCTTCCCGGTGACCAATGAGGACGGTCAGGTCGTGCGCTTCGGCTCGGTCGCGGGTGGTGGGCGCTATGACGGTCTCGTCGGTCGCTTCCGGCCCGAGCCTGTGCCGGCGACCGGCTTCTCGATCGGCGTCTCCCGGCTCTATTCGGCGCTGAAGGCGGTGAAGTCGCCGATCGTCGACCAGAAGAACGAGCTGCCGCTGGTCGTCGTCACCGCCATGGACAACAAGTCGCCGGAGTTCATGCCGGCCTATCAGGCTTTTGTCTCGCAGCTCCGGCAGGCGAAGGATGCGGACGGCAAGCCGCTGCTGCGGGCCGATCTCTATCTCGGTGCTTCCGGCTTCAACGCCCAGATGAAATATGCCGACCGGCGCGGCGCCGTCTGCGCGGTGATCCAGGGTTCTTCGGAGCGCGAGGCCGGCACGGTCGTCATCAAGGACCTGATCCTCGGTGCCGAGCTCGCCGCCGCCGGCCGTGAGGTCAAGGATTCCGCCGAGCACAAGGCCAGGCAGGCGGAAGCGCAGTTTTCCGTGCCGGCGGCCGAGCTGGTCGAAGGGGTGAGGAAGGTGCTCCTCCGTCATGCACGGGCTTGACCTGAGAGCGCGCCATTTCGTCATGGTCGGGCTTGTCCCGACCATCCACGTCTTCCTTGATCGAGGACGGTATTCAGGACGTGGATGCTCGCCACAAGGGCGAGCATGACGGAGACGGATAGCAGGCGAAGCGATTCCCGCTAACCCAATTCCCTAAAAACCGTCGAAAATCCGGTTCGTCCCTGCTAGGACGGCGCCGCAACAGGACCAATGCCGTGACCGCGACCCGTGCCAGCATCGACACCGTGATCGCGCTGTTCGAGCGCGAGGGCTATGCCCGCGCCGAACCCGCGATCCTGCAGCCTGCCGAGCCCTTCCTCGACCTGTCCGGCGAGGATATCCGCCGCCGCATCTTCCTGACGCAGGATCTCGACGGTCGCGAATGGTGCCTGCGGCCGGAATATACGATCCCCGTCGCGCTCGCCCATATCGCCGCCCGATCCACCGAGCCGGCCTCCTACGCCTATGCCGGCCCGGTCTTCCGGATGCGCTCCAACGAGCCTGGCGAGTTCGCCCAGGCCGGGATCGAATCCTTCGGCCGCGGGGACGTCGCCGCCGCCGATGCCGAGATCATGGCGCTCGCCGTTGAAGCCGTCGCGGCGCTCGGGCTCGCCCAGCCACGCCTGCTGATGGGGGATGTCGCTTTGCTCGCCGCTTTGCTCGACGGGCTTGGCGTGCCGCAGGCGGCTCGCCGCCGCCTGATGCGCGCCGTCGCCCAGGGCAAGGGCGCCGATGCCGTCTCGGCGCTCGACGCGCCGGCAGCCGCGACCGAAGCGACCCATGCCGGGCTGCTCAAGGCGCTGGAAGGGCAGGACCCCAAGGCTGCCCGGGCATTCGTCGAGGACGTGCTCTCGATCGCCGGCATCTCGACCGTCGGCGGCCGCTCGGCGGGTGACATCGCCGAGCGTTTTCTGGCCCGTGCCGCCGAGCGCGACAACCCGGTCAGCGACGAGGCGAGGGCGCTGCTCGGCCGCGCGCTGGCGATCAGCGGGGATCCCGACAGCGCCTCGGCCGCCTGGCGCAAGCTGGCGAGCGAGGCGGGGCTCGATCTCGCCGCGGCGCTCGACGTCTTCGACGAACGCACCGGTTTCCTGGCGGCGCGCGGCGTCGATGTCGGCAATATCGGCTTCTCGGCCGCCTTTGCCCGCAATCTCGACTATTATACCGGCTTCATCTTCGAGCTGCACGATCCGGCAAGGCCCGAGCTGAAGCCGATCGCCGGCGGCGGCCGCTATGACGGCGTGCTGCAGCGCCTCGGCGCGCCGGAGCCTGTCGCGGCGGTCGGCGCCTCGATCTGGCTCGACCGGCTGGCGGGAGCGACGGCATGAGCGGAGCGGGAAACCCCGACATGAGCGCGGCGGAAAACAACATGAATGATGCCCCGCTCGTCCTGGCCGTGCCGTCCAAGGGCCGGTTGCAGGAGAACGCCACGGCCTTCTTCGGCCGGGCCGGACTGTCCTTCGTGCAGGCGCGCGGCTCGCGCGAATATCGCGGCGCCATCGCCGGGCTGGAAGGGGCCGAGGTCGCCTTCCTCTCGGCTTCCGAGATCGTATCGCAGCTCGCCTCGGGCGCCGTCCATCTCGGAATCACCGGCGAGGACCTGATCCGAGAGCAGGTCTCCGATGCCGATGCGGCGATCGAACTGCTGACCCCGCTCGGCTTCGGCAATGCCAATGTCGTCGTCGCCGTGCCGCAGGCCTGGATCGATGTCCGCACCATGGCCGATCTCGACGATGTCGCCGCGACCATGCGGGCCCGCACCGGCAATAAGCTCCGCGTCGCTACAAAATACGTCAACCTGACGCGACGCTTCTTCGCCAGCCACGGCCTCGCCGATTACCGCATCGTCGAGAGCCTCGGCGCGACAGAGGGCGCGCCGGCCGCCGGTACGGCCGAGATCGTCGTCGACATCACCACGACCGGCTCGACACTCGTCGCCAACGCGCTGAAGGTGCTCGACGACGGCGTCATGCTGGCGTCGGAGGCCAATCTCGTCGCCTCGGTCCGGGCGTCCTGGGGCGAGCGGGCTCGCAATGCCGCGGCCGCCATTCTCGGCCGGATCGCCGCCGAGGAGGAAGCGCGCTCGCTGCGCGAGGTCCGCGCCGTGCTGCATGCGGTCTCGCCGCAGCGCCTCGGCGAGATCGCCCAGCGCCTCGGCGCCCGCCTGCCTTTCGGCGCCGGCGGCGAAGACGGCGTCGTGACCCTGCATTGTCCGAAGAAGGCTGTGTTTCCGCTGGTCGAGGAACTGACCCGCGCCGGTGCCGACGACATTACCGTGCGCGCGCTCGACTACGTTTTCCGCCGCACCAATCCGCTGATCGAGCGGCTTCAGGCGCGGATCTGACCGGAAGAAACGGCCGCTTTTCGCCGTGAGGTGGCCTCGGCATATGTCGCTGTTTTGGCTGGAGCTCCGCGCGGGTGCCGGAATCCCGTCGCATTCTCGGGCTACGCGGCTGTGGCGCCAGCGGATGTATCGATGGCGCCGAAGTTGCCGTGGCGCCGGTTTTTTGCTGCGGCTGACTTTGTTCAGGGAGCGATCGAGGCTTGCCTTCGCCCGCTTTCTCGGTGCAGTGGTGACAATTGGAATGAACCTTTGCCCGTCGCGCTATTTCCAATCCGGGGTTTGGACCAGTTGAGCATGCAGTCGCGCCTCGGCCTTGCGGCCGCCATCGCCTTTTCCCTGTTGCCGGCTCTGGCCGGTGACGCCCTCGCGCAGGGCCGTCAGCGCCCCTCGCAGATTCCGGACCAAGGACAGCCGGCGCCGCCGCCCAAGCAGGAGAAGAACTTCCCGCTCGATGCGTCCTGGACGGCGGTCCAGTTCAACGGCAAGCCGCTCAACGACCGGCGGATCACGCTGAAGGTCGACGCCAATCTGCGCGGCACCGGCTTCTCCGGCTGCAACACCTATTCGGCCTCGGCCTATCCGTTGCGCCAGCAGGGCTTTGCCGTCGGGCCGGTCGCGGTGACCAAGCGCGCCTGCGACAAGGCGGTGATGGATTTCGAGCGCAGCTTCCTGCTGGCGCTGCGCGGCGCCCGGCAATGGGACCTGGTCGAGGGGCGGCTCGTCCTGAAGACCGCCTCCGGCGAAATCCGCTTCGATCGCGGTATCTGAGGCGCGCTGGTCTTTCGGCGGCTGGAGCGCCGCGCGTCGGCTCGGACGCGGTCACGGTGATCTATCTCATTGTTATCGCATCGGAGTTTTCCGAAAATCGGAGTCCACTTTTCGGTCCGATGCTATAGGTCGTTCGGCCTGCTCGCGGAAAGCCGCTTCGCTTCCGCCTGAAATCGACAGTTTCCGGATCGCCGCGCTTCCGATCGGAGGCGCGGCGATTTTGTTCGGAAGTATCGGGCTGGTTGGACGGACGGATTCGACGTCCTGGCCAGGAGTACGCGGAGCAGTCTCGCGCCGATCGAAACATCGTTCCGGCCGGAGCCCTCGGGTCCGGCCGGAATGACGGTGAAAGCGGGAATATCGGTTAGGCAGCCGGCTCCATCGCTCTGACGCGCGGGCTGTGCGTGCCGTCGGGGTTGCGCTCCATCGCGATCAGCTCCTCGTGCATCTCGCGCAAGGTCGAGCGATGGCCGATCGAGACCACGCTGGTCTGCGGCAGTTCGCGCCGGATCATCGCGTAGATCTCGCCTTCGAGCTTCTCGTCGAGCGAGGCGGTGGCCTCGTCGAGGAAAAGCCAGTCCGGCTTGGCGAGCAGCGCGCGCGCCACCGCCAGGCGCTGCTGCTCGCCGCCCGAGAGGCGTTGGCTCCAGAGGTCGACCTCGTCGAGGCGCTCGGTGAGATGGCCGAGCTTCACCTTCTCCATCGCGGCGCGCAGTTCGGCATCGCTGAAGGCATCCGGCTCGGCCGGATAGGCGATCACGGCGCGCAGCGTGCCCTGCGGCAGATAGGGCCGCTGCGGCAGGAGCAGCATGCGGGTGTTGGCGGGAGTCTCGACCTGGCCCTTGCCGAACGGCCAGATGCCCGAGAGCGCCCGGAACAGCGTCGACTTGCCGGAGCCGGAGGGGCCGATCACCAGCGTCGAGCGGCCGGAAGGCAGCGTGAGCTCGGGGACCGTCACGATCGGCGAGCCGTTCGGCAGGTTCAGGGTCAGGTCCCTGACCCGGGCATCGGGGCCCGGCTGCTCGTCGATCTCGATATTGGCGCCGGCGGCGCCGGCCGCCTGGGCCTCGGCCTGCGCGATCGCGGTCTCGAAGGTGGTGAGGCGGTTGATCGAGGCGAGATAGGAGGCGATCGACTGATAGCTGTTGATGAAGAAGGACATCGCCGTCTCGACCCGGCCGAAGGCCGACGAGACCTGGGTCAGCACGCCGAAAGCGATCGCGCCGGCGAAGTAATACGGCGCCAGCAGCAGGAAAGGGATGACGACGTTCGCCTGGTTGTAGGACAGGGTGAAGGTCGTCAGCTTCAGCCTGCGCCAGAGCAGGTTGTAGAAATTGGTGACGATGCCGCCGAAGGTCTCGCCGAGATGGCGGCGCTCGGCGGTCTCGCCGCGCATCAGCGCGATCTGCTCGGAATACTCGCGCAGGCGGGCGAGAGAGAAGCGGAAATTCGCCTCGCGCCGCTCCTGCTCGAATTCGAGCCCGATCAGCGGCTTGCCGATCAGATGGGTGATCCAGGTCGCGACCGCCGCATAGATCAGCGTCGCCCAGAAGATGAAGCCGGGGATGACGATGTCCGTGCCCGGCACCGTTATCGCGACCGGGATCGACCACAGGATGATCGAGAACGAGACCAGCGTGGAGACCTGGGTGATCAGGGTCAGCGAGAAGGCGTAGGTCTGGTTGAGGAAGGAGCGGGTGTCTTCCGAGATGCGCTGGTCCGGGTTGTCGGCGGTACCGGCGAGCGAGATACGGTAGTGATTGCCGTTCTGCAGCCAGCGCCGGTTGTATTCGGCCGCCATCCATTCGCGCCAGCGGATCAGCAGCACCGAATTGGCCACGGTCTCGATCAGCACGCTGATCACCGAAATCGCGGCCCAGACGCCGAAGACGTTGATGAGCTGGTCCCAGAAGACCGGCGCGTTCTTCTCCTGCAGCGCGTTGTAGAAGTCGCGATAGAAGAAGTTGATCCGCAGCGAGATGCCGACCTGCGCCTGGTTGAGCACGATCAGGAAGACGACCGCAGCCACGGCGAAATGGCCGAGCTTCATCGGATAGCGGCCGAGCGGCCCCAAATTCATGCTGCTCGGGTCCTGCGCCAGGAAATAGGGCGAGGCGAGGTTGGCGATGCGCCGCACCACCGGCACGAAGGAGATCGCGTAGATCAGGATGCCGAACACCGCGACGGTGGTGCCCAGGCTCGTCGGCGGGGCCGCGGCGGCCCAGGCCTGCGGCCACCAGCCGATCTGGGCGAGCACCGCGCCGGCGCCGAAGATCACGTATTCGGTGCCGAAGATGCCGGAGAAGATCTTGAGGAAATAGCTGATTCCGGCCGAGCGCCAGGTCGCTGCGGTCAGCAATACGCCGACCACGCCCATTCCGAGCATGCCGGGGCTGCCGCTTTGCTGTCCGACGATCAGCGCGATCAGGGCGAGGCCGGCGACAGCGAAACTCAACAAGCGCATGAATGGGTCCTTGTCGGGAATCGGCGCGACGACGCGCCAGTCTGAATGGCTGTTGTAGAGCAGCCGTGCCGACAAAAAAGGCCGGACTCAAGGCCGAGCCCGGATTTTTCCGGGATCGTGATCCGGCTCCGTGCCTTCGGGCCGGCGGTGGTGATGCGGGTGCAAGCAGCGTCGCGGGCGCGAGGGCCTCGCGCGCCCGGCTCAGCCGGGCGGCCTCCGGCTCAGTCCCTGTCGACCGAATAGGAGCCGGCGCCGGCCGCGACGAGCAGGAGGAAGCCGCCGGCGATGCCGAGATTCTTCATGAACAGCAATTGTTGCATCGGCGCGGCCCAGTTCATGTGGGCACCGAAGCGGCGATGGTGAAGCCGAAAAGCGCGAGCGCCACCAGCCGCGTCTTGAACCCGATGACGATCATCAACCCGCCGATCAGCTCGACGATGATCACCAGCGGCAGCAGTAGGCCGGGGACACCCGCCGAAGCCATGTATGTTTGTGTCCCGGCGTAGCCGGAGATCTTGGACCAGCCGCCCAGGACGAACATCAGGGCGAGCAGGATGCGGCCGACGAGCTTGGCGGCGTCTGAAAGTGCTGGGTTGTTCAGCATGGCTTGGCCTCGGCAGGGATCGGGGCGCGGCAGGATGCCGCACCTATGCCGACTAAGACCTACAACCAAAGTCTACGCAAGTCCGGTCGATCTTGCGCTGGTGCAAGGCGGAGGGTGCTGACCGAGCGCCGTCATTCCGGCCGCAGCACAGCAGAGCGCCGGAATGACGGGGAGCCGAAGACGAAAAAGGCCCGGCTTGCGCCGGGCCTTCCGTCATTATTGAGCTTGAGGGCTCGGACTTCCTCAGAAGTCCATGCCGCCACCGAAACCGGGCTTGCCCGGTTTCGGCACTCAAGGCCTTCGGGCGTATGGACTTCCTCAGAAGTCCATGCCGCCCATGCCGCCGCCGCCCATCGGGGGCATCGGGGCTTCCTTCTTCGGAAGCTCGGCGATCATCGCCTCGGTGGTGATCAGCAGGCCGGCGATCGAAGCCGCGTCCTGGATCGCCGTGCGCACGACCTTGGTCGGGTCGATGATGCCGGCCTTGACCATGTCGCCGAACTCGCCGGTCTGGGCATTGTAGCCGTAGGCGTAGTCCTTCGACTCCAGCAGCTTGCCGACCACGACCGCGCCGTCATCGCCAGCGTTGTCGACGATCTGCTTGGCCGGAGCGGTGATCGCCTTGCGGACGATCTCGACGCCGGTCTTCTGGTCGTCGTTCTGGGTCTTGAGCGACTTGACCGAAGCGAGCGCACGCAGCAGGGCGACGCCGCCGCCCGGCAGGATGCCCTCTTCCACGGCCGCGCGGGTCGCGTTCAGGGCGTCGTCGACGCGGTCCTTCTTCTCCTTGACCTCGACCTCGGTCGCGCCGCCGACGCGGATCACCGCGACGCCGCCGGCGAGCTTGGCCAGACGCTCCTGGAGCTTCTCGCGGTCGTAGTCCGAGGAGGTCTCCTCGATCTGGGCCTTGATCTGCGAGACGCGGGCCTCGATGTCCTTCTTCTTGCCGGCGCCGTCGATGATCGTGGTGTTCTCCTTCTCGATGCGCACCTTCTTGGCGCGGCCGAGCATGTTGAGCGTCACGGTCTCGAGCTTGATGCCGAGGTCTTCCGAGATCATCTGGCCGGCGGTCAGGATCGAGATGTCCTCGAGCATGGCCTTGCGGCGGTCGCCGAAGCCCGGAGCCTTGACGGCCGCGACCTTCAGGCCGCCACGGAGCTTGTTGACGACGAGGGTGGCGAGAGCCTCACCTTCCACGTCCTCGGCGATGATCAGGAGCGGCTTGCCGGTCTGCACGACGGCCTCGAGGATCGGCAGCATCGCCTGGAGCGACGACAGCTTCTTCTCGAACACGAGGATGTAGGGGTCCTCGAGCTCGGCGACCATCTTCTCGGCATTGGTGATGAAGTAGGGCGAGAGATAGCCACGGTCGAACTGCATGCCCTCGACGACGTCGAGCTCGGTCTCGGCGGTCTTGGCTTCCTCGACGGTGATGACACCCTCGTTGCCGACCTTCTGCATGGCGGTCGAGATCATCTTGCCGACCGACTCGTCGCCGTTCGCCGAGATCGTGCCGACCTGCGCGACTTCCGCGTTCGAGGTGACCTTCTTCGAGTTCTTCTTCAGGTCCGAGACGATGGCGTCGACGGCGAGGTCGATGCCGCGCTTCAGGTCCATCGGGTTCATGCCGGCGGCAACCGCCTTGGTGCCCTCGCGGACGATGGCGGCGGCCAGAACGGTCGCGGTGGTGGTGCCGTCACCGGCGGCGTCGTTCTGCTTCGAGGCCACTTCGCGCACCATCTGGGCGCCCATGTTCTCGAACTTGTCGGCGAGCTCGACTTCCTTGGCGACGGTGACGCCGTCCTTGGTGATGCGCGGAGCGCCGAACGACTTGTCGATCACGACGTTGCGGCCCTTCGGGCCGAGCGTCACCTTGACGGCGTTGGCGAGGATTTCAACGCCGCGCAGCATGCGGTCGCGGGCATCCGTGGAGAATTTGACTTCCTTGGCAGCCATGAGACTACTCCTGATTGAACTTTACGGAAGGGCGGTCTTCAGGCTGATCAGCCGACGATACCCATGATGTCGGATTCCTTCATGATCAGAAGGTCCTGGCCGTCGATCTTGACCTCGGTGCCGCTCCACTTGCCGAAAAGGACGCGATCGCCCTTCTTGACATCGAGGGCAACGAGCTTGCCGGCCTCGTCACGAGCGCCCGGGCCGACGGCGACGATCTCGCCCTCCTGGGGCTTTTCCTTGGCGGTGTCGGGGATGATGATGCCGCCCTTGGTCTTCTCTTCGCTATCAAGGCGACGGACCACAACGCGGTCATGCAGCGGACGGAACTTCATGGTTCTGTCTTCCTCTCGATCAAAATCTGGGCGGGCGCACGCTGGGCTGGCCCGTGGGGGTGCCTGTTAGCAGTCTCCTAACGTGAGTGCTAACGGGCAGGGCGGAGATAGGCGCGCCCCTTTCCCGAGTCAAGGAAGCCTCCGCGCAAAAGGTGAATGCGTCGCTCATGCCTGCCGGTTCGCGCGTTCGTGCCGCATGCCGGAGCGGCAGGCCGGGCGCGGAAAACGTGATCGTTTCTATAAGTTTAGAGTTGCCGCGCCTGCCAAAATCCGGTTCCCACTTTTCCGCGCAATGAACTATCCTGCCGCGATGATTACGCCCGTTCCCGACCCGCGCCTCGACGAGATCGCACGCTCCTGCGTCGTGCTGCATATCCGCATGACGGCTCGCGCGGTCACGCGTGCCTATGATGAGGCGATGCGGCCGAGCGGGTTGAAGATCACTCAGTTCGTCCTGCTCTCGGCGCTCTCGACCGGTGCCTGGCGTTCGGTGACCGAGCTTGCCGACCGCTTTGCGCTGGAGCGGACCTCGCTCACCCGCAATCTGCAATTGCTGGCGGCCGAGCAGCTGATCGAGCCTGTCGACCGCAAGGGGCGGGCGCTGGTCTATGCGGTCACCGACAAGGGGCGTGCGGCGATCGAGGCGGCGATTCCTTATTGGCGCGCGGCGCAGGACCGCATCGAGGGCGGGCTCGGGCACGAGCGCTGGGTCGAGACCCGCGATGCGCTGAAGGCCGTCCGCCGCGCCGCCCGTCAGGCGACCTGAGCCGGAGGGAAGGCCACGCGCGCTAGCGGCAGCGCTTGACCGGGCCGCGCCTTCCTTCATAACGTGTATCTACACGAAATCGATCGAGGCCTTGCCCATGTCCCGCACTGTCGGTGTCGTCAGTCGTGATGTCCTGCTCGCGGAGGATGGCGCCTGTTTCCTGCGCGGCATGATGGAGGGCAGGCATCCGGGGGCGCCGTTCGCCGACGCCATGGATTTCGAGCTCGCCGAGGTCGATGAGGGCAGGGTGGTCTTCGTCGGAAAGCCCTCGCCCCGCTTCTTCAACCCGCTTGGGACGATCCATGGCGGCTGGACCGCGACGATCCTCGATTCCGCCATGGCCTGCGCCGCCCATTCGACGCTGAAGGTCGGCGAGGGCTACACCACGCTCGAGATGAAGCTCAACTATGTCCGCCCGGTGATGCCGGAGAGTGGCGAGGTCCGCTGTGAGGGCCGGCTGATCCATCGCGGCGGCACGATCGCGACCACCGAGGGACGGCTGCTCGACGCGCGCGGAAAACTGCTGGCCCATGGCACCGAGACCTGCCTGATTTTCGCTGCGCAGGGCGCCGCTGGCGGCTGAGGCGTCGCCTGAGCGTCCGGTCGGGCGTGCGGCGATCTAGCGCCTGCTGATAGCGAAGGCGCCGGCGACGATGAGCAGCGCACCGGCATAGGTCGTGAGCGGCGGCACCTCCGCGAAAACGACCCAGCCGAGCAGGCTCGCCCAGACCAGTGCCGTGTACTCGATCGGCGCCAGCCGCGATGCCGGTGCCCGGGCGAAGGCCGAAGTGAGCAGGAGATGGCCGCCGACGCCGAGCGCCCCGGCGAGGAGATAGGCCGCCAGATCCCCACCGCTCATCGGCACGAAATGGAACGCGGCCGGGATGACGAGGCAGAGCGCCGGCCCGGCATTCTGGAACAGCACGATGATCGCCGGATGCTCCTTCAGCGCGATCCGGCGCAGCAGGATCAGGTTGAAGGCGTAGGACACGGCCGAGAACAGTGCTGCGGCGACGCCGAGCTCCGCGCCGGTGATGCCACCCTGCAGGCGCGGCCAGACCATCACCAGCATGCCGGCGAGGCCGAAGCCCAGCGCCTGCAGGATGCGCGCATCCAGCCGCTCCTTGAGGATCAGCGCGCCGAGCAGCGCGACGAAGACCGGCGCCAGGAAGGACAGCGTCAGCGCTTCCGCCAGGGGCAGCGTCGCAATCGAGTAGAAGAAGCTCCCGGCGGTCAGGACCACGACCGGGACGCGCAGGCTGTTGCCGATCACGCTCGCCCGCGTCGGAGCGGGCGGACGCAGCGACGCGACGACGGTGAGCGCGCAGATTCCGCCCATGGCGAAACGCATGAACAGCGCCACGATGAACGGGTGCTGCTGCATCTGCGCCTTGATCACCACATCCATCAGCGTCAGCAGGGCAATGCCGAGGATGGCGCGCAGCGCAGTGCCGGGGGTCATGGCTGGATGTCGGCCAGCGGCTTGCGGAAATGGTATTCCCAGGTCGCCGAGATGTCGGCGAGGTAGCGCTCGCCGGGCCAGCGCACGAAGCCGAGCTTCTCGTAGAAGCGGTGGCCGCGGGCGAAGCGGGTATCGGACCAGAGCATCATCTCGGCGCAGCCCCTGTCCCTGGCGAAGGCGAGCGCGCGGGCGAACAGCGCCTGCGCGAGGCCGGCGCCGCGATAATCCGGATCGACATAGACCTTGGTCAGCTCGGCCGCGTTTTGCTCCGGCACGGGGGCGACGCCGATCGAGCCGACGATGCGGCCGTCACTCCCCTCGGCGACCCAGAGCCGCCCGCCCTTGCCGGCGAAATGGCGGGCGGGATGGCGCAGCTCCGGAAATTCCGGCCAGTGGAACAGGCAGCCGGGATATTCGGCGAAGCTCGCGGCGACCAGCGCGGCGAGGCGTTCGGAATCGGCGTCGATGGCGTCGCGAAGCGGCGGAAGGCTCATGCTCCAAGCGCTTAGGGCCAATCGGCTCGGCTGCAAAGATGGTGCTCTCGCTCGCCTGCCATGCTCCTATCGCAGCAGCGCCAGGGCGGCGTCTGCCGTCAGCTTCAGCGCCGCGGCGGCGAGCAGCAGATAGCAGGCGAAGAACAGCCTTTTCTGGTCGAGCCGATCATGCAGCCAGCGCCCGAGCCAGACGCCGAGAGGTGCCGCCGGTGCGAGGGCGAGCGCCGCCCAGAGCAGCCCGGGCTGCTTCAGCGCCAGCGAAAGGTAGGGCGGTAGCTTGAGCAGGTTGCCGAGCATGAAGAGCGCGATGGTGGTGCCGACGAAGCTGGTCTTCGAGAGGCCGCGCGCCAGCAGGTACATTGCCACCGGCGGCCCGCCGGCATGGGCGACGAAGGTGGTGAAGCCGGAGGTGGTGCTGGCGGCCAGGGCCAGCACCGGGGAGACCGGCAGGCTTCCGGGAGGCGCGAGGCGTCCGCGCAAAAACCAGTGCGCGGTGAAGCTCAGCGTGGTCAGGCCGATGACCAGGGTGACGATCCGGGCGTCGACCATCAGGAAGACGGCGTAGCCGATGCCGATTCCGAGGGCGAGCCCGGGCAGGAGCCAGGCGAGATCGGGCTTGGACCAGGTCGCGACGCCGAAGGCGCGGAACGCGAACAAATCCATCCCGGCGACCAGCAAGGCTACGATGATCGCGCCCTGCAGCGGCTCGACGACGAGGGCGAGCAGCGGCACGCCGAGAATGGCGAGCCCGCCGCCGAAGGCCCCCTTGCCGATCGCGATCAGTAGCGTCGTCACCCAGCCGACGAGGTAGAACAGCGGGTCGCTCGGCATCGGGCTTCGTCGTCCTCATTGCGGCCGGCGTGGCCCGCGGATTCAATTTCGCGTCGGAAAGCACGTCAAATCAATGTCTTGAGCCTGTGCCGGCCGCAAAAGGGGTTTCCACTTTGGCGGAACATGCTCTAGGCGGGAAGAGCGCGCCGCTGCGCACCCGATGTTGAGTCGACTCAGCCCTTCGCAATGGCGCCATGACCGTCCTTCTGCCCTTCGTGATCAATTCCGGGCTGAACTTCGCTCTCGGCCTGCTGATCGCCTATTTCCTCGGGCCGGCCGAGTTCGGACGCTACGCCATCGGCGCAGCGCTGATCGTGCTGCTCAACACGGCGCTGCTCGACTGGATCCGGCTTTCGGCCGTCCGCTTCTATTCCCTGAAGACCCGCGAGACGCAGCCTGAGATCCGCGCGACGCTCGACGTTCTCGCCGCCGGAATGACGATCGCGCTGGCCGGCCTGCTGATCGCGGCCTTTGTCGTCGGCATCGATTTCAAGCTCCCGGCGATGCTGGTCGCGGCCTCGGTCGCTGGCGGCATCTGCGCCGGACTGTTCGACTATCACGGTGCGATCGCGCGCGCCCGCTTCCTCGACGCCGCCTATGCCCGGTTGATCATCGTCAAGAACGTGCTGGCGCTGCTGCTGATGGTCGGCGGTGCCTGGTGGATGCGCGACGCCACCGTCGTGATGTTCGGTGGCGTGATCAGCGTCATGGCGGCGCTGCTGGCGGTGCGCCGGCAGCTCGCCGACCGGCCACTCGCCTGGTCGGCGGCGCGGCGTGACCTCGCCTGGAACTTCGCCGTCTATGCGCTGCCGCTGGTCGGGGCGAACGCGATCTACTCGCTGATCCCGCTGATCAATCGCACGCTGCTCGCCGACGCCCATGGCTTTGCCGAAGCCGGCTATTTCTCGCTCGCCGCCGATATGGGCTTGCGCCTGTTCGGCACGCTGGGTGCGACGCTGGAGATCGTCCTGCTGCGCGAGGTCCTGCGCCTCGACGAGACCAAGGGCCGGCGCGCCGCGCAGAAGCGTATCGCCGCCAATCTGGTCATCGTGCTGATGGTGGCGCTGCCGGTCGCGCTCGGGCTGTTCCTGGTGCTGCCGGCCTTCGAGAAGCTGCTCGTCCCCGCGAATTTCCACGGCCATTTCTCGGCCTATATGGTGCAGCTGCTGCCGGGTTTCCTGGCGTTGACGATCTTCGTCGCCGGGCTCTATCCGGTCTTCCTGCTCGGCAAGCGCACCGGCATGGCGACGCTCGCGGCCGGCTTCGGGCTGGCGGTCAATCTCGTCCTCGTCTTGGGGGCAGGGGAGCTGCTCGGACCGGAGCGTTTCGCGCTCGGCCAGACGGCCGGCTTCGTCGTGGTGCTCGCCATTACCGGCTGGGCGGCATTGCGGGCGCTGCCGGTCTGGCCTTCAGGACGCGATATCGGGCTGATCCTCGTCGCGCTTGCCGCGATGGCGGCCTGTGTCGCGCCGCTGTCCGGCCGGTTCCCTCCGGTATTCGAGCTTCTCCTGCAAGGGACGATCGGCGCACTGGTCTATTGCGGGCTGGTGCTGGCCTTCGACATCGCCCGCTGCCGCACATTGCTGAAGCTCTGGTTCCTCACGCGCAAGATGCGCCGCGGCGCGGCGGTCGGGACCGACGGGCCGTGACGAGTTTTCCCCGGACTCCGGTGTCCGAACGCACGAGTTGACGAACACGGCCGTCCCCGCGATCCTGCCGCGGTTTGGGGGAGGCTGCCGATGGCCAAGCCAAGCTTTCTCAACCTCTGGGCGAGCTATCCGGATCCCGAGGTCAGGCATTGTTCTGACGGGCTCGCCAACGAATGCGCCATCAGAATGAGCCTGACGCTGAACGCGGAGAAGACGCTCACCGTGAGCAAGGGCTCCTATTCCGAGCCGAAATGCTCGCACGGGCATGCACGGGGCGCCGAGTCGCTGGCGAACTGGCTGTACCGGAAGATCGGTCCGCCGAAGGTCTACAATGACCCGGCAAAGGCCAAACTGCTCCTGGCGGAGAAGAAGGGGATCATTTTCTTCAAGGATTGCTTCGTGCGGGCCGGAGAGACGCGGCAGGTCGGCGACCATATCGATCTCTGGCATACCGGCTTCACCAAATCCTACAGCGATCCGCAGAACAAGGCGAAGCAGATCTGGTTCTGGGAACTGAAATGAACACTGCGGGTCTCGTCCTGGCCTTCTCGTTGCTGACCGGTGGAGCTCTGGCGCAGGCTGCGGGGGCGCTGCCCGTCATGCCCCCGGCCGAGAGCGCCGCACTCGCAGCAAGGGGGGATCGCTGCGTTTTGACCTGGGCCGGCAAGAATGGCCGCGAGGAACTCGCGGTCGGCATTCCCTTCCCTTGCGCCTTTCACAGGGAGCCCGGCGGCGCGGTCCGCTATCATCTGATGGGGAGCCGCCGCCTCGCCCTGATCGAGCATTCGACGCCCGACCCGGCCCGAGGCGGCTGCCTCACGACCATTCGCGGGGTGGCGTTCGACGGGGAGGCCGTGGCGCTGTCGCCGGGGCTGGAGAAGGTCGCCGCCTGTCCGCCGTTCCGCTGGGACGAGAAGATGTTCATCGGGCTTTTCTGATGCGCCGAAGCAAGGATTGATTCACCGCGTTCCCTTGCCGAATGCTAAGGTTAATACGCGGAACTGCCTGCTTTCAACGCCGTTCCGGCCTGTTGGAGTCAACGATTCATCATTCGTTGCAAGGCCTTGTCCAGGCTCCCTCGCAGATTGTGTCGAGAGAGTTGCGTCATGCGTCCGATCCGTCTCGTTTCCCTCGCCTTGCTCGGAGGGTTGGTCCATAGCGCCGGCCAGGCGCAGGCTCAGACCTATTGGCGGCCGGCCGATCCGACGGTGGCGGCTCCCCGCAGCAGCGGCCAATATGGCGGCGGCTTCATCGAGATGATGATGACCGGGCGCGACCCCACCGATTATGGCAGGGGCGGCGCGGTCTACAACCGTCCGCCCCGTAGCGCCTATGGCCAGCAGCCGACCCGCCGGCTTTCCGACTATGAACCGGCGGTGCCCGTCTATGGCGATCCGCTGGAGCCGCGCCGGGAGCGCCGCAGTGCAGCCCTCGGCCAGCCCATGCCGGCCGAGCGGCCGATCGAGCGCGTCGTCGATCCGCGTTTCCAGAAGCAGGAAGTCGCCTATGACGGCCCGCACAAGCCCGGCACCATCATCATCGACACGCCGCGCCGTTTCCTTTTCCTGGTCCAGCCCGGCGGCCGGGCTCTGCGCTATGGCATCGGTGTCGGCCGCCCCGGCTTCTCCTGGGCGGGCATGAAGACGGTCAGCCGCAAGGCGGAATGGCCGAGCTGGACCCCGCCGGCCGAGATGCTGAAGCGCCGTCCCGACCTGCCGCGCTTCATGAACGGCGGGCCGGACAACCCGATGGGCGCCCGCGCGCTCTATCTCGGCTCTTCGCTCTATCGGATCCACGGCACCAACGAGCCGAACACCATCGGCCAGGCGGTCTCCTCCGGCTGTATCCGGATGACCAATGACGATGTGGTCGATCTCTATGGCCGGGTCCGTGTCGGCGCCAAGGTGCTGGTGATCTGAGGCCGGCCTCTCTCGAAAGCCGTGCCTGCTGATCGCGGGCACGCTTGGACGGGAGCACCAAGAGACAATAGACGGCGCACTTCGCCGGAGATTAGCCTGAGCAGGCAGCGTGTTCCCTCGGCGGGGCTGCGTAACGCCGCAATTGCCATCGAGCCGATGCCGGAAATGGGACAGATCACGCGCAGGCGACGCTGGTGGATCGTCCTGGCGGGTGCGCTCGCCGGCTACCTGTTGCTGGCCTATCTGCTATTGCCGCTCCTGTGGCGACATTACGAGCGCGAACCCGGTCTCGCCGCCATGCCCATGGTGACGCGCACCGCGAGCGGCATTCCGGGTGATGCGCTCAATGTCGGCTTCGTCGGCAGCAAGGACGACGCTCTGCGCGCCATGCATGCCGCAGGCTGGTATCCGGCCGACCCGATCACCTTGCGGACCAGCATCGAGATCGTCGGCAGCGTGGTGCTCGACCGGCCCTATCGCGATGCACCGGTCAGCCCGCTCTACTATGAGGGCAAGAAGGAGCAGCTCGCCTTCGAAAAGCCCGAGGGCACCAGCGCGGATCGCCGGCACCATGTGCGTTTCTGGATGGTCCTCGAAAAGGGGAATGATGGCCGCCCGGTCTGGCTTGGCTCGGTCACCTTCGACCGGGGCGTCGGCTTCAGCCACGATACCGGCCAGGTGACGCACCACATCGCGCCCGACATCGACGCCGAGCGAGACCTGCTGATGCAGGACCTCGGCAAGGCCGGCATGGTCCGGAACGTCTTCCAGATCTCCGGGGTGGGGCCGACCCTGTTCGGCCGCAATGGCGAAGGCGATCCCTATTACACCGATGGCGAGATCCACATCGCCACTTTGGTGGCCGACGGCGTGAGGCGCACCGAACCGCCTGAGACCATTCCAGCGCCGCCGCTGATCGCGCTGAAGGACCAGATCTGGCACGGCGTCGGCGATGCGCTCGCCAAGTGATCCCGGTTCGCGGATCGAACGCTGATCTCTGCCGCCGGCGTGCGCCCGGCTCCACGATCTGAAGCAGCAATGTGCCCAGCCTGCCGACCCGCGCGATTGAATTTGCGTGCCCGCGCTCCCAAGTGAGCCCGGCTGTCCCGCCACGAGAACTGTGCAGATGAAGCAGGCTGATCGCAAACGCGCTTTGGTTCTACGCAATCCGAAGGCGCGGCGCGGGCAGGAATCCCTCGACGGTCCCTTCAGGCAATTGGAGCTCGCCGGGATCGACGTCACGATCGAGACATTCGAGGCCCTGCCGGAGATCGCGCGCGACATCGTGCGTCTGCGCAGCATCGCCGACCTGATCGTCATCTGCGGCGGGGACGGCTCGATCTCGTCCGGCGCGATGGCGGTGATGGAAAGCGGCCTGCCGCTTGGCATCATGCCCATGGGAACGGCGAACGACCTGGCCCGGACCCTCGCGATCCCGATGGATCTGACCGCCGCGGCTCGGGTGATCGCCGCCGGGCAGACGCGCCGCATCGACATGGGGACGGTCAATGGCCACGCCTTCTTCAACGTCGCCAGCATCGGCCTGAGCAGCGAACTCGCGCAAGGGCTCGATCCGACGCTGAAGAAGCGCTTCGGGCGTCTCGGCTATGCTCTGGCGGCTACCAAGGTGCTGACGAAGGCCTCGCGTTTCCATGCCACGATCACTGAGAAGGGCCGGACGACCGAGGTCGACACCTTCCAGATCGCGATCGGCAACGGCAGGCATTATGGCGGCGGAAACGTCGTCCGGGACGACGCAGAGATCGATGACGGCCATCTCGATCTCTACAGCCTCGAACTCAGGAACCTCTGGAAACTGGCGCTGATGCTGCGCTCGTTCAGATCGGGCACGCACGGAGCCTGGCAGGAAGTGCGCACCGCGCGCTGCGTCGAATTCGACATCCTGACCAAGCGGCCGATGCCGGTGAACACCGATGGCGAGATCGTCACGGCGACGCCGGCCCATTTCAAGGTTCACCCCGGAGCCGTCGCCATTTTTGCGCCCGAGGCCGATCTTCGCGCGGAGCCGATGCGCATGCCCATGTTCCACAGATAGCTGGGAAAAGGCGAAATGGCCGCGGGAGGCGCGGTCGGCTGCGTCTCTCCGCCAGCTCGGTCGGTCGCGCCAGGCTCGGCAATCGGCGCGGGTCACCGGAAGCGGCCGAGCGCGCCGCGGAACGCCCGCTCTCCCCATGCGCCGCATCAGGCGCCCGGATGCGTCCGCCTAAAAGGAAAGACCCGCCCGTTGCCGGGCGGGTCTGCTGATTTCATCCAGGGACTACGAAGCGGCCGCTCAGGCCCATTCGTCGTCGCCGAAGCCGCTCGAGCCGTCATCATAGCCCTCGTTGCTGGCGTTCTGGTAGCTCGGCTCCTGGTAGCTGTGACCGGGATCCTCATAGGACTGGTTCGACGCCGGTTGGGCATTCTCTGCCGTGGCGGTGTCGTTCTGCTGCGCCGTGCTGGCCTCGGCCGGCTTTGCTTCCGATGACGCGCTCTTGCCGCCGCCGAAGGCGTTCATCAGCAGGTTGCCGGCGACCATGCCGCCGGCGACGCCGGCCGCGGTGGTCAAGGCGCTCGCCATGAAGCCGCCGCGGGCCGGGGCTTGCGCCTGCTGGCTCTGCCAGGGGCCGGGAGCGGGCGCCGCCGCCATGCCCTGCTGGCCCGGCTGCGAACCCCAGGGCGGCGAAGCCGGCTGCGCTGCGGCAGGCTGGGGCGCGCCGCGCTGCGGGAAGGACGGCACGGAGCCGCTGCGGGCCGGCTGGCTCGCGCCGCCGCCGAAGATCCCGGACAGGAAGCCGCCCGACTGTGCCGGCGCGGGGGCTGCGGCCGGCTGGCGGCGCAGCGCCTCGACCTCGGCCTGAAGCTGCTGGGCCTGGGCCTGCAGATTGGCGAGGGCCTGTTCCTGGACATAGATCGACTGCGCCATCGCATAGGCGGCATAGGGCTGTTCGCGCAGCCGCTCGGCGATGAAGTTCTCAGCCTCGGGGTCGCGGGGCTGGTTGGCCGCCTGGCGCAGGCGGTCGAAAATCCCGGCGATCACGTCGCGTTCCTGCGGCGTCATCGTCATCTCCTCTCATGTTGGGCCGGGCGGCTGCCCGGCCATGCGAGAGGTGGGGGAGGCCTATGACGTTATCAAGGCGACCCTGGGGAATTTTCGGCTCATGCGTTTCCGATATTGACGTATTCGAAGCCGCGCTGACGCATTTCGCTGGAGCGGTAGATGTTGCGCAGGTCGACGACGACGGGCCGCTTCAGCGCCGCCTTGACCCGGTCGAGGTCGAGGGCGCGGAAGGCGTTCCATTCGGTGACGATCACCAGGGCGTCGGCGCCTTCGAGACAGGCATAGGC
>NZ_JAFKFX010000039.1 GCF_017308075.1 Allobosea sp.
TCGGCCGTCGAGAAGCCGGCATATTGCCGGATCGTCCAGGGCTGGTTGACATACATGGTCGGGTAGGGCCCGCGCAGATAGGGCGCGATCCCCGGCAGGCTGTCGACGAAGGCGAGCCCGGCGCGATCTTCAGCCGAATAGACCGGCTTGACCGCGATCCCCTCAGGCGTCGCCCAAACCTCGCCGGTCACAGCCGAAGCGCTCGCGCCCGCCGCGCCGGCGATCTCCGAAAAGCCAAGCTTCGTAAAATCCGGGATCAAGCTCATCGGTCTCTCCCGTCGGTCCTGTCCCACCAATGGTGGAAATGATGCACCGGCCCGTGGCCATGGCCAACCCTGACCGTATCGGAGGCGACGATCGCGGCCGAGATGTAGCGTTTCGCCAGGGAAACAGCCTCGTCGAGCGCGATGCCATGGGCGAGGCCGGACGCGATCGCTGAGGACAGGGTGCAGCCGGTGCCGTGGGTGTTCAGGGTCTCGATGCGCGGTGCGACGAAGCGCTGGCGCTGCCCGCCCTGCGATACCAGCACGTCGACGCTGTCCGCGCCGGAAGCATGGCCTCCCTTCACCAGCACATTGGCGGCGCCAAGGGCGGCGATCGCGCTCCCCTGTTCGGCCGCGGCTTCCTCGGTCTGCGCCATTGCAGTGCCGAGCAGGGCGGCTGCCTCCGGCAGATTCGGGGTGACGAGGGTGGCAAGCGGCAGCAGGCGGCGCTTCAGCGCCTCGATCGCATCCTCCTGCAGCAGGCGTCCGCCCGAGGCCGCGATCATCACCGGGTCGAGCACGATGTTGCGGGCGCCATGGCGCTCAAGCCCGTCGGCGACGGTCTCGATCAGCTCCGCGGTCGCGAGCATGCCGATCTTGACTGCCGCGACGTCGAGATCCTCGAACACCGCATCGATCTGGGCCGCGACGAAATCGGCCGGTACCGGATGGATTGCCCGCACGGCCTGCGTGTTCTGTGCGGTCAGCGCGACGATGACGCTGGCGCCATAGACCTGATGCGCCGCAAAGGTCTTGAGGTCGGCCTGGATTCCAGCCCCGCCGCTCGAATCCGAGCCGGCGATGGTGAGTGCGATCGGCATGGTCATTCCTTGTCCACCTGTCCGGAGGATGTGGTGATCGCGAGCGCATCCTGCAGGGCCGCGACAGCGTCAGTGCCGGCGAAGACGAAATTCTCGACGCCGGCTTCGCGCAGCCGGCCCTCCAGCTCGCCGGGGCGTCCCGCCAGCCAGATGGTCGCTCCGGCCTCTGCGAGCGCCTTGGCGGCTTGGGTCGCTTCGGCCGCATAGCCTTCATCCGAGCCGCACAGGCAGGCGAGCTTCGCGCCCGAGGCCTTGAAGGCGGCGACCAGCGCCGCAAGATCGGTCTTGTCGTCATCGGCGAAGCCATCGCCGGAAGGGGCGGCGAGGCCGCCTGCCTCGAACAGGTTGCGGGCGAAGCCGGAACGGGCGGTGAAGGCGGCGATGTTGCCCAGCGTCGCCAGGAACACGCTCGGCCTTGCTCCTGTGGCTGCGACGATGTCGGACTGCGTCCGCAAGGCCTCATAGGGCTCGGCGAGGCGCAGGCTCGGCAGCGCCTCGACCCGGATCGCCGCATCGCTGTCCGGCGCGGCCTGACGGGGGCCAGGCGGCGGTGCCAGCACCGCGACCACGGCCTCGGCGAGGTTCGGGAACTCGCTTGTCCCGGTGATCGGCTCGCGCCGCGTCGCGATCGCCTTGGCCCGGCTCGCCCGCTCGCGCGCCAGCCCCTGCTGGACATGGCCGTTGGCGAGAGCTCCGACGATGCCCGAGATTCCCTCGGCGCTCTCGGCTTCGAGATCCTGCAGCTTGCGCCAGCCCTGCTGGCAGAGCGCCTGTGTCAGCGCCTCGAAGCCGCCGGCGCCGGCGGCTGGATCGGCGACGCGCCAGAGATTGGCTTCCTCGAGCAGGATCAGCTGGGTGTTGCGGGCGATGCGCCGGGCGAAGGCATCGGGCAGGCCGAGTGCCGCGGTGAAGGGCTGCACGCCGATCGAGTCGGCGCCGCCGACCCCGGCCGAGAAGGTCGCGACCGTGCCGCGCAGCAGGTTGACGTGAGGATCGCGCCCGGTCAGCGAGCGCCAGGCCGTCTCGGCATGGATGAAAACCGGCCGGGCCTCCAGGCCGCAGGCCTGCTGGACGCGATCCCAGAGCAGACGCGCCGCACGCAGCTTGGCGACGGTCAGGAACTCGTCGGTATCGGCGACGAGCGTGAAGGAGATCGCGTCGCGCGCCTTGGCGAGCGGCATGCCTTGCGCTTCGAGCAGGCGCAGATAGGTCACGGCCGTGGCCAGCACGGCGCCGAGCTCCTGCGCCTCGGTGGCACCGGCCTCGTGCCAGGGACGCCCGTCTGCGGCGAGGAAGGGGCCGCGGAAGCCGTGTGCTTTCAGCGCTCCGATCGTCTCGGCGAGGTTCTGCCCGAGCTCCGGCAGCGATACCGAAAGCGTACCGGAGCTGGCGAGTGCGCCGATCGGGTCCATGCCGAAATCGATCTCGACCGCATCGCCGGCAAGGCCGCGGCTCTCGACGAGGTCGGCCAGGAGCAGGGCATTGCGGCGGGCGCCCGGAGCCGGATCAAGCCGCAGGCGGACGAGGTCGAACATCACGCCGGAGAGGGCGGCGTCGAGCTCCGCGACGGTCTTCGCCGCAAGCCCGAAGCCGCGCGCTGCGGCGGCACCTACAAAGGAGAGGCTGAGCCAGTCGGCGCCGCCTTCGAGCTCCGCCAGGGCCAGCCGGTTGGCCTCTGCCGGTTCGGGGTGATCGACCCGCGCCGCGACGTGCCAGCGCCCCTGCTGCTGGCGGAGCGGCCGGGCTGCGCTACCGGTCGCTGCCGGATAAAGCGGCTCGATACGGATGCCGTCGGCGGTCCGTCCGACCAGCTTCTTCTCGAAATCGGCGCCCTTCAGCACCTTGTCGACGGCGCTGCGCCATTGCTCGCCGGCAGGTGTCGCGAAGGCCCCCATATAGGGCAGGTCGGCAAGCGAGGTCGAGGTCATCGGCGCGAACTCCTGACGGCCGTTGGTGCGGCCGTGAAGCTCTCATCGCCAAGCGGCGCCGCGAAGGCAAGTGCCGGGCACCGGTATAGGTGACGCCCATGATGGGGCACGCGACAACAAAACGCCGCCCGAACGGGGCGGCGTTTCATTGAAATTATTGGCTTTCGGCCGCTCAGACGAACTGGCCGAGCCCCGGGATCGCACCGACGATCGCGCCCATCGTGTCCTCGCCCGCCTGCTCGCGGCCGACCGCGAACATCTCCTTCGAGACGCTCTGGATCTGGCCCATCGAGAGGCCGGCACCCATCAGCTGGCCGCCGAGCGCCATGACGCCGCCGCCACCGCCCATCAGGCCGCCGATCGCGCCCATCAACCCGCCCTTGGCGCCGCCTTCGGCCTCGGCGAGGTCCTGGGAGCCCGGCAGGGCCGCAAAAAGCTGGCCGATCTCGGCCGCAGGACCCTCCTTCTGCAGGAAGGCGAGGATGATGCCGATGGCCTTCTTCGCCAGGGACTCATCCAGGCCGGAAGCGGCCATGATGCGGGAGATCAGTTCTTCCATCGTGCGATCCTCTCGTGCCGAGCCAGCTGGTGCTCTCTAGATAGTTTATACATAAACCATTTCAAACGGAAGCGATCTTCATGCTTCCGCCCCACTTCTCGTTTCGCTACATCGGTTGCACGACCTTAAGGCAACGGAGCAGGCGCGACCATGGCGGATGACGGCACGATCCTGATCGGCAAGAGCGTGAAGCCGGAGGTGCTGCTGCTCAAGCTCGCCAACCGGCATGGGTTGATCACGGGCGCGACCGGCACCGGAAAGACCGTGACATTGCAGGTCCTGGCCGAGGGCTTCGCCGCGCATGGCGTGCCGGTCTTCGCGGCCGACATCAAGGGCGACCTTTCCGGCGTCGCGGCCGTGGGCGATTCCAAGCCGCCCTTCGTCAAGCGCGCCGAGGAACTCGGGCTGAAATACCAGCCGGACCAGTTCACCACCGTGTTCTGGGACGTCTTCGGCGAGCAGGGCCACCCGGTCCGCGCCACCATCTCCGAGATGGGGCCGCTGCTGCTGTCGCGGCTGCTCGACCTCAACGACACGCAGGAAGGCGTGCTCAACATCGCCTTCCGCATCGCCGACGAGCAGAAACTGCTGCTGCTCGACCTCAAGGACCTGCGCGCCGTCCTGACCTTCATCGCCGAGAACGCCTCGGAGCTGACGACGAAATACGGCAATGTCTCGGCCCAGTCGGTCGGCACGATCCAGCGGGCGCTGCTGGTGCTGGAGAACCAGAAGGGCGAGAAATTCTTCGGCGAGCCGGGTCTCGACATCAACGACCTGATGAAGACCGACCGCGACGGGCGCGGCGTCATCAACATGCTCGCCGCCGACAAGCTGATGGCCAATCCCCGACTCTACGCCACCTTCCTGCTCTGGCTGCTCTCCGAGCTGTTCGAGCAACTGCCGGAGGTCGGCGATCTCGACAAGCCCAAGCTCGTCTTCTTCTTCGACGAGGCGCATCTCTTGTTCAACGGCGCACCCAAGGTGCTGCTAACCGCGGTCGAGCAGGTCGTGCGGCTGATCCGCTCCAAGGGCGTCGGCGTCTATTTCGTCACCCAGAACCCGCTCGATATCCCCGATACGGTGCTCGCCCAGCTCGGCAACCGCGTCCAGCACGCGCTGCGCGCCTTCACACCGCGCGACCAGAAGGCGGTGCGCGCCGCGGCCGAGACCTTCCGCCAGAATCCGAAGTTCAAGACCGAGGAGGCGATCACCCAGCTCGCCGTCGGCGAGGCCCTGATCTCGACGCTCGAGGGCAGGGGCACGCCGACCATGGTCGAGCGCACGCTGATCGCGCCCCCCATGGCGCAGGTCGGGCCGATCACCCCGCAGCAGCGCGCCCAGTGCATGCGCGACTCCGGCTTCGCCGGCAAATACGACACGATGGTCGACCGGGAGTCGGCCTATGAGGAGCTGATGAAGCGCAAGGGGATGAACGCCGACGGTTCTTCCGTCGAGGCCTCTGCGGATAGCGGCGGCGGCATCCTCGACACGATCGGCGGCTGGCTCGGCGGTTCGACCGAGCGGCCGAAGACCGGCCCCGGCAGCCGGGGCGGGCGCCTGCCGCCGAGCATGGCGGAAAAGGTGATCACCTCAGCAGCGCGCTCTGCCGCGACCACGATCGGCCGCCAGGTCGGCCAGGCCATCCTGCGCGGTGTGCTCGGCTCGATGATGGGTGGGAAGCGCTGACACGGCTATCGGTTGCACTGCCCCGCCTTCTGGGCGGGGCAGGGGTTCCCGTCATGCCCTGGCGGCACTGGCATCCGGCGCTGGGCTCGTCATGATGGCGCCAATCGGAATCAGCCTCAGTGAGCGCCATGTCCAAGCTGCCCGCCATTCTCTCCCGTCTCGACGCCGACCTCGACGCCTCGCTGGCGCGGCTCTCCTCCTGGCTCGAAATTCCCTCGATCGGGACCGATCCGGCCTTCGATACGCAGACGCGCCAGGCGGCCGAATGGCTCTGCCGCGATCTGGAAGGCCTCGGCTTCAAGGCAGAGCTGCGCGAGACCGGCGGTCACCCGGTTGTCCTCGCCCACCGCCCGAAGCCCGGCGCGCCGCACGCGCTGTTCTACGGCCATTACGATGTCCAGCCGGTCGATCCGCTCGAGCTCTGGGACAGCGACCCGTTCAAGCCCGCCGTCAAGGAGATCGAGCCCGGGCGCAAGGTGATCCTCGCCCGCGGCGCCTGCGACGACAAAGGTCAGGTAATGACCTTCATCGAGGCGATCCGCGCCACACTCGCCGAGACCGGCGACTTGCCGGTCGGCCTCACCATCCTGGTCGAAGGCGAGGAGGAATCCGGCTCGGTCAACCTGCCGGGCTTCATCAAGGCCAATGCCGCCGAGCTGAAGGCCGATTTCGCGCTGGTCTGCGACACCGGCATGTGGGACCGCGACACGCCGCTGATCACCTCGACCCTGCGCGGCATGGTCTATCAGGAGGTGCGCCTGACCGCGGCCGATCGCGACCTGCATTCCGGCCTGTTCGGGGGCGCGGCCGCGAACCCGATCCATGTGCTGACCAAGATCGTCGCCGAGATCCATGACGAGACCGGCCGGATCACCATTCCCGGCTTCTATGACGGCGTGCACGAGCCGACCAAGGCGCAGAAGGCCGAATGGGCCGATCTCAACCTGACCGAGAAGGAGTTCCTCGGCCAGATCGGGCTGAAGCACTCGATCGGCGAGAAGGGCCGCATGCTGATCGAGCAGATCCAGTCGCGCCCGACCTGCGACGTCAACGGCATCTGGGGCGGCTATACCGGCGAGGGCTCGAAGACCGTCATCCCGGCCAAGGCCTCGGCCAAGGTCTCCTTCCGCCTCGTCGGCGACCAGGACCCGGCCAAGATCGAGGCGGCCTTCCACCAGTTCGTGCGCGAGCGTCTGCCTGAGGATGTGACGGCCGAGTTCATCAGCCATTCCGGCTCGCCGGCGCTGGCGGTGCCTGTCGATTCCCCCGTCCTGCAGAAGGCGCGCAAGGCTCTTGCCGAGGAATGGGGCGGCCGCGTCGTCTCGATCGGCAGTGGCGGCTCGATCCCGGTCGGCGGCGATTTCAAGCGCACGCTCGGGATCGACACGCTCTTCGTCGGCTTCGGCCTCGACGACGACCGCGTGCATTCGCCCAACGAGAAATACGACCTCTCCTCCTTCCACAAGGGCCAGCGTTCCTGGGCCCGCATCCTGCAGGCGCTCGCCTCATGAAATCAGTCTGTGTCTTCTGCGGATCGAGCCCCGGCAACGATCCCGTTCATGCCGAGGGCGCGCGCGCCATGGGCGCCGAGATCGCACGGCGCGGCTTGACCCTCGTCTATGGCGGCGGAGCGGTCGGGCTGATGGGCATCGTCGCCGATGCGGCGCTAGCCGCCGGCGGCGAGGTTCATGGCGTGATCCCGCGGGCCCTGCGCGAGAAGGAGGTGGGCCATAACGGGCTGACCCGGCTCGAGGTCGTCGAGACCATGCATATCCGCAAGGCCCGCATGGCTGAGCTTTCGGACGGTTTCATCGCCATGTCCGGTGGCATCGGCACTTTCGAGGAGATCTTCGAGATCTGGACCTGGGGCCAGCTCGGCATCCACGGCAAGCCGCTCGGCTTCTTCAACATCGCCGGCTTCTACGATCCGCTCGCCGCCTTCCTGGACAACACGGCGAGCGCCGGCTTCCTGCGCCAGGCCCATCGCGACATGGCGATGACCGAGAGCGAGCCGGCGGCCCTGCTCGACAAGATGGCGGCCTACAAGCCGCTGGCCCAGATCAAATGGGTTGAGAAGGACGAGACCTGAGCCACAGTCTCGGCTGAGGTCATTATAGGAATTTAGTCCTTGACATCGTGACGCTGATCGGGTAGAGATCGGGAACGCTCACGAATTGTGCCTGAGACGAACGAAGCCGCCGCGCTGAAAGCCGGCGGCTTTTGCGTGTCCGGCCGGAGCCGAGGTTTCCGATGACCGACGAGAATGACGACTCCGCCCCGGCGCCGCCGGCGGCGAAGCGCAAGCGTGCGCCGCGCGGCCGCAAAGCCGTGATCGGCAAGCTTTGGAAGGCGGCGCAGACGCAGCTCGAAGCGCATGAGGCACATCTCGCCGAATTGCCGGCCGGAACGGCCGCGAGCGAGGCCGATGCCAAGACGCTGGCGACCTTGGCTCGCACCGTGCGCGAGCTGGTCGCGTTGGATAGTGCCGCTGCGGGGGAGGGAGGAAAGTCCGAGGATGTCCGCCATGGCGAGGCGGCTGGGCTGAAACAGCTCGAGGGCAAGGCGCTCTCCGCCGGTTCGGGGCCCGATGGCGGCTATCTCGCGCCCTCGACCGTCGAGAGCGAGATCCTGCGCCGCCTCTCCGCGGTCTCGCCGATCCGCGCGCTGGCGACGGTGCGCACGATCTCCTCGGGCACCTACAAGAAGGCGTTCTCGACCAGCGGTCCGGCTTCGGGCTGGGTGGCGGAGAGCGTCGCCCGGCCCCAGACCGGCACGCCCGCTCTGGCCGAGCTCTCCTTCCCGGCGATGGAGCTCTACGCCATGCCGGCGGCGACCCAGACCCTGCTCGACGACGCCATCGTCGATATCGACCAGTGGATCGCCGAGGAGGTCGAGAGCGCCTTCGCCGAGCAGGAGGGCGCGGCCTTCGTCAACGGCGACGGCGTCGACAAGCCCAGGGGCTTCCTTGCCTATCCCGCAGTCGCCGATGCCAGCTGGAGCTGGGGCAATATCGGCACGCTGAAGACCGGCGTCGCCGGCGCCTTCGCCGCCGCGAACCCGGCCGACATCCTGGTCGACCTCGTCTATGCGCTGAAGGCCGGCTACCGCCAGAACGCCAGCTTCGTGATGAACCGCAAGACGCAGGCCGCGGTGCGCAAGTTCAAGGACTCCACCGGTAAGTAGTATTTAAATACGCACTTTTTCTGTAGGCAAAACCAAAGCCAGAACCGAAAAAGCCGCCTCGAAGGGCGGCTCTATGGTGAAAACGGGTGATTGAAAACGCAGTTATCGTCAGTGCAAACGTCGGGCTTCGTGCTGTTGAAATGGGGCTTATGCTCAGCACCAGTTGATCTTAAATTCGAACATATGGTCCTTATCCTTAAAACCCCAAAGCAATGCCATCTGGGGATTCTGGGAGTCTGCCCCGTGAACTGGGACTAATAACCATTGGGCGTACCGTGGACCGTAACGCTCCTTTAGCCACATACGAATTTCACCTATGCGACCTTTTGCGATATCGGCGCTGGTTGCTATGGCGCAGGGGAAGCCGCCTTGGCGAAAATCCTCGGCGACGCCTGCAAGATCGTCCAACATTTCCGGGGCGACGCCTTTGCACAAGTAGACGCCTTGGTGTTTGTCGTCTGTGGTCTCGCTCATCACTTCATCTCTCCGCAAACTAACTTCGTAGCTTACTGGCTCCTTCGCCTCGCTCCTGACCTTCGAGGCGCGCTCCCAAACGTCCCTTTCTGTCTCGGCCAGCGTCATCCCGCCTCCTTCGCAAAACCCGTCTCTTCGACGGTCTCATGAGAAAGAGGTTTTGCAATCGAATTTTGCGACACCGTCGTCAGCAGAATCCCCGACGATCCCGACCCGGACGAGCGTCTCGCGGAAACGACCGTTTGTCGCAGGCATATCAGCGTGCTCGGTCGCTGCTTCTTAGAAGGGCGTTAATCATGCGTCTTCTAGCGCCATCGGTGTTCAGGCCGCCAAGAGTGGCGGCACAAGGAAAGATCAATGACCGCCCCCGACAACCTCACGCAGCGACTGGATTTCATGAAACTCGGCACGGATGCGCAGCAGCGGATTCGGGACGTGCAGAAGACGATCGTCGCAGCGTTGCCGGGCGCGCTCGATGCCTTTTACGCGCAGATCAGAGCCTACCCCGAAACGATGGCCTTCTTCCGCGACGAGCAGCAGATTGCCAGCGCGCAGAACAGACAGGTCCTCCATTGGACTCGGATCGCCAAGGGGCAGTTCGATCAGGAGTATGTGGCAGCGGTAACGCGTGTCGGGCAGGTTCATGCCAGAATCGGGCTAGGGCCGCGATGGTATATTGGTGGGTATGCGCTCCTGCTGTCGCAGATCATCGGCAAGGTACTGGAAGCGCGTTGGCCGAAGGGCGCGTTCGGGTCGAAGCTGCCGGGCGCGGACGAGCGTGCGGCTGAGATCAGCGCGATCGTCAAGGCCGCGCTGCTCGACATGGATTATGCCATCTCCGTCTACCTTGAGGTGTCCGAAGCCGCGCGGCTGAAGGCCGAGGCAGAGGCGCGCGCGATAGAGCAAGCAAAGGCTGCCGAGCGCGAAAAGGCAGTCGCTCTGGTGAGCGAGGGGATGGCCGCGCTGGCGAATGGTGATCTCAGCTTCCGCATGTCCCAGGACATCCCTGCCGAATACGCCCAGATTCGTGATCACTTCAACGATGCCATGGCGCGGCTCGGTGAGATGGTGGCGACGATCAAGGCCAGTTCAACTGCCATCGCTGACTCATCTCAGGAGATCAATGACGGCGCGGCCAACCTCTCCGCGCGCACAGAGGAGCAGGCGTCTGCGCTCGAAGAGACTGCGGCAACAACCGAACAACTTGCGGCTTCGGTAAAGACCTCTGCCCTGTCGTCGAGAGAATCCGTAGCCCTTGCAGACGAGGCGGCGAGCATTGCGCGCACCGGAGGCAGCATTGTCAGGGATGCCGTCGAGGCAATGGTCCGCATCGAGGAGGCTTCGAAGAAGATATCGGAGATTACCGACGTTATCGACGGTATCGCCTTCCAGACGAATCTCCTGGCACTCAACGCGGCGGTGGAGGCGGCCCGCGCGGGCGAGGCAGGGCGAGGCTTTGCCGTGGTCGCTGCCGAAGTCCGTGCACTGGCACAACGCTCGGCGGCGGCGGCCAAGGACATCACGAGCCTGATCGGTTCGTCCGACGCCGAGGTCACTGAGGGAGTTAAGCTTGTCCGGCTGGCTGGCGAAACGCTGGAGAAGATCGTTGACGCTTCGGTGCGCGTTTCCGGTACCGTCAAGGAGATCGCGTCCGCGACTGGTGAGCAGGCCAATGGGATCGAGGAGATGAGCCAGACCGTCAGCCATATGGATGAGATAACCCAACGGAATGCTGCACTGGCCGAGCAAAGCGCGTCATCTGCCCGCACGCTGATGACGCAGATCGACCGCTTGAGCCAACTGGTTTCTGCCTTCCGCACCGGGGACCAGCAACGTCACACGTCTCCGGTACTCACTCTGGTACGGGACAGCCGAACCGCCTAACGCGCGCGCGAACGCAGCAAACGATCCAGTTCCGAGGGGCGTATCGCTTTGAGATACCCTCCGCAGTACGTATTTTCTGAGCCGATCAATATGACCAATTCGAATGAGAGCCTGCCGATCAGCCACACAGTGGATCGGGAGACTCGGATGCGCTTCATGCGCATCGATGCCAGCACAAGCGAGACCCTCCGGCGCTTTTGGACGATCGTCGAACCACGGCTTCCCGCCATTCTCGATGCCTTCTACGCCCACATCACGACGGAACCCGAGATTGCTACACTTCTTGGACGTGACATACCTCGCCTGAAACGGGTTCAGGGGGATCATTGGGCACGGCTGTTCGATGGACAGTTCGATGAAGCTTATATGCGGGGCGTGCAGACCATTGGCCGTGTCCATAACCGGATCGGCCTGAAGCCCCGCTGGTATATCGGCGGCTACAATTTCGTCCTGGCGCAACTCTCCACTCTGGCTGTGCAATCCTACCGGTTCCGGCCAGCGAAACTGTCTGAGGCCCTGGTCGCGGTGAACGCCGCCGTCATGCTCGATATGGACCTCGCGATCTCAGTCTATCAGGACGAAATGCTCGCTGAGCGTCAAGCGCGGCAAGACAAGGTTACGGCGGCAATCAACAGCTTCAACGACGAGATGTCTCAGGCGCTGCGCATCGTGGACGTTTCGGCACATAATCTTGAGGAAACAGCCAACGGGCTTTCCATCAACGCAGAGGCGACATCGCGGCAATCAACCGCTGCGGCCAGCGCATCGCAAGAAGCATCGGCTGGCGCTCAAAGCGTTGCGGCAGCAGCCGATGAGCTTTTGGCAAGGGTTCGCGAGGTCGGTCACCAAGTCTCTCAGTCGGCTTCGATCGCGACGCGAGCGATGGCTCAGGCGAGTCAGTCTCAGACACTGATGAGCGGCCTCGTCGCGACCACTGGCGAAATTGATGGCGTGGTGAAGCTCATCGCGGACATCGCATCGCAAACCAATCTTCTCGCTCTCAATGCGACGATCGAGGCTGCTCGTGCGGGAGAGGCCGGAAGGGGCTTTGCCGTCGTGGCGACAGAGGTCAAGATTCTCGCAACCCAGACAGCGACGGCAACGGATTCGATTGGTCAGAGGATCGCCGCGATCCAGTCCGCAACGCAGCAGTCCGTTGCCGCCATTTCCGGGATCGGCACGACTATCGAGGAGATCGACGCGATCGCGCAAACCATCGCGGCTTCGGTCGGTCGCCAGGAAGTACGGATCGGGGACATTTCCAAGAGCATTCAGGAATCGGCCCGTGGAGCGCATGACGTGTCGGCCAATGTGACCGGCGTTAGCATGGTTGCTGCCGAGACGGGACGAGCCGCCACCTCGGTACTGAATTCGGCCAAGGACCTTTCGAGCCAAGCGGATCGATTGCGCGATTGCGTCAGTACCTTCTTCAGGGCCATTCGGGAGGCCGCGTGAAGCCTGATCTCCATCGTGGTCCGCATGTCGTCACCATCGACTTCAACGGCCCTTCACGATCAAGCTATGATGGAAGCAACATGTTCTCGACGCCCGTACCTGCTACCGTGGCTTTTAGGTCTGCGATCCCGGAAGACTGCGCCGACCTCGCTCTCCTCGCTGATATGGCGACGCGACGCCTCACGTCGTTTCTATGGGGTCAGGTGGCCTCGCCCGGCCAGTCATCGTTCGAGGTCGGCCGGAACATCATCCGTAACGATACCAGCCACTACATGCACCAGAAGAACTGGCGCGTTGCCGTAGATCGGGGGGTGCTCATCGGAGCGTTGAACGGCTATGTGATCCCCGAGCCGACCGGATCGCCGCCCGCCTCAGAGGTGATTAAGCCTTTGAACGCGTTGAAGGATGTCGCGGCCGGGACGTGGTATATTGCAGTGGCGTCGATCTACCCGGAACATCAGGGCAAGGGCTTAGGCAAATCGCTTCTCTCGGAAGCAGAGAACATCGCCCGGTCAGCAGGCAAAGATCGCCTTACACTCATGGTCGGCAGCTTCAACGCCAGGGCCTACGGCCTCTATGCGAAGAGCGGCTTCACGGAATGGGAAAGGCGACCCTTCCACCCGTTTCCGGGATCGGATGAGCCCGGAGAGTGGATTCTGATGGTCAAGGATTTGTAGCGTAAACTGGCGTTATCGGAGCGGGTATGACGAACGCGAGCAGCGGGCTGGATTGGCTCAATTGATGGTGCGCTGGCCAGAAGGTCGGGCGGCCGCCATCGCAGTTGCCGTCAATGATCGGTGATCAAAAGCGATCATCTGATAAAGCGACTTTACGAAGGATGTCGTCAAGCGACTTTTACTGATGGAGACTTGCCATGGCGACGTGGTCCGCATCGGAGCCTCGAACTTCGTTTTCTAACCGACGAGACACGCAGTTCTGGCAGCGTGGTAATGTTCGAGTTCAGCATACCAGCCAAAGCTCGGGTCCCTGTGCCTCATTTCCACAAGGCGGTCGATGAGGTGATCTACGCGCTTGAGGGTACTACCCCAACGACGTTGGACGGGGTACGGCACGAGCTTCGAGCCGGACAGTGCCTCTTCATTCCGCGTGGCAGCGTTCATACACACGAGAACCTTCACAGCGAGACAGCGCGATCTCTTATCGTCATAACCCCAGGGACAATCGGCAGGCGTTACTTCAACGAAATCGCGCACGAAGTGAACGTGACCCGCAATCCTGATCTCGTGAAGATCAAGGAGATCATGATCCGGCACGGCCTTGTACCAACTTTGTCTAAGCCGCTTGTCATCGGGCGGTGACTGGTCCTTCAGCGGCCCCCCGGCGCAGCGCTCGGCCGCGCGAACTTCACCAATGTCCGCCTGAGCAAAGCTGACAGGAGTCTCCTGCAAGGGCGGCTCCCTTCGCGATTTCGATCTATCCGGCTCTTCCGTCTGATCGAAGACATGCCAGACATCCGCCCGCTTCAGGAAACCGGCCGGATTAGGGCCAAGCCGCCCTGCTTCACAGCGAGGTCCAACAGCAACCGCGCGGCGGCATCCATGGACACCGCGAGCGCCGTCTCGACCAACACCTCGTGGGGCGTCAGCCGCAGTGCCTGCGGCGGCTCGCCGGGAGGCTCCAGCAGAGCTTTGATGGAAGCGGGCTCCAGGTGCGCCCAGGCGGGAGGGGGCGAGATCACGTCCGGGAGAATAGGCGACGCCCTGAAACAGCCTCAACATCCATGTCGCATGCAAGGCGCGGGAGGCATCTCGCTGCTCCGTTGGATAGCGTACAAGGCGCTTCTTCGACTTTGGTCGAAGAGTAGCTGTCTTGCCTGACCTATGAAGGTGACATAGGCCGACTGCATGCCGTTCCGAACACTTGTGGCCGACGAAGAGGATATGACGAATCTGGTTGAGGCGTTTGACGCCGCGTGGATTGAAATCAATCGTTCTACGCCGATCGCTCCACCGTATCGCTCGGCTGCTCAAAACCGGCTGGGCGAGATTCTCATCGCCTTGTGGAAGGCTGGTTCTGACACGCCAATCGTCGAGCAGGCGGTCGCCGAATTTAATTCTCAAAGCTCGGTACCACCGCCCGGCCCGCAGATGCTCTGAACCCAGGCGTGGTGTTGGATACCCGAGTTCGGAATGTAGTCAGGGTCATACAATCATCGGCATCGCCTCGATCATCCTGCTGCCGACGAGCGTCACCATGGGGACCGCGACGGTCACCGGCTCGATCGCAATCTTGAGCGGCTGATATCGCCCGGCCGCGTCCGCTTTCGGAACGGTCGAGACCGATCGTGCCGTCCGGTAGACCTCAGTTCGGACGTTCCCGATTTCGAGAGGTCGCAAACTAACTTCTCCAAGCCGTCTCAGGGCGGAAATAAACTCGGTCGGCGCGATGGAGCCGAGTTCGACGATGCCGCGCAGGTCCACACCGTTCCACCAGCCCCAAAGGCCGACGCCGCGCCACCATAGCGATTGGCGTCGCTGATGGGCCACGGAGTTATGGACGGACTTTCGCCAGTGGCTGAATTGGCGCGGACTCGAAGCCGCGACTACGATCGTCACCGCATGGAGGTGTCTCGGCTCGCAGGCAAGAATGCGGCGCGCGATGGTGAGCGAATATCGCCACGCGCAGGCGGCGCAGTCTATCGAAGAGCAGCGACGGGCGGATGTGCACCGAGGAGGCATGAACTATTTAGCGGCTTCTCGGCTCATGCAGCTAAATAACCGATGACACCCGCACTCATCCAATCATTCGGCCAAATCGACGCGACCTTTACGGCCAAAAAGCAGCTTCAGCACCCCTACGAGGTCGAACAGAAGGGCATGACTCGTCTGAACCTCGGCGAGGACTTGTTCCAAGCGATGAATGTTGAGCGTCGCCTATGGCTCGACGAGAACTGCACAGCGCCGGTAAGTTTCGATCAACTCCCGCGAGGAGCCGGGCAGAAGTATCTGTTCGCAGACCCTGACGAAGCCTTCCACTTCAAACTGCGTTTCGGGGCACGGGTATTTCCTTGATCCCAAGATCGCTGAGCACCCCCTCACCACGCGGCATGATCTTCCCGATCCTGCCTCGCGCGATTTCAGCATACTCAGGTACCATCTCGCAGCCGACGAAGCTGAAGTCCTCTTGGACTGCCGCAACCCCGCTCGAACCCGAGCCCATGAACGGATCGAATACCGTGCCGCCAGGAGGTGTCACAAGTCTGACCAGATACTTCATCAATTCTGTCGGCTTGACGGTTGGATGGTTGTTTCCGGGTCCTCGGTCGGCCTTCGACGCCTTGGCTGCGTAGAAGTAACGTCCCCACGTCTCCTCGATGTCGGTGAGGATCACGTTGGCGGGCCACCGACCATTTTCCGCCCTCGGGGCTTCGACGCATTGCTTCAAGCTCGTCGCTGGCCGAATTCCGGCCGCCACGTTTGCTTTCGTGTAGCTGGCAATGCCTGTGCTGCCCGGCCGGGAGGTTGGTCGGTCCTTTCGTCCGACATCCACGAGGCCGGTCGGTGGTAGGCCACGGCCAGCCAGTGCTACGGAGGCTCCCACTTTCCTGCCCGCCCGACCTTGCTCGATCCACTCGCTGGTGGGGATTCGGCAAGCATCGATGTTCATCGCCCCGGTACCGAACATCACGACGTTGGACGCCACGCTCGTTTCCGCGATTGGCTTGCGCGCAATGATGATCGGCTCGAAGGCGGGCTTGAGCGCGGTGCCTCGGCCTTTGTGGCGGCCTTTCAAATTGTGCGACTTCGGAAAACCTGACCCGAACAACCAGATGATCTGGTCACGTATCTCGAAGCCCGCATTCTCGACCGCGACGGCGAGGCGATGGAAGGTTCTGGGTCCGCCAAACGCGATGAGGTAGGCACCCGGCTTCAGCACCGCATAGCCCGCACGCCACGTCTCGACATCGAACGCAACCCCGCCACCGTCCCATTCTTGCCCAAGGAAACCGGTGGCCATTGCCCTATAGGGGTTGTCGTTGCCCGGCTCACCGCCGATCAGCGGGGCCGCTTGTTTCCTGCCGTAGCGCCGCGAGATCGAGACGAGATGATAGGGCGGATCGGTCACGATCGCGTCGAACATCAGGCCCTGCTGAGCGAAATCCCGCATGTGCTCGCGGCAGTCGCCCAGGAGAACTCGGGCGGTTGGCTCGGGGAGCGGAGGCGGTGTAGTCTCGATCGCGACATCCACCAGGGACATCGACAAGCCGAGCGCATCCATGGCCGCGACCAGGGTTGCGACATGGCCTTCGCTGCGCTCGATCCGAACGATGGCCGGTTTCGAGATGCTAGCCAGAGCGCACAGCTTCTCCTGCGACAAGCCTACGCCCTTGCGGGACTGAGCAATCCAGCGGCCGAGTTCCACATCCACGGGTTGGTCGGCGAGCCGATGTTCCAACGTTTCCAGCACCTTCATCAGAGCAGCCAGGGAGCCTCGCCCTGCCTCCAGACCGACGAGGGTCATGCGGCCGATACCAGCCTTCTCTGCGAGGTCGCGTTGCGTGAGATGGCGGTGCCGACGAGCGCGGAGAAGCTCTGCTCCAAGCGCGGCGGCGGGTTCGGAAAAGTTACGAATCTTGATCTCGCATCGTGGGTTCGACAGGCTGAACAACCATGACGCTGGTATCGGAATCGTAACCGAGCGAACGATCGAAGCCGTATTGACGTAACCTCTGCCTGACCGGTCTGACAACGCGGTTCATGGGGGCGGTGGCGGCATGGGCCTTTCGCCTGGGGAACGCTCCGCCGGATAGATTACCTTCCCCTCCGGTGTCCGCTGCGCGCCCGGCGTCGGCGTGCCATGTTCGATCTGACCCGGACCCATCAGGTGATCGACCGCGTGGCCGTTCAGGAGCAGATAATCGGTGATGATCCGACGATGGCATCGCCACCAGACCGCCTCCGCACACATCAATGCCAAGCGACGCGCCTCGCCGAGGCGCAGCAATTCCTCGAAGGCATCGCGAAGCTCATCGCTCAGCGCATAGTCGGCATAGTTGTGAAAACTCTGTTCGCGCCACAACGCGTTGGTTTGCGCGTCCACGTCTCTTTGCTTTCGCCTCCGTCCGCCAAGCTCCGGGATATGGCGATAACCGATCTGGAAGCGCTCCAGGTCACTCGGCAGCCGATGGATGTTGAAGGCCGGATTGCTTCTCGATCGCGGAAACGCGCGGACATCGATCAGCAGATCGACACCGGCCTCCCTCAGTATCGTCACGAACTCGGTAAGGGAGCGGTTCGAATGGCCGATGGTGGTAAACTGCGCTACCATCAGCCGATCTTCGTGAGAGCAGCACCTTTATGGGCGGCGACGTGGTCGGTCTTGTCGCTCTTGATTTCGTACTGCGGCTCATCCTCGGAGGCGCGATGTCGATAGCCTTTGTAGTCGAAATCGGCGTGGTGGACCTTGATGATCTTGCCGCTGACCATCCCGGCTTCGGAATTCCAACGGACGTGATCGCCGACCTTGAAATTGGACATGTCTTCCCTGCCTTCGCGGAGAAAATCCGCAGCCGATGAAGTTGTTCCAGGCGCTCGAAGTACCGGACCGGCATCGACCTCCTTCGCAGCAGGCGGCTTGCGCGTCCCTTTAGGACGGCAGAGGCATGATCGTTGGTAGGTCACTCACGCACTGATCGCCTTGGCGTGCGGCGAGGGGCCACCAGCAACCTCCGAAGCTTGGCCTACGTTAAATCCTGACCGAATTTTTGGTGCAGCGGTGCCAATAGGCTTGATAACCAGCCGTGTCGGTCTTCTTACCGTAACACCATCCGCTACTGCTCAGGCGCTTCTCATACTTCGAGCGAACATCGCAAGCCCGCTGGGTCTTCGGATTATCCCAGGAACCTCGACACAAACGATGCTGTTCGCTCCAGAGGCGAACGAGTTCCTGAGGTGTTTGGGCCTGCCCAGCGGTGGTGACGATAAGACCAGCGAGAATTATGGCAACGCGCACAATGCACTCCATTTCAAATCATAGGCGATCAAAGATACTTTATATCTATCGCACTTATTATTTTAAGCTTAAGCAAATTGCGGCTCTTTTCCATACACTCGTGATTGCGAATCATAAATTCTTCAATTTGGAAATAGAATGATCCGTCTCTTGATGATTTCTGCGCTAAGTTTCCTTCCTACAGCGGTCAAGGCAACAGCGGAAGGCTGCGCCAAAGTCCTGGAAACGCCAGACGGCTTCCTATCGCTCCGCGCCGCGCCGGGGCGCGGGCTCAGGGAAGTCACCCGCCTGCGCTCTGGCGATCGGCTCTGGGTTGATACGGCCACGTGCGAGCAGGTCGGGGCAAGTTCGGTCTGTGATCCGCAATGGGTGCACGTCACTTCGGTCAGGCGGATCGACAAAGGCTCCAACCGCTATACGCAAGGTTGGGCACACCGCCGCTACTTACGCTTTCATGACTGCGAAGATTAGAAGCGCCGGTCCGCTTACCCCACGGTAACCATAAGCGGTTACCACTGCCCCGTTTGCGTTGCGTGGGGCTGGATATGACGAGGGCTACCGCCGCTGTTCTGGCTTTGCTGGCCTGCGGCATCAGTGGATTTGCGAAAGCTAACAACTGCACGGACGACAATCTCGGCACGTCCCGTGTTCTTGAGGTCTCGGTCTCGACAGGGCCGGTCGGTGACATCTCCTACCGAGGTCGGCTCCCCTTGGCGCGCGGGGAGGTTGTCTTGACCTTTGACGACGGCCCGATGCCACATCGCACAACCGCCGTCCTCGATGCCCTGAAAGCCGAATGCGTCCGGGCTACCTTCTTTGTCGTCGGCACAATGGCCCGGCAGTTTCCAAGTATTCTGCGCCGTGTAGCCGCCGATGGGCATACTGTCGCCAGCCACTCTTGGTCGCACGGCTATCTAAACCGCATTCGCAGTGAGCAGCGCCGCCGAGATGAAATCAACGGTGGCCTCCTCGCCGCGAGTGCCGCGCTCGGCACGGCACACCCGGCCCTGTCGCCGTTCTTTCGATTTCCAGGGCTGGGCCGGACGCGCGCCCTGGAGGACTACGTCGCCGAACGAAACCTGATTTCGATGAGTGCGGATATCGTCGGTGATGACTGGAAACCGATCGGCTCCGAGCAGGTGCTCCATCGCGTCATGCGGCAACTCAACGCGAAGGGTCGCGGCATCATTCTGCTTCACGACATCCAGAAGCGGACGGTCGATATGGTTCCGGCCTTGCTGCAAGCGCTGAAGGGCGGTGGCTACAAGGTCGTGCACATCGTACCGTCAGTTCGAGACACCCGTACTGCCCTTGCGCTGGCAGAGCCGCCCGCCAACACGCGCATCAGAACAGCCTTGGCGAACATGAGAAGCGAGGCGAGCGCGTTCGCCGAGCTTTCCGCGCCGACAAAACCTGCGCCGTTCCAGCTTGCTGTCAACCGGCCGCCGGAATCTTTTCGTCCCGAAACTGGCGCGACGGAAAGGGCCGAAGTCGCCTCGCCTCGCGTCGCCCAAACTGTCGCGGCAACGCCTTCCGCGACGCGACCAGTTATGTCGAACCCAGCGCTATCAATGCCAACGATTCAGGGTACGGCAAGTAACGGATTTGTCGTACTTGCCGCAACGCAGGTCATTCAAAGCTTCGAGGAGCTTGGATTGCGACGATAGGGTATCCAACGAATACATAATTGTGCGTAGCCCTGATTACGCGCTTGAAAGTCGTCAAGTGCAAACCTTCAGCATTCCCTTGAATCCACTTGCGGACTTCATATCAAGCGGAATTGTCGCATTGTCGTATCTGAAAGAAGATTTCGAGTCGGCGGCCATGCGCTGAAGGAGCCGGTCGTCCGGTGTAATCATCGCAATAAAAACATGGCCGTCGTTGATCTCGTCGGCCTCAAGTTTGCCAATCAGACGGTACGGCTCCCCGCCGACGCGGATCGTGGCCAGATAATTGTCGGTGTCGGGCGAGACTTTGGTGACGGCCTTCGGTCGAATCGAAAACATGACTCGGACCACGTTCTTGCGGATGCAAGAACCGCTCACCCAGATATTATCGCTCTCCGGCACAGCATACATTATGCTGCTGCGGTCGCGGCCAAGATCGCCATGGCCCCATTGGAAGCCGTCTCGCGCCTGCACTACTGTCGTCAAAAGTGGCAGCGCGAGTGCGATGATTGGTGCGCGCATAAGCAATTCTCCTAGATCGTTATTTCGTATCGACATCAATGATGTGTCGCGGAATGCGAGAACCGCAGCCGAGCATGCGGGCTTTCAACGGAGTAGCCGGTCACGGCGCAGCCATGCTTGGCGCGGACGGGAGCGGGACCTTGCAGGACGATCTGACCGTTTCCTGCCGACCTTCCGAGCACCGCGTATGGCGCAGGCCGACATCCTGCTTTGAAAGCGTAGGCCGTACCTTCGAAGCGCTCACCATCATAGGAGCCCTCAAACAGCACGGTCCCTGATCGAATCCCGGCCTCGCCAAGCCCAGGGCGTGGCGTCTCGTAGGTGATCCTGACTTTATCGCTCACCATGTAGAGGTTCATGACCGAGCGGTTGTGCTCGAAGACGTGAAGCTCTCCGGCACTTGAAGAAAATGCACACAGGCACAGCACAGTGCCAAGCGCACCCGCGCAGACTCTGTTTGGGCTTTGCTTCGTCTTGTTCACGATCACCTCGGGCAAAGAACCAGCTTTCTGGGACGGGAGCCGTTCTCGGAAATGATCAACATCCGATCCCGAACTGAGAACTCAAGGCGAACTGGCCAGCGCTCGCCTTCGCCCTCGCAGACGCCCGAGGCACTCCAGCTATTTTCAGATTTTTTGACTTTCTTTAGGAGCTTGCAGTGGCTTTCATGGGCTACAAACGTATTTCCACTCAAATTCACCCACGAGTCGCTCTCAGTACGAGTGCAATGATTCCTGCTCTCATCCCATTTACCGACATACGCCTGCGAATAGGCGGAGGTCATATAGGAAAAAAATAAGACAACTATTACGATTTGCCCGATCAATTCCGGCTCCGAACTCTACGAAACGACGCATGATCATCAGGTACTGATCTTAAATTTCGTAAAGACAAAACATTCAATGAAAACACAATTATCGAATCGCGCGAATGACAAAGAGAATTTGGTTGCGCGCGTTTACGAGTTCCGCTGCGCCGATACCCAAGTCGTCGGAATCATGCCAGTAAGATATCAAGTGCGATGACGCGCGATCATGTTGAAGACGTTCTCAGCTTCCTTGAAACGCCTCTCCGCCTCCTTTTTCCGATGCGCTGGATGAAGATCGGGATGGAGCGCTGATCGGTACGATTTGCGGGGCCGCCTGGACCACCCATTCCGGCGCGCCCGGACTGAGCCCGACCCGACCAAAGAGCGCAGCCTTCGGATCAGGCTCCGACGCAGCAGCGGTCGAACGAAGCCGCTGGAGTTCGGTCCGCAGCGTTTCGATCTCGGTCTCCGCCGCCACCACCATGGCTTCCAGGGCAGCGACGTAGTTTAAGTCGATCACCTTGCGATCTTGTCTCGGCGGCGCGGGATGGCGCTCTATCGAAATCGCGAGGAACCATGCCGCCACGAGCGCGCCGACGATCAGCACGAAATAGGCGAATAGGGTCGCCCAAGGCAGCGACATCGCCCAGCCCAGGGCGGTGAGGATCAGGAAGGCCCGCATGGGTCAGGCCGCGTCTCGGCCATGGATTTCCTCTTCCAGGTCATTCAAGAGCGCATCCAGATCGGCATCGTCGTCGCCGTAGTCGGCCGCTTCGCGTTGCCGGTCCTAGACAAAAGCCGTGGTGTGATCGACCAATCGGTGCAGCGCCTGCTGTTCAGCCGAGGGATGCGCTACGGACTGGTAGAAGATGCCGTACTGGTCCAGCTTCCGTTGAACCCAGGCGGCCGTTTCGGGGCTCACGCGCCTGTTACGAGGTGCCCGGAGGTCCTCGCAAACCCAATGCGTCTGATCGCCGCTCGTCAGGCGCAGCAATTCAAGAACGGCCTGTTCACCCGGTTTCACGACCTCGTAGATCAGTCTTTCCCCGAGGAAAGTGAACGATTTTCGTTGGGCAGCGCAGTTTCTGAGGCGGCGGCCCAGATCATCCATTTCCCTTCCAAGGCGGAGGCGTAGGTGAGGATCGCTCGCCGGAATGGGAGCCACAAACGGAAGGCGGACCTGCCGGGCCATCCAGCCTTCCGCCCATTCAGTCATTTTGCAGCCTCGGGTGCCGACCGCCAATTGGTCGAGGCTCTCCCGGATCAGTGCGGGCGTCGCGTCACACAGGTCCACGATCATCTCGGCGAAGCGGTTCAGTGCGGCAACTTCTCTCTGATGACACCGCTCCAGAACGCTGCGGTGCAGGAGCCGCTCGTCGAGACTAGCGGCGACGGTGACGTGCTCAGGACGAATTTGACCGGGAAGCTGCCCGAGGACTTTCGCGCGCCTTCGATGCTCGGGGCGGGAGAACAGTTCGAAGGCCAGTCGATAAGTTTCCGGGCCGTACAGGGGCTGGCTCCCGAATCGTTCGAACAGGCCCAGCAGGCCGTCCGGGCAGGTCCCGAAGACGCATTCGATCGTCGTTCGGGGCGTCATCACGGCCAACGCCCGCGCAATCCGCGCATCTGGGTCGAGGCCATGGAAGTCGGCCAGTACATCGGCCGCACGCACCTCGATCTGAGCCAGGAACGCCTCAGGGCGGACGAGATCAATCTCGGCGGCGGCGGCGGCGGCGAAGAGCACCTGCCTATTGAGGTCGCGTGCCTTGAGAATGTGGAGGATTGTATGTTCGAGGCTGGCTTCAAGCTGCGCAGCGAAGTTCAGCGCGTAGCCACGGAATTCCCGAACCCGAAAGGGCCGCTGCTCGATCTGTTGTCCCATGCATTCTCCACGTTGTTGACGTTGAGCGCGAGCATGAGCCTGAACCGAATTTTGTCGAACGAAATCTGATGATGCTCCTTTGTCCGGTGTTCGAGTTTGTCTCGATCGGCCCCTTGCGCAACTGAGATGCGTTGCCCGCAGGTGTAACCTGGTCTCTTAAGTCTTTTGAGAAGGTAGGCCCTATAAGCTCTGTAGCACACAGGAATGGAGCCAACGATGCGAAGAGTATGGCATTATTGTTTCATCGGGACCGCCATCATCTTCCTGCTTCAGGCCATTCCCTACGTTGGCATATTTCTAATGATTGTCGGGGCTCCATTTTGGTCGGTTATCTTGATCAATCTTGGCTTTGGCTTGATGGCAATTGAAGAGTGGAAGGACGGGTCGCGCTGGATGGTCCTCATCCCCATGGTGTGGTTTGGTGGATATTTCGCGGCAGCCGGTATCAGTCATTGGAAGGTACACAGCCTCAATGCTGCCATTCATGAATCAAATGCGAACAAAACAATCGCGTTCGATCGAACAAAAGAAGATATCTTGATTGTTCCGAGCCCCATGGACAGTTTTATTGGAAGCCCGCTTACTGCCCAAGCGCTGGTGTCCGGCCGTGGGTTGGATCAAGCCTACCAAGTTACGCAGCCTAATGGCCAAATACAGGAAGTCTCGTTGCGCCGATCAAACTGCCCGAGTGGTGTGAACGTCCAGAACGGCATCATAACGTCCCAGCCGATCGATAGAGACTCGGGTGCAGGTGGTCGGATGATGTTTGCGAAGGGACTGTGCCAGTACACCTCTTTCACCGCGCCGTCTCGGCCGTCAATTCGCATACGGCCCAAACCGCCTGCCAAGCAACAGAAGGTGCTCGTCGAAATTCACGCACAAGACATCGAGGTTGAGGCCCCTGGTGGAAAGGCGTTAATCCTCAAATCTGGATCAGCAGCGCCATTATCTTGGTTCCCCACACCGATATTGGGATGCGGATTGAATAGTGGCGCGCCGTCATGGGATTGCTTCGCGTTTTTCAAGAAGGAGTCGCTGTACGATCCGGTCGTTGACTTGACGCCGAACGGCCCTGATGATGTTGTCGCACAAGCACTTGGCTTGCCAAAAATATCGATACGAGAACGCTATCCTGACGCCGCGTGGAGATAAAAAACTTCGAGTGTGCGCTTCACGTCTGCTCTCTAATCTCCTGCTCCTGTCCTGAACGTCTGACGGTCGCACGTCGCCCCTCGACCCTTCAGCCGCTCGTTCCAAAAACCCTCCTTCGAACCGTCCCAAAGCCGTCATCGCCAAGCCCTGTAGGATCGGGGCTGGCGACGATGATCGTGACGGAGAGTGTGACTGGAACCATCTGGTTTTGATCACCGGCCCTATCGCGGCCAGCACAAGCGCAAAAGCCATGAGAACCCGGCTACTCGCTGTTTGTGGGCTGGCTGCTCCCGGCCGGGCTCATCCGGGTTGTCGGCTGGAGAATGTCGCGACGATCATCAACACCAAGGGCGGCGTCGGCCATGCCAGGGACGGGCCAATCCCTCGGCTACTAGGATTTGGCCCACTGAGCGTCCATTCTGGTAAACCACACGCAGCAGGCGTCCGTACCGGTCCCGATCTCGCGAGCCATAGCCTTCAAGCGAGAATGGCGCTTCTGAAAGTAGCTCGGCCAAGCGGTGTTTTGCCCGATCGCCCAGCGCTCTTTCACTGGAGCACTTGGCCTGCTCGGTTTCCGGGGCGTCGATGTCAGCGATTCTGATTTTCTCAGCGCGATACCAGAATGTGTCTCCGTCAACGACGCAGTCGCCAGCGCCGCGACCGCATATCCTGAACGGTACCTGCTGGACTGTGCCGATTGATCGCGTGGCCGCTTGGTCGGCTGGCTTCTGAGGTTCAGAGGGGAGTAGCTCCCTGCGAAGTTCATCCAGCCGTTGCGGCGACGGCGTCAACAGTCCGAGCCCTGCTCCCAGAGCGATGATGAACGAGCACCCGCACACCACGGCCCATTGGACCGTGCTCATCCCGGCAATGTCTCGTCGAAACGACATGCGCTGCCCCTCGATGGCGACGCTGCCATTGACGATCTAAGAATTGGCAAACTTCCGCACCGCAAATGGAGCGATGCCGGATGTTGCTCGCAGGACTATCCCCCGTCTTCATGTTGCCGGACCTGCCCTCTCTCCCAAACGGTCGTTTCCGCGACGCTGGTGATGGCGGCGTGATCGTCGGGGATTCTGCTGACGACGGTCTCGCAAAAACTGCTTGCAGAACTGGCTTCTCATGAGAGCCTGCCTTCGACGAGTTTTGCGAAGGAGAGGCGATGAAGCTGGGGTATGCGAGGAAGTCCACTTTCGATCAGCAGCACACGTTGCAGATCGATGCCCTGAAGGCGGATGGCTGCGAGCGCATCTTCATCGAGACGGCGAGTGGCCTGAAGGCTGACCGTCCCGAACTTCGCCAACTCCTCGACCATGCCCGCCCAGGCGATGTGATCGTCGTGTACAGCCTGTCGAGGTTGGCCCGCTCGATCCGCCACCTGCTCGATGTCGCCGAAGACCTGCGGACGCGTGACATCGGCCTGAAGAGCATCACCGAGGGGTTCGATACGACGACTGTTTCCGGCCGCTTCATGTTCAACGTGCTCGGAGCGCTGGGCCAGATGGAGGTCGAGCTTCTTCGGGAGCGTACCCAGGCCGGTCTTCGGGCCGCCCGTGCACGCGGAAGAGTCGGCGGACGCCCGAAGTCGCTCGACACGGTGAAGCTCACCGTGGTGCGCACGCTGATTGCCGAGGGCACGCTGACCATGGCGGAGATCGCCGAGCATGTGCAGGTCGCGCCCTCGACGATCTATCGCGCCGTGAAGGGCGGGCGGAGCGCGTTGGCCTGACTATTCATCGGGGTCCGTGAGCATGGGGGCATGCACCCGACCAGAAGAAGGCACTCTGTCACTACGACGGCCAGGACAGAATTAACCATCAGGGCGGGCGGTTCCGCCAAAACGATTCCCAAAATCAAAATCCATGAGACCGTTTTTGCAACAGTAACGGACCACGGCCTCAAGAGGATACGGGTCAACCAGGAAGGTAGACCCATCATGCATTTCGACCCCGCCCGCTCAACGAACGACTTCGTCTTATAACCCTTCATACTGACCGCGATCCGGCCAACGTCGGCGAATCCGTTCGCCGCGATCGAGCAGCCGCGTCTTCACCCCGAAATCTCACCCAGGAGCACGACCAAGGGAGTTCCCGAGATGACTATTGGATTCCGCCAGTTCGTCGAAAGCCACGACACCGAAGATTGTCGGCCGTTCTTAATGCAGAAATTTGAAGGCGTTCGCTTTGCCGCACACCTCGACGATGTTTGGAATGTAGCGGTTAATAGCTACGATTTTGCCGATATGCGGGACCGGCTCAGCCTCGAACAGGCCAATTCGCTCCGCAAAGCCGCATTTGCTATCAATGACGGTGGCGGCTTGAGCCTTCCTGGAGATGATTTCGCGGTTGTCTTCAGCATGCACTCCAGGCGTTTCGTCACTCTCATCAATAGAGGGTTCGGCCCTGCGATCGATACCGCTGGCTTCAAATCGCCCTACGTCGCGAAGGTTTTCGTCTTCGACCCGCTCGTCAAGACGTTCGAGTGGCTTGGTGAGTGTGGGCTCGGGTCGTTTAGGACTGTTCGTGAAATCAACCCGGTTGAGTTTAAAGAAGGCGATCACCTCAATAGATACTCCGATACGGAGAGAATACTGAAAGGTGCGGGAAATTGGCTAGATGTGTTCGTAATGCTCCTTCACCTTCGCGCCGAAGACCAGATTACCACATGGAAAATGCTCCCGCCTTCGAACGCTCACAAGGCGATGAACTACCGCCGCAAACAGGCTGGTGAAGATGAAGTGCCGACGACGCGAGTGGTCTATGTCTCTCCTGAGCCCTTGAACGAGTGGATTGGCGTCCAGTCGCGGGTGGGCTCGAAGGGGACGCACGCCTCGCCAATTCCGCATGATCGGCGCGGCTATTATCAGCGGCCGAAAGGCGGAACCGAGAAGTCGGTCTGGGTGCGCGCCTCGAAGGTCAGGGGCGGGGCCAAAGAGCCGGTGAGCTATGAAGTTCGGCTTCGCGGTGCTCCACTGACCGCGCATCGCTGACATCCCGGAAATTCGACAACTCGAATGGCAGCTTCGCCGGGGGGAGGGCCTCTCTTCGTCGAGGTCGTGCGCGCGACGGCAGTCGGGGGGAGGGGAAGCGGTGGGACGGGCCGACTATTGCCGTCAGAGAGGCCGCGAGGTAGGGCCGGTCCGCATCAATTCGAGCGCGTGATTCAGTCGAATTCGACCCCTCGACACTGCCGTTCATGCGCGACGCGCGGCGACCTCAATATCTGTCATTCGCCCTTTTGAGCCGGGCCGCCTCCGGCGGCAGGGGACTTTCCTTTGGTCGAGGTAACGAAAACCCCTGTTCATCTCGACCCCGCCACGCGGGCTTCGAGGCCCGAGGCGCATAGCGCCCGGTTGCGTCGAAGGCCGGACGTGGCACGCGGATCGCGCTCGGCCGCGCCAGCGGCTGAGCGTGAGCGGCGTCATGATCAAGCCCAGGTCTCGGCTCGATCCATTCCATGCTGACGAGGGGCGCGACGCGCCCCGTCGTTCCGAGAGCGCCGTCTTCGCGCCCGCGCCCTGCGGGCTGTGGGCGCTCGACGCCACACTCGGCGGGCTTGCAAAAGTAAATTGAGGAATCGAGTCCCGTCGAGGTAAAAATAATGTGTCATCTCTTCCTTATATAGAAGGGCAAATGACAGATTTTAGATACGGATATTTTAGATGGATATTATTGTATACGAAGGCGCTCCTGGGAGTCGCAAAACGCTCACCTTACTCGATCAGTTCGTATCCGTGCCAGGGCGCTACCTCGTTGCTTTCCCCCGCACGCCACTGATCGACGAACAGGCCGATTATTGTCGTCAGAAGGCGAAGGAAGTTGGTACGCGGCCTTTCATCGTGTCTTACCACTCCAAGCAGCCCAGCCATCGCAGGCAGGTCGGTCGCCAGATCGAAAAGGCGCTGAAGGCGAATGCAGGTCTGAGCCATGTCGTGATCATGATCACTCATTCGGCTTTGCTCGACCTCGATCCAAGACTGCTCGCGGGCTGGCATACCGGGATCGACGAGAATCTCGACGGTAGTGTTGTTTCCGGCACCTTTCGGGCCAGTGCATCGTGGAGCGTGCTTGAACGCCATTACCGGCTGGACCCGCTCCCCGGCGGTCGCGTCTGGCAGGCGCTTCCGCGTGATGGCGCACCCCGGCTAACCCGCCATCAAATCGCTGCCGAAGGTTCGAACGATCTGACGAGGTTCCATACGTACGCCTCTAATCCGCATCGTGCCGTCTTCGTTGACGTAGGCGATTGGCAGGACGCACAAATTGCTCGGCGCGAAGTCCGCTGGTGGTCGATCTGGACGCCCCTGGTGCTCGACCAGTGCGCTTCGGTGACGTTCACGGCTGCGGGCTATTTCGAGAGTCTTCCATGCCGGGCTGCTAAATGGCTTTCGGGTGGAGCAATCAACTACGCCCCGATCGATTTGGGGGTTGGGAAACCACGCGCGAGCCCGCGTGTAAGGATTCACTTCTATACGGCTCGCCACGTGGGTTCGACCGCATGGTGGGAAACAGACGATGGCAACCGCTGCCTCGTACAGGTCTCGCGACATCAAGAGACAATCGGCGGGCCGGGCTACTGGTCCTGCAACGAGGATATCCGGTCGGTTTTTCGCAACCGCTTTCCTGGTACCCTATGCCAGCCGAAGCAGGCGGGGACCAACAGCCTAATCCACCACACCTCGTGCATGTTCATCTACTCGTCGAAGCCCCAGGCCGATGACGCTTCGATCATCGACCTGCTCGGCCTCAATCGTGACGACATCCGCCGCGCCCGCGAGTTCGAGGATATCCGCCAGTTCGTGATGAGAGGTGCGATCAGGCGGCCTGATTACGCCGGGAGCTACGACATCTACCTGTACGATTTCGCTCAGGCCGAAGACCTCGAAATCTATCTGCGCGGGATCGGCATCACCGATGTGGAAACAATGCCCGTGTATGAGGCCAACATCATGGAAATAGTTCGTCCCAGCGCGGCGGCGTCAGCGAAGAAGACACCGCTGAGTCGCGAGGAGAAGCGCAAGCGGAACACGGCCAGCCAGCGTGAGAGGAGGGCGGAAATCAAAGCGAAGGAAGAAGCGAATGGCATTGTGCGGAGGAGGGGGCGGCCAAAGAACGGCGCGTGACGGAATGGGCTGCGTACCGAACTTGAGTTGCACCGTCACGTCGAGCGGCAGCGGCTAGATCGTCCGACGCGACCGTTCTCGATTCCCAGGCGCTGGCAATGGCCGTAATGTTGCCCTCAGGCTTGAAGCCCTTCGAATGTCGCTTCAACGCTTGGATCACGCTCGCGAGGCGCTGTGAACTTCGTGATCCGCAATCCGTTGACCTTGTCCTCGAACGCGTAGAAAACGCTTTCATCGCGCATGATAACCAAGTCGGTCCCGTCTTTCGAGAACTCGATCCGGTCAATCACTTCCTTGATCTTGAGGTTAAGCTTGGCCCGCACAGCGTAGCGCTGAGCGGCCTTGCTAGTTTTCTCAGCCTCATTGTCACCGTCCACCGGCTCCAGGGCCGCCATCGTTGCCCGAAGCTCTTTGAGGGCCGTCTTGCGGTCTTCCGGTGACTGGCTGGACGCGATGCTTGCCAGCTTCGACCGCTTGGTCTCCAGGCTCGATACCAACCTGGCCTTCTCCGCTTCAAGTTCAGAGACCATTTGAACAGCAACAGACGATTGGGTCGAAAGGAAGTTGGTGATCACCGTCCTGATCTGATCGTCGAGAGATTCGACCCTCAGATTTTCGGTGGCAATGTCCCGTTGGAGAGCGGCGGCTTCGTCCGAGCGACGATCGACCAGTTCAACTTCCGATACGAAGTCCAGGACGGCGTTCTCGATCACGAGGTAACGGGGTGAGCGGCTGTTTCCGCACACGCCCTCGCTCTTCCCGGCACAACGAAGCCGGGTGTACCTCGCGAGCGTGCGATGCTCTCGCTGAACCTTGATGTGCATCGGGTTGCCGCAGTGCGAGCAGATCGTGGTGTCCTTCAAAATGTTCGCGAAGTCCGCACCCTTCCGACCCTGTCCCATGCTGCCGCGACGCTTCCGGGACTGGATTGCGTCGTTCGCAGCCTGCCAAAGCTCAGGGGTGACGATCTCCTTGTAGTAGTTCGGCAAAACTCCTGCGGGCGTCATGATGCGCTTGCCGTTCTCATCGTAGCTCGTGATCGTCGGGCGGTACTCTCCGAGCACTGTCTTCCGGGTCAGGATGTTCAATATCGACGTGGCGTTCCAGTGATGAGAGCCCTTGGACTTCGACCCGATCGGCTTCCTCTGCTCACCGAACGGCGCGATGCCACGACGCTTCAACTCCTGCGCGATCTTGTACGAGGACAGGCCGTCGCGGGCCATTTCGAATATGTCATTGACGATCTTGGCCACGTCGTCATTGACCTTGAAGACCTTCTTCCCGTCCTTGTCCTTCTCGATCCTCAGCCAAGTCGGGATACGCCCGGCAACGATCTTCCCGGTCTGGCGTCCGTTCTCGTACGCTTCGGCCACGCGCTCGCTCTTGATCCGGCTTTCTTCGTGGCCGCGCATCATCGAGTTGAGCAACTGGTTCGCGCGCCACTGTTCGCGGTTCACCGTTTCCAGCGTGTAGGGGAGGCCGTCGAAAACCGAGTGGATCGTGACGCCCGCGCTCAAGATGTCCTTCATCGTCTGGAGAGCGTCGAAGATGGGCTGGCGCGAGAGACGGTCAAGGCTTTCGATGATCAGGTGTTCACCCGACTTGATCACGCCGCGACGAATGTTCTCCAGGATCGTCGCTAACTGGCCAGAGCGACGGTTGCGGCCACGGAACGCGGAGACGCCACGGTCTTCGTACTCCCGGACGACCACGAGCCCCTTCTCCTTCAGGTAGCGAAGCGTGCCCTTGTACTGCCGATCGAGACCATCACCGGCAAGCTGAGAAGCGCTCGAAACGCGACGGTACAAATGCGAGAGGTTCGAAGTCGGGACGGGAGCGTGGACGTTCATGGCCTGGGCTATGTCGTGCGAATCGGCACCTGTCAAATTGACGACTACAAGGGCCAGTATCTCTGGCAGCCGCCGGCCGCAGCCGGGGCGCAGGCGACTTTGCTCGGCTTCCCGATCGTCGAGGCCGAGGACATGCCGAACATCGCGACCGACTCGGTCGCGATCGCCTTCGGCGATTTCCGGCGCGGCTATCTCGTGGTCGACCGGGCCGGGGTGCGGATCCTGCGCGATCCCTATTCCGCCAAGCCGCATGTGCTGTTCTACACGACCAAGCGGGTCGGCGGCGGCGTCCAGGACTTCGCCGCGATCAAGGGGCTGAAGTTCTCCGCCTGAGGGCTGCGGCCGGCACTCGTCGGCTCAGCGGCCGAACCACCAGCTGTAGCTGGCGCTCGGGTTCGCATCGTCGCGGACCTGCCTGGTATCGTCGCCATAATTGAGCAGGCGAGCGCTGGCTTCGCTGATCCAGGCGCGGTGCTCGCTGATCGGGGTGATGGCCGTGAAGCCGCCACAAATCAGCCGGACGCGCGAACTCAATGGACCGCTCGACCAGGAGACGATTCCGACGAGATCGCGCGAACCCGGCGGCCCGCGCAGCACCGGGCCGCCGGAATCGCCGCGGCAGGCGCCGGCGCCCGGCACTTCGCCGCGGTTCTCGGTGTCGACGGCCACCTTGACGGTGTTCGCGGTGGTGTAGTTGCCGGCGTTGACCAGCGTCGCCTCGCGCAGCACCCGGGCGGTGCGCTTGTTTTTCTCTGAGGCCAGGCCGAAACCGGCCATGGTCACCGTCTCGCCCTGCCAGAGCCCGCCGCCCAGCGTCAAAGGCTCGAGATCGGCAGGCAGCGGGCTGGCGACGCGGATCAGCGCGAGGTCGGCACCCGGCTGGGTGCGCGGCGTCGTGCCGGGCACGAAGGTCGGGTGCGGCAGAACGGCCGCGACGGCATGGGTGCGGCTGCGGAAGCGCCGGTCGAGGCTGATGACGCGCACCGAGCCGCCCGTCATCAGGCAATGCGCCGCCGTCAGGATCAGCTCGGTCGAGATCACGGCGCCGGAGCAGAGTTCGCCGCGGCTGGTCTCGATCCGCAAGGTCGAGGCACGCACGCCATCGGCGGAGCGCGACTTGACGCCGCCGACGACCGCGCTTGCCGGCGTGGCCTGCAGCGCGGCTGCAAACAGGATGACGGCCGCCTTGAACGGACGGCGGGAGCGAGATGCGATCGGTTTCATTGCGACCATGGCGTCACTTTATGGTTTGCTGCGGCGCAGTCCAGTGCCGTTCTCCGCGCCCGCCTCCGACAGAGTCGGAAGGCCGCCGAGATCAGGTTCCGATCTGTCGCATTGCGTCTCAGCGTTTCTGTGTCCAATCGATGCTTTCGCCCCAGCCCGACAGGGTCCGGTCGATCCAGCTGCGTTGCGGGGCGACCAGAACGCCCTGGCTGAGCAGGCCGCATTGCTTGCCGCCGGGGCCGGTCGACCAGCTGGTGACCGCGACGATGCCGCCTTCATGATCGAGCATCGGGCCGCCGGAATCGCCCTGGCAGGCGCCTGACGCCGCGCGCTTGCCGCCGCCGGCAGGATCTGCCGTCCAGATCAGAACCCGGCCGGGGCCATAGGGCTCGACGGTGGCGAGCGCTGCCGAACGATAGGTGCCGGTCGATCTCGCTTCGCCCTCGCGCGAGACGCCATAGCCGGCGAGCGTGATCGCCGTGCCGGCGCGCGGCAGGGGGCCGTCGACCAGCGACGCCGCCGAGAAGCGGGCCGGGAGCGGTGCTGCGAGACGGACGAGCGCGAGGTCGATCGAGCGCTTCCTGGCTGCGACCGCCTTTGCGTTGAACTCCGGGTGGAGAGCGACCGCTGCGGGTTCGACCAGGACGGGTTCCCCGCCTTCGCGCCAATGAATGCGCAGATCGGTGCGTCCGTCGGCGCAATGCGCCGCTGTCAGGATCACGCGACGCGACAGCACGATGCCCGTGCAGACGCCGCCGCGGGCGTTGAGGACCATTACGGTCGAGTTGGCCTGCGGTCCCCCTTCGTGTCCGCCGACCACCGCCCCGGCCGGCGAGGCCAGCAGCGCCGTTGCCCCGGCCGCCAGTCCGGCAAACCATTTCGCTGTGCCGTCGCGCATGACGCCCTCCAGTTGGGAGGGCGCTGGATAGCGCATCGGCTCCTTCGTTCAAACCCCGGAAAGGGAGAGGCCATGAACACGGCCAGGATGACGCCGCTCGCGATCTCGCCGCCGGCAATCGAGCCCGTCTCGCTGGCGCAGGCCAGGGATTTCCTGCGGCTCGATGCTACCGACGAGGACGAACTCCTCGGCATGCTCGTCACGGCGTCGCGTCTGATGGTCGAGGCCGCATCCGGCCGCATGCTGATCGACCAGAGCTGGCGCCTCGTGCTCGACCGCTGGCCGGTCGGCGGAGAGCTGCGCCTGCCGCTTTCGCCGGTCCAGCGCATCATCGCTGCACGGGTCTACGACGCCGCAGGTAACGCGCAGATCGTGGCCGCCTCCTCGCTTGTCCTGATCAAGGGCATGGACCCGCCTGTCATTGCGGTCTCCGGGTCCGTGCCGATACCGGGCCGCGAGCGGGAGGCGGTCGAGATCGATGTCGTCGCCGGTTTCGGGGCGACGCCGGATCTGGTGCCGTCGCCGTTGCGCCAGGCTGTCCTGCGGCTGGCCTGCCGCTGGTTCGAGCAGCGCGGTGACGTCGCCAGCCGGGATGCCGCGCAGCTGCCGGCCGAGATCGCGGCGCTCCTCGCCCCTTTTCGCCGCCTGAAGCTGTGACGGAGGCGGTGATGGACGAATCTTTCAGATCCGGCCCGGTCGGCGCGATGCGGCGGCGCCTGCTGCTTGAGCGTCCGGTGGGCGTGTCCGACGGAAGCGGTGGTGAGATGCGGAGCCATGAGCTCGTCGCAGCGGTCTGGGCACGGGTCGAATGGCTGTCGGGCGAAGAGCGCTGGCGCGCCGGACGTCCCGAGCAGGCGCTCAGCCATCGCATCAGCCTGCGCTGGCGCGCCGGGGTCGATGCCGGCCAGCGGCTGCGGGATGCGACACAGATTTTCGAGATCTGCGCCGTCGCCGACCCCGATGGCGGACGCCGGCGCCTGGTCTGCCTGGCGGAGGAGGTTCGTCCATGAGCGGAGCGGTCCTTGCCCTGCGCCGCGCCGTCCAGGCGCATCTGGCCGCCGACACAGGCCTGTCCGCCCTGATCGGAGCCGGCCGGCTCTATGAGGAGCCGCCGCGCGCCGCGAAGGGAACCTATCTCGTCCATGGCGAGGTCGAGGCCGCTGACTGGTCGACCGGCAGCGATTCCGGCTGCGAGCAACGCTTCGGCCTCGTGGTCTGGGCCGGCGAAAGCGCGTCCGCGCGCCAGGCGCTCGAGGCGGCTGCTGCAATCGTCGCCAGCCTGAACGGTGCACCGCTCGGGCTCGACGGGCATCGCCTGATCAATCTGACCTGGCTGTCCTCGCGGCTCGCTCGCGATGCCAGTAGCCAGCTTCCGACGGTGACACTGCGCTTCCGCGCCGTCACCGAAACCCTTTGAGAACACTGGAAAGGAACAGCCGATGCCGGCCCAGAAAGGCAAGGACCTGCTGCTCAAGGCATCCGATGCAGGCGGAAGCTTCGTTACCGTCGCCGGGCTGCGCGCCCGCCAGATCGCCTTCAATGCCGAGGCGGTCGACGTCACCCATGCCGAATCGGCCGGACGCTGGCGCGAATTGCTGGCGGGAGCCGGCATGCGGCGGGCCAGCATCAGTGGCGCCGGCATCTTCAAGGACGAGGTTTCGGACGCGCTGGTGCGGCAGATTTTCTTCGACGGCAGCATTCGCGACTGGCAGGTGGTGGTGCCAGATTTCGGCGTGATCACCGGGCCGTTCCAGATCTCGACGCTCGAATATCGCGGCGACCACGCCGCCGAGGTCACCTTCGAGCTCTCGCTGGAATCGGCCGGACAGCTCGTCTTCACGCTCGCCTGAGGAGATCCGTCCATGGTCAATCGCTATCGGGGCGAGGTCGCCCTCATGGTCGAGGGTAGGGCGCGGCCGATGCGGCTCACCCTCGGCGCGCTCGCCGAGCTGGAGCACGCCTTTGCCGTCGAGGATCTGCCCGCTTTGGGCGAACGTTTCGCCACCGGCAGGCTGTCCGCCCGCGATGTCACCCGCATCCTCGCGGCCGGCCTTCGTGGCGCAGGTGTCGGGCTGGCCGATGACGAGGTGGCGGCGCTCGCCTTCGATGGCGGGTTGAACGGCGCCATCGCGGCGGCGATCGCTTTGCTCGACGCGACCTTCGCACCGGTGGGCGAGGGCGAGCCTGCGCGCCCTCCGTCGCCGCCGGTGCCATAGCCGCACCGGCGGCGCCCGCCCCGTTCCCCTGGCGCGAGGTCATGGCCTTCGGGCTCGGCCAACTGCGCTGGCCGCCCGAGATTTTCTGGGCGGCGAGCCCGCGCGAGATCTTCGCGGCGAGCGAAGCTCTTCGCCGCGCTCCTGCAGGCGAGCCGCCGGCGCGCGGCACGCTCGAGGCCCTGATGCGTGACCATCCCGACGGGCCGTGACCTCGGGCTGAGCCGGAACCGAAGGACCGATCGCCATGTCAGAAGACGACACACCCTCATTCGATCTCTCCGGGCTGCGCGCCATGACCGGGCTGACGCAAGGCCTGACTCGCGCTTCCGAAGCTTTCGGACGGTCGATCAGCGGTGCCTTCGCCAGAGGCGTCATCGAGGGCCGGCGCTTCGAGGACGTACTGCGCAGCGTTGGCCGGACCCTGAGCGAGAGCCTGCTGAAATCGGCGCTGAAGCCCTTGCAGACCGAGCTTTCCGGACTGCTGGGCTCAGGGTTGAAGAGCCTGGCCGGGCTGTTCTCGAACGGGCTTGGCGGCAATGTCGCCCCCTCCGTGTCGGTCTTCGCCGATGGCGGAGTGGTTGCGGCGCCGTCCTATTTCGCCATGGGACGCGGCCTCGGCCTGATGGGCGAGCGCGGCGCCGAGGCGATCATGCCGCTTTCGCGAGGCCCCGACGGCAAGCTCGGCGTGCGCGCCGGCGGCGGGGATGGCCGCAGGCCGGTCAGCGTCGTCGTCCAGGTTTCGACCCCCGACGCCGATAGTTTCCGCCGCTCCGAGGCTCAGGTTTCGGCCGCGATCGCGCGGGCGGTGGCGCGCGGCAACCGTGCGCTCTGACCGGCCCGTGCGGCATGAGCCGGCAGCCACGCCCCAACAAGCAAGGAATGCGGCATGAGCGGCTTCCATGAGGAACGCTTCCCGATCGAGATCGCGCGCGGCGCCCGCGGTGGTCCGGAGCGGCTGACGCAGGTCGTCACGCTGGCCTCCGGCCGGGAGGTCCGCAACAGCCGCTGGGCCCATTCGCGCCGGCGCTATGATGCCGGCTTCGGCGTGCGCACGCTCGATCAGCTCGCGGCGATCGTAGCCTTCTTCGAGGAGCGTCGCGGTCGGCTCTACGGTTTCCGCTGGCGCGATCGGCTCGACTGGAAGAGCTGCGTGCCCTCCGGCGAGCCGGCGGCGAGCGATCAGCAGATCGGCATCGGCGACGGGGTGACGCGCGTCTTCCAGCTCGGCAAGCTCTATGGCGGCCTGCATGCGCCCTATGTCCGGCGGATCACCAAGCCGGTCCTCGGCTCGGTGCAGGTCGCCGTGGACGGCGTCGTCCAGGCCCAGCCCGGAAACGTCGTCTGCGACCATGCGACGGGGCAGCTGACCTTCGCCGTCGGTCACGCCCCGGCCGCGGACGCACTCGTCAGCGCCGGCTTCGCCTTCGACGTCCCGGTGCGCTTCGACCTCGACATGATCGAGGTCGACCTTTCCGCCTTCGAGGCCGGCGACATCCCGAAGATTCCGATCGTCGAAATCGTCGACTGAGGCCAAGCCCATGCGCACTCTATCCTCCGCGCTCGCCGCCCATCTTTCCGGCGAGGCGACGACGCTTTGCCGCTGCTGGAGCCTGACACGGCGCGACGGTGCCGTGCTCGGCTTCACCGACCACGATCGCGACCTGGCATTCGACGGCATCCTCTACAGGGCCGGATCGGGGCTCGAGGCGGCCGAGGCGACGGCCGAACTCGGCTTCGCGACCGGTGGTGGCGAGGTGCTTGGCGCCTTCGTTGCCAGCGGGCTCAGCGAGGCCGAACTGTCGCGCGGGCTCTATGACGATGCCCGGGTCTCGCTTTGGCTGGTGAACTGGGCCGCTATCGGCCAGCGCGCTTTGCTGGAGACCGGCTTCGTCGGCGAGGTGAAGCGAGGCGACAGCCATTTCAGCGCGGAGGTGCGCGGGCTCGGCAAGGCCTTCGACGAGGAGCGTGGCGGACTCTATATCGCGTCCTGCTCCGCCGATCTCGGCGACGGCCGCTGCGGCGCCGCGATCGGACAGGCCCAGGCCAGCGTCGCCACGACGGATGGCAGGCTGACACTGACGGCGTACGGCCTGGCGGGCTCCGCCGACGGGTTTTACGCCGGCGGCAAGCTGAGCTTTACCAGCGGCGCCAGTCTCGGCTTCGCGACCGAGGTGAAAAGCCATCGCAACGCCGATGGCGTAGTGAGCTTCCAGCTCTGGCAGGCCGCTCCGGCGCCGATCGCGGCCGGCGATGCTTTCACGGTTTCGGCCGGCTGCGGCAAGAGCTTCGCGACCTGCCGGTCCAAGTTCGGAAACGGCGTCAATTTCCGCGGCTTCCCGCATCTGCCCGGCAACGACTTCATCATCGGCGGCGTTCGCGCCTCCGATCCTGGCGCGGGGCCGTTCGACGGCGGGAGCCTGTTCCGATGAATGCGGCGAGGTACGATGGAACCGCGAGGCGCGCCCGGATCGTCGCGACGGCCCGGTCCTGGCTTGGCACGCCCTATCACCATCAGGCCTCCCTGCGCGGTGTCGGCTGCGACTGCCTCGGCCTGGTGCGCGGCGTCTGGCGTGAGCTCTATGGTGACGAACCCGAGCCGCTGCCGCCTTATGACCCCTATTGGGCACAGCATGCCGCCGACGAGACCCTGGCGCTCGCGGCGATGCGCCATCTGGCCGCCATCGAGCCGGCTCAGGCCTTTCCCGGCGACATCCTGCTCTTTCGCTGGCGCGACCATTGGCCTGCGGCGCATTGCGCCATCCTGACCGAGCCGGGCCGGATCCTGCACGCTCATGACGGGGCTGCGGTCAGCGAGGTCGCCTTCACGGGCTGGTGGCGCCGCCATTGCAGTCACGCCTTCTCGTTCCCGGAGCTGGATTGCTGATGGCTACGCTCGTTCTTCAGGTCGCCGGCTCGGTGCTGGGCGGCATGCTCGGCGGCCCAGCCGGCGCGATGCTCGGCCGGGCGCTCGGCGCCGTCGCCGGGGCCGGGCTCGACCAGTCGCTGCTCGGTGGCGGCGGTGGAACGCGGGTCATCGAAGGGCCGCGCCTGACCGAGATCGACGGTCTCGCCTCGACGGAGGGGGCCGCGATCCCGCGCGTCTATGGCCGTGTCCGGATCGGCGGGCAGCTGATCTGGGCGACACGGTTCGAGGAGGAGGTGACGACCACGGTCAGCCGCAGCAAGCGCGGCGGCAAGGGCGGGCAGAAGGCGCAAAAGACCTATGAGACGACGTATTCTTACTACGCCAACCTCGCCATCGGACTATGCGAGGGGCCGATCGCCTTCGTGCGCCGGATCTGGGCCGATGGCCGCGAGATCGATTTCAATGCCGTGACGCTGCGCGTCCATCGCGGCTTTCCCGATCAGCAGCCCGACCCGCTGATCTCTGCCAAGGAAGCGGGCGCTGCTCCGGGCTATCGCGGCATGGCCTATGTCGTGTTCGAGCATTTTCCGCTCGCCGACTACGGCAATCGCGTGCCGCAATTCTCCTTCGAGGTGGTGTGCGCGGTGCCGGGGCTCGGCGGCATGATCCGTGCCGTGACGCTGATCCCGGGTGCTAGCGAGTTCATCTATCAGCCGACGCTGGTGAACCAGGAGCCCGAGCCGGGCGTCAGCCTCGCCGAGAATCGCCATCAATGGCACAGCGCGACCGATGTCGATGGCGCGATCGGCCATCTCCTGGCGCTCTGCCCCCAATTGCGGCGGGTCTCCTTGGTGGTGAGCTGGTTCGGCGACGATCTGCGCGCCGGCTCCTGCACCATCACGCCGCGCGTCGAGATCACGGAGAAGACGACGTCCGGCGCGCAGTGGTCGGTGGCCGGGCTCGGACGTGCCGAGGCGCGCCTGGTCAGCCGGTCGGGTGGCAAGCCGGCCTATGGCGGCACGCCCTCGGACGACAGCGTCATCGCGCTGATCCGCAGGCTGCGGGACGTCTATGGGCTGGAGGTCGTGCTCTATCCCTTCGTGATGATGGACATCCCGGCCGACAATGCCCTGCCGGATCCCCATTCCGGCGCTGGCGCGCAGCCACCCTATCCCTGGCGTGGCCGGCTGAGCTGCTCGCCCGCGCCCGATCGGCCGGGCACGGCCGATGGTGGTGCGGTGGCCGCCGCGCAGATCGCGAGCTTCCTCGGCTCGGCGCGGGCGAGCGATTTCTCGCTCGATGGCGACAGGGTCGTCTGCGCGGTGCCGGAGGATTGGGGATTTCGTCGCGCGGTGCTGCATGCCGCGATGCTGGCCAGGGCGGCCGGCGGGGTCGCCGGCTTCATTCTCGGCTCGGAGCTGGTCGGCCTGACACGGGTGCGCCGCGCGCCGGGCATTTATCCGATGGTCGAGGGGCTGGTCGCTCTGGCGGCCGAGGTGCGGGCCTTGCTGCCGGCCCCGACCCAGCTGGTCTATGCCGCCGACTGGACCGAGTACGGTGCCCATGTCCGAGACGGCGGGCTCGAAGTGCGTTTTCCGCTCGATCCGCTCTGGGCCTCGTCTGACATCGACGCGATCGGCATCGACTATTACGCGCCGCTGACCGATTGGCGCGATACGCCCGATCATGCCGACATCGCCCTGGCGCGCGGGCCGGCCGATGTCGACCATCTTCGCGCGCGGCTGGTCTCGGGCGAGGGCTATGACTGGTATTATCTGTCCCTCGCTGATCGGCAGGCGCAGACGCGCCTGCCGATCAGCGACGGGGCCTATGGCAAGCCCTGGATCTTCCGGCCCAAGGACCTGCCGGGCTGGTGGTCCAACCTCCATGTCGAACGCTGGCTCGGCTTCGAGCTCGGCTCCGCCACGCCCTGGCAACCTGGCTCGAAGCCGATCTGGCTGACCGAGATCGGGCTGCCTGCGGTCGACAAGGGCGGGAATTCGCCGAATGTGTTCCCCGATCCTAAGTCGGTCGATGGCGGCTATCCGCATTTCTCGACCCGCGCTCGCGACGATCTCGTGCAGGCGCGCGGCCTCGAGGCGCTCCTCTCCGGTTTCGATCCGGCGCTGCCAGGCTTCGATCCGGCGATCAATCCGATTTTCGGGCCGGGCGGGCGGCGCATGGTCGATCCAGCCAATGTCTATGTCTGGACCTGGGATGCGCGGCCTTTCCCCGCCTTTCCCGAGCTGGAAACGGTCTGGGCGGATGGTCCCAACTACGACACCGGCCACTGGATCAACGGCCGGATCGAAGGGGCGACGCTGGATCGGCTGGTAAGAGCGATCCTCGCCGAATACGGGCTGCCGGTCCCCGACGAGATCGCGATCGACGGCTTCCTCGACGGCTATGTCCTCGACCGGCCGCTTTCGGCGCGGCAGGCTCTCGAACCGCTCGCCCAAGCTTTCGGCTTCGACGTCACCATGTCTTCCGGCCGGCTGTGCTTTCGGGGCCGCGGCGCTGCGGTCCCGCGCCGGCTTTCCTCCGACGATCTGGTGCTGGATCGCGATGGGCAGCCTTTCGAGCTTCGCCGGGCGGAGGAAAGCGAACTGCCGCGCGAGCTGCGCCTCGCTCATATCGATGGCGACAGCGACTATCGCCGCGTTGCCGCGCGTTCGCGCCGGCTTGCCGGTGCCGCCCGGCGCGAAAGCGCGATTGAAACCGCCATCGTGACCCGGCGCAGCGAGGGCCAGAGCCTGGCCGAGCAACGTCTCCAGGAAACATGGGCCGGTCGCGAGACGCTGGAGCTCGAACTCTCTCCCCGCTGCATCGATCTGGAGCCTGGCGATGTCGTCTCGCTGGAGGTCGCCGGGCATGCCCGCCTGTTCAGGCTCGTGCGGATCAGCGACGGCAGCACGCGCAAGGCGAGCGCCCGGGCGGTCGAACCGGCGATCTACCGGGCCGCCGCGCCGGGCGCAGTGGCCGCGCGCCCGGTGAAGCTCGCGCCGCGGGTAGCGGGCCGCCCGGATGTGCTGGTGCTAGATCTGCCGATCGCCCGCGAAAATCCGCCGGCACTGCAATACCTCGCGGCTTTCGCCGATCCCTGGCCGGGTGCGCTGGCGATCTGGCGTGCGGCGGAAGGCATGCCTTTCGGCTTGCACGGCCTCGTGGCGGCACCATCGCTCATGGGCGAGACGCTGACCGTGCTGGCGCCCGGGCCGGTCTGGCGGACGGATCGGCAAGCCAGTGTCGATATCCGCCTGCGAGGCGGTGCGCTGGCCTCGGTCACGCAGGAGGCGGCCCTTGCCGGCGCCAACGCGTTCGCCCTGCTCGACGGGGACGGTGTGGTCGAGCTCCTGACCGCCGCGCGCGTCGAGCTGATCGGTCCGCGGCGTTTTCGGCTTTCGCATCTGGTCCGCGGCCTCGGCGGCTCCGAGCCGGCCACCGGGCGGGTTCTGGCGGCCGGTTCACGCCTGGTCGTTCTCGATGGCGCCCTCGAGCCGCTGAGCTCCTCCCATGACGATATCGGTCGTGCCTGGCGCTACCGGGTCGGCCCTGCCAACGCCGATCTGGGCGGGACGGCGATGCGCGAGTTCGTCGCGACCGTCGGCAGCCTGGCATTGCGTCCTTTGGCGCCGGTACATCCGCGGGCCCGCCGCCTGACGGAGGGCGTGATGCTGAGCTGGATCAGGCGCACGCGCATCGACGGCGATTCCTGGGAAGCCTTCGAGGCGCCCCTCGGCGAGGAAAGCGAAGCCTATCGGCTGACCATCCATCGGGCGGGCGCGGTCATACGCATCATCGATACCGACCGTCCGAGCCTGCTCTACACTTCCGCCAGTGAGATCGCGGATTTCGGGGCGGTGCAGCCGCAGCTGGACATCGCGGTCGCGCAGCTCAGCACCGCGGCTGGCGCCGGGCAGGCCTGGCGCGGCCTCGTCACGATTCGCTGAGCTGACGTGTTTTCGAACGAAGCGGGTATCGGTTTGCGTGAAGACAATGCGATAAACCGGCCTATCGGGGAATCGCCGCGTTTCAGGAGAGGGCCGGAAATGCTTGGGGCTTGCCCGGCCTTCAGCGCTTCGGAAACCTGCCGGGCAGGGGTGTTCATGGCGCATTCACGCGGGCAGGATTAGCGCATGCTGATGATGCCGCTCGCTCCGACCACCGCCATCTTCGCCACGCTGACGCTCGCGGCTTCGCCGGTAATCACGGCCGACACCGCGCCGCCAATCTCCTGCCTGTCGGCCAGCGAGACACGCGATGCGGTTTCGGAAGGCAAGGTCATGCAGCCGGCTGCGGCCTCCCGGCACGCGCGCGATGCGGCGCCCGGAGAGGTCGTCCGGATCCGCCTCTGCCGGCTCGGCGACGACTATGTCTATGTCGTCACGACCTTGAAGCGCGATGGGCGGGTCGCTCGCGTGACCCTCGACGGGCATTCGGGCAAGGTGGCGGATATCCGCTAGTTCGGCTATTTCCCCCTGACATTTGCAATGGAGTGATCCCGCCGTGCGACTGCTCGTCGTCGAGGACGACAAGGACCTCAACCGCCAGATCGTCAACGCGCTCGAGAATGCCGGCTATGCCGTCGACAAGGCTTTCGACGGCGAGGAGGGGCTCTATCTCGGCGAGACCGAGCCCTATGACGCCGTCATCCTCGATCTCGGCCTGCCGAAGATCGACGGCGTCTCGGTGCTCCAGGGCTGGCGCCGGGCGGAAAAGACGATGCCCGTCCTGATTTTGACCGCGCGCGACCGCTGGAGCGACAAGGTCGCCGGCTTCGACGCCGGCGCCGACGACTATGTCGTCAAGCCTTTCCATATCGAGGAACTGCTTGCCCGGGTGCGCGCGCTGCTACGCCGGGCTGCCGGGCACGCTACCTCCGAACTGACCTGCGGTCCCGTCCGCCTCGATACGCGCGCCAGCCGCGTCGTCGTCGACGGCAATCCGGTCAAGCTGACCTCGCATGAATACCGGCTTCTGGCCTATCTGATGCACCATCAGGGGCGCGTCGTCTCGCGCACCGAACTGGTCGAGCATCTCTACGACCAGGATTTCGACCGCGACTCCAACACGATCGAGGTTTTCGTCGGCCGTCTGCGCAAGAAGCTCGGGGTCGAGATCATCGAAACCGTCCGCGGCCTGGGCTACATCGCCGCGGCCGCCAAGGCCTGACGCGCATCATGCCCGCCTCGCGACGCCGTTTCTCGCTCGGGGCGCGGCTCTTCGTCTCGGCGGTGATCTGCTGCGCGCTGGTGCTGATCCTCGCGGGCTTCGGCCTCACCACCTTCTACCGCCGTTCGGCCGAGCGCGGCTTCGACGAGCGCCTCAGCGTCTACATCAAGGAACTCGTCGCCGATCTCGCCGCCCCGCCCGAAGCCGAGCGGCAGGCGATCGGCGATCTCGGCGAGCCGCGTTTCGATCTGCCGCTGTCCGGCTGGTACTGGCAGATCATCAGGCTCGACGGCGAGCGCCCGAACGTTCGCACTTCGCGCTCGCTGGTCGGTGGGCAATTGCCCAAGCTGCTCGACCAGCCCTTGCGGCCCAATGCGCGCGGCCTGCGCGAAAGCTATATCTCCGGGCCTGACGATCGCGAGCTGCGCATTCTCGAGCGCGAGATCGATGTCGGCGAGGATGGCCGCTTTACTGTCGGCGTCGCCGCCCCCGCCGACGAGATCGACGGCGATATCCGCGATTTCCGCTTCGCCCTGACCCTGACCTTCCTGCTGCTCGGCCTGGCGCTCGTCGCTTCGACCCTGATCCAGGTCCGCTTCGGTTTGCGCCCCCTGGTTCGTCTCGGCTCTGCCGTCGGCAAGGTCCGTACCGGCGAGAGCGCCCGCATCGGCGGCGAATATCCTCCTGATCTCGCTCCGCTCGCCGGCGAGCTCAACCAGTTGATCGACGCCAACCGCGAAATCCTGGAGCGAGCGCGGACGCAGGTCGGCAACCTCGCTCATGCACTGAAGACGCCGCTCAGCGTGATGCAGAACGAGGCTGAAGCCGCGCAGGGGCCGCTGTCCCAGACCGTTCGCCACCAGACGGCGATCATGCGCGATCAGGTCCAGTACTATCTCGACCGTGCCCGGGCGGCGGCACTGTCCGGTGCGCTCGGCGGCGTCACCGAGATCGCACCTTCCCTTGATGCGTTGATCCGGACCTTTCAGAAGATCGCGCATGGGCGCGCCGTCCGGGGGGGGCATGACGTCGCATCCGACGCCAGGTTCCGCGGCGAGCGGCAGGATCTCGAGGAAATGCTCGGAAACCTGCTCGACAACGCCTTCAAATGGGCTCGCTCTCAGGTCCGGGTCAGCCTGGACACCGGCCGCGACCTGCCGGAGGGGCGCCTCGCCCTGCTGATCGACGACGACGGTCCCGGTTTGCCGGACGAGGCCATGGCCGATGTGATCAAGCGCGGCCGCCGGCTGGACGAGACCACGCCGGGGTCGGGTCTCGGGCTCTCCATCGTCGTCGATCTCGCCAAGCTCTATGGCGGTGGGCTGACGCTCGAGCACTCGCCGCTGGGCGGTCTCAGGGCCCGGCTGATTCTGCCGGCTGTTTGATGCCGCGCATTGCCCGCGTGACCCTTTGTCGCCATCTTCGGGCATGAAGCGCGTCGCGCGATTGGTTATGAACGGCCGATGCTGATCTGGATCATCTTTGCGGTCATGACGGGGGCTGCGGTCCTCTCCGTGCTCTGGCCGCTCGGCCGCCGCCAGCCGCCGATCTTCGCCGACACGGCGGGGGCGGCTTCGCTTTACCGGGCCCAGGTCGCCGAGATCGAGCGCGATCTCGGCCGTCGCCTGATCGGTGCCGCCGAGGCGGAGGCCGCCAAGGCCGAGGCGGCGCGCCGGCTGCTGCGGGCGGCCGAGGTCGAAGCCGCGCCTGCGGGCGACAGCGAACCTTCCCTGCGCCGGCGCCGCGCCGCTTCGGCGATCGCGCTCTCTTGCGTGCCGCTGCTGGCCTTGCTCGTCTATGGCGCCTATGGCTCGCCGAGCATGCCGGACCAGCCGCTGGCGGCGCGCCTCAAATCCGATGCCGCCGGGCAGGATTTCGCGATCGCGCTGGCACGGATAGAGGCCCATCTCGCTGCCAATCCGAATGACGGCAAGGGCTGGTCGGTGCTGGCGCCGGTCTATCTGCGGCAGGGCCGCTTCGAGGACGCCGCGAAGGCTTTCGCCGCCGCGATCCGCCTGGATGGTCCGACTGCCGAGCGCCATGCGGCGCGCGGCGAGGCTCTGATCCTGGCGGCCGGAGGCGTCGTCACCGCCGGCGCGCGCGAGGCTCTGGCGGAAGCGGTCAAGCTCGACCCCGCCAATCCCCGCGCCCGCTTCTTCCTGGCGATCGGACAGGAGCAGGACGGCAAGATTCCGGAGGCGATCGCCTCGCTCCAGGCCCTGCTCGCCGGCGCGCCGGCGGACGCACCCTGGAGGGGGCCGGTCGCGGCGCGTCTCGAAAGCCTGCAGGGCCCTGCCGATTCTGCCGCGGCCGCGATCGCCAAACTGCCCGCCCAGGACCAGTCGGCCGCGATCCGCGGCATGGTCGACAGCCTGGCCGCCAGGCTCGGCGAGGGCGGCGGCACGCTGGCCGAGTGGTCGCGCCTGATCCGCTCGCAGAGCGTGCTCGCGGATCGGCCGGCTGCTCTCAAATCCCTGGCGACGGCGCGCGAGCGGCTCGCGGCCGATCCCGACGCGCTCGCGGCGCTGGCCGCGCTCGCTGGCGAACTCGGCTTGCAGGAGGCATCCCGATGACCGCGCAGACCGGCTTTCCACGCAGCCCGGTGCGCAAGGGCATGACGCGAAAGCAGCGCCGGATGGTGCTGATCGCCTCGGCCGGAGCGGTGCTCGCGATCTCGGCCGGGCTCGTCGCCTATGCGCTGCGCGACAGCATCGTCTTCTTCTACGGGCCGACCGAGGTGGTCGAAAAGGGGCTCATGCCGGGCACGCGCCTGCGACTCGGCGGTCTGGTCGGCGAGGGGTCGGTCGTGCGCACGCCCGGCCAGAAGGTCAGCTTCACGGTGACCGATGCCAAGACAACGATCACCGTCAACTATACCGGCCTCCTGCCCGATCTCTTCCGCGAGGGCCAGGGCGTCGTCACCGAGGGCGTGCTCGAAGCGCCAGGCCGCTTCCGCGCCGACTCGGTGCTCGCCAAGCATGACGAGAACTACATGCCTCGCGAAGTCGCGGACGCTTTGAAGAAGCAGGGACATTGGCAGCCGGGTGACGCCAAGGCGGGGGCGGACGCCGCCACCACGCCGGCGCCGGCGAAATAGGGCTAAAGCGATGATCGTCGAAATTGGTCACTTCGCCTTGGCGCTGGCGCTGGGCGTCGCCGTTATCCAGACGGTGGTGCCGCTCTGGGGCGTCGCCCGTCAGGATCCCGTGCTGGCTTCGGTCGGCCCGGCCGCCGCGATCGCCTGTTTCCTGCTCGTCGCGCTCGCCTTCGGCAGCCTGATGTTCTCCTATGTCGCCTCGGATTTCTCGGTCGAGAACGTCGCTTCGAATTCGCATTCGGCGCAGCCCCTTATCTTCAAGCTGACGTCGGTCTGGGGGAACCATGAGGGCTCGATGCTGCTCTGGGTCCTCATCCTCGTCCTTTTCGGCGCGTTGGTCGCGCTGTCCCGGCGCTCGCTTCCGGCGCGGCTGCGGGCCGGCGCGTTGGCCGCCCAGGGCTCCATCACGGTCGCCTTCCTTGCCTTCACGCTGCTGACCTCCAACCCGTTCCGCCGACTCGTCCCGGCGCCGGCCGAGGGGCAGGACCTCAACCCGTTGCTCCAGGATCTCGGTCTCGCGATCCATCCGCCGCTGCTCTATGTCGGCTATGTCGGCTTTTCGATCTCCTATGCCTTCGCCGTGGCGGCGCTGATCGACGGGCGCATCGATGCCGTCTGGGCGCGCGCGGTCCGGCCCTGGACGCTGCTGGCCTGGACCTTCCTGACGCTCGGCATCTCCATGGGCTCCTACTGGGCCTATTACGAGCTCGGCTGGGGCGGCTGGTGGTTCTGGGATCCGGTCGAGAACGCCTCGCTGATGCCCTGGATCGCCGGTACGGCGCTGATCCATTCGACCGTGGTGATGGAGAAGCGCGACGCGCTCAAGGTCTGGACGATCCTGCTTGCGATCCTGACCTTCTCGCTCTCGCTGCTCGGCGCCTTCATCGTCCGTTCGGGCGTTCTGACCTCGGTGCATTCCTTCGCCACCGACCCGCAGCGCGGCCTGTTCATCCTGGCCATTCTGGTTTTCTTCGTCGGCGGCTCGCTGGCGCTGTTCGCCTGGCGGGCGCCGCTCCTGCGGCAGGGGGGGCTGTTTGCGCCGATCTCGCGTGAGAGCGCGCTCGTCGTCAACAATCTCTTCCTCGCCACCGCCTGCGCCACCGTCTTCGTCGGAACGCTCTATCCGCTGGTGCTGGAGATGCTGACCGGCGACAAGATCTCGGTCGGTCCGCCCTTCTTCAACGCGACCTTCGTGCCGGTGATCGTGCCCCTGCTGCTGCTGCTTCCGATCGGCCAGTCGCTCGCCTGGAAGCGCGGCGATTTGCTCGGTGCGGCCCAGCGCGCCCAGTTCGCTTTCGGCTTCGCCGTGCTGGTGACGATCGCGCTGCTCGCCCTGACGCGCGGCGGCCCCGTGCTCGCCCCGCTCGGCGTCGGGCTCGGCGTCTTCCTGGTCGTAAGCGCGTTCTGGGATCTCGGCGAGCGCGTCGTCGCCCGCGCCAGCGGCGCCGCCGCGATCTGGTCGCGGGCACGGGGCCTGCCGCGCTCGATCTGGGGCACGGCCTTCGCCCATGCCGGCGTCGGCGTCACCGTGATCGGCATCGCCGCGACCGCCTGGAGCACCGAGGGGATCGGCTTCCTGAAGCCCGGCCAGAGCCTGACCAGCGGCCGCTACACTTTCACGCTGGAATCGCTCGCGCCGCGCAGCGGGCCGAACTTCACCGAGGAGGTCGCGCGCTTCAAGATCCGGTCCGGCGAGCGCGAGATGAAGCCGGTCGAATCGATGAAGCGGATGTATACGGCACGCGCCATGCCGACGACCGAGGCTGGTATCCGCAGCGACGGATTCAGCCAGGCCTATGTCAGCCTCGGCGAGCGCGAGGCCGATGGCAGCATCGCCGTCAGGGCCTATGACAAGCCGCTGGTCCTGCTGATCTGGATCGGCTCGCTGATCATGGCCTTCGGTGGCGCGCTCTCGCTGACCGACCGGCGCTTCCGGGTGGCTGCGCCGCGGCGCGCCGCGTCTGCCGCTACCATGCCGCAGCCGGCGGAGTGAGGTCGATGCGCGTCGCCTCTCTGCTGATCTGCCTCGGGCTCGCCTTCGTCGGGCCGGCCATGGCCGTTCAGCCCGACGAGATTCTGCCCGACGCTGCGCTCGAGCAGCGAGCGCGCGAGATCTCCTCGGGGCTGCGTTGCCTGGTCTGCCAGAACCAGTCGATCGACGATTCCGATGCGCCGCTGGCCAAGGATCTGCGCATCCTCGTGCGCGAGCGGCTGGTCGCCGGCGACAGCGATCGTGCCGTTACCGATTTCGTCGTGGCCCGCTATGGCGACTTCGTGCTGCTGCGGCCGCCGGTCAATGCCCGCACGCTCGCGCTCTGGATGGCGCCTTTCACGATCCTGGCCGCCGGCCTGCTCTTCCTCTGGCGGCGCCGGCGGATGAACGACGCGCCTGCCGCGGCGACCCCGGCGCTGACCGCCGACGAGCAGCGCCGCCTTGACGAACTGACGCGCGCCGAGACCGATTGAGCCCCGTCGAAGCCTCACAGCGAACCTTACGAAATCGTCATGCTCGGGCGAAATCCGGGTAAGGCGCCAAGCCTCATGGTGCAGGGGACGAAGCAGGAAAGACCCTGCGATCCGCCGCGAGGTTTGCATCATGAATACCAACGAGAACAAGACCGAGAACACCTTCCGTCAGCCGGCTCCGGCCCGCTCGATCCTGAAGCGCGGCGCGCTGATCGCCGGCGCTGCGACCCTGAGCATCGGCCTGATGGCCGGTCTTGCCGACAACCTGCTGACCAGCCATGGCGGCGCCAACGCCCAGCCGATCCAGCTTTCGGGCGTGCAGATGCAGCTGCCCTCCTTCGCCGACGTCGCCGAGAAGGTGAAGCCGGCCGTCGTCTCGGTCCGCGTCAACTCGCGCCTCGCCGCCACCGGTGAGGAAGGCGAGGGCGGCCCGAACGTCCTGCCGCCCGGCCACCCGCTGGAGCGCTTCTTCCGCCAGTTCGACGAGCAGCAGAGCCCGCGCCTCGGCCGGCCGGCGCCGGAGCGTCGTGCGATGTCGCAGGGTTCGGGCTTCTTCGTCAGCCAGGACGGCTATGTCGTCACCAACAACCACGTCGTCGAGAAGGCGTCCCAGGTCGAGCTCGTCACTGATGATGGCAAGACCCTGACCGCCAAGGTCGTCGGCACCGATCCGCGCACCGATCTCGCTCTGCTCAAGGTCAACGAGTCCGGCAACTATCCCTTCGTCCAGCTGGCCGGCGCCAAGCCGCGCATCGGCGAGTGGGTGATGGCGGTCGGCAACCCGTTCGGTCTCGGCGGCACGGTCACGGCCGGTATCGTCTCGGCCCAGGGCCGCGACATCGGCTCGGGTCCCTATGACGACTTCCTGCAGATTGACGCGGCGGTGAACCGTGGCAATTCCGGCGGCCCGACCTTCAACCTCAAGGGCGAGGTCGTCGGCGTCAACACCGCGATCTTCTCGCCATCCGGCGGCAATGTCGGCATCGCCTTCGCCATTCCGGCGGCGACCGTCAACAGCGTCGTCGAGTCGCTGAAGAAGGACGGCACGGTGGCGCGCGGCTTCATCGGCGTGCAGATCCAGCCGGTCACGGCCGAGGTCGCCGATGCGATCGGCCTGAAGGACGCCAAGGGCGCCCTGATCGCCTCGGCGCAGGTCGACGGTCCGGCCGCCAAGGCCGGCCTGAAGCGCGGCGACACGATCCTGGCCGTCAATGGCGAGAAGATCGCCGACGCCCGCGATCTCTCCCGCAAGATCGCTACCTTCGCGCCGGGCAGCAAGACCAAGCTGACCGTCTGGCGCGACGGGAAGGAGCGCGAGTTCTCCTTCGAGGTCGGTCGCCAGCCGGCGGCCTGACCCGGGCTAGTCCAAGTCGGGCGTGTTCCAGCGCGTCAGTGTAACTTATAGCTGGAACACGCTCCGGGCGGATGGATTTCCCCGGCTGTCACGTCGCCCCCATGCCGGGGAACCCCACCGCTTCCGCGGCAGGTCGGATCGTCACATCCGGCCTGCCGCTTTTCCTTTTGCTGAGGTAACTTGCCGCCATGCGACTCCTGATCGTCGAAGACGACGCCGAAGCGGCGGCCTATCTGGTCAAGGCTTTCCGTGAAGCCGGGCATGTTCCCGACCATGCAGCCGATGGGCTGGAGGGCTATGCGCTCGCCCAGGGCGGCGGCTACGACGTGCTGGTCGTCGACCGCATGTTGCCGCGCATGGACGGGCTCTCGCTGATCCGCTCGCTGCGCGAGCAGGACGACGCGACGCCGGCCCTGATCCTTTCGGCGCTCGCCCAGGTCGACGACCGGGTCAAGGGCCTGCGGGCCGGCGGCGACGACTACCTGCCCAAGCCCTACGCCTTCTCCGAGCTGCTCGCCCGCGTCGAGGTTCTGGCCCGCCGGCGCGGCGCGCCGGCCTCCGAGCCGACCACCTACCGGGTCGGCGATCTCGTGCTCGATCGGCTCGCCCATCGCGTCACCCGCGCCGGCGAGGAGATCGTGCTGCAGCCGCGCGAGTTCCGCCTGCTCGAATATCTGATGAAGCATGCCGGGCAGGTCGTGACCCGCACCATGCTGCTGGAGAACGTCTGGGACTATCATTTCGACCCCCAGACCAATGTCATCGACGTCCATGTCTCGCGGCTGCGCGCCAAGATCGACAAGGGCTTCGAGCATGCGATGATCCACACCATCCGCGGCGCGGGATACATGGTCCGTGATACAGCTCGCTGATCCGGCGCCGGCCGGCGGCCAGCGCCTCCTGCCGAACCTCTTCCGCACCACCGCCTTCAAGCTGACGGCGGTGTATCTCGTCGTCTTCGCGCTCTTCGCCGCCTTCGTGCTCGGCTATGTCGCCTGGAACGCCAAGAGCCTGCTCGACGACCAGATCCGCTCGACCATCGATGCGGAGATCCAGGGCCTGGCCGAGCAGCAGCGCCTTGGCGGCATCCGGCGCCTGGTCCAGGTCATCGAACGGCGCTCGCGCGGTCCGGGCGCCTCGCTCTATCTCGTCGTCACGCCGACGGGCGAGCGTGTCGCGGGGAACATCGAGGCGCTCCAGCCCGGCACGCTCGACCGACCGGGTGAAAAGGAAATCCAGTATGCGCGCTCGTCGGAGGCGCTCGACCAGGTCAACCACGCCATCGTCCGCGTCTTCATGCTGCCGGCCGGTTTCCGGCTGCTCGTCGGCCGCGATGTCGAGGAGCGCGAGCGGCTGCGCGTCATCATCAAGCGCGCCGCCGCCTGGTCGCTCGTGCTCGTCGTGGTGCTCGGCTGCTTCGGCGGCTGGTTCGTGGCGCGGCGCGTGCTCAAGCGCATCGACGGCATGACCGACAGCGCCCGCTCGATCATGGCCGGCGACCTCAAGGGCCGGCTCGCCGTCTCCGGCACCGGTGACGAACTCGACCGTCTCGCCCTCAATCTCAACGCAATGCTCGACCGCATCGGCGAGCTGATGAGCGGCATGCAGCAGGTCTCCGACAATATCGCCCATGACCTCAAGACGCCGCTGACGCGCCTGCGCAACCGCGCCGAGGAGGCACTGCGCACCGCAGAGACGCCGGAGCAGCTGCGCGCCGCATTGGACGGAGCGATCGACGAGGCCGACGGGCTGATTCGCGTCTTCAACGCCCTCCTGATGATCGCTCGCCTCGAGACCAGGCAAATCAGCGACAGCATGGCCCCGCTCGACCTCGCCGAGATCGTCGATGGGCTCGGCGAGCTCTACGAGCCGCTGGCCGAGGAGGCAGGGCTCTCGCTCTCGGTCAAAGTCGAGCCCGGGCTTTCGCTGACCGGCAATCGCGAGCTGATCGGCCAGGCGCTGGCCAACCTCATCGACAACGCCCTGAAATACGGCAAGCCGGAGGGGGAGGCGCCGGCGACGGTCGAGGTCACGGCAAGGCGCGTCGGCGATATGGTCGAGCTCGGCGTCGCCGATCACGGCGCGGGCATTCCCGAAGCCGACCGAGCCCGGGTGCTCGAGCGTTTCGTCCGGCTCGACAAGAGCCGCAGCAAGCCGGGCTTCGGCCTCGGCCTGGCGCTGGCTTCCGCGGTGGCGCGCCTGCATGGCGGTGCGGTGCAACTCGCGGACAACGCGCCCGGGCTGCGTGTCGAGATGTCCCTGCCGCTGGCGCCGCCCGCTGTGGAAAGTCCGGCCGTGGAAGAGCCTGCGGGCTCGACTTCCCCGCCAAAGCCGGCAGGGTTCCAGTCGGCCTGAATCGGGCCGTTGCCGGGGAGAGGGCCTCATGGGCGAGCCGCTATGCGAGCGCTTGAAGGCGGCGCCGGTCCTGCCGGCAAGGACGAGGGCCGAGCCGCTGGTCGCGCGTGAGTTGCTTGAGCGGCTTCATGATGCGGAGACGGGGGCGGCGCTCGCCGCGCATTTTTCCGGGTATCCGGCCGCGCAGGATCTCGTTGCCGGCATCCTCGCCCATTCGCCCTTCCTCACCCAGATCATGCGGCGCGACCCCGCCGGGCTGCTCGCATCCCTGACCGCCGACCCGGCCGAGCGTCGCGACGGGCTGCTGCGTGGGATCGCGGAGGCTTCCGGTCCCGAGACGGCCACCGCCGATCTGATGCGCGAGCTGCGCCGTTTCCGGCAGGCGATGGCGCTGCTCGTCGCGCTTGCCGATATCGGCGGCGCCTGGACGGTCGAGGAGGTGACGCAGGCTCTGAGCGCGACGGCCGACATGGCGGTTAGGCTCGCGACCGAGCATGCGCTGCGCCAGGCAGCCGATCTCAGCCGGATCACGCTGCCGGATGCAGGCGATCCCGGCGCCGGCTCGGGCCTCGTCGTGCTCGCGCTCGGCAAGCATGGCGCCGGCGAGCTGAACTACTCTTCCGATATCGATATCGTCGTCTTCTTCGATCCGGAGGTCGCCGAGGCGGCCGGTGTCGCCGAGCCCTCGAGCTTCTTCGTCAAGCTCACCCAGCAGATCGCCCGCATCATCCAGGAGCGCACGCCGGACGGCTATGTCTTCCGCGTCGATCTGCGGCTGCGGCCCGACCCCGGCTCGACCCATGTCGCGGTCGCCCTGCCGACGGCCTATTCCTATTACGAGACGGTCGGCCAGAACTGGGAACGCGCGGCGATGATCAAGGCCCGCCCGGTCGCCGGCGACCTCGAACTCGGCCGCCGCTTCATCGCCGATCTCGCCCCCTTCATCTGGCGCAAATATTTCGACTTCGCCGCCATCGCCGACATCCATGCGATGAAGCGGCAGATCCAGTCGGTGAAGGGCTTCGAGACGCTCAGCCTGCCCGGCCACAACGTCAAGCTCGGCCGTGGCGGCATCCGCGAGATCGAGTTCTTCGTCCAGACCCAGCAGCTCGTTTTCGGCGGCCGCAGGCCGGCGCTGCGCGGGCCGCGGACCGTCGACATGCTGGGCGAGCTGACCAATGAGGGCTGGATCAACCCGCAGGCCCGCGATGAGCTTACCGAATCCTATCGCTTCCTGCGCACCATCGAGCATCGCCTGCAGATGCGCCATGACGAGCAGACTCAGACCCTGCCGGCCGAGGCCAAGGACCTGGAAGCCTTCGCCCGCTTCTGCGGCTATCCCTCTACCCTTGCCTTCGACAAGGCGCTGACCGCGCATGCCAGGCGGGTCGAGAGCCATTACGCACTGCTCTTCGAGGATGCGCCGAGTCTCGCCAGCGATGCCGGGGCGCTCTCCTTCACCGGCACCGAGGACGATCCGGAGACGCTCGAAACGCTGCGCAAGCTCGGTTTCCGCCAGCCCTCGGTGGCGGCTGAGACGGTGCGCGGCTGGCATTTCGGCCGCCGGCCGGCCGTGACCAGCGCCCGCGCCCGCGAGGTCCTGACCGAGCTGACGCCGGCCCTGCTGGTCGCGCTCGGGCGCACCACCGATCCCGATGGCGCGCTCGCCCATCTCGACAACGCCTTCGTGCGCATGCCGGCGGCGGTCGAGCTTCTGACCCTGCTGCGCTCCCGCGAGGCTTTGCTCGGCATCTTCGCCGAGATCCTCGGCAGTGCGCCGCGCCTTGCCAAGGTCGCGGCGCTCTACCCGCATGTGCTCGACGCCGTGATCGATCCCGCCTTTGGCACGCCCGGCCAGGGCGGCGAGGCGGTGGCAAGACGCGTCCGGGCGGTCGTCGGCACGCCCGAGAGCGTCGAGGACGGGCTCGACCGGATGCGCGATGCGGCGCGCCAGGAGAATTTCCTGGTCGGCGCCCGCCTGCTGTCGGGGGTGATCACCGCCGAGCAGGCCAGCGATGGCTATGCGGCGGTCGCCGAGGCCTGCCTGCGGACGGCATTCGAGGATACCCGCACCGCCTTCGTCGCCGAGCATGGTGCCATCCCCGACGCCGAGGCTGTCGTGGTCGGGCTCGGCCGGCTCGGAGCCGGGGAGCTGACCCCGTCCTCCGACCTCGACCTGATGCTGCTCTACGACCGGCCCGAGCATGCCGAGCCGAGCGCCGGTGCGCGCCCGCTCGATCCGGTCACCTGGCATGTGCGCTTCAGCCAGCGCCTGGTCGCGGCCCTGACGGTGCCGACGCGGCGGGGCACGCTCTATCAGGTCGATCTGCGTCTGCGTCCCTCCGGCAACAAGAGCCCGGCGGCGACGCAGTTCGAGGGTTTCATCGCCTATCATCAGGGCGAGGCCGAGATCTGGGAGGAAATGGCGCTGACCCGCGCCCGCATCGTGGCGGGCGATCCGGCGCTGGGCCAGCGCGCCGAAGCCGCCATCCGCGATATTCTGCGGCGTCGGCGCGATCCAGCCAAGGTCGCTGCAGCGGTCGCCGAGATGCGCGCTTTGATCGCGAAGGAGAAGGGCGAGGCCGATCCCTGGGACCTCAAGCTCGCCGCCGGTGGCCTGACCGATCTCGACTTCCTCGCCCAGTTCCTCGTCCTCGCCCATGCCCATGATCACCCGGAACTGCTGGCCCGGACCACGGCGGGGGTGTTCCAGGCGGCGCGCGGCACCGGCCTGATCACGGAGGAGGATGCGCTGCGTCTCGCCGAAGCGGCGCGGTTGCTCGGCGACGTCCAGCTCTGGCAGCGCTTCACGGTCGAGGAGCGCTTCGACCCCAAGGCGGTGCCGGAACGGGTGCTGCGCCGGATCGCGACGGCCGTTGGCCTGCCGGACGCCAAGGTGCTGAAGGCCGAACTCGACGAGACGCGCGGGCGGGTCCGGGCGCTGTTTCGCCAGATCCTGGCCGCGGCGAAGGGCTGAAGGCCAAGGCCGCCGGCGGCAGGCCGCGATCAGGCGGCGACGAGATCGAAGCTCGGGCTGATTTCGTGCTTCAAAGGCAGGTGCACCATGACAATGGTGCCCGAGCCCATCACCGAACGGATGCGCAGGCCGCCGCCATGCAGCTCTGCCAGCGAGCGGGCGATCGCCAGTCCCAGCCCCGAGCCCTTGTAGCTGCGCGCCAGCTCGCCCTCGACCTGCTCGAAGGGGCGGCCGATCCGGCCGATCTTCTCAGGCGGGATGCCGATGCCGGAATCCTCGACATAGATGTTGAGGGCGCCCGGCGCCGGCCGCACGCGGACCGCGATCGTGCCGCCTTCCGGCGTGAACTTCACGGCGTTGTCGAGCAGGTTGGAGAGAATCTGGAACAGGGCATGCGAATCCGCCTCGAGGCGCAGATCGCCGGGCACCTCGCAGGAGAAGGAAAGCTGCTTGCCGGCGATTGCTTCCTGGTGTGTCCGTGCCGCCTCGGCGATGACCGGATCGAGCGCGACCTCGGTCTTTTCCAGCGTGACCTTGCCGGCCTCGATCTTGGCCATGTTGAGAATGTCGTTGATCACGGCGAGCAGATAGCCACCGCTGGAGCGGATGTCGCGGACATACTCCTCATAGCGCTCCGAGCCGAGATCGCCGAACAGCCGCGCCTCCATGATCTCGGAGAAGCCGATGATGGCGTTGAGCGGCGTGCGCAGCTCATGGCTCATATTGGCGAGGAATTCTGACTTGGCCCGGTTGGCGCTCTCCGCCGAGGCCTTCTGTTCGAGATAGAGCTCGGCGAGCTCCGCGAGCTGCTGGGCCTGGGCCTCGAGCTTCTGGCGCGAGGCCTTGAGGTCGGTCACCGAGGTCAGAAGCTGGTGCTCGGAGCGGGTCAGGCGCTCTTCCTGCTGCTTCAACGTGGTGATGTCGGTGCCGACCGAGACCGAGCCGCCATCCTTGGTGCGGCGGCCGTTGATCTGGAGCCAGCGCCCGTCCGAGAGCTTGGCTTCGTAGGAATGGCTGCCGGGTTCGGCGCGCGAGCTGCGGACCGGCTCGCGGTCGACGCTGGGTTGGGCGCTGCAGCCCATGATCGCCTCGTAGCTGGTGCCGGCGCGCATCAGTTCCGCCGGGAGCTGGTGGAGCTGCTGGTATTTGGCGTTGCAGAGCACGAGCTTGCGGTCGGCGTCCCAGAGCACGAAGGCTTCCGAGATTGCCTCGACGGCGTCGCGCAGGCGCGCATCGGCGGTCGCGGTGCGGGCGGCCATGCGGTGCTGTTCGGAGATGTCGACGACGATGCCGACGAGATGGCGGGCGCCAGTGCGGCGGTCGATCACCAGCTCGGCGCGGGCCTTCAGCCAGATCCATTGACCGCTGGCGTCGCGGACGCGGAACTCCTGGTCGAGATGGGTCGCCTCATCGCGGCTGATCGCGTCGGCGAGCGCATAGAGATCGGCATCGTCGGGGTGGATGAAGGCGTTCACTTCGCCGAAGGACATGAACTCGCCCATGCGGTCGTAGCCGAGCATGGCGTACATGGAATCCGACCAGTAGATCCGGCCCTTCGCCAGGTCCCAGTCCCAGAGGCCGCAATGGCCGCGGCTGAGGGCAGTGTCGATGCGCTCGCGCACGCAGTCGCAATCGTCGTCGGCGGCGCGGGCGCGCTTCGACTGCAGGATGAAGGCGAGGGTGATGCCGGCGAGCACGATCGCGGCCGAGACGAACAGCACGAGGATCGAGCGGCTCCGCTCCTCCCAGAGCGACAGCGCTCCCTTGACCGGCTGGAGCACGGCAACCTGGCCGAAGGGCGCGGCGAGGTTGCGCACGGTCGCCAGCGTCTCGAGGCCGCCCGGCAGCATGATCCTCATCACCCCGGCGCGCTCGGCGAACACCGTCAGGGCCTGGGCCGGACCGAGCAGCTCGACGAGGCTGCGGCTGCCGCTGCCCAGCATCGGTTCGCTGGCGATCACCCGGCCGGACACGTCGCTGACATGCACGATGCGGCCACGACCGGCGATGTGCCTGGTGCTCAGGCCGGCGAGGATGGTGCGCAGATTTTTCTCGTCGCGGGAGGCAAGATCGAGCTCGCGAGCCAGCAAGGTGGCGAGAATATCCAGATCCGTTTCTGTATCGGCGAGAGTGTCGTCTCGCAGCGCGCTGGTCTGGACATAGGCGCCGAGCGCCATGATCACGACAAAACAGGCGACCAGAGCCGGTATTACCTTGCGGAAGGTAGGTTCCAGCTTTTCAAAGCGCTGGTAGAGCGGGTGCGTCAGGGATCTTGCGACCCCCAGAATTGAGCCAGCGCGCACGTTTGCGCAAGCCGCGTTTGCACGCGCCATGCCCGTCCCCCTTCGGAAGATGTACCGTCAGTAAGATCGGGAGACGTGCCGCATCCCCGAATCAGTTTCAGTTGAATCCGCGGGCGGTCTTTTGTCTAGCTTTGAGTTGAGTGATACACGCACTTTACGCGCTATGGTTGCTTAAAATTGTCGATGAATCCTGTGCGCGTAATGAAGCGTTAACCATTTCGACTGGCGGCGCCGGAGCGCCGCTTTTGCCGTAACGTCAGGCCAGCGAGCGGGCCGCGATATCGGAAACGTCGCGTGACAGCCCCGGCGTCGCCGCGACCATGCGCAGCGCGCTCCTGGCCAGGTCCCGCCGGCCCGGTTCGAGCATGCGCCAGGTCTTGAACGCGCCGAGCAGACGCGATGCAACCTGGGGATTGGCGCGGTCGAGCTCGGTGACGATGCCGGCGATGAAGCCGTAGCCGGCGCCGTCGGCGCGGTTGAACTGCGTCAGATTGGCGGAGAAGCCGCCGATCAGCGCCCGCACGCGATTGGGGTTGCCGAGCGAGAAGGCCGGGCTCGCCATCAATGCCTTGACGCGGTCGAGCGTGCCGGCTTCCGGGATCAGCGCCTGCGCCATCAGCCATTTGTCGAGGACGAGGGGTTCGTCGGCATAAAGCTCGGCGAAGCGGCCGATCAGAGCCTCGCGCGCCTCGCCGGGGATCAGCGTCATGGCGGCCAGCGCCGCGAGCCGGTCGGTGAGGTTGTCCGCCTCGGCGTACCGGGCTTGTGCCAGGGCGCTGGCTTCGACCGGCAGGGCGAGGGCGAGCAGGCCGAGCGCTTCGTTGCGCAGCGCCCTTTGGCCGGCGGGGCCGGCTGCCGGCGAATAGGGGCCGTGCTGGCGCAGCTGCGCCTGCAATGCGGAGAGCGGCTCCGCCAGAGCTGCTCCGATCGCCCGGGACAAGGCGCGATGGGCCGCGAACACGGCATCGGGGTCGACATCCTTGCCGATCTCGCGGGCGATGTCGGCAGCGCTCGGCAGGCGCAGGACCTGCGCGGCGAAGGCTGGGTCGGCCATGGCCGGGCCGGCGAGGAAATCTGCCAGGGCGGCCGCGAGTTCGCGGGCCTTTTCGGCGAGCTCGGAGAGATTGCCGCTCTTGCCCGCGCGCACCAATGCCCGGGTCGCCACGGTCTGGAAGGCCTGCCAGCGGTTGAAGGAATCGCTGTCGGCGGTGAACAGGCGCAGCAGTTCGGCATCGCCGAGATCGAGCTCGAGCCGCACCGGGGCCGAGAAGCCGCGCAGCAGCGATGGGGTTGGGGCCTCGGAAAGGCCGGTGAAGGTCAGGTTGAGCGAGGGCTGGTCGAGCACGACGACCCCGCCCGCCTTCAGTGCCGGGGAGATACTGTTGAGCGGCAGGTCGCCGGTTTTCCCGACGAGGCCGAGCGCCACCGGGATCACGACGGGCGCCTTTTCTTCCTGCCCCGGCGTCGGCGGTGTCGATTGCGCGAGTTCGAGCGTGTAGCTGCCTGCTGCCGCATCATAATGGCCGGAGGCGACGACTGTCGGCGTGCCCGCCTGCTCGTACCATCTGGCGAAATGCGTGAGATCCTGGCCGGAGGTCTCGATGAAGCAGTCGAGGAACTCCTCGATCGTCGCGGCTGTGCCGTCGCAACGCTCGAAATAGAGGTCCATGCCACGCGCGAAGGCGTCGTCGCCGGTCAGAACCTTGAGCATGCGGATGACTTCCGCGCCCTTCTCATAGACCGTCGGCGTGTAGAAGTTGTTGATCTCCTTGTAGGCGCGCGGCCTGACCGGATGGGCGAGCGGGCCGGCATCCTCGGAGAACTGGGTCGAGCGCAGCGTGCGGACATCGGAGATGCGCTTCACCGGGCGCGAGCGCTCGTCGGAGGAGAATTCCTGGTCGCGGAAGACCGTGAGACCCTCCTTCAGGCAGAGCTGGAACCAGTCGCGGCAGGTGATGCGGTTTCCGGTCCAGTTATGGAAATACTCATGGGCGATGATCGCCTCGATCGAGATGTAGTCGCCGTCGCTCGCCGTCAGGGGATCGGCCAGGACATATTTGTCGTTGAAGATGTTGAGGCCCTTGTTCTCCATCGCGCCCATGTTGAAGTCCGACACGGCGACGACGTTGAACACGTCGAGATCGTAGTTGCGGCCGAAGACGCGCTCGTCCCAGCGCATGCAGCGCACCAGCGAGTCGAGCGCCCAGCCGGCGCGCCCGGCCTTGCCCGGCTCGACATAGACCGCGAGCTCGACCTTGCGGCCCTCGGCGGTGACATAGGGCTGGCGGATATGGTCGAGCCGGCCGCCGACGATGGCGAAGAGATAGGCCGGCTTGGGGTGTGGGTCATGCCAGACGGCGAAATGGCGCTCGCCGCCGGGGAGCTCCCCGGAGGCGACGAGGTTGCCGTTCGCCAGCAGAACCGGCGCCTCGGCCTTCACCGCCTCCAGCCTGACCGTGTAGACGCTCATCACGTCCGGTCGGTCGAGGAAATAGGTGATGCGCCGGAAGCCGTCGGCCTCGCATTGCGTGCAATAGACGCCGCTTGAGCGGTAGAGGCCCATCAGCTTGGTGTTGGCGGCCGGGTTCAGCTCCGTCTCGATCCGCAGCGAGAAGGCCCGATCGGGCGGGGAGGGCAGCGTCAGAGACTGCGGCGTCGCCGTATAGAGAGTGGGGGCGAGCGGCACATCGTCGAGCGCGATCGAGCCGAGCGCGAGCTCGTCGCCGTCGAGCACCAGCGGCGCGCCCTGGCGGCCCTGCGGGTTCGGCCGGAGCTTCAGCAGGGAGCGCACCCGCGTGCGGTTCGCATCGAGGAGGATGTCGAGGTCGACGGTGTCGATCAGCCAGTCGGAAGGGCGGTAGTCCTCGAGGCGGATCATCGGGGCATCTTCGGCGCGCATGGCTCGTCCGATCATTGGTAAGGCTGGTTGCTTGTCTTACAGGCTGGGCGGGCGATCCGAAAACCGGCCCGTGACCAAGCTAATGGCGTTGCGCGCTGGCGACCGGCTCGGCATGGCTGACCAGTCGGCAGACATCGGGTCGCGCCTGCCGGACCGCCCGCTCGATCGCATCGACGGCATTGTGCACGGCGGCGACATCGAGTGCGCCCTCGGCCCGGCAGTGATAGTTGACGACGAGGCCGTTGCGGGTTTCGCGCACGCGCACCGAATGGATGTCGCGGATCGGCCCTCCGGCCTCGGCGGCGCGCGCCGCCTCCTGGGCGATCGCCTTGCCGATCGCCTCGACCGTTTCCCAGGCGGCGTTGTGGCCGCTCGGCTGGCTGGTCTCCATCGGCTCGATATGGGTCTCGACCTCGGTTTCGCCGCCGAATTCCGCCCGGATCGCGCTTTCAAGACGGGTCGCGATGTCGTGCGCCTCGGACAGCGGCAGGCCGGCGTCGACCTCCATGTCGAGCGAGACCGAGAGGCGTTCGCCGATCGAGTGGACGCTGACATGGTGCACCGGCACCTTCATCTTGAGCGCAATCAGCAGGACGCGTTCGAGGGCGGTCTCGTCATCGACCTGGACGGGATTGGCGGTGACGGTGATTTCGGCGCCGGGCTCTGCCGCGGCCAGGGCTGCGAGCAGCTCCGTCTTGATCGCCGTGACGCGGTCGAGCGGCAGGGTGCGCGAGACCAGGATGCCGATCTCGCCCTGCACCTGGCCGCCGGCGGGGCGCAGCTTCAGCCATTCGATGCCGACGACGCCGGGCACTTCGGCCGCTGCCTGCCTCAGCCGCTCCGAAACCCCTTTCGGGGCGGCGTCGATCAGCGTATCGATGGTGCGCCGGCCGAGCCGATAGGCGGTCAGGATCATGTAGACCGCGAGTCCGAGCGCCGTCGCGCTGTCGGCCATGGGCACGCCCATCCGCGACAGGACGAGGCCGGCGAGCACCAACGCGGTGCCGACGAAATCGGTGGCGAAATGCGTCGCCTCGGCGGCGAGCGCCTCGCTGCGGGTGTCTCGCGCCACGGTGGTCAGGGCCCGCCAGCGCGTCGCGTCGACCATCAGTGAGAACAGGAGCACGCCGACGACGAGCGCGGTCACCTCGACAGGCGGCTCGGTGCCCGCCCGCAGACGGTTGATCGCCTCCCACAGGATCGCGCCCGAGAGGCCGAACAGGATCGCGGTTTCGAGCAGCGCCGCCAGCGCCTCGACCTTGCCGTGCCCGTAATGATGCTTGTCGTCGGCCGGCTTGTCGGCAGCGCGCACCGCGAACCAGGTGAACAGGGTCGAGCCGATATCGATCAGCCCCTGCAGCGCGTCGGTCAGCAGGGCGAGCGAGCCGGAGACCAGCGCCGCCGCGAACTTCGCCAGCGTCAGCAGGAGGCTGGCGGCCACCGAGAGCGCCGCCGCTCTCTGCTTGATCTGCGACACCTCGGCCGAAGCCGCCGCCGCCGGCATGCGATCCTGCGTGTCGCTCATGATATGTCCGCGTGAGCCCTCTTGGCGAATTGCGGGTTTGGCCCGATCTATCGGCCAGATCAACCCTGGGAGAAGAGCTGTGAGATATCTCCACACCATGGTGCGCGTCACCGACCTCGATGCCGCACTCGATTTCTACGTGACCAAGTTCGGTCTGGTCGAAACCCGCCGCATGGAGAGCGAAAAGGGCCGTTTCACCCTTGTCTTCCTGGCCGCGCCGGAAGACGCGCCGCATGTGAAGGAGCAGGGCAGCCGGGGGCGGCCGACCCTGGAGCTGACCTATAACTGGGATCCGGAGGTCTACACCGGCGGCCGCAATTTCGGCCACCTCGCCTATGAGGTCGACGATATCTACGCCACCTGCGACAAGCTGATGAAGGCCGGCATCACCATCAACCGGCCGCCGCGCGACGGCAACATGGCCTTCATCCGCTCGCCCGACAACATCTCGATCGAATTGCTGCAGAAGGGCGATCCCAAGCCGCCGGCAGAGCCATGGCTGAGCATGCCGAACACCGGCGTTTGGTGAGCGAGTCTCCCACCGGGCGGCTTGTCCGCCCGGTCTTTCCGGCGATATGGCCAGTCAGGCCGGCGCCCCGGTCGAGGCGTCGCTAAAGGGGGGGTGGTCTTGAACAAAGCTCTCATCGGACATCTCGACGACGGCACGCCGATTCACGAAGCGAAGCTGCATTCGCCCGGCGGCGCCGAGGCCAGGGTGATGGAATGGGGCGCCGTGCTGCGCGACCTCGTCGTGCCGCTGCCGGGTGGCGGCCGCCAGCGCGTCGTGCTCGGCTTCCCGAACTTCGCGGACTATCCCGCGCATTCGCCGCACATGGGTGCGATCGCCGGCCGTTTCGCCAACCGCATCGGCCATGGCCGCTTCATGCTCGACGGCGTGTCCCATCGCACGCCGCTGAATCAAGGCGGCAAGCACTCGCTGCATGGCGGCGGCCAGGGGTTCGGCAAGCGGCCCTGGACGATGATCCAGCACGACGAGGCGAGCGTGACGCTGGCGCTGGTCTCGGCCGATGGCGATGCCGGCTATCCCGGTACGCTGCGGGTCTGGTGCCGCTACGCCCTCGTCGACGGCGCGACGCTGCGCCTCGAACTCTCGGCCACCACCGATGCGCCGACCATCGTCAATCTCGCGCATCACTCCTATTTCCGGCTCGATGACGGACCCGACATCCTCGACCATGAGCTCGAGGTCCGCGCCAATCTGACCACGCCGGTCGATGCTGACCTGATCCCCGACGGCTCGCTCGCCGATGTCGCCGGCACGCCCTTCGATTTCCGCAAGGCCCGGCCGATCCGCTTCGCCAGTCAGGATGGCGGCCGCTTCTGGTACGACCACAACTATGTGCTGCGCCGCGACCGGCGCGAGCCGGCGGCTGGCGGACTCGAACTCGCCCATGCCGCGACGCTGCGCTCACGGCGCTCGGGGCTCGCCATGGAGATCTGGACGACCGAGCCGGCGCTGCAGGTCTATGACGGCGCCAAGCTCGCTACCCCGGTGCCCGGGCTGGACGGTGTTGCCTATGGAGCCAATGGCGGGATAGCGCTGGAGCCGCAGCATGTGCCGGATTCGCCGAACCTGCCGCATTTTCCCTCAACGGTGCTGCGGCCGGGCGAGGTCTATCGCCAGCTCAGTGAATTCAGGTTCGGGGTCTGAGCTTCATGGCCGGTGTCTTCTGTCTTGGTATCGCGACCCTCGACTATGTCTACAGCGTCTCGCATGTCCCGAGCCCCGGCGAGAAGGATCGCGCGCGCGACCTCGTCGTCACCGGCGGCGGCTGCGCCGGCAGCGGCTCGGTCGCGGTCGCGCGTTCGGGCGGCAAGGCCTGGCTCGCGACCCGGCTCGGCGACGACCTGACCGGCGACGCCATCCTCGCTGATCTGCATCGCGACGGCGTCGACACTGCCTTCGCCAGGCGCTTTCCCGGCCTGCGCTCGCCTGTCTCCGCGATCCTGGTCGACGCCCAGGGCGAGCGCATGGTGGTGTCCTATACCGACCCCGAGACCCCGCTCGAGCCCGACTGGCTGCCGGCTGCGCTGCCAGTGGGCGCCGATGCGGTGCTGGTCGATACGCGCTGGGGCGAGGGCTCCCTCGCGGCGCTGAAGCTGGCGCGGGCGGCGGGTGTGCCCGGCGTCATCGATGGCGACCGCCAGCCGACCCATCCGGAGATGATTACGACCGCCAGCCATGTCGCCTTCAGCGAAAAGGCGCTCACCGAGATCTGCGGCGAGGGCGACCCGCGCGAGGCCCTGGCCGGGCTGGCGCGGGGGGCTGAGAACTGGCTCGCCGTCACGCTCGGCCATCGCGGCGTGCTGTTCATGGAGAACGGCGGCATCGCCCATCTGCCGGCCTTCCCGATCGAGGCGGTCGACACGCTCGGCGCCGGCGATGTCTGGCATGGCGCCTTCGCGCTGGCGCTTGCCGAAGGGCAGAGCGAGCGGGCAGCGGTGCGCTTCGCCTCGGCTGTCGCCGCAATCAAATGCACCCGTTTCGGTGGCCGGGCCGGCACGCCGAAGCGCGAGGAGGTCGAGCGTTTTCTGGCCGCGCATCCCTGACTGCCCGCGCGCTGAGCGGCGCTGCCCGTAATTTGGGCAGTGCCCGGCAGGCTGGCCCTTGCCGATGAATTCCGGGCACGGAAGACTGCAGCGGTCCGCCAGAGACGGCCTGCCATGTATGCTCCCGCATTGCCCTTGCCCGTCGATCCGCTGTTGCCGGACTATGTCCGGGCCAGCGGCGGCGTCCGCCTGCGCTTTGGTGCGGTCGGAGCGCGCACCATGCGCCTGGAGGTCGCCGAGAGCGGTGGCTATCGCGCCCGTTTCCCGACCAGCCATGACGGCCGCTGCGAAGCGGTGCTAATCAACACGGCTGGCGGCATGGCCGGCGGCGACCGGGCCATCACCCGGATCGGGCTCGATGCCGGGGCGCAGGCCGTCGTCACCACCCAGGCGGCGGAGAAGATCTACCGCAGCCAGGGCTCAGATACCCATGTCGATACGCAGATCGCCGTCGCGGCGCGGGCCGAACTCGCCTGGCTGCCGCAGGAGACGATCCTGTTCTCGGGCGCGCGGCTGGCGCGCAGCCTGAGCGTCGAGCTTGCCGCGGATTCAGGCTTCATCGCCTGCGAAACCCTCTATTTCGGCCGCGCCGCCATGGGCGAGACCTTGCTTCACGGCGCTTTGCATGACCGCTGGCGCATAAGGCGCGAGGGCCGGCTGGTCTTCGCCGAGGATCTGCGCCTCGAAGGCGCGATCGACGAGACCTTGCGCCGCAAGGCCGTGGGGCAGGGCGCGCGCGCCGTCTCGACCGTGCTCGCGACGGTACCGGGGCGGCTCGAGGAGGTCAGGGGGGTCCTCGCCGAAGAAGCCGCCTTTTCCGATGTCGAGGCCGCTGCCGGTGCGCATGAAGGCTTTCTCCTGATCCGGCTTCTCAGCAGCGACGCGCAGGCCTTGCGTCGCGCCCTCGTCATGCTGCTCGGGCATCTGACCGGGCGTGCGCTGCCGCGCACCTGGTCAATCTGAGGAGAACGCCATGCTGCCGATCCAGGGTCTGAAATGCGTCTACGATACCGGCTCGCGGGCCTGGGCGATCGAGCTCGTGCTGATCGGCGCGGAAAGCGAGGTCGCGGTGCGTCGCTTCGACGTCGACGGTCCCGCCGACGCCGAGATGCTGATCGCCGCTTTCGAGGAATCGACCTCCAGCAGCTTCGATCTGGAGAGCGGCGAGATCATCTTCGCCTATGAATACGCTTCGCTCGGCGAGGTGGACGAGGACGATCTGGAAGACGACGCCGAGGAGTCCGAGGACGACGACTCCGAGGATGACGAAGACGAGGAAGAGGCAGAGAAGGCCAACGCATGAACCTGACGCCGCGCGAGAAGGACAAGCTGCTCTTCGCCATGGCCGCCATCGTGGCGAGGCGCAGGCTCGAGCGCGGCGTCAAGCTGAACCATCCCGAAGCCGTCGCGCTGATCACCGACTTCGTCGTCGAGGGCGCGCGCGACGGCAGATCCGTCGCCGAGCTGATGGAGGCCGGCGCGCATGTCCTCACCGCCGATCAGGTCATGGACGGCATCGCCGAGATGCTGCACGACGTTCAGGTCGAGGCGACTTTCCCGGACGGCACCAAGCTCGTCACCGTGCACGAGCCGATCCGTGGCTCCGCCGGCCGCCTGAAACCGGGCGAGGTCACGACCCTGCCGGGTGATCTCATCCTCAATGAAGGCCGCGAGAGCCTGACGCTCAGTGTCGCCAATACCGGTGACCGGCCGATCCAGGTCGGTTCGCATTACCATTTCTTCGAGGCCAATCCGGCGCTCGCCTTCGAGCGTGAGAAGGCGCGAGGCTTCCGGCTCGATATTCCCGCCGGCACGGCGGTGCGTTTCGAGCCCGGCCAGACCCGCGAGGTCCGGCTGGTGGTGCTGGCCGGCAAGCGCGAGGTCTATGGCTTCCGTCAGGAGGTGATGGGTAAGCTGTAGCTGCACAAAGCGAATGGCGGAGCCGGCCGATGACCGAAGCAGCAGACGTGCAGCCCTCCCATCTTCCTGCGAACGGCAAAAAGAAATACGGCATCTGTGCGATCTCGGGTGCCGAGATCCCGCGCAAGAACCTGGTCTCGCTGGAGACGCTGCGCCCCTCTCTCACCGAGCGCATTCTGGCGGATTTTCCGCAGCTGACCGAGCACAGTCTGATCTCGCGCACCGAGCTGGCGCGCTACCGTACCCGCTATGTCGAGGAGATCCTGCGCGAGGAGCACGGCGAATACTCCGATCTCGATCGCGAGGTCGTCGAGAGCATCGCCCGTCAGGACACGATCGCGGCCAACACCGATGACGAGTTCGACGAGAAGCGCAGTTTCGGCGAGCGCGTCTCGGACGGGCTCGCCAGTTTTGGCGGCTCCTGGGCCTTCCTGATCAGCTTCGGCTGCGTGCTGGTGGTCTGGATGCTGATCAATATCGCAGAGGGACCGGGGGCTTTTGATGCCTATCCCTTCATTTTGCTCAATCTCGTGCTCTCATGCATCGCGGCGATCCAGGCGCCGATCATCATGATGAGCCAGAAGCGCCAGGAGCAAAAGGACCGCGCCCGCTCCTCCAACGACTACCAGGTCAATCTCAAGGCCGAGCTCGAGATCCGGCATCTGCACGAGAAGATCGACCATCTCATCACCAAGCAGTGGCAGCGCCTGGCCGAGATCCAGCAGGTCCAGCTCGAGATGATGCAGGAGACGCAGCGCGACCAGGCCCGCAAGCTCGCCAAGGCTGCGGCCGGCAAGCGCAAGGGGCCCCGCAAACCCAAGAACAGTGAACCAAAGGCCAGTGAGACCGGGAATGGCGAGCCGCCTGAGCCGGGGACGGCTTCGGCCTGAGAATTGCCAGAGACATCGCAGGACCAGATCGGGAACCGACCATGCCCTTCGCCTTTCCGCGCAATGCCTATGCCGCCATGTTCGGCCCGACCACCGGCGACACGGTGCGCCTCGGCGATACCGAGCTCGTCATCAAGGTCGAGAAGGACTTCACCACCTATGGCGAGGAGGTGAAGTTCGGCGGCGGCAAGGTCATCCGCGACGGCATGGGCCAGAGCCAGGTGCGCAATACCGACGGCGCGGTCGACACCGTCATCACCAACGCGCTGATCCTAGACCATTGGGGGATCGTGAAGGCCGATATCGGCATCAGGGCCGGTCGCATCTGCGCCATCGGCAAGGCCGGAAATCCCGATATCCAGGACGGTTTCGGCAATTTCGCGCCGGAGGAGACGATCATCGTCGGCCCCGGCACCGAGGTGATCGCCGGTGAGGGCAAGATCATCACCGCCGGCGGCTTCGACAGCCATATCCACTATATCTGCCCGCAGCAGATCGAGGATGCGCTGATGAGCGGGCTGACCACCATGCTCGGCGGAGGCACCGGCCCGGCCCATGGTACGCTGGCGACGACCTGCACGCCCGGCCCCTGGCATCTCGGCCAAATGATCCGCGCCGCCGACGCCTTCCCGATGAACCTCGCCTTCGCCGGCAAGGGCAACGCCGCCGTGCCGGGCTCCCTGATCGAGATGGTCGAGGCCGGCGCCTGCGCCCTCAAGCTGCATGAGGACTGGGGCACGACCCCTGCCGCGATCGACAACTGCCTCTCGGTCGCTGACGAATACGACGTCCAGGTGATGATCCACTCGGACACGCTGAACGAGTCAGGCTTCGTCGAGGACACGATCAGGGCCTTCAAAGGCCGCACCATCCATGCCTTCCATACCGAAGGCGCGGGCGGCGGCCATGCGCCTGACATCATGAAGGTGGCGGGGCTGCCGAATGTCCTGCCTTCGTCGACCAATCCGACAAGGCCTTTCACCGTCAACACGCTCGACGAGCACCTCGACATGCTGATGGTCTGCCATCATTTGTCGCCCTCGATCCCCGAGGACCTCGCCTTCGCCGAGAGCCGCATCCGCAAGGAGACGATCGCCGCCGAGGACATCCTGCACGATCTCGGCGCGCTCTCGATGATGTCCTCGGATTCGCAGGCCATGGGTCGGATCGGCGAGGTCGTGACCCGCACCTGGCAGACCGCCCACAAGATGAAGGTCCAGCGTGGGGCGCTGCCGGAGGATGCCGGCACCGGCGCCGACAATTTCCGCGCCAAGCGCTATGTCGCGAAATACACGATCAACCCGGCGATCTCGCACGGCCTATCCCGCCATATTGGGTCTGTTGAAATCGGGAAACTCGCAGACCTCGTGATCTGGTCGCCGGCCTTCTTCGGCGCCAAGCCGGATCTCGTGCTGAAGGGCGGCATGATCGCGGCGGCGCCGATGGGCGATCCCAACGCCTCGATCCCGACGCCGCAGCCGGTGCATTACCGGCCGATGTTCGGCGCCTTCGGCAAGGCCGTCAGCACGACCTCGCTGGTCTTCGTCTCGCAGGCGGCGCTGGCGAACGGGCTGAAGGGCCGGCTCGGCACGGACAAGCAGATGGTCGCCGTCGAGAACACCCGCGGCGGCATCTCCAAGAAGAGCATGATCCACAACGACGCCACCCCCGATATCCGCATCGACCCGGAGACATATGCGGTGGTCGCGGATGGCGAATTGCTGGTCTGCGAGCCCGCGAAGGAGCTGCCATTGGCGCAGCGTTATTTCCTGTTCTGAGCCGTCGCGGCGCGGAACTCCCTGTGGAGCCCTGGCGTTGATCGCCAAACGCCGCAGGGAGACCAGCCATGGCCAAGTCCAAAGTCGTCGATCCGAAAGGCCAGCAGCCGGAGGCACTCGCCACCTTCGCCGCCAGCGCCCGCAATGACGGGCGCAAGCCCAAGGAAATCGGCCTGGAGGCGACGAAGGCGACGGCGCCGCTGAAGACCTCGCCGGCGCTTAAGCAGGACGCCGCCACCAAGGTCCTGCGCGAGGGCGCGCTCGGCAGGAAGCAGGGTGCTGACGAGGCGATCGACAAGCTTCCCGACCGCACGCGGCGTCGCTGATCGCGGCGCAAGCCGGCGCGGTTGACAGGGCTGGGCTCTTGGCCTTCATCTCGCCGGCTAAGAAAAGTTGCCCTGGAGGAAACCTTGCCAAGTCTTCGTCACGCCCTGGTCACGGCCACGCTGGCCGTCGCCGCCTATGCCGGCCCCGCCGCCGCGCAGGGCCAGGTCACCGTCTATTGCTCGATCCTCGAGGAGCAATGCCGCGAAGGCGCGGCGATTTTCGAGAAGTCGACCGGCATCAAGGTCCAGATGGTGCGCAAGTCGACCGGCGAGGTCTATGCCCAGGTCAAGGCCGAGGCCTCCAATCCGCGCGGCGATGTCTGGTGGGGTGGGCCGGGCGAGCCGCATCTGCAGGCCGCAGAGGAAGGTCTGCTCGACGAGTACAAGTCGCCGAAGCTCGTCGAGCTGCACGACTGGGCTAGGCGCCATGCCGAGCAGTCGAAGTTCCGCACCGCCGGCATTTATCTCGGCGCGCTCGGCATCGGCTACAATCTCGAGACCTTGAAGAGCAGGAAGCTGCCCGAGCCGAAATGCTGGGCCGATCTGCTCGATCCCAAGTTCAAGGACGAGGTCCAGGTCGCCGATCCCAGCTCCTCGGGCACGGCCTATGTCTTCCTCGCGACGACAGTCCAGCGGCTCGGCGAGGAGAAGGGCTTCGAGTTCCTGAAGACCCTGCACAAGAACATCAGCCAGTACACCAAATCCGGCATCGCACCGGTCAAGGCGACGGCGCTCGGCGAGACCGGGGTCGGCATCGCCTTCATGCACGACATGCTGACGCAGAAGCTGCAGGGCGCGCCGATCGGCATCGTCGCCCCTTGCGAGGGCACGGGCTACGAGACCGGCTCGGTCTCAGTGATCAAGGGCGGCAAGAACCCGGAGGCGGCGCGCAAATTCGTCGACTTCACGCTCTCGCCCGAGGCGCAGGACATCAACGCCAAGCTCAAGATCAACTCGATCCCCTCCAACAAGAACGCCAAGCTCTCGCCTGATGCGCCGAAGTTCGAGGAGATCAAGCTGATCGACTACGACACCCCGCGCTGGGGTAGCCCGGCCGAGCGCTCGCGCCTCCTGAAGAAGTTTGACGACGAGGTGAAGGCGCTGCCGCGCTGATCATCTTGTTGCGTCATCCTGGGCTTCGCGCAGCGAAATCCCGGGATCCATCGTAGAGCTCAGGCGCCTTACGATGGATCCCGGAGCTGCGCGGCTACGCCGCTTGTCCAGGATGACGATGCGGTTCGAGCGAAATCCGCGTGCCGACAAAGTGCCGGAGATCAGCGCACCGGCGGGGCGTATTGCAGGCCGCCCTGCGTCCAGAGCCTGTTCATGCCGCGCGGCAGGTTGAGCGGCGATTTGGCGCCGAGATGCCGGTCGAAGCTCTCGCCATAATTGCCGACCGCCTTGACGATCCGGACTACCCAGTCATTGGTCAGGCCGAGGCTCTCGCCGAATTTGCCCTCGGTGCCGAGCAGGCGACGGATCTCGGGATTGGTCGATTTCACCATCTCATCGACATTGGCCTGCGTGATCCCGTATTCCTCGGCGTTCATCAGCGCGTAGACCGTCCAGCGCACGATATCGAACCAGGCATCGTCGCCCTGGCGGACCCAGGGGCCGAGCGGCTCCTTCGAGATCATCTCGGGCAGCAGCTCGTGATCCGCCGGGACCTTGAGCTTCATCCGGTTGGCGGCGAGCTGCGAGAGATCGGTGGTGTAGGCGTCGCAGCGGCCGGCCTCATAGGCCTGGATCGTCTCGTCCAGCCCGGCAAAGGCGATGACCTCGTACTTCATGTTATGCGTGCGGAAGTAATCGGCGAGGTTGAGCTCGGTGGTGGTGCCCTGGGCGACGCAGACCGAGGCCCCGTCGAGCGCCTTGACCTCCTTCACGCCGGTGCTCTTGCGCACCAGGAAGCCCTGGCCGTCGAAATAGTTGATCGCCGTGAAGTTGAGGCCGAAGCCGGCGTCGCGGCCGAGCGTCCAGGTCGTGGTCCGCGAGAGCACGTCGATCTCGCCGCTCTGCAGCGCCGTCAGCCGGTCCTTCGAGGCGAGAGAGATGTACTTGGCCTTCTCCTGATCGTTGAAGATCACCGCCGCCAACGCCCGGCAGATATCGACGTCGAAGCCGCGCCATTGCCCCTGCGCATCCGGCAGCGAGAAGCCGGCGACGCCATGGCTGGCGCCGCAGATCAGGTTGCCGCGCTGCTTGATCCGTTCCATCGTCGTTTGCGCCGCCGCTGCCCCGGCCATGGCGAGGCTCAGGCCGATGCCGGCGAGCGCGCCCGAGAGCCCGCGCAGAGCGGGCGGTGAAATCCTGGTCATGTCGGCTTCCCCTTTTATCCTTGTCCTTGCCGATCGAAAGACCAGGCAGGCGTGGTAACCCGCCGATCTAACAGGATCGCCGCGCCGGGCGCCACGGTATTTATGCGGCTAACTGGTTTCGGCTCACGATTGAGGGCTAAGATATTGAATTAAAATTGTTTTTTAGTAGCGTGGCGGTCCGGTTCCGCTGCCGCTCCAGCAGCGGCGCGCCCTGTTCCGTCCGGCTCGCCTCATCGGAGCCGGCCCGGGACTTGCGTCGGCCTCGTTCCGGTGGTCGAAGTGGTGGAACCGCGATCGGTCGATCGCCTTTGATCCAACACGCCACGGGTTTAGTCACATGCAGCGCGCCACTTCCGTCGTCCGCAAGGCCGCGGTCAAGCAGGACCGGGTCGTCGAGACCCTGACCCTCGACCATGAGGACCGCAACCGCCGCCGCGTCGCGCTGAAGGGCGATGGCGGGAGCGACATCCTGCTCGATCTCGACAAGCCGACGGCGCTGAACGATGGCGATGCCGTGAAGCTGGAGGACGGCTCGCTCGTCCTGATCAAGGCTGCCGCCCAGAAGCTGATCGAGATCAAGGCCGAGAATCCGCTGCGCCTGATGCGCGTCGCCTGGCATATCGGCAACCGCCACACCCCGGCGGAGATCACCGCCGACGCGATCTATATCGAGCATGACCATGTGCTGGCCGAGATGGTCCGCGGCCAGGGCTGCGCGATGAGCGATGTCGAGCGGCCGTTCGAGCCCGAGCGCGGCGCCTATGACCACGATCATTCCAACTGCGGCCATGATCATCACGGCCATGATCATCACGGCCACGCGCACGGGCATGATCACGCGCATGGTGCTGCCTGCTGCGGTCACGACCATCATCATGATCACGGCCATGGCCATTCCCATGCCGGCCATGGCGAGGCGCATGCCCACGACCACAGCCATGGCGAGCACAAGCACGAGCACGCCCACGGCGCCTCCTGCGGCTGCGGCCATGACCACCATCATGACGACCATGGTCACAAGCATGATCATGGCCATCATCATGGCGCCGAGCACGGCCATAAGGGCCACAAGCACGACCACTGAACGATGACCGGGGTCCAGCTGCCCCTGATGATCTGGCTGTCGCCGTCCTTCCCGGTCGGCGGCTTCGCCTATTCCCATGGGCTGGAATCGGCCTTCGAGACCGGCGACCTCACCGACGCGCCAGGCCTGGAGGACTGGCTCGGCGCGCTCGTCGAGCACGGCTCGCTGCGCAATGACCTCATCCTCTTCGCCGTCGCTTGGCGCGCCGTCGGCGATGGCGATGCGAAGGGGCTGGCCGAAGCCGCTGAGCTCGCACTCGCGCTGGCCAATTCGACCGAGCGGCGGCTGGAGACGGTGACGCAGGGCAATGCCTTCGTAGCCGCCATCGCCGCTTCCTGGCCCTGCACTTCGATCGAAGCGCTGAAGGCGGCCTGGCCGGGCGATGTCGCCTATCCCGTCGCCGTCGCCGTCGCCGCGAGCGGCCACGGGCTGCCGCTGTTGCCTTCGCTCGAGGCCTTTTCGCTCGCCTTCGTCGCCAATCTGGTCTCGGCCGCGGTCCGGCTCGGCATCGTCGGCCAGACTGACGGCCAACGCGTCACGGCCGGCTTGGCCCCGCTCTTGCGTAGCGCCGCGGCGAGGGCGGAAGCCGCCGCGCTGGATGCGCTCGGCAGCTGCGCCTTCCGCTCGGACCTCGCCGCCTTGCGTCACGAAACCCAGTATTCGAGGCTGTTCCGCTCATGAGCGCTTCCCCCCATGGCCCTTTGCGGGTCGGCATCGGCGGCCCGGTCGGCTCCGGCAAGACCGCGCTGATGGAGACGCTGTGCAAGCGCATGCGCGATCGCTACGAGATCGCCGCGATCACCAACGACATCTACACCAAGGAGGATGCCCGCATCCTCACCGTCTCCGGCGCGCTGCCGGAGGAGCGGATCATGGGCGTCGAGACCGGCGGTTGCCCGCATACCGCGATCCGCGAGGATTGCTCGATCAATCTCGCCGCGGTTGCAGAGATGCGCGGCAGGTTCCCGGCGCTCGACCTGATCCTGATCGAATCCGGCGGCGACAATCTCGCCGCCACCTTCTCGCCCGAACTCGCCGACCTGACGATCTATGTCATCGACGTCGCCGCCGGCGAGAAGATCCCGCGCAAGGGCGGGCCGGGCATCACCCGCTCGGACCTGCTCGTCATCAACAAGACCGACCTCGCCCCGCATGTCGGCGCGGATCTTGCAGTGATGGATCGGGATTCGAAGACCATGCGCGGCAAGCGTCCTTTCGCCTTTACCAATACGCGGGCGGGGGAGGGTGTCGATCAGGTCGTCGACTTCATCGAGACCGCCGGAGGGCTGAAGGCCACGGCGCGGAGCTGAGGGATTTGAGGCGATGGCACGCAGGACGACGGCGAGAGGCATGGCCGCGGCATTGACGCTCCTGCTGACGGGGGCTGCCGCCCCGGCGCTGGCGCATACCGGCGTCGGCCCCGTCGAGGGGCTGGCGCATGGGCTGCTGCACCCGCTGACCGGGCTCGATCACGTCCTCGCCATGGTCGCGGTCGGCCTCTGGGCCGGGCTCGTCGGAGGCAAGGCGCGCATTGCCTATCCCGTCGCCTTCGTCACGACGATGGGGCTGGCCGGTGCCTGGGCCATGGCCGGCGGGCAATTGCCCGGCGCCGAAATCGGCATCGCCGTTTCGATCGTCATCCTCGGGCTCGCCATCGCGTTGAAAGCCTCGCCGCCGCTGGCGGCCGGCGCGCTCGCCTGCGGCATCTTCGCGATCTTCCACGGCTTCGCGCATGGGGCGGAGCTGCCGGAGAACGCCAGCGGCTTCGCCTATGCCGCCGGCTTCGTCATCTCGACCGCCGCGCTGCACGGCGTCGGCCTCTTCCTGGCGGCGCGGCTGGCGCAGCAGGCTCCCGTTCTTGCCCGCGTCGCCGGCGGTGGGCTGGTCCTTGCCGGCGTCGCGTTGCTCGCCGGCTGAAGCCCTGGCCGGCCGAGCCCTCAGATGATTCGGCGCCGCAGATGGCCGCCGATCTGCTCGACCGCGACGACCAGCGCGAAGATCGCCAGGATGATCGTCAGCGCCGTATCGTAGTCGAACAGGTCGAAGGCGACCTTGAGCTCGACGCCGATGCCGCCGGCCCCGACCAGCCCGAGCACGACCGAGGCCCGGGTCGCCTTCTCGACGCAGAACAGCGAGGTCGCGATGAAGGACGGCATCGCATTCGGCACCACCGCCGAGAAGATCAGCCCGGTCCGGCTCGCGCCGATGGTCGAGAGCGCCTCGCGCGGGCCCTTGTCGGTCTCTTCCATTGCCTCGGCGAAGAAGCGCCCGGCATAGCCGATCGTGTCGATCATCAGTGCCAGCACGCCGGCAGCGGGGCCGAGGCCAACCGCGATCACGAAGAACAGTGCCCAGATCAGGTCCGGGACGGTGCGGAACAGCGCGATCAGCCCGCGGGTCAGCGCGCGGATGACGGGATGCGGCGAGAGGCCTTCCGCCGCGAGCACGGCCAGCGGAAAGCTCAGGATCAGCCCGAGCACGCAGCCCGAGACCGCCATCTGGAAGGTCGTCGCCAGCGAGGCGAGGATGCTGTCGAGCCTGGCGAGGTCGGGCGGGAACATCCGCGACAGGATGTTGCCCATATAGGGCAGGCCGCGCACGAGCTTCTCGGCCGAGAGTTCGGAGCCGCTGAACGACCAGACCAGCAGCGCCAGTGCCAGGAACCAGCCCATGAAGGCGGCGGCGCTCGGACGCGCGAAACGGTCGCCGGCATGGAGCTTGTGTGGGGTGGATTGCAGGCTCATGCGAACACCAGGGCCGGCTGTGCGGCGGGAACGTCCTCGGCCGGCTCCTCGAAGAAGGCGGCGAGTTCGGCTTCGTTGCAGTGCAGGGCGCGCCGGTCGAGCGCGATGCCGCCATTGCCGAGGCCGACGATGCGGTCGGAGAAGCGCCTGGCATGCGCCATGTGGTGCGAGACGAAGACGAGGGTGAGCCCCTTGTCGCGCGTCAGCCGGAACAGCAGTTCCATCACCTCGCGCCCGGCGCGCGGGTCGAGGCTGGCATCGGGCTCGTCGGCGAGCACGATCTGCGGCCGCTGCATCAGCATGCGGGCGATTGCGACGCGCTGCGACTGGCCGCCGGAAAGCGAATCCGCCCGCTGCATCGCCTTGTCCGCGAGCCCGACGGCGGCGAGGCATTCCATCGCCTCGTCCCGGATTTCGGCCGGGGCCAGCGCCTGCGCCCAGGTGCGCGGGCCGGAGCGGCGCGACTGGACGCCATGCACGACATTGCTCAGCGCGCTCAGCCGCGAGACCAGATTGTGCTTCTGGAAGACGACGCCGACCCGCGCCCTGAAGCGCTTCAGCGCGGCTCCGCGCAGGCTGCCGACCTCGTCGCCCAAGACCGAGATCGTGCCGGCATCCGCCTCGGCGAGACGCACGATCATGCGCAGCAGCGTCGACTTGCCGGTGCCGTTGGCGCCGATCAGCGCCAGCGATTCACCTTGGGGAATGGCGAGGTCGAGCCGCTCGATGATCCGGCGCGTGCCGAAGCTCTTGGCGAGGCCGGAAATGGCGACCACGGGCGCTTGTGCGCCCGTGGTCTGTTCCGTCTGCAGATGCGCTGTCATCACTCGATGAACTTGTTGAACTCGGTGATGCCGATGGTCTGGTAGATCGAGCGGACATAGTCGTAGTCGCTGTCCTTGACCTCGGGCAGGAAGATGCCGCCGGCGAACTTCTTGTTGTCGTCGGTGTCGGAGACGACGGCTTTCATCAGCTCCTGGCCATTGTCGAGGAAGGTCTTGCGGACCTTGGCGAGCACCTCCGGCTTCACCTTCGGGCTGGCGATCATCACGTCGTTGGGCAGATCGCGGCCGCGCGCCACCACCGTGAAGCCGGTCTTCGGATCGGATTTGCGGATGCTGTTGAGATGGCCGAGATTGAGGCCGATCGCTGCGATATCGCCGCGCTTCACCGCTTCGGCGGCGACATTGCGCTTCACGAAGATCGGCTTGTAGTCGACATTGTACTTGAGCCCGAAATCGGCGAGCGCCTGGGCCGGGCCGAGATGCTGCGAGGTCGAGCCGATCTCGCCGAAGGAGATGGTCTTGCCCTTGAGATCGGCGACCGACTTGATCGGGCCGCTCGCGAGTACGGCGACCTGCGAGAAATAGTCGGGCCGCTGCCAGCCGACGACCGGCACCGCGCCGGTGCGCGCCTTGAAGACCACATATTCGGCCGGGCCGGTCAGCACGAAATCGATCTGGTCGGCGGCCATGGCCTCGACCGCCGCGGTGCGGCCGGAGACCGCGAAGAACTGCATCTTCAGCCCGGAGAGCTTCTCGAAGGCGGCCTTGAACGGGCCGAATTCGCGCTGCAGCGATTCCAGCCCGTCGACATCGGTCACGGCGAAGCGGATCGTCTCCTGCGCCTGCGCGGCCGGGGTTACGAAGGCGGCGGCAGCCGCGATGAATGCATATGCCAGCTTTTTCAGCATGGACGTCCTCCTGCGGGGTTCGGAGGCGGCGCTAAAGTGCCCGTGCGACGTTGCGGTGACAGGCGCACGACGGTTGAGTGACCGGTCTCGTCATGCGGCTGTCATCTGCCGGTCGCATGCGCCTTCGCCCGAAGTGGCGCGGATGATCCGATGCCAGCGACAAGGAGTGGATGCGGTGGCGCTGTTGATCTCTGGTGGCCGGGTGCTGGCCGGCGGCCTCGAAATCGCCGATCTGCGGGTGCGCGATGGCGTGATCACCCCGTCCGACACGGCGCTGCCGGACAATGCCCTGCGCCTCGACGCCTCAGGCCTGCTCGTCCTGCCCGGTCTGGTCGACTGCCATGGCGATGCCTTCGAGCGCCATATCATGCCGCGCCCCGGCGTTTCCTTCGACATCGATCTCGCCTTGCGTGATGCCGACCGGGCTCTGCTCGCCAGCGGCATCACCACCGCCTTTCACGGCGTCACCTGGTCCTGGGAGCCGGGCCTGCGCGGAGCCGAGAATGCAAGGCGCCTGATCGAGGCGATCGAGCGCCTCGCCCCGGAACTGGGCGCCGATACGCGTTTTCACCTCCGCCACGAGACCTATAATCTCGACGCCGAGCCGGAGATCCTCGCCTGGCTGGCCGCCGGCCGCGTCGGCCTGCTCGCCTTCAACGACCATATGGAGGGCACGCTGAAATCGCGCAGCCGGCCGGACAAGGTCGGCAAGATGGTCGAGCGCACCGGCCTCTCGCATGAGGACTTCATGCTGCTGGTCGAGAACGTCCATAGTCGTCGCGACGAGGTCCCTGCTTCGATCGCGCGGCTCGCCGCCGCCGCACGGGCGGCCGGGGTGCCGGCCTTCTCGCATGACGACATGACCCCGCAGATGCGGCGCTGGTACCGCGACCTCGGCGTCAGCGTGGCCGAGTTCCCGATCGACGAGGAGACGACGCGCGAGGCCGCAGCCCATGGCGAGCCGATCGTCTTCGGCGCGCCCAATGTCGTGCGCGGCGGCTCGCATACCGGCTGCCCGGCCGCCGAGGAGATGGTGCGTCAGGGGCTCTGCACCATCCTCGCCTCCGACTATTATTATCCGGCGCTGCCGCTCGCGCCCTTCATTCTCGCCGAGCGCGGGGCGGCGAGCTTCGAGGCGGCCTGGAAACTGGTCTCGCAGGGGCCGGCCGAGGCGCTGGGCCTTTTCGATCGCGGCGTCATCGCACCCGGTAAGCGCGCCGATCTCGTGCTGGTCGCAGCCGAGCCGCAACCGCGCATCATCGCGACCATCGCCGGCGGGCGGCTGGTCCATCTGGTGGATCAGCGCATCCTCGCCTAAGCGCGGGGTCGAAGGTGCAGGCTCCTGCCTGCACCGCTCGCCTCGGCAGTAACGAATTTGTGCTTTCGCAGGGGAGCTACCGTTATATCTGCCTGGAAGGCGCGATTGTCGAAATACTGTGCCATGTTAATGTTTTCGCCTGACGCGAGGTCATCAGTATTGATTAAAGTATTGGCCTCTTTTTTGTCAGTCGTATGGAATTTCGATCCGGCAATTGGGGAGTTGCAATATGAGCAGGAGCATCGTTGCAGTTTTTCTAGGCCTTTTTCTCGCCCCCGCGCTGGTCCAGGGCGTGTCAGCTCAAAGCGCTCAGCCTGCGCTGACTGAGGCCGAGGCGCATGCCATCGGTGTCGATGCCTACATCTACTTCTATCCGCTGGTCACGATGGACATCACGCGCAAGCAATCGACCAATATCGAGGCCGGCAAGGAGTTCGGCAAAGGCCCGATGAACATGTTCGTCAACGTGCCGGCGTTTCCGTCTGCCGACATGAAGCTTGTGGTCAGGGTCAATTTCGATACGCTCTATTCCGTCGCCTGGCTCGATCTCACCAAGGAGCCGCAAATCGTCTCCGCGCCGGATACCGGCGGGCGCTTCTATCTCCTGCCGATGCTGGACATGTGGTCGGATGTGTTCGCGTCGCCGGGATGGCGCACCACCGGCACGCAGGCCGGCAGTTTCCTCGTTACGCCGCCCGGCTGGACCGGAACGGTGCCTGCCGAGATGTCGCGGATCAGTGCGCCGACGCCCTATACTTGGGTGATCGGGCGGACCAAGACCGACGGCCCCTCCGACTATGACGCTGTCCACAAGATCCAGGCCGGCTACAAGGTCACGGCCCTGTCGGATTGGGGCAAGGCGCCGAAGCCGGTCGAGGCGAAGATCGACCCGGGCATCGACATGAAGACGCCGCCCAAGACCCAGGCCGACAGCATGCCGGCCGACAAGTATTTCGCCTATGCCGCCGAACTGCTGAAGCTCCATCCGCCACATCTCACCGACCAGCCGATCGTCGCGCAGATGAAGCACATCGGCATCGTGCCGGGCCAGAGCTTCGATTTCGCGGCATTGCCGGCCGTGGTGAAAAAAGGCCTCGAAGGTGCGCCGGAGGCCGGGCAGAGGCTGATGCTCTGGAAACTGCCGACGCTCGCCCGCGTCACGAACAACTGGTCGATGAACACCGACACGATGGGCGTCTACGGCAACTACTATCTCAAGCGCGCCATCGTCGCGCAGCAGGGACTCGGAGCGAACCTGCCCGAGGATGCGATCTACCCGCTCAACCTTGCCGACGAGGCCGGGCGGCCGCTCGACGGCGCCAACAAATACATGCTGCACTTCGAGAAGGGGGCTGCCCCGCCGGTCAACGCCTTCTGGTCGATCACGCTCTACGATCCGCAGGGCTTCCAGGTCGGCAACGTCTTGAACCGCTTCGCGGTGAGCAGCTGGATGCCGTTCAGATACAATGCCGACGGCTCGCTCGATCTCTATTTCCAGAACGAGAGCCCCGGCAAGGACAAGGAAGCCAACTGGCTTCCGGCGCCGAAGGACGGCTTCAACCTGACGATGCGGCTCTACGGGCCGAAATCGGAAGCGCTCACCGGTAAATGGAATCCGCCGCCGGTCACGCGCGTGCAGACGCTTCCGCAGGTCGTCGGGCAGTAAGCCGCGACCCTGCCGGCGCGGTCCCGCGCCGGCAGCCGCTCAACCTCAGGCGGCGTAGCCCTTGACGCTGGCGAGTGCCGTCATCACCCCGCGCAACTCCGCAAGGCCGCGCAGCCGCCCGACCGCGGGATAGCCCGGGAACGAGCCCTTGCCGGCGTCGTCCAGCAGTTCATGGCCATGGTCGGGCCGCATCGGGATGCGCCAGTGTTTCCAGCCCGCGGCCTTGCGGCGGGTCTGCTCGCTCATCAGCACGTCGACCAGCGCCACCATGTCGGTGTCGCCGCCGAGATGTTCGGCCTCCATGAAGGAGCCGTCGGAGTCCTTGGCGACATTGCGCAGATGCGCGAACCAGACCCGGTCGGCGAAGCGCCTGGCGATGGCCGGCACGTCGTTCTTCGGATTGGCGCCGAGCGAGCCGGAGCACAGGGTGAGCCCGTTCGACGGGCTGTCGACCGCGCCGAGGATGAAGGCGATGTCCTCCTCGTCCGAGCAGATCCGCGGCAGGCCGAAAAGCGGCCGTGGCGGGTCGTCCGGATGGATGCACATGCGGATGCCGACCTCTTCCGCCGTCGGGATCACCGCCTCGAGGAAGCGCTTGAGATTGGCACGCAGGCGCTCATGGCTCATGCCACGATAGCGCTCCAGCATGCGCTTCAGCCCCGGCACGTCATAGCGGTCATAGGCGCCGGGCAGGCCCGCCATGATGTTGGCGAGGAGGCGGGCGCGATCAGCCTCGGAGGAGCGCTCGAACCAGGCTTTCGCCTTGTCCATCACCTCGGCCGGATGGCCCTGATCGGCGCCCGGACGCTGCAGCATGAAATGGTCGACGACGACATATTCGTGCAGGTTGAAGCGCAGGGCCGTGCCGCCTCCGGGCAGGGGCTCGGCGAGTTCGGTGCGGGTCCAGTCGAGCACCGGCATGAAATTGTAGCAGATCACCTCGAGCCCGCAGGCGGCGAGGTTGCGCATCGACTGGCGGTAATTGGCGAGGACCGGCTCGAGATCGCCTTCGCCGATCTTGACGCTTTCATGGATCGGCAGGCTCTCGACCACCGACCAGCGCAGGCCGAGGCTCTTGTCGGCCTCGATGATCGCCTTGCGCTTCTCGATCTCCTCGACGCTCCAGACCACGCCATAGGGGATCTGGTGCAGGGCGTTGACGATGCCGCGCGCGCCCGCCTGCCGCGCCTGGGCAAGAGTCACCACATCGTCCGGGCCGAACCAGCGCCAGCTCTGTTCCATTGTCGGATGTCCTCTTGCGGGCTCTGTCGTTGCCGTCTCAGGTGGGCTTGTTCAGGCCGCCGGTGGTGGCGAAGGCGTCGACCTGGTTGCGCGCGATGGTCTCGATCGCGTCGAAGACGGTGCGCAGATGCGCCCGCATGGTCGTCTCGGCCGCCGCCTCGTCGCCGGCGCTGACCGCGGCGGCGATCTGCCGATGCTCGGAGAGGATCATGTCGGACCAGCCGCTGGTCTCCAGCGACAGGCAGCGCACCCGGTCGAGCTGCGCCTTGACGCCCTCGATCAGCCCCCAGACCGAAGGATGGCCGGAGAGGCGCGAAAGCTCGGCATGGAAGGCCTCGTCGCTGCGGAAGAAGCCGGCGCGGTCTCCGGCCGCGAGCGCCTGTTCCTGCTCGCGGATCAATTGTGCGAGGCTGGCCTTGCCCTCCGCGTCGATGCGCTGAGCGGCGAGGGCGACAGTGCGACACTCCAGCGTCTCGCGTACGAACTGGCTGTCATAGACGGCGGCGAGGTCGATCGGCGCGACGAAGGTGCCGACCTGCGGGACGACCAGCAGGAAACCCTCCTCGACCAACCGCTTGAAGGATTCGCGCACGGGCGTGCGGCTGACGCCGAACTGCAGCGCCATGCGTGCTTCGGAAATCGCTTCCCCCGGGCGCAGCACCGCGTTCAGTATGTCGCTCCGCAAGGCGCGATGGATTTGCTCCGTGGTCTGCCGTGCTGCTGCGATGCCCATTGCCAAGCTCTTGTTCACTAGTATACTAGGATACTGGTCGAGGCAGGGAGGCGTCAACTCCGAATGCCTTGCGTGCGATAAGGGCCGGACAGGGGCCGGCACAAGATGGCCGGCGCCGGTTTGGGCGCAAGCAAAGAAGCGGCAAAGCCGCCGCGAGGAGGGAAACATGGTCCAGGACAGCATCAACAGGCGTACGTTCCTTGGCGGCGTCGCCGGTGTGGCCGGGCTGGCGCACGCGCCGGCCGCCTTCGCGCAGCAGCTCAAGCTGCCGTCATCGCCGCTCGGGATCAGCATCATCGATGTCGGCGGTGCGCTCGCTTTGGTGCAGCAGCCGCTGGAGAACTACGCCAAGGCGAACCCCAAGCTTGTTTCGCGCATGACCTTCACCAAGGCGCCGGCGCCCGAATTGCCGGCCAAGCTGAAGGCCCAGCAGGCCGCCGGCCGCGTCGACATCGACTTCGTCATCGGCGGCCTCGACGTGCTCTCGGCCGGCATCGACCAGAAGCTCTGGGTCGAATTGCTGCCGCGCTTCGCGGCCGAGCTGCCGAAGCCCGAGGAGATCTTCCTCAAGCCAGCGCTCGCCATGCACAATCTCGGGGCGGGGCAGGGGATGGCGATGGTTTATTATCCGTCCGGCCCGCTGCTCGAATACATGCCCGACAAGGTCAAGACTCCGCCGACCACCGCGCAGGAGCTGCTCGACTGGACCAAGCAGAACAAGAACCGCTTCCTCTATGCCCGCCCGGCCAACTCCGGGCCCGGTCGCACCTTCATCATGGGCCTGCCCTACATCCTCGGCGACAGCGACCCCAAGGATCCGGCCAAGGGCTGGGACAAGACCTGGGCCTATCTCAAGGCGCTCGGCGAGAACATCGAGTACTATCCGGGCGGCACCGGTGCGACGATGAAGGAGCTCGGCGACGGCACCCGCGACATCATCGTCTCGACAACCGGCTGGGACATCAATCCGCGCGTCCTCGGCGTCGTGCCGAAGGAAGCCAAGATCCAGACGCTGAAGGGCTTCCACTGGGTCACCGACGCCCAGTACATGATGATCCCCAAGGGCGTCTCCGACGAGAAGCTCGCCGTGCTGCTCGACCTGATCCGCCACATGCTGACGCCGCAGCAGCAGGCCTACACCTATGACGAGGGCTATTTCTATCCGGGTCCGGCGGTGAAGGACGTGCCGCTCTCGATGGCGCCGGAATCGAGCCAGAAGGCGATCCGGGAATATGGTCGCCCGGAATACGAGAAGCTGATCGCCGAGAACCCGATGGAAACCCCGCTTGACCCCGACAAGATGGTCGTCGCCTTCCGCATGTGGGACGAGCAGGTCGGCGGCGCCAAGCGCAAGTAACCTGCGCACCCTCCGCTACCCGACAGGCCGGTCCTTGACCGGCCTGTCGCCTTACTGTCGCCTGTCTCCGGACGCCCTCCGTCCGTCCGAACCAGATGGTCCACATGACGATACATGCTGCGAACTTCCGCGAACTCAGGCTCGACCGGCTCTGCCGCGATTTCGGCAGCCACAACGCCGTCAAGGACGTCTCGCTGACCATCCGGCAGGGCGAATTCATCGCGCTGCTCGGCCCTTCCGGCTGCGGCAAGTCGACGACGCTGAACCTGATCGCGGGCCTGCTGCCGGCGACCGGCGGCGGCATCTGGCTCGACGAGAAGCGCATCGATCCGTTGCGCCCCGAAGAACGCGGCTTCGGCATGGTCTTTCAGAGCTACGCGCTCTTCCCGCATATGAGCGTGCGCAAGAATATCGGCTTCGGCCTGAAGATGCGCGGCATGCCTAAGGCCGAGAGCGAGAGCCGCGTCGCCGAGGCGGTGGCGCTGGTTCGGCTTCAGGGCCAGGAGGACAAGCTCCCCGGCCAGCTTTCCGGCGGTCAGCAGCAGCGCGTCGCCATCGCCCGTGCCATCGCCGTGCAGCCGCCGCTCGTGCTGATGGACGAGCCGCTCTCCAATCTCGACGCCAAATTGCGTCTTGAAATGCGCGCCGAGATCCGGCGCATTCACAACACGCTCGGCGCCACCACCATCTATGTCACGCACGACCAGGAGGAGGCGCTCTCACTCGCCGATCGCATCGTCGTGATGCGCGATGGCGAGATCCGCCAGGTCGGCGGGCCCGAGGACCTGTTCTCGCGGCCCGACCATCTCGATGTCGCCGAGTTCATGGGCTTCCGCAACAAGGTCTCCGGCAAGGTGGCGAGCGTCGCCGGCGATCTCGCGACCGTGACGATCGGCAATGTCGGCGTCACCGGCCGTGTTCGCACCAAGGCGGCGGCCGGCGAGATCGCCCATCTCTCGATCCGTCCCGAGGATCTGCATCCCGTATCCGAGGGCGGGGAGGGGCTCGAGGCGAAGGTCGTCTCGACCGAGTTTCATGGCCGCGAATTCGTCGGCTTCGCCCGCATGGCCGACGATACACCGCTGACCTTCCTGGCCGATCGGCGCATCGCGCCGGGCACGGACATCCGTCTCGCCGCCGACAAGGAGCGGGTGCTGGTCTTCGGGGGCGCCGCATGAGCCCGGCCTCTCCCGATATCCCGTTCTCGCAGCGCCTTGCCGCGCGCGGCCTCGACGGGTTGACCCTGCTCGTCCTGCCGGCGGTGATCTTCCTGCTGGCGCTTTTCGTCTATCCGTTCTTCTACGGGCTGTTCCTCTCCTTCACGCCCAAGGCCGGCGGGGCGCTGGCGAACTATCAGCGCTTCTTCTCCGATTCCTTCCTCTACGGGACGATCGCGACCACGCTCTGGCTCGCTCTGCCGGTGACGATCGTGACGCTGCTGCTCGCCATCCCGATCGCCTTCCGCGTCCGGCTGATGAAGAACCAGCGCCTGCTCACCACCATCCTGGTGATCCCGATCACGCTCGGCACCGTGCTGGTCGCCCAGGGACTGCTGAATTATCTCGGCCCGCAGGGCTGGTTCAACCGTACGCTGATGACGATCGGCCTGATCTCCTCGCCGGTGAAGCTGCTGCACAATTACTGGGGCGTGATGCTCTCGCTGGTGATCACCGGCTTCCCCTTCACCTTCCTCCTGACCCTGTCCTATCTCACCGGCGTCGACCCGGCGCTGGAACAGGCGGGCGCGACGCTCGGCGCCGGTCCCTGGCAGCGCTTCAAGCACATCCTCTTTCCGCTGTTGCTGCCCGGGCTCGCCATCACCTTCTGCCTCAGCTTCGTGCAGGCCTTTTCGGTCTTTCCCTCGGCGGTTCTGCTCGGAGCGCCGGCGGGGCCGACCCGCGTGATCTCGATCGCGGCCTATCAGGCGGCCTTCGAGGAATACGACTACTCCATGGCCTCGGCTGTCGCGATGATCATGGGGCTCGTCCAGCTCGCCATCGTCGTTGCGGTGCTGGGTTTGCGCGGGATGCTCTATCGCGGTCCGGCCGGCGGCGGAAAGGGCTGATCCGATGGTCAAGGATACACGTCTCTCGACCAAGCTCTGGGCCGCGGCCAACTGGACGCTGATCGGCTTCTTCATCGTCAACCTGTTCGCGATGATCGCGACGGTCCTCACCAGCTCGTTCTCGACGCGCTGGCTGCGCTCCTGGCTGCCCGATGGCTGGACCACGCGCTGGTACGGCGCCGCCTGGGCGGAATTCCAGCTCGGCGACGTGCTGACGGTCACCTTCCAGATCGTCTTCCTCGTCGTCTTCCTCTCCGGGCTGATCGGCGTGCCGGCCGCCTATGCGCTGGCGCGGCGCGATTTCCCCGGCAAGAAGCTGGTCATGCTGCTCTTCCTGCTGCCGCTGCTGGTGCCGCCGATCACCTTCGGCATCCCGCTGGCGACGGTGCTCTACCGGACCGGGCTCGCAGGCTCGATGTCGGGTGTCGTGTTGGCCAATCTCGTGCCGACCGTGCCCTTCGTTATCCTGGTGATGATCCCGTTCATCGAGCAGATCGACACCAAGATCGAGGCGGCGGCGCGGGTCTTCGGCGCCAACACCTTCAGGCTCTTCATCCATGTCCTGCTGCCGCTCTTGATGCCCGGCATCCTCGCCGCGCTCCTGCTCGTGCTGGTCAGGACCATCGCGATGTTCGAGCTGACCTTCCTCACGGCGGGGCCGACCAGCCAGACGCTGGTGGTGGCGCTCTACTATGCGGTCTTCGCCGCCGGCGTGCGCGCCGTGCAGTCGATCGACGCCATGGCGGTGATCTACATGGCGACGACGCTGATCTGGCTCGTCATCGCGCTGCGCTTCGTCAATCCGACGCAGATCGTGGCGCGGGCAAAGCGCTAGAGCCCGTTCCAATCGGCTTGCGATGCAAGCCGATTGGACAAACGGTCTCCAACTCAAGGTGAGAGCCGGATCCGATCAGGTTGGTTCAACCTGATCGGATCCGGCTCCCGGGAACTTCGCGCCGCCTCCCGCATTCCTCCGCAGCCGTTCGAGCTGCGGAGGGTGCCATGGTCGCAAGGCGCAAGACAGGCGAGGCCAGTGCTTCGGGCCGGCTTCGCCGGACCACGCCCGAGGATCTCTCGATCACCCGCATCCGCGTCGGCCGCAACTTCGGCTATCGCGATGCCGAGGGCGGCAAGATCACCGACGAGGCGACGCTCGCCCGCATTCGCGCACTGGCGATCCCGCCGGCCTATCGCGACGTCCAGATCGCCAGCGACCCGCGCGGCCATCTCCAGGCCGTCGGGCGCGACGAGGCCGGGCGCATCCAGCATCGCTATCATCCCGATTGGGAAAAGGTACGCGAGGGCCGCAAGCTGAAGCGCCTGGCGCAACTGGTCGAGGCCTTGCCCCGGCTGCGGGAGCGCATCGCCGCCGATCTGAAGGGAAGGGAACTTTCGCGTGCCAAGGCGCTGGCCTGCGCCGCCGCGATCATCGATCGCTGCCATATCCGCGTCGGCAACGAGGTCTATGCCCGCAGCAACGGTAGCCATGGCGCCTCGACCCTGCTCAAGCGCCATATCGCCGTCACCGGCAGGCATGTCGCACTGTCCTTCCGCGGCAAGGGCGGCAAGGACATCGCCTGCGCTCGCGACGACGCGCCGCTCGCCCGCGCCCTGACGCGCCTTGCCACGCTGCCGGGCCGGCGGCTCTTCCAGTATCGCGACGAGGACGGCGCGGTCGCATTGATCAGCGCCGCAGAGATCAACGCTTATCTGCGCGAGGCCGCCGGCCTGCCGGTGTCGAGCAAGGATCTGCGCATGCTCGCCGCCAATGCCGCGGCGGCCGAACTCCTGCTCGCGACCGACATCGCCACCAGCGAGCGTGGCCGCAAGCGCCAGCTCGCCGATATCATGCGCGCCATCTCGGAGCGGCTGGTCAACACACCGGCTGTGGTTCGCAAGAGCTATGTCCACGCCATCGTGGTCAGCTCCTATGCCAGCGGCAAGCTGCAGCGGGTCTACCGCCGGGCGAGGGCGCGCGGCGGCTGCTCGCGCATCGAACGGGCGCTGGGATTGCTGGCGGCATGACCTGATCGCCATGCATGGCCGCCGACCGACAAAACCGGCTGCCGGGGCTTGCGGTGTGGCGCGCCGTGGTGAAGCTCGGACAAAATCAGCCGAGGAAGTGCCAGCATGTTTCTCACCAATTCCGACATGGTCGAGCTGATCGAGCTCAGGCATGCGCTGCACCGCAAGCCGGAGGTGTCGGGCGAGGAGCGCGAAACGGCGCGGACGATCATCGGCTTCCTGGCTCCGAGCGCGCCCGACCGGGTGGTGACCGGGATCGGCGGCCATGGCGTCGCCGCGATCTATGAGGGCAGCGAGCCGGGGCCGACTGTGCTGGTCCGGGCCGAGCTCGATGCGCTCCCTATCGAGGAACTCTCCGGCGTGCCGCACTCATCGCAGGTGCCGGGCAAGAGCCATCTCTGTGGCCATGACGGCCATATGACCATCCTTGCCGCGCTCTCGCGCGGGCTCGGGCGCCAGAGGCCACAGCAGGGCAGGGCGATCCTGATGTTCCAGCCGGCCGAGGAAACCGGCGCGGGCGCCGCGGCGGTCATCGCCGATCCGAAGTTCAGGGAGATCGTGCCGGACTTTTCCTTCTCGCTGCACAACAAGCCGGGTATGCCGCTCGGCGCCATCCGTCTGTCCGAGGGGGCTGCGAACTGCGCCTCGCGCGGCCTCAAGATCGTGCTGAACGGCCGCACCTCGCATGCGGCGACGCCGGAACATGCGATCTCGCCGATGAAGGCGCTCGCCCGTTTGCTGCCGGAACTGACGGCCCTTGGTCCGGGCGGGGCGCTCGATGCCAATTACCGGCTCGTCACCGTCACCCATGCCAGCATGGGCGAGCAGGCCTTTGGAATCACGCCCGGCCGCGCCGAGATCTGGGCGACGCTACGGACCCTGAACGATGCGCTGATGGGCGCGCTCTGCGCCGAAGCGGAAGCATTGGCGCGCGAGGCCGCCGTCGCCGGCGGGCTCTCGGTCTCCATGAACTACTTCGACGTCTTCCATCACTGCGAGAACCATCCCGAGGCGGTGGCGCATCTGCGCCGCGCGCTTGACGATGAGGGCATCGCCCATGGCGAGACGCTGCCGCAGCGCGGCTCCGAGGATTTCGGCCTGTTCGGCCGCTCCTCGAAATCGGCGATGTTCCTGCTCGGCTCCGGCGAGGATACGCCGCCCCTGCACAATCCCGATTACGACTTTCCCGACGCGCTGATCGCGCCGGGCGCCCGCGTCTTCATGCGCACGATCCGGAATCTTCTGGGTTAGTTGGAGATCGTCATGCTCGGGGCTGCGCCCGAGCATGACGAGCCCAGGCTGGATCGTGTATGCGCACCGGTACCGCCGCCACGAGGGACCCCATGCGCAGGATCAGGATCATCGGCATCGGCGCCGGCAACCCGGAGCATCTGACGCTCCAGGCGGTCAGGGCGCTGAACGAGGTCGATGTCTTCTTCGTGCCCGACAAGGGCGAGGAGAAGGCTGCCTTGCGCGAACTGCGCGAGGAGATCTGCCGGCGCTATATCGAGAAGCAGGATCACCGCATGGTGCCGCTGCGCGTGCCGCAGCGTGCTGCCGCCGGCTCCGACTATCGCGGCAGCGTCGATGACTGGCATGCGGCGCTGGCCGAATCCTATGAGCGGCTCTTCGGCGAGGAGCTCGGCGAAGGCGAGGTCGGCGGCCTGCTCGTCTGGGGCGATCCGGCACTCTATGACAGCACGCTGCGGATCATCGAGGCGGTGCGCGCCCGCGGCTTTGCTCTCGACTACGACGTGATCCCCGGAATCAGCAGCGTCCAGGCGCTGGCGGCTGCGCATCGGCTGGTATTGAACCGGATCGGCGAGCCGGTGTTGATCACCACCGGCCGGAAGCTCGCCGAGAGCGGCATGCCGGACGATCAGGGCAGCGTCGTCGTCATGCTCGATGGCGAGCAGGCCTTTGCGAAGATCCCACCGGAGGGGCTGGACATCTACTGGGGCGCCTATCTCGGCGCGGAGGAAGAGGTTCTGGCTTCCGGCCCGCTTTCGGAGGTCGCCGGGGAGATCGTCGAGCGCCGCGCCGAGGCCCGCGCCGCCCATGGCTGGATCATGGACACCTATCTGCTGCGCCGGAAGGGCTGATGCCGAAAGCCGGAGCCAATGCCGGCCCGACGGGAAACGGCTTGCTGCATCCGTCGCGCCGCTTCGCATCCGCAGCGAACTGGGCTAGCTTGTCTAAAATCTGAGATTCTAGGCGACGACAGGGCCGACCCGATGGCTATCCGCTTCGACGAGATCGGCCACCGGCTGAAGGCCTACCGGCTCGGTCGCGGGCTTCTGGCCGAGGAGGTCGCCGAACGGCTCGGCATTTCGCGCGCCGCGGTCTACCGCATCGAGGGCGGCGGCGTCGTCAAGATCGAGACGCTCGAGCGGCTGGCGACGGTCCTCGAGACCACGGTGGCGTCACTGCTCGGAGCGGGGGTCGAATACTATGCGAGCCCCGTCGCCTATTTCGAGCGCATGCGTCAGATCGAGGAAGAGGCCGACCAGGTCGTCGCCCATTTCCCGCCGCTCTCCTATCTGCTGACCTCCGGCGACTACGCCTCCTATCTCCGGCGGACGCTCGTAGAGGCCCTGCCGCCGCATGTCGAAGATCGCCACAAGGCCGAGGGCGAGATTGACGCGGTCATCGCCATCCTCGACGAGCGCCGCAAGGCCCGCGAGCGCCGTCGGCTCAGCGTCGTCAACTTCGTCAATGTGCTGGAGATCGAGCGCTGGCTGAAGCTCGGCATCGTCGGCCGCTTCAACCTTCCCGAGGACGAGCTCGCCCGGCGGCGTCTCGCGGCGCGGGCCGAGGTCGAGCATCTCCTGGCGCTGATCGAAAGCGAGCCGATGGGCATCCAGATCGGCTTGATCGAGGAAACCCTGCCGAACATGACCTTCCAGCTCTTCCGGACCGCGGAGAAGACGCTGCTGGGCCTGAGCCCGTTCCGGCTCGGCGGCGAATTGCCGAACCTCCGTTCCGGCATCGCGATGCTCACGGCGGACGAGCAGCCGGTGCGGCTCTACGAGGCGCTGGCCGATGATCTTTGGCGCCGGGCCCGCAAGGGCAGCGAGGCCGGGGCGCTGCTGCGCGCGGCGCTGGCGCGCTCCGGCGCGACGGCCGAACGCGCGCCGAAATCGGCTTCAGCCCGCGGCTGATTCCGGCAGGCGCAGCACTGCGCGGGCGACCTGTTCGAGAGCTTCGCCAGGGTTCGCGCAGCGTGCCGCGCCGTCCACCGCCGGGGCGCCTTCCAGAAGGAAGACCGGCCGCCCGAACTGCAGCGCGAAGGCGATCTCCGACAGCGTGCCATAGCCGCCGCCGATCGCGATCAGGCTGTGCGCTGCGCGCGCGATCAGGGCGTTGCGGGCGACGCCGATCCCGGTCGCGAGCGGTACGGTGACATAGGGATTGGCGGCTTCCGGCTCTGTGTCGGGGAGGAGGCCGATCGAGAGGCCGCCACCTTCGGCGACGCCGCGGCAGACGGCTTCCATCACGCCGGCGCGGCCGCCGCACAGCACCGTCAGCCCGTGCCGGGCGAGCAGGAGGCCGGTCTGTTCGGCTGCCTGCTCCTGTGCCTGCGTGGGTGTCCGCGTGCCGATCACCGCGACTGGCGTGCGCAGTGGCCGGCCGCTCGCATGCTGGAGCCAATGCAGCGCCCCGATCGGCGTGACCGGCTCGCCCTCTGCGGACGCCGTGTCCGGCTGCCATTGCCGCGTCGCCGGCTCGAAGCCGTTGCCACGGTCGTCGCTGAGGCGGCCATGCGCCCGATCGAGGATGAGGCGCATGGCGTGGTGGCTCAGCCCTGCTTGGCCTGGTTGAAGTCCGAGATGCCGCCATGCGCGGCCGACCACTTGGCCGGCTCGTTGAGGAAGCTCTCGACCTCGTCCAGCACCTTCGGCTCGAAATGGCCGCTCGCCTTGGCGACCTTGAGCACGTCCCACCAGGTGGTGAGATAGTGCAGGCCGACGCCGATCTCCTTCATCATCTCGCGGCCCTGCGGGAAGATGTCGTAGTAGAACAGCACGAAGCAGTGATCGACCTTGGCGCCGGCGTCGCGCAGCGCCTTGCAGAAGTTGACCTTGCTGCCGCCATCGGTGGCGAGGTCCTCGACCAGAAGCGTGCGCGCGCCCTCGACCACCTCGCCTTCGATCTGCGCATTGCGGCCGAAGCCCTTGGGCTTCTTGCGCACATACTGCATCGGCAGCGCCAGCCGGTCGGAGATCCAGGCGGCGAAGGGGATGCCGGCCGTCTCGCCGCCGGCGACAATGTCGATCGACTCATAGCCGATGTCGCGCACGATCGTGGTCGCGGCGAAGTCGATCAGAGAGGAGCGCAGCCGCGGGAAGGAAATGATCTTGCGGCAATCGATATAGACCGGGCTCGCCCAGCCCGAGGTGAAGATGAAGGGCTTGTCCTTGTAGAAATGGACGGCCTTGATTTCGAGCAGCATCTTGGCCGCCTCGAGGGCGATCGTGTCCCTGTCGACCGGCATGTAGAGATTGGGCATGGTCTTCTTCTCCAGGGGCTGAGCGCCATCGTTCGCCGGCTGAGGCGTTCGGGCGGGGCAATGTCGGGTTCGCAAACGGCCCCTTCTCAGCGCGATGACGGTCGAGGTCAATCCCTGAATCGCGCCACGACACGGCGATGCTTGTGGAAAGCCCGCCGCTTTCCGAAAGTGTCGCAAAATTGAGATTTAGGATTGCAAATGAGATAATGCCGTGACAATCATGCCGGCGTGCGGCGCGGAGGGGCTATGTCTCGCGCAGCGGTGAGCTTCTCGCGGCAGGCCCTAGCGGTCGGTCGTCAAGTGACGCAGAAGCGTCCGGAGAAGATGGGTGCACGCCCAAACTCCAAAGGGACGGCAGGCAGCGGCACGCACGGGGCGTGCCCTGATGCATTTGCGTTCCTGTGCACGTCATCAGAAGCCAGACAGGGGACTCCGCCGTGAGTGACAACCAGGCCGCAACCGCCGGCTCAATCGCCCATTCCGCACCGACAGAGGTCGACAGCAAGGCCAGGAAGGCTCTCTGGGGCTCGGCCATCGGCTATGCCATGGACGGCTTCGACTTGCTGATCCTCGGCTTCATGCTGCGGGCGATCTCGGCCGATCTCAATCTGACACAGGCGCAGGGCGCCTCGCTCGTCACCGCGACGCTGGTCGGCGCCGTGATCGGCGGTATCGGCTTCGGCATGCTCTCGGACCGGCTCGGCCGCGTGCGCGTGCTGACCTGGACCATCGTCCTCTTCGCCGTCTTCACCGGCATGTGCGCCCTCGCGCAGGGCTATTGGGATCTCCTGATCTACCGCACCATCGCCGGCCTCGGCCTCGGCGGTGAATTCGGCATCGGCATGGCGCTCGTCGCCGAGGCCTGGCCGGCTTCGAAGCGCGCCCGCGCCTCCTCCTATGTCGGCCTCGGCTGGCAGGTCGGCGTGCTCGCCGCGGCGATCGCGACCCCGCTGCTGCTGCCGACGATCGGCTGGCGCGGCATGTTCGCCATCGGCGTGCTGCCGGCGATCGCCGCCTATTTCATCCGCCATTCGCTGCATGAGCCGGACGTCTTCGTCGCCCGCACCAAGGACAAGCCGAAGGAATCCGCGCTGCGTGCCCTGGTCAAGGATTGGGACACCACCAAGCTCAGCCTCGGCATGGTCATCCTCTGCTCGGTCCAGAACTTCGGCTATTACGGCGTGATGATCTGGTTGCCGAACTATCTGGCGACCCGCTTCGGCTTCGCCCTGACCCAGTCGGCTGTCTGGACCTCGGTCACCATCGCCGGCATGGCGCTCGGCATCTTCGCCTTCGGCCATATCGCCGACCGGATCGGCAGGCGCCCAGCCTTCTTCGGTTACATGCTAGGCGCCGCCGTGATGGTCGTGGTCTATTCGCGACTGACCGACCCGATCCATCTCCTGATCGGCGGCGCGGTGATGGGCTTCTTCGTCAACGGCATGCTCGGCGGCTATGGCGCGCTGATCAGCGAGCTCTTCCCGACCACGGCCCGCGCCACCGCCCAGAACGTGCTGTTCAATATCGGGCGCGGCGTCGGCGGCTTCGGACCGGTCGTGGTTGGCGCGATCGCCGCCACCTACAGCTTCGAACTGGCGATCGGCCTTTTGGCGACGCTCTACGTGCTCGATATCCTGGCCATGTGGCTGCTGATCCCCGAGCGCCGCGGCGCCGAGCTCTCCTGAGCCGCTGAAAGGAGCGAGCCATGTCGATGCAACCGCTTCACCAGGGCTCGCTCGCCGCCACGACAGGCGGCGCGGGAGCCGCGGCTTCCTGCGCCTCCTGGAAGGCCAGCGTCGTCGCGGAACTCGCCGAGGTCGTCTCACATGAGGCGGTCAACGGCGAATACCGCCACCTCGTCGTCCGCTGCAGTGCCGAGGCTGCTGCGGCCGAGCCCGGCCAGTTCTTCCAGTTGCTCTGCCCTCAGCCCGTCGGCGAGCAGCCCTTCCTGCGTCGCCCGATGAGCCTTTACGGGGCCGATCCGGAGAAGCGCCAGGTCGAGTTCCTCTACAAGGTGACGGGCGCCGGCACCCGCGGCCTCGATACGCTGCGGGTCGGCGACCGGCTCGACATCATGGGGCCGCTCGGCACCGGTTTCACGCTCGATCCGTCCTGGCGCAGCATCGTCGCCGTCGGCCGCGGCGCCGGCCTTGCGACCCTCGCCCCGCTGGCGAAGGCGGCCAAGGCCAATGGCACCCGCGTCACCGCGGTGTTCAGCGCCCGCCGGCCGGACCTGCTCGTCTCGGTCGATCTCTTCCACAGCCATGGTGCCGACGTCATCGCCGTCACCGATTCCGAATCGACCAGCGGCCCGGCCAATGTCGAGCGCATCCTGCGCCGGCTGATCGCCGACGGGGCCTGCGATGCCTTCTTCACCTGCGGCTCGAGCCGGCTGATGCGCGTCCAGCAACGGCTGGCGCAGGAATTCGGCCTGCCCGGCCAGGTCGCGATGGAGCAGCAGATGGCCTGCGGAATCGGGCTCTGCTACTGCTGTGTGCGCGACTTCAACGTCAATGGCGAGATCGTCCACCGGCGCGTCTGCTGGGACGGCCCGGTCTTCGACCTGATGGAGGCGCTGCCATGAGCCTGACGTCGGAGGTCGATCTCTCGGTCGCCATTGGCGGTCTGACCCTGCGCAATCCGGTCATGCCGGCCTCCGGCACCTTCGCCGAAGGGCTGGAGAAGGTGATGGACTTCAACCGGCTCGGCGCCTTCGTCACCAAGACGATTACCCGCGAATTGCGCGCCGGAAACCCGCTGCCGCGCGTCGTCGAGCGGCCGGGCAGCCTGATCAATGCGATCGGCATCCCCTCCAAGGGCGTGCGCTATTTCGTCGAGCAGACGATGCCGCATTATGCGGCCTATGACACGCCGCTGGTGGTAAGCATTTCGGCGCCGACCGCCGAGGGCTTCGCCAGCCTCGCCGCCGAACTCTCGATCCCCGGCATCGCCGCGATCGAGGCCAATATCTCCTGTCCGAACATCGAGGAGGACGGCAAGGCCTTCGCGATGCGCGCCGAATCCACCGAGAAGGTGACGCGGCAATTGCGCGAGGCGACGAACCTGCCGCTCTGGGTCAAGCTGACGCCCAACACCGGCGACGTGCCGGAGGTGGCGCGTGCTGCTGAGGCCGCCGGCGCCGATGCGGTGGTGGTCGCCAACACGATCCTGTCGATGGCGATCGACCTCAAGACCTTCAAGCCCTGCCTCGGCAACATCATGGGCGGGCTCTCCGGCCCGGCGATCAAGCCGATCGTGCTGCGCCAGGTCTTCCAATGCGCCAAGGCGGTGAAGATCCCGGTGATCGGCTGCGGCGGCATCTCCACCGCCGAGGACGCCATCGAGTACATGCTCGCCGGCGCCAGCGCCGTGCAGGTCGGCACCGCGACGTTCCTGCAGCCGGCGGCGATGACCACGATCATCGACGGTCTCAGGAGCTTCTGCCTGCATCGCGAGATCCCGCGCATCACCGATCTGATCCGCGGCGTCGTCATCGAGGAAGCCGACGAGCGGGACCTCGCCTGGCTGGATCCCGTATCGTGACCGCGCACCCCGCCAATCTGAGCAACGTCTTCAGTGGCGACGAGGGCGACCGCGTCCTGGCCGAGGCCCTGTTCGACGCGCTGCGCGAGGCGACGGGCGACGGCGTCGGCATCACCCGCGAAGCCTATAGCGAGCGCGAATCCCTGGCGCTCGACCTCGTCGAGGCCAAGGCGCGCGAACTCGGCCTTGTCACCGAGCGCGACGCCGGCGCCAATCTGGTGGTGACGTTGGAAGGCGCCGAGCCGGAGCTGCCCTTCCTGGCCTGCGGCTCGCATCTCGATTCGGTGCCGCAGGGCGGCAATTTCGACGGTGCGGCCGGTGTCATCGCTGGCCTCGCCATCATCGCCCGCTTCAAGGAGGAAGGCTTCGTGCCGCGCCGGACCATCAAGGTCTATGCGCTGCGCGGCGAGGAAAGTGCCCGCTTCGGCAAGGCCTATATGGGTTCGAGCGCGCTGTTCGGGAAACTCACCGCCGCCGATCTCGCGGTGCGCGACCATGCCACCGGCCGAAACCTGGCGCAGTGCATGGCCGATATCGGAGTCGACATGGCCCGGGTCGAGAAGGGCGAGCCCTTGCTCGATCCCGCGACCGTCGCGGCCTGGATCGAACTGCATATCGAGCAGGGACCGGTGCTGGTCGCGCGCGATCTGCCGGTCGGCATTGTCACGGGCATCCGTGGCAATGTCCGCCATCGCAGCGTCGAATGCATCGGCGAGGCCGGCCATTCCGGCGCGGTGCCGCGCTGGCTCCGGCGCGACGCGGTCTTCGCCACGGCCGAGCTGATCACTCATCTCGACCGGCACTGGCGCACCCTGCTGGAGCGCGGCCGCGACGTGGTGGTGACGGCCGGCGTGCTCGGCACCGACCCGCAGGAGCACGCCATCGCCCGGATTCCCGGCAAGGTCAGCTTCTCCTTCGAGGTGCGCAGCCAGAACCGCGAGACGCTGGAGGCGTTCTACGACCTGTTCCTCTCGGAATGCCGGCTGGTCGGCGAGGAGAGGGGGGTCGAATTCAGCTTCGACCGCCGCCTCGAATCGGCCCCGGCGGTGATGGATGCTGGCTGGATCGCCCGGCTGAAAGCGGCGGCGCGCGGGCTCGGCCTGCCCGACGAGGAGATTCCGAGCGGCGCCGGCCATGATGCGGCGGTCTTCGCCAATGCCGGCATCCCGAGCGCGATGATCTTCGTGCGTAACGAGCACGGATCGCATAATCCCAGGGAAGCGATGGTGATCGATGATTTCCTAGCCGGTATCGCGGTGATGCGGGCGGCCATCCGGGAGGCGGTACAATGAGCGTTTCGCAACTCTTCGACGGTGCACCGGCTGCGGATGCGGAGGCGCCGGTCTCGCTCACCATTCGCCGGCCCGATGACTGGCATGTCCATCTGCGCGATGGCGCCATGCTGAAGGCGGTGCTGCCCTTCACCGCCGCCCAGTTCGCCCGCGGCATCATCATGCCGAACCTCGTACCGCCGGTGACGACGATCGCCGCGGCGGCCTCCTATCGCGAGCGCATCCTCGCCGCCCGTCCGGAAGGCTGCGATTTCATCCCGCTGATGACCTGCTATCTCACCGACACCACCGTGCCGGACGAGATCGAGCGCGGCTTCCGGGAGGGCGTCTGGGCCGCCGCCAAGCTCTATCCGGCCGGCGCCACCACCAACGCCCACCACGGCGTCACGAATATTTCCAAGCTCGCCCCGGTGCTGGAGCGCATGGAGAAGATCGGCATGCCGGTCCTCGTCCATGGCGAGGCAACCGACCCCGAGGTCGACATCTTCGACCGCGAGGCCGTGTTCATGGAGCAGGAGATGCTGCCGCTGCTGAAGCGCCATCCCGGCCTCAAGGTGGTGATCGAGCATGTCACCACCGCCGAGACGGTCGCGATCGTCCGGGCCCATGCCGGGCGCGCCGCTGGCACGATCACCCCGCACCATCTGGTCATCAACCGCACCACGCTCTTCCAGGGCGGCCTGCGCCCGCATCTCTACTGCCTGCCGGTCGCCAAGCGCGAGAGCCACCGCCTCGCCCTCTGCGAGGCCGTCACCTCCGGCGATGCCTGCTTCTTCATCGGCACCGACACCGCCCCGCATCTGCGCGGCGCCAAGCAGGCCGAATGCTGCTCGGCCGGCGTCTTCGGCGGCGCCACCGCGCTGCAGACCTATGTCCAGGTCTTCGACGAGGCGGGCGCGCTCGACCGTTTCGAGGCCTTCGCCTCCGAGAATGGCGCGCGTTTCTACGGCCTGCCGCTGAACGAGGGCACGATCACCCTGGAGCGCAAGCCGAGCCGGGCGCTCGCCGCGGTCGAGGTCGAGGACAGCGAAGTCGTGATCTTCCGCGGCGCCGAGAACCTGCCCTGGTCGATCGGCGAGGTTCGCCCGTGAGCGCCGGCGAGATCGGCGAGGCGGTCGCCCGGCTGCTGTTCCGGGCCGGCGCCATCCATGTCAGCCGCCAGCAGCCCTATGTGCTCGCAGCCGGCTGGGCGAGCCCGGTTTATGTCGATGTCCGTCTGCTGCTCGGCGATCCGCAATTGCGCCGCGCCGTCACCGATCTCGCCGTCCGCTATGCCGAGGCGGCCTTTCCCGCCGGCAGCTTCGATGCCGTCGCCGGGGCCGAGACCGCCGGCATTCCCTTCGCGGCCTGGTTCGCCGACCGCACCGGGCTGAAGCTGCGTTATGTCCGCAAGCGCCCGCTCGGCGTCGGCCGCAATGCCCAGGTCGAGGGCGGCCCGGTCGATGGGCTCCGCGTGCTCCTGGTTGACGATCTGACCACCGATGGCGGCAGCAAGCTCGGCTTCGCCCGTGGCCTGCGCTCTGCAGGCGCCAGCGTCGAGCACATCCTGACGATCTTCTACCACGACGTCTTTCCCGGCGCCGGCGAGCGCCTGCAGGAGGCCGGGCTTGCCCTGCACCCGCTCGCCACCTGGGCCGATGTCCTGCGCGCCGACGCCGGCAAGGAGCTCGCCGCGGAGGATCGCGCCGAGATCGAGCGCTTCCTTGCCGATCCCGTCGCCTGGTCGACGCGCCATGGTGGCCGCGTCAGCCTTTCCCCGCGCGTCTGACACGCAGGGCCTGTGATGAAGCCCAGATCCCGCAAGGATTCCGCCATGGCCGATGCCGCAGCAGCAACGCCGATCACCGCGCCGCCTCAGGCCGACAGCGTCCAGCTCGCGACGACGCAGACGATCGCGCTCGCCGAGGTCAGAACCCGCCGCGAGCATGACCTGCTCGGCGACATCGACGTGCCGGCCGACGCCTATTGGGGCGTGCATACGCTGCGCGCCGTCGGCAATTTCCCGATCACCGGCGTGCCCGTCGGTCATTTCCCGGAATTCGTGCGGGCCTTGGCCCTGGTCAAGCAGGCGGCGGCGCGCGCCAATCGCCGCCTCGGCAATCTTCCCGCCGCCAAGGCCGACGCCATCGAGCGCGCCTGCGACCTGATTGCGCGCGACGGCCGCTTCCACGACCAGTTCGTCGTCGATGCCGTCCAGGGCGGGGCCGGCACCTCGACCAATATGAACGCCAACGAGGTCATTGCCAACGTCGCGCTCGAGCTGATGGGCAAGGCCAAGGGCGACTACGCCGCGCTCCATCCCCATGACGACGTCAACATGGCGCAGTCGACCAACGACGCCTACCCGACGGCGCTGCGCCTCGCCGTGATCTTCGCCACCGAGCCGATGATCGCGGCGCTGGACGAGCTCGCCTTCGCCTTCAAGGCCAAGGCGGTCGAGTTCGCCGATGTGCTGAAGATCGGCCGGACCCAGCTCCAGGACGCCGTGCCGATGACGCTCGGCCAGGAGTTCGACGCCTTCTTCGCCACGATCAAGGAGGATGTCTCGCGGTTGCGCGAGGCGGCGGCGCTGTTTCGCGAGGTCAATCTCGGCGCGACCGCGATCGGCACCGGCATCACCGCCGATGCGCGCTATGCCTCACTCGCCATCGAGGAACTGGCCCGCGCCGCCCGCCAGCCCATGGTGCCGGCGACGAACCTGATCGAGGCGACCTCCGACATGGGCGCCTTCGTGCTGTTCTCCGGCGTGCTGAAGCGCGTCGCGGTCAAACTCTCGAAGATCTGCAACGATCTGCGCCTGCTTTCCAGCGGCCCGCGCGCCGGCTTCAGCGAGATCAGGCTGCCGGCGGTGCAGGCCGGCTCCTCGATCATGCCGGGCAAGGTCAACCCGGTGATCCCGGAAGTGGTCAACCAGGTCGCCTATCTCGTCATCGGCCACGACCTCACCGTGACGCTCTGCGCCGAGGGCGGCCAGCTCCAGCTCAACGCCTTCGAGCCGACCATCGGCTATTGCCTGCTCTCCTCGCTGCGCCATCTCACCGCCGCGGTGACGACGCTGACGACGCGTTGCGTCACCGGCATCGAGGCCGATCGCGAGCGCTGCATGGCGCTGGTCGAGGATTCGATCGGCCTCGTCACGGCGCTGGGGCCACGGCTCGGCTACGAGGCCTCCTCGCGCGTGGCGCGCCGCGCCCTCGCCGAAAAGCGCAAGGTCGCCGAGATCGTGCTCGAGGAAGGCCTGCTCAGCCGTGCCGAGCTCGACGAGCTCCTGAAGATCGAGGCGATGACGGCCCCGTCGCGCCCGAAGCCCGCCGGAAAGGCGCGGGCCTGAACGATCGGCCGCCGCAAAATCGGACGGCCGCCTACCCGGAGAGGACAATGAACGAGCTGTTGAACTGGCTGCTCCAGCAGAAGGGCAGCATGAACACCTATCTCGAATTCCAGGGCCGCGCCCTCGAACTGCGCGCCGCCGAGCCCGAGCATGCCGCGCTGCTGCGCCTGCTCGCCGATCTCGCCGGCCGCTTCTCTGAAGCCTATGATCGCCGCCCGCTGCCGCTCGACGTCGCGGAGGGTGCGCTGCAGCAGCTCACCGGCCTGATCGAGCAGGCGCTGGCTCCAGGTGCTGCCGATCCGGCGGACCGGCTTGCCCTGCTCAACCGGATCGGCGCCGCCGAACTCGCCTGAGGCGGCCGCCTGCGAGGCCCACCCCTGGCGACGAGGCCGACCATGCAGCCCGGCCCTGGCCGGGTTGTTTGCCGTCCGGGCTCGTCACCGGCCGGTTTTAGGCCTGTTCGAATTCGCTGAGGCGTGGCGCGCGCGGCGCTCAGATGGCGAGAAGCGGGTTCGTCCGTTTCATCGCCAGGAGGGAGATCCGCTACAGCTCGGGCGCGTTTCAAAAGGCTCGATCACAGCCTTTCCTCTGACGATCACTATGCGCTCTTTGACGCCATCGACGCGGAAGCGAATGACGCCTTCGCCTCGGACCTCGTCCATGATGTAAGCTGGCAAGCCGGCGCGCAGCGTCTTTTCGATCGATCGCGCGGAAAATTGCTTCAACTGGTCTTCGTACATAGGCGACTCCACCGGCGGCGAGAGCAGGCTACGTCGTAATCCTCGCCATTATGGTGATCGCCAGGAACGGAACAAGAGCGAAGACTGCAAACGCAGCCTTGGCATCTTTGCATGACAATGGGGTGACCGACGGCGCAGCTGAGCCTGCTGTCAAGGGATTGGTCGTGCCGACCTCAATGCACCGTGGCTGTGTCTTCCTCGTCCGGCGCGATCAGCTTTTCCAAGCCGAGTTCTTCAAGCCCTTCGGTGAACTCGGCGAAGGCCGCAGCATCAGTCGCGAACTGCTCTTCCCACACGATCGAGTCGCCTTCGTCATCGACCAGTTCCAACGTCCAGCTGTCGCTGTCCCGGAGCCGGTAGATCTCGATCTGCACCGTCAGTCCATCGCTGGTGAAACTCCGGCAAAGGGCCGAACGGATGATGTCTGGGGAATCTGTCATGTCCGAAAGGTAGTGGCCGCAACGCGATGGTTCAACCGAGCGGAATGGTCCCCGGGGGGAGGTCGGTGCCATCCAGGTAACGACAATCAAATTTCGGCTTGCGGCGTAGGCGGACGGCGTGTCTTTCTGTGGTTTAGAATTCGTATAAACCTGTTTATATAAGTTAAATTTGTATAAATATCTGATTTTATTTTCAAATTAAATTATATATAGTTTTATGAATTCTTTTATTCCTTGTTTCGATGACGCAGAAAGTAAATAAATCTTCTGATTGCTTCAATTTTGTCACCGTGCCGCATTGATCTCAATAGGAGAGGGCGGCCGGATGAGCATTTCCGAAATCCAGCGCTTCCGCACTGACCTGAAGTCCGGCGCCGCCCTGCCGCGAGGAGGTTCGGCGAGGCTCCGAAACGCCACTCTCAGGCTCTCGTGGGCGTTGTCCATGGACGGAAGCTTGGTCGACGGCGTCCCGGAATGGCATCTGCCGCCGCGACCACGCCCCGCTGGGAAGGCTCCGCCTCCCGCTTCTTGCTCCGGGCGCCCCTCTCGCGCCGTATGGCGATTTGCGCCATATAGGCGGCTGCTCCGTCTTTTCGACGATCGCGCCTGTTACAGTATCGGCGCCCGCGTTACGGCATCTGCTGAAACCGCCATCGAAAGCCGGCGGAACGGCAAGGAACGAGACATCAACAGGCGAGCGATCTTGACCGAAATGCCCATGAAACACGGGATTATGGCCTCTAAGGAGTGGCTTCGCTTCTCCGTGGCGCCTATGATGGACTGGACCGACCGGTATTGCAGGGTGGTCCATCGCCTGATGTCGCGTCGTGCCCTGCTGTACACGGAGATGGTGACGGCGCAGGCGGTGATCCGCGGCGACCGGCAGCGGCTGATCGGCTACGACGCGTTCGAGCACCCGGTCGCCTTGCAGCTCGGTGGCAATGATCCTTCTCTGCTGGCCGAGGCGGCGAAGATCGGCGCCGATTTCGGCTATGACGAGATCAACCTGAATTGCGGCTGCCCCTCGGACCGTGTCCAGGGCGGGGCCTTCGGCGCCTGTCTGATGCGCGAGCCCGAACTGGTCGGCGATTGCGTCGCGGCGATGAAGGCGGTCGTTCCCATTCCCGTCACGGTGAAGTGCCGCATCGGCGTCGACGATCAGGACCCGGAGGTCGCGCTCGACGCTCTGACCGCCACGGTCCGCGCTGCGGGCGTCGATGCCCTGATCGTGCACGCCCGCAAGGCCTGGCTGCAGGGGCTTTCGCCCAAGGAGAACCGCGAGATTCCGCCGCTCGACTATGAGCGGGCCTATCGCCTGAAACGCGCCAATCCCGATCTGCCGGTCGCCCTCAATGGCGGCATCCGCGCGCCCGCAGAATGGCTGCCGCATCTTGCCCATGTCGATGGCGTGATGCTCGGCCGCGAGGCGTATCAGAACCCGGAAGTGCTGCTTTCCGTCGATCCGCTGCTGTTCGGCGAGACAGCGCCGGTCGCCGACGCCTTCGAGATGCTGGAGGCGCTGGAGCCGTTCATCGCCACGCATCTCGAGCGGGGCGGGCGCCTGCACGCCTTTACCCGCCATCTGGTCGGGCTTTTCCCCGGCCGGCGCGGTTCGCGCCTGTTCCGCCGCCATCTCGCCGAGCATTGCGTCGGCGCCGGTGCCGGCCTCGCCGATCTGCGCGCCGCCATCGCCCATGTCGAGCGCGAGGCGCCTTCCGCGATCGCTGCCGAATGAACGAGACCTTCCCGATGACGGGTGCACCTTCCGCTGTCGGTTCCGCGCTGGTCGCGAGGATCGAGACCAGTTTCGCCAAGCAGGCCTTCATGACGACGCTCGGCGCCCGGCTCGTCCGCGTCGCGCCCGGCGAGGTCGAGATCGCCCTGCCGGTCTCGGCCCATCTTTGCCAGCAGCACGGCTTCGTCCATGCTGGCGCGGTCTCGACCATCGCCGACAGCGCCGCCGGCTATGCCGCGCTCACCGCCATGCCGGAAGGCGCCGGCATCCTCACCGCCGAGTTCAAGATCAACCTGCTTGCACCCGCGACAGGCGATGAATTGCGGGCGCTCGGCAAGGTGGTGAAGGCCGGGCGCACCCTGACCCTCGCCACCGCCGAGGTCTTCGCGATCTCGGGCGGGGCGCGCCGGCTCTGCGCCATGCTGACTGCGACCTGCATGGCGATCGCCGGCCGCGAAGGCGTCCGGGACTGAGCCGGATCCTTCGACGAGAAAAAGCGCCCCGGCGCATGACGGCTCTGCCCTGCCAACCTTGCCCTTTTTCGGCAAATCCCTAAGAGCAGCCCGAACTTTCCCGGATCGGAAGCGCTATGATCGCCGGCATTCCCCTGAACGACCTGATCTTCCTCGCGGTCTCTCTGGTCGCGGCCGGCGCCGTCACCGGCCTGCTTGCGGGCCTTTTCGGCGTCGGCGGCGGCGCGGTGATCGTGCCGGTGCTGTACGAGGTCTTCCGGGTCATCGGCGTTCCCGAGGAGGTGCGCATGCCCCTCGTCGTCGGCACCTCGCTGGCCGTGATCATCCCGACCTCGATCCGCTCCTACCGCGCGCACTTCGCCAAGGGCCTCGTCGATACCTCAATTCTGCGGATCTGGGCGCTGCCCGTGATCTTCGGCGTCGGCTTCGGCAGCCTGATCGCGCGCTACGCTCCGCCGGACGTGTTCAAGGCGGTCTTCGTCGCGGTCGCCTTCGCCAGCGCCATGCGTCTGCTCTTCGCCTCCGACCGCTGGAAGCTCGGCGACGACATGCCCGGGCCTTTCCTGATGCGGATTTACGGGCTGATCATCGGCGTGCTCTCGGCCCTGATGGGGATCGGCGGGGGGCAGCTTTCCAGCCTGTTCATGACCTTCTACGGCCGCCCGATCCACCAGGCGGTCGCGACCTCCTCCGGGCTCGGCGTGCTGATCTCGATCCCCGGCGCGCTCGGCTACATCTATGCCGGCTGGCCGAAAATGGACCTCCTGCCGCCGCTCTCGCTCGGCTATGTCTCCTTCATCGGCTTCCTGCTCTTCATCCCGACCTCGATCTGGACGGCGCCGATCGGCGCGCGCCTGGCGCACCGGCTGTCGAAGCGCAAGCTCGAAGTCGCCTTCGGCATTTTCCTGCTGGTGGTCTGCGCCCGCTTCTTCTGGTCGCTGGTCTTCTGAGCAGGCGAAGAACCGTGCTCTCGATCCGCGCCGGCATCGAAGCCGATCATCCGGCGCTCGCCCGCCTGATGGCCGAGATGCAGGCGCATTATCGCGTGCCATGTCCGTCTGATGCCGAGATCCGTGCTGGGCTTGCGGGCCGCCCGGCCGGAGCCGAGCTCCTGGTCGCGACAGACGGAGATGCGCTCGTCGGTTTCGCCGCCTTCGCGGCGATCTATCCCGGGCCCGGCCTGCGGGCCGGCTTCTTCCTGAAGGAGCTCTATGTCGCGCAGGCAGCGCGGGGCCTCGGCGTAGGGCGCCGCCTGATGGCCGAACTGGCGCGTCTCGCCCTGACGCGTGGCTTTGGCCGTGTCGACTGGACGGCGGCGCGCGACGATGTCCGCCTGCTGGACTTCTATGAAAGCCTCGGTGCTTCGCCCCAGCCGGAGAAGGTCTTCTTCAGGCTGAGCGGCGAGGAACTTCGCCGTCTCGCAGCGGGGTGAGACGCCGCCGTCATTGCTTCGCTTCCGCCCGCAATGACGGCTGAGGCCGTTCGGGCCGCGCCTTCAGCCGCTCATTCAATAGCGCCATGATCGCCAGACGCTCCGCTTCGGAGAGGCGGGACCATTGCGCGATCTCCTGAAGCGTACGTCCGCAGCCCTCGCAGAGCTTGCTCGCCGGGTCGATCACGCAGATGCGGATGCAGGGGCTCGATACGGCGCTCATGGCCCGCTCCAGCCGAGAGCGAGAGCGATGCCGAGATAGATCGCAATCTCGGATAATTGCTGGCAGGCCCCGGCGATGTCGCCTGTCTGCCCGCCGATCAGCCGCTTTGCGGTGCGCATCAGCCAGCCGCTCGCCAGCGCCGAAAGCCCGATGCCGATGACGAGGCCTGCGGGTGGCAGCGCGCCGGCGAGCCCGAGCAGAAGCCCGATGCCGGCGGAGAGGCCGTAGGCGAAGGGCAGCACCGCGCGTTCCGGTGTGCCGACCGCCGCCGAGGCGCCGTCGGTTCGTGCCGGCGGCAGTGTCGCGACGACGCGGATGCCCTCCACACGCGACCAGGCGGCGGCCCCGAGAATGGCGGCCGCTGCGGCGAAGGCGCCTGCGCCGTCGAGGATCGCCGCCAGTGCGGAGACGCGCAGCAGCAGCGCAAGCCCGATCGCCAGCGTGCCATAGCTGCCGATGCGGCTATCCTTCATGATTTCGAGCCGGCGCTCGGGCGTCCAGCCGCCGAACAGCCCGTCGGCGCTGTCGGCCAGTCCGTCCTCATGGAAGGCGCCGGTGGTGAAGACCAACACGGCGACACCGAGGGATGCGACGACGAGGTCGTCGAGCCCGGCGAGGCCGGTCGCGAGCGTGACGAGCGCCGTAGGCAGCGCGATCAGCAGGGCGGCGAGGGGTAGGGCCCGTGGCAGCAGCCGGAAATCCGGCGTCGCATGGGCGCTCTCGCCCGGCATCTCCGGCACCGGCAGGCGTGAATAGAAACGGATGCAGGCGGCCGTCGCGGCGAGCCAGCCCGGCCAGGTCGGCGGCGCGGCAGGCGCATTCTCGCTTTCGGCTTCGGCCATTCCGCGTCGATATCCCAGATTGTCTTCGCTCGCCTCAGCCTATAGCAGCAGCGGCAAGCAGGCGGCGATGGCTCAGCCGCCGGATTCCAAAAGTTTGCGAAAAGACGAGACGCGATGTCTTCCTCCGGCCTGCCTTTCGACGATATCCGCCAGCTCATTGCCGGCATGCCCGGCCCCGACATGGCCGCGGCCGACAGCGTACGCGCCCGCGACAAGGATCTGACCAAGCCCATCGGCAGCCTCGGCCGGCTCGAGGAGATCGCCGAATGGCTCGCCGCCTGGCAGGGCAAGGCGCCGCCGCGGGTCGACCGGCCGCTGGTCTGCGTCTTCGCCGGCAATCACGGCGTCGTCGCCCAGGGTGTCTCAGCCTATCCGCAATCGGTGACGCGCCAGATGCTGGAGAATTTCGCCGCCGGCGGCGCCGCGATCAACCAGATCTGCGCCGCCTATGATCTCGGCTTCAAGGTCTTCGATCTCGCCCTCGATCTGCCGACCGGCGACTTCACCCAGGAGGATGCGCTCGACGAGCGGGCCTGCGTCGCCACCATGGCCTTCGGCATGGAAGCGCTCGCCGGCGGCACCGACCTGCTGGCGCTCGGCGAGATGGGGATCGGCAACACGACCTCGGCCGCGGCGATCTTCGCCGCGCTCTATGGCGGTAGCGCTGCCGAATGGTGCGGCCGCGGCACCGGGGTGGACGATGACGGGCTGCAGCGCAAGGTCGCGGCCGTCGAGGCCGGGCTGGAGCTGCACGCCGCCCATCTCGGCGATCCCCTGGAGGTGCTGCGCCGCCTCGGCGGGCGCGAGATCGCGGCGATCTGCGGCGCGATCCTCGCCGCCAGGCTGCAGCGCATTCCGGTGATCCTCGACGGCTATGTCGTGACTGCCGCCGCCGCGATCCTGCATGCGCTCGATCCGTCGGCGCTCGACCATTGCCTCGCCGGCCATCTCTCGGCCGAGGGCGCGCATGCGCAGGCGCTGGTCCGGATCGGCAAGCAGCCGCTGCTGGCGCTCGACATGCGGCTCGGCGAAGGCACGGGCGCGGCGCTGGCCGCCGGTCTCGTCAAGGCCGCCGCCGGCGTCCATTCCGGCATGGCGACCTTCACGCAAGCGCAGGTCTCGCAGAAGGGCGAATAGCGGAGCGAAAGGCCGGACGGCGCGCAACCCGCTCTCGGTCTGCGCCCCGGCTCCGTTCCTGAGCGGCTTGCCTGAAGCCGGGGTGCCCCCGTGCGCCGCCGGAAGGCGCGATTGCCCGTTCAGGCCGCCGTGCGTGCGCCGGGCTCGGGCAGCGCCGGCAATGCGTCCATCACGCGCTCGGCCGGCAAGGTGATCGTCACCTCGGTACCGGCGCGCGGCCTCGATTTCAGGCTGAAGCCGCCATTATGCAGGTCGATCAGGCCCTTGACGATCGGCAGGCCGAGGCCGGAGCCCTGTTCGGCCGTCTTGATCGCGAGCGAGCCGCGGCCGAAGCTCTGCAGCACCACCGGAATTTCGTCCTCGGGGATGCCGGGGCCGGTGTCGCTCACGGAGACATATTGCCCGCCGGTCGCGGTCCAGCCGACCTTGACCGAGATCTCGCCGCCCTGCGGCGTGAACTTTATGGCGTTGGTGAGGATGTTGAGCACGACCTGCCGGATGGCACGCTCATCCGCCCAGATCTTCGGCAGGTCGGGCTCGACCGCCTGGCGGATGGTCTGGCTCTTCGCCTTGGCCCGCAGATTCAGCATGTGCGCGCAGTCGTCGACGATGCCGGCGAGGCTGAGAGCCTCCTCGTTGAGTTCGTACTTGCCGGCCTCGATGCGCGAGAGGTCGAGAATTTCGTTGATCAGGTTGAGCAGATGCTGGCCGGAGCCGTGGATGTCGCCGGAATATTCCTTATAGGCGCTATTGGCGTGCTCGCCGAAAACCTCGTTCTTCATCACCTCGGAGAAGCCGAGAATGGCGTTGAGCGGGGTGCGTAGCTCATGGCTCATCGTCGCCAGAAAACGCGATTTGGCGAGGTTGGCCTCCTCGGCCTTGCGCCGTGCCTCGTCGGAATTGGCCTTGGCGGTACCGAGCTCCGCGATCAGCGCGTCCTTCTCGGCCCGGAATTCGATGGTCGCGACCGAGGTCGAGTAGAGCCGGTTGGCGAGGAAAATGAAGAAGAGCTGGGCGCAGGCTGCCATCATCAGCATGGTGAGGCTGTCGATGTCGGAGCGGCCGGAAAAGAACAGCACCAGGGCGCTTGTGACCGGGACCAGCCCGGCATAGACCGCCATCGGCATGGTGGCGGAGAGCATCACCGTGATCGCGCTGACGATCAGCAGCGTCGTCGTCAGGAAGAAGCGCGCGCCCGGCGCCTCGACCCCGATGAACAGGACCGGCAGCAGCGCCCAGGAGACGCCGTGCAGCATCTCGGCCAGCGGCATCGTCTTGCGCCAGAAGCTGATCCGCGCCTCTGCCGAGGGCTCGGCCAGGAAACGCCGGCAGAGCACGAACATCAGCACGCAGGCGATCGCCACGAAGGCGAACCAGGCGGAGACCCTGAAGAGCGGCACCCAGGCGCAGGCCGCTGCGCCGACGAGCAGCGCTAGCACCAATGTGCCCGCCGTGCCGTTCAGCCGGTACTGGGCGAAGAGCCGGACGAGCTCGTAGTCGAAAGCACGGTCGAGGCCGGTCGTCGAGGTCAGCCGCTCGCGGGCCGATCGCACCTCGCGGCTGATCAGCTTGCGGCGCGCCAGCGCCGACGGGTCGGGTCCGCGACCGCGTTGGACCTGTTCGACGGTGAGTTCCGGCATACCCGAGAAAAGCGGCTCCTGGCCGTGGCGCACCTTGCGCACCGGCTCGCCATGATGGGCAGGAAATCGTTAAGCTAGTGCTGATGTCTCGCTTCGGAATCAGGACGAATGGTCATGGCCTATTTGGCTGGCGGCGCGTCGGTCGCGCGGTCGATCTCGTCGTCGCGCTCGGCTTCATCGGCCTTTTGGCCGTGGCGGGGGCGGTTCTGCAATATCGACTCGGGCCCGCCAAAATCCTGACCGGTGCAGCCGAGGCGATCGACGGCGATTCCCTCAGACTCGCCGGTGAGGAACTGCGGCTCGAGGGCATAGACGCGCCCGAATACCGCCAGACCTGCCGCGATAGGAGCGGCCGCGATGTCGCCTGCGGGCGACAGGCGCGCCGTGTGCTCGCCGACATGCTGGCGCGCGGCAATGTCACCTGCACCATCTCGCGGCCGGACCGCTATGGCCGCGGCCTCGCCCGCTGCCGCCAGGGCGAGGCCGAGATCAACGCTGCGCTCGTCCGCAACGGCCAGGCGCTCGCCTATGGCGACTACCGGGCCGAGGAGGAGGAGGCGAGGGCCGCCGGTCGCGGTCTCTGGGCCCTGACCTTCCAGCGGCCTTCGGAATGGCGCCAGAGCCATCCACGCTAGCTCGTGCCGCATTCTCTCGGAACCGGACCGAAATTGCGCGATGGCGGGGTGGGCCTGATGCCCTCTCCGGCCTCTGCGCCGCTGACGCCCGCAGCGAGGCATGTGGCCGGCGCATGACAGCGGGCTGTCATGGGGAATGTCTTCGCTTGCGGCTTGGCTCTAGAAGACGGTCTTTCTCTCCCCGAAGGTCAGCCGGAGCAGGCCGATGATCGGCGCCATTCTTCTTGCGCTCGCGCCGATCGCCCTGCTGATCGCGCTCGGCCACCTGATGCATCGTCGACTCTTCCTGCCCGACAGCTTCTGGCCGCAGGCGGAGCGGCTCTGCTATTACGTGCTTCTGCCCGCATTGTTCATCCATGCGCTGTCGATGGCGGATCTGCGCGGTGTTCCGGTCGGCGCTCTCGCCATCGCGCTGGTGATCCCGATCATCGTCGTCTCGGCGCTGCTGGTACTGGCTAAGCCCTGGCTTGCCTCGAGCGACGCGGCCTTCACCTCCGTCTTCCAGGGTGGCATCCGCTTCAACAATTATGTCGGACTCAGCGCCGCGGTCAGCCTGCTCGGCGCTCCCGCCCTTTCGCTGGCTGCCGTCGCCAATGCCGCGATCGTCCCGACGGTGAATTTGCTCTGCGTGCTGGTCTTCGCGCGCTGGGGCGTGGCCCAGCCGAGCCTGCGCGGCGTGCTGCGTGGCCTCGCGCTCAATCCCCTGCTGATGTCCTGCCTGATCGGCATCGCCATTCAGGCCGCCGGGCTCGGCCTGCCGCCGGGCATCGAGGGTTTCCTGAAGGCGCTCGGCCAAGCCTCGCTGCCACTCGGCCTGCTCTGCGTCGGGGCGGCGCTCGACTGGGGGGCCCTCGGCCGGGGGCTGCGTCCGGCGCTCGCCGCCTCCTTCGCGAAATTCGTGCTCATGCCGCTCGTGACCTTCCTGGTCCTCAAGGCCTTCGGACTGGGGGGGCAGGCGGCGCTGATCGCGATCCTGTTCCATGCCCTGCCGACGGCCTCCTCTTCCTATGTCATGGCGCGGCAGCTCGGCGGCGATGCGCCGCTGATGGCCGGAATCTGCGCCCTGCAAACGGTGCTGGCGGCGTTGACGGTGCCGGTCGCGCTCCTGCTGCTCGCGCCGGCGCTATAGGCATCGCCGGGCTTTCCGGAATCGCCCGCGATCGGCGGGCGCACTGGTTCCGTAAGGCCGGGCCGGCGGGGCCAGGGCCGCTCGGCCATGCTCGCGCCCTGTTGTCCGGCTTTGTCTTGACAGGGCGCGCTCGGCGCCCTGAATGCGGCTGGAAGCCAGAATGCTGTGAGGGTGGCGATGAAGCTCTATGATGGCGGGCGAGCGCCCAATCCGCGGCGCGTCCGCATCTTTTTCGCCGAGAAGGGCGTGCCGCTGCCTGATCTGGTCCCGGTCGACATCGGCCGCAAGGAGCACAAGACGCCGGAGTTCACCCGCATCAACCCGTCCCAGCGCCTGCCGGTGCTGGTTCTGGACGATGGCACCGCCTTGGCCGAGACCATGGCGATCTGCCGCTACATCGAAGGGCTGCATCCGACGCCTGCCCTGTTCGGCCGCGACCCGAAGCAGGGTGCGCTGATCGAGATGTGGAACCGCAGGGTCGAACTCGGCCTGTTCTCCAGCGTCGCCGCCGTGTTTCGGCACAGTCATCCCTCCATGGCCGAGCTGGAGGACCAGGTGCCGGAATGGGCGCAGGCCAATCGCGAGATGATCGACGACCAGCTGATGCTGCTCGATCTCCAGCTGGCCGCAAATCGCTTCGTCTGCGGCGACGAGCTGAGCGTCGCCGACATCACCGCCGGCATCGCGGTCGATTTCATGAAGCCGTCGCGCATTCCGCTGTCCGAGGATCTCGCCAATATCCGGCGCTGGCATGGCGAACTTTCCGCCCGCCCGAGCTGGAAGGCCTGAAGGGTGCGCGGTGTCACAGTCCTGCTTGCACTGCTCTTCGCTTTGCCGGCGCTGGCGACCGAAAGATTGACCGGCGAACAGATCAGGCAGGCTTTCACCGGCAACACGGTGAGCGGCCGCTATACCGGTGGCGGCTTCTTCACCGAGTATCACGACCCGGATGGCCGGGCGCTCGGCCATAATGGCTGGCAGCAGAACCGCGATGCCTGCTGGATCATCAAGGAGGATGCCGTCTGCTATTATTACGGCCCGCCGAGCGACCGCACCATCCACTGCTTCACCGTCGAGATGAACCAGCGGCTCTATGTGCTGCGCAATCTCGAGAATGGCCGGATCAATGCGGTCGCCGCCGTCGAACTCGCCAATCCGCGCAATCACAATGATGGCGGCCAGCCCTGGTATTGCGATGGTTTGATCTCGCGCGCACCGGCCGTGCCGATGTCGCGTCGCCTGCTGGCTGCGCGGTGACCCGAATGGCGCGCCGCCGCGCCGCTGCGCTGATCGCGCTCGCCGCGCTGGCCATGCCCGCCTCCGCCGCAGAGCGCCTGTCCGGCGAGGAGATCCGCCTGCTCTTCGAGGGCAACACGGTGAGCGGCCGCTACAATAATGGCCGCCCGTTCAGCGAGTTCCACCACAAGGACGGTCGGGCCACCGGCCATAACCGGCACGTCCTCAACCGCGATGCCTGTTGGACCACGACGCAGGAGGCGGTCTGCTATTATTACGGCCCACACGAGACGCGTCGGACCTATTGCTTCACGGTGGAGCGCAGCGGTCAGCTCTATGTGCTGCGGACCCAGCGCGAGGGCCGCATCAACGGCGTCGCCACCATCGAGCCGGGCGATCCGCACCGCCATACCGAGAAGCTTCCGGCCTGGAATTGTGACGGGCTGATTTCGCGCCGGCTGGGCGGGGCGACTTGGCTGGCCGGCCGATGATGCCGCGGGAACGAGCGGCGCCCGAACCCCTCGACGCCGTCCTCGCCGAGCTGCGGGCCTGCCGCCTCTGTCGCGATGCGCCGCTTTATCCGCCGCGATTGCCGCATGAGCCGCGGCCGGTCATCCAGGCGACGGCGAGCGCAAGGCTGCTGATCGCCAGCCAGGCGCCGGGGACCCGTGTCCATGCCAGCGGACGGCCCTTCACCGATCGCTCGGGCGACCGGCTGCGCGACTGGCTCGGCCTCGACAAGGAGCGCTTCTATGACGGCACGCGCGTTGCGATCGTGCCGATGGGATTCTGTTTTCCGGGTCTGGACGGCAAGGGCGGTGACCTGCCGCCGCGGCGCGAATGCGCGCCGGCCTGGCGGGCACGCGTGCTCGCCGGCCTGTCCGAGGTCGAACTCGTGCTGGTGATCGGCCGCTATGCGCAAGCCTGGCATCTCGGCCCGAAGGCGGCGGCCGATCTGACCGCGACCGTCGCCGATTGGCGCGCCATCCTCGGGCAGGAGCGGCGTCCGCGCATCCTGCCGCTGCCGCATCCCTCCTGGCGCAATAATGGCTGGCTGAGGAAGAACCCGTGGTTCGAGGCCGATCTTCTGCCGGTCCTGCGCGCCGAGGTGGCGCGGCTGGCGGGATAATCTGATGTCGCTGTGAGCTGTCATTCCTGAGCTGCGTCGCTACGCGACTTGTCCGGAATGACGATGCGGGAAGGGCAGGGCGCCCTTACTTCTCCAGGCGCTTCAGCAGGCTGGAGGTGTCCCAGCGGCCGCCGCCGAGCTTCTGGACGTCGGCGTAGAACTGGTCGACCAGCGCTGTGACCGGCAGCGTCGCCTCGTTGCGGCGGGCTTCGTCGAGCACGATGCCGAGGTCCTTGCGCATCCAGTCGACCGCGAAGCCGAAATCGAACTTGCCGGCGTTCATGGTCTTGCCGCGGTTCTCCATCTGCCAGGAGCCGGCGGCGCCCTTCGAGATCACCTCGAGCATCGCTTCGACATCGAGCCCGGCGCGCTTGGCGAAATGGACGCCTTCCGACAGACCCTGGACGAGGCCGGCGATGCAGATCTGGTTGACCATCTTGGTGAGCTGGCCCGCACCGGCGGGGCCCATCAGCTTGCACATCCGGGCGAAGCTCGCGATCACCGGCTCGACGCGGGCATAGGTCGCCTGGTCGCCGCCGCACATCACGGTCAGCACGCCGTTCTCGGCGCCGGCCTGCCCGCCCGAGACCGGCGCGTCGATGAAGCCGAAGCCGGCGGCGCTCGCCGCGGCATCGAGTTCGCGCGCCACATTCGCCGAGGCGGTGGTGTGGTCGACGAAGACCGTGCCCTTGCCCATGGCGGCGAAGGCGCCGCCTTCACCGGTCGTCACAGAGCGCAGATCGTCGTCATTGCCGACGCAGCAGAAGACGATCTCCTGGCCTTTGGCGGCATCGGCCGGCGTCGGCGCCGAAGCACCGCCATGCTGCGCGACCCAGGCCTGCGCCTTGGCGGGGGAGCGGTTGTAGACGGTGACCTCATGGCCCTTGGCCTTGAGGTGGCCGGCCATGGGATAGCCCATCACGCCGAGACCGAGGAAAGCGACTTTGGCCATGGGACTGCTCCATTCCGGTTCGTAAGGTTCCGAAGCGCGTGTAGCGCGCGGGGGCGGAGGAGGGAAGGTGCATGGCGCTAAGCCGGCCTGTCCCTAAACGCACGTCTGCGCTCACGACATCCGGAGCTGCGCTCCCGATGCCTTGCCCGCCCGCCGGAAATCCGGCAGGGAACCGTGCATGACGATCAGCAATGATGACGAACTGCAGGCGCTGCGCGAGATCGGTCGCATCGTCGCCGAGACGCTTGCAGTGATGGGCAAGGCGCTCGAGCCTGGCATGACGACCGCCGAGCTCGACGCGATCGGCCGCGAGATGCTCGAACGGCATGGCGCGCGCTCGGCGCCCGAGACCGTCTACGGCTTCCCCGGCGCGACCTGCATCAGTATCAACGAGGAAGTGGCTCACGGCATCCCCGGGCAGCGCCGCATCGTCGCCGGCGACCTCGTCAACATCGACGTCTCCGCCGAGAAGGGCGGCTATTTCTCCGATACCGGCGCTTCCTTCACCGTGCCGCCCGTCGACCGCCGGATCGAGCGACTCTGCCGCGACGGCAAGCGGGCGCTCTGGGCCGGGCTCGGCCAGGTTGGTGCCGGCAAGCCGCTGGCCGGAATCGGTCAGGCCGTCGGCCGTTTCGCACAGAAGAACGGCTACAGCCTGGTCCGCAACCTCGCCAGCCACGGCATCGGTCGCTCGCTTCACGAGGAGCCGAAGGAGATCGCGACCTGGCCGGAGCGCTCCGAGCGCCGTGTCATGCAGAAAGGGCTGGTCTTCACGGTCGAGCCGTTCCTGTCGCTGGGCGCCGACTGGGCCGAGAATGAGGGCGACGACCGCTGGACCCTCTATTCAGAGCCGCGCGCCCCGACCGTGCAGTTCGAGCACACCGTCGTCGCGACCGCCAACGGCCCGCTGATCCTGACCTTGCCGGCGTGAGCGGAGCGCCGCTTACCGCATCGCCAGATGCTTGGTCAGCCTGAGTTCCAGCCGGTCCCAGACCCTGCGGATCAGTTCGGTCAAAGCGAGATAGATCAGGGCTGCGTAGAGGTAGATCGACAGGTCGAAGGAGCGCGCGAAGGCGAGCCGCGTCGCGCCCATCAGGTCGAACAGCGTCACCAGCGAGGCGATGGCGCTCGCCTTGATCATCACGATCAGCTCGTTGCCGAGCGGGCGTAGCGCCAGGATCATCGCCTGGGGCAGGATGACATGGCGGAGCGACGACCAGCGATGCAGGCCGAGCGCCAGCGCGCCCTCGAACTGGCCGCGCGGGATCGACTGGATCGCGCCGCGCAGGATCTCGGCCTGGTAGGCGGCGGTGTTGATCGTGAAGGTGAAGACGGCGCAGTAGAACGGCTCGCGGAAGAACCACCAGAGCCCGATATCCTGCCAGAACAGGCGGAACTGGCCGAAACCGTAATAGACCAGGAAGAGCTGGCAGAGCAGCGGCGTCCCGCGGAAGAAGGTGGTGTAGCCGTTGATCGCGACCTGCGCCCAGCGCGGGCCGTAGAGCCGGGCGACGGCGAGACCGACGGCCATCGCGAAGCCGACCGCGACCGAAATCACCACGAGCTGCAAGGTGACCCAGAGGCCGCCGAACATGCGGCAGCCATAGTTCTGGAAGACCTCGGAGCCGACGAAATAGCCGGGATATTCGCACCAGTTCATCGCGTCGTCCCGCCGAAGGCGGCATAGCCGCGATTGGTGCGCTTCTCCATCCTGCCGATGCCCCAGGCGGAGATCAGCGAGAAACCGAAATAGATCAGCATCGCCGCGCCGAAGAACAGGAAGGGTTCCTTGGTCACGACATTGGCGCGCGTCGTGATGAACATGATGTCGGGCAGCGTGATCACCGAGACCAGCGAGGTCTCCTTCAGCAGCACCATCCAGTTGTTGCCGAGGCCGGGCAGGGCGACGCGGATCAGCTGCGGGAAGACGACCAGGCGGAAGGCCTGCGGCTTGGACAGGCCGAGCGCGGCGGCGGCCTCGCGCTGGCCCTTCTGGATCGAGTTCAGCGCGCCGACCCAGACCTCGCTGGAGAAGGCGGCGAGCACCATGCCGAGCGCCACCATGCCGGCGACGAAGGGCGGGATCGAGAAGCCCGACCAGATTTTCTGCACCACGATCTGGATGCCGAAATAGATGATGTAGAGCGTCAGCAGCTCGGGCACGCCGCGGAACACCGTGGTGTAGACCGTGGCGAAGGCACGCAGGACGATACTCTCCGAGCGCTTGCAGAGCGCGACGATCAGGCCGAGCGCCAATCCGAAGGGCAGGGTGGCGAGGGCGATCGAGATGGTGATGGCGGCGCCCTGCAGCAGGGCCCATCCCCAGCCGCCGGGGCCGAAGCCGAGCAGGGCGAATTTGTCGAGCATGGGAGAGCCGGCGCGTGAGGGAGTGGTTCCCGCCGGCCTGGTGCGGCCGGCGGGCAGGCCTCAGCCAAGGGTCAGTTGAACTTGAACCACTTGTCTTCGATCTTCTTCTGCGAGCCGTCGGCGATAGTTTCGGCGATCGCCTTGTCGAACATCGCCTTGAGGGCGGTATCGGACTTGCGCACCGCACCGGCGACGCCTGCGCCGTGGATCGCGTCGTCGCGCTTCACTTCGGCGATGAGCTTGCAGCAATCCTTGCCCTGGCCCTTGAGGAAGTCGGCCAGCGCCAGCGCGTCGGCGACGATGTAGTCGAGGCGGCCGTTCAGCAGGTCGAGATTGGCCTCTTCCTGGGTCGGATAGAGCCGCGCGGTCGAGTCCTTGTAGAATTTCTCGAGGAAGTTCGCGTGGATCGTCGAGCCCTGCGCGCCGATCGCCTTGCCCTTGAGGGCGGCGGGGGAGATGTCGGTGGAAGTCGTCGCCTTCGGGCCGACCATCCAGATCGGGGTCTTGCTGTAGGGCGAGGTGAAGTCGACCTGCTTCCTGCGCTCGTCGGTGGCGTTCATGCCGGCGATGATGATGTCGTATTTGTTGGCCTGCAGCGCCGGGATGATTCCGTCCCAGTCCTGCACGATCCAGGTGCACTTCACCTTCATCTTCTCGCAGAGCAGGTTGCCGTAATCGATCTCGAAGCCCTCGAGCTCCTTCTTGGCGTTGAGGTTGTTGTAGGGCGGATAGGCGCCTTCCGTGCCGATCCTGACCTCTTTCCATTCCTTGGCCTGCGCCAGGGCACCGGTGGCGCCGATGGCGGTGAGCGCTGCGGCGGCGATGAAGCGAACGAAACCTTTCATGGTGCCTCCCCTTTGGGTTCGCCAGGCAGGGCGTTTCGAGCTCCCGTTCCGGCTTGTGCGCGCAGATTGTGCGATCACGGGCCTTGCCCGCAAGGGGCGCCTTGCAGCTTTTCTGAGCCTTCCGGCACAAGAAAAATGCACTGCAAGGCTTTGCTTTGGCTCGATTATTTGCGGATTTTCTCGCCTTTGGCGCTTGTCGGATCTTGCGACGAAAGCGCAATTCGTCCGCGGCTGGCCAGCGCGTTGCCGAAGCAAATCCGGCGCTGCGGCGCTTCGGCCTGTTCTTGGAGCGCCTCAGGGCGCAGGCGTTTCCTCCAGTGGAAGGAGAAAAAGGCTGGGAGCACCGGCAGCCGGGCCGGCGGCCGGTGCGCCCGATTCGATCGCTGCCGCGCCGTGCCTGCGGCCTCGAAGCGGTGGCGCTTCAGCCCTGGCGACGCGCGATCGGGATGACGAGATAGACCATTCCGAGAACCATTGGCGGGACGGCGAGGGCGGTGACCGACCAGGTCGACCAGCCGGATGTCAGCGGCGCAAGCGCCGACAGCAGCAGATTGATCAGAAGATAGGCGCCGAGCATCAGCGTTGCGAGAAATCGCAGGCGGGCGAGCAAGGCTGAGGCCAAGGATGGAAGGGACATATCAGGTCTCCATAACGAAACGTATCGTTTCGATTGGATTGATAGATACGGATCGTTTCGATATCAAGAGGCGGCGCTGGCCTGGTGAGCGAAGGCTGGCCGCCGGAGCCGGCGCAAGGAGGCACCACGCGTGGTTGGTGGAAGCAGTGGGACAAGAATGAACGCGACTGACCGCTCGGCGCCGCGCCGTGCCTCTATCGGCGCGCGCCGCAACCCGGCATCGCAGGCGGCGATTCTCGCGGCGGCGCGGGCGGTTCTCGCGGAGGAGGGCTATGCCGGCTTCTCGATCGACGCCGTGTCCCGGCGGGCCGGAGCCGGAAAGCCGACGATCTATCGCTGGTGGAAGAACAAGGCCGAACTGCTGATCGAGGTCTACGCCGCCGAGAAGGCGATGGTGAAGGCCGCGGCGACCGGTGGCCTGGCGGATGATCTTGCCCTCTATACTGCCGCGCTCTGGGATTTCTGGCGTGACACGCCGTCCGGCCGGACGTTTCGTGCTCTGGTCGCGGAAGCCCAGAACGATGCCGCGGCGCTTGCCGCCTTGCGCGACAAATTCCTGCCGGAGCGTCTGTGCGATGTCCGCGCCCTGTTCGCAGCGGCGGTGGCGCGTGGTGAGATCGGCCTGGATGAAGTCGAGATGCGGCTTGGGCTCTATGTCGGCTTCAACTGGTATTATGTGCTGACGGACCAGCTCGACGCGGGCCGCGCGGCAATTCCGGCGGCGATGCGCCTAGTCGCTGCGCCGCTGCCGGGCTGAGCCGGGGGCGCTCGCTATTCGGCCGGAGCGGGCAGGGGCGCGCTGCCGCTTGCCCGCATGTCCCACAAGGCCACCATGAAGATGGCAAAGCCGCCGAGCGCCAGGCCCGTGCCGACCCAGCCTGTCGAGGTCCAGCCATAGCCGGCCGCTATCGCCATGCCGCCGAGCCAGGGGCCGAGCGCGTTGGCGGTGTTGAAGGCGCTGTGGTTCAGAGCGGCGGCGAGCGTCTGCGCCTCTCCGGCGACGTCCATCAGCCGGGTCTGCAGGGCGGCGCCGAGGCCGCCGCCGCAGCCGATCATGAAGACCACCACCGATACGGTCCAGATGTTCCCCGCCGCCAGCGGAAACAGCGCCAGCGAGGCCGCGCTCCACAACAGGATCGCGCCGATCGCGGGCATCAGCGCCCGGTCCGCCGCCCAGGCGGCGACGAGCGTGCCGGCCGTCAGGCCGAGCCCGAAGATCGCGAGGACCGCCGGCACCGTCGCTGCCGAGACGCCGGTCACCTCCATCAAGGTCGAGGCGACATAGGTGTAGACCGCGAACATCCCCCCGAAGCCGACGGCGCCGATCGCCAGCGTCAGCCAGACCTGTCGGCTCCGCAGCGCCTCGAGTTCGCGCAAGGGGCTCGCGCCGGTCTGTGGTACGTCCTTCGGCGCGAAGGCGGCGACCATGACGGCGGTCGCGAGAGCTAGCACGGCGACGATGCCGAAGCCCCAGCGCCAGCCCAGTGTCTGGCCCAGGAAATTCGCGAATGGCACGCCGAGGATGGTCGCGATGGTCAGGCCGAGCATGACCCGCGCGACTGATTGCGCCCGTTGGTTCGCCGGTACCAGCGAGGCTGCGACCAGCGCGGCGACACCGAAATAGGCGCCATGCGGCAGACCGCTGAGAAAGCGGAACAGCAACATCCAGCCATAGGAGGGGGCGAGCGCACTGAGACCGTTGGCGATGGCGAAGGCCGCCATCAGGGCGATCAGCAGCGTCCGCCGCGCCACCCGGGCCGCGAGCACGGCGATCACCGGCGCACCGGCGACGACGCCGAGCGCATAGGCGCTGATCACATGTCCGGCGGTCGGCTCGTCGATGCCGAGCCCGGCCGAGAAATAGGGCAGCAGGCTCATCACCGCGAATTCGGCGGTGCCGATGGCAAAGCCGCCCAGAGCGAGGGCGAACAGGATCAGGCCGGTGCGTCGTGCCGGTTCGGCGAGCGGACGCATGGCGGCGTCGCCCGTGCTGGCGGGGGGCATGTATCTCGTCCGAAAATGGGGTGTCGTTGGTGCGGCACGTCATGCGTGCTGCATCGCAGCATACTGCCGCCGCGTTGCCTTCAGTGCAAGTCATTTGCATGGCGCGAGCCCCGAGACGGGTTCGCCATGCCTCCTTGGCATGGCGAGCTCCGTTGCCGACCAACCTGGCAGGATCGCTGGACTAACCGCCACGAACCGCAGCGGGCCGGGCGATGCCGGTTGCGCGCTGGCAGATGGGCCGCTCTGTCAGAGCCGGCCCTTACCGGCCGCGCGTGCCTCGGCGATCAGGCAGAGCTCGGTGAACAGCACCTGCGCCGCGCATTGGGCGGTGTTGCTCGTCGCGTCGTATTGCGGCGCGACCTCGACCACGTCGGCGGCGACGATATTGCGCCCCTTCAGTCCGCGCAGGATGGCGAGCGCCTCACGCGGCGTCAGGCCGCCGACCTCGGGCGTGCCGGTGCCGGGGGCGAAGGCGGGGTCGAGCGAATCGACGTCGAAGGAGACATAGGTCGGCCCGTCGCCGATCACCGCGAGCGCCTGGGCGATCACGGCGTCGAGCCCCATCCGGTCGACCTCGTCGGCATGGATCACGGTCATGCCGGACTCGTAGGAGAACTCCCAGAGATATTCGGCGCCGCCGCGGATGCCGATCTGGATCACCCGCTCCGGATCGAGCACGCCGTCGAGCACCGCCTGACGGAACGGCCCGCCATGGTGGAATTTCGAGCCCTCATAGGGTCCTGACGTGTCGCAATGGGCATCGATATGCACCATGCCGACCGGGCGCTTCTCGCCGACGGCCTTCAGGATCGGATAGGTGATCGAATGGTCGCCGCCGACCGCGAGCGTCGAGACGCCGGTCTTCACGATCGTCTTGAAGGTGGCCTCGATATCCTCGTGGCAGCTTTCGAGCGAATAGCGCGAGCGGAACGGCACGTCGCCGATATCGGCGACTTTCAGCATGCCGAGCGGCGCCGTGCCGAGGCTATGATCCATCGGCCCGATCCGCTCGACCGCCCTGACGGCGCGCGGCCCGAGCCGGGTGCCCGCCCGGTTGGTCACGCCGAGATCCATCGGCAGGCCGATGATCGCGACGTCGAGGCCGCCGAGATCGGGCTGCGACAGCGCATCGGGCCGGTAAGGTGCGTTGACGAAGGTCGCGACGTCGGAGAAGGGCCATTTGCGCCGATCGCCCTTGAACTGGCCGGCGGCGACCTCCGCGAAGCGGGGATCATGGATATCGGCGCCACTGGCCCCAGCATAGCGGGCCCTCAGTTTCGCCAGCCGATCCTGATTCATGATGCGCTCTCTTCGCTGCGGGCGGATTCGCCAAAGGACGAGGTTGACTGCGTTCCGGGATTGGATCATGCGCTTGTGATGCAGCCGTGCCATGCCAGGGACGCATTTGTGAGCATCCCCGGCCTGGCTTCCGGTCCTGCAACGATCGGGGAGCGCTGCCCACAAACCGTGCAGGTTTAGATTTGAAGCCGATGATGGCGATCGCGGATCAACCGGGCGCCAGGCTCATGTCGCCACTGCATCACATCCTGATCGCCAGTCCAATGTCTCAAGCAGCGGTGCCGACTCACGGCGGCGCGGTGATAATGGTCCTACCGAGGAGATGCCCATAATGAAGCGTCGTCAGTTCATCCAGGCCGCCACCGCCGGTGCTGCCGCGTCCGCCATCGCCATGCCGGCGATCGCCCAGTCCAATCCTGAAGTGAAATGGCGCCTGACGTCGAGCTTCCCGAAGTCGCTCGACACCATCTATGGCGGTGGCGAGACGCTGGCGAAGATGGTTTCGGAGCTGACCGATGGTAAGTTCCAGATCCAGGTCTTCGCCGCCGGCGAAATCGTCCCCGGCCTGCAGGCGCTGGACGCCGTCTCGAACAACACTGTCGAGATGTGCCACACCGTCGCCTACTACTATGTCGGCAAGGATCCGACCTTCGCGATCCCGTCCTCGGTGCCGTTCGGCCTCAACACCCGCATGCAGAACGCCTGGCTTTCGCATGGCGGCGGCGGCGAGCTCTTCAACGAGTTCTTCAAGAAGTACAATGTCCACGCCATTCAGTGCGGCGCGACCGGGGCCCAGATGGGTGGCTGGTTCCGCAAGGAGATCAAGACCGCGGCCGATCTTCAGGGCCTGAAGATGCGCATCGCCGGCATTGCCGGCCAGGTCATGGCCAAGCTCGGCGTGGTGCCGCAGCAGCTCGCCGGCGGCGACATCTATCCGGCGCTCGAGAAGGGCACGATCGACGGCGCCGAATGGGTCGGTCCCTATGACGACGAGAAGCTCGGCTTCGCCAAGGTGGCTCCGTACTACTACTATCCGGGGTTCTGGGAGGGCGGCCCGGCGGTCCACGCCTTCATCAACACCGAGAAGTGGGCTTCGCTGCCGAAGAACTACCAGGCGGCGCTGAACGCGGCCTGCGCCTATGCCACCAACTCGATGATCTCGAAATACGACGTCCAGAATCCGGCCGCGCTGAAGCGCCTGGTCGGTGCCGGCGCGCAGCTGCGTCCGTTCTCCCAGGAGATCCTCGAGGCCTGCCTGAAGGCGTCAAACGAGCTCTATGCCGAGATTTCGGCCAAGAACCCCGAGTTCAAGAAGGCCATCGACGCGATGCAGGCGTTCCGCAACGACCAGTATCTCTGGTGGCAGGTGGCCGAGCTGACCTTCGACATCTTCCAGGTCCGTTCGCGCGCCCGCTGAGCGCTCGGGCGGGCGGCTGCTCGCTCGCTGCGCCCGTTGAAATTGCGAAAGCCCGGCCTTTGGCCGGGCTTTTTCATGCGCGGTTCCCGGAAGCGCACCATCCGCGCCGATGCTGGCGGCGCGATCGGACTAAAGTCGTACGCCATGCGAATTTTGCATGGTCGATATGCTTTTTTCTTGCGCTTTCGTTCCAGCGCCGCTTTTCTGGGGCGGCGCGCGAACCGGAAACACCGGCGCGCCTCCAGCGCTCTGGGAGGAGCCAGCCACATGAAGCGTCGTCTATTCCTGAAGGCCGCCGGTGCCGGCGCCGCAGCCAGCGCCATTGCCGCACCGGCGATCGCGCAGTCCATGCCCGAGGTGAAATGGCGGATCACCTCGTCCTTTCCGAAGTCGCTCGATACGATCTTCGGGGCGTCGGAGGTCCTCTCGAAGGCTGTCTCGGAAGCGACCGACGGAAAGTTCCAGATCCAGGTCTTCGCCGCCGGCGAGATCGTTCCGGCGCTGCAGGCGGCCGATGCCGTCACCAACAGCACCGTCGAGATGTGCCATACGGCGTCCTATTACTATGTCGGCAAGGATCCGACCTTCGCCTTCGGCACCGCGGTGCCCTTCGGCCTGAATTCGCGCCAGCAGAACGCCTGGTTCTACCATGGCGGCGGCATGGATTTGCTCAACGAGTTCTACAAGAAGCACAACATCTACGCGCTTCCTGGCGGTAATACCGGCTGCCAGATGGGCGGCTGGTTCCGCAAGGAGATCAAGACGGTCGCCGACCTGCAAGGCCTGAAGATGCGCATCGGCGGCTTCGCCGGGCAGGTCGTCTCCAAGCTCGGCGTCGTGCCGCAGCAGATCGGCGGCGGCGACATCTACCCGGCGCTGGAGAAGGGCACGATCGACGCCGCCGAATGGGTCGGCCCGGCCGATGACGAGAAGCTCGGCTTCAACAAGGTCGCGCCCTATTACTACTATCCCGGCTGGTGGGAAGGCGGCGCAGCCCTGCACTTCTTCATCAACACGGCAAAATGGGAAGCCTTGCCCAAGACCTACAAATCGATCCTGGCGACCGCTGCCGGCCTCGCCAATGTCGACATGCAGGCGAAATACGATGCCCGCAATCCGGCTGCGCTGAAGCGGCTGGTCGGCGGCGGCGCGCAGCTGCGGCCTTTCTCGCAGGAGATCCTCGAGGCCTGCCTCAAGGCCTCCAAGGAGGTCTATGCCGAGGCGAGCGCCAAGAACCCCGACTTCAAGAAGCTCTATGAGGCAATGTCGGCCTTCCGCGGGGATCAGTATCTCTGGTTCCAGATCGCCGAATACACCTATGACAATTTCCTGATCAGGGCGCGCGCCGCCAATCATCTCTGAAGCCAAAGCCGGTTCGGCCGCCGCGGGCCGAAAGGCGGTCATACGACCAGCGACGAGCCCCGGCCGCAAGGCTGGGGTTTTCGCTGGTTTCAGCGGCTGGCTTGCCCTAGCAGGGCCTTGTTTTCAGCGTTACACTCCCGCAATCGCCCTGGTGTCCGGACGCAGATGAAACTCCTGTTCACAACGGTCTTCGCCCTCTGCGCCTTGCCGGGCTTCGTCGCAGCCCAGTCGATCGGCGAGCCCATCCCCGGACGAGGACCAGCGAAGAGCAAGCCGGCTGCGGCGCGCCCTGCGCCGGCGGCCACGGCGCGCCCCTGTCCTGAATACGGGCCGGGCTTCGTCCGCCTCGAGGGCTCCTCGGCCTGCGTCAGGGTGGGCGGTGGCGTTCGTGTCGAGTTCGGCAAGAGTTCGCAGAATGGCAGCTCGCGCGGGAGCTTCGGTTCGAACGCCGAGGCGATGCTCTATGGCGAGGCGCGCAGCCCGTCTCCGGTTGGTGAGATGCGCGCGGTGATCAGCGGTCGCGTCCGGCGCGACAACAATCTCAATGAAGGCAACTGGCAGCGCTGGTAGGCGACAGCCCTTCTCTGCGCCGTTTCCGGCCTGAGGCAGTGTGTCCCGAATGCAAGAAAGCCCCGGATCACCATGATCCGGGGCTTTCTTGATCGCGGTCGCTGCCGCAGCGCTATTGCAGGTTGAGCGTCGGCGGCGCGTTGAGGTCCAGCCCCGGCAGTCCGCCCGGTCCGCCACCGCCCAGTCCTGGTATCTGGATTGAGTCGAACTGTTTGTTGATCTGCTGCTGGTCGAGCTGCACTGCGGAAGATTTGTAGTGCATGACCATTTGCGGGAAGAAGACGACGAGCGCGACCATGATGCACTGGATGACGACGAA
>NZ_JAFKFX010000009.1 GCF_017308075.1 Allobosea sp.
CCGCCACCGCCCAGTCCTGGTATCTGGATTGAGTCGAACTGTTTGTTGATCTGCTGCTGGTCGAGCTGCACTGCGGAAGATTTGTAGTGCATGACCATTTGCGGGAAGAAGACGACGAGCGCGACCATGATGCACTGGATGACGACGAAGGGTACGGCGCCCCAGTAGATCTGTCCGGTGGTGACCGGCTCCATCATCTTGCCGGTGACCTTGTCCTTGTAGCGTTCCTTGGGCGCGACCGAGCGCAGGAAGAACAGGGCGAAGCCGAAGGGCGGGTGCATGAACGAGGTCTGCATGTTGACCGCGAGGATGACGCCGAACCAGATCAGGTCGATGCCGAGCTTGTCGGCGGCCGGTCCGAGCAGCGGCACGATGATGAAGGCGAGCTCGAAGAAGTCGAGGAAGAAGGCGAGCAGGAAGACCATCACGTTGACGACGATCAGGAATCCGGTGGCGCCGCCGGGCAGGCCGACGAGCAGGTGCTCGACCCAGAGATGGCCGTTGACGCCGTAGAAGGTCAGCGAGAACACCCGCGCCCCGACCAGGATGAAGAGCACGAAGGCCGAGAGCTTGGCGGTCGACTCCGTCGCCTGGCGCAGCAGGTCGAAGGTCATGCGCTTCTTGCCCCAGGCGAGCAGGATCGCGCCGGCCGCGCCCATGGCGCCGCCCTCGGTCGGGGTGGCGAGGCCGATGAAGATGGTGCCGAGCACGAGGAAGATCAGGGCGAGCGGCGGCACCATCACGAAGATCACCTGCTCGGTCATGCGCGAGAGCAGGTTGAGCTTCAGGATCTTGTTGGCGAGGGCGATGACGAAGGCCGCGGCGACCATGATCGACATCGTCAGGATGACGAAGTCGGCACCGGCGCTGAGCTTGGTGAAGAGCTTCATATAGGCATAGGCGATGGCAAAGCAGATCAGCGTCACCACCAGCAGCGAGAAGCGCCTTGTCTTGCCGTCGGCATCGCGCAGGGTCTGGGCCTCCGGCGGCAGGCCGGGGGCGCGCTTGGGATAGACGATGGTGATCAGGAAGATGTAGCCGGCATAGAGGCTGGCCAGCACCAGGCCGGGCACGAAGGCGCCCTCATACATGTCGCCGACCGAGCGGCCGAGCTGGTCGGCGAGCACGATCAGGACCAGCGAGGGCGGGATGATCTGGGCGAGCGTGCCCGAGGCGGCGATGATGCCGGTGGCGAGGCGCCGGTCATAGCCGTAGCGCAGCATGATAGGCAGCGAGATCAGGCCCATCGAGATCACCGAGGCGGCGACGACGCCGGTGGTGGCGGCGAGCAGGGCGCCGACGAAGACGACGGCATAGGCGAGGCCGCCGCGGATCGGCCCGAAGAGCTGGCCGATGGTGTCGAGCAGGTCCTCGGCCATGCCCGAGCGCTCCAGCACCAGCCCCATGAAGGTGAAGAACGGGATGGCAAGCAGCACGTCATTGTTCATCGTGCCGTAGATGCGCTCCGGCAGGGCCTGCAGGAAGTTTTCCTGGAACATGCCGAGCTCGATGCCGACCAGGGCGAAGAGCAGGCCGTTGGCGGCGAGCGCGAAGGCGACGGGGTAGCCGAGCAGCAGGAAGACGACGAGCGCGGCGAACATCACCGGCGCCATGTTCTCGCGGATGAAGTCGCCGAAGCCGGCGGCCTGGGCCTCGCCGGTATGCAGGCTGAAGAAGGCGGCGGCGCTGAGCGCGAGCAGCAGCGCGCAGGCGCGGGCGGAGCGGGCGAGGGTCATGGAAGCGTTCCGGGAATCTGCTGCTGGGCTCACGGGGCGAGGCCTTCGGCCTTCGCCTGGTCGAGCAGGCGCTGGGCCTCGGCCTCGGCGGCGGCCGCATGGCCGCGCGAGCTGTCGTCGTCGTCGAGCTTTCCGCGCATGATCGCGATCTGCTTGATGATCTCCGAGATGCCCTGGAAGACGAGCATCACGAAGCCGATCACGACCAGGCCCTTGGCCGGCCATTGCGGCAGGCCGCCGGCCGA
>NZ_JAFKFX010000024.1 GCF_017308075.1 Allobosea sp.
CGAGTTGCCTCAGGCTCTCTTGACTATGCTGTATCGCTCGACGGACCGCCTCTGTCGTGCGGGCGCTCCCGTGCAGAACCTGTCCCATAGCGCTTCCTTCCACTCGCGCGAAAAGACTGCACCATCAAAGCCTGGGATCAAACAACTAGTCTCAACCCCTGTCAGGGCCTGCAAGGACTTTACGCGCTTCGCCGCACCCTGAAATAGAGCCAGGGCAGGAGGAAAGCACTCACGATCGTGCTGATCAGCAGGAGGCCAAAGTTGTTGGCTGCGACATTGCCGCCCACCACGGCGTCGTGGACGTGCACGATCGTCACGCCCAGGTGGAATATCACCACGTAGACGATGACGGCGGCCTTGAAATCCAAGGTTCGCCAGGACGCCAAGAAGGCCATGACACCCATTGCGATGTCGGCAATGCCGATTTCGGTCTCGAAGGGGCTTGGTGCCCAGCCGATCGAAGCAGAAGCGATGCCGGGAAAGAAAACGTGGAAGATGCCGGACCACGTGCTGCCAATCCCCAGAAACAGAAGCAGCAGCCAGTCGAGCAGCCGGGCCTCATATCGCGCCGGCTTGCCTGCGAAGGCGGCAACGACGAACGAAAGGACGAATAGAATCGGGACGAGGTTGCCCAGTATTGCCCTGATCAACGCTTCCATATTTCGCGCGGCGCCCCATGTGACGTTACGGAGGGCAGCAGTATCTGAGTCCTGACGAGAGGCCTATCCCTGCGTTTCGCGGACCATGTCGGTGCGGCAGTCGCCTTGGCGCTCGCCCTGCAATACCGCCTCGATCCGTGCAAGGCCCCATTCGAGAAGCGTTGGGCCGGCCGTCGCCGGACGCGCGGTCGCGCTCACGGGGCGAGCCCGGGATGCTGCGCCGATAGCTGCCGCACAGCCCGTGCGATCCGCCCACGGCCCGATATCACCTGATCGGGAGTCGATTCGGGGCAATGCCTCGCTTGTTCGGCCGCGGTCCTGCTCTCGCCGCTATCGAAGGCACGAGTGACTGGTGTCGCAAGTCTTCCGCCGGCGCGGCCCTTCAGCCGGCGCGGGCGGCGGCCTTTTTCTCGAGGGCGTGCTGCTCCTCGGAGAGGCCGTTGCGCCAGTAGCTGACGATCAGGTGCTGGTCGAGGTCCGGGCGCAAACGCTGGCGCGTCGCGCTACGCAGCTGCCGGAACGCCTCGTGTTCCATCGCGGCCCAGACATAGAGGCTGGGACCGTCCTGCTCCCAGTCGAGCGCCTCGAATGCCGCCAGCAACTGTGGAGCGGCATCGCTCTCAGCCTGGTGGCGGTGCAGCCAGCGCACGGTGACGCCGGCCGGGGCCTGCAGCACCTGCTCCTCCTGCGCGTTCGCGACTTCGATCACGGCGAGCCCCCGCGCAGCGCTGGGCAGGTTCGCCAGCATGCGAGCAATGGCGGGCAGGCCGGTCTCGTCGGCGAGGAAGAGGTAGCGCTCGGCATCGCGCAGTCCGCGCCCACCGGGGCCGGCCATGCCGATCCGGTCGCCGGCCCGGGCGCGCTCGGCAAAGGTCGAGCCGGGACCCGTATCGCCGTGCAGAACGAAGTCTATGGCGAGCGTACCCGCGGCGACGTCGATCTCGCGGATCGTGTATTTGCGGACGGCCGGGCGCTGCTCGGCCGGAGGCTGGGTGATCAGCCCGTCCTCGCTCAGCACCGGCCAGGCCGGCTCGGCAAGACCGGCCGGCGGGATGAACAGGCGCACATGCAGCGCTTCCAGCGTGTCGAAGCGCGCCAGATCCTCGCCGTAGAAGCGGATGCGGCGCATATGCGGGGTCAGCGTTTCGGTGTCGGTGACGGTCAACACCCTGAAATCGGGCAGGAGCGAGGGACCGCTGCCATCACCTTGCCAACCGATGGCGGGCGCGCTGCCGGCAGGCGCGAGCTCGACGACATGGCTCGCGATCGCGAGCTTCATTGCCTGCAGTCCGGCGAGGTTCGGTGCCTCGACGCGCGCCAGGAGTTCCTGCTTCGCCAGGCGAAGCACAGCCTTGCTGCCGTCGAGCACGATCAGTGTCGCGCCCTCCCGCTCGCTCACCGTCGCATGGTGCTCGACGAGATGCTCGCAGAGCGCGCGCAGCAGCGCGGCCGGGTCGGCGAGGCTGAAACGCGCCTCGGTGCAAAGAACCGTCATGATCGGAAAGCCTTTCTGCTCGTGCGCCTCTAGCTTTTCAGCGCCGGCCTCTGGCGGTCCCGTCGATCCAGAGCGTGCCCTCGAGCGGGATCGCCGAGAACCGCGTCGAGATCTCTTTCAGCGTCGCCTGCGGGTCGAGATCGGCGAAGCGCTCGGGATGGATCCACTTCGCCAGCGCCTCGATCGCCACGATGTGCAGCGGGGTGTCGTTGAAGAGCTGCCAGAGGCCGTAGGCCCGGCCGTTGCGCACGGCACTGAGCGCGCTGATGCCCGGGCTGGCGAGCAGGGTGGCGAAGCTGCGCGCGCCTTCCTCCGGCGAAATGCCGAGTCCGAGCACGAGGCCGCCGCGCCGGGCGAGATGCACGCCGCCCGTCGCGACATAGATCGCAGGGTCGGCGGCCAGCAATTGCTCGAGGCTGATCTGGCCGGTCGCGCCGGGCAGGATGGAAGCTGCGATGTTGCGGCCACCGGCCAGCGTGATGAACTCGTCGAAGGTGCCTTTGCCGGGCGACTGGCAGCAGTCGAAGCCGCCGGCATGTGCATGCATGAAGACGCTCGGCCGTTCGGCGTCGCGTACGCGGCTGGCGAGCACGGCGCGCCGCGCCTCGTAGAAGCGGATATAGGCCTCGGCCTGCTCCTCGCGGCCGATCAGCTTGCCGAGCACGCGCAGGCTCGGCACCGTGTCGCGCAGAGGCTGCAGGTAGAAGTCGACTACGGCGACCGTGATGCCGGCCGCCTCGAAACGCGCGACGAGATCGCCCGGGCCGCGCCGCGTGCCGGCGAGCGATTGGCTGAGGATCACGAGGTCCGGCGCCAGCGAGACGGCTTTCTCGAATGAGAAGCCGTCCTGCGTACCGCCATCGCCGACCGTCGGCACGGTCTCGATCGCCGGGAATTTCGCGGCGTAGCGGGCATAGGCGTCGGGGTTCTGGCGCTTATGGTCGCTGCCCCAGCCGGCGAGCAGGCTGATCGGGTCGGGATGCAGGAGGCCGAGCCCGTTGAGCTGGCGCCCCTGGGCCAGCACGATGCGCTTCGCCGGCCCCGGCAGCGTCACCATACGTCCGGCGAGGTCGGTGACGGTGACCGGCTCGGCCGCCGCCGGGGCGGCGAGCATTCCAAGGGCGAGAAGAATTGGGATCAGCTTCGTCGCGATCCGCTTCAGCCGGACGATCATCGGGCGCTATCCCCCTGAACGGGTGCCTCGGCGAGCGTGAAAGCCACGGCGCGCGAGAGCATGGCGGGAATGACGGAAACATGGTTCTCGCCGGCGAAGACGACATGCTCGCAGTCGAGGTGACCGGAGGCGGCGAGGCTGCTTGCCATCTCGGCGGCATTGTCGACCATGCGGGCCTTCTCGAGGCGGGTCGCGCGTTCGGGGAAGCGAAGCGGATCGGTCTTCTGTTCTTCGCCACCGACGGTGATCAGCAGCCTTGGCCGCATGATCGGCGCCGGGCTGCGCAGGAACTGCGCCCGCGTGGCGAGGATGCCGCGCTCGTTCCACCAGATCGAAGGGCTGCCCGCGACGAGGCTGCGGAACAGCCCCGGTCTGTTGAACAGGGCGTGCAGGGTGAAAAGCCCGCCGAAGGAATGGCCGGCGAGCGCAAGTCGTGCCCGGTCGATCGGCGCGAGATCTGCCACCATCGGGAGCAACTGCGTCTCGATCAGGTCGAGGAACCGGTCGGCACCGCCACCGTCCGGTAGCAGGTCCTGCCGCCGCCGCTCGGCATCGAACGGGGCTGCGCCGGGATAGCCGATCCCGACGATCACCGCCGGGCAAACGCCGCTCACCTCGGGCCGGCCCCCCTGCAGGCGGGCGGTGGTCAACGCCGTCGCGAACAGCGCGTCGCCATCGACCAGCACCAGGACCGGAAAGCCAGCGGCAGGTGGCACCTCGGGAGGCACCGCGACCAGCAGGCGATAGGGCAGGCCCTGCGTCGAGCTGATCTCGAACTGGCGTGCATGCGGCAGCGCGACCGCGATGCCGGGCGAAAGCTCGCCCGGCCTGTTGCTTGCAGATGCAGCGCGCACGCCTTCTGCCCTCACCAGCGATAGGACAGGGTCGCCAGCACCGTCCGGCGCAAGCCGAAGGAGCACTGCACGACGGCGTAGCAGCCTGCGACATACTCCTTGTCGAACAGGTTCTGGGCGTTGACCTGGACCTTCCAGCCCTTCATCGCGGCATTGGCGGCGCTAAGATCATAGCTGATCGCAGCATCGACCAGGGCGTAGTCGTCGGTGAAGAAGGTGTTGCCGGGATCGCCGGCGCCCTTGCCGACATAGCGCACACCGGCACCGAGGCCGAGGCCGGAGAACAGGCCGGTCTTGAAAGTGTAGTGCGCCCAGAGCGAGGCCATGTGGCGGGGCACGACGGTCGGCCGCTTGCCGAGATCGGCACCGTTGCTCTTGGTCACCTCCGCATCGGTATAGGCATAGGCCGCGACGAGATCGAGATTCTCGAGCACGGTGGCGCGCGCCTCGAACTCGAAGCCACGGGCCCGGACCTCGCCGGTCTGGATCTGGAAGCCGACATTGTTCGGGTCGGCCGTCGCCACATTGGTCTGCGTCAGATCGTAGACCGAAGCCTGGAAGAAGGCGTTGTAGCCGGGCGGCTCGTATTTCAGGCCGACTTCGAACTGCTCGCCTTCTGTCGGCTTGAACGGGCTGCCGCCGAAGCTCGTTCCAGCCACCGGCTCGAACGAGGTCGAGTAGCTCGCATAAGGCGCAAAGCCGTTGTCGAAATTGTACATCAGCGCGACGCGCCCGGTATTGGCGGTGTCGTCCTGCTTGGTCAGGGCGCCGTTGGTCATGGCACGCGTCCGGGCCATGGCGCGGTCGAAGCGGCCGCCGACCAGCAGCGAGAGCCGGTCGAGCTTGATCTGGTCCTGCAGATAGACGCCGTACTGCTCGGAGAGCTGCGTCGTGCCGGGGGTGGCGGGGACCGCAAAGGGCCGGCGGCCATAGACCGGGAAGAAGGCATCGAGCGGCTGCACCGTGCCGCCGGCACCGGTGAAGGCCGTGCCGTCGGCCCAGTAACCGTCGACACCGAACAGGAGCTTGTGCGTCAGCGGCCCGGTCCGGAAATCGGCCTGGAGCTGGTTGTCGACCCCGAAGGTCTGGGCCGTTTCGTTCGAGGCGGTGACGCGCCGGTTGAGCGTGCGCTGGTTGGCTGCGAGCGAGGCGACAGCGACCGTCCGGTTGCGCGATTCGAGGTCGCTGTAGCGCAGGTTCTGGCGGAAGGTGAAGACGTCGTTGAAGCGATGCTCGAAGGCGTAGCCGAGGTTGAGCGCGTTGCGGCTGTAGCCCTCATAATTTGGCTCGCCCGGGAAGAGATTGCTGCGGATGCGGCCGTTCCGGTTCGGCAACGCGGTGCCGACGGACGGAATGAAGCCGTAGAAGCCGGTCTCGGGGTCGCGCTGGAACGAGGTCAGCAGCGTCAGGCTCGTTGCCGCATTCGGCTGGAAGGTCAGCGAGGGCGCGATGTAGAGCCGCTCCTCCTTTGTGAAGTCGACCTGCGTGTCGGCGGCGCGTCCGAGCCCGACGAGGCGATAGAGGATCGTCTTGTCCGGCGTCACCGGCCCGCCGATGTCGAAGGCGAGCTGGCGGCGATCATAGCTGCCGAGCACCAGCTGGACCTCGCCATGCGCCTGCTCCTGCGGGCGCTTGCTGACCATGTTGATCAGGCCGCCCGGCTTGACCTGGCCGAAGGTGATCGAGGACGGCCCGCGCAGCACCTCGACGCGCTCCAGCCCCCAGGGCTCGGCGATCGGCACGAGGAAGTTGACGCCGCGCTGCAGGCGCAGCCCGTCGAGATTGTTGATGAAGCCGGCGCTGCCGCCGCTGCCGCCGAATCCGCGGATGAAGACGCTGTCGTAACGTCCTGAGGAGAGTCGGGTTTCACCCAGAACGCTTGCGCTGTAGCGCAGCGCCTGGCTGACGCTTTGCACGCCCTGGTCGTCCATCTGCGCGCGCGGCACGACGCTGACCGATTGCGGCGTCTCGATCAGCGGCGTGTCGGTCTTGGTCGCGGTCGCGCTGCGCCGCGCGACATAGCCGTCGACCGGCCCGTTCGCCCGCTCGCCCTGCACCTCGATCGTGTCGAGGCCGATCGCGGGCTCGCTCTGAGCGTGGCTCGAGCCCGACCAGCCGACGATGATTGCCGCGAGCGCGACCGAGGCCTTGGCCACAGCGCGATTGCCGATGATGAAGTTCATGAACCCGACCTTTGCCCCACCACCTCGCGGTGGATTACCCAGGCGGGTTGTTTCAGGAACGGCGCCCCGGGGGCAACGAAGTCGGCTTTCGATCGCGGCAGTAATTCTTTCGCTGCAGTTTCGAACCGCTTCAACGAGAGAATAGCCTGCGTTGGACCAGCGGCGATCAACGCAACGCACTCGGCGGAATGCCGAAACGCTTGCGGAAGGCGCTCGAGAAATGCGCCGGACTGTAGCCGACGCGGAAGGCGGCGACGGCGACGCTGGCCTCGCCGCTGGCGATCATGGCGTGGGCCTGCTGCAGCCGATATTCTTGGAGATAGCCGAAGACGCTGGTGCCGAACTGGGCGCGGAAGGCCGAGGTCAGCTTGCTCGGATTGAGGCCGGTGCGGCGCGCCAGCTCCGAAAGGCTCGGTGGATCCTGCACCGACTCCTCCAGGATCTCGCGCACGGCCTGGATCTGGTCGCGGGTGCGCGCATCGAGCTTCGCCGGCCGCACAGGCCGTTCGCCGATGATCTCGTTGAGGGCGAGTGCTCCAAGCTCCAGCGCCTTGCCGGCGAGATAGAAGCTGCGCAGCGAAGCGGCGACGCGGCATTCGGCCATCTGGAGGGCGAGAGAACGCATTTCGGCGCTCGCCGGGCGAACCCAGAGCCCGGGATCGTCGGGTCCCGAGACCAGCAGCAGCCGGGAGAGTTCGGCGCCGAATTCCTGCGCCACGAAGTCGAGCTCGAATTGCATCAGCGCGCAGCGCACCGCTCCGCCCGCCAAGCCGGTGCGTTGCTGGATGTGCTCGCCGCCATTGGCGGCCACGAGCAGTGCCGGGCCTTCGATCATCACCGGCGGCCGGTCGTCGAGCTCCAGCATCTGGCGCCCGTCCAGCATCACGCCGACCTTGAGTCCGGGCCGCATCGGACCGGTGACGCTTTCTCCTTCGGCGATGAAGAACGTTCCGGCAGAGAGCGAGAGGCTGCCCGAGAACAGCTTCAGCATTTCGCCTGACGAATGTGCGGGAACGGGACCAGATGGCATCGCGACCTCGGGAGATCGCTTCGTGATACCGATCGTGAGACAAAAAGTAAAATAAATCAGTAGTTTATATGAGTTCCAAGTTTGTCGATGCGTGAGGCGTCAGCCGTCTGGCTCCAGGGCGTTATCCGCAGCATCTGCCGCCGCGCTGCGAGAAGGCGCGCTGGCGGCAGGAGAAGAAGATGATCTGCTGGTCGCTGGCCTGACGGTGCAGCGCGTCGAACATGCGCTCGATGCGGTCGCCTCGCTGTCAACTTCTTTGCCGCTGTCTGCATTGCAGCTGCCGTCAGCTACTGGTTATGAGCCTCGACCGTAGTTGGCGTCGCGGGCGCTGGGCGTGCGCGTCAGGATTTCGCGCCTCCACCTGGTTCTCTCCCCTGGCTACGGCAGAGCGGGCGGCCTCCCGCACGGGCGCGCGCGAATTGAGCGTGGGCTGTGCGATCAAGGCGGCGATCTCCTCGGCCGGCTCACCGCCGGCGAGTGCATGTCGCCGGCCGTTCGCACGATCCGTCCTTAGGCCGGCTGAGGAGGTCCGCCGCCCGGGCGAGCTTGGCTTGAAGCTTCTGCATCTGGCTGTCGTCGGCTAACAACTGCATGCGCAGTTCCCGGAGCGTGTCGACCTGGCGCTCGCTCTGGCCCTTCCACATGTCTCGGTTGTTTGTGATCCGCTCGAAGGCTGGGTGAATGCCCGATGGCAGCCACCTGTCGGTTTGATTGAACTGCTGGGGCGGGTGCAGCTTCCGTCTGATGCGGCGAGCGGTCGTCTCGAAGGCGACATCGGTCGGCTGATTGGAGCGATAGCCGTTGCGCCGCAGGCAGGCGGCAACAAGGTTGAACCAGTCGTCGCGCCCGCTGGCGGATCTCGTTGCGACATGGTTCTACGTTGTTCGACGGAATTCGTAGGGCGGGCGCTCACCAGTTGCAGGCTGCCCATCCCGTCACTCGGCGCGCTCCTTCTGTCGATCCTGGGCGACCTGAAATGCGCCGATGGTCACCAAAACGCGCTGCAGCCCGAGGCGATCGTCGAGCGGCAACCAGCCTGTGCTGCCGGAGGGACGCTTCAGCCTTCTGCTACTCGATCGTGAGCGCCGTCGAGAAGGCGGGCGGTCCAGGCAGCGGCATCGCCGTGGTCAAGCGGCCGAGCCCGGCCCTGAGAGTCTGCCAAGGCAGTGCTAATGTCTTTTTACGAAGTGAAAGATGGTGTGCGCAGTCATCGATGTTGCGGCGTTCGGCGGGATCGCGTACGCCGCTAGCTTATCCGGAGTATAGGTTCCCGCCATGTCCATCCGGTCGAACCCCTCAAATAAGGTGAGTAGCCGCTCCTTGGCATCGAGGGTGCCGAACGATCTGACGTGGTCGTGCTGGCCAAAAAGACGCTCTCGCTCGGCGTGGGGCATCGAAAGGTCCATGTCCTCGCGGTAGTAATTGGAATAAAACGGGACGCAGAAGGTATGGAATCCGCCGGGAGCGATCGCTGCATTCATGTCCTTGATCGTTCTGTGCAGATCGGAAGGTACATGTTCGAGCACATGTGAATGAACGAAACCCTGAACTGATTCTTTCTCAAAATAGTCGAGAGGACGCGTCAGGTCGATTTGCCTCACTGGTCTCTCGACCCACGGGTAGAATGACGGATCGTAGTCCGCTGGCTGGTAGTCGTCGCCGTATTTTTGCATCAGCAGTGCCGTAATGGCGTGTTCAGGCGCGCAATGAACGACCGGTAGGCCGTTCGGAGGTGGCGCCAAGTCTCTCAAGACACAGTATATGAAGCGTGTTCGCTCTTTCGAGCCACAGCCCGCGCACCGAACAAGTCTACGCCCGCGGTAATCGCCAAACTTGGTGGAGTGGCAGATCGGGCAGGCCGGTTCAGTCATTGCAGCGGTTCCTGGTTCGAGAGTCGGGCTACCGAATATCATTCGCTGACAGATCGCAACTTTCCCAACTGTCTTTGCGCAGCTTTTCTTTGTCGGGAGTATCCGATGAACCGCGCTGCGGCTTGGTGGGCACTGCTGGCACTCGGCTACGAGATCAGCAAGGTCGAAGGCGGAGCGGCTCCATGCAAGCCGGCTCTGTCTTCCAGTGCGGCCGCGGCCTGCGGAATCGACGCCGAGACGATCAAGGCGCAACAGGCGGCCGTGGCGGAAAGCGACCTGTGAACGATCGTGGCGACAGCGTCACTGATCGGCCTTGCGCTCGCCCGCCGCGCGAAAGCGAGCTGCTGCCGCGCGCCGCGGCTTATCCTGCTCGGAACTGGCTTCTGCGGGGCGAGCGGCGGCCAAGCTATGCGAGGCCGCCGCCAGTGGGCTCAGGCTACTGCCGCAACCGATGCGTTCTTGCCCGGCTCGTGGCCTTCGAGATTGGCGATCGCCGCCGCGACGCCGCCGGCGCGATAGGGCACCCCTGCTGCCGAAAAGCCCATCTCGACGCCGGAGAGTGCGCCGAGCAGGGCAAGCTCGTTGCATTCGCCGAGATGGCCGATGCGGAAGACCTTGCCGGCGACCTTGCCGAGGCCGGAGCCCAGCGAGATGTTGTATTTTTCCAGCGCGATCTTGCGGAAGCGGTCGGCATCATGGCTCGGCGGCATCAGCACGGCCGTCAGCACGGGCGAGTGCTCGGCCGGATTCTCGCAGAGCACTTCGAGGCCCCAGGCCTCGACCGCGGCGCGGCAGGCGCCGGCCAGGCGCTCGTGCCGGGCGAAGACATTGTCCAGCCCTTCCTCCTGCAGCATGGCGAGCGCCTCCTTCAGCCCGTAGAGGAGGTTCGTGGCTGGCGTATAGGGGAAGAAGCCGCCGGCGTTGATCTTGATCATCTCCTGCCAATCCCAGAAGGAGCGCGGCAGCGTGTTGGTCTTCGATGCCGCGAGTGCCTTCTCCGAGACGGCGTTGAAGCCGAGGCCGGGCGGCAGCATCAGCCCCTTCTGCGAGCCGGAGACCGTGACGTCGACCTGCCATTCGTCATGCCGGTAGTCGACCGAGGCGAGCGAGGAGATCGTGTCGACCATGAACAGGGCGGGGTGGCCGGCGGCGTCGATCGCCTTGCGGATCTCGGCGACGCGGCTGGTCGCGCCGGTCGAGGTCTCGTTATGGACGACCATCACGGCCTTGATCTTGCGGGCCTTGTCCTCGGCCAGCCGCGCCTCGATCGCGGCCGGGTCGGCACCGCGGCGCCAATCGCCGGGGATGAACTCGACCTCGATGCCGAAGCGCGTCGCGATGTTCTTCCACAAGGTCGCGAAATGGCCGGTCTCCGCCATCAGCACGGTGTCTCCGGGCGAGAGCGTGTTGACGATCGCCGCTTCCCAGGCGCCGGTGCCGGAGGAGGGGTAGATCACCACTGGCTGGCTGGTCTTGAACACGGCCTTGCTGCCTTCGAGCACATGCTTGCCGAGCGCGGCGAATTCGGCGCTGCGATGGTCGATGATCGGCATGGCGATGGCGCGCAGGATCCGGTCCGGAATCGGGCTCGGGCCGGGAATGTGCAGGAAGTGACGCCCTTGCATGATCTTCTTATCCTCCCAGAGGGTCAGGCGCTGTCACGCCATTCCGGATTATTTTGCATTCATTTTTTGGAAGATCAATCTTGATATGGTATGCGATAATCGTGCTATCAGGCTCGACAGCGGGTGCGGGCCGACTTAGCGGTGACGCATGAGCGTGCCATTGCCTGATCCTTGCGACGAAACCGCCCCGGTGGACGAGGCGACAAAACCCGCTGCCTCCCTGCATGAAGGGCTTCTGGTCGCGCTGCGCGACTTCATCGTCGAGGGCAGTCTGGCCGATGGTGCGCGCGTGCCGGAGCGGGCGCTGTGCGAGCGTTTCAACATCTCGCGCACGCCGTTGCGCGAGGCGCTGAAGGTGCTTGCGGCCGAGGGGCTGATCGAGCTCTTGCCCAATCGCGGTGCGCGCATTCGCCAGCTCAGCCCCGAGGATGTCCGCGAGCTCTTCGATGTCATGGGTGGGCTCGAGGCACTGGCCGGGCGCCTGGCCTGTGAGCGGATTTCGGAGGCCGAAATCGCCGAAATCGAGCGCATGCATCATGAAATGTATCGGTTCTATCTGCGTCGCGAGATGCATGGCTATTTCCACTGCAATCAGGCGATCCACCAGATGATCGTCGCAGCCGCCGGCAATGCCATGCTGGCCGCGACCTATGCCGGCCTGGCCGGGCGGATCCGGCGGGTGCGCTATTCCGCCAATCTCGCCAAGGATCGCGACCGCTGGGGCGAGGCGATGCGCGAGCACGAGGTCATTCTCGATGCGCTGCGCCGGCGCGCCGGCGCGGAGTTGTCCGAGATCCTGTTCCTGCATCTGCGCAACAAACAGAAGGCGGCGCAGGCTTCGTCCTGATCGGCATCGTCAGTGCGGTTGCGGCGTTTTCACGCCATGCATGCGCTGCTGTCTGCGGGAAACGCGATTGTCGCAGGAAATCGTCGCCAATTTTATGATCGGCAAATTTTGGATTGAATGCAAAAATTTTTGATCTAAGTTTTCTCCACAGCGCCGTCAGAGCGCAGTCATCGGGAGGGAGCGATCATGAAGCAGCACTGGCTTGCCGCGACCGCAATCTTGGCAGCAGGCATCGGCCCCGCGGCCGCCTGGGAGCCGACCAAGGCGATCGAGATCGTGGTGCCATTCTCGGCGGGCGGAGCGTCCGACCAGATGGCGCGGACGATGCAGGGCATCATCCAGAAGCACAACCTGACCTCGCAGCCGGTCATCGTCGTCAACAAGCCGGCCGCCGGCGGCGCCGAAGGCATGCTCGACATCCAGAAATCGGTCGGTGACGCCCACAAGCTGATCACCACCTCGAGCGGCATCTTCATGACGCCGATGGCGACCAAGCTGCCGCTGAACTGGCAGGACTACACGCCGGTCGCGATGATGGCGCAGGACTCCTTCGTGCTCTGGGTCAACGCCAAGGCGCCGTACCAGAATGCCGGCGACTTCATGGCCGCGGCCAAGGCGGCCTCGCCGCCACTCAAGGTCGGGGGCACCTCGTCCAAGCGTGAGGACAACCTGATCGTCTTCGCCATGGAGAAGGCCGGCGGCGTCAAATTCGCCTTCATTCCCCACACCAGCGGCGGCCAGACCTCGACGCAGCTCTCCGGCAATCATATCGACGCCAGCACCAACAACCCGGCCGAGGACGTCGCGAACTGGCGCGGCGGCGCGACCCGGCCGCTCTGCGTCTTCTCCGACCAGAAGATGACCTATTCGACCCCCGTCGCCGAAGGCAAATCCTGGGCGGACATTCCGACCTGCGCCTCCCAGGGGCTGAACGTCACCTACCAGATGCTGCGTGGCATGTTCATGCCGGGCAAGGTCACCAAGGACCAGCAGGCCTATTATGTGAGCCTGTTCAAGAAGGTCTCCGAGACGCCGGAATGGAAGGAGTACCTCGCGCGTAGCGCGCTGGTTCCCGACTACCGCGACGGCGAGGCCTTCGTGCAGTTCCTCAAGGCCGACGAGGCGAAGCACGCCAAGCTGATGGGCGACGCCGGCTTCATGGCCAAGTGAGGCCAACTCAGCACCGAAGCGCTTCGTCAGCTCTGCCCGGCCGTCATTTCGGGCGGAGCGAAGTGGAAGGCTCGGAATCCGTCGTAGGGCAGCGCCCTGCGATGGATCCCGGATCGGCGCCGCTACGCGGCTGGTCCGGGATGAGCGCGCGGGAGATGATCGATGTCGGGTTCAGCTGAAACCGAAGCTCCGGAACGCGGCATCTCGCGACGCCCGGTCGAGATTGCCACGGCCGCGATCCTGATCGGCCTCGGCCTGATCGTGCTCTGGGATTCCTATGGCCGCGGTGCCGGCTGGGACAACGGTCCGCAGAACGGCTTCTTCCCGGCTCGCGTCGGCTGGCTCTTCCTTGCGGCTTCGCTGTTCATCCTGTTCCAGTCGTTCCGCTCGGAAGACAAGATTTTCGTCACCTACGCGCAGCTGGGACAGGTGGCGCGGGTGCTGGGGCCGCTCATCGTCTTCGTCGCGCTGATCCAGCCGCTCGGGCTCTACGTGGCCTCTGCCGTCTTCATCCTGATTTTCATGGGTGTGATCGCGACGTCGCGCTGGTGGAGCATTGCGCTCACAGCGCTGCTCGTGCCGCTCGCCTGTTTCTGGATCTTCGAGCTGCAGTTCCGCGTGCCCCTGCCCAAGGGCCCGCTCGAAGCCATGCTCGGCTACTGAGGTTTCGCCGATGGATGACCTCTCCTCGCTGATCACCGGCTTTCAGATCGCGCTGTCCTGGCAGAATATCGGCTTCATGGCGATCGGGGTCATTCTCGGCATCGTCGTTGGCGTGCTGCCGGGGCTGGGTGGTCCGAACGGCGTCGCGATCCTCCTGCCGCTGACCTTCGGCATGGACCCGACCTCGGCGATCATCCTGCTCTCCTCGATCTACTGGGGGGCCCTGTTCGGCGGGGCGATCACCTCGATCCTGTTCAATATTCCGGGCGAGGCCTGGTCGGTGGCGACCACCTTCGACGGTTATCCGATGGCAGTGCAGGGCAAGGCGGCGGAGGCGTTGACCGCCGCCTTCACCGCCTCCTTCATCGGGGCGCTCTCGGGTGTCATCCTGATCACCTTCGTCGCGCCGCTCGTCGCCCAGTTCGCGCTGCGCTTCGGGCCGGCCGAGTTCTTCGCCGTCTTCCTTTTGACCTTCTGCTCCTTCATCGGCATGGGCCGCGAGAACCGGGCAAAAATCCTGGCCTCGCTCTGCATCGGCTTCCTGCTCGCGGCCGTCGGTCTCGATTCGATCTCCGGCGACCTGCGGATGACTTTCGGCTCGACCGAGCTGATGCGCGGCTTCGACTTTCTGATCGTCGTCATCGGCCTGTTCGGCGTCTCCGAGATCCTGCTGACCGTCGAGGAAGGGCTGGTCTTCAAGGGCAAGCAGGCGCGGATCGACCTGATGGTCGTGCTGCGCACCTGGGCCGGGCTGCCGCGCTACTGGGCGACGCTGATCCGCTCTTCGTTGGTCGGCATGTGGATGGGCGTGACGCCGGGCGGCGCTATCGCCGCATCCTTCATGGGCTACGGGCTCGCCAAGCGCTTCTCGAAGCGCGGCAAGAATTTCGGCAAGGGCGAGATCGAGGGCGTGCTGGCGCCGGAGACGGCAGCGCACGCTGCCGGCACTAGCGCCCTCCTGCCGATGCTGGCGCTCGGCATTCCGGGCTCCGCGACGGCCGCCGTGCTGCTCGGCGGCCTCCTGGTCTGGGGCTTGCAGCCCGGCCCGATGCTGTTCGTCGAGCAGAAAGACTTCGTCTGGGGGCTGATCGCCTCGATGTATCTCGGCAATCTCGCCGGGCTGATCATCGTGCTCGCGACCGTGCCGCTCTTCGCGGCGATCATGCGCGTGCCCTTCTCCTTCGTCGCGCCGGTGATCCTGATCGTCTGCGCCATCGGCGCCTATACGATCTCGAACTCGATCTTCGACATCTGGTTGATGCTGATCTTCGGCATCGTCGGCTATGTCTTCAAGAAGCTCGACTATCCACTGGCGCCTCTGGTGCTGGCGCTGGTGCTCGGCGACCGGGCGGAGGATGCTTTCCGTCAGGCGCTGCTCGGCTCCGGCGGCAGCCTGCATGTCTTCATCGCCAATGGCCTGGTAACGACCCTCGTCATCCTCGCCATGATCCTGCTGCTCTGGGGGCCGGTTTCGGACCTGATCGTCACGGCGCGCGGCCGCCACGCCGGAAAAGCGGCGGAAGCCGCCGAGTAGTCATGCCGCCTTCGGAAAGAACCACCGACATCCCGGATAGGCCGCAAAGCCGCACCGCTCCGGGGTCAATCGCAGAGCGCCCAGATTTCCGATGGATACCGGCGCTCCGCTTCGCTACGGCCGGGATGACGGCTCACATCAGAATTGGCTAGCAGAACGATGACACACGCAGCCCCCCTGCCCAAGCAGGGCTCTCGCAATCTCGGGCTGGAGCGGCGCCTGGCGCAGGCGCTGGAAGGGGAGGTTCGCTTCGACGCCTTCACCCGCGGGCGCTATGCCACGGACGCCTCGATCTACCAGATCATCCCGCAGGGCGTCGCCTTCCCGAAGAGCGAGGCCGACATCGCCGCGGCGCTCCAGATCGCGGCCGAGCACGGCGTCCCGGTGATCGCGCGTGGCGGCGGCACCTCGCAGAATGGCCAGCCGATCGGCGATGCGCTGATCCTCGATATGAGCCGGCACTTCAATGCGATCCGGGACTATGATCCGGCGAGCCGCACCGTCTCGGTCGCGCCCGGCATCGTGCTTGAGGCGCTCAACACGCATGTGAAGAAGGATGGGCTGTTCTTCCCGGTCGAACCCTCGACCGCGAGCCGCTGCACGATCGGCGGCATGGCCGGCAACAACTCCTCCGGTGCGCGCTCGCTGCGCTATGGCAAGATGGCCGACAACGTCATCGGCCTGCGGGCGCAGTTCCATGACGGCGAGGCCTTCGCGCTCGGCGAAGCGCCGGTGGGCGACAATGCCTCGGTCAGGACGCGCGAGCTGATGACGCGGATGCTGGTGCTGGCCGACAGCCATCGCGCCGAGATCGAGGCGATCTTCCCCAAGGTGCAGCGCCGCGTCGGCGGCTATAATCTCGACGAGCTGATCGTGCCGCGGCCGAATCTGTCGCATCTTCTGGTCGGCTCGGAAGGCACGCTCGCCATCACCACGCAGGCGACGCTGAAGCTCTCGACCCTGCCGGGGCATCGCGTCATGGGCGTCTGCCATTTCCCGAATTTCCACTCCGCCATGGAGACGACGCAGCACATCGTCGCGCTCGGGCCGGTCGCGGTCGAGCTCGTCGATAACAATGTGCTGGTGCTCGGCGCCGACATCCCGCTCTTCGTGCGCACCCTCGCCGACATCACCAAGGGCCAGCCGAACTGCCTGCTGCTGGTCGAGTTCGCCGGCGACGATCTCGCAGCGCTGAAGCGCGATCTGAAGCGCCTCGACCAGTGCATGGCCGATCACGGCTTCCCCGATGCCGTGGTCGAGGTCGTCGAGCCGGCCCGGCAGAAGCCGGTCTGGGAGGTGCGCGAGGCCTGCCTCAACATCATGATGTCGATGAAGGGCGACGGGAAGCCGGTCTCCTTCATCGAGGACTGCGCCGTCCCGCTCGAGCACCTCGCCGACTATACCGATGCGGTCACCGCGCTGTTCGAGCGGCATGGCACGCGCGGTACCTGGTACGCGCATGCTTCGGTCGGCTGTCTGCATGTCCGCCCGATCCTCAACATGAAGACGGAAGCCGGGGTGAAGGCGATGCGCGGCATTGCCGAGGAGGCCTGCGATCTCGTGCGGCGCTTCAAGGGCTCGTTCTCGGGCGAGCATGGCGACGGGATCTCGCGCTCGGATTTCGTCGAGCCGATGTTCGGCGGACCACTCACCCGCGCCTTCGAGGCGGTCAAGGACGGCTTCGATCCGGAGAACCGGCTCAACCCCGGCAAGATCGTCCGCCCCTACCATATGGACGATCGCAGCCTGATGCGCTTTCCGCCGGGCTATGCCACGCCGGTGCCGATCGAGACCGCGCTCGACTGGTCCGACTGGGGCGGGCTCGGCGGTGCCGTCGAGATGTGCAACAACAACGGTACCTGCCGGAAGATGGCCGGCGGCACAATGTGCCCGTCCTGGCGCGCGACGCGCGAGGAGCAGCATCTCACCCGTGGCCGGGCCAATACGCTCAGGCTCGCCATTTCCGGCCAACTCGGCGAGGGCGCCTTCACCTCGCTGGAGATGAAGGAGACGCTCGATCTCTGCGTCTCCTGCAAGGGTTGCAAACGCGACTGCCCGACCGGCGTCGACATGGCCCGGATGAAGGTCGAGTTCCTGCATCACTATCATGCGAAGCACGGCCTGCCGCTGAAGGAGAGGCTGATCGCTTTCCTGCCGCGCTATGCGCCGTTCGCCGCGAAGCTCGCGCCGCTGATGAACCTGCGCGACCGCATCCCGTTCCTGGCGAAGCTCAGCGAACGCTGGCTCGGCTTCTCGGCGCGGCGCTCCTTGCCGGTCTGGCGCAAGCCCTGGGCTCAGGGCGGCAAGGAAGCGACGATGGCAGAGGTCAAAGGCGACGGCCGGGACATCGTGCTCTTCGGCGACACCTTCAACCGCTATTTCGAGCGCGAGAATCTGGAGGCGGCCGAGCGCGTGCTCGCTGCCGGCGGCTACCGCCTCCACCGCGTCGCGGCGAAGGATGGCGGGAGGCCGCTCTGCTGCGGGCGCACTTTCCTCTCGGCCGGGCTGGTCGACGAGGCCCGGGCCGAGGCGCGGCGCACGCTCGATGCGCTCGGCCCCTTCGTCGCCAAGGGGGCGCGGGTCGTCGGGCTCGAACCCTCCTGCCTGATGAGCTTCCGCGACGAGTTCGCGGCGCTGTTGCCGAAGGCCAAGGTCGAGCCTTTGGCCAGGGCGGCGCTGCTGGTCGAGGAACTGCTCGCCGCCGACATGGCTGCGGGCAAGACCAGCCTGCCGCTGCGCGACCAGGGCGGGCGCGTCGCGCATCTGCACGGCCACTGCCACCAGAAGGCCTTCGACGCGATGGGAGCGGTCGAAAAGACGCTGCGGGCGGTGCCGGGGCTCGAGGTCAGGCCGATCGAGTCGAGCTGCTGCGGCATGTCGGGGGCCTTTGGCTATGGCGCGGCGACGATCGACGTCTCCTTCGCCATGGGCGAGCTTTCGCTGTTGCCGGCCGTGCGCAAGGCCAAAGCCGACGACCTCGTCGTCGCCGACGGCACGAGCTGCCGCCATCAGATCCACGATGGCGCGGGCCGCGAGGCGCTTCATGTCGTCAGGGTGCTCGACGAGGCATTGGCGGAGCGTGGCAGTCCGGCCTGACGGCGGACCCGGCGCCGCGAAACGCCGGCGCGTTTGATCTAGATTAAGCACCTCCGTCCCGGCGTTCTCTACCAAGGGGCCAGATGCCACTGCCCGAGTGGCTGCCGATCCCTGCTTAAGAGGCGTAGCTAACGTGTTGGATGCCGTTCTGGTCGGTGGCGGGATGATTTCCGTCGCCGGCTTTTCCTGGTGGGCGACGGTCCGCTGGAATCTCTAGATCATCGGTGAGCGGGAGCTGGTCTCCGGGCCTTCGCCTCCCGCCCCCAGCCGCGATCCCAATCAAAATCGATCCTCGTATCGGCCTGAAGCGGAGGTTTCGTCGTGGCGGCGGAACCTCCCGGGCGCGCTCCGGTTGCAGTGTCTGGAAAGGCAACTCGTTTCGCCGCGCCGCTTTGGAGGCGGCGGGCGATGGTGGGCAGGGCGGTTCGCGCGGTCGCCGGAGGCTGCCGTACGGTCGTGCCGGCGATGGGCTGCCACCATCGGCTGCGTGGAGATGCGATGATCGGCGAGATGGAATTGATCGGCAGGCTGCTCATCGGCACGGCCGCAGGCGTGGCCGTCGGCTTCGAGCGGACGCGCAAGCAGAAGAGCGCGGGAATCCGCACCTTTGGTCTCGTCGGGCTGGGGACCGCGGCTGCCGCCTCGATCTTCAGCGAGCCCGGCCAGACCGATGCGGCGAGCCGTGTCGTGCAAGGCATCGTCACCGGAATCGGTTTCCTCGGGGCCGGCACCATCGTCCTGCGGGATCGCGAGCTGCATCCGCGTGGCCTGACCACCGCTGCGGCGATCTGGGTCACGGCGGCGCTGGGCTGCGCGGCCGGGCTGGGCGACTGGCCCATCGTCGCGACAGCGGTTTTCGTCGCGCTGCTCCTGCTTGCGGTCGATCACTCCATTGAGCGCTGGGCCGGCGGCGATCGCGATCAGGAGGCGGAGGCCTCCAGAGCAACGCAGGATCGCGAAGGGGCGCCGTCCAAGGCAGCGGAGCGCTGATCCCGCGAGCCATCGCGGCCTGCGCCTTGGCGGTGGCCCTGGTCTCGTAACGATCAATGGACGGCTTCGTCGCGCCGCAGCTCGAATGCCAGCATGGCCTCGGCGAGGGCTTCCAGTTCGCGGGCCTTTTCCGGACTGTCGGGCGCGCTGCTCAGCTCTGCCACCCGGCGCTGGGCGCGTTCGTAGTCCTCGTCGGTGTGGACGGCGATCGCGGTCTTCATGACAAGGCTCCTCGCTGCTGCCGCGAGAGCGATGTTGCGCGTGCACCCGCAGCGGGCTCAACGGTTCAGGTGGTGGACGGCAGGGCGCAGATGCGCGCGGGCGCGATTCCGCCGTACCGCAAATGCGGTAGGAGGTTATTCCTCCCGACCCCAGTCGCGCAGCTGACGGATCGTCGGGCGGGCGCGCCAGAGATCGACCGCGAGCCTGCCGCCGAAGCAGAGCGCGAAGCCGGGCAGCGCGGTGGCGAACGGCACGGCGGCGAGCCCCATGGCGCAGCCGCCCGAATCGCCGGCGCCGCATCTGGGATCGAACAGCAGGAAGACGAGGGCCAGCAGCGTGGCGAGCAAGGGGCCGAGCAGAAGACCGAGAAGCCCTGTCTTGAACGCGCGCCACAGCATCGGAATTGCCCCCGAACCCGGCGCGGCTGAACGACGCGCAAGGCATGATAGCGGCTCGGCGTCCCGGCGTCGCCTGGGGTGGCGCGCCGGTGCATTCGCCGGCAGCATCTTGCCGCTGGCGCCGCGAGGCCGTAAACGCGCGGCAGCCGCGCCGCCATGATCATGCCCGAAAGGCGGGCCATGGCGCTGCGCCTCGTCTGTGGGACCGGCCCGCGATCTCCCGTCGGCGTTCGGGCGGCCACAGGTTTGCGATCCCGCAAGGCGCGGCGGCCAGGCCGCAGCTGCAAGGAGTGTCGATGATCCCGTTCGGCTCTGGCCTCGACCGGCTCGCCGGCTTCGCCTCGGCGAGCCATTGGCGGGCCTGCCTGCTGCTGCTCCTGATTTCGCTCGGAGCCTTCCTGCCGGGCTTCGCCTCGCTGCCGCCCTTCGATCGCGACGAGCCGCGCTTCGCCCAGGCCAGCAAGCAGATGCTGGAGACGCGCGATTTCGTCGATATCCGCTTCCAGGACGAGGCCCGGCACAAGAAGCCGGTCGGCATCTACTGGTTGCAATCGGCCAGTGTCGCGGCCGGCGAGGCGCTCGGCGTTTCCGAGGCCCGCACGCAGATCTGGCTCTATCGCCTGCCGTCGCTGATCGGGGCGATCGCGACCGTACTCTTGAGCTATTGGGCGCTGCTCGCCTTCGTCGGCGCGCGCCTCGCTCTGCTCGGCGGGGCGCTGATGGCTGCGGCCGTGCTGCTCGGCGTCGAGGCGCGGATCGCCAAGACCGATGCGGTTCTCGCCGCCTGCGCCGTCGCGACGATGGGCGCGCTCGCCCGGGCCTGGCTCGACTGGACCCGCTCGCTCGCCTTCGTGCCCAGCCGCCACAACTGGCTGGTCTTCTGGGGCGCGACGGCGCTTGCTTTGCTGATCAAGGGGCCGATCGTGCCGATGGTCTGGGGCCTGGCCGCGCTGGTGCTCAGCATTCGCGAGCGCTCGCTGCGCTGGTTCGCCCCGCTGCGACCCGGCCGGGGTCTGCTGCTCTGCCTGGTCGCCGTCATGCCCTGGTTCATCGCCATCGCGCTGAAGAGTGGCGGCGAGTTCTTCGCCGAGAGCGTCGGCAAGGACATGCTCGGCAAGGTCGGCGAGGGGCAGGAGAAGCATTGGGGCCCGCCTGGGCTCTACCTCCTGCTGTTCTTCGGCACCTACTGGCCGGCGGCGGCGTTCGCCGCCATGGCGGTTCCCTTCGCCTGGGCAAGACGCCGCGAGCCGCAGATCCTGTTCCTGATCGCCTGGATACTGCCGTCCTGGCTCGTCTTCGAGGCGGTACCGACCAAGCTGCCGCATTACGTGCTGCCGCTCTATCCGGCGATCACGGCCCTGCTGCTGCTGGCGATGATCAATGGCGGCATCGACCGTTTCCGGCGCGGCGCGACGCTTACCGCGGCGCTGGTGGTGCTGGTGCCGGCCGCGCTCGTCGGCGTCGTGCTCTACGGCAACTGGACGCTCGACCGCACTCTGCCGTTCCTGGCATTGCCCGTTCTTGCGCTCGCCCTGTTCGTCGCCTGGCTCGTCTTCCGGGCCTTCCAGCGGGGCGAGATTGAGGGCGCGCTCTGGCGCGGCGTCGTCGCGAGCCTTTTGCTCAGCGCTGGCGTGCTCGGCCTTGCCGCGCCTAGCCTGCGTTCCCTGCAGATGTCGCCGCGGCTCGCCGAGGCCGTCCGTGCCGTGGGCTGTCCCGATCCGAAGGTCATCACCGTCGGCTATCGCGAGCCGAGCCTGGTGTTCCTGGTCGGGACCGATCTCGCCATGGGCTATGACGGCGCCGCGGCCGCCGCTTTCCTGCGCCAGCCGGGCTGTCGCGTCGCGCTCGTCGAGCAGCGCACGGCAGCTGATTTCGTCGCCGCCATCGCCGCCATCGACCCGCCGCCGCGCGTTGCCACCACTGTCCGGGGCTTCAACCTCAATGGCGGCAAGCGCCTTTCCATCAGCGTCTATGTGCGTGAGTGATCGACGCTTGCCCCGCTGCGCCAGTTGACGCAGTTTGCGCCCGCAACTGCAGAAAGACCTGTTTACGTGACCGAATCCGTGCCTCCTGACGGCTTGCCGCGCCTCAGCATCGTCGTCCCCGTCCGCAATGAGGAGGGCAATATCGCCCCGCTCCTGCGCGACATCGAGGCCGCTTGCGCGCAGACCGGCCTGTTCGAGGTGATCTATGTCGACGACGGCTCGAGCGACGGCACGGCCGGCGTGCTCGCCGGCCTGGCGGCGACGCGGCCCTGGCTGCGTGTCGTTGGCCACGCGCAGAGCTGCGGGCAGTCGGCAGCGGTGCGCAGCGGCGTCAGGGCCGCGCGGGCCGCGATCGTGGCGACGCTCGACGGCGACGGCCAGAACGATCCTTCCTTCCTGCCGGCGATGCTGGCCCAACTCGAGGCGGCCGGCCCGGGGGTCGGCCTGATCCAGGGGCAGAGGGTCGGGCGCAAGGATACCGGCTTCAAGCGCTTCCAGTCGCGCGTCGCCAACAAGGTGCGCGGCGCCGTGCTGAAGGACGCGACGCGGGATACCGGCTGCGGCCTGAAATGCTTCCGCCGCGAGGCCTATCTGGCCTTGCCCTATTTCGACGCGCTGCACCGCTTCATGCCGGCCCTGATCGTGCGCGAGGGTTATGCGGTCGCCCATCACGATGTGCGCGACCGTCAGCGCATCAGCGGCGTCTCGAATTACGGCTTCTTCGATCGGCTCTGGGTCGGCATGCTCGACCTGATGGGCGTATGGTGGCTGATCAGGCGCCGCAGGCGGGTGCCGCAGCTCCGAGGGGAGGCGCGCTGATGCTCGTCGACCTGCAGAACATGATCGGTGACTATTTCCACGACGTCTTCGTCAACAATGTCGACTGGTGGGTGCTGCTCGGCGTGGTCGCGCAGGGTCTCTTCACCATGCGCTTCGTGGTGCAGTGGCTTGCCAGCGAGAAGGCGCAGCGCTCGGTCGTGCCGATGACCTTCTGGTGGTTCTCGATCGGCGGCGGCGCGCTGCTGCTGGTCTATGCGCTCTATCGGCGCGACCCGGTCTTCATCCTCGGCCAGGGCTTCGGCCTGTTCGTCTATCTGCGTAATCTGCAATTCGTCCTGCGCGCCAAGGCGCGCGGCGAGGATACCAATTCCGGCCCGGGCTGAGCGGCTGCGTCCAGACGGCGATGCGGCGTCATTCCGGGGCTCAGGCCTGTCGGCCCGCCCCGGAATGACGGCGGAGTTTCACCTGAGGCCAGCGGACTTCAACTCGCCGCCCTCAGCCGGGCAAAGCCGGCATCGAGGTCTTCCTTGAGATCCTCGAGGTCTTCCAGCCCGATATGCAGACGGATCGTCGGGCCGGCGAAGCCTGGCTTGGTCGCCGTGCGATAGGCCGTGCAGTCGAAGGGCAGGACGAGGCTTTCATAGCCGCCCCAGGACGCGCCCATGCCGAACAGGGAGAGCCCGTCCAGCATCGCGCCGACGGCCTTGGTCGCAACCGGCTTGAGTTCGATCGCGAACAGCGAGGAGGCGCCGGTGAAATCGCGCTTCCAGATCGCGTGGCCGGGATCGCTCGGCAGGGCCGGGTGCAGCACGCGCGCGACCTCCGGGCGGGCGGCGAGCCAGTTCGCCATCTCGATTCCGGCCGGCATCTGCTCCTTCAGCCGGATCTGCATGGTGCGGATACCGCGCAGCGTCAGGAAGGCGTCCTCGGGCGCGATGATCACGCCGAGCGTCTCCCAGGCCTCGCGCAGGCGCTTGTAGAGCGCGGGCGTGCGGGCCGAGACGGTCCCGATCAGCACGTCCGAATGGCCGGCATAGTATTTGGTGCCGGCCTGGACCGAGAGGTCGACGCCTAATTTATGCGAGTCGAAGAAGAGCGGCGTCGCCCAGGTGTTGTCCATCAGTACCAGCACGTCGCGGGCATGCGCAGCTTCGACGATCGCCGGGATGTCCTGCATCTCGAAGGTCTGCGAACCGGGGGCCTCGGTCCAGACCGCCTTGGTGTTCGGCTTGAACAGATCGGCGATCCCGGCACCGATGGCCGGATCGTAATAGGTCACCTCGACGCCCATCCGCGACAGCATCTTGTCGCAGAACATTCGCGTCGGCCGGTAGACGCTGTCCGTCACCAGCAGGTGGTCGCCGGAGGAGAGCACGGCGAGCAGGGGCAGGGTGCAGGCCATCAGGCCGGAGGGGCAGACCACCGAGCCGGCGCCGCCTTCCATTGTGTTGAGCGCCGCCACCAGCGCATCGATCGTCGGGTTGCCCTGCGTGCCATAGGTGTAGCGCGCCTTGCGGAGGAGAAAGTCCTCCATGTTCGGGTAGACGACCGTGGAGCCGCGCACGATCGGCGGGTTGACGAAGCCGTAGGAATCCGCCGGATCGCGACCGGCGAGGACGAGGCGTGTCTTCTCGCGAAGACGCGAGAATTCGGGTGTCGACAGCTTTTTCATGGGATCTAGGCCGGGCCGCGGAGCAGGAATCGGGGGCGGTCGCACTTGACCACCCTATGAAACTCGCATGTGATGTTTGAGGTGAAAAGAGGCGGGTGTGCGGGGGAGCCTTTGCTTGACGCTCATGGGTTGCTCTGGCAATCGACCGAGGCCGGACGCTCCCTAGAATGGTGCATCAAACGGGACATCCAAGTCGCGACGATGCCAGGGAACCGGCATGCTCCCAGCGGCAGCAGCCGACGGGGAAATCAATGGGAGAGATGACGATGAAGAAGTTCATGGCAGCCGCGGTCGCCGGGCTGGGACTGGCGCTGGCCGCGACGACGGCACAGGCGCAGGCGCCCCAGACGCTCGCGCAGGTGAAGAACCGCAACGTCCTGAACTGCGGCTCCAATACCGGCCTTGCCGGTTTCGGTCTGCCGGATGCGCAGGGCAATTGGGTCGGTCTCGACGTCGATCTCTGCCGGGCGATCTCGGCCACGATCTTCAACGACCCGACCAAGATCAAGTTCATCCCGCTCTCGGCCAAGGATCGCTTCACTGCGCTCCAGTCGGGCGAGGTCGATGTTCTCGTCCGCAACTCGACCTGGACGATGTCGCGCGACACCGCGCTCGGCCTGCTCTTCACCGGCGTCAACTATTATGACGGCCAGGGCTTCATGGTGCGCAAGAAGCTCGGCGTGACTTCGGCGCTGCAGCTCTCCGGCGCCTCGGTCTGCACCCAGCAGGGCACCACGACCGAGCTCAACCTCGCCGACTTCTTCCGCGCCAACAATCTGAAATACGAGGTCGTCGCGTTCGCCACCTCCGACGAGACGGTCAAGGCCTATGATTCCGGGCGCTGCGACGCCTTCACCACCGACGCCTCCGGCCTCTATGCCGAGCGCCTGAAGCTGACCGCGCCGGACGACCATATGGTCCTGCCCGAGATCATCTCCAAGGAGCCCCTCGGACCGGCGACGCGCAACAACGACGCGCAGTGGTTCAACCTGGTGAAGTGGGTGCACTTCGCCATGGTCAATGCCGAGGAACTCGGTGTGACCAAGGCCAATGTCGACGAGATGCTGAAGTCGCCGAATCCGGAGATCAAGCGCCTGCTCGGGACCGAAGGCAAGTTCGGCGAGGCCATCGGCCTGACGCCCGACTGGGCCTACCGGATCATCAAGCATGTCGGCAATTACGGCGAGAGCTTCGAGAAAAACGTCGGTCAGGGTTCGCTGCTGAAGATCGCCCGCGGTCAGAACGCGCTCTGGACCAAGGGCGGCCTGCAATACGCCCCGCCGGTGCGCTGAGTTGACGGGGGCGGCCGCTTCGCGCGGCCGCCCCTTTCGTGTTTCCGGGAAGACTTGAAGAGGCTGGTTTGCACGGGGCGGGTGGGCCTCGGATTCGCCAGCCGGCAGAGAACGGGCCGAACCCGTTCCGCCTGACAGGGGAAAAGCATGTTGAAATTCATCAGCGCGGCGTTGCTGGTCGCCGCGAGCGTATTCGGCTCCGCGAATGCGCAGGCGCCCCGGACCCTCGATCAGGTCAAGAGCCGCGGCGCCCTGAACTGCGGTGCAAATCCCGGCCTGATCGGCTTCGGCGCGCCCGACGCGCAGGGCAACTGGGCTGGGCTCGATGTCGAATACTGCCGCGCCATCGCCGCGGCCATCTTCGGCGACGCCTCCAAGGTCAAGTTCATCCCGCTCTCGGCCAATGACCGCTTCAAGGCACTTCTGGCCGGCGAGGTCGATGTGCTGATCCGCAATTCGACCTGGACGATCTCGAACGACACGCCCCCCGGTCTACTCTTCGTCGGTGTCAATTACTATGATGGCCAGGCGATCATGGTGCGCCGCAAGCTCGGTGCGACCTCGGTGATGCAGCTGTCAGGCGCGTCGATCTGCGCGCAGCGCGGCACTACGACCGAACTCAATCTCGCCGACTACTTTCGCGTCAACAAGCTGAAGTACAAGCTCGTTTCCTTCGATACCGGCGCCGAGACGATCAAGGCCTACGATGCCGGCCGCTGCGACGCCTTCACCACGGACGCATCGTCGCTCTATGCCGAGCGCCTGAAGCTGTCGGCGCCGGATGATCACATGGTGCTGCTCGAGATCATCTCGAAGGAGCCTCTCGGTCCTTTGACGCGCGACAATGACTCGCAATGGTTCAAGCTGGTGCGCTGGGTCCACTTCGCCATGCTGAACGCCGAGGAGCTCGGCGTTACCAAAGCCAATGTCGACCAGATGCTGAAATCGGAGAATCCGGAGATCCGGCGTCTCCTGGGGATCGACGGGGCGTTCGGGGAGGGGCTCGGCTTGACCAAGGATTGGGCCTACCGGATCATCAAGCAGGTCGGCAATTACGGCGAGAGCTTCGAACGCACGGTCGGCAACCGCTCGGTCCTGAAGATGATGCGCGGCCAGAACGCGCTCTGGACCAATGGCGGTCTGCAATACGCGCCGCCGATCCGGTAAACCAGGGCCGTTGCGGGCAGGTCGAGCCGCTCGTCCCGACGTCTCTTCTTACGGCTACGACGAAATTCTTGTTGCTATGACGAAAGGAGACAGGCGGACCGGAGGCTGGTCCGGGACTTGCTAGCTAACCGAGAACGGGCAGGAACCCGTTCCGCCAAACAGGGGAAAGCAAGATGAAGAAATTTATGGGCGCGGCGTTGATCGCCGCCGCCGGCGTGATCGGAGTCTCCGCTGCACAGGCGCAGGGCGGCGGCCTGCTCGCGCAGGTCAAGAGCAAGGGCGTGCTGACCTGCGGTGTCGGCCCCGGGCTTGCCGGCTTCGGAATGCCAGACGCACAGGGCAATTGGAGCGGCCTCGATGTCGATCTCTGCCGCGCCATCGCGGCGGCGATCTTCAACGATCCCGCCAAGGTCAAGTTCATCCCGCTCTCGTCGAAGGATCGCTTCACGGCGCTGCAATCGGGCGAGGTCGACCTGCTCTCGCGCAACACCACCTGGACGATGTCGCGCGACACCTCGCTCGGCCTGAACTTCGCGGGCGTCAACTATTATGACGGCCAGGGCTTCATGGTGCGCAAGAAGCTGGGCGTCGACTCGGCGATGAAGCTCGAGGGCGCCTCGGTCTGTACCCAGCAGGGCACCACGACCGAGCTCAACCTCGCCGACTTCTTCCGCACCAACAAGATGAAATACGAGGTCGTCGCCTTCGCCAGCAATGACGAGACCGTCAAGGCCTACGAGTCCGGCCGCTGCGACGCCTTCACCACCGATGCCTCCGGCCTCTATGCCGAGCGGCTGAAGCTCAGCACCCCCACCGATCACATCGTGCTGCCGGAGATCATCTCCAAGGAGCCGCTCGGCCCCGTGGTGCGCCATGGCGACGATCTCTGGCTCGATGTCGTCAAATGGACGCACAATGCCATGCTGAATGCCGAGGAGCTCGGCATCACCAAGGCCAATGTCGACGAGATGCTTAAATCGGAGAATCCCGAGATCAAGCGCCTGGTCGGCACCGAGGGCAAGTTCGGCGAGGCGATCGGCCTGACCAATGACTGGGCCTACCGGATCGTCAAGCATATCGGCAATTACGGCGAGAGCTTCGAGCGCAATGTCGGGATGGGCTCGCTCCTGAAGATCGCGCGCGGCCAGAACGCGCTCTGGACCAAGGGAGGTCTGCAATACGCGCCGCCGATCCGGTGAGCTGACATTCAGCGGCGCGCCGCCCTCGGGTCGCGCGCCGTCCACCTTGTCTCCATTCGGGTGAGCCGGATAAAAATGGCCGCGATCGGTTCCTTCAGGGATCGCTTCCGGACCTCGGCCGCCAGACCAAAAAAAGGGCGTCAGACGTGTCCACGACTTCAACGGAACCGGTTCGACCGGGCAGAGCATCGCTCCTCTACGATCCCAGGATCAGAGGCTATATCTATCAGCTGGCCTTGCTCGCCATCGTCGGTTTCCTGATCTATTCGGCCGCGTCCAACGCCATCGAGAACCTGCGCGCGCAGAAGATCGCTTCGGGTTTCGGCTTCTGGCACAACGCCTCGGGCTTCGACGTCAACCAGAAGCTGATCCCCTATGACGCCTCGACCGGCACCTATGGCAGGGCCTTCTATGTCGGCCTGCTCAACACGCTGCTCGTCGCCGCGATCGGCATCGTGCTCTCGACCTTCCTCGGCTTCTTCGTCGGCGTCGCCCGGCTTTCGAGCAACTGGGTCGTGGCGAAGATCGCGATGGTCTATGTCGAGATCATCCGCAATCTGCCGCTGCTGCTGCAATTGTTCTTCTGGTACAATGCGGTTCTGAAGCCGCTGCCCAATCCGCGCCAGTCGATCCAGCTGCCGGCCGGGGCGCTGCTCAACAATCGCGGGCTCTACATTCCCGACCCGCATCTCGGCCCCGGCGGCAGCCTGATCATCTGGGCCTTCCTGATCGGCATCGCCGCGACGCTGGTCTTCCGTCACTGGGCCCGCAAGCAGCAGGCCGCGACCGGCAAGCAGTATCCGATCGGGCTCGTCGCGCTCGGCCTGGTCGTGCTCCTGCCGCTGGCGGTCTATTTCGCCACGGGACGCCCGGTTTCCTTCGTCTATCCGGAGCTCGCCGGCTTCAACCTGCGCGGCGGCATCCAGATTTTCCCCGAATTCGTCGCGCTGCTGCTGGGCCTCACCACCTATACCGCGGGCTTCATCGCCGAGGTGGTGCGTGCCGGAATCCTCGCCGTGTCCAAGGGCCAGACCGAAGCCGCCAATGCGCTCGGGCTGAGGGCCGGGCCGACGCTCAAGCTGGTGGTGATCCCGCAGGCCATGCGGGTGATCATCCCGCCGCTGACCTCGAACTATCTCAACCTGACCAAGAACTCTTCGCTTGCCGTGGCGATCGGCTATCCCGATCTCGTCCAGGTCTTCACCGGCACGGTGCTCAACCAGACCGGCCAGGCGGTCGAGGTCGTCGCCATCACCATGGCGGTCTACCTGACGATCTCGCTGGTGACGTCGCTGTTCATGAACATCTACAACCGGCGCATGGCGCTGGTCGAACGGTGAGGGCGCTGCGATGACCGATGCAACCACCGAAATGGCGCCCTACGCCTTCGTCCGCAAGGAAACCCTCGAGCAGCAGGCGGCGCCGCTTTCCGTCGCCGGCCCGCTGGCCTGGGTCCGCAACAACCTGTTCTCGGGGCCGCTCAACACGTTGCTGACGCTGCTCTGCGTCTACATCGTCGCGACGAGTCTGCCCGAGCTCATCCGCTTCTATTTCATCGATGCCGTCTGGACCGGTGCGAATCGCGATGCCTGCCTCGCCGACAAGGTCGGCCGGCCGGTCGGCGCCTGCTGGGCCTATGTCGCCGACCGCCTGCAATACTTCATCTATGGTTCCTATCCGATCAGCGAGCGCTGGCGGGTGAACATCGTCTTCGCGATGTTCGCGCTCGGTGTCGTCTGGATGCTCTGGACCCAGGCGCCGAAGAAGAAGCTCGGCTTCTTCTACTTCTTCGTGCTGATGCCGATCTCGGCCTATGTGCTGCTGCTCGGCGGGGCCGGCGCGGAGCGCCTGGTGCGCAACGGCATGGTCCTGTCGCTCGCGCTGGCGGCGATCTATGTCGTGCTCTCCTTCGTGCCGCAACTGGTTGGCTTCTATCTCGGCTCGGCCAATCTCGCCGTGGTCCAGGAGGCTTCGCCGCTGAAGCGTTTCTCCGGCCCCAAGCAGCTCATCCTGTTCGCGCTCGTCGTCTTCGGCGCGCTCGGCGTGCTGGCGAGCTCGATCGGCCTGCCGCGCGTCGACACCGGGCTCTGGGGCGGCATGACCGTGACCTTCCTGATCGCGGCGGTCGGCATCGTCTTCTCGCTGCCCTTCGGCATCTTGCTCGCCCTCGGGCGGCGCTCGAAGCTGCCGATCATCCAGCTCATCTCGGTGATCTTCATCGAGTTCGTGCGCGGCGTGCCGCTGATCACGGTGCTGTTCATGGCCAACACCATGCTGCCGCTGTTCGTGCCGCAGGAATATTCGCCGGACCGCCTGCTGCGGCCGCTGATCGGCGTCGCCATGTTCGCCGCCGCCTATATGGCGGAGGTTATCCGCGGTGGCCTGCAGGCGATGCCCAAGGGCCAGTATGAAGGGGCGATGTCGCTCGGGCTCGGCTATTGGAGCATGATGCGGCTGATCATCCTGCCGCAGGCGCTGCGCATCGTGATCCCCGGCATCGTCAACACCTTCATCGGGTTGTTCAAGGATACGACGCTGGTCACCATCGTCGGCATTTTCGACTTCCTGCGGACCATCGAGGCGACCCTGGTCGATCCGACCTGGGCGACGCCGACCACCCGCGCGACCGGCTATGCCTTCGCCGCGGTCTTTTATTTCCTGTGTTGTTGGGGCATGTCTCGCTATTCGATCTCGGTCGAGAAGCGGCTCGCCGCCGGCCAGAAGCGTTGAGGAGAACTGGGAACATGGCCATGGCAGAGACCAAGACGAGCGCCGCGCGCCCCGCCGCCCTGAAGCAGACCTCGCTGAACACGGCGACGGCGGTCGAGATGATCGGCGTCAACAAGTGGTATGGCGAGTTTCATGTCCTGCGCGACATCAACCTCAAGGTCGGCCGCGGCGAGAAGCTGGTGATCTGCGGCCCGTCCGGCTCGGGCAAGTCGACGATGATCCGCTGCATCAACCGGCTGGAAGAGCACCAGAAGGGGCAGATCATCGTCGACGGCACGGAACTCACCAACGATCTCAAGAAGATCGACGAGATCCGCCGCGATGTCGGCATGGTTTTCCAGCACTTCAACCTGTTCCCGCATCTGACGATCCTGGAGAATCTGACGCTGGCGCCGATCTGGGTGCGCAAAATGCCGAAGAAGGATGCCGAGGAGATCGCGATGCACTATCTCACCCGCGTCAAGATCCCCGAGCAGGCGGCCAAATACCCCGGCCAGCTCTCGGGCGGCCAGCAGCAGCGCGTCGCGATCGCCCGCTCGCTCTGCATGAGCCCGAAGATCATGCTGTTCGACGAGCCGACCTCGGCGCTCGACCCGGAAATGGTCAAGGAAGTGCTCGACACCATGGTCTCGCTGGCGGACGAGGGCATGACCATGCTCTGCGTCACCCACGAAATGGGCTTCGCCCGCCAGGTCGCCGACCGTGTCATCTTCATGGACGCCGGCCAGATCGTCGAGATGAACGAGCCCAACGAGTTCTTCAAGAACCCGCAGCACGAGCGCACCAAGCTCTTCCTCAGCCAGATCCTGCACTGACCGCAGGTATCTGCTCTTCAGACAGGTTTTCCGGAACGGCGTCCGCTCAGGCGGGCGCCGTTTTGGCTATGGCGGGATCTCGGACAAGGCCTCGACCCGCGTTCACGATTGGTTCAAAAAACTTGCCCATGGTCGCGCCAAGTTTGCGGCAGTGTCCCCGCTGCCGCCGTATTGGAGAACGACCATGAAGCGTATCATCCCCGCCCTCGTCGCGGTCCTGCTCGCCGGGGCCGGCGCTTCTGCCCAGAGCCTGAACATCGGGCCGGGCGGCATCACGGTCGACCCGCGCACGCCGCGCGAACGCGCGATCGATCGCGAAATTCGCCGCGAGGAGAGGGAGCGCGAGATCCGTCGCGAAGAGCGCGCTCGGGAGCGCGACGCCTATGAGCGTCGTCGTGAATGGGAACGCCGCCGCGACTGGCGTGAAGGCCGCCGTGGCGAGCGCTGCCGCACCATCACCACTGTCGAGGAGACCCGCCGCGGGCCTGTTCGGCGCACGACCCGCATCTGCGATTGAGCAGGCCCTTCCGGGCGCTATCGGGTCGGCGCGGATCGCGCCGGCCTTTTTTGTTTCGCGTCCTACTCAAGGCCAATCCGGAACTTTCTGGTGATTTTCCGGTTGTTCGCCACAGAAGCAGAGGAAAAACGCGATGAAACTCGCTTTGTCTACGATCGCCGTCGGGCTGCTGCTCGGCAGCGCCGGCGTCAGCGCCCAGTCCGTGAATATCGGCCCCGGCGGCATCTCCGTCGACCCGCGTACGCAGCGTGAGCGCGCCATAGACCGCGAGATTCGTCGCGAGGAGCGCTGGCGCGAGCGTGAGCGCTATGAGCGTCGCCGCGACTGGCGGGCAGAGCGTGGCCGCGATTGCCGCACCATCACGGAAACCCGAGAGACCCCGCGCGGCGAGGTCAGGCGCACCACCCGCGTCTGCGACTGATCGCTCACGATCGGGGCAGGCAGGATCGGGGCAGGTCGGAAACCAAAGGGCCCGTCCCGCGGCAGCGGGGCGGGCCTCGACTTTCTGGCGGTTCGGGCGCTGGACTACTTCGCGTTGCGCGCCTTAACGGCGGTGCCCGGGAAGTCGGAGAACAGCCCGTCGATACCGAGCGCGAGGAAGGCCTTGTACTCGGCCGCCGCGTCGCCCTTGAAGTCCGAGGCGAGACGCTTGGGTTCGCTGCGGAAGGTCCAGGTGTGGACGAAGAGCCCCGCGGCGTGCGCGTCCTTGACGACATTGGTCGGTGTGATCAGCACGCGATCCTGCTCGTCGATCTTGCCGTCGCCATTCAGGTCCTTCGGCTTGCCGTCCTCGCCGATGACCTGCTTGCCGGCCAGGATGTAGGGCTTCCAGGGGCCGACGCCGTCGGCATAGGTCCTGATCTCTTTGAGCCCTTCGGCGGTGACGAGATCCTTGAACGTCCGCTTGTCGCCGGTGACGGCGAAATCATAGGGCTTGTCGAAGGGCGCGGCGAGCACGATGCCGCCATCCTTGTCGACATCGTCGGCATCGACGAGCTGGACGAGGCGCAGCTGGGTCTTGCCGCGCAGATATTTGAGATTGGCGGTCTCGAAGCTCTGGATGATCACCGGCGAGCTCTTCTCGGTCCAGCCGGCGGCCTTGAGCTGGTCGAGCAGCCGGTCCTCGAGCGGCAGGCCGATCGCGACGTGGAAGATCGGGTGCTTGGTCTCCGGATAGATCCCGATGGTGCGCCCGGTTCGGGCGCTCTCCGCCTTGGCGAGGTCGATCACCTGCTGCAGGGTCGGAATCTCGAACTTGCCGTTATGCGACTGGTCGCGATCGGCGAAGGCCTGCTTGGCGCGCAGAGTCTTGAGCTCGGCCAGGGTGAAATCGCCGGCGAACCAGTCATTCGTGTCGACACCGTCGACCTTCTTCACGGTCTTGCGCGCGGCGAATTCCGGCCGGGTCGAGACGTCGGTGGTGCCCGACAGCATCGGCTCGTGCCGCGCCACCAGAACCCCGTCCCTGGTCGCGACCAGGTCCGGCTCGATGAAGTCGGCGCCTTGTTCGATCGCGAGCTTGTAGGCTTCCAGCGTGTGCTCGGGCAGCGTGCCGCTGGCGCCGCGATGGGCGACGATCAGCGCCGGCTTGCCGTCGAGCGTCGGCGCCTGGGCGAGGGCGGCGGGCGCCGCCAGAGAAAGAGCGAATGTGGCCAGCAGCGAGGCCGATTGCAGCAAGGGCTTCATGACGATCCGATCCTTGGACGCGAAATCAGGCGGCAAGCGTGCTCGGTCGATATGACAGCGCTTTGAAGGCGGCGCCCTTCTTGTTGGGGCGCCGGTGTCCGGCGCCCATCTCGGCGTCGTCTCAGCGCCGGCCGCTTTCCAGCTTGGTCTTGGCGTCGACCGGTTTGGCCGGAGGCGGGGTCAGATCCTGCTGCGGGGTGGCGCAGGCAGCGAGCGAAAGGCAGAACAGGCTGGCGAAGGCAAGGCGGGCGAACTTGGTCATCGGCGACGGCCCCGAGGCTGGGTTGGCGTTACGTAAGCTATTGTATCGTCTTTCTGCTTGTGGAACGACGGCGTCAAGAGCCCCAAACCTTGTTCAGAATCGGTCGAGACCGCGCGCGGTCCGACAAGCTCAATCCCAGGAAGCCGGACATGACGCCCGCCGCCCGCATCAGCGCCGCCATCGAGGTCCTGACCGATCTGATCCAGCGCCGCCGGCCCGCCGCGGACGCCTTGAAGGATTGGGGGCTGGCCCGCCGCTTCGCCGGCTCGAAGGACCGCGCCGCCGTCGCCTCGCTGGTCTATGACGCCCTGCGTCGCCGGGCGTCCTCCGCCCATGCGCTCGGCGAGGAGACGCCGCGGGCCCTCGTGCTCGGCATGCTGGTCAGCCAGCGCGGGATGCGGGCGGACGAGATCGCCGCCCTGTTCACCGGCCAGAACCATGCTCCGGCACCGCTGACGGAATTCGAGGTGGCGGGGCTCGCCACCTTCGATCTCTCGGCCGCCCCGGGCTGGGTCCGCGCCGATGTCCCGGAATGGCTCTGGCCTTCCTTCGTCGAGGCCTTCGCCGAGCATGCCGTCGCGGAGGGCGAGGCGCTCGCGGAGCGGGCGCCGGTCGACATCCGGGCGAACCGCCTCAAGACCGGGCGGGACGCGCTGCGCTCCGCGCTGGCTCATCTCCAGCCGGAAATGGGAGCCTGGTCGCCGGATGCGCTGCGCTTCCAGCCCGGTCCCGACGGCCGCGGGCCGACGCTGCAGAGCGAGGCCGCCTTCTTCGCCGGCGAGTTCGAGATCCAGGACGAGGGCTCGCAGCTGGTCGCTGCGCTGGCTGGAGCGCGAGCGGGCGAGACCGTGATCGATCTCTGTGCGGGCGCCGGCGGCAAGACGCTGGCGCTGGCGGCGCTGATGGGCAATGAGGGCCGTATCTTCGCGACCGATCTCGATAGCCGCCGGCTCTCGCCGCTGCATGACCGGCTGACGCGCTCCGGGGCGAGCAATGTCGAGGTGCGCGTCCCGCGCAGCCGCGGCCATGACGCACTCTCCGATCTTTCCGGCACCGCCGATCTCGTCGTCGTCGACGCGCCCTGCACCGGCTCAGGCACCTGGCGGCGCAATCCCGACGCCAAATGGCGCGTGCGTCCGGGCGCGCTCGCCGAGCGGATCAAGGAGCAGGCCGAGGTGCTCGACCGCGCCGCCGGCCTCGTCCGCTCGGGCGGGCGTATCGCCTATATCACCTGCTCGGTCCTGCCCGAGGAGAACGATGTCGCGGTCGAGGCCTTCCTCGCGCGTCATCCCGGTTTCGCCCTGGTCCCGATGCGCGATCTTTTGAGCGCGGGCGAGGTCGATTATGGCCTGCTCGCCCGTTTCGCGACGCAGAGCGGGCTGCAATTGTCGCCGGCACGGACCGGGACGGACGGCTTCTATCTGAGCTGCCTCGCGGCGCCGGGCTGAGCCTCAGCTGGGCGTTGCGCGCTCGCTCGCGATGGCGTAACCGAGCGCGATGAGCGCTCAGCCCCAGAACCCCACCCACGACTCCATCCTCATCATCGATTTCGGCAGCCAGGTGACGCAGCTGATCGCGCGCCGGGTGCGCGAGATCGGCGTCTATTGCGAGATCGCCCCCTTCCAGTCGGCTTCCGAGGCTTTTGCCCGGATGAAGCCGAAGGGCGTGATCTTCTCCGGCGGCCCCGCCTCGGTCCCGGACGTGAATTCGCCGCGTGCGCCGCAGGAGGTCTTCTCCTCCGACCTGCCGGTCCTCGGCATCTGCTACGGCCAGCAGACCATGGCCCATCAGCTCGGCGGCAAGGTCGAGGGCGGCCACGCCGCCGAATTCGGCCGGGCCGATGTCGAGATCGTCACGCCTTCGGCGCTGTTCGCAGGCGTCTGGGAGCAGGGCGGGCGCTATCCGGTCTGGATGAGCCATGGCGACCGGGTCACGCAGCTCCCGGCCGGCTTCAGCGTGAAGGCCACCTCCGAGAACGCGCCCTATGCGGTGGCGAGCGACGAGGATCGCCGCTTCTACTCGACCATGTTCCACCCCGAAGTGGTGCACACCCCGGATGGCGGCAAGCTGCTGCGCAACTTCGTCGTCAACATCTGCGACTGCAAGCCGGACTGGAGCATGTCGGCTTATCGTGCCGAGATGCAGAAGAAGATCCGCGACCAGGTCGGAACCGGCCGGGTGATCTGCGGGCTCTCCGGCGGTGTCGACTCGGCCGTCGCGGCTGTGCTGATCCACGAGGCGATCGGCGACCAGCTGACCTGCGTCTTCGTCGATCACGGCCTGATGCGGATGAACGAGGCCGAGGAGGTCGTTCGCCTCTTCAGGGATCACTACAACATCCCGCTCGTCCATGTTGAAGCTGAAGAGCTTTTCCTCAGCGAGCTCGCCAAGTGCGGCGCCGATCCCGAGGCCAAGCGCAAGACCATCGGACGGCTCTTCATCGACGTCTTCGACGCCGAGGCGGCCAAGCTGGGCGGCGCCGATTTCCTCGCGCAGGGCACGCTCTATCCCGACGTGATCGAGAGCGTCTCTTTCTCCGGCGGCCCCTCGGTGACGATCAAGAGCCACCACAATGTCGGCGGCCTGCCCGAGCGCATGAAGATGAAGCTCGTCGAGCCGCTGCGCGAGCTCTTCAAGGACGAGGTCCGCGTGCTCGGCCGCGAGCTCGGCCTGCCCGAGGCCTTCGTCGGCCGCCACCCCTTCCCGGGGCCGGGCCTCGCCATCCGCTGCCCCGGCGAGATCACCAAGGAGAAGCTCGACATCCTGCGCAAGGCCGATGCGATCTATCTCGAGGAGATCCGCAAGGCCGGGCTCTACGACGTGATCTGGCAGGCTTTCGCCGTGCTGCTGCCGGTGCGCACCGTCGGCGTGATGGGCGACTACCGGACCTACGACCATGTCTGCGCCCTGCGCGCCGTGACCTCGGTCGACGGCATGACCGCCGACTTCTATCCCTACGACATGGCCTTCCTCGGCCGCACCGCGACCCGCATCATCAACGAGGTCAAGGGCATCAACCGGGTGGTCTACGACGTGACCTCGAAGCCGCCCGGCACAATCGAGTGGGAATGAGGACGGCGCGTCGAACCGTCCGGTAAGCCGCGCCGGGTGTCCTTGGCCGCCCGGCCATCAGCGCTTCGCCGCCTGTAGCGCCGTCGCCAGCTTCCCGACCGCAGCCTCGATCTCGCTCGGCGTATAGGCGGCAAAGCCCATCAGGAAGCCGGGCTTGCCGTCGCCGGCGGCGTAGAGCGACGACAATCCCAGCAGCGCGATACCGGCACGGCGTGCAGAGTCGATGGCGGCCTGCTCGGACAGGCCGGATTTCAGCAGGCAGGGCATCTGCAGCCCGCCGGCCGGCACCTGCGCCTCGGCGACTCCCGCAAGATGCTTGTCGACGAGGCCGGCCAGCAGGCCGAGGCGCTCGGCATAGATGCCGCGCATGGCGCGGACATGCGCGCCGAAATGCCCGCCTTCCATGAAGCGGGCGAGCGTCATTTGGGCGAGCGGGGCGGAATGGCCGTCGAGCAGCGTCCGCGCCACGGTCATCGGCTCGACGAGTTCGCGCGGCAGCACGACATAGCCGATCCGCAGGCCCGGAAAGAGCGATTTGGTGAAGGTGCCGATATAGATGGTCCGCTCATGCGGATCGAGCCCCTGGACGCAGGCGGTCGGCTTGCCGGCATAGTGGAACTCGCTGTCGTAATCGTCCTCGATGATCCAGGCCTGATGGCGGTCCGCCCATTCGATCAGCGCCAGGCGGCGATCGAGCGCCAATGTCGCGCCGCTCGGGAACTGGTGCGAGGGGGTGAGGAACACGGCCCGGGCCCGGCGTGGCTCGGAAATGATCTCGTCGACCAGCAGGCCCTGATGGTCGAGCCGGATCGGGACGCAATCGAGCCCGGCGGCATCGAAGGCCTTGCGCGCGCCGTAATAGGCGGGGTCCTCGATGAAGATGTGCTCGCCCGCGTCGAGCAGCACGCTCGCGCACAGTGCCAGCGCCTGCTGCGAACTGGTCAGGACGAGAACCCGGTCGGGCGTGGCATGGGCGCCGCGTTCGAGATTCACATAGTCGGCGATCGCCCGCCGCAGCGGCTCGACGCCTTGCGGGTCGGCGTGCAGCAGTGCCGCCGTGCCGGCCTCCTTCAGCACCTGCCGTTCCAGGCGTTCCCAGAGCCGGATGGGAAAGCTGCGCGTCTCCGGTATGCCCGGCGCGAAGGGCCGCGGTGATAGAAGCTCGCGCACGCCGCCGCTGCGGAATATCGCCTCGCCGCGCCGGCTGAGGTTCGGCGCGTGGCTGAGCCGGGGCGCCGCGCGCCGCCACTGCCGGCGGCCGGGAGCGAGCTCCGACGTCTCCGCCACGAAGCTGCCGCTGCCGACCCGGCGCTCGATGAAGCCTTCGGCATGCAGCTGCGCATAGGCGGCTTCGACCGTGTCGCGTGACAGGTCGAGCGATCGCGCCAAGGCACGCGAGGCCGGCAGCGGCTTTCCGCGTCCGAGGGTGCCGTCGAGGATGAGCTGGCGGATCGCACGCTGGATCCTGGCATGCAGCGGCAGCCCCGCATGAGCGGGATGGGCCAGCCAGGCTTTCACCGATTCCAGTTGCGAATGCTTGAACAAATGGTCTGGGCCTCTCTTCGGAAGTGGTTGGGATTGTCAGACCATTGATCGGCTAGTTGTCAACGTGCCCCGCAGCGCCTGCGCCCCATCTCTTGGAAGACCTGTCACGATCATGCCGTCCGGTTCCGCGCCCTCCAGCCGCCTCAACGACCTCATGCATCCCGTCGTCGCGGGGGTGATCTCGGTGATCGTCAACTATGGCGGCACCTTCATCCTGGTCTTCCAGGCAGCGAAGGTCGCCGGCCTCAGCCCGGAACTGACCGCTTCCTGGGTCTGGTCGGTCTCGATCGGCGTCGGCGTGACCGGGCTTGTCCTCAGCTGGCGCTATCGCGAGCCGATCATCACGGCATGGTCGACGCCCGCTGCCGCCTTCCTCGTCACCGCGCTCGCGACCACGCCCTATGCCGAGGCGGTCGGCGCCTACATCGTCTCCGCGGCAGCCTTCGTCGCGCTCGGCCTATCGGGCTGGTTCGAAAGGGTCATCCGCCTGATCCCGCCCGGAATCGCCTCGGGGCTGCTCGCTGGAATCCTGCTGCAATTCGGCATCGGCGCCTTCGGCGGTGCGAGCGTCGATCCGTTGCTGGTCGGCCTTCTGGTCCTCGCCTATCTCGCCTTGAAGCGCTGCTCGCCGCGCTATGCCGTGGTCGGCATACTCGTGCTCGGCCTCGTCTTCCTGCTGCTGCAGGGCAGGGTGGACCTGTCCGGCTTGCGGCTTCAGTTCGCGGCGCCGGTCTTCACCATGCCGGAATTTTCGCTCAACGCGCTGCTCAGCGTCGCGCTGCCGCTGTTCCTGATCACCCTGACCGGCCAGTACATGCCGGGAATGCTGGTCCTGCGGAACGACGGCTTCAAGACCAGCGCCGATCCGCTCGTCACCGTGACCGGGCTCGGCTCGCTGCTGATGGCGCCTTTCGGCTCCCATGCCTTCAATGTTGCGGCGATCACGGCGGCGATCGCCACCGGCAAGGAGGCGCATGAGGACCCGTCGAAGCGCTGGATCGCGGGGATCGCGGCCGGCGTGGCCTATATCCTCGTCGGGGTGTTCGGGGTGACGCTGGCGGCGGTGTTCATGGCGTTTCCTGCGACCTTCATCACGACGCTTGCCGGCCTTGCCTTGCTCGGTACGATCGGCGGCAGCCTGGCCGGCGCAATGGCCGATCCCGCGTCCCGTGAGGCGGCTCTGATCACCTTCCTGGCCTCGGCCGCGAACATCCAGCTGCTCGGCATCGGCGGAGCATTCTGGGGCCTGCTGATCGGCCTCGCCGCGCACCTCATCCTGAACGGCCGTCTGCCGCAGCGTGCGCGTGCCGAAATCCTCACAGGGCAGGGCGCAGGGAAATAATGGCTGGGGCGACCATGCCCGCGCCTGGTCGCCATCTAGCGCGGTCGCCGTACCGCCCTGAGCACGCCGCTCTTGCCGCCGCCGCAATAGAAGCGGTCGCCGCCATCGGCCTCGAGGCCTGAGACGCCGGTGCCGGTCGGCATGTCGAGGCGCTCGAGCACCGCGCCGGTCCGCGGATCGACGCGCCTGAGCTCGCTCTCGTCGTTCTCCCAGGTGCCGTGCCAGAGCTCGCCATGGCTCCAGGTCACGCCGGTGACGAAGCGGTTCGACTCGATGCTGCGCAGGACGGCGCCGGTTTCCGGGTCGATCTGATGGATCTTGCGGTTGCGATACTGGCCGACCCAGAGCGTCCCTTCCGCCCAGGCGAGCCCGGAACTGCCGCCCCCCGGCGCCGGGATTGTCGCCAATACGGTGCCTGTCCGCGGGTCGAGCTTCTGGATGCGGTCCTCGGCGATCTGGAAGAGGTGGCGGCCATCGAAGGCCGTGCCGGCATCGGCGGCGACATCGAGCGAGCGTTCAGTCGCTCCGCTTTCGGGATCGAGCGCGTTCAGCCTGCGGTCGGTCGCGAACCAGACATGCCGGCCGTCATAGGAGACGCCGTGAACGCCGTCGATGTCGGGGAAGGGGCCGTATTCGCGGATGATCTCGGCTGCTGATCGTTTCATGGCGCGTCTCCGGAACGGGTGATTGCGACCTTGCTGTCGCCTGCCGTTCTAGCTGCCGGGCGAGGAGGCCGGGAGTAACAACACTGTCGGGAACCCCGGCACGGGCGGCGTCACCCAGCGCCGCGCCGGCCCGCGCCCGAAGGACTGGACCCGGCCTGCCGAGGCGAGCACCTCGAGCGCGCGCTGCACGCTGCGCGGGCTGGTCGCGAGTGCCAGCGCGAGGCCCGAGCTCGACCATGCCTCGCCATCCGAAAGCAGGGCGAGCAGCGTCCCATGCCGTTCCTCGACGGGCGGGGCGAGAACGACGATCTCGGCGCCGTGGCGAGGAACCATGGCGAAACCGTCGGCCGTCGCATCGATCGCGGCCAAGTCCCTGAGCTCGGCGCGCAGCCGCCCGATCTCGACCCGCAGCCGGGCGCGGTGCGATTCATCGACCTGCCTTGCCCGGAAGGCCCGTGCGACGAGGACGCTGCGCGGCACGTCGACGGGCCAGGCTTCGGCGAGGGCACGCGCCAGCGAGAACAGCACCGGCCGCGTCGCGAGCGAGACCGCCGCATTCCTGCTCCGCACGCTGTTCCGGCAGGCGTCGATGATCAGCGCGTCCGTCGCAGACAGGGCTTCGACCTCTTCGAGCGGGAGAAGCCTGGCTTCGCCCCGTGCGATCAACTGTGCCGCCGGCGCGCGCAGCAGGGCCGCTGCGCTCTCGACTTCGGCTATAAGGGCGCCGATACCGGACTGGCGGGCGGCGCGTTCGGCCTGCGCCAACGCGTCGTGGGCGATCTGCGTCCGCAGCCGCCTGATCGCGATTCCGGCAATGACGAGTGCATGCGCAGCCTGCAGGGCAGCCGGGAACGGGCTCGGATCGATCCCGGCCAGAGCCTGTTCTGCTTGGTCGAGCTGGCCGATCAGGAGGAAACGGCGAACCGAAAGATGCCGGGCATGGGCGGCATTCAGCCGGTCGCCATGTTGCTCCAGCACCGCTTGCGCCGCCTCGAGCACCTTCGCCGGCCAGCCGAGATCGCGCGAGACTAGGGCGATCTCGGCTTCGGCGACGATACATCTCGCGCGGGCCACCGCTTCCCTCTGCCCGAAGCCGCGTGCCGCCTTCTGCAGCAAGGCCTTGGCGCGGGCAAAGTCGCCGAGCCGGGCCATGGCGATGCCGCGCAAGGCCAGTGCCGGCGGGTCCTCGCGCAGCGCGACGCGGTTCAGCACGCCGAGCAGATCGCCCGCCGCCAGCGCACGCGCCGCGGCCGTGATCATCGAGTCCATTCAGATCCCGCCAAACTTGTCACTCCAGCGTCTCACGGCCGGCGACTACCAACAAGGCGACGCCGCTCCGCCACGAAACCCGCGGCGCAGGACAGGCGACGACAGGAGACAAGATCGATGACGATGCATCCGACCGCTTCCCGCGACGAATGGCTCGCAGCGCGCATCGCACTGCTCGGCAAGGAAAAGGAGCTGACGCGGCTCAGCGACGAACTCGCCCGCCAGCGCCAGCAACTGCCCTGGGTCCGTATCGACAAGGCATTCCGCTTCGAGACCGAGGAGGGGCCGGCCTCGCTGGCAGAGCTGTTCCGGGGGCGCTCGCAGCTCCTCGTCTACCACTTCATGTTCGGGCCCGATTACAAGGCGGGCTGCCCATCCTGCTCGGCCATCGCCGATGGCTTCGACGGCGTCGCCGTGCACCTCGCCAATCACGACGTGACGCTGATGGCGGTCTCCCGCGCGCCGCTGGCCAAGCTCCTGGCTTACAGGCAGCGCATGGGCTGGCGCTTCCCCTGGGCCTCGTCCTCGGACGGTGCCTTCAGTTTCGACTTCAACGTCTCCTTCACCGAGCGGCAGCAGCGCGACGGCTCGATCGAGTACAATTTCCAGCGCGAGCCGGCCTTCGTATGGCGTTCGCGTCTGGAAGGCGACAGCGCCTCGGTGACTGAGCGCTTCGCCGCCACGACTGGCACCGATGTGGCGAGCTATACGCGCGAGCGGCCGGGAGTGAGCGCCTTCGTGATCGAGGATGGCGTCGTCTACCACACCTATTCGACCTATGCGCGCGGCGTCGACGGCATCTGGAGCATGTATCCCTGGCTCGACCGGGCTCCCAAGGGCCGCAACGAGGCGAACGGTCCGTGGTGGCGGCGCCATGACGAATATGAGCGGAGCTGAGGCGGTCATGGAAAGCCGCTCCGGTCCCGTCGGTGCCGTCGCCCTCGGTGCAGCGGGCTGGCTGGCCTTGGCCGCGGCGCCGACCTTCGCCACCATGGGCGTGCTCACGCTGGTCTTCGAGAGCGGCGCGCCGGCGGTCCTGTGCCCGGCCATGCCGGGCGCCGGGCCGATGCACGGCATGGCTGCGATGTACCTGCTGATGAGCGCCTTCCATCTGGCACCCTGGCTCAGGCTGGCAGCCGGTCGGAGTTCCGCTGCTTCGGCCTGAGCAGGCAACAGGCAGGAGGGCTCGCCTTGCTGCGAGCTCGCCCGGCGCGTCGGGCTCTTGCATATGTGTTCTCTTTATGTTCTTTTTCTCGCAAGGGCGTAACCGAGGAGAGGCACATGTTCATGGCCGAACCGGGCGGGTATCGGCTTCGCCAGCCCGCTAATCGCTACTTCTTCGCCGTCCTGCCGACCGCCGAGGCGGCCAGGGCAATCGCCTGCATCGCCGACGGGTTTCGGCGAGCCCACGACCTCCGCGGACCGATCATCGGGCCGGACCGCTACCATATCTCGCTCTGCGGCGTCGGTGCGCCCGGTCCGGCGCCGGACGAGGTGCTGTCCTCGCTATTGGCTGTCGGCGACCAGGTTCGTTGCCAGCTATTCGATGTCGGCTTCGATCATGCCGTGAGCTTCAGCCAGGGCGCGCGTAAGCGGCCTCTGGTCCTCGCCAGCAGCGAGGGATTGCCGGCGTTGGGCTGGCTGCAGGCCGGGCTCAGGCGCGCCATGGCCGCATGCGAACTTCCGGTCAAGCGCCAGTTCAATCCGCATCTGACCATGCTCTATGACGAGCAGATCGTGCTGGAAACCGGCATCCCGCCGCTGCGCTGGACGGTGCGCGACTTCGTGCTGATCCACAGCGTCAACGGAGAAGGCCGGCACCGCCATCTGGCGCGCTGGCCGCTCGTCGTCGCTTGATCCCCGTCGCCGCTCATGCGAGGCGAGGTGCGTCCGCCATCGGGGCGGGCACAGCAACGATCTGCGCGAGCGATTGAACGAATGGTCACCCTCTACGGCATCCGCAATTGCGACACGATGAAGAAGGCCTGGAGCTGGCTCGAGGCGCATGAGATTCCCTACGCCTTCCATGATTACCGTGTCTCCGGCATCGACAAGACGAGCCTCGAGGCTTGGTGCCGCGAACTCGGCTGGGAGAAGGTGCTCAACAAGGCCAGCACGACCTTCCGGGCGCTGCCGGAGGCGGAGAAGCAGGAGCTTGATGCCGACAAGGCCGTTGCTCTGATGCTGGCGCAGCCGACCATGATCAAGCGCCCGGTGCTCGACATCGGCGAGCGTCGCCTGCTCGGTTTCAAGCCGGACGCCTACGCTGCCGCCTTCGCCAAGCGGTAGAGCTGGGGCGTCATTGCGAGCGTAGCGAAGCAATCCAGTCTCATAGAGCTTTGCCGTCTCCGGATGGCTTCGTCGCTGCGCTCCTCGCAATGACGGTCGGCGTAATCGCTCTTCCGTAGAGCGCCGGCCTGGGCTAGGCCGGCGAAATGACAACAGATTTCAGCTTCCATCTGCTCGGCCGCGACGGCGCGGCGCGCACCGGCGAGGTCCGGATGCCGCGCGGCGTGATCCGCACCCCCGCCTTCATGCCGGTCGGCACGGCCGCGACCGTCAAGGGCATGTATCCCGAGCAGGTCAAGGCGCTCGGCGCCGATGTCGTGCTCGGCAACACCTATCATCTGATGCTGCGCCCCGGCGCCGAACGCGTTGCCAGGCTCGGCGGCCTGCACAAATTCATGAACTGGCCGCACCCGATCCTGACCGATTCAGGCGGCTTCCAGGTGATGTCGCTCGCCAATCTGCGCAAGCTGACCGAAGAGGGCGTGACCTTCCGCTCGCATATCGACGGCTCGAAGCATGTGCTGACGCCGGAGCGCTCGGTCGAGATCCAGAACCTGCTCGGTTCCGACATCGTGATGCAGCTCGACGAATGCGTCGCCTTGCCTTGCGAGCACAAGGTCGCGGAGAAGGCGATGCGGCTGTCGCTGCGCTGGGCCGAGCGCTGCAAGGCGGCTTTCGGCACGCAGCCGGGCAGGGCGCTGTTTGGCATCGTGCAGGGTGGCGACGTGCCTGCCCTGAGGGTCGAGAGCGCGCGCGAACTCGCCGCCATGGACCTCAAGGGCTACGCCATCGGCGGGCTCGCGGTCGGCGAGCCGCAGGAGGTGATGCTGGCGATGATCGAGACGGTCGAGCCGCATATGCCGCAGGAAAAGCCGCGCTATCTGATGGGCGTCGGCACGCCTGACGACATCGTCGAGGCGGTACGCCGCGGCGTCGACATGTTCGACTGCGTGATGCCGACCCGGGCCGGGCGCCACGGCCAGATCTTCACGCGCTTCGGCAGGATGAACCTGAAGAACGCCAAGCATGCCGAGGATGTCAGGCCGATCGATCCGCAATCGAGCTGCCCGGCTGCGAACAGCTATTCGCGCGCCTATCTGCACCATCTGGTCAAGGCCGAGGAGATGCTCGGCAAGATGCTGCTGACCTGGATCAACCTCGCCTATTACCAGGATCTGATGGCCGGGCTCCGGGGCGCCATCGCGGCCGGCCGGCTGGGCGATTTCATCGCCGAGACCAAGCTGGGCTGGGAGCGGGGCGAGCCGGCGTGATCGAGCCCTGGCTTGCGCTGCTCGCCCTGAAGATGGCGATCGCCGCCGGCATCGTCGTCGGCTGCTCGGTCATCGCCGAGCGTAGCGGCCCTTTCCTGGCTGCGATGATCGCGACCCTGCCGATCTCGGCGGGGCCGGTCTATGTCTTCCTCGCTCTGGAGCATGATCCGGCCTTCATCGCGGCGAGCGCGCTCGCCGGCATGGCGACCAATCTCGCCAATGGCGGCTTTCTGCTCGCCTATGTGCCGCTGGCGCAGCGCTTTGGCCTCGTCGTCAGCCTTGGGGCCGCGCTGCTGAGCTGGTCGGCGGCGATCCTGCTGTTTCGCGCCAGTCAGCCACCGTTCCTGGTTCTTCTGGCGCTCACACCGCCGGTTTTCCTCCTGCTCAATCACCTGCTGGGTTCCTATCGGCAGGCCCGTCCCGCCGTGCCGCCCAAACGCGTCTGGTTCGCGATCCCGCTGCGCGCGGCGGCCGTCGCTACCCTGGCGGGCGTCGCCAGCACGGTCAGCGCGCAGGTCGGCCCCACCTGGTCCGGCGTGATGGCCGGGATGCCGATCGTGCTCTCGAGCCTGGTCGTCATTCTCCAACCGCGGATCGGCGGGCCGGCCTCGGCGGCGGTGATCGCCAACTCCGCCATCGGCTTTCTCGGCTTCGGCGGGGCGCTGGCGGTGGTGCACCTTGCCGCGCCGGCGCTGGGGTCATGGCCGGCCCTGGCGCTCGGCTTCTGCGTCAGCATCGGCTGGAACCTGGCGCTGATGGGTCTAGCGCGCCGCCGTGCGGCGCCATGAGGCGACGAACAGCCCGGCAATGATCATGGCGATGCCGCCGATCTGCAGGCCGCTCGGGATCTCGCCGAGCACCGGAATGGCGAGCAGCGTGCCGATCACCGGAATCATCGGCGGGAAGCGGCCGATCACCGCCGAACCCAGAATCGGCGCCGACCAGCTCCAGATCCACAGGCCGACGATGACGTTGAGGACGCCCTGATTGATGGCATGCGCTGCCAGAACCCACCAGGGAGCGACGTCGAAGCCGCGGAAGAAGAACAGGAAATAGAAGGGCAAATAGAGCATCGACAGGACCGAGACGACGGCGGTCGCCTTCAGCGCGTCGACGCGCCAGAGCTGGACGACGAGCGGATAGCCGCCCCAGATCAGGCCGACACCCAGGAAGCAGAGATCGCCGAGGAGGATCGTGTCGCTGGTCTGGCGCGTCCCGGCGATACCGAGGCAGGCGAGGCCGAGGAGCACTGCCAGGACGCCGATGACGAGCGGGCGTGTCAGCCTGCTGCCGAACAGCACGACGCTGCCGACGATGCCGATTACCGTGACGGTGCCGGGACCGATGACCGCCCCGTGCGCGGCGGGCGCCAGGGTCAGGCCGGTCATCATCAGATAGCTCATCGGGAAGCCGCTCATCACGGCGAGCGCGAGCCCGCGTGGCCAGCCGATGCCGGCGCAGGAGGTGATGCCGGCTGAGACGAAGGTCGGGAGCAGCAACAGGCCGGCGGTAGCGAAGCGCAGCGCCAATATGTCGTGCGAACTCAGGCCGTTGAGCACCGCATGCCGGCTGACGACGAAGTTCGCGCCGAAGATCAGCATGGCGAGCATCATGCCGCCGAAGGCCAGCCGACGCCGAAGGCGGATCTTCGCGTCGGAAAGCGGCACTGCTTGATGCATGCTCCGGCTTAGCGCCGGAGCATGGTCTTCGTTAGTGGGTTTGCCGCATGGGCTGTGCGCGCCGCTCGCGTTGCGGTGCACAAGAAACCGTCAGGCGAGCGCCTTCAGGGCGGAGCGGCCGGCATAGATCGCCTGGTCGCCGAGCTCCTCCTCGATGCGCAGGAGCTGGTTGTACTTCGCGGTCCGGTCGGAGCGGGCGAGCGAGCCGGTCTTGATCTGTCCGCAATTGGTCGCGACCGAGAGGTCGGCGATGGTGGAATCCTCGGTCTCGCCCGAGCGATGCGACATCACCGCGGTGTAGCCGGCGCGCTGGGCCATCTCGACAGCCGCCAGGGTCTCGGTCAGCGTACCGATCTGGTTGACCTTGACCAGGATCGAGTTGGCGGTCTTCGCCTTGATGCCCTGCGATAGGCGGGTGACGTTGGTGACGAAGAGGTCGTCGCCGACGAGCTGGCACTTGTTGCCGACGAGATCGGTCAGCGCCTTCCAGCCCTCCCAGTCATCCTCGGCCATGCCGTCCTCGATCGAGACGATCGGATAGCTGCCGACGAGCTTGGCGAGGTACTTGGCCTGCGCCTTGGGATCGCGGGTTTTGCGTTCGCCCGCATAGACATAGGCGCCGTCCTTGAAGAACTCGGTCGCGGCGCAGTCGAGCGCCAGGGCGATGTCCTCGCCGGGCTTGTAGCCGGCCTTCTCGACCGCCTGCATGACGAAGTCGAGCGCCGCTTCCGCCGACTTGATGTTGGGAGCGAAGCCGCCCTCGTCGCCGACATTGGTGTTGTGGCCGGCGTCGTGGAGCGCCTTCTTCAACGTGTGGAAAATCTCCGCGCCCATGCGCAGGCCTTCGGCGAAGGAGGGCGCGCCGATCGGCATCACCATGAATTCCTGGAAGTCGATCGGGTTGTCGGCATGGGCGCCGCCATTGACGATGTTCATCATCGGCACGGGCAGGACGCGGGCCTGGGTGCCGCCGACATAGCGGTAGAGCGGCAGGCCGGAGGCGTCGGCGGCGGCCTTGGCGACGGCGAGCGAGACGCCGAGAATGGCGTTGGCGCCGAGCTTGCTCTTGTTGGGCGTGCCGTCGAGCTCGATCATCGTCTCGTCGATCGCGACCTGGTCCTCGGCGTCCATGGCGACGAGGGCCTCGGCGATGGTCATGTTGACCGCCTCGACCGCCTTCTGCACGCTTTTGCCGAGATAGCGGCTCTTGTCGCCGTCGCGCAGTTCGACGGCCTCATGCGCGCCGGTCGAGGCGCCCGACGGAACCGCGGCGCGGCCCATTGAGCCGTCTTCGAGGATGACGTCGACCTCGACCGTCGGGTTGCCGCGGGAATCGAGGATCTGGCGGCCGATGATGTCGATGATCGCGGTCATGGCGGACTCCGGAGAGAGGCGGGAACGGATTGATGTCGCGCTTCTAGACAAGAGCAGGGGCGACGGGAAGGGGTGGTGGCGTTTGCAGGGCGTCAGCGATACAAGCCGCGCTTGAAAAGAACCGGATGCCGCCCACCGGCGGTCTCATTGAAGCATCTCTGATCCTTTGAGCCGCGCGCGTTCGCGTGCCCATCAGGAGGCGGGATGGATGTCGATTGGAGCGACGATGACCCTCGATGCCTCGACCCTGCAGCTCGGCCAGGCCAGCGCCCTGCCGCAATCGCCGGAGGAAGCCCGCCTCGACCGCGTGCCGAATCCGCATGCCGGCACGGATTATCTCGCCCGCTTCACCTGCCCGGAATTCACCTCGATCTGCCCGGTCACCGGCCAGCCCGATTTCGGCATTCTGGTGATCGACTATCTGCCCGGCGACTGGCTGGTCGAATCGAAGTCGCTGAAGCTCTATCTCGGCGCCTTCCGCAATCATGGCGCCTTCCACGAGGACTGCACGGTCAATATCGGCAAGACGCTGGTCGAGCTGCTGCAGCCGAAATGGTTCCGCATCGGCGGCTACTGGTATCCGCGCGGCGGCATCCCGATCGATGTTTTCTTCCAGACCGGCGAGCCCCCCAAAGGCTTGTGGCTGCCCGACCAGGGCGTGGCGCCCTATCGCGGGCGCTGAGAGGTCGTCATTCCGGGGCGCCGCGCCATGCGACGTCCCGGACGACGGTGGTGCCTACGTCCGGCTGCCGCCCAGCGAGAGAACCCGCGGCACCAAGAGGCCGAGCAGTCCGACCGCCGCGGCGAAGGACAGGATCGCGCCGCTGGTGCCGAACAGATGCAGGGCCGTGCCCATCAGCAGCGGTCCGAGCGCATGGCCGCAGAACAGCGCGCAGGCGAACAGTGCCACCGCCGAGCCGCGTGCGCTCGGCGCAAGCTCTGTCGCCAGCGCCTGGAAGGTGCCGTGCATCAGGAAGAAGCCGAAGCCGCTCAGCATGAAGATGGCGATCGCGCTCCACCAGGGCAACATCGGCAGTGCGAACAGGCAATAGGCCAGCGCCATCAGCGCGCCGCCGACCGTGGTCATCCGCGCCGGGCCGAGCCGCTCGACCAGGATCCGCGTCAGGATGCCGTAGACGATGCCGCCGAGCCCGGTGCCGGCGATGACGATGCCGGCCTGCGAGGGGCCGACGCCCGCCCGTTCCTGCAGGATCGCCGCGACATAGGGCGGCATGCCGAAGACCAGCGCTCCCTCGATGATGACGAGGCCGTAGAGCACCTTGGTCTGCGGGTTGGCGAAGACGGTGGCGTAGCGCGCGAGCGCGCCTGAAAAACTCAGCTTCGGGCGCTGCGCGTCCGGCCGCGGCTTCAGCACGACCATCACCAGGATGCCGGCGATGGCGGCGAGCGCGCCGGCGACCAGGAAGACGCCGCGCCAGCCGATATGCGTGGCGATCAGGCCCGAGCAGGCTGCCCCCGCCATCTGGCCGACGATCATCAAAACGAGGAAGCGCCCGAGCTGGACCTGGCGCTCGGCCATCGGGGCTCGGTCGCCGATCGCCGCCATCGCCGCCGGAATCACGCCGCCGGCGACGATGCCGGCCGCGGTGCGCATGACCGTCAGCGCATCGAAGGACCAGGCGAACGCCGCCGCTGCCGAGAGCGTGGCGAGCAGGAGCAGACAGGTCGAGATGGTGCGCAGCTTGCCGAAGGAATCGGCCACCGGCCCGAGAAAGGGCTGGCCGACGGCATAGGCGAAGGAGAAGGCGGTCGCGATCGCGGCGACCTGAGGGACGCTGCGCGTGAATTCGCTCGCCAGCGTCGGGACCAGCGGATCGAGGATCCGCATGGTGAAGGTGGAGGCGAAGCCGCAGGCCCCGAGGACGAGGATCAGGGCCTTGAGCGAGCCGGGGGCGGGCTGCGGCTGCGCCGCCTCAGCCATGGGCCGGCGCAACCTGCGGGATGCGCTTGGCGACGCGGTCGAACTCCTGCAACTGCCGGATCAGGGTGGGGAACTCGCGCAGCGGCACCATGTTGGGCCCGTCGGACGGCGCCTTGTCGGGATCGGGATGGGTCTCGATGAAGACCCCGGCGACGCCGACCGCGACCGCCGCCCGCGCCAGAACCGGTACGAATTCGCGCTGTCCGCCGGAGGAGGCGCCCTTGCCGCCGGGCTGCTGCACCGAATGGGTGGCGTCGAAGATCACCGGTGCGCCGATCTCGGCCATGATCGGCAGGCTGCGCATGTCGGTCACCAGCGTGTTGTAGCCGAAGGAGGCGCCGCGCTCGGTCAGCATCACGTTCGGGTTGCCGCTCTCGGTCACCTTGGCGGCGACATTGACCATGTCCCAGGGGGCGAGGAACTGGCCCTTCTTGACGTTGACGATCTTGCCGGTCGCGGCGGCCGCGACGAGCAGGTCGGTCTGGCGGCAGAGGAAGGCGGGAATCTGCAGGATGTCGACGACCTCGGCGACGGCGGCGCATTGGCCGGCTTCGTGCACGTCGGTCAGCACCGGCAGGCCGGTGCGCTCGCGAATCTCGGCAAAGACGGGCAGGGCGGCCTGCAGTCCCATGCCGCGCTGGCCCTTGACGCTGGTCCGGTTCGCCTTGTCGAAGGAGGTCTTGAAGACGAGGCCGATGCCGAGCTCGGCAGCCATGTCCTTGAGCGCCAGCGCGACTTCCAATGCGTGCTCGCGGCTCTCCATCTGGCAGGGGCCGGCGATCAGGGCGAGCGGCAGGGCGTTGCCGAAGCGGACCGGCTGGGCGAGGTCGGCGCCGGCGGTGACGATGGCGTTGGCGCTCATGGCTTTTTGATCCTGCTTTCGGATGTGCCGAGGGCCGAGGCGCCGGGCTGGGAGATCCGGCTGCTCTGCCGCCTGCGCGGCACTATCCTGCGACGCGTCCCGCGCTCTAGGGCCTGTCCGCCTCGCAGGTCAAGCAGTCGGCGCCCTCTGAGGCCCAGGCCGGGAGCCGGACATGCGGCCTGCGCAGATCCGTGGCCGCGGCGATATCGATCCGGCTCGCAATCTGCCGGCGAAAGTGCTACCCGGCAGGGCAGCAAGCATTTCCGAGGCGTTATGTCCGATATTTTCCGCGAGATCGACGAGGAGGTTCGCCGCGAGAAGGCGGCGGCCATCTGGAGCAAGTACAGCAACGTCTTCATCGCGATTGCCGTGATCGCCGTCGTGGGCGTCGCCGGCTGGCAGTTCTGGCAGCACCAGGAACGGCAGAAGGCGGAGGCCGTCGGAGCGAAGTTCGAAACCGCCCTGCGCGCCGCCCGTGACGGCAATGGCAGCGAGGCGGAGTCGATCCTGACCGAGCTTTCCGTCAATGCACCGGCCGGTTATCGCCAGCTCGCCCGTTTCCGCCTGGCCGGCGAGGTCGGCAAGCGCGATCCCGCCGCTGGCGCCACCGCCTTCGACGCGCTCGCCAATGACGGCGCGCTCGAGACGAGCTATCGCGATCTCGCCCGCCTGCGCGCCGGCCTGCTGCGGGTCGACCTCCTGCCTTATGCCGAGCTGCGCAAGGCTCTCGAGCCGCTGGCGACGCCGGCCGGGAACTGGCGCCATTCCGCCCGGGAAGCGCTCGGCATCGCGGCGCTCAAGGGCAATCTCTACGAGGACGCCGGCCGCTGGTTCGACGCCATCGTGACCGATGCCGAGACGCCGGCGAGCTTGCGCCAGCGGGTCGAGCTCTATCTTACGCTGGTTCGCGGCGGCGCCGTCGAAACCAAGAACTGACGCCGCGCGCCGGTCCGTATCGGCCGGTGCCGGCCCAACTGGACGGATCATGACCGCGACCATCGCCATTGTCGGCCGGCCCAATGTCGGCAAGTCGACCCTGTTCAACCGGCTCGTCGGCAAGAAGCTGGCGCTGGTCGACGACCGTCCGGGCGTCACCCGCGACCGGCGCGAGGGCGAGGCCAGCCTCGGCCATCTGCGCTTCACGGTGATCGACACTGCCGGCCTCGAGGAGGCCGACCAGCACTCGCTCGCGGGTCGTATGCGCGCGCAGACAGAGACGGCGATCGAGCAGGCCGACGTCATCCTGTTCATGATCGACGCCCGGCTCGGCCTGACGCCGATGGACCAGCCCTTCGCCGATCTGGTGCGTCGCTCCGGCAAGCCCGTCATCCTGCTCGCCAACAAGGCGGAAGGAAACAAGGGCAAGGACGGTGTCATGGAGGCCTATTCGCTCGGCCTCGGCGACCCCGTGCCATTCTCCGCCGAGCATGGCGAGGGCACCGCCGACCTGCTCGAGGCCCTGATGCCCTATGTCGCGGAAGAGCCGGAGGAGGACGAGGAGGAACTCTGGGCCGATGCGCCCGCCGCCCTCGCGGAGGACGAGGAGGAGGGCGACGACCCCAACAAGCCGCTGCGCGTGACCATCATCGGTCGCCCCAATGCCGGCAAGTCGACCCTGGTCAACCGGATGATCGGGCAGGACCGTCTGCTGACCGGCCCTGAGGCCGGCATCACCCGCGACACCATCTCGGTCGACTGGGACTGGCGCGGCCGTCCGGTCAGGCTGTTCGACACCGCCGGCATGCGCAAGCGCGCCCGTATCGAGGAGAAGCTCGAGAAGCTCTCGGTCGCCGATGCGCTGCGCGCCATCCGCTATGCCGAGGTCGTGGTCGTGCTGCTCGACTCGACCATTCCCTTCGAGAAACAGGACCTGACCCTGGTCGATCTGACGGAGCGCGAAGGCCGCTGCGTCGTCATCGGCCTCAATAAATGGGACCTCGTCGCCGACAAGCAGGGCTTGCTCGCCGAGCTGAAGGAAAAGGCCCATCACCTGCTGGCGCAGGTCCGTGGAGTCGAGATCGTGCCGCTCTCCGGCCTCGCCGGCGAAGGCATCGACAGGCTGATGCAGGCGGTCTTCCGCGCCTATGGCGTCTGGAACCGCCGGGTCTCGACCGCGCGAATCAACCGCTGGCTGGAAGGCGTACTCTCGGCCCATCCGCCGCCGGCCGTCGCCGGCCGCCGCATCAAGATTCGCTACATGACGCAGGCCAAGGCGCGCCCGCCGACCTTCGCGCTGTTCGGCAACCAGCTCGAGCATCTGCCGGTGTCGTATACGCGCTATCTGGTCAATAACCTGCGCGACGCCTTCGAGCTGCCGGGCACACCGATCCGTCTGCATACGCGTGGGAGCACGAACCCCTACGACAAGGCCAAGCGCTGATGCTTCGAGACTGAGCGGGATCGATGCGAGAAACCGGTTCCCATGTTTTCGCATCCTGCTCAGGCGCGCCCGAAACGGTCAGCGCGCTCTTCCTCAGAACCGACGGCAAGGTGCTGCTTGGTCTGCGAGCCTCTTGGAAGCGCGCCTGGGCCGATCATTGGGATGCGATCGGCGGACGCGTCGAGGCCGGCGAGGGGCTCGACGAAGCCTTGCTGCGCGAATGCCGCGAGGAGGTCGGGCTCGTGCCGACGGTCTATCGCCTGATGCTCTCGGCTCCCGAATATTTTCCGGAGCGGAACGGTGCGGCGCTGCATCACATCTATGTGGTCTCGGCCTGGGATGGCGAGACGGCCGAGAACCTCACCGACGAGCACAGCGAGATCGGCTGGTTCTCGCTCGACGAGATGGCGGCCCTGCCGAACCTGACGGTGGCCGAGCTGATCGCGGTGGTGCAGGAGTATCGGGCGGCGCCGTAAGGGCGCGTCATGCTCGGGCCTGACCCGAGCCTTTCATGACGAGAAAAGGCGCCCCTGTCGGCGAGAACCGCTCGGCTCTTCGCTACGCCCTGGCCGAGAATGACGGCCTTAGGCCGGCATTTGCGGCGTCAGCACCTTGCCTTGCGGGAAATCGAAGATCTTGCCGGTCTCCGTCCAGTCGGGCGAGGCGAGAGCAACCAGATGCGGAGCCAGATCCTCCGGTGTCCTCAGGGTCTGCGGGTCCTCGCCCGGCATCGCCTGGGCCCGCATCCGCGTCCGCAGCGGGCCGGGGTTGACCAGCATGACGCGCAGCGGCGATGTCGACGTCTCGTTGGCATAGGTGCGCGCCATCGCTTCGACCGCGGCCTTGGAGATCGAATACGGCCCCCAATAGGCCATGCATTTATGCGCGGCGCCCGAGGAGAGCAGGATCACCCGGCCGGCATCGGAAGCCTGCAGTGCCGGCTCGACGGATTTCAGCAGCCGCCAGTTCGCGCTGACGTTGATGTCGAAGACCTGGGCCCATTCCTTGGGGCTGGCATGGGTCAGCGGTGCGAGCGGGCCGAGGATGCCGGCATTGGCCAGCATGATGTCGAGCTTGCCCCAGCGCTGCAGCAGGGCCGGGCCGAGCTTCTCGATCGCGCCGGCATCGGCGAGATCGGCCGGAACCAGCGTGGCGCTGCCGCCGACCGCCCGGATCTCGTCGTCGAGTTCCTCGAGCGCACCGGTCGTACGCGCCAGCGCCACGACATGGGCGCCGGCTTCGGCATAGGCGAGCGCCGCGGCGCGGCCAATCCCGCGCGAGGCTCCGGTGATGAGCGCAACGCGCCCCTGCAAAGGCTTGGTCATGGCAATCCGTCGAAGGTTCAGCCGGCTTCGGCCAGCAGCGACAATTTCTGCTTGGCGCTCTCGCCGACGACATCGGTCAGCGAGGTCGGATAGTCGCCGGTGAAGCAGTGATCGGTGAAGGCGGGCTGGGCCGGGTCGCGGCCGGAATGGCCCATGGCGCGATAAAGTCCGTCCACCGAGAGGAAGGCGAGCGAATCGGCGCCGACGAACTGGCGCATCTGCTCGAGCGTATGCGTCGCCGCGAGCAGCTTTTCGCGGTCCGGCGTGTCGATCCCGTAATAGTCGGGATGGGTGATTGGCGGCGAGGAGATGCGGAAATGCACCTCGCGCGCGCCCGCCTCGCGCATCATCTTGACGATCTTGAACGAGGTCGTGCCGCGCACGATCGAATCGTCGACGAGCACGATGCGCTTGCCGGCCACGACGCTGCGATTGGCCGAGTGCTTCAGGCGCACGCCGAGCTCGCGGACCTTCTGGGTCGGCTCGATGAAGGTGCGCCCGACATAATGGTTGCGGATGATGCCGAGCTCAAACGGGATGTTGCTGGCCTGGGCGAAGCCCAGCGCCGCAGGAACGCCGGAATCCGGTACCGGCACGATCACGTCGGCATCGGCCGGCGCTTCGGCGGCGAGCTGGGCGCCCATCGCCTTGCGGCGCTCATAGATGCTCTGGCCCTTCACGACCGAATCCGGCCTGGCGAAGTAGATGTACTCGAAGATGCAGGGCCGTTCCGCCGCCGGCGGGAAGGGCTTGTGGCTCTCGATGCCCTGCTCCGAGATGACGATGACCTCGCCATTCTCGACCTCGCGCACGAATTTGGCGCCGATGATGTCGAGTGCGCAGGTCTCGGAGGCGAGGATCGGGCAACCGTCGAGCTCACCGAGGACCAGCGGCCGGATGCCGAGAGGATCGCGCACGCCGATCAGCTTCTTGTTGGTGATGCCGACGAAGGCATAGGCGCCCTCGATCTGGCGGATCGCCTCGACCAGCCGGTCGATGAAACGCGTCTTGCGGCTGCGCGCCACCAGATGCAGCAGCACCTCGGTGTCCGAGGTCGACTGGTAGATCGCGCCGTCGCGGACGAGATTGCGCCGCAGCGTCAGCGCATTGGTCAGATTGCCGTTATGGGCGACCGCGAAGCCGCCGCCATGCAGCTCGGAAAACAGCGGCTGGACATTGCGCAGAATGGTCTCGCCGGTGGTCGAATAGCGCACATGGCCGATCGCCTGCGTGCCCTTGAGCTTGTCGATGACGCCGGCATCCGAGAAGGCGTCGCCGACAAGGCCGAGCCGGCGCTCGGAATGGAAGCGCTTGCCGTCGAAGGAGACGATGCCGGCTGCCTCCTGGCCGCGGTGCTGCAGCGCATGCAGCCCGAGCGCGGTCAGCGCCGCCGCATCGGCATGTCCGAAAATGCCGAAGACGCCGCACTCCTCGCGCAGGCGGTCGGCATTCGGGTCGAACGCAGCCTCGCAATCGCGGATCTGGCTCATCTGTGGCTCCATCGGGATGGCTCTCCACTCAGGGGCGCGCTGCCGCGGCCCCGGTGCTTCCTGTTGCGCCGGTGGAATCGATCACGCGCTGCAGGGCCTGACGGTCCGGCGCGCCGGGGGCCTGCGTACGACGTTGCGGATCGGTCGAAGGCGTGCCCGCGGGCGGGGTGCGCGGCTCCTCGGCCGGCGCCTCGGTCGGTTCACCGCCGGTCTTGGGCTGCAGCAGCTTCTTGATGAATTCGGAGTCGATGTCCTGCGGCAGCATGGTCAGCAGGCTGCGCCCGGTCTCCTCGAGAATCGGCTTCGAGCGGGAATCGCGCGCCCAGGCCGGCTGCATCTTCTCGGGCACCAGGGCGGTGAAGAAGAGGTAGCCGACGACGGCCAGGAGCAGGCCGCGCCCGGCGCCGAAGACGAAGCCGAGCGTACGGTCGAGCGCGCCGATGCGCGAATCGAGCACGAAATCCGAGATCCGCGCCGTGATCAGCGAGACGATGATCAGCGTCGCCAGGAACAGGCCGGCGATCACCACGACCAGCGCCACCGTCTTGTTCGGGATGTGCTGCTGGGCGATCGGCAGAAGCTGCGGGTGGAACACCCAGGCGATGATCGCGGCGGCCGCCCAGGAGGCGATCGCCAGCACCTCGCGGGTAAGGCCGCGAACGGCCGCCAGCAAAGCGGAAACGAGAACCACGCCGATGACGACGAGATCGAGAAGGGTCACAGGCATGTCAGGGCCGCTTCGCTGAAAATTCGGGTCCAGCCCGCTGGAGATGGGGAGGCCAGGCGGATTTTGCTATACAAGTTCAAGCCTCGCGCGTCACCCATGCAGTCGGCTCATTTTGCACTGCGAGAACCGGCCCGGATCAGGCCGCCCGGCCTGATCGCTGAATCCGTCTCTCCGCCTCCGGATCAAGGCCGTTCTATTGCTCGGCTTGCCGGGCACGCTGACCGGAACGAGCACGCGGCGCGGTCGCGGCAATCTCGGCGACGAGCTCGCCAACATGGCTGATCCGTTTGAGCCCGAGCCCGCCGCCATCGCCCGATTCGGCCCCGCCGACGGCCATGACCGCGCTGCCGAAGCCGAGCTTCGCGGCTTCGCGCAGCCGGGCCGCCGAAACCGAGACCGGGCGGATGGCGCCCGAAAGTGCGATCTCGCCGAAATAGACCGAGCCTGCCGGCAGCACCGCGCCGGTCAGCGACGAGACCAGTGCCGCCGCGACCGCGAGATCGGCGGCCGGCTCGGCGACCCGCAGCCCGCCGGCGACGTTGAGATAGATGTCGTGCTGGCCGAGCTTCAGCCCGCCATGCGTTTCCAGCACGGCCAGGACCATGGCGAGGCGGCTGTTCTCCCAGCCCACGACAGCACGCCGCGGCGTGCCTAGCGCGGTCGGCGCCACCAGGGCCTGGATCTCGACCAGCACTGGCCTCGTGCCCTCGACGCTGGCGAGCACGGCGGCGCCCGGCGCGCCCTGGTCGCGGCCGGTCAGGAACAGGGCCGAGGGATTGCCGACCTCGGAAAGTCCCTGACCGGTCATCTCGAAGACGCCGATCTCGTCGGTAGCCCCGAAACGGTTCTTCTGGCCGCGCAGGATGCGGAAGGCATGCGCGCCTTCACCCTCGAAGGAAAGCACCGCGTCGACCATGTGCTCGACGACGCGCGGGCCGGCGATCTGTCCGTCCTTGGTGACATGGCCGACCAGGATCAGGCAGGCGCCCGAGGTCTTGGCATAGCGGATCAGGGCCTGGGCCGAGCCCCGGACCTGCGTCACCGTGCCGGGCGCGCTCTCGACCTCGCCCGACCACATGGTCTGGATCGAGTCGATCACCACCAGGGCAGGGCGCTCGCCCTGGCCGAGCGTCGCGATGATGTCCTCGACATTGGTCTCGGCCGCGAGGTCGACCGGCGCCTCGGCGAGGCCCATGCGCTGCGCGCGCAGGCGGACCTGGCTGGTCGATTCCTCGCCCGAGACGTAGACGACGCGCCGCCTGGTCAGCGCCATGGCGGCGCAGGCCTGCATCAGCAGCGTCGACTTGCCGATGCCGGGATCGCCGCCGATCAGCAGGACCGAGCCGGGCACGAAGCCGCCGCCGGTGACGCGGTCGAGTTCGCCGATGCCGGAGACGATGCGCGGCGCGTCCTGCGTTTCGCCCTTCAGGCTCTCCAATGCGAAGACGCGGCCGCGTGCCCTGCCGCCGCCGCTGGCCCTGCCGCCGCCGGGCACCGGTGCGGCCTGCGCCTCCTCGGACAGCGACGACCAGGTGCCGCAGGCATCGCATTTGCCCTGCCAGCGATGATAGACCGCGCCGCAGGCTTGGCACGCATAGGTCGGACCGCGCTTGGCCATTACGGCCTAGAGCCCGACATAGCGCCGGGCATGGCGCCGCCCGAGGCTGGTCAGGACTTCGTAGCCGATGGTCTTGGCGCCGGCGCCGACCGCTTCGAGATCGAGCTCGCCGCCGATCAGCGTGACGGGCGCGCCGCGTACCGCTGCACCGGCCGGGGCATGCGTGACGTCGACGATGATCAAATCCATCGAGACGGTGCCGACGAAGGGGCAGCGCAGCCCGCCGACCAGCGCCGAGCCGCCGGGCGAAGCATCGGTCCAGCTCGCATTGCGCGGATAGCCGTCGGCATAGCCGAGGCTGATCGTCGCGAGCCTGCGCCGGCCTTGGGCGGTCCAGCGGCCGTTATAGCCGACCTGGGTGCCGGCTGCGACCTCGCGGACCTGCAGGATGCGGGCTTCCAGCCCGACGACAGGCTGCATCGGGTTCGGCCGGCCGGGAGTCGGGTTGCCGCCATAGAGCGCATAGCCGGGACGGGTGAGCTGGTAGGACGGGCAGTCCGGCAGGAAATGGGCCGACGAATTCTTGAGTGAGGCCGGCACGCCCGGAAACGCCGCCGCGATCTCGGCAAAGGCCGCGATCTGGCGGGCATTGGCCGGGTCGGCGACATCTTCCGAGGAGGCGAAATGGCTCATCACCAGTCCGATCTCGGCCGCGGCGATGACGCCGGAGCGTTCGCGGGCGAGATCGAGCCCTTCGCCGACCCAGAGCCCGAGTCGGTTCATCGCGGTGTCGACATGCAGTGCTGCCGGCCTGACCCTGGCCCCGCCCTGGCGGAAGCCGGCCCATTCCAGCAGCTCCTCATGCGAGCCCAGCACCGGCGAGAGATCGTGCTCGGCATAGGTCGCGCAGCTCTCGGGCGGCAGGCCGTTCAGCACATAAATCGTTGCGTCGCGCGCGACTGCACGGGCGCGGATGCCTTCGGAAAGGTGCGCGACGAAGAAATTCCGGCAACCGGCTGCGGCAAGCGCTGTCACGGCGGGCTCGATGCCGATCCCGTAGGCATCGGCCTTGACCACGGCAGCGGCCTCGGTACCGGCGCGCGCACCGAGGGCGCGCCAATTGGCGACGAGCGCCCCGAGGTCGATCGTGAGAGCGGGGCCGTGGTCGGCGTTCTTCGGCGTGTCGAAGGGGCTCATTCAAGGCGCTCCGGGAGATGGCTCTGGTCGGCCCTGTCGGAGAAGCGCGTCACGTCGGCGTCGAACTGCAGGGCGATGGTTCCGGTCGGGCCGTGGCGCTGCTTGCCGATGATGAGCTCGGCCAGGCCATGGGCCGCTTCCATCTCGATCTGCCATTTGTTGTGCTCTTCGGTGCCGGGGCGCGGCTCCTTACCCTTCAGATAGTACTCGTCGCGATAGACGAACATCACCACGTCGGCGTCCTGCTCGATCGAGCCGGATTCGCGCAGGTCGGAGAGCTGCGGGCGCTTGTCGTCGCGGCTCTCGACCTGGCGTGAGAGCTGGGAGAGCGCCACGATCGGGACCTCGAGTTCCTTGGCCAGCGCCTTCAGGCTGGTGGTGATCTCGGTCAGCTCCTGCACGCGGTTCTGGCTGTTCTTCGAGGAGCCGGCGAGGAGCTGGAGATAGTCGATGAACAGGACGTCGAGCCCCTTCTGGCGCTTCAGCCGCCGGGCGCGGGCCATCAGCTGGGCGATCGAGATACCGCCGGTCTGGTCGATATAGAGCGGCAGCTTCTCGATCTGCGCGGCGACATCGCTGAGCCTGGCGAACTCGGCCTCGGTAAGGCGGCCCTGCCTGATCTTGTAGGAGGAAATGCTGGCCTGCTCGGCGACGATGCGGGTCGCGAGCTGATCGGCCGACATTTCGAGCGAGAAGAAGCCGACAATGCCGCCATCGACGGATTTGAGCTCGCCGTTCTCCTGGCGCTCGGCCCGCCAGGCCTTGGCGATATTGAAGGCGATGTTGGTGGCGAGCGAGGTCTTGCCCATGGCGGGGCGCCCGGCGAGCACGATCAGGTCGGAGCGCTGCAGGCCGCCCATGCGCTGGTCGAGATCGCGCAGGCCCGAGGAAATGCCGGAGAGGCCGCCGGCGCGCTGAAAGGCGCTGGCCGCCATGTCGATGGCGAGCCGCATCGCCTGGTCGAATTTCTGGAAGCCGCCCTCATAGCGGCCCTTTTCCGCCAATTCGTAGAGCTTGCGCTCGGCATCCTCGATCTGCTCGCGCGGCGCCATGTCGACGGGCGCGTCATAGGCGACGTTGACCAGTTCCTCGCCGACACCGATCAGCTGTCGCCGGATGGCGAGGTCGTAGATGGTGCGGCCATAGTCCTGGGCGTTAATGACGGTGGTGGCTTCGGCCGCCAGCCGCGCCAGATATTGCGAGGCGGTGATCCCGCCGAGGTCGAGCTCGCCGACATAGGTCTTCAGCGTGATCGGAGTCGCGATCTTGCCGGCGCGAATCAGCCCCGACATCAGCTCATAGATGCGCCGGTGCAATTCCTCGAAGAAGTGCTCGGGCAGCAGGAAGTCGGAGACCCGGTAGAAGGCGTCGTTATTGACCAGGATCGCGCCCAGCAGCGCCTGCTCGGCCTCGATATTGTGAGGTTGGACGCGGAAATGCGCCTCGTTGTTGTCGAGGCGGGCGATGAGGGCGGTGGCGCTGGACATGGCCTTGGATAAGTCAGAGTCGCGGGGTCATGAACCTGAACGAAATAGGAACATTACGAATACCGAAAACCGTGCCCGCTGTCCACAGCACCAACGAAAAGGGCGCCGTGTTGCCACGGCGCCCATTGACTCCGGACTGGGCCGGAAAGGCGATCAGCGATCGTCGTCTTCGCCGGCCTCGGCCAGCGCAGCGCCGACCTCGAGGCCGAGATCGTCGAGGTCGAAGGCCTCGCGGGCGGTGACGTCCTCGCCGCGCACCTGGCGCTCCGCCTCTTCGGCCGAACGGGCGATGTTGACGGTGACGGTGACCGAGACTTCCGGATGCAGCACGACCGGGACGCTGTGCAGGCCGAGGGTCTTGATCGGGGTGTTCAGGGTGATCTGGCCGCGGTCGACCGAGAAGCCGTCACTCTTCAGCGCTTCGGCGATGTCGCGGGTCGAAACCGAGCCGTAGAGCACGCCGGACTCGCCCGACTGGCGCAGCATCACCACCGAATGCCCGTCGAGCGACTCGGCGACCGTATCGGCTTCGTGCTTGAGCTCGAGGTTGCGGGTCTCGAGTTCGACGCGCTGGTTCTCGAAGCGCTTCTTGTTCTCTTCGGTGGCGCGCAGGGCCTTGCCGCGCGCGAGCAGGTAGTTGCGGCCGTAGCCGTCGCGCACGCGCACGGTCTCGCCCATCTGGCCGAGCTTGGCGACGCGTTCGAGCAGGATGACTTCCATGGTTCTTCTCCTTGATGTTTCGTCGAGAGGTCGATGTCAGGCGGTAGGCGGCGTCGACGATCCGCGCCGGCGCAAGTCGATCAGCGCGTCGGCGATGCCGAGCAGCGCGAGGAAGGGGAACACCGTGATCAGCATGACCAGCAGCGCCAGATAGACCGCGAACAGGGTCGGCATCCGCCAGGCCTTGCCGCGGCTGAGATCGTGCACCGCCGCCAGGCCGGCCAGGCCGAAGGCCGCGATCAGCGCGCCGGTGACGGCCGCGCCGGCCAGGCCGACGAAGCCGCCCATCAGGCTCACCACGAAGCCGGCGATGAGCGCCGCGACCGCCTTGGCGGGCAGGCGGGTCGCCGGAATGAAGGGCCAGGGCCGCGGCAGCCGCCCGGAAAGCTGCACCGCCTTCGCCGCCAGCCAGAGATTGGCGACGATCATCGGAACGAAGGAGGCGCCGGCGGCGGCCGGAACGAGCGCCGCGAGGCGGGCGGCGAGGTCGGCGGCGTCGATGCCGTTCGGCAGGCGTACGGAAGGGCCGACGCCCTCGCCGCCGCTGAGCACGAGCTGCAAGCCGCGCGTCATTATGCTGCGATAGGTCTCGTAGTCGGGTGCGATCGCGAGGGCGCCGCCAACCGTCACCAGCGTGGCGACCGCGGCGATCCAGACCAGCAGCCGTCCGAGCGGATACCACTCGCTAGACCCCTCGCCGTCGGTGCGCGCCAGTAAAGCAAGATAGGCGATCCACCAGGCCGGCAAGGCGGCGCCGATGGCGAAGGCGAGGCCGAGCGGCACTTTCAGCACGACCGCGACTGCAGCGGTGCCGCAAGCCGTCGCGACCAGCCCGGCCCGATGGTTCCAGCCGAGCGCGGCGATGAAGACCGGGAGCGGCGCGACATAGGACAACAGCAGCGCCAGCGGCGATCCGGTGATCACCACTGTGAACAGAAGGGCTGAAACCAGCCCCGCGCCGATGCCGACGATGGGTAGCATGTCCGTCCTGCTGTCCCGCTGCTCTCGCGCGCTTTCCGTCAGATCGGAACAGGCTCGCGGCAGGGTGAGAGGGCTTTTCGCCTCAACATACCCGGAGGGGTTTCACCGCCGGGCGACCAGTAGTTCATCAGTTTGGCAGACCGGTGGCGCCGAGGCGCCACCGGGAGATGTTCAGCCGCTCAGCGGATGACGTAGGGCAGCAGGCCGAGGAAGCGGGCGCGCTTGATCGCCTGGGCGAGCTCGCGCTGCTTCTTGGCCGAGACGGCCGTGATGCGCGACGGCACGATCTTGCCGCGCTCGGAGATGTAGCGCGAGAGCAGACGCACGTCCTTGTAGTCGATCTTCGGAGCGCCTTCGCCCGAGAACGGGCAGGACTTGCGGCGGCGGAAGAAGGGGCGGCGGGCGCCGGCAGATGCGGTCGACATGGATCAGGCCTCCCCGGCGGGGGTTTCGGTGGCTTCGTCTTCGCGGCGCGGACGCTCGCGGCGCGGGCCGCGGTCGAAACGGTCGCCGCCCGGACCGCCACGGTCGAAACGGTCGCCGCGCTCGTCACGGTCACGCTTCTGGAGCATGACCGACTGGCCGTCCTCGAGCGCCTCGACGCGGATGGTCATGAAGCGCAGCACGTCTTCGTTGATGCGCATCTGGCGCTCCATCTCGGCCACGGCGGCCGGCGGGGCGTCGATGTTCAGCAGCGAATAATGCGCCTTGCGGTTCTTCTTGATGCGGTAGCCGAGGGACTTGACGCCCCAGTACTCGACCTTGGCGACCGAGCCGCCATTCGCCTCGAGGATCCCCTTGAACTGTTCGACAAGGGCCTCGACCTGCTGCGCGCTGACATCTTGTCGCGCGAGCAGAACATGCTCGTACAATGCCATGAGTGGCCTTCCTTCTTTCACCTGCTTCGTCCGGCGCGGAGCCCTTCGAGCCCTGGATAAGGCCCGACAGGATTTCATCGAAGGCGGAGACACGGGATGGTGGCTGCCCGGAAGAGCAGCCGAGCGGAGCGGTTCCGGAAGGGAGCGCTCCGCCATCCGTTCAGCCTCCGGCCGAACAAGCAAGGGGCTCGTTACAGGCAGATGGCGCTTTACGCAAGCCGAAAACACCGCAAAATAGCCGCGCAAGTCGAGTTTTGGCCCGTCCGAGCCTTGACTTGGCTGCCCACCGGGTGCGACTGCGCCGCGCAACGTTAACCAGGCGCGATCTTCAGGACCAGCAGGACATGGCGACGGCTTTCATCTTTCCAGGGCAAGGTTCACAGGCGGTCGGCATGGGCAAGAGCCTTGCCGAGGCCTTTCCGGTGGCCCGCGCCGTTTTCGACGAGGTCGACGCAGCTTTGGCGCAGAAGCTTTCGGCGCTGATGTGGGAAGGGCCGTCCGAGGAACTCACCCTGACCGCCAACGCTCAGCCCGCGCTGATGGCGGTGAGTCTGGCCGCGATCCGGGTGCTCGAGGCCGAGGCCGGCCTCTCGCTGGCGCGCGACGCGACCTTCGTGGCCGGGCATTCGCTCGGCGAGTATTCGGCGCTGGCGGCGGCCGGCACTTTCTCGATCTCCGATGCGGCACGCCTGCTGCGCATTCGCGGCGACGCGATGCAGAAGGCCGTCCCGGCGGGTGAGGGAGCGATGGCCGCCCTGCTCGGCGTCGATCTGGATCAGGCCCGTTCCATCGCTGCCGATGCCGCCGAGGGGCAGGTCTGCGAGGCAGCCAATGACAATGGCGGCGGCCAGGTCGTGCTCTCCGGAGCCAGGGCTGCCGTCGAGCGTGCCATCGCGCTCGCTGGCGAGCGAGGCGTGCGCCGCGCCATGCTGCTTCCAGTGTCGGCGCCCTTCCATTGCGCGCTGATGCAGCCGGCGGCCGAGGCGATGCAGGCCGCCCTGGCGGAGGTCGCGATGGCGGCGCCGGTCGTGCCCGTGATGGCCAATGTCGGGGCGGCTCCGCTTTCCGATCCCGCCGCGATTCGCGCCTCGCTGGTGGCGCAGGTCACCGGCACGGTGCGCTGGCGCGAATGTGTCGAGGCCATGGCCGGGGCCGGCGTGACGCAATTCTTCGAGGTCGGCTCCGGCAAGGTCCTCGCCGGGCTGGTCAAGCGCATCGCAGCGGGGGCTGCCGCCTCTTCGATCGGCTCGCCTGACGATGTCGCGAGCTACAAGGCCCAGCGTGGCGTCTAGGACTGTTGCGACGATGAGGGCCGGCTCCTCGCATGGGCCGGCCGACATGACGGCAGAATGCCGAAAAGGAGGAAGAATGCTTGATCTGACCGGGAAGAAGGCGCTGGTGACCGGCGCCACCGGCGGGCTCGGCGGTGCCATCGCCCGGCGGCTGCACGCGCAGGGCGCGGCCGTCGCCTTGTCGGGGACCCGGGTCGAGGCGCTGGAGGCCCTGGCGAAGGAGCTGGGCGAGCGCGTCGAGATCGCGCCCTGCAATCTCGCCGATCGCGATTCGGTCGAAGCCCTCGTGCCGGCGGCCGAAGCCAAGCTCGGCGGCCTCGACATTCTCGTCAACAATGCCGGTGTCACGCGCGACAATCTGTTCATGCGCCTGAAGGACGAGGATTGGGATCTGGTGCTCGCGGTCAACCTGACCGCCGCCTTCCGGCTCTCGCGTGCCGCGGTGAAGAGCATGATGCGCCGGCGCTATGGCCGCATCGTCTCGATCGGCTCGGTGGTCGGCACCTCCGGCAATCCCGGCCAGGGCAATTACGCGGCGTCGAAGGCCGGGCTGATCGGCATGTCGAAGTCGCTGGCCTCCGAGGTGGCCAGCCGGAACATCACCGTCAACGTCGTCGCGCCCGGTTTCATCGAGTCGCCGATGACCGAGGTGCTGAACGAGAAGCAGCGCGAGAGCATCCTCGCCGACGTGCCAATGGGGCGTTTGGGTGTGGGTGACGATGTCGCCGCGGCGGTGGCCTATCTGGCGAGCTCCGAAGCCGGCTACGTCACTGGCCAGACTATCCATGTCAACGGCGGAATGGCAATGATCTGAGTGGGTTGCGATGGTTTTCCGGAACGTTTCGATGCTTCTGGAGAACTCTCGCCAGCCTATTACGAGTGTGTTAACTACCCAGCCGGCGGCGCGACGATCGCCAGCCGGGGGGCTTGACGCCAACCCGGTTGTTGCGTTTGTGCAGCCATGAACACCCGACCGGCGCCCGCGGAGGCGCGAGGGCCGGCCGGGAAACCGATTTCAACGACGCGTCGCTGTCAGCGGTGTGTTTTCAAGGTTTGAGGATAGACCCATGAGCGATGTCGCCGAGCGCGTGAAGAAGATCGTGATCGAGCACCTCGGCGTCGACGCCGACAAGGTCGTCGAAGGCGCCAACTTTATCGAGGATCTCGGTGCGGACAGCCTCGACACCGTCGAGCTGGTGATGGCGTTCGAGGAAGAGTTCGGCGTCGAGATCCCTGACGATGCCGCCGAGACGATCGTGACGGTCGGCGACGCCGTCAAGTTCCTGTCGAAGTCCGCCTGAGCGGCTCAGAGTCCAGCGCGCGAACCAGCGTCTTGACCGAGCGAGGAATACCGATGCGACGTGTTGTCGTCACCGGACTTGGCATGGTGACCCCGCTTGGCTGCGGGGTCGATGCGACCTGGTCCCGCCTGATCGCTGGCGAGAGCGGCGCCGGCCCGATCACGAGCTTCGATGCTTCGGATCTCCCCGCCCGCATCGCCTGCAACATTCCGCGTGGCGATGGCTCCGCCGGCACCTTCAATCCCGATGATTGGATGGAGTCGAAGGAGCAGCGCAAGGTCGACGACTTCATCGTCTTCGCCATGGCTGCCGCCAGCCAGGCGCTGGGCGATTCGGGCTGGAAGCCGGAATCCTACGAAGAGCAGATCCGTACCGGTGTCGCCATCGGCTCCGGCATCGGCGGCCTCGGCGGCATCTATGACGGTTCGCTGCTGCTGAAGGAGCGCGGACCGCGCCGTCTCTCGCCCTTTTTCATCCCGGGCCGGTTGAGCAACCTTGCAGCCGGCTATGTCTCGATCGAGCACGGGCTGAAGGGCCCGAATCACGCCGTCGTCACCGCCTGTTCGACCGGAGCGCATGCCATCGGTGATGCGGCCCGCATGGTGGCGCTCGGCGACGCCGAGGTGATGGTCGCCGGCGGCACCGAATCGGCGATCAACCGCCTCGGCATTGCCGGCTTCTGCGCCTGCCGTGCACTTTCGACCAATTTCAACGACACGCCCGAGAAGGCTTCCCGGCCCTATGACAAGGACCGTGACGGCTTCGTCATGGGTGAGGGCGCCGGCGTCGTCGTGCTGGAAGAGCTCGAGCACGCGCTTGCCCGTGGTGCCCGGATCTACGCCGAGATCGTCGGCTATGGCATGTCGGGCGATGCCTATCACATCACTTCGCCGTCCGAGGACGGGGACGGGGCCTATCGTTGCATGCAGGCGGCGCTGAACCGTGCCGGGCTGCGCGCTTCCGATGTCGACTACATCAACGCCCATGGTACCTCGACACAGGTCGGCGACGAGATCGAGCTGCGCGCCGTCGAGCGCCTGCTCGCGAACGCGCCGCAACGCCCGGCGATGTCCTCGACGAAGTCGGCGACCGGCCATCTGCTCGGCGCTGCCGGGGCGATCGAGGCGATCTTCTCCATCCTGGCCATTCGTGACCAGGTTGCGCCGCCGACGATCAATCTCGACAATCCCTCGGTCGAGACCGAGATCGATCTCGTGCCGCACAAGGCCAAGCAGCGGAAGATCGACGTCGCGCTGTCCAATTCCTTCGGCTTCGGCGGCACCAACGCATCCCTGGTGATGCGGCGTTTCGTCGACTAAGTCGGGGAAAGCGCGCTTTCGCCATAATTTTCGCTAGCCTGTCGCGACCGCGCTGCCAGACTATCGGGCGCGGCCGAGAGGTCGATTCCATGCCGGCAAAACGGCTCGTGATGTCGGAAGATCAGGCGTAAGCACTATGAATCAGCCGCCCCGCGTTGCGCCGAGGAGCCCAAACGAGGCGTTGAAGCCGGTAGCGCCTCCTTCGCCGCCGCCGAAGGTGCGTCGCCGCCGGCGTTCGCCTTTCATCGCGATGCTCAGCGGGCTGTTCACCGCAGCGCTCGTACTCGCCGGCCTCGTCGGTGGCGGCATCGCCTTCGTCGAGAGCCGCAGCCGTGCGCCGGGGCCGCTCGCCAATGATCGGGTGCTGATCATTCCGCGGGAGAGCGGGCTGACCGAGATCGCCGAGCTGCTCCAGCGCGAGGGGCTGATCGAATATCCCTGGGCCTTCCGCCTCTCCGCGCTGCTGTCGGGCAACTGGACCAAGCTCAAGGCCGGCGAATACCTGTTCAAGGCCCGCGTCAGCCAGCGCGACATCATCGACATCATTGCCGAAGGCAAGGCGGTCGAGCATTCCGTGACCATTCCCGAGGGCCTGACCAGCGAGCAGATCATTGCGCGCCTGAAGGAGAACGAGCTGCTCACCGGCGAGATCATCCAGGTTCCGCGCGAGGGCGCGATGCTGCCGGACACCTACAAGTTCCAGCGCGGCTCGACCCGGCAGGCCATGGTCGATCGGATGACGCGCGACCAGCGCCGCATCCTCAACGATATCTGGGCGCGCCGTCCTGCGGATCTGCCGATCAAGACGCCTCAGGAACTCGTCATCCTGGCCTCGATCGTCGAGAAGGAGACCGGGCGAGCCGATGAGCGCACCCGCGTCGCAGGCGTCTTCATCAACCGGCTCAACCGCAAGATGAAGCTGCAATCCGACCCGACGATCGTCTATGGGCTGGTCGGCGGCAAGGGCACGCTCGGACGCGGCATCCTGCGCACCGAGATCAGCCAGGCGACGCCCTACAACACCTATGTGATCGACGGCCTGCCGCCGGGGCCGATCGCCAATCCCGGCCGCGCCGCGCTCGAGGCCGTGGTCAACCATTCGCGGACAAAGGATCTCTATTTCGTCGCCGACGGCAGCGGCGGCCACGCCTTCGCCGAGAGCTTGGAGCAGCACAACCGCAATGTCGCGCGCTGGCGCCAGGTCGAGGCCGGCCGACGCGAGGCCGGCAAGCCGGCGCCCGAAGCGAGCATCGACAAGGCCGAGCCGCCGCCATCGCCGGACTCGCGCACCGAAGCGCCGGGCGGGGCGCGCTCCCAGTCGGCGCAGGGCGGCGCCGAGGGCACGCGGGCGCGCGCCTTCGACGCGTCCGAGGGGACCGATCGCGACCCGCTCCTCAATCGTAGCTTCGACCTGAACAGTCCCAAGGTCGTACCCGCTTTGCGGCCCTGACCGGGGCTTTCCACTTCTCGCGCTTGTCGTCGTGACAAGCCCTGTCTAGGGTCCGGCCGCATTCGCGGCAGGAATTACGCACCATGGCAATCGAAAGCATGACGGGTTTCGCCCGCGAGGCCGGGACCGTCGCCACCCACGCCTTCGCCTGGGAGGTGCGCAGCGTCAACGGCCGTGGCCTTGATGTCCGCGTTCGCGTGCCACCGGGCTTCGAGCAGTTCTCGGAGGCGGCGCGCAAGCAGATGTCGGCGGCCTTTTCGCGCGGCACGCTGCACGTCAATCTCGCCATCACCAGCGCGGCGGCCCCGGCGCGGCCGCGCATCAACCAGGACGCGCTCGCCGGATTGCTCGATGCCGCCGCCCGGGTGCCGCTGCCGGCCGGCATGGCGCCGGCCTCGCTGGACGGCCTGCTCGCCATTCGCGGCGTCGTCGAGATCGCCGAGGAGGCGGAGGATACCGCCTCGGTGCTCGAGAAGCCGGTCCTGGCGGCGCTGGACCGGCTGGTCGGCTCGCTCAAGCAGGCGCGGCTCGGCGAGGGGCAAGCGCTCGAGAGCGTCCTTGCGGGCCATCTCGGCACCATCGCCCGGTTGACCGGCGAGGCCGAAAGCCACCCGGCCCGCAGCGTCGAGGCGGTGAAGGCCCGGCTCGCCGGCCAGGTCGCGGCCCTGATCGAGACCAGCCATACGCTCGACCCGCAGCGCCTGCATCAGGAGGCGGCATTGCTCGCCGTCCGAGCCGATATCCGCGAGGAGATCGACCGGCTGCACGCTCATGTCGCCGGCCTGCGCGAACTGCTCGCCCAGGGTGGGCCGATCGGCCGCAAGCTCGATTTCCTGGCACAGGAGTTCGGTCGCGAATCCTCGACGCTCTGCGCCAAGGCCGGCGATCCCGGCCTGTCGCGCATCGGCCTCGATCTGCGCACGACGGTCGACCAGCTGCGCGAGCAGGTCCAGAACGTGGAATGATGGCGATGGTCGATCTCGTCCGCCCGGCCCGTCGCGGCCTGATGCTGATCCTGTCGTCGCCCTCCGGCGCCGGCAAGTCGACCCTGACGCGCACGCTGTCGCAGAAGGAGACCAATCTCGACCTCTCGGTGTCGGTGACGACGCGGGCGCGGCGCCCCTCCGAGATCGAGGGGGTGCATTATCACTTCATCGAGCGCGAGGTCTTCGACGGCCTGCGCCAGCGTGACGAGCTGCTAGAATCCGCCGAGGTTCACGGCAATGGCTATGGCACCCCGCGCAAGCCGGTCGAGGAGGCCTTGAAGGCCGGCCGCGACGTGCTCTTCGACATCGATTACCAGGGCACGCAGCAAATCCTCGAAAAGGCCCGCGAGGACGTCGTGGCGATCTTCATACTGCCGCCTTCCATGGCCGAGCTGCGCTCGCGCCTGGTGCGCCGGGCCGAGGACGCGCCCGAGGTGATCGCCAAGCGCCTCGCCAATGCCCGCGACGAGATCGCGCGCTGGAGCGTCTATGATTACGTCATCATCAATGACGATCTCGGCGCCGCCTATGAATCCGTGCGGGCCATCCTCGTCGCCGAGCGCCTGAAGCGTGCGCGCGCCACCGGCATGGCGAGCTTCGTCGAGCAACTGCTCGACGAGCAGACGGCCTGAGGAGCCGGCGGCAGCGCTGATTGCGCCGCTGCCGCTTACAGCGCTTCCGCCAGCGCGTTCGCCAGTCGCACGAAGCCCGAAACCGGGACCTCCTCGGCCCGCGCCGTCGGCGACAGCCCGGCCGCCTCGATGATCGGCGTCGGCTCGGCCAGCACCGGTTTCAGGCTCTGCCTGAGCATCTTGCGACGCTGTCCGAAGGCCGCGAGCGTAATGCGCTCGAGCAGGCGCCGGTCGCAGGGCTCGGGCCGTTGCCGCGGGATGAGCTGCACGATCGAGGAGGTGATCTTCGGCGGCGGCACAAAGGCGCTCTTGGGCACGTCGAACAGGATCTTCGCTTCGCAGCGCCAGCCGGTGAGCACCGCCAGGCGGCCATAGGCGGCACGCTGCTCGGGCGTCGCGACGATGCGTTCGGCGACCTCGCGCTGGAACATCAGGGTCAGCGAGCTCCACCAGGACGGCCAGGGCTCGGCGCTGAGCCAGCCGACGAGCAGCGGCGTTCCGATATTATAGGGCAGGTTGGCGACGATGCGCGCCTCCTGGCCGTGCAGCAAGGCCGACAGGTCGACGGCGAGCGCATCGCCGTCGACGACTTCGAGACGCCCGGGATAATGTGCCGCGATCTCGGCCAGCGCCGGCAGGCAGCGCCGGTCGCGCTCGATCGCGATCACGCGCTCGGCGCCGTTCGCCAGCAAGGCCCGTGTCAGTCCGCCTGGGCCGGGGCCGATCTCGACGACGGTCTGCCCGGAGAGCGGCCCTGCGGAGCGCGCGATGCGGCCGGTCAGGTTGAGGTCGAACAGGAAGTTCTGCCCGAGCGCCTTCTGCGCCATCAGGCCGTGGCGCTCGACCACCTCGCGCAGCGGCGGCAGCCCGTCCTGGGCGAGGCTTTCGGGCGCGCTCATTTCCGCTGTTTCCTCTCGGCCTCTGCCATCCTGCCCGCGAGCTTGAGTGCCGCGCAAAGACTGTCGGGTCGGGCAATGCCCTTGCCGGCGATGTCGAAGGCGGTGCCATGGTCCGGCGACGTCCGGATGAAGGGCAGGCCGAGCGTGACGTTGACGCCCTCGTCGAAGGCGATCGTCTTGATCGGGATCAGGGCCTGGTCGTGATACATGGCGAGCGCGACGTCATAGCCGGCGCGTGCGCGTTCATGGAACATCGTATCGGCCGGGTAGGGCCCGCTCGCTTCGATGCCGAGCGCACGCAGCTCCGCGACCGCCGGGGCGACCACGGCGTCGTCCTCGCGCCCGAGCGCACCGCCCTCGCCGGCATGCGGATTGAGACCGCTCAGGGCCAGTCGCGGCCGGGTGATGCCGAAGCGCCGCGCCAGGTCGGCGGCGACGATCCTGCCGGTCGCGACGATCAGTTCGGTCGTGAGAAGGGCTGGCACCGCCGCGAGCGGGACATGGATGGTCACGGGAACGACCGCGAGCCCCTCCGACCAGATCATCATCACCGGTTGCGGCACGGTCTTGCCGCCGCGCCCGGCGAGCTCGGCGAGGAATTCGGTGTGGCCGGGGTGGCTGAAGCCCGCGGCATAAAGCACGCTCTTGGCGATCGGATTGGTGACGAGCGCTGCGGCCCAGCCGTCATTCACGGCCGCGACCCCGGCTTCGATCGCCGCGATCACGCCGGCTGCATTGGCCGGGTCGGGTTTGCCCGGTGTCGCAGGGCGCGCGCCCGCGATCTCGATGACCGGCACGGCTTCGTCGAAGATCGCCTCGGCCTGGTCCCAGTCGACGCTGCGGATCGGGACTGGCAAGCCCAGCCGATCCGCGACGGCCTGGAGGCCGATGGCGCTGCCGAGATAGGCGAAGGCCGGCAGATGCTGCTGCTTACGCAACAGCCAGGCCATCACGCTCAGCTCCGGGCCGACCCCGGCTGGATCGCCCTGGGTCAGGGCGAGCAGATGGTTGCGCAAGCGCGGCCTCCCTCCGGAGCGATGGCGAGACCGCGGCTGGTTTCGTCAGTTGCTGGCGACGCCGTCGCCCGCACTGCTCGTGCCGAGATTCTGCGAGTAGCTGACCTCACCCAGCGTGCGCAGCTCCAGCCGGAACATCACGGTCCGGGTGTCGTTCTTCGCGCCCGCCTGCCGGTCGGCATAGGATTGCGAATAGGTCACGTCGAAGATCGTGCACTCATCCTGGTATCTCAGGCCAGCCGACAGCGCGGCCGTCTGCAGCGGTCCGGTCTTCGGGTAGATCGGAGCGGCATAGGACGCCGGGTAGAGCTGGTGCAGCCCATAGGCGTCGCGATAGCGCTCACGGTCATATTTGTACTTGTCGAGGTCGAACAGCACGCTGCCGCGGACGCTCCAGTACTGCGCGAAGCTGAACGACTGGCTCAGGCTGAGGCCTTCGCGGCGCCGCGGAATCCCGAGCTCGGGCTGCGGCTCATAGCGGCTGTAGCCCAGCGTCGTCGAGAAGATGCTGTGCGAGTACGAGGCCGAGGCGTCGATGCGCTGCGCTTCCCAGTTCGACTCGTCGAAGCGCGCGCCACCCTGGAGCAGCAGGCCCTTGAACGGCTGGTACTGCGCGCGGGCGACATAGTCCGAACGGCGCGTGTCGAGACCCGATTCCAGGCCGGTATTGAGCATGTCGCCGGTGGCGTAGGAGTTGCGTCCACCGAGATGGTAGGACTGGCCGAACAACAGGTTGGCGTAGGAATCCTTGCCGAACGTGCCCGAATAACGCAGGCCGATATTGGCGCGGCTGCCGCCCTCGACGCGGTCATAGCCGGAGAACTTGTTCCACTCGAACAGGTTCGTGTCGTCGAAGACCATGCTCTGCGCATCTTCGTTGGCGATGCGCAGGCTGTTGGTCTCGTTCGGCCGGGCCACGACCTGGGCGACCGGCTCGAGGATATGGGTGCCCCAGGACGTCGTGGCGACGAAGGGATAGCGATAGAGCAGGCCGACGGCCGGCATCGCGCGCCCGAACACCTCGTCCGAGGGGTCGGCGATCGTGGTGACGTGGTAGTTCGTATAGCTCGTCGTGTTCGGATTGATCGAGAACACATCGGCCCGGAGCGAGGCGTAGGGCATCCACACCTGACCAAACGAGTCGGTGAAGTTGCGGCGCCAAGCCACTTCCGCCGTCGCACGCGCAATGTTCCCGGCGAGGCCGCGGATCAGGCAGCTGTCCTTCTGGTAGACCGCGCAGCCATCGAACAGCGAGTATTTCGGCGTGTTGATGAGATAGGTGTTCTGGTTCGGGATCTGCTTGAACGCCGCCGCTTCGCGCGACAGATGCGTGATGTTGACGGTGAAGGAGAGCTCGCCGCCGATCATCGAGGGCTTGTGGAGCCGCTTGTTGTAGTCGATCGCGGGCGCCACGATGGGCTGCTGCTTCTGCCAGTCGAGATAGGTCAGCGGCTGGAAATAATAGCCGCGCATGTCGAACCAGGCATTGGCGCTCTGGCCGTTCAGCGCGACCGTCGAGGTCGATTCCTGCAGGAAGCTGCCGCTGGTGATGCTCTCGCTGCGGATCCGGTAGTTCTTGTAGAAATATCGGTCGGTCGAGCCGGCGACATCCCAGCTGAAGGTCCAGCGTGGATTCAGGAAGACCTTGCCGGATGTCTCGATCGAGCCGCGGAACTTGTCGTTGCCGGCGCCGAACGGGCTCGGGAGGAACGCAGCCTTGTCCTGCTGAAAAATGCCCGCGGCGCGGATGTTGTACGAGCCGTTGGAGAAACGGTGGCGCCATTCCGCCTCGCCGAGCAGGCCCTGGCGGGTGAGATAGGTCGGCGTCAGGGTGACGTCGTAATTCGGCGCGAGATTGATGAAATAGGGCAGGCCGACGCCGTAGCCCAGGGCCGAGGTGTTGACGAATTTCGGCGACAGGAAACCGGTCTTGCGCTTAACCGTCGCGTCCGGCCCCGACATGTAGGGGATATAGGCGATCGGGACGCCGGCGAACTCCAGCCGGGCGTCCTCGTAATAGATCATCTGCTCGGATTTCTTGTGGATGATCCGAGCGGCGCGAACCTGCCAGAAGGGTGGCTTTTCCGGATTTTCGGCACAGGGCTCGCAGGCGGTGTAGATTCCCTTGTCGAAGACGAAGACCTCGCCATCCGTGCGCTCGGCGCGCGGTGCGGAGAAGCGCGTCTTGTCGGTGTTCACGACGCGCAGGGAATCGATGAAGCCGTCGCGGAAATCGTCGGTCAGGTTGAAGCGGTCGCCGGTGATGACGGTGCCGTTCGCTTCGGTGATGCGGGCATTGCCGTTCGCGACGACGCGCTTGCTGATCCGGTCGTAGACGACGCGGTCCGCTTCGATGGTGCGGCCCTGGTAGAGAATCTGGACGTCGCCGACGGCCGAGACGGTATTCTTGTCCTTGTCATAGACGAGTTCGCGCGCGTCGACGACCATCCGCTCCTGCGGCTTGGCGGCTTCCTGCGCCCAGGCGAGGTCCGGTCCAGCGAAAACCGGCGCGAGCGTCGTCGCCAGCGCGGTCGCTGCAGCAAGGCGCGCAATGCGTCTCACGCCGGGAACCATGAACTCAATCCAAAATTAACCATAGGCACCGTACTATTAGCCATCTTCCTGATGAAGGAGGGCGAGGGCGCCGAGCAAGCTGCCCACGATTGCGGGCAGCCATGCGGCCACCGGGGCGTTGACGATTCCCGATGAGCCCAACTCCTCAGATAGTTGTGTCGCCACATAGAGCATGAACCCGGCCGCCACGCCACCTACCACCAGTTTGGTGACACCACCAAATCGGAAAAATCTTAAGGAAACGGATGCTGCTAGGAGAATCATGGCGATGAGCAGCAGCGGGCGCGCTTTCAGCGATTCATAGCGCAATTCATAGCGCGTCGTATCGAGTCCGGCCTTGCGCGTCCGCTCGATCACCGTCGGCATCGACCAGAAGCCGACCGAGTCCGGTGGAGTGAAACTTTGCCGCACCTGCTCGGGCTCCAGATTCGTTGCGACGAGGTATGTCGAGTAGCTCTGTGGCTCTTCCATGACCGAGGTGACCCTCGCATCCGTCAGCTCCCAGTAGCCGTTATGCAGGACCGCCTGCCGCGCCTCGATCCGTTCGCTGAAGCCGCCATCGGGGGCGTAGTTGAAGAAGGCGACCTGCGCCAGGCCGACGCCGTCCTCCAATGCGGCCGCGGCGCGGATGATCGCCTGACCGTCGAGGCTGCGCTGGCGGATCCAGATCTCCTTGCCGCTGGCCAGTTGCCCGGTTCGCGCGAACAGCGAAGCTTCCAGCTTGGTGGCGCGCTGCTTCAGCTCTGCCGCGACGGGATTGTAGATCCCGATCGAAATCAGGCCGACCAGCCCCGCCACCAGCGCCGCCGGCTGCAGGAACTGCCAGGCGGAGATGCCGACCGAGCGTGCCACGACGAGCTCGAGCTTGCGGCTCAGATTCAGGAGGGCGAACATCCCGCCGAACAGCACGGCGAAGGGAAAGATCTGCTCGGCGACCGAGGGGGCGCGGTACAATGCGAGCTGGATGATGCTCGGCGTGGTTGCAAGCGGGGAATCGCCGGCGCGGCGCATCAGCTCGACGAAATCGAGCGTCAGGATCAGGAAGAAGAACGTCCCGAACACGCTCAGAATGGCGCGGAAGAAGCGCTGCGTGAGATAGCGCCCGAAGGTCTTGAACAACAGCATCAGCTTCGCCGAAAGCGCGCCGAAAGGGCGAGGAAAGGTGCTGCGAGCGGCTCTGTCAGCCGGTCCATGACTACCCGAGCGCGGGCGCCGAAGGCGATCATGCTCGCAGAGATCGCGATCGTGACCAGTGGCAGAAGGTAGAGCAGGACGACGGCGAAACCGGAGCGGACGCTGGCGGTCCAGGCGGCATAGGCTCCGATCCGGATCGCTCCGACCAGCAAAATCGCGAGCTGAATCGCGACGGCGCGGCCCTGGCGGGTGGTGCGTGCCTCGCCGAGAAAGGCGAAGGCGACGAGCATGAAGGCGATCGGATAGAGCGGCGCGGACAGGCGGTTGTGCAGTTCGGCGCGGAAGCGGCCTTCCTGGATCTTGTAATAGGGCTCGTTCGGGTCCTGGGTCAGCAACGCCCAGGTCGTCCGCTCACGTGGCTTGTAGATCACCTTGTCGCCATCGCCGCCGCCGGCGCCGTCGGAATCGCCCGACAGCGCCGAAAGATTGAGCGCGTAGCGCTCGAACGAGATGATTGAGCTCGAGTTCCGGTCGCGGCTCTCGCGCTGGATCGTGCCCTTCTCCAGCATCAGGAAGCTGTTGCCGTCGGCTTCCGCCGTCTGGCCGCGCTCGGCGATGTAGACGGCGGGCTGGTTCGGATCGCGCCGGTCCTGCATGAAGATGCCGAGCAGGGCCTGTCCGGAGCGCTCGCGGTAGTGGAAGGTTACGCCGGAATCGAGCGCGACGAACTGGCCTTCCTTGACGACATTGGCGACGAAATCGGCCCGGATCAGGGTGATCAGGTCGCGCAGCGAGCGGAAGCCGGCCGGCATCACCGACAGCGACATCCAGCCGACCAGCGCCGCCGTCACCAGCGTCAGCACGACGAAGGGCCGGGTCAGGCGCTTGGGCGCGACGCCGGTCGCGTTCATCACGATCAGCTCGGAATCGCTGTTGAGCTTGTTCAGCGTGTAGAGCGTCGCCATGAACAGCGCGACCGGCGCGATGCCGGCGATCAATGCCGGCAGCGAGAGCAGGGTCACGGTGAAGAAGATCATCACCGTCTGGCCCTTGCCGGTGATGAGATCGACTTCGCGCAGGGCCTGCGTCACCCAGATCACGCTGGTCAGGCCGACGAGCAGAATGACCGTCGCCGCCGCGGCAATCTTGAGGATGTAGCGGTCGAGCAGTCCAAAACGCACGCGGTTCGATCCTGGGCAGGCGGGCACAAGGGCGAAGGCGCTGCCCTTGGACGGCTCGCCTCGAAGCTCCTATGGTATAGCTTCGATCGTGGCGCAAACGGGAATCGTTTGTGGCCTTCCCGCGCCATTGCCAGTTCATCCCGCCCCTTCCGCCCGCCCTCCGCCAATGTGAGCCGTCGATGTCGCAGCGCCTGAAGCTTGAGATCAAAGCCATGAACGCCATTGCCGGGGAGGACCTCGTCGTCCTTGTCTCGGACAAGCTGATCCCTGCGCCGGCGGCGGAGGAGTGGCTGGGCGAGGGCGGTCGCAGCCTGATCGCCCGAGCGGCGGCGGCCGAACGCTTCAAGGGCAAGGCGCTGTCCGGCCTGACGATCCTGGCGCCGGAGGGGGCAGACTATGAGCGGCTGATCCTTGTGGGGGTCGGGCCCGAGGGCGAGCGCGACAAGCTCGACTTCGCCCTTCTGGGCGGAGCCATCGCCGGCAGACTTGGCCATGGCCGCAGCGCCGACATCATCGCCGCCCTGCCGGGAGGCGATGTCTCCGCCGCCGAGATCGCCGAGATCGGCCTCGGGCTGCGGCTGCGCTGCTATGCCTTCAACCAGTACAAGACCAAGAGCCGCGATGCCGAGCAGAGCGAGGCGAAGACCGCGATCCTGCGTGTCGCCGACTCCTCCGCGGTCAAGAAGGCGCTGAAGGCGCGCGAGGCGATCGCCGGTGGCGTCGAGCTGGCTCGCGATCTCGTGAACGAGCCGCCGAACGTGCTCTACCCCGAGGAGTTCGCCGAGCGCGCGGCGAGGCTCGAGAAGCTCGGCGTCGAGGTCGAGATTCTCGACGAGAAGCAGCTGAAGAAGATCGGCATGCGGGCCTTGCTCGGCGTCGGCCAGGGCTCGCGGCGCGAGAGCCGCGTCGTGGTGATGCGCTGGAACGGTGCTGGCAAGGGCGAGCAGCCGGTCGCCTTCATCGGCAAGGGCGTGACCTTCGACACCGGCGGCATCTCGATCAAGCCGGCTGGCGGCATGGAGGACATGAAGGGCGACATGGCCGGCGCCGCCTGCGTCACCGGGCTGATGCACGCGCTCGCCGCCCGCAAGGCGAAGGTCAACGCGGTCGGCGTCATCGGTCTCGTCGAGAACATGCCGGACGGCAATGCTCAGCGCCCGGGCGACATCGTGACGTCGCTCTCCGGCCAGACCATCGAGATCATCAACACCGATGCCGAGGGGCGGCTCGTTCTCGCCGACGTGCTCTGGTACACGCAGGACCGCTTCAAGCCGCTCTTCATGGTCAATCTGGCGACGCTGACCGGAGCGATCCTGGTCGCGCTGGCACAGGAGAATGCCGGCCTGTTCTCGAACAATGACGAACTGGCCGAGCGGCTTTTCGTCGCCGGCAAGGCGACCGGCGAGACGGTCTGGCGCATGCCTCTCGGTGCCGCCTACGACAAGATGATCGATTCCAAATTCGCCGACATGAAGAACTCGGCTGGCCGTCATGGCGGCTCGATCACCGCGGCGCAGTTCCTGCAGCGCCATGTCAACGACACGCCCTGGGCTCATCTCGACATCGCGGGTACCGGCATGGGTTCGCTCTCGACCGAGATCAACCGCTCCTGGGGCTCTGGCTGGGGCGTACGCCTGCTCGACCGGCTGGTGGCGGACCACTACGAGGCTTGATTCGCATTATCAGCCCGCGCGCATAAGCTGCTGGAAAAGCCGGCATCATGGCCGAGATCTGGTTCTACCACCTGCAGTCTCGTCCGCTCGAGCAGGTCTTGCCGACGCTGCTCGAGCGCTCGCTGGCGCGCGGCTGGAAGGTGGTGGTCGAGTGCTCCAGCCGCGAGCGTCTGGCTGCGCTCGACGACCGGCTCTGGACCTATGCGGACGATTCCTTCCTGCCGCACGGCACCGCAGGTGAACCGGATGCCGCCGGCAATCCGATCGTGCTCACCACCGATGCCGGCAATCCGAATGCGGCGCAGGTCCGTTTTTGCGTCGATGGCGTCCGCATTCCCGACGCATTGGACGATTATGAGCGCGTCATCCTGATGTTCGACGGTGATGATCCGGAGGCACTCGCCTCCGCCCGCGAGGACTGGAAGAAATTGCGAGCGCGGGGCCTGGCTGCGACCTATTGGCAGCAGGATGAGACCGGCCGCTGGGAGAAAAAAGCGTGAAAATCTCCGTGATCGTCGCTCTGGCCATCGGCCTGGGCGGCTGCGCCGTCGACATGGGCGGCTTTTCCTTCGTCTCGGACGAGCGCGGCACGCGCACCAGCAGTGCCACGGCCCGCATCTCGACGCAGGAGGCGATGCTGACGCCGGATGGCGAGTGCGCTGCCGATGTCTCGCTCGATCCCGCGACGCGACCGCTGCCGAAGGAGATCGCGCCCGGTATCACCGAATGCGAGCTGGTCAGGCTGAAGGCCAAGCGGCCGACCGACGTGCTGATCGGCGAGAGCGGCAAGGGCCAGCGCGAGGTCCAGGTACTCTATAACGAGCCGGGCGGACGCGAGATCTACATGTTCACCGACAACCGCCTGAGCCGGATCGTCAAACCGGGCCAGCCCGAGCAGCAGGGCTAGCACGCTCCGGCCGGCTCGTAAGATCATTCCGGCTGGAGCGAAGCGGAACGCCGGAAGCCATCAAAGGTCTCCGGGGGCTCACCGATGGATTCCGGAAAAGTGCCGCGACGCGGCTGGTCCGGAGTGACCATGCAGCCGCGGCATTGCCTCAGGCGCTCTCCAGTTCCTCGCTGAGCGACAGCCATTCCTCTTCGGCCGCGCCGAGCGCCTCGGCGAGCTCGGCGCGCTGGCGCGAGAGCTGCAGCGCCTTGTCCGGATCGCGCGCAAAGGCCGCGCCATTGCCGAGCACCTCGTCGACCTTCTCGATCAGCCCGGTGAGCTTGGCGATGCGCGCCTCGGCGAGGTTGAGCTTCTGGCGCAGTGGTCCTTGCGCCGCGCGCTTCTGGGCGTTGCCCTTGCGCTCGTCGGCCTTGCCGGGGACGGGGGCTTCCTGAGCGGGTTTCTCCCGTTTCGCCTGCTTCTCCTTGCCGAGCACGAAGCTGCGATAATCCTCCATGTCGCCGTCGAAGCTCTTCACCGTGCCGTCTGCGACCAGCCAGAGCCGGTCGGCGCAGGCCTCGATCAGGAATCGGTCATGGCTGACCAGGATCACAGCGCCGGGATAGTCGTTGATCGCCTTGACCAGCGCGGTGCGGCTGTCGATGTCGAGATGGTTGGTCGGCTCGTCGAGGATGAGCAGATGCGGGCCGCCAAAGGTGGCGATGCCGAGCATCAGCCGGGCCTTCTCGCCGCCGGAGAGATTCTTGACCGGCGTGTCGGCCTTGGCTGCGGGGAAGCCGATCTGCGCCGTGCGGGCCCGCACCCGGGCCTCCGGCTCGTCCGGCATCAGCTGGCGGATATGGCCGACCGGCGTGTCCTCCATGCGTAGCTCGTCGAGCTGGTGCTGGGCGAAATAGGCGGTCTGGAGCTTGGACGAGCGCTTCATCTCGCCGGAGAGCGGGGCGAGGCGGCCGCCGATCAGCTTGCAGAAGGTCGACTTGCCGTTGCCGTTCGAGCCTAACAGGGCGATGCGATCGTCCGGCGCCAGCGTCAGGTTGAGTCGCTGCAGCACCTTGCGCTCGCCATAGCCGGCGCTGGCACTTTCGAGCACCACCATCGGCGGCGAGAGCGGCCGTTCCGGCTCCGGAAAAGAAAATGGCTGGACGTCGCGATCCTGGATGACCGCGATCTCCTGCATCTTCTCGAGGCGCTTGACGCGCGACTGCGCCTGTCGCGCCTTGGTCGCCTTGGCCTTGAAGCGGTCGACGAAGGCCTGGAGATGCTTGCGTTCGGCATCCTGCTTGTCGCGCGCCTTGGCGAGATGAGCCTGCTTCTCGGCGCGCAGCTTCTCGAAGGCGCTGTAGCCGCCGCGATAGATCGTCAGCTTGCCCTGGTCGAGATGCAGGATGTGGTCGACGCAGGTATCGAGCAGTTCGCGGTCATGGCTGACGACCAGAACGGTATGCGGGTAGCGCTCAAGATAGTCGTAGAGCCAGAGCGTGCCTTCCAGGTCGAGATAGTTGGTCGGCTCGTCGAGCAGCAGAAGGTCGGGCTCGGAGAACAGCACCGCGGCGAGTGCGACGCGCATGCGCCAGCCGCCCGAGAAATCCGAGCAGGGGCGCTGCTGGGCTTCCTCGTCGAAGCCGAGGCCGTGCAGCACGGTCGCGGCGCGGGCCGGGGCAGAATGGGCGCCGATATCGGCGAGCCGGGTCTCGATCTCGGCGATGCGCATCGGGTCGGTCGCGCTCTGCGCCTCCTTCATCAGGGCGGCGCGCTCGGTGTCGGCGGCGAGGACGACGTCGATCAGCTTCTCGGGCCCGCCCGGCGCCTCCTGCGCCACCCCGCCGATCCGCATGCCCCGTGGCAGGCTGACGCTGCCGCCTTCCGGAGAGAGGTCGCCGGTGATGATGCGGAACAGGGTGGTCTTGCCGGTGCCGTTGCGGCCGACCAGCCCGACGCGCGCGCCTGCCGGCAGTGCCGCGCCGGCCTTGTCCAGCAGCAGCCTGTCGCCGAGCCGGTAGGTGATGTCGCTGAGGGTGAGCATGGGCTGGCTTTAGGCAAACTTGCCAGGGCGATGCAAACCAGAAATGGGGCAGGGCGGCCCAGTCACGAATTCGACATATTCCGGCCACGCTGGGGCCCGCCGCCTACCGCACCCAGGAAATCGATGTAACGCCCTGATTCGCAAAGAACAATCCATGCAGATCGGCTTCCTCGTCCCGTATCGGCGTCGCGTTTCGCTCATGGCTGTCTTCGTCATCCTCCTGGCCTTGGTGGTCGGCAGTGCCGCCGCGCTCGCGGCGCTCGCCCCGTCTCCGCATCCATTCCGTGGTATTACGACGCCGTCCTCCGCGCCGGTTGCTGACTTTAGGTAAAGTTAACCTACTTCAGGTTGTATCTCTCCCGATTAGCGTTAGATCGGGCGGGGAAAACAGCGGTGTACAGCCTTAGGGTACGGCTTCCCGCCGCTATGCTCGCGCTTGCCTGCCTCGCTGCGGTGACGGTCGGTGTTTCAGCCTATCTCGCCGTCACCAGCTGGGCCCGGGAAGCGTCGCGCGCCCGGCTCCATGCGCTGGCCGAAAGCCATTCGCGCGCCATCGAACGGCGGCTGGTGTTGCTGCGCTCGGAGCTGGCCGTCCAGGCGCGCAGCGCCTTTACGGTGGCGGCGCTCGACGAGCTCGGCAAATGGCTGGAACTGGGGCCGCATGACCTGAATGCCGTTCTCAGCCATTATCAGGGCGATGGCATGCGGCCGCTGCCGGAGCGTCTGGCGTTGAACGGCCACGGCCACCAGCACGGCTACTCCTGGCGCCATGTCCGGATCCACGAGACCTATGCCGCCGCGCTGAAGCAATTCAACTACGCCGACATCTACCTTGTCTCGATGAAGGGACGGGTCGTCTACAGCGCCACCAAGGGGCCGGAGTTCGGCCGCCTTCTCAGCGATCCGGAGTTCGTCGGCAGTGGTCTTGCACAGGTGGTCGAGGAGGCGCGCCACCAGCCGGCAGGCACGCAGATCCTGCGGGATTATGCCCCCTATGACCTGATCGGCGGCGAGCCGCGCGCCTTCCTGGCCGCCCCCTTCTACGATATCGAGCTCGATGCCACCGAGCAGGTCGGCACGCTCGTCATCGCCGTCAATTCAGGGTTGATCGACGATGTTCTCAGCGCCAACGCCGCCGGGCGCGGCGAGATCGGCGTCTATGTGGTCGGCGAGGACGGCTTCACGCGCTCGAGCCCGGCAGCCCGCCGCGAGGCATCCGCCCCGAGCGATTCGCTCGACCAACGCCGACTCCCCAGCCGCGGGGATGATGGGCTGCTCCGCATGACCAGTCATGACGGAACCGCGCTCGTCGCCACCGGGCGCTCGATCGCGGCCGGCGACTGGCGTTGGCAGCTCTGGCTGACCGAGCCGGAGCGCGCGGCCTTCGCCGTCGTCGGCAAGATCCGCGGTGCGATCGTCACCGCCGGCCTGCTCGTCCTGGCGCCGCTGCTCGGCTTTGCGATCCTGCTCGGCTGGTCCGTGGCGCGTCCGATCGGCGGCCTCTCCGATGCGCTTGCCGGCATTGCCGCCGGCCGCACCGACCAGGCGATTCCGGGTGCGCAGCGCCGCGATGAGATCGGTGGCATCGCCGCTTCGATCGGCACGATACGCGAGACCCTGCAACGCGAGACGCAATGGCGCGAGGCGCAACAGGAGACGCGCCGCGCCGAGGCCGAGCGGCATCGCCGCAGTCTGCTTGGTGAGCTGGCGGGCGAGCTCGAGCAATCGGTGCGCACCGTCAGCACCTCGGTGGCGACCGCGGCCGGTGCGCTCGCGGCGACCGCCAACCAGCTCAGCGAGAGCGCCGGCGCGGCGAGGACCGGCGCTGCCGATGCCGAGCTGTCGACCGGGAATGCGATCGCCCGTGTCCATTCGATCGAGCGCGCGGCCCAGGATCTGCTCGGCGCGGTCGAGAGCCTGTCCGGCGAGGTCAGTCGTTCCGATGTCACGGCCGGGCAGGCGAGGCGGCACGCCGATGATGTCAGCGAGGTCGTCGACGGGCTGGCGAGCGGCGCGGCCCGGGTCTCGGAGGTGGTCGGCCTGATCTCGGCGATCGCCGGACAGACCAATCTGCTCGCCCTCAACGCGACCATCGAAGCGGCGCGTGCCGGCGAGGCTGGCCGCGGCTTCGCGGTCGTCGCCGCCGAGGTGAAGTCGCTTGCGGCCCAGACGGCCGGTGCGACCGAGGATATCGCACTGCAGATCGACGCCATGAACAAGGCGACGGCGGCGACCGTCGACGGCATGGCCGGCATCCATGCCATGGTGCAGGAGTTGAGCGAGGCGACGCGGCGTACCGCGCAGACCATGCTGCGCCAGCATGAGGCGACCCATGCGATCGCCGCCGACGTCGTCGCCGCGACACGGGAGATCGTCCAGATCGGTCAGGCGACCGGCCAGCTTTCGCTCGCCTCGCGCCACACCGCCGGCTCGGCCGATGCGGTGCTGGCTGCGGCAGATGAGCTGACCGGGCTGGCGCAGGCGCTGGAAGGGCGCGTCGACCGGCTGATCGCAGAGCTTCGCGTCGCCTGAACGCTTGTCGACGCCCGGCGCTTTGGCTAACGCTGGCGCATGCGTACCGCCTTCTACACCGGCTCCTTCGATCCCGTCACCAACGGCCATGCCGACGTCATCGCGGCAGCGGCGAAGCTGTGCGACCGGCTCGTGCTCGCGATCGGGGTCCACCCCGGCAAGAAGCCGGTGCTGTCCGTCGAGCAGCGGGCCGAGCTGCTGCGTGTCGTCGCCGAGCCGCTGGCCCGGGCGGCCGGCGCGCGCGTCGAGGTCGTGACCTTCGACGATCTCGCGGTCGACGCCGCGCGCAAGGCCGGAGCCAGCATCATCATTCGCGGCCTGCGCGACGGCACGGATCTCGACTACGAGATGCAGATGGTCGGCATGAACGCGGCGATGGCGCCGGAGCTGCAGACCGTGTTTCTGCCGGCGACCCCGCTGACCCGCCATATCACCGCCACCCTGGTGCGTCAGATCGCTGCGATGGGCGGCGATATCTCGGCCTTCGTGCCGGCGCCGGTCGAACACGCGCTGAGGGCTGCCTTCGCCACCGAGAGGTGAGGGCGCTGTCCAGCGTTTAAGGCACTCGCCGGGTTGCAATTTCGCGACCGGGATGGTGTTTCTGGAACCTTGCCGACTCGCTGCGCCGGCCGGCGCAATCTCCTCCTGAAGAGCCCTGCGATGCGCCTCTCCCGCTATTTCCTGCCGATCCTGCGCGACACGCCCAAGGAGGCCGAGATCGTCTCGCATCGGCTGATGCTGCGTGCGGGCATGATCCGCCAGCAATCGGCCGGCATCTATTCCTGGCTGCCGCTCGGTCTGCGCGTCCTCAACAAGATCAGCGCCGTGGTCCGCGAGGAACAGAATCGCGCCGGCGCCGTCGAGATCCTGATGCCGACGATCCAGTCGGCCGATCTCTGGCGTGAGAGCGGGCGCTACGACGCCTATGGCAAGGAGATGCTGCGGATCAAGGATCGGCACGACCGCGAGATGCTCTATGGCCCGACCAATGAGGAGATGGTCACCGAGATCTTCCGCTCCTATGTCAAGTCCTACAAGGACTTGCCGCTCAACCTCTACCACATCCAGTGGAAGTTCCGGGACGAGGTCCGTCCGCGCTTCGGCGTGATGCGAGGCCGCGAGTTCCTGATGAAGGACGCCTATTCCTTCGATCTCGACCAGGCCGGCGCGCGCCATGCCTACAACCGGATGTTCACCGCCTATCTGCGCACCTTCGCGCGCCTCGGCCTGAAGGCGATCCCGATGCGTGCCGATACCGGCCCGATCGGCGGTGACCTCAGCCATGAGTTCATCGTGCTCGCCTCGACCGGCGAGAGCCAGGTCTTCTGCCACCAGGATTACCTGAACTTCGAGACGCCGGTCGTCGACACTGATTTCGACAGCGTCGCCGGGCTGCAGGGCGTCGTCGACAAGTGGACCAGCCTCTACGCCGCCACCGAGGAGATGCACGACGAGGCGGCTTTCGGCGCCATTCCGGCCGACAGGCAGGTTTCTGCCCGCGGCATCGAGGTCGGCCATATCTTCTATTTCGGCACCAAATATTCCGAGCCGATGGGCGCGACGGTCGCCGGCCCGGACGGGCGCGAGACCCCGGTCCATATGGGCTCCTACGGCATCGGCCCGAGCCGGCTCGTCGCCGCGCTGATCGAGGCCGGCCATGACGAGGCCGGCATCGTCTGGCCCGACGAGATCGCCCCCTTCGACATTGCGGTGCTCAACCTGAAGACCGGCGATGCCGCGACCGACGCCGCCTGCGAGCAGCTCTACAAGGGCCTCGCCGCCAAGGGCTACGACATGCTCTATGACGACCGCGACGAGCGGCCGGGCGGCAAGTTCGCCACCGCCGACCTGATCGGCATGCCCTGGCAGGTGATCGTCGGGCCGAAATCCCTCGCCGAGGGCAAGGTCGAGCTCAAGCGCCGCGCCGGCGGCGAGCGCGAGCTGGTCTCGCTGGAGGCGGCGCTGGCCCGCTTCCCCGGCAAAAGCGCGTGAACGGAGCGTGGCGATGAGCACGGCCAGCGAGGCGGCGCCCGTCGCAGCGGTGCCCACCGGCACGAAGCCCTTCGCCGGCTTCGAATGGCTGCTCGCCGGCCGTTATCTGCGCACGCGCCGCCGCGAAGGCTTCGTCTCGGTGATCGCCGGCTTCTCGTTCCTTGGCATCCTGCTCGGCGTTGCCACGCTGATCATCGTGATGTCGGTGATGAACGGCTTCCGCAAGGAGCTGCTGGAGAAGATCGTCGGCGTCAACGGCCACATCTTCGCCACCCCGATCGACCGCCCGCTCGATGACTACGAGGCGGTGGCGCAGCGCCTGCGCAAGGTGCACGGCATCAAGTTCGCGATCCCGCTGGTCGAGGGGCAGGCGCTCGCCTCCTCGCAGGTCGGCAATGGCGGCGTGCTGGTGCGCGGCATCTCGGAGGAGGACATCAAGTCGATCCCCTTCGTCGCCAACAACATCAAGCAGGGCACGCTCGACGGCTTCGGAACGGCTGGCGGCGTCGCCATCGGTCGGCGGCTTGCGGCCTCGCTCGGCCTGCAGGCCGGCGACACCATCACCATCGTCACCCCGCGCGGAGCCTCGACACCCTTCGGCACGGCGCCGCGGATCAAGGCCTACCCGGTCACGGCAGTGTTCGAGATCGGCATGTCGGAGTTCGACGCCTCCTTCGTCTTCATGCCGCTCGGCGAGAGCCAGGCCTATTTCAACCGTGACGGCGACGTGAACGTCATCGAGATCTTCATCGACGATCCCGACCGGACTCAGGCGGTGCGCGATGCCATCGAGGCGGACGCTCCGCGCCCTCTGGTCCTGTCCGACTGGCGCCAGCGCAACCGGACCTTCTTCAACGCGCTCGAGGTCGAGCGCAATGTGATGTTCATCATCCTGACCCTGATCGTGCTGGTCGCGGCGCTGAACATCGTCTCCGGCCTGATCATGCTGGTGAAGGACAAGACCGAGGACATCGCGATCATGCGCACCATGGGGGCCTCGCGCGGCACGGTGCTCCGCGTTTTCCTGATCACCGGCGCGACGATCGGCGTGGTCGGGACCCTGGGCGGATTGCTGCTCGGCGTCGCCTTCGCCAACAACATCAAGTCGATCATGGGGGCCATCAACTGGATCACCGGGGCCAATCTCTGGGATCCGACCGTGCGCTTCCTCAGCGACATCCCCTCGGTGATCGATTGGCGCGAAGTCGCCAGCGTCGTCGGGATGGCGCTCGTCCTGTCGCTGCTGGCGACGCTTTATCCGGCCTGGAAGGCGGCGCGGCTCGACCCCGTCCAGGCCCTGCGGATGGGCTAGGGGCAGGCCATGGCAACCGAGACCCCTGCGCTCTTTCTGTCCCAGATCGAGCGCTTCTATCCGCAGAGCGACGGGCCGCTGGAAATCCTGCGCAAGGCCGATTTCGCGATCTGGCCGGGCGAGCTCGTCGCGCTGGTCGCGCCGAGCGGTACCGGCAAGTCGACGCTGCTGCATGTCGCCGGCCTGCTGGAGAGCCCCGATGCCGGCGAGGTCTTCATTGGCGGCGTCGCGACCTCGCAGCTCGACGACAAGGGCTTGACCCGGCTGCGACGCACCGAGATCGGCTTCGTCTACCAGTTCCACCATCTCCTGCCCGAGTTCTCGGCGCTGGAGAACGTCGTGCTGCCGCAGCGCATTCGCGGCCTCGGCAAGCAGGAGGCTTCCGAGCGGGCGACCGAGCTCCTGACCTTCCTGGGCCTGGGGGACCGGCTCGACCATCTGCCGAGCGAATTGTCGGGCGGCGAGCAGCAGCGCGTCGCCATCGGCCGCGCCGTCGCCAATGCGCCGCGCGTGCTCCTGGCCGATGAGCCGACAGGCAATCTCGACCCGCACACCTCGCTGCACGTGTTCGGCACGCTGGTGGCGCTCGCGCGTGCTTCGGGCCTCGCGGCACTGATCGCGACCCATAATCTCGACCTCGCCTATCGCATGGACCGGCGCGTCACCATTCGCGACGGGCTGGTCGTGCCGCTCGACTAGGATCAACTCAGATCGCGGCGCGCTGAGCGGTACGAGGCAGGGCTCTTTGCGCGGACTCAGGGCGATCGCGCTTTCCGGCGCGGCGCCACGACGATCAGGCCGGCGATGACGATCACCGCGATGCCGGCCCAGGTCGCCGGCGCCGGAAAGTCGCCGAAGATGACAAGGCCCAGCGCCGTCGCTCCGACCAGTTCGAGATAGACCAGCGGCGACAGCGTCGAGACCTGGGCGAAGCGGAAGGCGCTGATCGTCATCAGATTGCTGGCGGCCGAGATCAGGCCCATGAGCAGGATGAGTATGATGCCCTCGCGGTCGGGCATGCTCCATTGGAAGATCACGAAGGGCGTCAGCATGGCGATGCCGAGCGCGAGCTGCAGCGTCAGGGTCGAGAGCGGCGAGGAGGCCTTCGCCGTGGCACGCGTCATCACGAGATAGCAGGCCATCAGCGCGCCCGAGGCCAGGGCGATCAGCGTGCCGCTGCTCGTCTCGGCGCCGGGGCGGACGACCAGGAGCGCGCCGCCAAAGCCGAGCCCGACGGCCGCCAGCCGGCGCCAGTCGAGTCGCTCGCGCAGGATCAGGGTCGCGAGCAGGGTGGCGACGATCGGGGCGACGAAATAGGCACCGAGCGCATCGGCGAGCGGGACATGCGTGATCGCCATGTAATAAAGCGTCATGGCGCTGACGAGGAAGGCGGTCCGGATGATCTGCGGCAGGAGCTGCCCGGGCGCGATCAGCGGCTCCGGCGAACGCCATTGCGCGATGGCGACGACCGGAAGCAGGAAGCCGAGCGCGGCGACATAGCGAGCCCAGCTCAGGAAGGGTGCCGAATGCGCACCGCTGAGATATTTGGCGATCGCGTCGGAACTCGGGATGATCAGCATCGAGCCCGCCATCAGCGCAATGCCCAGTGCGGCGCTGCGTCGCTGATCGGAGCCGTTCGGCTGAGGGGCCTCGCCCGCCACCGCGGTGGCTGCGCGCGAGACCGATTTCTGATGCGTATCCATAACCCGATCCCGAGCGCCGCCTTCGCTCCGATGAAGACGAGCGCCGCGCCGGGCTTGGCCCGGACTCGAACCAGACGCAAGCATCCGGAGCGGGTAAGTTTTTGTTAACCGCGGTCACTTGCCCAGCAGATGGAAATAACCCATCGGCATTGACCAGAACAAAAAGTGAACTAATCTGAACATAGATCGAACACAGGAGATCGACATGCTGATCGCTCGCAAGCTGATGGCCGGTGCCGCCGAATTCTTCGCCCTCGCGCTCTTCGTCGGAATGATCTGGGTCTGGGCTGCGCTGGCAGCTGGCCCGAGCGTTTGAGGTCGATGTCGCCCGACCTGCCGGCATTGCCGCGGCACTGTCCAGGTCGTGCCGCTTCGGCGTCCACAGTCCGGGCCATGTGATGTCTCGACCCTGGAGCGGCGCTGCGCGATAACCCGCCCGAGAGGGCATCATGAGCGACCGGAAGAACGATTCGCAGGTTGAGGACGAGGTCGGATTCGTCCACCTCCATGTCCATTCGAGCTATTCCCTGCTCGAAGGCGCGATCCAGGTCGGTGCGCTCGCCAAGCTCGCGGCCGGCGACGGTCAGCCGGCCATGGCCCTGACGGACACCAATAATCTGTTCGGCGCGCTGGAGTTCTCCGAGAAGCTCGCCGGCGTCGGCGTGCAGCCCATCGCCGGGGTGCAGCTCAGCGTCGATTTCGGCGATGACGACACTGGCGGTCGCAAGCCGGTCCAGCCGGTGATCGGCCATCTCGTCCTGCTCGCCATGAACGAGGCCGGCTACGGCAATCTGATGAAGCTGGTGAGCCAGGCCTGCCTCGCCGCCGGCGCCGGGCAGCCGGTGGTGACCATCGCGCAGCTCGCCGAATCCGGGGAGAATCTGATCGCCTTGACGGGCGGTGCGGGCGGCCCGCTCGACCTTGCCTTGCGTGCCGGCCAGCAGGCGCAGGCGCAGGCGCGATTGCAGAGCCTGCAGGCGATCTTCGGCGACCGGCTCTATGTCGAGCTGCAGCGTCATGAACGCGAAGACGGTCCCTCGGTCGAGGCTGCGCTGCTCAGGCTCGCCTATGATGCCGACCTGCCGATCGTCGCCACCAACGAACCCTATTTCGGCAAGCCCGCCGATTTCGAGGCGCACGACGCCCTGCTGGCGGTGGCGGCCGGACGGCTGCTCTCCGACCATGAGCGCCGCCGCGTCACGCCCGAGCATTATTTCGCGACGCGTGCAGAGATGAAGCGCCGCTTCGCCGATCTTCCGGAGGCGCTGGCCGCGACGGTCGAGATCGCGCGGCGCTGCTCCTGGCGCGTCGGCACCCGCAAGCCGATCCTGCCGCGCTTTGGCGAGGAGGGCCGAGACGAAGCCGAGGAGCTCGAAGCGCAGGCTCGCGCCGGCCTTGCCGCCCGCCTGGCCAAGCACGGGCCGGCCGCGAACTTCACCGCCGAGGATTACGACAAGCGGCTCGATTTCGAGCTGTCGATCATCACCCGGATGAAGTTCCCGGGCTATTTCCTGATCGTGTCCGACTTCATAAAATGGGCCAAGGACCATGGCATTCCGGTCGGCCCCGGCCGTGGCTCGGGTGCCGGCTCGCTGGTCGCCTATGCACTGACCATCACCGACGTCGACCCGCTGCGCTTCGGCCTGCTGTTCGAGCGCTTCCTCAACCCCGATCGCGTCTCGATGCCGGACTTCGACATCGACTTCTGCCAGTACCGGCGCGAAGAGGTGATCGAATACGTCAAGCACCGCTATGGCGAGGAGCGCGTCGCCCAGATCATCACCTTCGGCACCTTGCAGGCGCGCGGCGTGCTGCGCGACGTCGGCCGCGTCCTGGAAATCCCCTATGGCCAGGTCGACAAGCTGACCAAGCTGGTGCCGCAGAACCCGGCCAAGCCGATCACGCTGCCAGAGGCCATCGCCGGCGAGCCGAAGCTGCAGGAGGCCGCGGCCGAGGAGCCGGTCGTCGGTCGTCTGCTCGAGATCGCGCAGAAGCTCGAGGGTCTGCACCGCCACGCCTCGACCCACGCCGCCGGCGTCGTCATCGGCGATCGGCCGCTGGAGCAGCTCGTCGCGCTCTCGGTCGATCCGCGGACCGGCATGCGCGTCACCCAGTTCAACATGAAATGGGTCGAGCAGGCCGGACTGGTGAAGTTCGACTTCCTCGGCCTGAAGACGCTGACGACGCTGACCATCGCCGTCCAGCTCATCGCCCAGCGCAATATCGCGGTCGATCTGGCGCAGCTGCCCTTCGATGACCCGCCCACCTACGCCATGCTGGCGCGCGGCGAGACCGTCGGCGTGTTCCAGGTGGAATCGGTCGGCATGCGCAAGGCGTTGGTCGAGATGAAGGCCGACCGGATCGAGGATCTGATCGCGCTGGTGGCGCTCTACCGCCCCGGCCCGATGGACAACATCCCGACCTATTGCCGCCGGAAGCTCGGGCTGGAGGAGCCAACCTATCTCCACCCCGGCATGGAGCCCTACCTCTCCGAGACGCATGGCATCATCGTCTATCAGGAGCAGGTGATGCAGGTGGCGCAGGCGCTCTCGGGCTACTCGCTCGGCGAGGCGGATTTGCTGCGCCGCGCCATGGGCAAGAAGATCAAGGCGGAGATGGACGCCCAGCGCGACCGTTTTGTGAAGGGCGCCATCGACAACGGCATCAAGAAGGAAATCGCCTCGGAGATCTTCGACCTGCTGGCGAAGTTCGCCGATTACGGCTTCAACAAGAGCCATGCCGCGGCCTACGCGGTCGTCGCCTTCCAGACCGCCTATCTCAAGGCGAATTTCCCGGTCGAGTTCATGGCGGCGTCGATGACGCTCGACATCGGCAATACCGACAAGCTCTCCGAATTTCGTCGCGAATCGGAGCGGCTCGGCATCAAGGTCGAGCGGCCCTCGATCAACCGTTCCGGTGTCGATTTCGACGTGGCCGATGGTGCGATCCGCTACGCGCTCGGCGCGATCAAGGGCGTCGGGCGCGCCGCGGTGGAATCGATCGTCACGGCGCGGGCCAAGCAAGGCCCTTTCCGTGACCTGGCCGATTTCGCCCGCCGGATCGATACCCGCCTGGTCAATCGCCGCACCATCGAGGCGCTGATCTGCGCCGGCACGCTCGACGAGATCGAGCCGGAGCGCGCCAAGGCGATGGTCGCGGTCGACGGCATGCTTGCGCTCTCGAACCGCGTTCGCGACGAGGCAGCGGCCGGACAGCTCGACATGCTCGGCAACGGCGGGAACGCGGAAGCCTTCCGCATTCCGCCCTTCGAGCCCTGGGCTCCCGCCGAGCGCCTGCAGCGCGAGCACGATGCTGTCGGCTTCTTTCTCTCCGGCCACCCGCTCGACGATTACGAGCATGTGCTGAAGCGGCTGCGGGTGCAGAGCTATGCCGACTTCGCCCGCGCCGTGCGCGCCAGCGGCACATCGATCGCCAAGGTCGCCGCCTCGGTAATCGACAAGTCGGAGCGGCGGACCAAGTCCGGCAACAAGATGGGCATCGTCCAGCTCTCCGATCCCACGGGCCAGTTCGAGGCGATCCTGTTCTCGGAAGGCTTACAGCGTTATCGCGACCTGCTCGAGCCCGGCGCGGCGCTGGTGATCAGGCTCTCGGCCGTGCTCGACGGCGAGGAGGTGCGCCCGCGCATCGAGGATGTCGAGCGGCTCGACGAACTCGCCTCGCGCCAGAAGCAGGATCTCTGCATCTTCCTGCGTGACGACAAGGCGCTCGGCTCGATCGCCGAGCGGATCAAGTCTCGCGGCGATGGCGCCCGCGCCGTCGGAAAGGTCTCGCTGGTGATGATCCTCGACGACGGCGCCCAGGAGGTCGAAGTCGAGCTGCCCGGCCGCTATCCGATCAACCAGCAGGTCGCGAATGCCGTCCGCGCCGCGCCAGGCGTGATCAACGTCGAATTGCGCTGACGGACGGCAGGACGAAGCAGAGGCTGCCCTGGCCTTCATCCTGAGGAGCAGCCGGAGGCTGCGTCTCGAAGGATGTTCCCGGAGGCTCAGCAACCAGCTGGGCCATCCTTCGGGACGCGTTCCCGTTGCGCACGCTTCAGGATGAGGGGGGAGAACGGCCGGAAGCGGTTTCTTGAGCTTGCGCCGTAAGCTGCTGCTGGCTCAGAGTGTTTGCAGAAGACGATGACGTCCGGGGGGACTTGATGAAGCAGTATGTCGCGCGCATTCCGATGAGCCTTGCCGTGCCGGACGCCATGCATTGGGCGATCAAGGACGTGCTCGAGGGCGAATACGAGGCGGGCTTCGACGGGGGCGGCCTCGACATTCTCGATATCGGCGCCAATGTCGGTTCCTTCGCGCTCTGGGCGACGGCCCGTTGGCCGGGCAGCGTCGTCACCTCCTATGAGCCACATCCCGGCACCTTCGAGTTCCTGAAGCGCAACACCGATCGGCGTCGCGACATCCGGCCGGTCAATGCGGCGCTGTTTCCCGGCGGCCTGAAGACGGCAAGCTTCGTCAGCCGCTTCGCCGGCGACGGCGAATCGGGCCTCGCCTCCTATGCCGGCGACACCTTCGTCGATGGCGCCATGGTCGAGCGCTACGAGGTCGCGGTGGTCGATCCGGCGAGCCTGCCCTCGGCCGATATCGTCAAGATCGACATCGAGGGCGGCGAGGGCGACGTCCTCGACCATCTCGACCTGTCGAAGACGTCGCTGGTGCTGCTCGAATATCAGAACCGCAAGAACCGGCTGCAGCTCGAAGCCCGGCTCGCTGCGGATTTCGACCTCGTCGACACCGTGGAGCATATCTGGGACCCGCTGCTCGAACAGGGCTGCTATCGACAGGACCTCGCCGGCGACGTCTATGGTCGCATGTTCGCGGCCCGCAAGGGTATGACGCGGATGACGAGGTCGGCGACGCCGTGACGGCGGGCCGATCGGGCGCGGCGCCGCCCGTCAGGGCGCGAAAGCGCGCGGTCGGAGGGAGAATTCAGTGATCGATGCCGGGACGGCGCTCGTCGTCGTCGATGTCCAGAACGATTTCTGCGCTGGCGGCAGCCTCGCAGTGCCCGGGGCCGACGAGATCGTGCCGCTCGTCAATGCGCTCGCCGCCCGTTTCTCGACGGTCGTCCTCACCCAGGACTGGCACCCGGCCGGCCATGCCTCGTTTGCCTCCAGCCATACGGGGCGCGCGCCCTTCGAGGAGGTCGAGATGCCCTATGGTCCGCAGGTGCTCTGGCCGGATCATTGTGTGCAGGGGCAGGATGGCGCCGACTTTCATCCGGCACTTGAACTGAGCGCCGCACAGGCCGTGATCCGCAAAGGTTTTCACCATGCGGTGGACAGCTATTCCGGTTTCGTCGAGGCCGATGGCCGCACGCCGACCGGCCTCGCCGGCTATCTCCGCGAGCGCGGCGTCGGGCGTATCGTCATCGCTGGGCTCGCCACGGATTTCTGCGTCAATTGGACGGCGCAGGATGCGGTCCGAGGCGGCTTCGAAGCGATCGTCGTCGAGGAAGCATGCCGCGCAATCGACCTCGAAGGCTCGCTGGCGCGCGCCTGGGCGGCAATGACGGCACTCGGCATCCGGCGCGCGTCCATGGCGGAAATCGCCGCCATAGCATCGGACCGAAAAGTGGACTCCACTTTTCGGAAAACTCCGATGCGATAACAAAAAGCTAGATCACCGTAACGGCGTCCGAACGGACGCGCGGCGATCTAGCTGCGGTTCCGCCTTCAGCGCCAAGCCGTCGCCGGATGGAGCTCGGCTCGGTCGCGGCCGAGGCGTTTTGAGCGATAGAGCGCTTCGTCGGCCTGCTCCAGCAGTGCCTGCAAGCGATTCTCCGCTGCGTTTCCTTCGGCGATGCCGATGCTGAGCGTCGGCTTCACCCTGGCCTTGCCCCAGGCCTTCAGGGCCCGGTCGAAGGCGTCGCGGATGCGATTGGCGACGCCGATCGCCTCGGCCGCCGTCAGATGCGGGAGCACCACGACGAATTCATCGCCGCCATGCCGCGCCAGAATATCGCTCGCCCGCAGCTCGCTGCGCGCCGCATCGGCGAAGATCAGCAGGATCTGGTCGCCTGCGGCGTGGCCATGGGTGTCGTTGAGCCGCTTGAAATGGTCGATGTCGATGAGCAGGACCGCGAATCTGTGCGGCCGCTTGGCTGCCTCCGCCGTCAGTTCCTCGATTGAATGCTCCAGCCCGTTTCGATTCAGGGTGCCGGTCAGTGCGTCCTGCTGCGCGAGCGAGACGAGAGCGTTGCGATGGCGCTCGGTGACCAGCAGCAGGAGGGCGCAGCCGCGCAGCAGCAGGAAGGCGGTGCCGGTGACCGCCAGCCAAGGCTGTGCGGCGTTGGGCGTGAAGAGTTCGGGGCCGAGCTGGCCGGAAGCGGCAAGATAGCCATTGAGGGCAAAGACCGTCACCGTCGGCGCAAACAGGCCGACGAGGATCGCACCGGAGATCAGCCGCTCGCGCCCCAACAGATTGAGGCCTTCTCGCACCACGGCCGCGTCGCAGCAGGCCGCGAGTACCGACATCAGGATGACGCGATTGGCAAAGCCTTCCGGCCCGCTCCAAAGCAGCAGCAGGATCCCGGCGACCGCGACGGCGCCGAAATAGACTGGCAGGCGGGGCGGGCGCCTCGCGAAATCCCTGATGCTGTAGAGCGTCAGCAGATAGCCGGTCCAGCTGGTGAGATTCGCGAGTGGGATCGAGACCGGATCTGGAAGCGAGCCGCGCAGCGCGATCCCGACCACGCCGATTCCGACCAGCAGATTGCTCAAGCCCCACCAGAGCGGCCAGCGCTCGAAGCGCCCGGTGGCGAAGGCGAGCAGTTGTACGAAACCAAGGAGAGTGCAGGTGATCGCGCCTGCCAGATAAATCGTCCTCAGGTCTAGAACCAAGCGTCCAGGTCCATCTCTGCTGCCTGCGGACTCCCTAGCCTAGCTGAGTGAATCCTTGGTTCACGCGGCGTCAGCGAACGGCAATCCGTCGCGGTAGTCCGGTGGTGCCCTCGCTGCTGTCCGATGAGCGTGCGGCAGCCCGCCTGCGGACAATGGCGCGGTCGATCATTGTCGAGCTTTAATGCGATAATTGATAAATGCAATAATATCAATATATTGATAGTATATGTTGATTGTTCAGTTTATCGGCCGGTTTCCTGTAAACGGTCGGCTGAGCCCATTGTCTCTGTCTCTTTTGAGACGTCGACCGAGCCGTTCCGGCTTGGCTGCGCCTTGCAATTGCGCGGAGTCCGCTGTAAGGCGCAGGCCATTCCACATGGGGAGCATCACCTCGGCATACGAGGCGTTCCGGTGACCGGCCAGCCCATGGCCGGCTCATTCGCTCCCCAGAGGCTCAACCGGAAGGACAAGACACCATGGCTCTGCCCGATTTCTCCATGCGCCAGCTGCTCGAGGCCGGCGCCCACTTCGGCCACCAGGCTCACCGCTGGAACCCGAAGATGTCGCCCTATATCTACGGGACGCGCAACAACATCCACATTCTCGACCTGTCGCAGTCGGTGCCGATGCTCTCGCGCGCCCTCCAGGCGGTCAGCGACACTGTCGCGCGTGGTGGTCGCGTGCTTTTCGTCGGCACCAAGCGCCAGGCCCAGGACGCCATTGCCGACGCCGCCAAGCGTTCGGCCCAGTACTATGTCAACTCCCGCTGGCTCGGCGGCATGCTGACCAACTGGAAGACCATTTCGGCCTCGATCCAGCGCCTGCGCAAGGTCGATGAGCTGCTGAACGGCAGCGGCACCGGTCTGACCAAGAAGGAGCGCCTGATGCTGGCTCGCGAGCGTGACAAGCTCGAGAAGGCGCTCGGCGGCATCAAGGACATGGGCGGCACGCCCGACATGATCTTCGTGATCGACACCAACAAGGAGCAGCTGGCGATCAAGGAGGCTCAGCGCCTCGGCATCCCGGTCGCCGCCATCGTCGACTCGAACTCTGATCCGGACGGCATCACCTTCCCGGTTCCGGCCAATGACGACGCCGGCCGCGCCATCCAGCTCTATTGCGACCTGATCGCCCGTTCGGCCATCGACGGCATCTCGCGCGCCTCGGGCGACCACGGCATCGACCTCGGCGCCGCCGAGGCCCCGATCGTCGAGACCGCTCTCGCCGATTCGGCCGTCGACGCCGCCCCGGCTTTCGAGCTGCTGACCGCGCCGCGCGGCGCTCCGGACGATTTCATGAAGCTCTCGGGCATGGGCCCGGAGATCGTGCAGAAGCTCAATGATGGCGGCATCTTCCACTTCTGGCAGCTCGCTGCCATGAGCCCGGCCGATGTCAGCAAGGTCGATCACGATCTGAAGCTCGCCGGCCGCATCGAGAGCCAGGGCTGGGTTGCCCAGGCGCGCGATCTCGCCGACGCCTGATTTTTCGGGATGGCGGCGCGTCATCGGCGTGTCGCACTTCCACACTGACTAGAGCCGAAGCAGCGCCGGCGGCCGGAAACGGAGCGTCGGCGTTTGCCGATCGGAACCAGAACCAGAATTGCGGCACGCCATCGGGCGACGCCGCCAAGACAGCAAGGACGACGCAAATGGCTGCGATCACCGCCGGCATGGTGAAGGAACTCCGCGACAAGACGGGCGCGGGCATGATGGACTGCAAGGCCGCGCTCTCGGCCACCGACGGCAACATGGAAGCCGCCATCGACTGGCTGCGCGCCAAGGGCCTGTCCAAGGCCGCCAAGAAGGCCGGCCGCGTCGCCGCCGAGGGTCTCGTCGCCGTCGTCGTGCGCGGCACGAGCGGCGTCGTGGTCGAGGTCAACTCGGAGACCGACTTCGTCGCCCGCAACCTCGAATTCCAGGCGCTGGCCCGCACCATCGCCGATGTCTCGCTCGAGCGCGGCGGTGATGTCGAGGCGCTTGCCAGCCATCACTATCCGGGCGGCGGCACGGTCGCCGACGCCATCGCCAACGCCATCGCCACGATCGGTGAGAACATGACGCTGCGCCGTGTCGCTCAGGTCTCGGTTTCGGCCGGCACCATCGGCTCCTATGTCCATGGCGCGGTCACCGACGGTCTCGGCAAGATCGGCGTCATCGTCGGTCTGGAAACCTCGGGCCAGGGCGACGATCTTGCCGCGCTCGGCCGCCAGGTCGCCATGCACATCGCCGCCAGCAACCCGGTCGCGCTCGACCTCGCCTCGGTCGACCCCGCCGTGCTGGAGCGCGAAAAGGGCATCCTGGCCGAGAAGAACGCCGGCAAGCCCGAGCACGTCCTCGCCAAGATCGTCGAGAGCGGCATGAAGAGCTACGCCAAGGAATACTGCCTGCTCGAGCAGGCCTATATCCATGACGGCTCCAAGTCGGTCGCCCAGGCGCTCAAGGAGGCCGAGGGCAATGTCGGCGGCCCGATCAAGATCACCGGCTTCGCGCGTTTCGCGCTCGGTGAGGGCATCGAGAAGGAAGAGCAGGATTTCGCGGCCGAGGTCGCCGCCGCCGGCGGCACCGCCGGCTGAAAACCCGGTTGATAGAGAACAGAAAGGCCGCGCCTTGCGCGGCCTTTTTTGCAAGAAGCTGAGATCGCTCCGAATCCGAGAGTGGCAGCACGAAACGGAGAGCCCCGATGAGACCTAAACGCGTGCTTGTGAAGCTCTCGGGCGAAGCCCTGGCCGGCGCGACCGGAAATGGCCTCGACGGCGCGACGCTGACCGCGCTGGCGGCGGATATCTCGGCTGCGGCGCGCGAAGGCGTCGAGATCGGCATCGTCGTCGGCGGCGGCAATTTCTTCCGTGGCGTCCAGGGGCTGAACAAAGGCCTCGACCGCACCAGCGCCGACTCGATCGGGATGCTCGGTACGGTGATGAACGCGCTCGCGCTCGAACATGCGATCGAGACGGCCGGCGCGCCGGCCCGCGCCATGTCGGCGGTGCCGATGCCCTCGCTTTGCGAGAGCTATGCGCGCAAGCGGGCGCTCGACCATCTCAGCAATGGCAAGGTCGTGATTCTCGGCGGCGGTACCGGAAATCCCTATTTCACCACCGATACCGGCGCGGCGCTGCGCGCGGCCGAGCTCGATTGCAGCCATCTGCTGAAGGCGACGCAGGTCGACGGCGTCTACACCGCCGATCCGAAGACGGATCCGAATGCCGTGCGTTTCGATCGGCTGACCCATGTCGAGGCGATCACGCGCGATCTGAAGGTGATGGACACCGCCGCCTTCGCGCTCGCCCGCGATGCCGGGCTGACCATCGTCGTCTTCTCGATCGCCGAGCCCGGCATGCTGGCCGCGGTGCTGCGCGGTGAGGGCAGGGCGACCTACGTCACCCCCTGATCGCGCAGATATAGCGAGCGCGCCTCAGTAGTTCGGCCACAGGCCGGGCGTCGCCAGCTCGAGCATATGGCCGTCGGGATCGCGGAAATAGAGGCTCCTGCCGCCGCGCTCCCAGCTCATCCGCCCTTCGATCGCGATCCCCTGCTGCTGCAGCCGCTCGTCCCAAAGGGCGAGCTCGGCGGCCTCTACAGCGAAGCAGATATGCAGGGGGCCGTGCCCGTCATGCGGCGGGATGCTTCCCCCGGCGGAGGATTGCGTTCTGAGCGACTGGCCGCGCAGGAACAGCAGCAGCACGCTTTGGCCGCCGACGTCATAGGCGCACAAGGTGCCCGTCTCGAGCATCGGTGCCAGGCCGAGCTTGCCTTCATAGAAGTCACGGGCGCGTCCGAGGTCGTCGACATAGAGCGCGGTTTCGATGATGCGGCTGAGGCGGGGCACGGGCTCGCTCCTCGGTGGTTCGCGACAAAAGGGCCGATGGACTAGCGCTGCTGTCCAGATCGGCTATGAAGCAAAGGGCGGCTTGCTTGCCGCCGCAAGGCTTCGCGGGCGGGTGCAGTACCGGCCTTGGCGAGGCTCCTGTCCAGTTTGCTCCGGCAAGATGCCGCCGAGGCACGAAATCCTTGACCCTGTGCGAGCCGCTCGCCATGGTCGCGCGCATTTCCGGTTCGGTCCTTTGCCGGGTTTCGACAAGGTTTTTGAAGACGATGGCCCAAACCACTTTCGATCTCGCCGATCTGAACCGCCGCATGGACGGCGCCGTCCAGTCCTTCAAGAGCGATCTCGCTTCGCTGCGCACCGGTCGCGCCTCGGCCAATGTGCTCGATCCGATCACGGTCGAGGCTTACGGCGCGCGTACGCCGCTGAGCCAACTCGCCACCGTCAGCGTGCCGGAGGCGCGCCTGCTTTCCGTGCAGGTCTGGGATCGCAGCATGGTCCAGGCGGTGGAGAAAGCGATCCGGGAATCCGATCTCGGGCTCAACCCGCAGACGGAAGGGCAGGTGCTGCGCATCCGCATCCCCGAATTGAACGAGCAGCGCCGCAAGGAGATGGTCAAGGTCGCGCATAAATATGCCGAAGAGGCCAAGATCGCCGTCCGCCATGTCCGCCGCGACGGAATCGATCTGCTCAAGAAGCTCGAAAAGGACGGTCACCTGCCCAAGGACGACGTGACGCGCCAGTCCGATCAGGTGCAGAAGGCGACCGACAAGCATATCGGCGAGATCGATCAGGCGCTGGCGTCGAAGGAAAAGGAAATCCTGCAGGTCTGAGTTTCGGCGCAGGGCGGCAATCATCGACGGACGGGCACGGCCCGAAGAGGCATAGGAATGTCAGACGGCCCGCGCCCGCTATCGCCCGGCATCGAATCAGCCCCGGCCCATGTCGCGATCATCATGGACGGCAATGGGCGCTGGGCGCAGATGCGTGGCCTGCCGCGGCAGGAAGGCCACCGCCGCGGGCTCGAGGCCTTGCGGCGCACCGTCCGCAATGCCGGCGATCTCGGGATCCGGGTCCTCACCCTCTATTCGTTCTCGACCGAGAATTGGCGCAGGCCGAAGGCGGAGGTGTCCTTCCTGCTCGGCCTGCTTCGCCGCTTCGTCGAGAACGATCTCGCCGAGCTGCATGAGGCCGGCGTACGTGTCCGCATCATCGGCAGCCGGGCCGATCTCGCGCCGGATCTGCGCCTGCTGATCGAGCGTGCCGAGAGCATGACCGCCGGCAATCAGGGGCTGACCCTGGTGGTCGCCTTCAACTACGGCTCACGCGACGAGCTCGCCCGCGCCGCCCGCGCGCTCGCCGCCGATGCCGCCGCCGGCCGGCTGGACCCGCAAGCGATCGACGAGGACATGCTGGCCGCCAGGCTCGACACCGTCGGCTTGCCCGAGCCGGATCTGGTGATCAGGACGTCCGGCGAGACGCGCATCTCGAATTTTCTGCTCTGGCAGGCGGCCTATGCCGAGTTCGTCTTCACCCCGGTGCTCTGGCCGGATTTCGACCGCAAGGCCCTCGAGGAGGCCGTGGCCGAGTTCCACCGCCGTGAACGTCGCTTCGGTGGCGTCACCGAGCCGACCGCCTGCAATGTGGGGGTCGCGTGAGTGAGCGCTCCGGCGACATCGTGAAGGGCGTCGCGTCCGAGCTGCGCCTGCGCGTACTGTCCGCGCTGGTGCTGGCCGCCATCGTCTTGTCGGTGACGCTGCTGGGCGGGCCGGTCTTTCGCCTCGTCTGGGTGCTGGTCGCCGGCGTGGTCGCCTATGAATGGCTTGCCATCGTCGGTGCGCGCAATCCGATCGCCGGCGGCGTCGGCGTGGTGCTCGCCGGTTTCGCGCTCGGCTTCGCGCCGCTGAGCGATCCGGCCCTGGCGGGCGTCTCGGCGGTGCTGGCGTTTGCCGGGGCGGTCACGACCACGCGCGTCGAGGATCGGCGTGCGCTGGAGGCCTGCGGCGTCGCCTATGCGCTGTGCTTTGCCCTGGTGACGCCGGCGCTGCGCCAGGTGCCGGAAATCGGGCTGTTCCTGATCGGCTGGACCTTCGCCGTGGTCTGGTTCACCGATATCGCCGCCTATTTCACCGGCCGGGCCCTTGGTGGCCCGAAACTGATGCCCAGCGTCAGTCCGAAGAAGACCTGGTCGGGCGCGCTCGGCGGCGCGCTGGCCGGCACGGCCGGAGGCATGGCGGTGTGGGCTTTGATGCCGGCGACGGCTGGTCTGGGCTTCGGCGTCGTTCTGGCGATTTCGCTGGCCGCTTCTGTCGTCAGCCAGGCCGGCGACCTGTTCGAATCGGCGATCAAGCGGCGCTTCGGTACCAAGGATTCGAGCCGGCTGATCCCGGGTCATGGTGGGTTCCTCGACCGCCTCGACGGCTATTGGGCGGTGCTGGTCTTCGCGGGCATGCTGCTTTATCTGGCCCGCCTGGGGCACTGATCGCCATGCGCCGTCACGTCACCATTCTCGGAGCGACCGGCTCCGTCGGCCGTTCGGCCCGCGAGGTCATCGCCGAGAATCCGGAACGTCTTGCTGTTGCCGGGGTGGTCTCCGGCCGCGACGTCGCCGGTCTTGCCCGGGTCGCGCGCGAAAGCGGCGCAAGCTTCGCCGCCATCGCCGATGAGGGCCGGGCCGGGGAACTGCGCGATGCGCTCGCCGGCAGCGGCATCCGCCATGGCGCGGGGCGCTCGGCGGTGCTCGATGCGGTCGCGCTCGATAGCGATATCGTCGTCAGCGCGATCTCGGGAGCAGCCGGCCTCGAGGCGACCTTCGCCTCGCTTCTGCCCGGACGCCTGGTGGCGCTGGCCAACAAGGAGAGCCTGGTCTGCGCGGGCGCGGCGGTGATGGCGCAGGCGTCCAGGCTCGGAGCGCGGATCCTGCCGCTCGATTCCGAGCACAACGCCCTGTTTCAGGTGCTCGGCGATGAACCGATATCGGCTGTCCGCTCGATGACCCTGACCGCGTCGGGCGGGCCGTTCCGGACCTGGTCGGCCGAGCGGATCGCGGCAGCGACCCCGGAGCAGGCGCTCGCTCATCCGAATTATGCGATGGGCGCCAAGATCACGATCGATTCCGCCAGCATGATGAACAAGGGGCTCGAACTGATCGAGGCCCGCTTCCTGTTCGGGCTCGGCGCCGATCAGGTCGATGTCCTGGTCCACCCGCAGCAGATCGTGCACGGGCTGGTGAACTTCCGCGATGGCTCGGTGAGCGCCGGCATGGCCATTCCCGACATGCGCGTCGCCGCGGCCCATTGTCTCGGTGTCGACGACCGGCTCCATGCGCCCGCAGATCGCTTTCTCGATCTCGCGAACTGTGCACCGCTTGCTTTCGAACGCCCTGATCTCGCCCGCTTTCCCGCGCTTGCTCTCGCCATGGCAGCCTTGGCGCAAGGCGGCGCCGCGCCGGCGGTTCTGAACGCTGCGAACGAGGTCGCGGTGGCGGCGTTTCTGGCGCGGCAGCTTCCGTTCTGGGCGATTCCGGCCCTGGTCGAAGCCGTCTGCGAGCACGCCGGCGGTGCGCGGGGCGCGGCTCCGGAGAGCGTCGCCGCCGCGCTCGATATTGACCAAGAAGCCAGAATCCGGGCGCGGGCGCTCTTGTCGGAGGGCCGCTTCGCTGTCACCTAATGACGGCAAGTCGGGAGAGTTTTATGGATATTCTGGGATCGGTCTGGCACGCGGGGGGCTTTCTGCTCGGCTACCTCGTGCCCTTCCTGTTCGTCCTGACCATCGTCGTGTTCGTCCATGAGCTCGGCCATTTCCTGGTCGGTCGCTGGTGTGGCGTCGACGTCAAGACCTTCTCGATCGGCTTCGGGAGGGAGCTCTTCGGCTTCAATGACCGCCATGGCACGCGCTGGCGCTTCGCGCTGATCCCGCTCGGCGGCTACGTCAAGTTCTCTGGCGATGCCGATGCCTCGAGCACGCCGGATGGCGAGGCGGTGGCCAGCATGAGCCCCGAGGAGCGCGCGCGCTCCTTCCCGGCGCAGTCGGTCGGCGAGCGCACGGCGATCGTCGCCGCCGGACCGATCGCGAATTTCCTGCTGGCGATCGCGATCTTTGCCGGTACCGCCTACAGCTTCGGCAAGCCCGTGCTGGCGCCGCGCGTCGATGTCATCACGCCGGGCGGAGCGGCGGAGCGCGCCGGAATCAAGGCCGGCGACCTCATCCGGAAGGTGGACGATCGCGAGATCAAAAGCTTCGCTGACCTGCAGCGCCTGATTTCCATCCGCCCGGGCGAGTCATTGCCTCTGACCCTCGAGCGGGACGGGGCGACCATGCTCCTGACCGTGACGCCTGATCTCGTCGAGACCGCCTCGGCCTTGGGCAAGCAGCGCCTCGGCATCATCGGCGTGCAGGCTTCGTCGAAGCCGGGCGACTGGACCACGCAGCATTTCACTCTGCTTGAATCGCTGAGGCTCGGGGTGAGCGAAACCTGGTTCGTGGTCGAGCGGACCTATGACTACATCGCCAAGCTCATCAAGGGTAAGGAGTCGACCGACCAGCTTTCCGGACCGATCCGGATCGCCCAGGTTTCCGGAATGGTCGCATCGAGCGGTGGCCTGCTCGCCCTGATCAATCTGGCCGCGATTCTCTCGGTCTCGATCGGATTGATGAACCTGTTCCCGGTGCCGATGTTGGATGGCGGCCATCTGATGTTCTACGCGGTCGAGGCCGCACGCGGCCGGCCTTTGAGCGAAAGGGCGCAGGAGATCGGCTTCCGGGTCGGCCTCGGCCTGGTGCTGATGCTGATGCTGTTCGTGACCTGGAACGACCTCGTCCACGTCCGCTCGCTGCTCTGAGCGGCGGCCGTTAACGGAACGCGCCGAATCCGACCTTTCCGGTTGTGATATCCCTGCCACTCTGCCGCGCCGGATTATGGCATTTTCTAGCCGTTTCCGGTCGCGGGACCCGATTTTCCCGGGGGCTGCGCGTGACCTGACGGCAACGAACGGCGTAAAAACACTTTGTTAACGACAATGCTGGTTTGCGTCCCGCGGGAAACTTTGTAGAAGCGTTTGGTCTTCAATGTCGCCTCGCTCCCGTTGTTCGCGGGGGTCCCCTTGCGGGGGTGGGTGACCCAAGAATGGAATAGGCGACCCGATGACGTCGACGCTTCAGAGCCGGTCCTTGAGAATGCGGCTCTCTCGATCAGTCGGACTTTCGGCCTTTATGCTGGCCGTAAGCGGTGGCGTGGTGTTTGCGCAGGCCGTGATTGTCCAAGGAAACAGGCGCGTCGATGCGGAGACGATCCGCTCCTACGTGACCGCGCAGGGTTCCGGGAACCCGGCGGAGATTCGTCAGAATCTCCTCTCGACCGGACTCTTCTCCAATGTTCAGGTCAGCCGCCGCGGCTCGCAGACCGTCGTCTCCGTCCAGGAGAACGACTCGATCAACCGCGTCGCCTTCGAGGGTAACCGTCGCCTGAAGAGCGATGTCCTGCTCGGCCAGGTCCAGTCCAAGGCCAACGGCCCGATGAGCCAGGCGCTGATCGACGCCGACGTCGAGCGCCTCAAGGAAGTCTACCGTCGTGCCGGCTATGGCTCCGCGACCATTTCCGGCCGCATCCAGCCGCTGCCGAACGGCCGTTCGGACGTCGTTTTCACCATCGTCGAGAGCGGCAAGACCGGCATCAAGGAGATCAATTTCTCCGGCAACGGCGTGTATTCGTCGTCGCGCCTGCGCAATCTGATGACCTCGACGGAATCCAATTTCCTCAGCTTCATCAAGACCTCGGACGTTTATGATCCGGATCGGGTCGCCGCTGACCTCGAATTGATCCGCCGCTACTACCTGAAGAACGGCTATGCCGATTTCAGGATCGTGGCGAACGATGCGCGCTTCGACGACGCCAAGGGCGGCTGGGTGATCGACATCACCGTCGACGAGGGGCAGCAGTACCGCGTCGGCAACGTCTCGGTGGATTCCCATCTGCGTGACGTCGATCCGGCTGCGCTGCAGCGGCTGGTCAGCACCTCGTCCGGCGATACCTACAATGCCGAGGCGGTCGAGCGTTCGCTGGTCAACCTGACGACCGAGGTTTCGCGCCGCGGTTACGCCTTTGCCCAGGTTCGTCCGCGTGGCGAGCGGGATGCCAACGGCCAGCTGATCGGCATCACCTATGTCGTCGAAGAAGGTCCGCGCGTCTATGTCGAGCGGATCAACGTGCGCGGCAACACCCGGACCCGCGACTATGTCGTGCGCCGCGAGCTCGATCTCGGCGAAGGCGACGCCTACAACAAGGTCTTCATCGACCGCGCCGAGCGTCGTCTCAACAATCTCGGCTTCTTCAACAAGGTCCGTATCACCAACGAGCCGGGCAGCGCGCCCGATCGCGTGGTCGTCAACATCGACGTCGAGGACAAGGCGACCGGCTCGTTCTCGATCGCCGGCGGCTATTCGACCTCGGACGGCATGATCGGCGAGGTCTCGCTGTCGGAATCGAACTTCCTCGGCCGTGGCCAGTATGTCCGTATCGCCGGCACCATGGGCCAGCGGACGCAGGGCATCGATTTCTCGTTCACCGAGCCCTATTTCCTCGGTCGCCGCATCGCGGCGGGCTTCGATCTGTTCTCTAAGTTCAACGACAACTACAATATCGGCCGTTTCGAGAGCCGTGTGACGGGCGGGCAGGTGCGCTTCTCCTTCCCTATCACGGAGGAGTTCTCGATCACGCCGCGCTACTCGATCTATACGACCGAGATCAAGATTCCGAACACGGCCAGCCGTCCCTACAACGACTGTACCTATCCGATCGACGGGATCACGCCCGGTACGCCGAGCGGCCCGACGGCCAACAACATCTATAACTGCTTGACCAATGGCGAAGCGTCGATCGCGGTGAAGGAAGCCGCCGGCACGACCCTGACCTCTCTGGTCGGCCTCAACTTCAACTATAACTCGCTCGACAACTATCAGAGCCCGCGCAACGGCTTCGTGGCCGAGATCAAGCCGGAATTCGCCGGTGTCGGCGGCGACTCGAAGTTCCTCCGCGTCAGCGCCGATGCGCGCTACTACAAGGAGTTCCTCGAGGACTTCGTCGGTATCGTGCGTGTCCAGGGCGGTCACGTCCAGGCGACCGGCGACAATCTGCGCATGATGGACCACTACTTCCTCGGTCCGTCGCTGGTGCGCGGCTTTGCGCCGTCGGGCATCGGTCCGCGCGACGTGCTCAACGACCCGACGGCCAACGCGCTCGGCGGCACCACCTATTTCGGTGGCTCGCTCGAGGTGCAGTTCCCGATCTTCGGCCTGCCGCGTGATCTTGGCCTGAAGGGCGCGGTCTTCGCCGATGCGGGCACGCTGTTCGATTATGATGGCGGCTCGAAGGGGATCACCAACCCGGGCTTCCTCGGTTGCCCGAACGGATCCGAGGCGCGGCAGTTCAACGTCGTGACCAACTCGGCCTATCAGAACAACGTGGCCTGCGTGCGCGACAAGAACGTGATCCGCTCCTCGGTCGGCGTCAGCTTGCTCTGGCAGTCGCCGCTGGGTCCGATCCGCTTCGACTACGCCTACGCCTTGTCGAAGGATGACGGCCAGTGGGGCACCAACCCCATCACCGGCATCTCCGGCAAATATGGTGGCGACCGTCTGCAGGCCTTCCGCTTCTCCGGCGGCGCCCGCTTCTGACATCCCCCGGCAGGGCGCCTCGCGCGCCCTGCGACGGACCATCTCATGGCAGATCCCAGTTTCTTTCCCGTGGCGACCTCGTTGTCCTTCAACGAGGTCGCTTCGCTTTGCGGCGTCAACCTGCCCGAAGGGGCCGACCCGGCGCGACGCATCGAGGGGGCGGCCCCGCTCGAGACGGCCGGCGCCAGCGATGCGGCCTATATGGACAACCCGAAATATGTCGCGGCGCTCGCCAGCACCTCGGCCGGGATCTGCTTCGTCTCGCCGCGCTTCGCCGATCGCGTGCCGGCCGGCACCGTAGCCTTGGTGACGCCGGCGCCCTATCACGCCTTCGCCAGGCTGCTCGCGACCTTCCATCCGCAGGCGCTGCGGCCGGGCTCGATGTTCGGCGCCGCCGGAGTCGCGCCGGGTGCATTCGTGCATGCCACGGCGCGGCTGGAGGCCAATGTCACCGTCGATCCCGGCGCCGTGATCGGGCCTGGTGCCGAGATCGGTGCCGGCAGTATCATCGGCCCCCATGCGGTGATCGGAGCGCAGGTCCGGATCGGCCGGGATTGCAGCATCGGTGCCGGTAGCAGCCTGCAATGCGCGCTCGTCGGCAACCGCGTCATCATTCATCCCGGGGCACGGATCGGCCAGGACGGTTTCGGCTTCGCCATGAGTCCGAAGGGGCACATGAAGGTGCCGCAGGTTGGCCGGGTCATCATCCAGGATGATGTCGAGATCGGCGCCAACAGCTGCATCGACCGTGGCGCCAGCCGCGACACCGTGATCGGCGAAGGCACCAAGATCGATAACCTCGTCCAGATCGGCCACAACTGCGTCATCGGCCGCCATTGCGTCATCGTCTCGCAGGTCGGCATCGCCGGCTCGAGCACGCTGGAGGATTTCGTCGTGCTGGGCGGGCAGGTCGGCCTTGCCGGCCATCTGACCGTCGGCATGGGCGCGCAGGTGGCGGCTCAGAGCGGCGTCGCGGGCGATGTTCCGCGCGGCGCGCGCTATGGCGGCTATCCGGCCCAGCCGGCTTTGAGCTGGGCGCGGGAATCGGCGCTGCTCAAGCAGCTCGTCGCCAAACGTGGCAAGACGACGGGCAGCGGCGAAAGCGATTGATCTGCGGCCGGCTTCCGGCAGTGCAGCTTTCATGGCACAGAATGAGCGACCGGGGCACGGCCCGTAGGCGCTTGGGGAGAAGTAACACGATGACGGAAGCGGCGAAATCGCTCGGCGTGGCCGATATCCAGAAGATCATGGCCTGCATTCCGCATCGCTATCCTTTTCTGCTGGTCGACCGTGTCATCGAGATGGATGGCGATGCTTCCGGCATCGGCATCAAGAACGTCACCGTCAACGAGCCTCAGTTCACCGGCCATTTTCCCGGCCGTCCCGTCTTTCCGGGCGTGCTGATGATCGAGGCCATGGCCCAGACCGCAGGTGTGCTGGTGGTCAGCTCGCGCGGCGAGGACGAGGCTGCGGTCTCGACCGTGCTTTTCACCACGATCGACAAGGTCAAGTTCCGCAAGCCCGTCGTTCCCGGCGACAGCCTGCGCTTCCACCTCACCAAGATCGCGCGGAAGCGCAATATCTGGTTCTATCGCGGTGAGGCCAAGGTCGACGGTGTGCTCGTCGCCGAGGCCGAACTCTCCGCCATGGTGATGTGAGACGCGACGCAGTCTGATCCGCGCCGCCGCTTTCGACCGAACCCAAGTTCACAGGTCCCTTTACATGAGTGCCACGATCCACCCGATGTCGGTCGTCGACCCCGCTGCACGGCTGGGTGAGGGCGTCATCGTCGGCCCGTTCTGCACCGTCGGCCCGCAGGTCACGCTCGAAGACGGGGTCGAGCTGATCAGCCATGTCGCCGTCGCGGGCGTCACCAGCATCGGCGCCCGCACCAAGGTCTATCCCTTCGCCTCGATCGGCCATCCGCCGCAGGATCTGAAGTACAAGGGTGAGCCGTCGATCTTAACTATCGGCGCCGATTGCGTGATCCGCGAGGGTGTCACGATGAACCCCGGCACCGAAGGCGGTGGCATGAAGACCGTGATAGGCGATCGCGGCCTCTTCCTGGCCAATTCGCATGTCGGCCATGACTCGATCATCGGCAGCAACGTCATCTTCTCGAACAATGTGATGTGCGCCGGGCACGTCACGGTCGGAGATTTCGTCATCGTCAGCGGCGGCACCGGCCTGCATCAGTTCATCCGGGTCGGCGACCATGCCTTCATCGGCGGCGGCGCCGGGGTGATGCATGATGTCATCCCCTTCGGCATGGTGCGCGACAACCCGGCCCATCTGGCCGGTCTCAACCTGGTCGGCCTGAAGCGTCGCGGTTTCTCGCGTGAGCAGATCCATGAGCTGCGCCGCGCCTATCGCCTGCTGTTTGCCGATGAAGGCACCTTGTCGGAGCGGGTTGAGGACGTCGCCGGCGAGTTCGCCTCGCATCCGTTGATCCACGAGATCCTCGATTTCATCCGCAGCGGCGGCGAGCGGGCGATCTGCGTGCCGCACGACGTCAACGCACCGGACCGGTGACCCCGGGCTCGGCCGAAACGGCGGGCAGACGGGCCGGGCTGCGCCTGGCCATCCTGGCCGGTAGCGGCGAATACCCGGCCCATGTCGCCCGCAACGCGCTCGCGGCCGGGGCGGAGGTTTATGTCGCGGCGCTTTCGGGCGCGGCGAACATCGCCGATTTTCCCGGCTGCGAAGCGCAGGAATACCGGCTCGGCCAGCTCGGCCGCCTGCTCGGCGCGCTCAAGCACCGCAACGTCACCGATATCGTGATGATCGGGGCGTTGCCGCGACCGAGTTTCGGCGCGCTGGCGCCAGAACTCTCGACCCTGAAATACCTGCCGCATTTCGCGCGCGCCTTCCAGGGCGGCGATGACCATCTGCTTCGGGGCGTCGTGAGCTTCTTCGAGGGGCAGGGGTTCCGGGTCGGGAGCCCGGCGGAGATGGCTCCGGAGATCGTCGCGCCGCTCGGCGCTCTCGGGCGGATCGTCCCGACTCCAATTGCCCGCAGCGCCTTGCTGCGCGGCTTCGACCTGCTGGCGGCCTTGTCGCCCTTCGATATCGGCCAGGGCGCAGTCCTCGCCGATCATCGCGTGATCGCGGTCGAGGCGGCCGAGGGAACCGATGCCATGCTCGAGCGTGTCGCCGGACTGGTGAGGGCAGGGCGCCTCAAGCTGGCAAAGGGCGATGGTGTCCTCGTTAAAGCGCCGAAGCACGGCCAGGACCTGCGCGTCGACATGCCCGCGATCGGGCCCGAGACCGTCGCGCGGCTCGCCGAGATCGGCCTCGCCGGAATCGCGGTGAAGGCCGGAGGCGTGCTCGTCGGCGATCGTGCCCGTCTGGCCGCGAGCGCCGATGCCGTGGGCATCTTCATCGAGGGCGTGCCTTGAGCACGCCGCCCTTCCGGCTTTTCGTCGTCACAGGCGAGGCCTCTGGCGACGCGCTCGGTGCGCGTTTCGTGCAGCAGCTTCGCCACCGGCTTGCAGGGCGCCCGCTCGATCTGCGCGGCGTCGGAGGCGAGGTTCTGGCGGCGGAAGGCTTGGCGAGCATCTTCCCCCAGGAGGACATCGCGGTGATGGGCTTCGGCCCGGTCGTCGCCCGCCTGCCATTGCTGCTGCGTCGCATCTCTGACGCGGCGCAGGCTGCTGCCGCCTTCGCGCCCGATCTGATGCTGACGATCGACGCGCCTGACTTCAGCCTGCGCGTCGACAAGAAGCTGCGCCGGCTCGATCCTGCCGTGCCGATCGCGCACTGGGTCTGCCCGAGCGTCTGGGCCTGGCGCCAGGGCCGGGCGCGGCGCATGCGCCCGCATGTCGACAGGATCCTGGCGCTCCTGCCCTTCGAGCCGGAGGCGCTTGCGCGTCTCGGCGGACCCGACACCGTCTATGTCGGGCATCCGCTGATCGAACGGCTGGCGGAGCTGCGCCCCGGCCCGGATGAGGCCAGGGTTCGGGCCGACGCGCAGGCGCCGCTTATCCTCGTCCTGCCGGGCAGCCGTGGCTCCGAGATCCGCCACCTCATGCCCGCCTTCGGCGAGACGATTGCGCGCATCGCCCGGGCATTGCCGCGGGCACGCTTCGTCTTGCCGGCCGTGCCGCGTCTGGTCGAAGCCGTTACCGGGATCGTCGCAAGCTGGCCCGTGAAACCCGAGATCGTGACGGGGGAGGCGGCCAAGCTCGCGGCCTTCCGTCAGGCGCGCGCGGCACTCGCCGCCTCCGGAACGGTGACGCTCGAGCTCGCCCTGGCGCAGGTGCCGACCGTCGCCGCCTATCGTGGTGCCGGCTGGGAGGCGGCGCTGGCCCGCCGCCTGATCAAGCTGCCGACGGTCATCCTGCCGAACCTCATTCTCGGCGAGAACGTCGTTCCCGAGTTCATCCAGGACGATGTGACGCCGGACGCGCTGGCCCTGGCTCTCACCGCGGTGATCGGCGACGGTGCGGCGCGCGACCGCCAGCTCGACGGTTTCGCCGCGCTCGAGCACAGGATGCGCAGCGCCGGCCCGAGCCCGGCCGCCAATGCCGTCGATGCGGCGCTGGCGCTGCTGCGGCAGCAGCCGGCATCGTAGCGCGGGATCGCCGAATTCGCCGCGGATCGGCAGTCCGCGGCGGTCAAGCCCACTGCCGCGACGGCCATCATCGTGCCCGGAATCGCTGGCCTGAGCTCTGTCGCCGCTCCGTCTCTTCTTGCTGCCTTGTTTTCCGCAAAGCTTCGCGCGCAAGGAGAAGGACAGCTTCCGCGCCCTGCAAGAGCGTGCTGAACCTCTCTTGCGGAACACATGGCGAACAGGTATGTTGTTCGTGCTTTGTTTCGATTCCGATGCGAAAGGCTGGGCGGCGAGATCATGCTGACACGCAAACAGTTCGAACTGCTTCGCTTCATCCATGAACGCCTGCGCGAATCCGGCGTCCCGCCCTCCTTCGACGAGATGAAGGATGCGCTCGACCTGCGCTCCAAATCCGGCATTCACCGGTTGATCATGGCGCTGGAGGAGCGCGGCTTCATTCGCCGGCTACCGAACCGCGCCCGGGCACTCGAAGTCATCAAGATGCCGGACGGAATCGGCGGTGCGCCGGGGCAGCGCGCCCGTTTCAGCCCGTCCATCGTGCAGGGCGGGCTCGGCCAGACTCCGCCTGCCCCAGCCGCCAACCTCGCCAAGCCGCGGCCCGCCACCGCCGAGGAGAACGGACGCACGACCGTTTCCATCCCGGTGATGGGCCGAATCGCCGCTGGCACGCCGATCTCGGCGATCCAGGATCGCAGCCACAGCGTCTCCATGCCGGCCGACATGCTCGGCGGCGGCGAGCACTACGCGCTGGAGGTCCGCGGCGATTCGATGATCGAGGCCGGCATTCTCGACGGTGACACCGTCGTCATCCGCAAGCAGGACACCGCCAACACCGGCGATATCATCGTCGCCCTGATCGATGACGAGGAGGCGACGCTGAAGCGCCTGCGCAAGCGCGGCTCCTCGATTGCCCTGGAGGCCGCCAACCCGGCCTACGAGACCCGCGTGCTCGGCCCGGACCGCGTCAAGATCCAGGGTCGGCTCGTCAATCTGATGCGGCGCTACTGAAGCAAGCTGGTGTCCTCCGACTGCTCGGCCGTTGCAGCGGCGGGCAGCGAGGTGGCAGGGGCGCGTCCCGGCTCCGGTGACGAAGGCGTGTCGACGGGAGCAGGCCGGGCCCGGGTCCAGGGCCGCAGGCGCGTCGCGTCCTCTGCGGTGTAGGCGCGCCAGTTTCCGCCAGGCGAGGAGCCCAGCGCCGTCGCCCCGTCACGCGTGAGCGCAGCCCGGTCGATCAGCCGGGCGGTGCAGCTGCCATTGGCATGGAGCGGCGTCACGACGAGATCGGCGCGCTGGCAATCCTCGACGATCGCGATGCGGTCGCGAGTGTAGGCGACTTTGCGGCCGTCCCTGAGGCGGATCACGCAGCCGCGCGCATCGCAGGCGGCGCCTTCTCGCAAGGCCGGATCGTCCGGGGAGCGGGAATCCCCGTCGGCATGGAGCCATTGCGCCAGGACGAAACGGCTCGGCTTGCCTGCGAGGACGAGCCGCCCTTCGGGGCCGCGTACCAGAATGCCGGAACCGTCGCGCTCGATCAGGATGTCCGGCCGCGTCGGGTCCGTGGCGAGCGCCAGACCGGCGCAGAGCGGCAGTGCCGCCAGGTAGCGCAAGGCCGTCGTCCACAAGGTCAGCCAGAGCAGCGCCAGGGCGAACAGGGCGAGCGCCAGGGCGTCGAAGGCCGGCAGCACCACTGTCGAGCGCTCGATCCCGGCAACCCAGTGGGCGAGCCGCAGGACGAGGCCGGAGGCCCAGCCCATCAGGGCCCAGGCGGGCCAGTCGAGCCCGAAGGGATAGGCCAGCACGCCGAAGACCGCGGCCGGCATGACGATCAACGAGACGAAAGGCAAAGCGAGTGCGTTGCCGAGCAGGCCGAACGGGTTGAAGGTCTGGAAATGATAGACGCCGAAGGGTGCCGTCGCCGCCGTCGCCAGCAAGGTGGTGACGACGATGCCGACCGCGGAGAGCCAGAGCGGCCGCAGCGGCCAGGGCCAGCTCGCAGCGGCCGGGTCGGGTGAGCGCTCCTGCCAACGCTCGGCGAAGGCGATCAGCGCGGCGACCGCGCCGAAGGACATCTGGAAGCTCGGCCCGAGCAGCGCTTCGGGCTCGCGCAGCAGCACGATGATCGCGGCGAGCGCGAGATTCCGCATGCTGAGGGCCGGTCGGTCGACCAGGATGGCGCCGAGCATCACCAGGGTCATGATCAAGGAGCGGACCGTCGCGACCTCGGCGCCCGAGAAAACGCAATAGGCGGTGGCGCCGAGCATGGCGGCGAGTGCGGCGAGCTTCTTGATCGGCCAGAAGAGCGCGAGGCCGGGCGACAGCGCCAGCAGTGCCCGCGCCAGCCAGAAGATCGTGCCGGCCGCCAAAACCATGTGCAGGCCGGAGATCGAGACGATGTGGTAGATGCCGGCGGCGCGCAGATCGTCATTTGTCGGCTCAGTGATCAGGCCGCGCTTGCCGGTGACCAGGGCGGCCGCCATCGCGCCCGCCTGCCCGCCGCCGATCGTGGCGATGCGCTCGGTCAGCGCATTGCGCGCCTGGTCGATGGCGATGCTCCAGGCGAGCTGCCGCGACGGCCGAGAAGGCGCCGGTGCCAGCGCGACCTTTCCGGCAATGCTGCCGACCGCGCCGATGCCGCGGAAGAAGGCGTCGCGGGCGAACTCATAGCCGCCGGGACGCGCCGGTCCAGGCGGCGGCAGGAGCCGCGCGGTCGCCATGATGTGATCGCCGGGCTTCAAGGTCGTCGCGGTGGTGCTGATGCGGACGCGCCTTGGGCGCTGCTGCGGCTCGACGCCCGGCAGGTCGGTGACCAGGACGACCAGACGGACGCCCTTCTCGCGCTGCTCCAGCGTCTCGACGAAACCGGTGATCTTGCCGACATGGAGCCGGGAGAGCGCCGGTGCCGCGATGCTCGCCGCCCGCCAGGCTCCGGCGCCGAAGCCGGCAAAGAGTGCGCCTAGCGTGATGCAGACGAGCATGGCGCGGCGCCTGTGGCGCAATAGCAGCGCGGCGAGCGCGGACAGGGCGAGGCCGGCCAGCGGCGCCGCCGGGCTCGGCTCACGATCGGCGAGGAAATACAGGACGACGCCGAGCCCGAGCGGCACCGGAAGCCAGTTGAAGAGGCGCCGCCGCTCGATCTCGGTTTCGAGCATGGCGCGGAGCGGGGCGTACCAGTTCGACGGGGTCCACACCGGGCTCAGCGACAGCCGATACGCCCACCTTGCCCCGCCCCGCCAGGCGAGGGCGCGCGCGGAGGCCTTTCGGCGACGCCCGGGCGGTGCGGAAAGCATCGGCCTCCCTTTCGCCACCGGAACAGGAAGACGCTTAACGGCGGCCGCAAAGCCATGTTACAGCGACCGCGCCGGTTGTCAGCCCCGGCCGAGACCGCCCATGAGCCGGCTCTCGCCCTTCATCCGCCCGTTCCGTCGGAGTCCTTCTTCATGAGCGATGAGGTCGTCACGCGCTTTGCGCCGTCGCCTACCGGATTCCTCCATATCGGTGGCGCCCGCACCGCCCTGTTCAACTGGCTCTATGCCCGCCGCCATGGTGGCAAGATGCTGCTGCGCATCGAGGATACCGATCGCGAACGCTCGACCGATGCCGCCATCGCCGCGATTCTCGACGGCCTATCCTGGCTCGGTCTCGATTGGGACGGGCAGACCGTCTACCAATTCCAGCGTGCCGCCCGGCATCGCGAGGTCGCCGAGCAGATGCTCGCAGCCGGCAAGGCCTATTATTGCTATGCGACCCCGCAGGAACTTGACGAGATGCGCGAGAAGGCCAAGGCCGAAGGCCGGCCGATGCGCTATGACGGGCGCTGGCGCGACCGCGATCCGGCGACCGCACCGGCCGGCGCCAAGCCGGTCATTCGCCTGAAGGCCGAGCAGACCGGCGAGACTGTGGTCGAGGACGAGGTCCAGGGCCGCGTCGTCTGGCAGAACGAGAACCTCGACGATCTCGTCCTGCTGCGCTCGGACGGCAACCCGACCTATATGCTCGCCGTGGTCGTCGACGATCACGATATGGGCGTCACCCATATCATCCGCGGCGACGACCACCTCACCAATGCCGCGCGGCAGACGCAGATCTATCAGGCGATGGGCTGGAAGGTGCCGAGCATGTCGCACATCCCGCTGATCCATGGGCCGGACGGTGCAAAACTGTCGAAGCGCCACGGTGCGCTCGGCGTCGACGCCTATCGCGCCATGGGCTATCTGCCGATCGCGCTGCGCAACTATCTGCTGCGTCTCGGCTGGAGCCATGGCGACCAGGAGATCTTCTCACCCGAGGAGATGATCTCGTTGTTCAACCTGTCCTCAATCGGCCGCTCCCCGGCGCGGTTCGACTATGCCAAGCTGGAGAGCCTGAACGGGCTCTATATGCGCCAGTCGGAGGATCGCGAGCTGCTTGAAGCGCTGAAGGCGATCCTGCCCGAGATCGGTCCGGCCCGTGGACTGCCCGCCGAACTCGACCCGGCGCTCGAACGCCGCTTCCTGGCGGCGATGCCTGGGCTCAAGGAGCGGGCCAAGACTTTGGTCGAACTGCTGGACAGCGCCTTCTATCTCTATGCCCAGCGCCCGTTGGCCCTTGAGCCCAAGGCCGCGGCGCTGCTCGACGATGCCGCGCGGGAGCGGATGCCGAAACTGGCAGAGAAGCTCGCAGCGCTGCCGGACTGGGCTCCCGCGGCGCTCGAAGCGGCCGTGCGGGAATTCGCCGAGGCGAGTGCCGTCAAGCTCGGCCAGGTCGCGCAGCCGCTGCGGGCCGCGCTGACCGGGCGCACCACCTCTCCCGGCCTCTTCGACGTCATGGCGGTGCTGGGGCGCGAGGAAGCCCTGGCGCGGCTCTCCGACATCGCCTGAGCGGGCATGGCGGAGGCAGCAGTGCCGCAGTGCGGGATCGCACGGTCACCGCCATGTTTCTCGCTGTTGAACGCCTCTCGGAAATGGTCTAGCAACGCGGCGTGGCGGCTGCTCCCCAACGGAAGCAGTCGCGGCCAAAAATGCTTTAAAATCAGTCTGATGAACGCTTTTTCGCCGCAGCGGCATCCTCATATCCCGCCCTGGAGCCGGCATAGTGGAGCTTCGGGCGGCGCCTGATGACCAGTGATCGGTCGGAACGACATTCGGCCGCCGAGATGATTTGAGATCGAGCCTGAAAGGATCGGCATCCATGAGCGGAACCACGAGTCAGTTGAATGTCGACGGCAAGACCGTCGACATGCCGGTCAAGTCTGGATCGATCGGGCCTTCGGTCATCGACATCAGCAAGCTCTACGCTCAGACCGGGATGTTCACCTACGATCCCGGCTTCACCTCGACCGCGAGCTGCGAGTCGCAGATCACCTATATCGACGGCGACGAGGGCGTTCTGCTCTATCGCGGCTACCCGATCGAGCAGCTCGCCGAGCATGGCGACTTCCTCGAGACCTGCTATCTGCTGCTTTATGGCGATCTGCCGACCGCGGCCCAGAAGGCCGATTTCGACTATCGCGTCACGCGCCACACCATGGTGCATGAGCAGATGGCCCGCTTCTTCCAGGGCTTCCGCCGCGATGCGCATCCGATGGCGGTTCTGGTCGCCTCGGTCGGTGCGATGTCGGCCTTCTATCACGACTCCACCGACATCTCGGACCCGCAGCAGCGCATGATCGCGTCGATGCGGATGATCGCCAAGATGCCGACGCTGGCGGCGATGGCCTACAAGTACACGATCGGCCAGCCCTTCGTGTATCCGCTGAACTCGCTCGACTACAGCTCGAACTTCCTGCGGATGTGCTTCGCCGTGCCGGCGGAGGACTACAAGGTCAATCCGGTGCTGTCGCGCGCGCTCGACCGGATCTTCATTCTGCACGCCGACCATGAGCAGAACGCCTCGACCTCGACCGTGCGCCTCGCCGGCTCCTCGGGCGCCAATCCGTTCGCCTGCATCGCCGCCGGCATCGCCTGCCTCTGGGGCCCCGCCCATGGCGGCGCCAACGAGGCCGCTCTCAAGATGCTCGAGGAGATCGGCACGGTCGAGAACATCCCGAAATACATCGCCAAGGCCAAGGACAAGAACGATCCGTTCCGCCTGATGGGCTTCGGGCACCGCGTCTACAAGAACTACGATCCGCGCGCCAAGATCATGCAGAAGACCACGCATGAGGTGCTGAACGAGCTCGGCATCAAGGACGATCCGCTGCTCGACGTCGCGATGGAGCTGGAGCGGATCGCTCTCTCCGACAGCTACTTCATCGAGAAGAAGCTCTATCCGAACATCGACTTCTATTCGGGCATCACGCTCAAGGCGATGGGCTTCCCGACCTCCATGTTCACCGCGCTGTTCGCGCTGGCGCGTGCCGTCGGCTGGATCGCGCAGTGGAAGGAGATGATCGAGGATCCGTCCCAGCGCATCGGCCGTCCGCGCCAGCTCTACACCGGCGCGCCGAAGCGCGATTACGCACCGATCGGCCGGCGCTGATCGACACGCATCGCAATTGCCAGGGCCGCGACGGGCAACCGTCGCGGCCTTTTCCGTTCAGGCGCGGCCTGACCGCAGGACAGTGACATGGCAGAGCCCGCCGGGTCGATGTGAAGCCGCGGCGGGAAGATGTCTGACGACGAGAAGCGTCCGATCGAGTGACAGGGCCGCTAATGGCTGAGGGAAGGAGCCGAGAGCGCCGATGTCGGCTTCGACCGTGGCGGCCGCACCGGCGAGGGAACTGCCATTTCGGCCGGGTCGAGCGAGCCTCCGCCAGCGCGTACCGGTTGCTTCAGCATGAACGGGCCGAAACGTCGCGCCAGCTGTGCCCCTCAAGGCCATCTCGATCGACGAAGTCGCCTACGGCGGCACACGCGCTATCGGCGCTGCCGCTGACCCGCCAGTCAGCGCAGCCGGATGATCCGGCAGGGATCACCGGCCTTGGCCGGCTCGGCGAAGACCGGCCGGATGACCAGCGCCTCGGCCCGGGCGAGGTTCGCCAGCATCGAGGAATCCTGTTTGGGGAAGGGTTTCACCCGGCGCTCGCCGGCTTCCGTGACGAAGGCCGAGCGCAGATAGTCCTGGCGCTCGTCATTCGCCGGCAGGTCGACGGCGAGAATCGCAGGCTCGCCGCGGTCGCGCTCCGGCTCGGCCATGCCGAGCAGGGCCTCGATCAGCGGCGTGACGAAGAGGTGGCCGCAGACGATCGAGGAGACCGGGTTGCCCGGCAGGCCGAGGGCGACCATTGGGCCGAGCCTCCCCATCATCATCGGCTTGCCCGGCCGCATCGCGATCTTCCAGAAGCCGAGATCCATGCCTTGCGCCTTGAGCGCGGCCTGGACGAGGTCATGTGCGCCGACAGAGGCGCCGCCGAGCGTGACCAGCACATCGGCCTTCGCCGCCTTGGCCGCCTCGATGCGGGCCGCGAGATCGGGATGGTTGTCGCGGGCGATGCCGAGATCGAGCGCCGTGCCGCCGGCCTGCTCGACCAGGGCGGCCAGCGCATAGCTGTTGGAGGCGACGATCTGGTCGGGGCCGACCGGCTCGCCCGGCAGGACGAGCTCGTCGCCGGTGGCGAGAATCGCGACCACGGGCTTGCGACGCACCGGAAGCTCCGGATGCCCCATCGCGGCGGCGAGGCCGAGCGCAGCGCTGTCGAGCCGGCGGCCGGCCGCGAGCAGAACCTCGCCGCTGCCGAAATCGAGCCCGGCGGCGCGCACGAACTGGCCCTTGCCCGCCGCCTTGGTGACCCGGATCACCGGGCCGTCGACACCCTCTGCGTTCTCCTGGATCAGGATGGCGTCGGTGCCTTCCGGCAGCGGCGCGCCGGTGAAGATACGGACCGCCTCGCCGGGAGCGACCGAGCCGGCAAAGCCGCGGCCGGCGGCGGATTCGCCGATCACCCGCAATTCCTTGCCGGGCTGGAGATCATCTGCGCGGGCGGCATAGCCGTCCATCGCCGAATTGGCGAAGGGCGGCTGGGTGCGTAGCGCCGCGATATCTGCCGCCAGAACCCGGCCTGCGCAACGCGCCAGCGGCAGCATTTCCGTGCCGGTGGTTCCGGGAACGCTGTCGAGCAGCGCGCGCAGCGCGACGGCAACCGGTGTCAGGCTCATCTCTGCCCTTCCGCAACTTCGTAGACGCCGGACTTGCCGCCGGATTTGTGGACGAGCTGGATCGCTTCGATACGCATGCCGCGATCGACCGCCTTGACCATGTCGTAGACCGTCAGGCAGGCGACGCTGACGGCGGTCAGCGCTTCCATCTCGACGCCGGTCTTGCCGGTGAGGCGCACCTCGGCCCGTACGCGCACGCCGGGCAGGGCCTCGTCGATGGAGAGATCGACCGCGATCTTGGTCAGCAGCAACGGGTGGCAGAGCGGGATCAGCTCATGGGCGCGCTTCGCCGCCATGATGCCGGCGAGGCGCGCGGTGCCGAGCACGTCGCCCTTCTTGGCGTCGCCGGCGCGCACGATCGCGAGCGTTTCCGCCTGCATCACGACGCTGCCTTCGGCGATCGCGGTTCGGGCCGTCTCCGCCTTGTCGCCGACATCGACCATATGGGCCTGGCCCTGGCTGTCGAGATGCGAAAGCCGGCTCACGCCGCCGCCTCCGCGCCCTTTCCGGTCAGCAGCTGGCGGGTCGCGCCGGCGACATCCTGCTGGCGCATCAGGCTCTCGCCGACGAGGAAGGTGTTGACGCCGCAGCCCTGCAGCCGGGTGATGTCGGCATGGCTGAAGATGCCGCTCTCGCCGACAAGATGCCGGTTGGCCGGGACCAAAGGTGCCAGGCGTTCGGTCACGCTGAGGCTGACCTCGAAGCTGCGCAGATCGCGGTTGTTGATGCCGACGAGGCGGGTGTCGAGCTTCAGCGCCCGCTCGAGCTCGGCCTCGTCATGGACTTCCGCCAGCACGGCCATGCCGAGTGCCTTGGCGGTTTCAGTCAGCTCGCGGGCCGCGGCATCGTCGACCGAGGCCATGATCACCAGGATGCAGTCGGCGCCCCAGCTACGCGCCTCGAAGACCTGATAGGGCTCGAACATGAAGTCCTTGCGCAGGCCCGGTAGGCCCGAAGCCTCGCGCGCCTGCGCGAGATACTCCGGCTGGCCCTGGAAGGAGGGGGTGTCGGTCAGCACCGAAAGGCAGGCGGCGCCGCCTTCGGCATAGGCCCTCGCCAGGGCCGGCGGGTCGAAATCCGGCCGGATCATGCCCTTGGACGGGCTCGCCTTCTTGATCTCGGCGATCAGCGCCGGCAGCCCGGCCTTACGCTTGGCTTCGAGCGCGCCGAGGAAGTCACGTGCCGGTGGCATGGCGGCGGCGCGGCGTTCGATCTCGGCCTGCGGCACGGTGCTGCGCGCTGTGGCGATCTCTTCGCGCTTATAGGCCTCGATCCGCTTCAGAATGTCCGACATGGCCGCCTCAGGCGTTCGAGCTGGCGACGAGCGTGGCGAGTACGCCCTTGGCCTTGCCGCTGTCGAGCGCCTGATAGGCCTGGGCCAGCCCGTCACCGAGCGTTGCGGCCTTGCCGGCGACGACCAGCGCCGCTGCGGCATTGAAGGCGGCGATGTCGCGGAAGGCGCTCTTCTGGCCGTCGAGCACGTCCTGCAGGGCCTTGGCGTTCTGCTCCGGCTCGCCGCCGCGCAGATCCTCGGGCTTGGCCCGGGCGATGCCGACATCCTCTGGGGAAATCGAGAAACTCTCGATCTTGCCGTCCTTCAGCGCAACGACGCGGGTCGGGCCGGTGGTGGTGATTTCGTCGAGCCCGTCCGAGCCGTGCACGGCCCAGATCGATTGCGAGCCGAGCGAGGCGAGCACCTCGACCATCGGCTGGAGCCAGGTCTCGGAAAAGGCCCCGACCAGCTGCTGCTTGACCCCGGCCGGGTTGGAGAGCGGCCCGACCAGGTTGAAAATGGTGCGGGTGCCGAGCTCGGTGCGCACCGGCGCGACATGGCGCATCGAGGCGTGATGGGCCGGCGCGAACATGAAGCCGACGCCGGCATCGCGGATGCTGCGCTCGATCCCGGCCGGCTCGAGCCCGACCTTGACGCCGAGCGCCGTCAGCACATCCGCCGCGCCGGAGCGCGACGAGGCCGCGCGGTTGCCATGCTTGGCGACCGGAACGCCGCAGGCCGCGGTGATGATCGAGGCCAGGGTCGAGACGTTGTAGGACCCCGACGCATCGCCGCCGGTGCCGACGATGTCGATCGCATCCGCGGGCGCGGAGACCGTGAGCATGCGGGCGCGCATGGCGCTGACCGCGCCGGCGATCTCCTCGGTGCTTTCGCCGCGCACGCGCAGCGCCATCAGGAAGGCGGCGGCCTGAGCATTGGTGACACCGCCCGAAAGCATGGTCTCGAAGGCGTCGCGGGCCTCCTCGCGGGAAAGCGAGGCGCCGGTCGCGACCTTGGCGATGAAGGGCTTGAAGTCTTCCATGGGAACTCGATCGATCAGGCTGTCGCGGAAAGGGCGGCGGTGTCGGACGCGGCCGACCATCGTTCGGCGAGATCGAGGAAATTGCGCAGGATCGTCGCGCCATGCTCCGAAGCGATGCTCTCCGGATGGAACTGCACGCCATGCACCGGCAGCTCGCGATGCGAGAGCGCCATGATCATGCCGTCGCCGGATTCCGCCTCGATCGAGAGAATCTCGGGGCAGGTTTCACGCTTCACCACCAGCGAATGATAGCGCGTCGCCTCGATCGGACCGTTGATGCCGTGGAACAGGCCGCGCGCGCGATGCGTCACGGTCGAGACCTTGCCGTGCATCGGCAACGGCGCACGCACGACTTCGCCACCGAAGACCTGTCCGATCGTCTGCAGGCCGAGGCAGACGCCGAAGAGCGGCACCTTGCCGGCGCCTTCGCGCACGAGATCGAGGCAGATGCCGGCCTCGTTCGGCGTGCACGGGCCGGGCGAGAGCACGATCGCGCCATGCCCGCCGGAGAGCGCTTCAGCGACCGTCAGCGAGTCGTTGCGGCGAACCTCGACCTCGGCCCCGAGCCCACCGATCAGGTGGACCAGGTTCCAGGTGAAGCTGTCGTAATTGTCGATCAGCAGGATGCGCATCGCCGTCCGGGGCCGTCCCCACCCGTTGTCATTGCGATTGCACATGGCCCCGAACGCGCGTGCGGGTCAAGCATGAGGGCGCGAAGCCGGTCGGATCTCGCCCTCGGCAGATGTCGGCCGCGGCTGCGTGCGCTCCCTTCGCGCTATCTCTTGCGGCGGTAATGCGCGGTCATGAAGCCATGCCACTGCCCGTCCGGGCCGAGTGCGCGCGAGGAGAGCGTATGATGGTCGTCGCTCTCGATCTCGAGGATGTCCTGATACCTCGCCGTCTTGGTCGGATCGCTGAAATCAGGCCCTTCGGTGTCGAGAGTGAGGATCTTGCCTGAAGCGTCGAGCTTGCCGGAATAGACCCATTGGTTGGACATCATCGATCCGATGAAGCTGCCGACGAACACGTTCTTCAATGCGTCGTAGCCGAGGGTGAGCCGGGTCTGCGCCGGCGAGCCGTCCGGCATCTTGCCCTCGCCGTCGCCGACGATCCAGAGGCCGCCGAACGAGGTCGTCCGATGCGTCCCGCTCGATTTCATCGGCGGCTGGTCCGGGCCCATCAGGCAATCGGCCTCATAGGTCCACTCGCCCACGAGCTTGTGCAGCCATTCATGCTCCTTCTGCGGCACGGCCGGTGTGCAGCCTGCGGCATCCTGCGGCTTGTCGGCGTCGGTTGTGCTGGACATGGCGGCATTCCTCCTTTGCTGGTGCCCTTTCGAAAGCACTGCCAGCGAGATTGCCTCGGCCGTTCGTCAGCCTGCGACAGGATGGAACGCAATCCGCAGATCGTCAGGTGTCTTGGCGCAGCGGGAACAGGCGGCGGAGCCGGCCATCCCGGAGGTACAGCCCGCCCCAGGCGATCAGGCCGAGATAGAGGCCGAAGAAGAGATGGCTGAAGAGCGGGCTGCCGACACGCAGATGCGTCGCCATGGCGCCGCCGAGCAGGCCGGTCAGCAGGATGGCGCCGAGAATGCTGGTTCGCGGCAGCGCGTAGAGCAGGGCGATCGCCAGCGTCATCACGCCAAGCCCGCGCGCCAGCTCGGGCGAGCCGGAATAGCCGAGCTGCTGCATGGTCTTGGTCACCACCGAAAGCGGTGCGAGCTTGATGCCGCCGTCGAAGATCAGGAAGGCGACGACGAGTCCGCTCATGGCACGGCCGATCCAGAGCGCCGCCGGCGGGGTGGCTGCGATTTCGGCTTCCGACTGCATGGTTCTCTCCGGAACGGCATGGCGCGACGGGGCATGGCTTCGCCGGCCCGGCGCGCGAAAGGCGGCCGGCGAAAGTTTCGTGGAACTGGCATGCGGCGTCGGCTTCTCGCCGCTCGTCGCTATTTGACCGCCGAGACCAGCGCCCAGAGGAAGCCGAACGGGTCGCGGTACTGGCCGTAGCGGTCGCCCCAGAACATCACCTCGACCGGGGTGACGACCTCCATGCCGGCATCGACGCCGCGCCTCCACCAGAAGTCGATATCGTCGACGCGCAGGGTGAGCGTGCAACCCTTCGGCGCCTCCCAGGGATAGCCATATTCCGGATAGGGGTCGCTCAGCATCAGCGAGCCGCCATTGACGTAGAGGTGGATGTGCATGGTCCGCCCCTTCTCGTCGAGCGGCTGGCGGGCGACCTCCTCGGCTCCGAACGCCTTCTGGTAGAATTCCGAGGCCTTCACCGCGCCGTCGACGCTGAGATAGGGGACGACGCCGCCGCGGGTCTCGGGTTGGGCTTGGGGCTGTTTGGCTTCTGCTGGCTGCGACATGGCGAAACTCCCTTCACTTGGATTGCAAGCTTCACTTGGATTGCAAGTCGAGTTCGAATTCCCCGGCCGATCCTGCCGCGTTCCGAGGCCGGAACGATGGCGAGCCGGCAGGGAGGCGTGGCTGGGCGGATCAGGGCCTCATTCGGCTCCCTTGAGTTCGATCGCGTTGCCGTCGGGGTCCCGGACATAGATCGCCTGGCCTTCGCCCTCGGCGCCGTAGCGCGAGCCGGCCGCGACGACGGCAACACTATGGCGCTCCAGATGGGCGCGCAGGCTCGCCTCGTCGAACGGCCTGATCCCCAGGCAGATATGGTCGACATTGCGGCCCTCAGGGCCCGGCGCGGCCCCGCCGGTGCGGCCGAGCGGGCCGGCGACATCGACGAGGTCGATCAGCGAGCGGCCGGCGCGCAGCTGCACCAGGCCGAGCTCGTCCTGGCGGCGCTCGAGCGGGCAGCCGAGCACCTCCCGATAGAAGGCCAGCATGCGCGGCGTATCGGCAGTCCGGAACACGACATGGTCGAGTCCGGCGAGGCTGAACGGGATCTGCTCCGACATCGCGTCCTCCATTTATCTTGATGTAAAGATAAATTTCTTCATGTCTTGACGTCAAGATATATCCGTCGTTCTGCTGACAGGATCGGGCAGGAGTGGGAGACCGGGATGGATGCTGCGGCTGGCGGGGAAGGGGACCATGTCGATCGGTTGCGCGCGCAATGGGCGCGCGAACTGCCCGATCTCGATACCGAGCCCATGGGGGTGATCGGCCGGGCGCGGCGGATCACCCTGCGACTGCGTCCCGCCATCGAGGCCGTGTTCACGCGCCACGGCGTCGATGCCGGCGAGTTCGACGTGATCTCGACCCTATTGCGCGCGGGCGAGCCCTGGCGGCTGACGCCGACCGAGCTCTACCGCACGCTGATGATCTCCTCGGGCGGCCTGACCGCCAGACTCAACCGGCTCGAAGCTGCCGGGCTGATCAGGCGCTGCGAGGCGCCGGAGGATCGGCGCAGCCTGCTCGTCGAGCTCACAAAGGCCGGCCGCGCCAAGGCCGAAGCTGCCTTCCGCGAGGACATGGCGCTCAAACGACGCCTGCTCGACGGGCTGAGCGTGGCCGAGAAGGAGCAACTTGCCTCGCTGCTGCGCAAGCTCGCTCTCAGCCTGGAGGCCGGTCCCGCCCAGGACTGAGCGATGTCGGGAAAGGCAGGTGCCGGTTTGAAGCGCAGGCGCAGGCGATCAGCGGAAGCGCTCAGCTCAGCAGCAGGCTGTCGTCCGATAGTTCCTCGCCGCGGACCTGCTTGAACAGGCGCAGCAGGTCTGGCACGTCCATCGCCTTGCGGCGCTCGCCTTCGATGTCGAAGACGACCTTGCCCTCGTGCAGCATCACCGTGCGGCTGCCATGGTCGAGCGCGTCGCGCATCGAATGGGTCACCATCAGCGCGGTCAATTTCTGCTCGTCGACGATGCAGCGGGTCAGGTCGAGCACGAAGGCGGCGGTGCGCGGGTCGAGCGCTGCGGTATGCTCGTCGAGCAGCAGGGTCTTCGTACCCGCCAGCGTCGACATCAGCAGGCTGACCGCCTGGCGCTGACCGCCCGAGAGCAGTCCCATCGAATCGCCGAGGCGGTTCTCCAGCCCGAGGCCGAGCATCGCCAGCCTGTCGCGGAACAGCGCCCGGCGCGATGTGTCGAGTGCGGCGCCGAGACCGCGTGCCCCGCCGCGCGCCTGAGCCAGCGCCATGTTCTCCTCGATGGTCAGGCGCTCGCAGGTGCCGGCCATCGGGTCCTGGAAGACGCGCGCGATCAGGCCGGCGCGCTTCGGCGTCGGCCAGCGCGTCACGTCGATGCCGTCGACCTCGACCGTGCCGCGCTCGGCCCGGGCATCGCCGCTGAGGACATTGAGCAAGGTCGACTTGCCGGCGCCGTTCGAGCCGATGACGGTGACGAATTCGCCATCGGCCACCTTCAGGTCGAGACCGCGCAGCGCCCGGTTCTCCAGCGGCGTACCGCGTCCGAAGGTGACGTGGACATCCCGCACGCTGATCATGGCGCGCTCCGCTTGAACAGGCTGCGCAGCGGGTTGGCGACACCGGGCAGCATCAGCGCGATGCCGACCAGCACCGCGGTGACGAGATTGAGGTCGGAAGCCCGCAGGCCGAGCCAGCCGGCGTTCAGCGCGAGCGCGATGGCGAGGCGATAGGCGATGGCGCCGATCAGGCAGGAGAAGATCGCCACGACGATGGACCGGCTACGGAAGATCGTCTCGCCGAGGATCACGGCGGCGAGGCCGGCGATGATGGTGCCGGTGCCGATGCTGACATCGGCGAAGCCGGCTGTCTGCGCGAACAGGGCGCCGGCCAAGGCGACGAGGCCGTTGGAGAGGGCGACGCCGACATAGACATGCATGTCGGTGCGGATGCCCTGCGCCCGCGCCATGCGCGGATTGGCGCCGGTGGCGCGCATGGCGAGGCCGAACTCGGTCTTCAGGAAGCGGGCGAGCAAAGCGGCGATCACGGTGACGATGATCAGCAAGGCCAGAACGCGCAGGGTCGGGCGGCCGGGCAGGCCGGTGGCGGCGATCAGCGGATTCAGCCAGGTGAAGAACTCGATCACCGTCGGCCGGTTCATCAGCGGGATGTTCGGCACCCCCATCACCCGCAGATTGATCGAGAACAGCGCCGTCATCGTCAGGATGCCGGCGAGCAGATGCAGGATCGCAAAGCGGATGTTGAGCCAGGCGGTCACGGTGCCGGCGAGGCAACCGGCGATGATCGCCGCCAGCGTCGCGATCACGGGATTGACGCCGCCGGCGATCATCGCCGCCGCGACCGCGGCGCCGAGCGGCAGGGTTCCGTCGACCGTCAGGTCGGGAAAGTCGAGCACGCGGAAGGTGATGTAGACGCCGAGCGCCACGAGAGCGAACACCAGTCCGATCTCTATGGCGCCCAGAGTGGCGATGAGGCTCATCGGTCGCCCTGCTTGTTCTGGTCGAAAACGGCGAGTTAGGCGGCCGTTGGCGGCGGCGTTGTGCGCCGCCGCTTCACCTCAGTTGATGACCTGCTTGGCGCGCGCCAGCACCGCCGGCGGAACCGTGACGCCCATCGCGGCGGCGGCCTTGGCGTTGATCACGAGATTGCTGCCGCTGGCATTGCTGACCGGAATGGCGCCGGGCTTCTCGCCCTTCAGAATCCGCACGACGACCGCGCCGGTCTCGAGCCCGACCTGGAAATAGTCGAAGCCGATCGAGGCGACCGAGCCCTTCTGGACCGACTCGGTGTCGCCGGTGAAGACCGGCAGCTTGTTGTCGGTGCCGACGGCGAGCACCGTGCCGAGCGCCGAGATGATGGTGTTGTCGGTCGGCAGATAGAGCGCGTCGACCTTGCCGACGAGACTCTGCGCGGCGGCGGAGACATCGGCGGTCCGGCCCGCCGAAGCCTCGACGATCTGGAGGTTGCGGGCCGGTGCCAGCGCCTTTACGGCGTTGAGCAGCGCGACGCTGTTGGCTTCGCCAGGATTGAAGACGACGCCGATCTTCTTGGCTGCGGGCACCAGTTCCTTGATCAGGTCGAACTGGGCTTCGAGCGGCGAGAAGTCGGAAATGCCGGTGACGTTTCCGCCCGGCGCCTTGCGGTCCTTGACGATCTGGGCCGCGACCGGGTCGGTCACGGCGGTGAAGACCACCGGAATCGTCTGCGTCGCCGTGACCATCGCCTGGGCTGAGGGGGTCGCGATCGCGACGATCACGTTCGGATTCTCGCCGGCGAATTTCTGCGCGATCTGGGCTGCCGTCGCCGGCTGGCCCTGCGCGGATTCGTAGCGGAAGCTGAGATTGGCGCCGTCCTTGTATCCGGCCTCCTCGAGCGCCTTCTTGACGCCGTCGCGGGCGGCATCGAGCGCCGGGTGCTCGACGATCGCGGTGACGGCGACGGTCACCTTCTGTTGGGCCTGTTGCGCGAAGGCGGCCGTTCCGGCCAGGAGTGCCAGGGCGATGCCGCTGCCAATCAAGCTTGCGCCGAGACGCATGGTCTTCTCTCCATCAATTTCCGGGCCTTGCCTGCTGGCTTCAGGTCTCCGCAGCGGCGGCAGGGCCAGTCATGGCTGTTATTCGAGCCGGCCAAAGCGCCCCCGGATCGGGGGCTGGCGGCCTCGACCGGAGCCACTATGCGCGGCGGGAAACGCACGAGGCAAGTGAGGCAGCCGCATGGCAAGCCGGTGCGGGCGCAGGTGAGGATCGCCGCGGTTCACTGCCCGCGTCGGCTGCGTGCGGCGAAGCGGACGGCTTCCTCCGCAGCCTTGAACAGCGCCTTGGCCTTGTTGACGCATTCGGTCTGCTCGGAAGCCGGGTTGGAATCATAGACGATGCCGGCGCCGGCCTGGACCTGCATGCGCCCATCCTGGACCACGGCGGTGCGCAGCACGATACAGGTGTCCATCTCGCCATTGGCACCGAAATAGCCGATGCAGCCGCCATAGGCGCCGCGGCGATCCTTCTCAAGCTCGTCGATGATCTCCATCGCCCGGACCTTGGGCGCGCCGGAGACGGTGCCGGCCGGGAATCCGGCGATCAGTGCCGAAAGCGCATCATGCTCTGGGGCGAGGCGGCCCTCGACGTTCGAGACGATGTGCATCACCTGGCTGTAACGCTCGATAAAGAACGAATCCGTGACCCTGACGCTGCCGATCTCGGCGACGCGGCCGACATCGTTGCGGCCGAGATCGAGCAGCATCAGATGCTCGGCACGCTCCTTGGGGTCGGCGAGCAGATCCTCGGCGAGCGCGTTGTCGGCCTCGCTCGTCGCGCCGCGCGGACGGGTGCCGGCAATCGGGCGGATGGTGACATTGCCCTCGCGCATCCGGACCAGGATCTCGGGGCTCGAGCAGACGATCTGGAAGTCCTCGAAGTCGAGATAGCAGAGGAAAGGCGCTGGATTGATCCGGCGCAGCGCCCGATAGAGCGCGAAGGGCGGCAGTTCGAAGGGAGCTTCGAAGCGCTGCGACAGCACGACCTGGAAGATGTCGCCGGCGCGGATGTATTCCTGCGCGCTCAGCACCATCGCTTCGTATTCGGCTTCGCTGGTATTCGAGACCGGCTCGGGATGGGACAGGCCGGCGATGTCTATCGCGGCTTCGGCCGGGAGCGGTGATTCAAGCGCATGCACGACAGCTTCGAGCCGTTCCTGGGCTCGTTCATGCGCGATGGCGGCGGACACGCCCGGCTGATGCCGCACCGGTGAGACCACGGTGATCTCGTCGCGCACGGCGTCGAACACCACCATCAGCGTCGGCCGCATCAGGATTGCGTCGGGCACGCCGACGCCGGTTTCCTTCGGCTCGGCCAGGCGCTCCATCAGGCGCACCATGTCGTAGCCGAGATAGCCGAACACGCCTGCCGCCATCGGTGGCAACCCGTCCTGGTCGGGGATCGCGCTTTCCGCCAGCAGCGAGCGCAGGCTCTCGAAGGCGGGTCGGGCGTCCGGCAGGAGGGCGTCGCCGAGGGCCGGCCGGCACATCGCGGCCTGGCCGTGATGGCAGCGCCAGATCAGATCGGGCTCGAGCCCGATCATCGAATAGCGCCCGCGCACGGCGCCGCCTTCGACCGATTCGAGCAGGAAGGCCGGGCCCTTGCCGGCATGGCGCAGCTTCATGAAGGCCGCGACGGGCGTTTCGCAGTCGCCGACCAGGCTCAGCGTCACGAGCTGGGGCTGGCCGGCGTCGTAGGCGGCGGTGAAACGTTCGAGGTCGAAGGCCGACGCCATGCTTGGAACTCTCAGTTCTGCGTGCCGCCGGTCGCGTTGCGGAAGGCGGCCTGGTTGACCGAGACGCCGAGATCCTTCTGCAGCTTGCCGACATATTGCATCAGCACATCGTCGCTGAGGCTCGAGGTGAACAGGCGTACGAAGTTCTCGGCTTCCTCGGTCGTGCGCATATAGGGCGGCACCGTCGCCGCCTTCACCTGGAACAGGATGCGTCCCTGACCATCGGCCGCAGCGGACGCGCTCTTGCCGACGGGGGTGCCGAAGATCAGCGAGACGACATTGCGGGGCAGGGCGTCGCTCTGGTCCTGGCGGCCGAGGTCGCTCGCCTCCTCGGGGTTCAGCCCGGCGGCGGTGACGACCGTGGCGAAGTCCTCGCCGGCATCGAGACGCTGGATCAGCTCGCGCGCCTTGGCCGAGAGCTTCGCGGCGACTTCGTCGGCGCGCCACTGTCGCTCGACCTCGGCCTTGACTTCGTCGAAGCTGCGGTCGCGCGGCGGCTCGATCTTGGTGACCTCGTACCAGACATAGCCGCCATTATTGGGCAGGCGCAGCGCCTCGTTGTCGACGCCGATATCCGAGCCGAAGATCGCCGTCAGCGTCGCATCGCCGCCCGGTAGCGGGGCTTCCTGCGCGCCGTCGGGCTTGCGCAGGCCGGCATCGACCGGCCCGACCGGCCGAAGGGTCAGGCCGAATTCCTTGGCGATCTCGCCTAGCGGGCGGGCCGAGGCGCGCTGGTCCTCGATCTTGTCGTGCAACTCGGAAATCTGCGCGGCGGCCTTGCTGGTCGCGACCTCGTTGCGGACCTCGGCGGCGACTTCCTCGAAGCTCTTCAGACGCTCCGGCTCGATCTCGCTGACCCGCAGGAGCACCGCGCCGAAGCCGCCCTGGACGGGCGCACTGACGGCCCCCTGGGCAAGGGCGAAAGCCGCGTCGCGGACGGCCGGATCGAACAGGCCCTCGCGGGTGAAGGTGCCGAGCGTCAGATCCTGCTCCGAGACGTTGCGGGCTGTGGCGATCGCTTCGAAGGTCTCGCCGCCATCGATCTTCGCCTTGGCGGCCTGAGCCTCCTCGATGCTCGGGAAGCTGATCTGCTGCACGGTGCGGCGCTCGGGCGAGCCGTAGCGTTGCGTCTTGACCGACTCGTAATGCGCCCTGGCGTCGGCATCGGAGACCTTGGCGGCGTCGGCGAGATTGGCCGGGGTCAGAGCCAGTACATTGGCGTTACGGAATTCCGGCGCGCGGAACGCGGCCTTGCGCTCTTCGAAGAAGCGCTTGAGCACGTCCTCGGCGGGCGTTGCGATCTCGCCGGCCGCGGTCTCGGGGATCACCGCATAGGCGATGTCGCGCTTCTCGTTGCGCAGCCGGTGCCCGAGCTCCTGCAGCGCGACGGGGGCGGAGATGCCGCCGATCACCATCTCGGCGAGCTCCTGGCGCATCGTCGCGGCGCGCTGCTCGCGCACGAAGGCCTGCTCGGTCAGGCCGATGGCCCGCAGCAATTCGTTGAAGCGGTTGCGGTCGAAGGCGCCGGAAGCGTTCTTCAGATTCGGATCGTTGAAGATCACGTCGCGCACCGTGTCGTCGGAGACGGCGAGCCCCATCCTGGTGGCGACCTGATCGAGCGTCGCCTCGGTGATCAGGCGCGACAGGACACGCTGGTCGACACCGAGCGCGCGGGCGATTTCCGGCGTGATCGAGCGCCGCTGCTGACGCGTCAGCATCTGGGTCTCGTTCTGATAGGCCGTCCGCATCTGCTCGATGCTGATCTCTCTCTTCCCGACGATGGCGACGGCGTTGCGGCCATAGCCCTGGAAGATGTCGCCGACACCCCAGATCGCGAAGGACAGGATCAGGAACCCGAACATCAAGGCGACGAGGAGCTTGCCGACCAGGCTTTGCCCCGCCTTGCGGATGCCCTGCATCATCATTTTGCTATCTTCCTGTCCTGTCGGCGGCGTCGCATTTGCGCGCCGCTTATAGGTAGAGAGGCTCGCCTCGGCAATCGCCGGCTCTTGCTCGTGATTGCGAACCGATCCCGGCGTTGCTAGTGCCCTTGCAGGAAAATTCGGAGGTGGACGTGACGGCAAGCATCAAGCCGCTGGTGGCGGGCAACTGGAAGATGAACGGCCTGAAGGCCGATCTCGGCATCGCCGCCGGGATCGCGCGCGGCCATGACGGCGCCCTGCGGCGCCAGGTCGATCTCGCCATCTGCCCGCCGGCGACGCTGCTTTTTCCGATGACGGCCGCGCTGATCGGCTCGCGGATCGCCACCGGCGGTCAGGATTGCAGCCTGCGTGAAAGCGGTGCCTTCACCGGCGAGGTCTCGGCTGCGATGCTGGCCGATGCCGGCGCGCAATTCGCCATCGTCGGCCATTCCGAGCGCCGTACCTTGCATGGCGAGCGCGACGCCACCGTGAAAGCCAAGGCGGAGGCAGCGCAGGCGGCATTGCTGGTTCCGATCGTCTGCGTCGGCGAGACGAAGGAAGAGCGCGAGGCCGGCAAGGCGCTCGCCGTGGTCAAGAAGCAGCTGCGCGGCTCGGTGCCTGAAGGCTCGACCGGCGCGACGCTGGTCGTCGCCTATGAGCCGGTCTGGGCGATCGGCACGGGTTTGACCCCGACCGTGGCGGATGTCACCGAAATGCATGCGGCGATCCGGGCCGAGCTCGGCCGCATTCTGGGCAAGGCCGCGGCCGCAGGCGTCCGGCTGCTCTATGGCGGCTCGGTCAAGCCGTCGAATGCCGCCGAACTGATGGGGGTTGCCGATGTCGACGGTGCGCTCGTCGGCGGCGCCAGCCTCAAGGCCGAGGATTTTCTGGCGATCGCCCGTGCCTGCGGCTGAGGCCGATCGTTTGAAATCGCTTGTGGTGCGGCGCGCCTGCCCATGCTAAGGGCAGCGCCGAAACACGGATCCGGCGCCGATACGCTCCTCTTGGCGATCGCGCGCGCCATACCCATTTCGTGAGCCATGCAGAACGTTATCATCGTCATCCACCTGCTCATCGTGATCGCGCTCGTCGGCGTCGTCCTGCTTCAGCGCTCGGAGGGCGGCGGCCTCGGCATGGGCTCGGGCGGTGGCGGCGGCGTCGGCGGCTTCATGACCGGCCGCGGCCAGGCCAATGCGCTGACGCGCGCGACGGCGATCCTGGCGGGCCTGTTCTTCATTACCTCGATCACGCTGGCCGTGCTCGCGACCCATGGCCGGACCCAGCGTTCGATCATCGACGGTGCTCCCGCTCCGGGGGCCACGGCTCCGGCCGTGCCGAGCGCACCTTCGGCTCCCAATGCCGGCGGCGTCCTCGACCAGCTCAGGCAGATGCAGAATCCCGGCGGCTCGCAGCCGCCGACCCCGGCGGCGCCGGGTCAATGATCGGGGCGGGGCAGGGGCCGGGAAACCGGCCCTTCTCTTTTGAGGGCAGGGCGACCGGAAGCCGGCTCTGCTCTATTGTGGATAAGCACGCAGCGCACATCCGACCCTCATCGGCGCGCTTAGCGAATCGCAATCTTGGCGTTAAAGGTGACCTCCCATGACGCGGTATGTTTTCATCACCGGCGGCGTGGTGTCCTCGCTCGGCAAAGGCCTGGCGTCGGCGGCTCTCGCAGCCCTTCTGCAGGCACGTGGCTATACGGTCCGCCTGCGCAAGCTCGACCCCTATCTCAATGTCGATCCGGGCACGATGAGCCCGTATCAGCATGGCGAAGTCTTCGTCACCGATGACGGAGCCGAGACCGATCTCGATCTCGGGCATTACGAGCGCTTCACCGGCCGGCCCTGCAACAAGGGCGACAACATCACCACCGGCCGCATCTACATGGACATCCTGACGCGCGAGCGCCGGGGCGACTATCTCGGCGCGACCATCCAGGTCATCCCGCACGTCACCAACGCCATCAAGGAGTTCGTGCTCTCCGGCAATGAAGGCTTCGACTTCGTGCTGGTCGAGATCGGCGGCACGGTCGGTGACATCGAGAGCCTGCCCTTCCTCGAGGCCATCCGCCAGACCAATCAGCAATTGCCGCGCGGCCAGTGCATCTTCCTGCACCTGACGTTGCTGCCCTATATCCCGACCGCCGGCGAGCTGAAGACCAAGCCGACCCAGCATTCGGTCGCAGAGCTGCGCTCGATCGGCATCCAGCCCGATATCCTGCTCTGCCGGACTGATCGCGAGATCCCGCGCGAGGAGCGTCGCAAGCTCGCCTTGTTCTGCAATGTCCGCGAGACGGCGGTGATCGAGGCCCGCGACGTGGCGTCGATCTACGACGTGCCGCTCTCCTATCACGCCGAGGGGCTCGACAACGAGGTCCTGGCGGCGTTCGGCATCGATGCCGGGGCGGAGCCCGATCTCAGCAATTGGCGGCGCATCTCCGAGCGCGTGAAGAGCCCCGAAGGCGAGGTCACCATCGCCATCGTCGGCAAGTATACGGGGATGAAGGATGCCTATAAGTCGCTGATCGAGGCGCTGACCCATGGCGGCATCGCCAACCGGGTCAAGGTCAATCTTGACTGGATCGAGTCCGAGGTCTTCGAGAAGGAGGACCCGACCCCCTTCCTCGAACATGTCCACGGCATCCTGGTGCCCGGCGGCTTCGGCCATCGCGGAGCCGAGGGCAAGATCAAGGCGGCGACCTTCGCGAGGCAGCGCAAGGTGCCCTATTTCGGCATCTGCTTCGGCATGCAGATGGCGGTGATCGAGGCGGCCCGCTCGCTGGCCGGCATCGAGGGCGCGAACTCGACCGAGTTCGGACCGACCGACGAGCCCGTCGTCGGCCTGATGACCGAATGGATGCGCGGCAACGAGATCGAGCAGCGCACAGCCGGCGGCGATCTCGGCGGTTCGATGCGGCTCGGCGCCTACGCCTCCCGTTTGTCGGCCGACACCAAGATTGCGAAGATCTACGGCTCGACCGAGATTTCGGAGCGGCACCGCCATCGCTACGAGGTCAATATGGGCTATCGCCAGCAGCTTGAGGCGCGCGGCCTGCGCTTCAGCGGCGTCTCGCCCGACGGATTGCTGCCGGAGACGGTGGAATATGCCGACCATCCCTGGTTCATCGGCGTGCAGTACCATCCCGAGCTGAAGTCGCGGCCTTTCGAGCCGCATCCGCTCTTCGCCAGCTTCATCGAGGCGGCGGTGGTGCAAAGCCGTCTGGTCTGACGGGCCGTTCGGGGATCCCCGGCCGCGCAATTACTGCACTGACAGTCACAAGGCGCGCTTCGCATCTTCCTTCCGAAGGCGAGGCGCGCAATGCCGTTGCCATTCATCCTGCGGCAGTCTGGCGCATCTGCGCGGCTGCCGTATAGTGAGCTCTCCGGGCGCAGGTATTCGCTGGGGGCGGCATGACGATCTCGATGGCCGGCTTGCCGGCGTTCTTCCTCTATTTCTGTGTCGGCTTCGCGCTGATCTCCGGGTTCGCCGCTGCCTATCTGCGCTTGACCGCCCATGACGAGATAGCGCTGATCCGCAACGGCAATCTCTCAGCGGCAATCGCCTTCGGCGGCAACATCGTCGGCTTTTCGGTGCCGCTCGAAAAGGCGATCGAGCAGGCCAGCAGCATTCCCGATCTGGTCATCTGGGCGGTCATCGCCATGCTGATCCAGTTCGGTGCCTATGGCTTTGCCCGCATCGTGATCCCGGACCTCTCGCGCAAGATCGAGGAGGATCGGCTTCCCTCGGCCGCGATGCTGGCCGTGATCGCCGTCATCAGCGGCACGCTGGCCGCCGCCAGCATGACCGAGTGAGGAGGTCTCGATGAAGCGCTCGACCCAGATCGGCCTTGCCGCAGTGGGTGTGGTGCTCGTTGCGAGCTACTGGTCCCTCTCCGGCGGCGAGACCGACGATTCGCTGATCTACAGCAATGTCGCGGAATGCCGAGCCGGCAACCAGCTCAGCGCCAGCCAATGCGAGCAGCGCTTCAACGAGGCCGCCGCGAACCATCTGCGCGAGGCCAGGAAATTCGGCAGCACGGCGGCCTGCGAGCAGGAATATGGCAGCGGCGGCTGCCAGAGCGCGGTCTGGAATGGAGCCCAGGTCGCCATTCCCGCGTTGGCCGGCATCATGCTGGCGCGCCAGTTCATGGCGGGCGGTGGCGCCGCCCAGCCGCTTCTGCCGCCGACCAGCTCCGCCTGCCCGCCAGGCACGCGCCAGCCGGGTTCAGGGCGCCCGGAATGCGAGCAGCCGGCACGCAGCGCGTCATCATCGTCATCATCCAGCAGCGGCTACTATGGCGGCAGCAGCAGCCGCTCGCGCGCCTATACGACAACCTCGGGCCAGGCCATGGTCGCCCGCAACATCTCCTCGACCGGCATGGCGAGCACGCCGAGCGTCGCCTCGCGCGGCGGTTTCGGCTCGAGTTCACGCTCCTATTCCTCGTCCTCCTCGTCCTGACCATGCGCCGGCTTTCCCTGTCGCCACGCCCGGACTGGCAGGCTCAGGTCGAGCGCCTGGGCTTCGCCTTCCACACGATCGAGGGCGAGACCTATTGGGACGAGAGCGCGGCCTATGGCTTCTCGCTCCGGCAGATCGAGGATGACATCGAGGCACCGACCGGGGCGATCGAGCAGCTCTGCTTCGCCTTCGTCGAGCGCGCCATCGCCGATGAGGAGATCATGCGCCGGCTCGCCGTGCCGGAAGCGCAATGGCAACTGATTCGCGACAGCTGGCAGCGCGGCGACCGGAACCTCTACGGCCGGCTCGACCTCGCCTATGACGGCAAGGGGCCGGCCAAGCTGCTCGAGTACAATGCCGACACGCCGACCTCGCTGTTCGAGGCGGCCGTGGTGCAATGGGACTGGCTCGAACAGGCGATGGCCCGGGGCCTGCTCTCGCGCGGTTGCGACCAGTTCAATTCGCTGCACGAGCGGCTGGTCGCGGCCTTCGGCCAGCTTCGCGAGCCGGCGCCGGAGCGCATGCATTTCACCTGCGTCGAGGGCAGTGCCGAGGACAAGGGCACGGTCGACTACCTGATGGACTGCGCCACGCAGGCCGGGATCGACGCCCGCTTCAGCTTCATCGAGGAGATCGGCCTGCTCGCCGATGGGCGCTTCTGCGATGGCGCCAGCCTGCCGATCGAGATGCTGTTCAAGCTCTATCCCTGGGAATGGCTGTTTCGCGAGCACTATGCCGGCGCGCTCGCGACCTCGCGCTGCCGCTTCGTCGAGCCGCCCTGGAAGGCGCTGGTCTCCAGCAAGGGACTGCTGCCCTATCTCTGGGAGATGGCGCCGGGTCATCCCAATCTGCTGCCGGCCTATTTCGAGGGCGATCCACGCTGCGCCGAGCTCGGCGCCAGCCATGTCCGCAAGCCGCTCTATTCGCGCGAAGGCGCCAATGTGACACTGGTCGAGGGCGGGACGGTGCGCGACAGCGACGACGGTCCCTATGGCGCCGAGGGCTTCGTGCTGCAGGCGGTGGCGATGCTGCCGAATTTCGACGGGAACTATCCGGTCCTCGGTTCCTGGCTCGTCGCCTCGCAGCCCTGCGGCCTCGGCATCCGCGAGGATGCGACGCCGATCACCAAGAACACCTCGCGCTTCGTGCCGCATTTCATCGAGGCCTAGAAAGCCGCGCGAACCACCGGTGCCCGCGCACCCGGCGCAGGATGGGCTAACATGGTGCGAATCGACCGCCCTGTTTCTGCGAGCCCAGCCAGCCATGAACCAGCCTTCGCCTTCGCGCGGCCTCGACCATCTCGTCATCGGCGTCGCCGATCTCGATGCGGCAGGCGAGTTCTATGCCAGTCTCGGCTTCCGGGTCGGTGCGCGCAATCGCCATCCCTGGGGTACGGAAAACCGGATCGTCCAGTTTCCCGGCGCTTTCCTGGAACTGATCACCGTCGGCGACGGCACGGCGATTCCGCCGCATGGCCAGCATCTCTTCTCCTTCGGCGCCTTCGTCCGCGACGCATTGGCGCGCGACCAGGGCATGTCGATGCTCGTCCTCGAAAGCCAGGATTCGCACGCCGATGCAGCGGGCTTCAGGCAGGCGGAAATCGGCGATTTCGAGCCGTTCTTCTTCGAGCGGCAGGCCACGCGGCCTGATGGCTCGCAGGTTCGCGTCGCCTTCAGCCTGGCCTTCGCCGCCAATCCCGCAGCGCGCGAATGCGGCTTCTTCGTCTGCCAGCAGCACGAGCCGCAGAATTTCTGGAACCCGGCCTTCCAGCAGCACGAGAATGGCGCGAGCGGGCTTGCCGCGACCTTCATGGTCGCCGCCGAGCCGCTGGCGCAGCGCGATTTCCTCTCTGCCTTTTCCGGTGCGGCGGCGATCGAGACCGCCGATGGCGGCCTGCGTCTCGATCTGGCGCGGGGCCGCATCGAGGTACTCACGCCCGGGGCTGCCGACGCGCGGCTCGCTGATGACGCGGCGAATCGGGCGGAGCCCCGTTTCGCCGGCTTTGCCGTGACGGTTCCCGATCTGGCGCGGGTCGAAGCCAGCCTCGGGCGCCAGGGTGTCGGATATCGCCGCAGCGAGCGCAGCCTCGTCGTGCCGTCGGGCGCCGGGCTCGGCTGCGCCATCGTCTTCGAGCAGGGCTGAACGCGGGTCTGGCCTACCGGGCCGGCGCTTCGGCGCCGGCATGGGCCGGCCCTTCCGGCAGACTGGCGAGCAGGCCGAGCAGGGCCCGGTCGTGCAGCACGACCATGCGCTCCTTCGGCTTCAGCCAGATCGCCGCGTCCGAGACGGTCTCGGCATCGACCAGCTTCGCTTGCGCCACCGCCCGCTCGGGCTCGATCTCGCCGCGTCGGCGCGGCTGGACCTGCGGCAGCATGCTCTCATGCGCCGAGCGCAGCACCTGGTCGGCATGCAGCGCCACGAGTCCGTCGGCATCGTCATAGCCAGCCTTCATGAATTCGGCCTGCAGTGCGTTGGCGCGTGTCGCGATCGCCGGCGGCGCGCCTTCCTCGGGCGTGACGAGCAGGTTGTGCCGCTTCAGCCAGAGGCCGAGCGCCAGCTGGCCCGAAGCCCAGGACAGCGGGATCGCCAGCACGAGGCCGACGATGGTCGGCGACATCCAGGCGAAGAGCGAGGTCGCGATCATGAAGGCCGAGAGACCGGCGATCAGGCCGAGCATGGTGTGGGTGCGATGCCGCCGCACGATGTCCTTGAACGGGATCGAGCCGTCGTCGCGGCGCTGCGGATTCCAGCCCGTGTCGCGGCCGAGCAGGATCTGGAAGACCGAGCCGGACTGGATCACCATCATGATCGGCGCGAAGATCGCCGAGAACAGCACTTCGAGCAGGGCCGAAAGGGTCAGGCGGACGCCGCCGCCGCAGGCGCGCCGCAGCTTGCCGTCGAACAGCGTCAGCAGCAGCCCGAACAGTTTTGGCGCCAGCAGGATCGCCATGGTCAGCGCGAACAGGTTCAGCGCGCGCTCGGGGTCGAAGCGCGGCCAGATCGGGAACAGCGTGAACTCATGGGTGAAGTATTCGGGCCGCGCGTAGTTGACCTGCAGCACGATCAGGATGCCGACCACCAGCTGCATCAGCCAGAAGGGCGAGGCGAGATAGGCCATCATGCCGGTGGCGAAATGCTGCCGCGTCGCCAGCGTCAGCCCCTTGGCGCCGATGACGCGCGAATGCTGCAGATTGCCCTGGCACCAGCGCCGGTCGCGCGTCGCGATGTCGATCAGCGAGGGCGGGCTTTCCTCATAGGAACCGGTCAGATCCGGCAGCATGTAGACCGACCAGCCGGCACGCCGGATCAGCGCCGCTTCGACGAAATCATGGCTGAGCACATGGCCGCCGAAGGGCGGCTTGCCCTTCAGGTCGGGCAAGCCGCAATGATCGGCGAAGGCCTTCGTCCGGATGATCGCGTTATGGCCCCAGTAATTGCCGTCGCGCCCGGACCAGACCGCAAGCCCGGTCGCGATCACCGGTCCGTAGACGCGCGCCGCGAACTGCTGGAGGCGCGCGAAGAAGGTGTTGCGGTTGATGATCAGCGGCAGCGACTGGATGATGCCGGCATCGGGATCGGCCTCCATCGCCGCCGCCAGGCGCACGATGCAGGTGCCGGTCATCAGGCTGTCGGCGTCGAGCACGACCATATGGGCGTAGTGCCCGCCCCAGCGGGTGACGAAATCGGCGATGTTGCCGGCCTTGCGGTGATGGTTCTTCGGCCGATGGCGGTAATAGATCCGCGCCTCCGGTCCCAGTCGCTGGCGCAGCGCCAGGAAGGCACGCTCCTCCGCGACCCAGATGTCCGGGTTGGTCGTGTCGGAGACGATGAAATAGTCGAAATGCTCGCCGAGCCCCGTCGCCTCGACCGATTCGCGGATCGCGGCCAATGCCGCGAAGGTGCGCGCCGTCGACTCGTTGTAGATCGGCATCACCACCACGGTCTTCTGGCTCAGCGTCTCGGCGCGCGGGCTTTTCAGCAGGCCGAACAGCAGGGTGACGAAGCCGAGGATCGCGCTGGTGAAGGCAAGCGCGATCCAGGAGAAGTTCACGGTGAACAGCAGGAGCAGCACATACTGCAGGAAGGTCGTTCGGCTGACCGACACGACATTGTACATCTCCCAGGCGCCATAGGCCGTCAGCGCCCAGGCGCCGCCGAAGACGAAGAGGCGCGCCAGCCAGGGCGTGCGCCAGGCCGACGGCGCAGCAGGAGCGCGCCGCTCCGCCCCCTTCCAGCGACGGAAGGACTGCACCGGCATGTCGAGCCTGTTCTCCGGCGGTGTCGCCTCGAAAGGCGCCGGCCATGTCGCGATCTCGCCTTCCGGCTTGCGGACGATCTCGTCCACCGTCGCGTGCTGCGTGCTCACCATGTCCATCGATTCAACCAGGTCTCGGATACCGCCTGGCCGCCGGCGTCGAGAACCAGGCGAAGCTCCGAGAGATTCTCGTTGCCGGGGTCGACTTCGAAGCCGACGCGCATGGTCCGCCGCTCGGGGAAAGGCCAGAGGCGTAGATTATGCACTGCGCCGGGGGTGGCGGTCACGATCGCTCTCGTCGCGGCGACCAGCCCGGCATCGGCCAGCCGCTCGCCGGTGAAATCGACGATGAAGCGCCGGCGGCGGCCCTGCGTGCCGCGCCCCTGCCTGGTCCGGGTGGCGAGCGCCAGCGGCGGCCGATCCGGCGGTTGCCAGCACCACGCCTGACGATAGGCCACGGTCGTCTCGCTGCCAGCCGCGATCGGCTGTCGCGGCCGCCAATAGGCGATGATGTTGTCGTTGAGTTCGGAATCGGTCGGGATCTCGATCAGCTGGACCGAGCCCTGGCCCCAATCCCCGAGCGGCTCCATCCAGACGCTCGGGCGCAGCTCGAGTCGCTGGTCGTCGTCGAGGAAGGCATTGGGGTCGCGCTCGCGCTGCACCAGCCCGAAGCCCCGCGGGTTCGAGTCCTGGAAGGAGGAGACCTGCAGATTGGCGGGGTTGCTGAGCGGCCGGTAGATCCACTCGCCGCTGCCGGACTGCATCTGGACACCGGAGAGTTCGTGCACGGCCGGTCGCACATCGTCGAAGGTGCGCCGGCTCTGCGGGCCGGCGAAGAAGGTGCCCATCGTGCAGCCGAAGCCGACATGATCGAGATTGGCGCGGGCGAACAGCGTCATCTCGACGTCGATGAAGGTCATGTCGCCGGGCCGCAAGGTCATGCGCACGGCGCCCGCGACGCTTTCGGAATCGAGCAGCCCGTGGATGATCAGCACGCCGGAGGCCGGGCTTGGCCGCTCGATCCAGAAGGCGCGGAAGAAAGGGATTTCCTCGCCGCGCGTTTCGCCCGGGCGCAGAATCAGTGCCCGGGCCAAGGCGCCGAAATTCTGGCCGCGAGCCAGCGAGCGGAAGAAGGTCGCGCCCTGGAAGGTCGCGACCTCGAACGGGCGCTCAAGGCCCGTCGCGACCCGAAATCCCGAGAATTGCAGATCGAGCCCGGCCGGGGGCGGGGTGACCCGGCCATAATCGAACTTGCCGCGGTCGAAAGCCACGCGGCGCACCACGTCATCCTCGACGGCGAACAGGCTGACCGGCGCCGAAAAGACATAGCCGCGATGCATCGGCTCGATCGTGAAGCCGCGATTTTCGCCGGCCCAGATCAGTCCGCCGGGCTGGGCCCTTATGCCGACATACTGATCATAGGGCAGGGTGGCGTAGCCCTCGGGCAGGTCGGTGGCAGTCAGCGGCACCATCGGGCGGCGCGACAGCATCCGCGCCGCTTCGACGACGAGCGAGGCTTCGAAGCGCTGGCCTTCGGCGATGACCGATTGCACCAGGCCCGCCCAGCTCGACTGGGCATGTGCCGGCGTGCCGGCCACCAGGCGCTGGGCGACGAGACCGGTCGCAGCAGCGCTCAAAAATCGACGACGATTCAAGGATTTCGACATCAGTTCCAACATGCGCCGTCGGCGGGCCGGCCGCTTTGCGCTTCTAGAGCATTTTGCGGCGAGCTGGAAAGCGCGCGCCACTTTGTAAGGTGAAAAAAAGAGCCTCGCGGCTTTCGCAAGGCCATGCCCCGGATCGCTCGCCCCTTCCAGCCAAGGCTTTGCGGAAATTCCGCTTTCGCTTCGGCCGTCGACTTTGCCAAATCCGCCTCGGATCGGCTATCCACTCCCCGCGCAACACCCGCCTGCGCCGGACCGATGGCCGGCTTCGGACGTATCCGCGTCGACCGCTATTCTCCCGACAGCATGAGACTCGAAGATCATGACGGAAATGCAGCCCGCCCGAACCTGCCTCGCCATCATCCTTGCGGCCGGCGAGGGCACGCGGATGAAGTCGGCCCGACCGAAGGTGCTGCATGAGATGGCGGGGCGCTCGCTGCTCGGCCATGCGCTTGCGGCCGTTTCCGCCGCTGGAGCGGATTCGCTCGTCGTCGTCATCGGCCCGGACCGCCCGGATGTCGCCGCGGAGGTGAGCAGGCTCGCTCCGCATGCCAGGATCGCGGTTCAGGCCGAGCGCAAGGGTACGGCCCATGCGGTTCTCGCGGCGCGCGCCAGCCTGGCCGAGGATCATGACGACGTCCTCGTCGCCTTCGCCGACACGCCTCTGGTGCGGCCCGAAACCTATGCCGGCCTGCGACAGGCGCTGCGCCAGGGCGCTGGTGTTGCGGCGCTCGGTTTCGAGGCCCGCGACCCGAGCGGCTATGGCCGCTTCGTCACCCGGGACGGGCAGCTCGAAGCCATCGTCGAGCATAAGGATGCCGATGCGGCGACGCGGGCCATCCGGCTTTGCAATGCCGGGCTGATGGCTCTCGATGGGAAGCGCGCGCTCGCCATCCTCGACGCCATCGGCAACGCCAACGCCCAGAACGAATACTATCTGACCGATGCGGTCGAAGTCGCTCGCCGGCAGGGGCTGACGACCATCGCGCTGATCGCGCCGGAAGCCGAGGTGCAGGGCGTCAACGACCGCGCCCAGCTCGCCGGGGCCGAAGCCGATTTCCAGAAGCGCCGGCGCCTCGAGGCCATGGCGTCGGGAGCGACCCTCATCGCTCCGGACACCGTGTTCTTCAGCCATGACACCCGAATCGGCCGCGATGTCGTGATCGAGCCGAATGTCGTCTTCGGACCGGGCGTCAGCGTTGCCGACGGGGCGGTGATCCACGCCTTCTCGCATCTGGAAGGTGCGAGCGTCGGAGCTGGCGCGACGATCGGCCCCTATGCCCGGCTGCGGCCGGGCGCCGATCTCGCCGAAGGGGCCAAGGTCGGCAACTTCGTCGAGATCAAGGCGGCGACGATCGGCGCCGGAGCCAAGGTCAACCATCTCACCTATATCGGCGATGCGGAGATCGGTGCGGCCGCCAATATCGGCGCGGGAACCATCACCTGCAATTATGACGGCTTCTTCAAGTCGAAGACGATCATCGGCGAGGGCGCCTTCGTCGGCTCGAATTCGGCGCTGGTCGCGCCGGTGACGATCGGTGCCGGCGCCTATGTCGGCTCGGGGTCGGTGATCACCCGCGACGTGGCGCCGGACGCGCTGGCCGTCGCGCGCGGCCGCCAGGTCGAGCGCGAAGGCTGGGCGGCGGACTTCCGGGCCGCGGCGAAGGCCCGCAAGGCGGCGCGCTAGCCGGCTCCGTGCCGTCGCGTTCACAGTTCGACATTCATCGTGATTGGGCATTCGGCGCCGGGCGCATTATTGCGGACGGCAACGAAAACTTCCCGTGAGGCATAGGCATGTGCGGAATCGTAGGCATTCTCGGCAAGGAAGCTGTCGCTGGGCAGGTGGTCGAGGCGCTGCGGCGGCTCGAATACCGCGGCTATGACTCGGCCGGGGTCGCCACGCTCGAGCATGGCAGGCTCAGCCGTCGGCGCGCCGAGGGCAAGCTCAAGAACCTGGAGGTCCGGCTGTCGAGCGAGCCGCTCGACGGGCTGATCGGCATTGGCCATACCCGCTGGGCCACGCATGGCCGACCGAACGAGACCAACGCCCATCCGCATGCCACCGCCAAGCTGGCGGTCGTCCATAACGGCATCATCGAGAACTTCCGCGAGCTCAAGGCGGAGCTCCAGGCTGACGGGCACGTCTTCGAGACCGAGACCGATACCGAGGTCGTCGCCCATCTCGTCACCCGCGAGCTCGACCGTGGCAAGGACCCAGTCGCGGCGGTCGGCGCCTGCCTGCCACGCCTGCGCGGCGCCTTCGCGCTCGCCTTCCTGTTCGAGGGGCAGGAGGATCTGCTGATCGGCGCGCGCAAGGGCTCGCCGCTGGCCGTGGGCATCGGCGACGGTGAGATGTATCTCGGCTCCGATGCACTCGCGCTGGCGCCCTTCACCAATCTGATCGCCTATCTCGACGAGGGCGACTGGGTGGTGCTGAATCGTGGTGGCGCGACCTTCTACGACGCCTCTGGGGCGCAGGTGGAGCGCCGCGCCCAGCGCGTCGCCGCCGGGGCCTTCCTGGTCGAGAAGGGCAACCACCATCACTTCATGGCCAAGGAGATCTATGAGCAGCCGGAAGTGGTCGGCCACACGCTGACGCATTTCGTCGACATGGCGAATGGCCGTGCCCGGCTGCCTTTCGACGCGCCTTTCGACTGGAAGGCCTTGTCGCGGCTTTCGGTTTCGGCCTGTGGAACGGCTTATTATGCTGGCCTGACCGCCAAGTACTGGTTCGAAAAGCTGGCGCGGCTGCCGGTCGAGATCGATGTCGCCTCCGAGTTCCGTTATCGCGAGGCGCCGCTGCCGGCGAATGGGCTCTCGCTCTTCGTCTCGCAGTCCGGCGAGACCGCCGACACGCTCGCCTGCCTGCGCTACGCAAGGCAGGAGGGGCAGCACGTCCTGTCGGTGGTCAACGTCCCGACCTCGACGATCGCCCGCGAGAGCGATGTCGTGGCGCCGACCCTGGCCGGGCCGGAAATCGGCGTCGCCTCGACCAAGGCCTTCACCTGCCAGCTGACGGCGCTCGCCGGCCTCGCACTGGCGGCCGCCCGTGAGCGCGGCACGCTCTCGGCCGAGCAGGAGGCACGCTACGTCCAGGAGCTGATCGCGCTGCCCGGGCTGATGGCGCAGGCCCTGACCCTGGAGCCGGAGATCGAGAAGCTCGCGCGCAAGCTGTCGCGGGCACGCGACGTGCTCTATCTCGGGCGCGGAACGGCCTTCCCGCTGGCGCTCGAGGGCGCGCTGAAGCTCAAGGAAATCAGTTACATCCACGCCGAAGGTTATCCGGCGGGCGAGCTCAAGCACGGACCGATCGCGCTGATCGACGAGGAGATGCCGGTCATCGTCATCGCCCCGCATGACGCCTTGTTCGAGAAGACGGCGTCCAACATGCAGGAAGTCGCGGCGCGTGGCGGGCGGATCATCCTGATCACCGACGCCAAGGGCGCCGCCGAATGCGGCGTCGAGCCCGAGACGACGATCATCATGCCGGAGATGGACCCGCTCTTCGCGCCGATCGTCTACGCCGTTCCGATCCAGATGATCGCCTATCAGACGGCCGTCTTCATGGGCAAGGACGTCGACCAGCCGCGCAATCTGGCGAAGTCCGTCACCGTCGAGTGAGCGCGGGCCGAGCCTGATTCAATCGCCGGCCGGCTCCGGCCGGCTGGCGACATAGGTGCCTGCCGCGATCAGGCAGGCACCGGTCACCCACAACGCGACCGGCGGCGCATCGCTCGCCGCCACCAGGGCGAAGCTCAAGGCCATCGAGCCGCAGGCGATGTACTTGGTCTTGCGCGCGATCGAGCCGGTCCGCCGCCAGGCCACGACCTGTGGTCCAAGTTTCGGATGGCCGAGCAGCCAGGCCTCGAAGCGCGGCGAAGAGCGCGAGAAGAACCAGGCCGCTGCGATCAGGAAGATCGTGCCCGGCATCAGAGGCAGCACGAGCCCGATCACGCCGACGGCGGTCAGCACCCAGCCGGCGACGAAATAGAGGGAGCGGCGCCAGGGGCCGTGCTTTCTGGAAGGCTCGGACACGCGCGCCTTGTCGCCATCGGAGAATCAGGGGCTAGCCAGAAGCGGCTGCTAGGCTATCGTCGCATATTGCGGTGCAAGCTCGAAGCCCCGCAAGCCTTGGAACCGACCGAAGCCCAGGACAGTCGATGGCCGCAGCCCGCCCGCCCGATCCGCATCTCGTCGTTCATCCCGACATGCTGCGGCCGAGCTTCGGTACCAGGCTCCGCCGCTATTTCCTGACCGGGCTGGTGCTGGCGGCACCGCTCGCCATCACCGCCTCGGTGACCTGGTGGTTCGTGAATCTGGTCGATGGCTGGGTCAAGCCGCTGGTTCCGGCGCAGTTCTGGCCGGACACCTATTTGCGCTTTCCGGTGCCCGGCTTCGGCGTCGTCATCGCCCTTGTCGGGTTGACCCTGCTCGGCTTCTTCGCCGCCAATCTCGTGGGACGCACGCTGATCGGCGCCAGTGAGGCGCTTCTCAACCGGATGCCCGTGGTGCGCGGGCTCTACAAGGGCGTGAAGCAGGTCTTCGAGACGATCTTCTCCCAGTCCGGGACCTCCTTCCGCAAGGTCGGCATGGTGCAGTTTCCGCAGCCGGGAATGTGGTCGATCGTCTTCATCGCCCAGGAAGCAGCCCCCGAAATCGCCGGTAAGCTGCCCGATAGCGACGAGCAGATCGGCGTCTTCCTGCCCTGCACGCCGAACCCGACCACCGGCTTTTTCTTCTATCTGCCACGGCGAGAAGTGGTCGAGGTCGCGATCTCGGTCGAGGAGGGCGCCAAGCTGATCATGTCCGCCGGCATGATCCAGCCCGGCGACGCCCTGGGACGCAACGGCGCCAATGGCAATGGGGGGCGGATCAGCCCTTGAGGGCGAGCCAGATCTCGACGACGCCATTGCCGGTCGCGGCGTCGAAGCGTTCGTCCATGCGTTCCAGGGTCGGCCCCATTGCGGGCTCGCGGCCGGACTTGGGCAGCCAGTCGCGCCAGATTGCCTCGAAGCTCTGCTTGATCGCGGTGATGTGGCCGCGGTGCTCGAACACCGCATAGAGCTGCTCCGGCACACGCAGCCGCTCGAACTCCGCGGGCAGCTCGGAAAAGCTCGAGACCTCGGCGCCGGCGATGTAGTCGAAGGCGCCCTGATCGTCGCAATTATGGCTCGCGCCATAGGCGACATGCCCTACCTGTCCGGGGATATGGCCGAAATGCGGGGCGATCTTCTGCCAGAGCAGGGGGATTCCGGCGGTGTTCTCGACCGAGAAATGGCCGCCGAAACCGGCGATCAGCAACGGCTTGCCGGTGACGAGACGCGGCTCGCCGAGCGGGCTGGAGGAGATGGCGTTCATGGGTAGCGGCTCCACGAGGGTGAGCGAGGACAGATCGCGCCGGGCCCGCAGCTCTTCCGGCGTCAGGCCGAACTGCTCGCGGAAGGCGCGGGTGAAGGCCTCGTGCGAGCCGTAGCCCCAATCCAGCGCGACCGAGAGGATGTCGGGCGCGCCATTGGCGAGCTGGCGTGCCGCCTCCGTCAGCCGTCGCTCGCGCACATAGCGCATCACCGAACGGCCGGTCGCCACGCCGAAGGCGCGTACGAGATGGAACCGGGAGACGCCGCTGACCTCGGCGATCTCGTCGAGCGAGAGCGGCGCGGCAAAGCGGCTTTCGATGCACCAGAGCGCTTTCTTGATCGGATCCATTGGGGTCTCACGAAGCGCGGCCACGATGGCGCCGGCATGGCGCCGGCGCTTGATCGGGATTGCTGCCGGCTATTTTTGCAGCGTCTTGACGACGTCGAGAAAGGCCCGCAGCGCCGGCGGCACGGCGCGATGCCCGGGGTAATAGACCGCCACCCCTTCCGGAGCCGGCGCCCAGGCGGTGAGGATCTGGCGCAGGCGTCCCTCGACCAAGGCCGTCTCGGCGGCCGGGCTGGCGACATAGGCGATGCCGAGATCATTGATCGCGGCCTCCACCATCAGCTCCTCGTCGTCGAGGATGACCGGTCCGCCGACTTCGATCGTCAGCTCCTGCCCGGCCCGTTCGAACTCCCAGCGATAGAGCTTGCCGCTCGGCATCCGGTGACCGATGCAGCGATGGCTCTCCAGTTCCTCCGGACTGCCCGGCTCGCCGAAGCGTTCCAGGTAGGCCGGTGAGGCAACGCAGATGAAGCTGATCGCGGCGCCGAGCGGAACGGCGACCATGTCCTTGTGGATCGATCCGGCAAGGCGCACGCCGGCATCGAACCCCGCCGATACGATGTCGACCAGCCGCCCTTCGACGACGATGTCGACGATGACGCCCGGAAAGCGCTCGGCCATCACGGGCAGCACCTCGCGTACCAGTAGCGTCGCCACCAGCCGCGGCACGTTGATCCGGACCTTCCCGGCCACGCTGCCGCGGAAGGTCGCGATGCTGTCGAGGGCATCGTCCAGGGTGGCGAGAGCCGGCTGAAGCCGGCCGAGCAGCTCGAAGCCCGCCTCGGTCGGTGAAACGCTGCGCGTCGTGCGGTTCAGCAGGCGCACCCCCATGCGCTCCTCAAGGGCACGCATCGCATGACTCAAGGTGGATGGCGCCATGCCGAGCTCATCGGCCGCATGGCGGAAGCTGCGCCGGGTGGCGACGGCCACGAAGGCCGTGAGGTCGTTGAGCGAAGGGCGGTTCATTGCTGGCTATCTGGCATCAACCCATACGGATTTTAGCGTCTAATCCGCACAATGCTTCGCCTCTATCTCATGCCGGTGTCAAACCGGGAGATGTGGAACATGCAGAAAACCTGGCTCATAACCGGCGTTTCGTCCGGGCTCGGCCGGCTCTTGGCGCAGAAGGTGCTGGCGCGCGGCGATCATGTCGTTGGAACCAGCCGCAGGGCGGATGCGCTGTCCGATCTGCGCGAGCGCTATCCGCAGCGACTTGGCATCCTCGCGCTCGACCTCAGGGATCAGGCTGCCGTGCGCGGCGCGGTCGACCTCGCCTTCGAAGAGCGCGGTCGTATCGACATCGTCGTCAGCAATGCCGGCTATGGTCTCGTCGGCGCAGCCGAGGAGGTCAGCGACCAGCAGGTCCGCGACATCGTCGCGACCAATCTCATGGGTTCGATCACGCTGATCCAGGCGGCGCTGCCGCATCTGCGCAAACAGGGCGGTGGCCGGATCCAACAGCTCTCGAGCGAGGGCGGGCAGATTGTCTATCCCGGCCTCGGTCTCTATCACGCGACGAAATGGGGCATCGAGGGCTTCGTCGAAACCGTGGCGCTGGAGGTCGCGCCCTTCGGCATCGAACTCACCCTGGTCGAGCCCGGTCCGACCCGAACGGAGTTCGGCGGTAATCTCGCCCACGCCGAAGCCCTCGATGCCTATGAGGAGACGCCCGTCGGCCAGACCCGGGCAGCGGTTCGTGGCTCCTGGGTGATCAAGGGTGACCCCGAGCGGGTGACCGAGGCGATGATCGGGCTCGCCGACCGGAAGGGACCGCTTCCCAGGCGGCTCGTGCTCGGCGCCGATGCCTATGCCCGCATCCGGAAGGCGCTCGGCGGCCGGATCGACGAGCTCGACAGCCAGAAGGAGATCTCGGTCGCGGCGGACTTCACCGAGGCCGAACTCGCGCGCCTCTAAACGCTGGTCCCGTCGGCCCGCCAAGCGAAATGCAACGGGATCTCAATTCAATTTCTCATTCGAAGATCATGAGGCAATGACATGCCCAAACGCGACGCGATTTTCCCAGCCGGCCGCCACGCCCTCTATGACGTCCATCAATATTCCGCCGCCATCCGGCATGGCGACCTGCTCTTCGTCTCCGGACAGGTCGGGAGCCGAGAGGACGGCTCGCCCGAACCGGTCTTCGAGGACCAGGTCCGCCGGGCCTTCGCCAATCTGCGCGCCGTGCTCGCGGCGGCGGATGCGAGTTTCGACGACGTGATCGACGTGATTTCCTTTCATACCGACCCGCAGGCGCAGTTCGACAGGATGATGACCATCCGAGCCGAGGAAATCGGCGAACCGCCCTATCCGGCCTGGACCGCGGTCGGCGTGACCTGGCTCGCCGGGTTCGACTTCGAGCTCAAGGTGGTCGCCCGCATTCCACCCAAAGCTGCCGAAAGCGCGCCGGTCGCACACGGCTGAGCGCGTCCTCAGCCCGCGCGGAGCAACCTGATCGCGACGTCGCGCTCGAACAGATAGAGCAGGGTCCTGATCGCCTGGCCGCGCGGCGTCTCCAGATTGGGATCGCGCTCGATCAGCAGCCGGGCATCGTCGCGGGCTGCCGCAAGCAGATCGCCATCGACCTCGGGCCGGGCGATGCGCCAGTCGGGCGAGCCCGACTGCTTGGTGCCGAGAACCTCGCCTTCGCCGCGCAGGCGAAGATCCTCTTCGGCGATGCGAAAACCGTCCTCGGTCTCGCGCATGATCGTCAGCCTCGCCTCGGCCACCGGCCCGAGCGGGCCTTTGTAGAGCAGGAGGCAGGTCGAGGCGGCCGAGCCGCGGCCGATCCGGCCGCGGAGCTGATGGAGCTGGGCGAGGCCGAAGCGCTCGGCATGCTCGATCACCATCACCGAGGCATTGGGCACGTCGACGCCGACCTCGATCACGGTGGTCGAGACCAGCAGGCGCGTTTGCCCGGCGACGAAGGCCGCCATCGCCGCATCCTTGTCGCGCCCCGGCATCTGGCCGTGCAGCAGGCCGACCTTGTCGCCGAACGCGTCCTGCAGCGCCTCGAAACGCTGCTGTGCCGCCGCGACGTCGAGCGTGTCGGACTCCTGCACCAGCGGGCAGATCCAATAGACCTGCGCACCGGCCTCGATGGCGCGGCCGACGGCCCCGACCACCTCGTCATAGCGCTCGGAGGAGATCGCCTTGGTGGCGATCGGCTTGCGGCCCGCCGGCTTCTCCGAGAGGATCGAGACATCCATGTCGCCGAACCAGGTCAAGGCGAGTGTGCGCGGGATCGGCGTCGCCGTCATCACCAGCACGTCGACCGCTTCGCCCTTGGCGCCGAGCAGCAGGCGCTGGTGCACGCCGAAACGATGCTGTTCGTCGACGACCGCAAGCGCGAGGTCGTGGAAGTCGACGCCCTCCTGGAACAGCGCATGGGTGCCGACGACGATGTCGATTTCGCCGCTGGCAAGCCCGGCCAGGACCTGGCGGCGTCCCGCGCCCTTTTCGCGGCCGGTCAGCAGAGCGAGCTTCAGCCCGGCCTTTTCGGCGAGCGGCGCCAGGCGCTCGGCATGCTGGCGGGCGAGGATTTCGGTCGGCGCCATCAGCACCGATTGCCGTTTTGCCTCGGCTGCCGCGGCCATCGCCATCAGCGCGACCACGGTCTTGCCGGAGCCGACATCGCCCTGCAGCAGGCGCAGCATGCGCTCGGGCTTTTCCATGTCGTCATGGATATCGGCGACGGCCTTGCGCTGGCCGTCGGTGAGCCTGAAGGGCAGGGCGGTTTCTATCGCCCGGCGCAGGGCGCCGTCGCCCGCCGTGACGCGGCCGGCCATCTTCTTCTGCTGGCGCCGGACGAGGGCGAGCGCGATCTGGCTCGCCAGCAATTCGTCATAGCCGACGCGCCGGCGCGCGATCGTATCGCCCTCGACGGCTCGCAGATCCGGCGGATGATGCAGCGCCTGCATGGCCGGCCGGAAGGCGGGAAAGCCGGCCTTGGCCAGGAAGCCCTCATCCTGCCATTCCGGCAGCTCCGGACAGCGCTCGGCCGCGCCGGCGACGATCCTCGCCATGATCCGCCCGCCGACGCCCTCGGTCAGGCGGTAGACCGGCTCGATCGAGGGCAGGGTTGCGGCGAGCTTGGGATCTAGCACCCGGTCGGGATGCACCATCTGGCGCATACCGTCCCAGAGTTCGAGCTTGCCCGAGATCAGCCTGTAGGCGCCGACGGGCAGGGTCTGGAGCAGATGGCGGACATCGGCATGGAAGAAGACCAAGGTCACGTCGCCGCTCTCGTCCTCGACGAGGATGCGATAGGGCGCCTTCGCCTTGCTCGGTGGCGGCGGGCGGTGCTCGCTCACCCGCGCCGCAAAGGTCGCGATCTCGCCGATCGGCGCCTCGGCGATGCTCTCGCTGGGGCGGCGGTCGACGGCGCCGCTCGGCAGATGGAAAAGCAGATCGATGACGCGGGCATCATGGCTCTCGTCGCCGAGGAACTTGTCGAGCAGCTTGCCGAGCTTCGGGCCGACGCCGGAAAGCGCGGTGGCGGGGGCAAACAGCGGATCGAGGATCGAGGGACGCAAAGGAGCCGCTCACAGCATGTCAGGAGTGCGAGGATCGCGGCGCGGGCACCGCTGACTTCGTCGGATTCCCTCGCTATATAGCCCGCGAAGGCTGGCTCGGCGACGGGCCGGTCCGTTCCGCATTCGCCAGCGTGAGGACAACGATGAGTGGCTCGACCCGCAGCAGCGCCGATCTCGACCCGCGCCGGCGCAAGATCCTGTTCCGCGCCTGGCATCGCGGCATGCGCGAGACCGATTTGATCATGGGCCGCTTCGCCGATGCGGAGATCGGCGGGCTGAGCGAGGCAGAGCTCGACGAGTTCGAGCGGCTGATCGAGGTGCTAGACCGCGACCTGCTGAGCTGGATCACCGGCGAGGCGGAGGTGCCGGAGAACTACGACAGCGCGCTGTTCCGCCGGCTGAAGGCGTTCCACAACCACACCAAGCCGATTCATGTGTGAGGGCTTGGCCTGCTCCCTTCATTGTCATTCCGGGGCTTCGCGCAGCGAAGAACCCGGAACCCACGACTGGGTGAGCGGCCAGGAACCACGCACCAGATGTTCCACTCAGTCGTGGGTTCCGGGTTCGCGCCTGCGGCGCCCCCCGGAATGACAAGCCATAGTCAGAATTGAAGCGTCCCGATGAGCATTCCGCCTCCCGCCCAGATCGCCAAGCCGCAGCTCGAGCGCATCCTCGATGCGCTGCGCCGCGGCGACAAGCCGATGCTCTCCGGCGTGCCGGACGGTTTCGATTCCGTCGTGCTCGCCGACCTGACGCGCGCCCGCGCCAAGAAGGCGGAAGGGACGGCGATGCTCGTCTTCGTCACCCGCGACGGCCAGCGCCTGCAGGTGATCGAGAATGCGCTGCAATTCGTCGCGCCCGATCTCGAGGTGATGAGCTTCCCGGCCTGGGACTGCCAGCCCTATGACCGGGTCTCGCCGGCGCCCTCCATCGTCGCGCACCGGATGACGACGCTGTCGCGGCTCGCCAAGACCAAGTCGGGCGAGCGGCCGCGCCTCTTGTTGACCACCGTCAACGCCGCGCTCCAGCGCGTGCCGGCCTTCTCAAAGGTTGCTTCCGAGAGCTTCTCGGCGGCGCCGGGCAACATGGTCGACACCGAGGAGCTGGCACGCTGGCTCGACGTCAACGGATATCTTCGGACCTCGACCGTGCGCGAGACCGGCGAGTTCGCCGTGCGCGGCGGCATCGTCGATCTCTACCCGCCGGGCATGCCGGCGCCGATCCGGCTCGATTTCTTCGGCGACACGCTGGAATCGATCCGCACCTTCGATCCGGAGACGCAGCGCACCACTGGGCAGTTGCGGGGCCTGGACCTCGTGCCGATGTCCGAGGCGCAGATGACGAGCGACTCGATCCGTCGCTTCCGCCAGTCCTATATCGCGACCTTCGGCACGCCGGGGCGCGACGACACGCTGTACGAGGCGGTGAGCGAGGGCAGGCGCCCGGCCGGCCTCGAGCACTGGCTGCCGCTGCTGGCCGAGAAGCTCGACACGCTCTTCACCTATCTGCCGGACGTGCCGATCGTTCTCGATCATCATGTCGATGATGCGGTCGGCGAGCGCATCAGCCTGATCAAGGACTATTACGACGCCCGCAAGAGCGCGCTCGACCAGCCTTCGCCGGGCTCGATCCCCTACAAGCCGCTGCTGCCGGAGGCGCTCTATCTCTCGCCGGCCGATTGGCGCGGCATCGTCGGCGAGGCCGGTGTCGCCTCGCTGACGCCATTCCAGCTGCCCGAGAGCGAGGGCAAGCTCGTCGTCGATCTCGGCGGCAAGCAGGGCCGCAGCTTCGCCGCCGAGCGCGCCGACAATTCCGGCAGCGTCTTCGACGCGGCCGTCGCGCATGTGAAGGCGCTGGAAGCCGATGGGCGGCGCGTCATCCTCGCCGGCTGGTCGGAAGGCTCGCGCGAGCGCCTCGCCCATGTCCTCGCCGATCACGGCCTGAAGTCCGTGCAGATGACCGGCTCGCTGCGCGCCGCCTTCGACCTCAAGCCCGGCACCACGGCGCTGGCGGTCTGGGGCTTCGAGACCGGCTTCGAGGCCGGACGGCTCGCGGTCATCGGCGAGCAGGACATTCTCGGCGACCGGCTGGTGCGCCCGCGCCGCAAGACGCGCCGTCCGCAGGACTTCATCAACGAGCTCTCCTCGCTGACGCCCGGCGACATCGTCGTCCATGTCGACCACGGCATCGGCCGTTTCGTCGGCTTGCAGACGATCACGGCGGCCGGGGCGCCGCATGACTGCCTCGAAATCCACTATGCCGGCGAAGCCAAGCTGTTTCTGCCGGCGGAGAATATCGAGCTGCTTTCGCGCTACGGCTCGGAGGACACCGAGGTCGTGCTCGACCGGCTCGGCGGTGGCGGTTGGCAGGCGCGCAAGGCCAAGCTGAAGCAGCGCATCCGCGAGATGGCGGGCAAGCTGATCCAGATCGCCGCGGCCCGCGCCCTCAAGGAGGCGCCGCGTCTCGTGCCGCAGGACGGGCTCTATGACGAGTTCTGCGCCCGTTTCCCCTATGAGGAGACCGAGGACCAGCAGAATACCATCGACGCCGTGCTCGACGATCTCGCCGCCGGCCGGCCGATGGACCGGCTGGTCTGCGGCGATGTCGGCTTCGGCAAGACCGAGGTCGCGCTGCGCGCCGCCTTCACGGCCGCGCTCGCCGGCAAGCAGGTCGCGGTGGTGGTGCCGACGACGCTGCTGGCGCGCCAGCATTATCGCAACTTCGCCGAGCGCTTCGCCGGGCTCCCGGTCAAGGTCGGCCAGGCCTCGCGCTTCGTGCCGGCGGCCGAACTCAAGGCGGTGAAGCAGGGTATCACCGACGGCACCATGGACATCACGGTCGGTACCCATGCACTGCTCGGCAAGGGCGTCGACTTCAAGGATCTCGGCCTTGTCATCGTCGACGAGGAGCAGCATTTCGGCGTCGCCCACAAGGAGAAGCTGAAAGAGCTGCGGGCCGAGGTGCACATGCTGACCTTGTCGGCGACGCCGATCCCGCGCACGCTCCAGCTCGCCATGACCGGTGTGCGCGAGCTCTCGATCATCGCGACGCCGCCGGTCGACCGGCTGGCCGTGCGCACCTTCGTCACGCCCTTCGACCCGCTGATCGTGCGCGAGGCGCTGCTGCGCGAACGCTATCGCGGCGGGCGCTCATTCTATGTCGTGCCCCGGATCGAGGACATCGCCGAGGTCAAGGACTTCCTCGACAAGCAGGTGCCGGAGTGCAAGGTCGGCATCGCCCATGGCCAGATGGCGGCGGGCACGCTGGAAGACGTGATGACCGCCTTCTACGAGGGCCAGTACGACATCCTGCTCTCGACCACGATCGTGGAATCCGGGCTCGACATCCCGACCGCCAACACCCTGATCGTGCACCGCGCCGACATGTTCGGCCTTGCCCAGCTCTACCAGCTGCGTGGCCGCGTCGGCCGCTCGAAGATTCGGGCCTATGCGCTGTTCACCGTGCCGGCCAACCGCAAGCTCACCGATCAGGCCGACAAGCGCCTGAAGGTGCTGCAGTCGCTCGACACGCTGGGCGCCGGCTTCCAGCTCGCCAGCCACGACCTCGACATCCGGGGTGCCGGCAACCTGCTCGGCGACGAGCAGTCCGGCCATATCAAGGAGGTCGGCTACGAGCTCTACCAGCAGATGCTGGAAGAGGCGGTTGCGGCGCTCAAGGCCGGCGTCGAGATCGAAAGCGATGCGCACTGGTCGCCATCGATCCAGATCGGCGCACCGGTGATGATCCCCGAGCACTATATCAGCGATCTGACGCTGCGGCTGACGCTCTACAAGCGCCTCTCGACAATGGACGACGACGCCGAATTGCAGTCCTTCGGTGCCGAGCTGGTCGACCGCTTCGGCCCGCTGCCGGAAGAGGTGCAGCAACTGCTCGAGATCGTGGCGATCAAGTCGCTGTGCAAGCGTGCCAATGTCGAGAAGGTCGAGGCCGGGCCGAAGGGCATCATCATCGCTTTCCGCGACAATGAGTTCGCCAATCCGGAAGGGCTCGTCTCCTATGTCGCGAAGCAGGGTTCGCTCGCCAAGGTGCGCCCGGACATGCGCGTCGTCTTCATCGACGATTTCGCGACGGCGGAGCAGCGCCTGAAGGGCACGCGCCGGCTGCTCGCCGATCTCGCGCGCATCGCCGAACGCAAGAAGGCGGCATAGAGAGCGTTTTCGAGCAGTAGGCACCGGTTCGTGTGAAGAAGCCGCGATAAGAGGCCGATGCTCGCGACCGGCGACCAGCCCGTCTGTTCCCCGGCCGGCTGGTCAGGCTGTCTTGCGGCGCAAGACCCGGACCGTTCCGGGCGCCTGCGCGATGACATCGACGATCGCAATGTCCGGCCGCTCGATTGCGAGCGCGGCCGGGGGCTCGTTGCCGCGACGCACGAAGACGAGGCTAGAGAGCGCCTTGTGCCCACCCAGGCGCGAGCGGGCCAAGGCCGGCTCCATCGCCGCCGGAACGACGAGATGGACCATCCGGCCCCCCTCGAGGCAGGCATGCAGGTCCTCGAGCATGAACAGGCCGAGCGGCAGCAATTCGACGCCGGTTAGGAGCGCTATGCCCGGACCGGTCGCCAGCGCCGCAAGGTCGGCGCCGACCAGGGTGGTGATGATGCGCGACGAGGCGAGGGGCTTCAGTACGCGCGAGATTTCCAGCGCCTTGGCGAGGACGTCCTTCTCCTGAACCGCGAAGGGGCCACTGAAGTCGCCGTCGTCGACGACGCTGATCGCCGCGCGTGCCGTGGCGGCGACGGCCGGCTGGGCCGCGCCATGGCCGAGGAGCTGGTCGAGCGCCGCGACGCCGTCGGGCACATCGGTGCCGAAGCCGCCGATGAAACGCATCCCGAAGGCCCTTGCGGCCACGTCGCGCAGCAGGAGCAGCGGCCGCAAGGTGCCGATCCGGCCGACGCCGAGCGCCATCACCGCGCCGGATCGCTCGATCATGCCGAGAAGCGCGGCCTCGTCGGCATGGGGCGGTAGCGGCATCGGCGACAAACCGGCGCGCAGGCAGGCGAGGATCGAGATCAGCGCCTCCGGTCCGAGCGGCGCGAGAATCGCGACACGCGCCGCCGGCTGCGGCCGTGCCAGGGTCAGAAGCCCTGCCAGCCGCTCGACCCGGGCATCGAGCTCGGCAAAGCCGAAGGCACCAGGAGCGACGCCGCTCCAGTCACGCCGGCCCGGCGGGTCGCGAAAGGCCGGCTCATAGCCTCGCTTGGCGGCGAGGGCCTTAAGCAGCTCGTCGAAATCGAGGCCCTCGACCAAAGCAGCGATGGAAATCTCATCCTGTTCAGGCCGCATGCGCCGGCCTCAATTCGCCGGCGCCGGCGCCGCGGGGACCCGGGCGAGCGACTCGTTGGAGAAGAAATAGCGCGGCCGCCTCTGCGGCAGCAGGATATTGCGCGAGCGCGCCAGCCAGGTTTCCGGGAGGTAGTACAGCGGTACCGCATAGAACCCCGACAGCAGCAGCCGGTCGAGTGTGCGCACCGAGGCGACGAAGTCCTCGCGCGAGGTCGCGGCAAGAAGCCGCTGCAGAGTCGCGTCTACGGCTGGCGAGCGCACGCCGGCATAGTTCAGCGCGCCTTTGCGTCCGGCATTGGCCGAATGCCAGCGCCCGACCTGCTCATTACCGGGCGAGGCGGAAGCCGGCCAGGTCCACTGGATCATGTCGAAATCGAAGGCGGAGAGGCGGCGCCAGTATTGAACGTCGTCGATCAGGCGGACGGATACGGCGATGCCGAGCCGGGAGAGCGATGAGGCATAGTTCAGTGCGAGGCGCTCCTGCGGCCGGTTGGTCACCGTGATCTCGAAGCCGAAGGGGGTGTTGTCGCCGCGTTTGCGCAATTCGCCGTCGCGCAATTCGTAGCCGGCGGCCTCGAGCAGGTCGAGCGCGCGCCGTGCCTGATCGCGATCCCGGCCCGAGCCATCGGTCGCGGAGGGGACCCAGGTTCCGGCCAGGATGTCCTGGCGCACGGCGCCCGGGAAGGCGGCGAGCAGCGCCTTCTCCCGCTCGTCTGCAGGGACGCCGAGCGCCGAGAGCTCGGAATCGGCGAAGAAGCTGCCGGCCCGCCGATAGACCCCGTAGAACAGGTTGCGATTGGCCCATTCGAAATCGAACAGGATCGCCAGTGCCTCGCGGACCCGGATATCGGCGAAGGCCGGCCGGCGGGTGTTGAAGACCAGCCCGGTCATGCCCTTCGGCGTTTCGAAGCGCAGCGTATCGCGAACGATCCGGCCGTCGCGCACCGCCGGCACATCATAGCCGGTCATCCAGCGCGTCGGGTCGCCTTCCAGGCGAACGTCATAAAGTCCTGCCTTAAAGGCCTCGAACAAGGCGTTTGAATCACGATAGAAATCGTAGCGGATCTCGTCGGCGTTGAAGAGCCCTCGGGTGAGGGGATGCTCTTCGGCCCAGAAATCCGTGCGGCGCTTCAGCACCAGAATCTCGCCGGGTTTGACCTCCTCGACCCGGTAGGGACCGGAGCCGAGCGCCGGCTTGAAGCTGGTTTCGCCGAATTTCTCCGGATCGGTCGCATGTTTGGCGAAGATCGGCATAGTGCCGATGATGAGCGGCAATTCCCGGTTGGAGCCGTCGCCTAGCTCGAAGACGACCGTGCCTGGCGAAGGCGCTTCGGCCTTGGTCACTTTGGCGAGGCTGGAGCGGTGAAACGGCTTGCCCTTGGTCTTCAGCATCTCATAGGTGAACAGGACATCCGCTGCCGTCACCGGCTGCCCGTCCGAGAAACGTGCTCGGGGATCGATCTCGAATAGCAGGCGCGTGCGCTCTGGATTGAGCTCGACCCGGCTGGCGAGCAGGCCATAGGCGGTGAAGGGCTCATCGGCCGAGCGGAAGAGCAGGCTCTGCTGGACATAGCGCGGCACGGCATCCGGCGCGACGCCGAGCACCACCAGCGGATTCAGGCTGTCGAAGGTGCCCTGCTGGCCGAAGATGATTCGGCCGCCCTTGGGGGCCGCAGGGTCGGCATAGGGCAGATGCGCAAAGCCCTTGGGCAAAGCGGGCTCGCCATGCATGGCGATGGCATGGTCGCTTCCCGCCGCGGCGGCGCGCGGCGCCATCGAGAACAGCGCGATCGAGGCCACGCCCGCGAGGACGAGTCCGAAAACGCTGCGCTGGAGCGCGGATGCGACGATATTCCGGAACATGAGCGGCCCTGATTCCCTGCCGGACCATAGCATGGGGGCCAAGCCGAAGATGAGACGCAAATCATCGGGAGAAACTTACGCTGCGGCGGCTGTTCGGGCTGGAAACCGGTGGCAGAACTCGCTAGACGCAAGCTGAGGCGTCATTCTAACGCCTTAATCGCGCTTGATGTGCTCATGCCGCTCCCGGCTCCGGCACCATGCCGGTTGAGCTTTCGGTGTTGCGCGCGGCCAGTTGGTGGCGCTTCCCCAGTTTGCACGTTCGAGGAACTTCAGATGTCCGCTTCGTCTTGCCTGCCCCTGCACCAGGGCGCCACCGCGAAGAGCACGATCCGCGGCCTCGCGCTCGTGCTGGGCGCGGCCGTCGCTCTCGCCCCCTTCTCCGCCCTTGCCCAGGCGCAGCGTCCTGCCGCCAAGCCACCGGCGGCTCAGCAGCAACAGCAGCCGGCCCAGGGCCAGGCCGCCCAGAACGGCCCGACCGTCGTGCAGGTCAAGCCCGAGCCCTCGCAGACGACCTGGACCAAGGTCTGCGGCAAGGACCCGGCCGCCAACAAGGAAATCTGCTACACCACCCGTGATTTCGTCTCGGATCAGGGCCAGCCGGTGCTCGCCGTCGCCGTGTATGACGTCAAGGGCGACCCGAACAAGATCGTGCGCTTCCTGATGCCGCTCGGCCTGCTGATCCAGCCCGGCATCCGCTTCGGCGTCGACACCGCCCAGCCGAGCCCCGGCCGCTTCGCGATCTGCTTCCCGAATGGCTGCTTCGCCGAGGCGCAGGTCAAGGACGATTTCCTCAACCAGATGAAGAAGGGCTCGAATCTCAACATCAGCGTCCAGAACCAGGGCGCTCGCGAGGTTTCGTTCTCGATCCCGCTGACGGATTTCGCCAAGGGCTTCGACGGCGCGCCGATCGATCCCAAGGTGCTCGAGGAGCAGCAGAAGCAGCTGCAGGACGAGCTGGCCAAGCGCCAGGACGAGCTGCGCAAGCGCCTCGGAGGCAGCGGCGCCAGCGCGGCTCCGGGCACCCCCGGTGCGCCGGCGGCGCCGGGCGCCGGGACCATGCCCGCGCCCGGCGCGACGCCGGCCCCGAAGCCCTGATCGCGCGTCACGCGCCCAATTCCGACGCCGGACCGAAAGGTCCGGCGTTTTTCGTTCCGGGGATGGTCGGACGGCGCGGGCTCAGTCCGGGCCGGCGCGCTCGGCCTGCTTGACCTGCTGCCAGAGCGCCTCCAGCTCGTCGAGCGAGGCCTCGGCGGGCTTGCGCCCATCCTCGGCCAGGCGCGCTTCGATTCCGGCGAAGCGCCGTTCGAACTTGGTGCTGGCCGCGGCGAGGCAGGCCTCCGGATCGATATCGACATGGCGGGCGAGATTGGCGACGACGAAGAGCAGGTCGCCGATCTCCTCGGCGATGGCGGCCTTGTCGTCGCCTTCCAGAGCTTCGGCGATCTCGTCGGTCTCCTCCCGGATCTTGTCGAGCACGAGCCGGGCATCCTTCCAGTCGAAGCCGACCGTCGAGGCTCTCGCCTGCAGCTTCCAGGCGCGGGTGAGGGCCGGCAGGGTGGTCGGAATCCCGGCCAGGACGCTTTGCTCCTCCGCCGGTGCGGGCAGCCCGGCCGCTTGCCGCGCCGCCGCCTTGTCGGCCCGCTCCTGCGCCTTGATCTGGCCCCAGAGCTGCTTGACCTCCGCCGGAGAGAGGTCGCGCGCATCGCCGAAGACATGCGGGTGACGCCGGATCAGCTTGCCGGTGATCGCCTCGACGACATCGGGAAAGGCGAAGGCGCCGGCTTCCTCCGCCATGCGGGCATGGAAGGCCACCTGGAGCAGAAGGTCGCCGAGCTCGTCCTTGAGATCGACGAGATCGCCACGGGCAATGGCGTCGGCGACTTCATGGGCCTCCTCGATCGTATACGGAGCGATCGAGGCGAAGTCCTGTTCGAGATCCCAGGGGCAGCCGGTTCCCGGCGTGCGCAGGGCGGCCATGATCTCGATCAGGCGGGCGATATCGCGATCGGGCTTCAACGCTGCAATTCTCCTTGGGCTGCGCTACCGTCCTCCCATGATTCAAGTGACACCGTCCATTGCGATCGACGAGAGCCTGATCGAGGAGAGCTTCGTGCGCGCCTCGGGGCCGGGCGGGCAGAACGTCAACAAGGTCTCCTCGGCGGTCCAGCTGCGCTTCAACAGCGCGGCGGCCGATCTTCCGGACCATCTGCGCGAGAAGCTGCCGCGCGTCGCCGGGAAGCGCATGACCCAGGACGGCACCATCATCGTCGTGGCGCAGCGCTTTCGCGACCAGCAGCGCAATCGGCAGGACGCGCTCGAACGCCTGCTCGCGATCCTGCGCGAGGCGGCCGAGCGTCAGAAGACCCGCCGGCCGACCAGGGCGACCTATGGCTCGCAGCAGCGCAGGCTCGCATCCAAGGCGAAGCGCAGCCGCGACAAGAGCCTGCGCTCGGGCAAGCCCGGCGATGACTGAGCTTGAGGCCGGCGCGAGACGGGCAGGAAACGCGGGGCAGGGCCGGGCGCCGCGGCCGATCACTCCGACCTATCTGCAAAGAGCGGCGATGCACTACCTCCATCGCTATGCCGCCTCGTCGAGCCAGTTGCAGCGCGTTCTCGAACGCAAGGTCGAGCGCAGCTGCCGCCATCATGGCGGCGAACCGCGTGAATTTTCCGAGATGGTCGCGGAGGCGGTTGCGGCCTGCGTCAGGAGTGGCCTGGTCGACGACCAGCGTTTTGCCGAGGCGAGGGCGCAGACCCTTCGGCGCAAGGGGCGCTCGGCCCGGGCCGTCACGGCCGGGCTCGCGGCCAAGGGTATCGCGCGCGAGATCGTCGCGGCGGCCCTGCCCGACAGCGAGGAGGACGAGCTTGCGGCGGCGCGCATCGCCGCAAGGCGCAAGCGGCTCGGCCCCTGGAGCCGCCCCGGCTCGGAACCGGATCGCCAGAAGCAGCTTGCCGCACTGGCGCGCGCCGGCTTCAGCATGAAAATCGCCCGCGCCGTGATCGACAGCGCGGGCGACATCTAGGCCCGTATCGGCCTTGTCTTGAAGCGCTCAGTCCGGCTTGACGTTGGCGTCGGCGACGACCTTGCCCCAGCGCGCGACCTCGGCGTTGACGAAGGCGCCAAAAGCCGGGCCGTAGAGATTCGGGGTTTCCGAGCCGTTCTTCTTCCAGGCTTCGCTGACCATCGGCGCCGCGAGCGCCTTCTTCACCTCCGCCGTCATTTTCTCGACGACCTCCGGCGGCGTGTTCTTCGGCGCCCACATCGCATACCAGGTCGAAACCTCGTAGCCGGGCAGGCCGGCCTCAGCCGCGGTCGGCACGTCGGGGAAGGCGGCGGTGCGCTTGGGCGCAGCGACGGCCAGCGCCCGGAGCTTGCCGCCGGCGATCTGTGCTGCCGAGGAGCCGAGCCCGTCGAAGGCAAGATCGACCTGGCCGGCGACCAAGTCCTGCATCAGCGGGCCGGCACCGCGATAAGGCACATGGGTGAAATTGGCCTTCGACATCAGCTTGAACAGTTCACCGGCGAGGTGATGCGTCGTGCCGTTGCCGGCCGAGCCGTAATTGAGCTTGTCCGGGTTCTTCCGGCCGAACTCGATCAGCTCCGCCAGCGTCTTGGCCTCGACCTTGCCGGGGTGGACGACCACGACCTGGGGCGGCTGCGCGATGATACCGATCGGGATGAAGTCGGTCTGGATGTTGTAGTCGAGCTTGGGATAGAGCGCCGGCGCGATGGCGTGGTGGGCCGCGCCGATGAAGAAGGTGTAGCCGTCGCCCGCCGCCTTGGATGCGGCCGAGGCGCCGACCGTGCCGCCGGCACCGCCGCGATTGTCGATCAGGATGCGCTGTCCGAGCTGCTGCTCGAGCTGCGCGGCCAGCGGCCGGGCGAAGGCGTCCGTGCCGCCGCCGGCCGGGAAAGGTACGATGAAGCTGACCGGCTTCTGCGGCCAGGCCTGAGCCTGTACCGGCGCCGAGGGCACGAGCTGGACGAGGGCGGCGAGCGCGATCGCGCCGAGCCAACCGGATTTGAGCATTCTGATCCTCCCCAATGGAACGCGGGAGAGGCTCTTTCCGGCCTCGTGCCCGCCTGCAAGCCCGGCAATGGCAGCCGAGCGTTCGCGAGGATTAGGACATCACTGCTGACGAATGGCAAGAGAGCGCCGCCGCGGTTCCGCGACCGCCAGTTCGTCCCAAATCGGGGCTTCAGATCAGGGTGGGCGGCTCGTAGCAGGTGATCGGCGGAAGCTCGCCCTTATGGCGCTCGATCTCGACCAGGCAGGAATGGGCGATCGTCGCCTGTCCGAGCCTGGACGAGCCGCGATCCTGGGTCAGCACGTTCGGATTGCCGTGCTTGTCGAGCGAGCCGACGAGGCCTGGTTCGAGTGGGTCGTACCAGGCGCCCGTCGCCATCTGCACGACGCCTTGCATCACCGCATCGCAGACGACGATGCCGGCGAGACAGGCCCCGCGGTCGTTGAAGACACGCACGATGTCGCCGTCCGACAGACCACGCAAGCGCGCATCCTCGGGATGGATGCGCAGCGGCTCGCGGCCGGCGATCTTGGTCGAACGAGACAGTGCGCCATTGTCGTACTGGCTGTGCAGCTTACTCGCCGGCTGGTTCGAGATGAGATGCAGCGGGAAGCGCTCGGCGAGCGCTGCGCCGAGCCATTCGCGCGGCACGAGCCAGCTCGGATGGCCCGGACAATCGTCATAGCCGAAGCCTGCGATCCTCTCCGAGAACAGCTCGATACGGCCGGAAGGTGTCTTCAGCGGCCGGGCTTGCGGATCGGCGACGAATTCGGCCAGCAGCGGCTTTTGATCCTGCGGCTCGGGGAGGGTGACGATGCCGGCCTGCCAGAAGCTCTCGAAATCCGGCAGTTCCATGCCGTATTCGGCGACGCGCTGGCGCGCCACGGTATAGAAGTGCCTGATCCAGCCCTCCTCGTCGCGGCCTTCGGTGAAGGTCTCGCGCGCGCCGAGGAGGCCGGCGAGATCGGCGAAGATCTCGTAATCGCTGCGCGCTTCGCCGATCGGCGCGCTGATCGGGTGGCAGGCGGCGATCATTCGGTCGCGGGCCGAGCTCGCAATGTCGTTGCGCTCCATGGCGGTGCTGGCCGGCAGCACGATGTCGGCATGGCGGGCCGTCGCATTCCACCAGGATTCGTGGACGATCACCGTCTCCGGCCGGCGCCAGGCCGCGATCAGCCGGTTGATGTCCTGGTGATGATGGAACGGATTGCCGCCGGCCCAGTAGATCAGCCGGATATCGGGATAGCGCCGCTTCTCGCCGTTGAAGTCATAGGGCGCCCCCGGATGCAGCAGCGCATCGGCGATCCGCGCAACCGGAATCGAGTCGGCGATGGCGTTGCTGCCTTGCGGCAGGGTCGGCCAGGAAAACGGATAGACCGCATTGCCCACGCCGTTCGCTGAGGCGTAGCCGAAGCCGAAGCCGCCGCCGGGCAAGCCGATCTGGCCGATCATTGCGGCGAGCGCGATCGCCATCCAATAGGGCTGCTCGCCATGCTCGGCCCGCTGCAGAGACCAGGACATCATGATCATGGTGCGGCGCCGGGCCATCTCGCGCACCAGCGCCCGCATCGTTTCGGCCGGAACGCCGGAAATCGCCTGCGCCCATTCGGGGGTCTTGGGCACGCCATCGTCGGCACCGATAACATAGCCGGCAAATCGTTCGAAGCCGGTCGTGCAGCGCGCCAGGAATTTCTGATCGTGCAGGCCTTCTTCGATCAGTGTGTGGGCGAGCGCGAGCATCAGCGCGACATCGGTGTTGGGCCGTGGCGCGATCCATCTGGCATCGAGCTCGGCCATCGCGTCGTCGCGGATCGGGCTGATGCAGACGAAGGAGGCCCCCTGGTCGCGACAAGCGGTCAGGCCCTCGCGCAATAGATGGCGGCTGATGCCGCCTGAGCCGACCTGCGCGTTCTTGTGCGGGGCGCCGCCGAACATCACGATCAGTTCGGCATGGCCGGCGAGCTGGCCCCAGCTCGTGTGCCCGGCGTCGAGGCCGCGCTTGTCGCCGAGCACATGCGGCAGGATCGCGTCGGCCGCGGCGAAGCTGTAGTTCGAGATTGAGCGGACATAGCCGCCGACCGCGTTCAGGAAGCGATGCACCTGGCTCTGGGCGTGATGGAAGCGGCCGGCGCTCGACCAGCCATAGGAGCCGCCGAAGATCGCGCCATTGCCATGGCTTTCGCGCACCCGCTCGATCTCGCGCGCCACGAGATCGAGTGCCTGCGGCCAGTCGATCTCGACGAAGGGCTCAGCCCCGCGTCCGGCGCCGCCGGCGGTAGCGCCCTTTTCGAGGAAGGAAGCGCGCACCGAGGGCCGCCTGATCCGGCAGCCATCGTCCAGCGCGCCGATCATCGAGGCGCCGAGCGGGGAGGGGTCGGGATCGTGCTCATAGGGTTCGAGCGCGACGGCCGCCCCGTCCTGCATCCGCGCCCGATAGACGCCCCAATGGGTGGTGACGGTCGGCTGCTCGGGCGTGATCAGCATGGCATTGCCTTATTTTCCGTCAGAGGGTGGCGCTCATGCCGAGCTTGCCGGGGTTCATGATCCCGTGCGGGTCGAGCGCCAGCTTCAGCGCCCCCATGACCTCGATGCCATTGCCGTGCTCGCGCCGCAGATATTTCAGCTTTCCGAGGCCGACGCCATGCTCGCCGCTGGCGGTCCCGCCGGATTCCAGGGCGCGCATCACGACGTTCTCGGCCAGGCGCTTGGCCTCGGCGACTTCCTCCTCGGCATCGGGCATGACGAGATAGGAGACGTGGAAATTCCCGTCGCCGACATGGCCGTTGATCTTGAACTTCAGGAAGGAGGCGTCGCCATCGGCCCGGGCCGCGGTCATGTTGTCCGCCAGTGCCGAGATCGGCACGCAGGCGTCGGTCACGAACATCGCCGCACCCGGACGCATGGCGCGCGTCGCCGGGTTGGAATCGTGGCGGGCCTTCCACAGGCGTTCGCGATCCTCGCGTTGCGTGGCCCACTGGAAGCCGCGTCCGCCATTCTCGGCCGCGAGCGCCTCGACGATTTCGGCCTGCTCGCGGATGCCGGCCTCGGTGCCGTGGAATTCGAGGAACAGGGTCGGCGCGACCGCGAGGCTCATCTTGGAGTAGTGGTTCGAGGCCGCGATCGCGATGTCGTCGAGGAACTCGATGCGGGCGATCGGCACGCCGCTCTGGATCGTGGCGATACAGGTGTCGACGGCGCCCTTCAGGCTGTCGAAGGGGCAGACCGCCGCCGAGATCGCGGCCGGCACCGGATGCAGCCGAAGCGTGATCTTGGTCAGCACGCCCAGCGTTCCCTCGGCGCCGACGAAGAGCTTGGTCAGGTCGTAGCCCGTCGAGGATTTGCGCGCCCGGCTTCCGGTGCGCAGCAATTCGCCGTTCGGCAACACCACTTCGAGCGCCAGCACGTTCTCGCGCATGGTGCCGTAGCGCACCGCATTGGTGCCGCTGGCGCGGGTCGAGGCCATGCCGCCGATCGAGGCGTCGGCGCCGGGATCGACCGGGAAGGTCAGCCCCGTCGCGCGCAGATGCTCGTTGAGGGCCTTGCGCGTCACGCCGGGCTCGACCACCACGTCGAAATCGCTCTCATGCACGGCGAGGACGCGGTTCATCCGCGACATGTCGAGGCTGACGCCCCCGGCGACGGCGAGAATCTGGCCCTCCATCGAGCTGCCGACGCCATAGGGCACGATCGGTACGCGCGCCGCCGCGCAGGCCGCGACGACGCGCTGCACTTCGGCGGTCGACTGCACGAAAACCACCGCATCCGGCAGCATGGTCGGCAGATAGGAAAGATCCTCGCCATGGTGTCGGCGGACCGCCTCGGCGGTCGAGATCCGCTCGCCGAAATGCGCGCGCAGGGTTTCGACGACGGCCGCCGTATCGCCATAGCTCATGATCGCAATCCATCTGTCTGCAGGTCCGCCCCCGGCATGCGCGTGGCATCGGGGGCGGGTTCGCTCGGCAAGCCGCTTACCCGAGCGAGGGGTCGATCGGAACCCGGTAGCCGTTGACCAGGCGATTGGTCTCGTTGGCCATGCCGACCACCGCCATCACCTCGCCGAACATCGCGTCGGTCATCCCGGCCTTGCGGGCGGCGGCGGTATGGCTGGCGATGCAGTAGCCGCAGCCATTGCTGGTGCTGACCGCGAGATAGATCATCTCCTTGACCAGCGGGTCGAGCGCGCCTGGCGCCATCACCTCCTTCACGCTCTCCCAGGTACGCCGCAGACCAATGGGATCATGTGCGAGGTACTTCCAGAAGTTGTTGACGTCCTTGAGGTTCCGCGAGGTCTTGATGTCGTCGTAGACGGCGCGGACCGCTGGCGGCGCGTCGGCATATTCGATCGGCTTCAATCGGCTCATCTTGATGTCTCCGGTATGGTCGTTCGGGGTTCGGCAGGATCGCTGCGAACGCCGTCAGATGTTGAGCTCGATACCCTTCTTGCGGAGCAGCTCGCTCAGATTGAGCATGTCCCAGGTCGTCTTGCCCTGGAGCAGCTCGCGGCGGAAACGGGCTTCCTTCTCCTCGCGGGTCTTGGACGCCGCGGCGATGGCGACGATCTCCGCCTTCGGCACGATGCAGACGCCGTCATCGTCGCCAATCACGAGGTCGCCGGGCTCGATCAGCATGCCGCCGGCAACGATCGGCTTGTTCAGCGCGCCGAGCGTTTCCTTCACCGAGCCCTTGATCGACAAGGCGCGCGCGAAGACCGGGAAGCCGATCTCGGCGATGGTCGCGCCGTCGCGCACGCCGCCGTCGACGACGAGGCCGGCAATGCCCTTGCCCATGGCGCAGCTGGCCATCACATCGCCGAACAGGCCCTGCTCGGTGAAGCCGGCCGAGGCGCAGACGATGACGTCGCCTGCCTTCGCCATCTTCAGCGCCGCGTGCAAGGTGAGGTTGTCGCCGGGCGGGCAGACGCAGGTGAAGGCCGGGCCCAGCACCTTCATGCCGCGCCGGACGGGCTTGATGCTGGAATCGAGCGCGCCGCGGCGTTCCATGGCTTCATGGGCGGTAGCCGAGGCGACCGAAGCATAGGCTTCGCGATAGTTGAATTCGGTCATGATCTCTATCCGATGAAGGAGGGTCAGCGGGTGACGTTGGCTACGCCCCAGACGTAGTTCTTCCGGGGGAATTCTTCCCAGTACTGGCGCATGTCCTTGTGCGGGAAATCCTTGTATGGCCGCTTGCGCATGCGCTCGACATCGATGTCGACGCCGAGGCCCGGCGCGGTCGGCAGGTCGATCCAGCCATCCTCGACCTTCAGCCCGGGCGAGCCGATCTCGTCGCAGGCCTCGTTGAGGTTGATGAAGCACTCGGCGATCAGGAAGTTCGGGATCACCGCCGAGAAATGCACCGTCGCGGCGAGCCCGACGATGGTGCTGTTGTAGTTGTGCGGGCTGATCGCGATCGCGTGCGGCTGCGCCATCGCTGCGATGTCGAGCATCTGCTGAAGGCCGCCGACGGCGCAGATGTCGGGGTTGAGGATATCGGCCGCGCGCTTCTCGAAGACCCGGGCGAAATCCTCCTTGGTATAGAGGGTTTCGCCGGTCACGACGGGCGTCGAGATCGCGCGGCGGACTTCCGCGACGAGGTCGAGATTGTCGGAGAGGCAGGGCTCCTCATAGCAGAAGATGCCGTATTCCTCGAGCCGCTTGGCGACGCGGATGGAATGATGCGGCGCGACGCGGCGGTGCGCGTCGATCAGCAGGTCCATGTCGGGGCCTAGCGCCTCGCGCATCGCCTTGACGTTGGCGACGGCGTAATCCTCCTCCTCGCGCGTGATGAAGGTTCGCCACGGCCCGGGGAACGGGTCCCATTTCAGCGCCGTATAGCCCATCTCCTTGACCTGGAGCGCCCGCTCCACCGTCGACTCGATATCGGTGACGCCGTACCACCAGCCATTGGCGTAGACGCGGACCTTCTCGCGCGAGGCGCCGCCGAGCAGGTTGTAGAGTGGCTGTCCGGCCTTCTTGCCGACGATGTCCCACATCGCCAGCTCGATCGCGCTCCAGGCGCAGAAGAAGTCGACCGAGGAGCGCCTGATGGCGAAGTCGTCGAACATCACCTGTGCGGTGTGGCGGATATTGTGCGGGCTGCGCCCGATCACATAGGGCGCCATGGCGCGGATATAGTCGTCGACGACCTTCTCCTTCTTCACACCGACATAGGATTCGCCCCAGCCATAGAGGCCGTCATCGGTCTCGATGCGGCAGAACAGCAGGTTCTTGCCGCTGCCGGGGTGGAAGAAGAAGGTTTCGATACGCGCGATCTTCATCGCCAGCTCCGGAATTGGGGTCAGGGCCGCAGGATGGTCTGGCCGGTGGTGGCCCGGCTTTCGAGGGCTGTCTGGGCAGCCGCTGCCTCCTTCAGGGCGAAGACCTGGTCGATCTCCGCCTTGACCACGCCGCGGCGCATCGCCGCGAACAGGTTGCTCGACATCGCCTCGAGCCGGGCCCGGTCCTTGATGAAGGGGAAGATCGAGGGGCGCGAGAGCGTCGCGCATTTCGGCGCGAGGCCGGCGATGGCGAAGGGCGGAACCGGCCCCGAGGCATTGCCGTAGCTGACGATGTGGCCGAACTCGGCGACCGCGGCGAGCGAGGCCTCGAAGGTATCCTTGCCGACGCCGTCATAGACGCAGTGGCAGCCGCGGCCGCCGGTCAGCTCCTGCACCCGGGCCCCGACATCCTCGCGGCTGGTGACGATGACATGGTCGGCGCCGGCGGCGCGGGCCTTGGCCGCCTTTTCGTCGCTGGAGGCGGCGCCGATCACCAGGCAGCCGAGCGATTTTGCCCAGGCGGCGAGCAGCAGGCCGACACCGCCGGCGACGGCATGGATCAGCACGGCGTCGCCGGCCTTCGCCTGCGTCATCCGGAAGAGCAGCATCTCGGCCGTCATGCCCTTGAGCATCAGCGCTGCGGCCTGATCGTCGGAGATGTCGCCCGGCAGCTTGACCAGGGCCGCAGCGTTCATGACGCGGCGCTCGACATAGGCGCCGGGAGCGCCGGTGACATAGGCCACCCGGTCGCCGGCGCTGAGGCCGGTGACGCCGGGGCCGACAGCCTCGACCACGCCGGCGGCTTCCATGCCGGGCGAGCAGGGCATCGTGCCCATCTTGTAGAGGCCGGTGCGAACATAGATGTCGATGAAGTTCAGCCCGATCGCCGTGTGGCGCAGCAGAACCTCGCCTTGGCCGGGTTTGCCGGGGTCGAGATCGACCCATTCGAGCACGCCCGACCCGCCATGCTGGCGCAGGATGATTGCCCCGCTCATGTCTTGTCCTTCATTTTATTCATCTTGAATCGGGCTGCCGGCTGCCGGCATCCGGGAGATCGCGTGTCGTCAGACGGGCGAGGCCTGCCCCTTGCGGGTCAGCAATTCGCCGAGCTTGTAGACGTCCCAGGGCGTCTCGCCGGAAGCGAAGCGCTGCTTTGCGGCGGCCTCCTTCTCAGCCCGCAGCTTGCAGGCCGCGAGCACGGCATCGACGGTCTCGAACGGCACCACGACCAGCCCGTCGGCGTCGCCGATGATCACGTCGCCGGGGCGCACCAGCACGCCGCCGAGGACGATCGGCTCGTTCAGCGAGCCCAGCGTCTCCTTGATCGTGCCCTTGATGCAGATGCCGCCTGCGAAGACCGGAAAGCCGACCTCGCAGATCGTCGCGGAGTCGCGCACGCCGCCATCGGTGACGAGGCCCGCGAGCTTGGCGCCGACGGCGCAGCTCGACATCACGTCGCCGAACATGCCCTGCTCGGTGCAGCCATGCGCGTCGCAGACCAGGACGTCGCCCGGCTTCGCCATCTTGAGGGCGGCATGCAGCGTGAGATTGTCATTGGGCGGGCATTCGCAGGTGAAGGCGGTGCCGGCGACCGTCATCGCCTCGTCGACCGGCTTGATGCCGGAGGCGAAGGCGCCGCGGCGGCCCTGCGCCTCGAAGACGGTGGCGGAGCCATAGGCGAGCAGGGCCTGGCAGGTCTCGGGCGAAATGCGCGGGGGCAGGGGGGCTGTGGACATGGCGGCTCTCGTCAAAAACGTCAGGACTTGGCGGGGCGAGGCGCGGCAGCGAGGGCCGCGTCGAGAATGGTGAGCGCGGCGTCGAGCGAAGGCGGCTGACTGCCGCCACTGGCCGCGACGACGCCGCTGGCAGCGCTGCGCTCCATCAATTGGACGATGGCGTCGGTCATCAGCGGATCGAGGCCGGTCTCGGCGACGGCGGCGCGTGACATGCGCATCTCGTCGGCGCGGCGGCCGGCATGCGGAACATGCGAGCGCACCAGCATCGCGGCGGTGTCGAGGGCAGGGCGGGCATCGAGGAAGGCGCAGAAGCTCTGCAGCACCTCCGCCTCGACGCCCATGCGCCGCGCCGCGATCAGGGCCTCGACATAGAGCGCCTCCAGCCCCTTGGCGAGGACGCTGCGGACGATCTTGATGCCGGCAGCCGCGCCGAAGCGCTCGCCGACCGGTGAGATGTCCATGCCATAGGGCGCAAAGCGCTCGACGAACCGGTCCACCTCGGGCCCGGCCGCGACGATCGGCACGCGATTCCGCGAGGTCGGGGCGGAGCCGAGGATCGCGGCATCGACGAAGCGGCGCCCGGCGGCGGCGACATAGGCGCCGACCGCCGCCTTGTCGGTCGGTCCGAGCGAGGTCAGGTCGACATAGAGCGCATCGGGACTGACATGGCTCGCGCAGCTCTGGGCGACCGTCATCGACGCCGAGGGCTGGACCAGCACGAACACGGTCTCGGCGCCGGAAAGTCCTTCGGGACCATCGAGAAGCGTGACCCCGGCCTGCTCGGCCCGCTCGCGGATCCGTGTCCGGAACGGCCCCCGGTCGGCGGCGACATCGAAGGCGGCCATGCCGTCGAAACCCGCCTCGCGCAGGCCGCTGGCGATCGAGAAGGCCGCCTCGCCGAAGCCGACGAAGGCGAGCCGAAACCTGCGTGCTGCGGCGCTCACCATTTCTCGGGCGCCACGATCGCGGCCGTCTCGGCGGCCGACGCGCCGGTGCTGATCGCGTCGATCAGCGTCTTCTCCTTGGCGGCGACCTCCTCGGCCCGCGCCAGCACTTCGGCGGCGATGGAAAGCGGCACGACGATGACGCCGTCGGAATCGCCGAGCATCAGGTCGCCCGGACGGATCTGCACGCCGGCGATCTCGACGATGCCGTTGAACTCCAGCAGCTCGAAACGGTGCTTGCCGGTGCGCGGCGTCGCCCCGCGCGCCCAGACCGGCAGGCCCATGCGGCGCATCGCGTCGGTATCGCGCACGCAGCCGTCGACGACGACGCCGGCAAAGCCGTGCGCGGCGACGGCGGTCGCCATGATGCCGCCGATGTTCGAGGCAGCCGGGCAGGCGCTGCCGTCGATCACCATCACGTCGCCGCGCTGCGACAAAGTCACCGCGTCGAGCGCACCGAGGCGAGGGGAGGTCTTGTTGGCGATGTTGTAGCCGCTGGTCAGCCGGGCGGCGCCGTGCTTGACCGTGATGGCTGGGCCGACCATGCGCTGGCCCGGCGCGATCGGCGGCAGGGCCGTCGTCGGGATCGCCGAGTCGACGCCGTACTCGTCGAGGATGTCGGCGATGGCGGAGGTCAGGTCGGGCAATTGCCGGAAGCGCGCCACCAGATCCGCCGACGGACGCTCGAATGCGACGGCGCGGATACGCTCGACCGGGATCGTTCCGAGGAGCCGGCCCTCATAGGCGGCGAGCTGTTTTTCGATGCTGGTTGTCATGCCGCTGAACGCGCCTCGTACCGATTGCTCGATTCAATGGCATGCGCTTCGCATGCCATAAAGCGAATTAAATTCAGTTTCATCGATCGCAAAAATGCATCATTCTTGCTCGGCCTTCCTGAGTGGCAAGAGTCGGTGTTTCTCGTATTTGTCTCGCCAGGATCGGTAATTCTCAGCTGGATCGATCCGGATCGAAAAAGCGACCAAGTTTGACTTGAGTGATTGCTTTTTCTATTCGGTCTATGGACCGGCGAAAGGGGCCAGCCATGTTGACCTTCAAGCAAATCGAAGCCGCCTACTGGATCAGCAAGCTCGGCAGCTTCCATGCCGCGGCGAAACGGCTCAACACGACCCAGTCGACCGTCTCCAAGCGCATCGCCGAGCTCGAAAAATACCTCTCGATCGAGATTTTCGACCGCAGCAACAAGACGACGCAGCTCACCATCAAGGGGCGCGAGCTGATCGACGATTTCGTCCAGATGCTCGATCTGCAGCAGAACGTCGTGCGCCGCGTCGGCAGTGACGTTTCCTATGCCGGGCGCTTCCGCTTCGGCGTGACCGAGATGGTCGCCCTGACCTGGCTCCCGGCCCTGATCGCCGGCATCAAGCAGCTCTATCCGGACATCATCCTCGAGCCGAAGATCGATCTGACCGTCAATCTGCGCCAGCAGATGGTCACGCATCGGCTCGACATGATCATCTGCCCGGCGCCAAAGACCGACAACAGCTTCCCGACGGTGCCGCTCGACTTCCTGGAATCGGAGTGGATGTGCAGCCCCTCGCTGGTGGGAGCGAAGGGCGTCGTGCCGATCGAGCGCCTGATGGAGCTGCCGCTGCTGACCTATGCCGAGGGCTCGCTGCTGCATCTCAACCTGCTGCAGGCGCTGGCGGCGATCGACATCAAGCCGCAGAACACCATCACCTGCAACAGCATGATCGCGCTGGCGGAAATGGCGAGCGCCGGGCTCGGCATCACCTATCTGCCGACCGGCTACTTTTCCGCCTATCGCCAGGAGGGCTATCTCAGGCCAGTGCGGACCAATCTCGTCCTGCCGCCGCTCGAATACCTCGCCGTTCATCGCAACGACGCCGTCAGCCGCAGGATCGCGCAGCTGGCGCGCGAGACCTGCGATTTCGGGATCCCGCGCTGGCGCCGGCCGGAGGAGGCCAGCGCCGCCCGCGAGGCGTCCTGAGCGGGCATGCTCAGCGCACCTTGTATTTGCGCACCGCATCCTGGAGCGTCGCGCCGGTGCGCATGAAGCCCTGCATCTCCTCCTCGACCTCGACGAGCTCATGTGCCTTGGCGGCGATCGCGCCGGCCTGGGCCGGGTCGATGACGATGACGCCATCGGCATCGCCGACGATGATGTCGCCGGGGCGGATCAGCACGCCGGCGCAGATCACCGGCTCGTTGCGGATCGCGGTCGCAAAGCGGAAGTGACCGGCGCGCGGCGAGGTGCCTTGCGCGAAGATCGTCATGCCGAGCGGCCCCATTTCTTCGAGGTCGCGGATCGCGCCGTCGGTGATCAGGCCGAGCGCCCCGACCGCGGCCGCCCGCGTCGCCATGTTGCCACCCCAGTTGGCATGGGTGGCGATGCCCTGCGTCGCGATCACCATGATCGAGCCGGGACCACAGCCGTCGATCACCTCCTGGATCGCCAGCGAGAATTCGGGCTTGATCTCTTGCTGGCCGCCATTGGAGGGCAGGGGGACGCGCCCGATCGTCCGGGCGCGTCCGAGAATGCGCTTGCCGACGAGCAGGCGCACGGACGGGCCGAGCGCCGTATCCTTGAGCCCGAGCGCGAACATCGCGTCGGACAGGGTCGAGACCTGCAGGTGCTCGAACTGGGAGAGCTCGGGATCGTTGGCGGGGGTGGCTGAGGACATGATCGTCTCCTGGGCATCGGAGCCCGGCCGGCCAGGGGCGGGCGTTCGGTGAAATGGGGGCCGTCTCGGCCGGGCTATTGCGGCTTGAGGCCGGCGGTCTCGGCCGCCGCCTTCCATTTGATCAGCTCGGAGCCGACGCGCTTGCGCAGTGCCTCCGGGGTGTCGGGCGCGGGCAGGAAGCCGATCTCATAGAGGCGCGCACGCAGGGCAGGGCTCGCCACGGCGTCGCTGAAGGCCTTGCCGAGTTTCTCGACTATCGGCTTCGGGGTTCCGGCCGGCGCGAAGACGCCGCTCCAGGAATAGGCTTCGACCGGGGTGCCGGCCTCCGCCATGGTCGGCAGGTCCGGCGCGTTCGCGGCGCGTATCCCGGCGGCGATCGCCAGGCGGCGCAAGCTGCCATCGGCGATATAGGGCTCGGTCGCGGCGAAGGTGTCGAACATGAAGGTCAGCCGGCCGCCGAGCAGCTCGGTGATGGCCGGCGCCGAGCCGCGGAAGGGCACATGGGCGGCCTCGACCCCGGCCGCCGTCTTGAACAGCTCGCCGGCGAGGTGGAGCGGTCCGCCGACGCCGGAGGAGCCGTAATTGATCTTGCCGGGATTGGCCTTGAGATAGGCGACCAGCTCGGCCACGGTCTTCGCCGGCACATCGCGGTTCACCACCAGCACGAGCGGCACCTCGGCCAGCATCGCGACGGGCTCGAAGCTCGTCTGCGCGTCGAAGCCCAGCGACTTGTAGAGCGCCTGGTTCATACCATGGGTCGCAGCCGTGCCGAGCAGCAGCGTATAGCCGTCCGGCGCGGCACGCGCGACGGCGCTCGCCGCGATATTGCCGGCGCCGCCGACGCGGTTGTCGATCACCAGCGATTGCTTGATCGCCTCCGAAACGCCCGGCGAGATCAGGCGCATGAAGATGTCCTGGCCACCACCGGCGGCGAAGGGCACGAGAATGGTGACGGGGCGGGCAGGGTAGTCCTGCGCCAGTGCCGGCGAATGCCCCAGTGCCGCGCAGGCGGCAGCGGCCATGCCGCCGAGGAAGGTTCTGCGGTCCACGATATCGGTCCTTTTCGAGCGTTGGACGGGGGCGGCATCAGGTGCCGCCGCCGGATCAGTTCTGCATGCCCCAGCGCCGGATCGTGGCCGCCTCGATGCTCCGGAAGACCACCCCCTCGACGATCAGTCCGATGACGATCACCGTGAAGAGTCCGGCGAAGACATGCGCGGTTTCGAGCGCGTTGCGGTTCTGGAAAATGTACCAGCCGAGACCGGCCGAGCTGCCCGAGACGCCGAAGACCAGTTCGGCCGCGATCAGCGTGCGCCAGGCGAAGGCCCAGCCGATCTTGAGCCCGGCCAGGATCGAGGGAAACGCCGCCGGGATCAGGATGGAGAGCACCATGCGCAGGCCACCCAGCCCGTAATTGCGGCCGACCATGCGCTGCGTCTGACTCACCGAAAGGAAGCCGGTGAAGGCGTTGAGCGAGACCGCCCACAAGACCGAATGCACGATCACGAAGATCAGGCTCTCCAGGCCGAGGCCGAACCAGAGCAGCGCCAGCGGCAGGATCGCGATCGCCGGCAGCGGGTTGAACATCGCAGTCAGCGTCGCCAGCAGGTCGGTGCCGATCCGCGTCGAGATCGCGATCGTGGTCAGGACCGCGGCGAGCAGCACGGCCGTGCCATAGCCGATCAGCAGCACGCGCACCGAATTGCCGACCGCCGAAAGCAGGACACCGCTCGACATGTCGGTCGTCCAGGCAACCAGCGTGTCGCTCAGCGAGGGAAACATCAGCGGGTTGTCGGCGAAGCGCGCATAGACCTCCCAGAGGATGCCGAGCGCGATCAGCACCATACCCCGACGCAGCGGCGTATGCGCCATGGCACGCTGCCAGAGCCCGACATCGCGGACGATCTCGCCGATAGCCGCGGCGTCGAGCGTCTGGTGCTCGATGCTCGGGCGTGCCGGCAGTTCCTTGAAGCGCGTCCGGCCGCGCATGGCGTGAATCGCCTCAGCCATCGACCTGCCTATCCATGTGCGATCTTCTCCTCGCCGAAGAGCATGCCGTTGATCTTGCGATTGAAGGCCATGAACTCCTCGCTGCCGGCGTCCTCCTGCTTGAAGGGCGTGGCATCGAGTTCGGCGCGGATCTGGCCGGGGTGAGGGGTCATCACCACGATCCGGCTGCCGATCACGATCGCCTCCTGGATCGAGTGCGTGACGAAGACCAGGGTGAAGCGGATCTCGTTCCAGAGCTCGAGCAGCTCATCCTGCATGCGCCGGCGCGTCAGCGCGTCGAGCGCCGCGAACGGCTCGTCCATCAGCAGGATCTCGGGCTCCATGGCGAGTGCCCGGGCGATGGCGACGCGCTGCTTCATGCCGCCCGATAGGGTGTGGGGGTGGCTGTCGGCGAATTTGGCGAGCCCGACCTTCTCGACCGCGCGCATGGCCCGGTCTCGCCATTCCGAGCGCGGAAAGCGCCCGGTCTTGCGCATCGGGAACATCACATTGCCGAGCACGGTCTGCCAGGGCAGGAGCTGGTCGAACTCCTGGAAGACCATCATCCGGTCGGCCCCCGGGCCGGAGATGCGCTTGCCGGCAAGGCTGATCTCGCCCTCGACCGGTGACAGGAAGCCGCCAATGCCCTTGAGCAGCGTCGATTTCCCGCAGCCGGACGGGCCGAGCAGGATGAAGCGGTCCTGCCGCTGCACGTCGAAGGAGACGCGGTAGGTCGCCGTGACGATCTGGCGGCGCGTCTGGTACTGGAGCGTCACGTCGCGGACGCTCAGCAGGGGCGTCGCCGCCTGCTGAGCCTGCACTTCCATCGGCTCGCGCATCATAGCAAGAGCCATCGCACTAGCTGCCGGAGCCCTGGTTGACGGGCGGGAAGAACACGTCCTGCCACTTGGCCGGCGCGGCTTTCAATTGCCCGAGCTTCACCATGAAATTGGCAGTGTCGATGATGCCGTTCGGCTCGGTCGTGTATTCGTTCTTGTTGTTCTCGATGACCTTGAGCATCTCCTCGGCCGAGAGCTTGCTCGGCTCGGCGGCGGTGTAGATCTTGGCTGTTTCGGCGACCTCGCTCTGGATGAAGCGTCCAGCCTCGTCGAGCGCCGCGACCACCGCGGAAGACAGCTCCTTGTTCTCCTCGACGAACTTCCTGAGCACGCCGACCACGCCATTGGTCATGTTCGGCGGATTGTACTCCGTCGTCCGGCCGATGACGTGGACGTTCGGCTGCTGCGCCAGGAACTCGGCGAAGGGCGACAGCGCGAAATAGACCTGGACCGTATTGCCGGTGGTCAGCGCCGCGACCGCATCCGGATGGGGCAGGGAGACGATCTGCTTGTCGAAGCGCAGCGCCTCGCCCGGGCCGAAAATCTTCTCGGCGGCACGGCGCAGGATCAGCGCCTGCGAGCTCGTCGGGCCCGGCGTCGCGACCTTGTCGGTCGGGCGGATGTCCTTCAGCGACTTGATCGCCGGGTCGTTGGCGAAGATCGTGTAGACGCCCTTCCAATAGGCGCTGAGCCCGCCGAGATCGTAGGCGCGCCGGGTCTTCTCATGGGCGATCAGCAGGCCGAGCGTACCGAGCGCGCCGACCTGGATGTTGCCGCTGATCAGCCCCTCGGTGATCGCTGTCGGACCGCTCAGGCGCACGAAGTTAATCTTGGGATCGCGCACGCCCGCCTTCTCGGCCGCCTTGGTGAACAGGCCCTGCCGCTCGGCAACGATAAAATTCAGATAGGGCAGGCCATATTGGATCGCAAAAGTGATCGGCTTGGTTTGCGCCCAGACGGCCGGCGCGGGCAGGGCCAGCGTGGCCGCCGTTCCCGCTAACAGCTTGCGGCGATTAAGATTCATGACGTTTCAATCCCCATTGAGAAGGTCGATCTGTGCCGACTACTTAGATGGGGCTTTGCCCCTGGGACCAGCCTAAAACTGGAGAGCATGAAGTAAAGAGAACAATGTTCAGCTACGACAATCGCTTTTTGGAATTATCATCTACGCAACGGGGCAGCTGGAGAGCATTGGTCTCGCGCCGTTTGGGCGATCATTGCGTCGGCCGCCGCCGGCCGCTCGAAAACTCCGAGTCGCCGGTGTTCGGCTCTGGCCGGGACCGAAGCGTGCCGGGAACGGCAGCCGAGCAGCGCGTCAGCGAAAGACAACCCAAGATGGAATCGAGCTGTATCTGGACAGTTTCGATACGTGCGTTAAGCTGACTAAAGGGAAGGGATGAAAGGGCGGCAGATGATCAAGCTCAAGGACCCCGAGGGGAACGAGCGCGAATTCGATCCCGGCAGGATCGTACTGATCTTCTATTCGAAGTTTCTCAGCCCACCGAAGGCCAAGGGCAATATGGTCTACGATGGGACAATTCGCAGCTTGCTCGCCAAGCCGGACGAAATCGTCGCGGCTGTCGGCGGCCATGCCAAGCTGATCCAATTGACCTTGCCTGAAGGCGGGCTCGCTTCCGCCAAAGGTCCCGCCTGGTTCAATGTCGCGATGATCGACACCGTCACGCAAGGCAAGGCCGGCGCTGTCGTCAAGATGAAGCCCCAGCGCGGCGTGGTGCTCGTCAAGGAGAGCAAGCAGCAGGTGCTCGATCGCATCGAAGCTGCCGGCTGATGCGCGCCGCGGCTGGACGGAGCAGGCGGACATTCGCCAGTTTGTCTGCCTGCGCCTCAATAGCCACGATTCGCATAAGACATATTATGGAACTTAAATCTGACCCATGGAGCTGCAGACGGCCGGCGCTTACATGAGCCGCCTCGTCAAACCGTCAGGGTCATGCCGTCATAGGCAGGTTCGACATTCGCCGGCAAACGCTTGGAAAGGCGTACATAATCGAAGTCGACATGCAGGTTGGTCAGCACCGTCCGCCGCGGTGCCAGCGTCTCGATAGCACCGAGCGCCTGCTCCAGATTGAAATGGCTCGGATGCGGCGCATCGCGCAGGCAGTCGAGGATCAGCAGGTCCAGCCCGGCCATCGCCGCCATGGCCTCAGGCGGGATCGCGCTGACATCCGGCGCGTAGCCGATGCCGCCGAAGCGGAAGCCGAGCGCGTCGTAACCCGGGCCGTGCTCGAGCCGGAACGGCAAGGCCTCGATCGCGCCGCCTGGCCCGTCGACGACCTGGAGCTCGCCGGCCGTGAGCGGAGCCAGATCGAGGATCGGCGGATAGAGGCTGCCCGGCGGCGTCTCGAACAGATAGGCGAAGCGTGAGCGCAGCGTCGCGCCGGTCACCGCGTCGGCATGGACCGGAATGCGCTTGCGCATGTGCAGGACGAGCGCCCTGAGATCGTCGATGCCATGCGTGTGGTCGGCATGGTCATGGCTGAACAGCACGGTATCGAGCCGGGTCACGCCGGCGTCGATCAGCTGCTCGCGCAGATCCGGCGTGGTGTCGACCAGCACGCTCGTCGTGCCTCCGGCGCCTTGGCGCTCGACCAGCACCGAGCAGCGCCGGCGGCGGTTCTTCGGATTGGCGGGGTCACAGGCACCCCAGCCGGAGCCCGGCCGCGGCACGCCGCCGGAGGAACCGCAGCCGAGGATCGTGACCTTCAGGCTCATGCGGATACCAACCCGGATCAGCCGACCTGCGCCGGGCGCGTGGCGTGGTCCATCTTCCAATAGCAGCGGCGCGCATTTTCCGTGGTGATGCGCGCGATCTCGTCGAAGGAGACGCCTTTCACATCAGCCAAAATCTTTGCAGTCTCAACGACATAGGATGGCTCGTTGCGCTTGCCGCGATAGGGCGTCGGGGCGAGGTAGGGCGCATCGGTCTCGACCAGCAGGCGTTCCAGCGGGATCTCGCGGGCGATGGCCCGCAGCGCCTCGGAGGTCTTGAAGGTCAGGATGCCGGAGAAGGAGACGTAGAGGCCGAGCGCGACGCCGGTCCGCGCCAGCATCTCGCCGGCGGTGAAGCAGTGCAGGATGGCGGGGAAGGCGCCCTTCCCCATCTCCTCGCGCAGGATCGCCGCCATGTCCTCATCCGCCTCGCGCGAATGGATGACGAGCGGCAGCTGCGTCTCCCGGGCGGCGGCGATATGGGTCAGCAGGCCCTGCTTCTGCGCCTCACGCGGGCTCTTGTCGTAATGGTAGTCGAGTCCGGCCTCGCCGATGGCGACGCAGCGCGGATGCCGCGACAGCTCGACCAGTTGCGCGGCCGTGACGTCGAGTTCCTCATGGGCACCATGCGGATGCGTGCCGACGGTGCACCAGACCGAAGGGAAACGTTCGGCCAGCGCGGCATAGGCCGGAAAGCGCGCGACCCGCGTCGAGATCGTCACCATCCGACTGACGCCGGCAGCCTCCGCCCGGCCGACATAGGCTTCGATATCTCCGGCGAAATCGGGGAAATCGAGGTGGCAATGCGTGTCGATCAGCATCAGGAGGCCGGAGCCTCCTCAGGCTCTACATAGCGCGGGAAGACCGCGCTCGGCGCCGGCAGCACCGTGCCCGAGGTCAGGCGCCCAGCCTCGCCGAGCGTGGCGAAGCTGCGCGCTTCGTCCGGGATCGCCAGCAGGTCGAGCAGCTTCGCCATGGCTTGCGGCATGACCGGCTGGGTGAGGAGCGCGACCTGGCGGATCGTCTCGATCGTGACGTAGAGCACGGTATCGCGCCGGGCCGGGTCGCTCTTGGAGAGCTTCCACGGCTCATTGTTGGCGAAATAGCGATTGGCCTCGGCGACCACGGCCCAGATGTCGGCCAGCACGACATGCAGGGCGAAATCCTCCATGGCGGCACGTGTCTTCGCCAGCAGTCCGTCGGCCTGCGCCAGCATGGCGAGGTCGGCCTCGGTCAGCGCGCCGGCCGGCGGCACCCTGCCCTCACAGTTCTTGGTGATCATCGACAGCGAGCGCTGCGCCAGATTGCCGAGATCGTTGGCGAGGTCGGCGTTGATACGGCCGACGATCGCCTCATGGCTGTAGTTGCCGTCCTGGCCGAAGGAGACCTCGCGCAGGAAGAAATAGCGCAGCTGGTCGACGCCATAGGCATCCGCCAGCCCGAATGGGTCGACGACGTTGCCGAGCGATTTCGACATTTTGGTTCCCTTGTTCAAAAGGAAACCATGCCCGAAGACGCGCTTCGGTAAGGGCAGCCCCGCCGACATCAGGAAAGCCGGCCAATACACCGTGTGGAAGCGCACGATATCCTTGCCGATGATGTGAACATCGGCCGGCCAGTAGTGCCAGCGCGGGTTGCTCTCGTCGGGAAAGCCGCAGCCCGTGAGGTAGTTGTTGAGCGCGTCGACCCAGACATACATCACATGCTTCGGGTCGCCCGGGACGGCCAAGCCCCAGTCGAAGGTGGTACGGCTGATCGAGAGATCCTCGAGTCCGCTCTGGACGAAGGAAACCACTTCGTTGCGGCGCGTCTCGGGTGAGACGAAGTCCGGCACATCCCGATAGAGCGCGAGCAGCTTGTCCTGATAGGCTTTGAGGCGGAAGAAATAGCTCTCCTCCTCGACCCATTCGACCGGCGTGCCCTGCCCGCCCAGGCGCGTGCCATCGGGCTGGAGGGTCGTCTCCTCCTCGCCATAGAAGGCCTCGTCTCGGACCGAATACCAGCCGGAGTATTTGGCGAGATAGATGTCGCCATTGGCCTCCATCCGGCGCCAGAGCTCCTGCGTCGAGGGCAGGTGGTCGGCATCGGTGGTGCGGATGAAGCGGTCGAAGGAGCAGCCCAGCTGCTGCTCCATCTCCTTGAAGCGTGCGGCGAAGCCGTCGACGAAGTCCTGCGGCGAAAGGCCGTTCTGCGCAGCGGTGCGCTGCACCTTCTGGCCGTGCTCGTCAGTGCCGGTCATGGCGAAGACGTCGTAGCCGTCGAGGCGCTTGAAGCGGGCGATCGCATCCGCAGCCACCATCTCATAGGCGTGGCCGATATGCGGCGGGCCGTTGGTGTAGTGGATCGCGGTCGTCAGGTAGAACTTCGGGGCCGAGGCCATGGTCTGTCCGCTGCTGTCTCGTTTCACGCCGCGCGCGATCGCGCTACCGCCTCGGACAGATCGTGAAACAGCGACATGACGAGGGGGCGTCGGTCGAGATTATAGGTTTCCACCTCCCGGGCCGAGCGCGCAAGTCTCTCCCACACCTCCGCCAGGGGTGCAAGCCGTGCCGGCCCGACCGCGGCATGCGCATGGAGATGGGCGCTGAGCCAGCCCTGGATGGTCTCGATCAACACCGCGAACTCGGCCTCGCCGGCCTTGCCCGCCACATCCTCTCCGAGAGCCAGCAGGGCCGGAAGATCGACGCCCGGCAGCGCGTCGAGCCGCGCCCTCACCGCTTCGACCAGAGCCAGCGTCGCCGGGTCGACATAGCTGAGCGCCCGCTTCACCGAGCCTTCGGAGAGCGCAGCCGCCCGTTGGAGCGCGGAACCGTCATAAGGCAGGCCCATCCGCTCGAGCGCGATCCGGCCGGCCTCGGCGACATCGCCCTCGGACAGAGGCTCGAAGCCGAGCAGCCGGCAGCGCGAGCGGATGGTCGGCAGGATCCGGCCCGGCGCATGTGCGACGATCAGGAAGAGTGTGCGGGCCGGCGGCTCCTCGAGCAGCTTGAGCAGGGCATTGCCGGCCGAGCGGTCGAGTTCCTCGCTGGAATCGACGATGCAGACGCGCCAGCCGCCCTCCCCGGCGCTGGAGCCGAAGCGCTCGAGCACGCGGCGGACCAGATCGACCGGGATGTTGCTGGTGAAGCTCTTGCCGTCGGGCTTTGGGATCCGGCGCAGCAGATGCAGGTCTGGATGCGATAGCGCCATGATCTTGCGCGTCGCGCCATCATCGGCGGGCATGGAAAGATCGCCTGCGGTGCTGGCGCGGCGCATCGGATCGCCCTCCGCCAGCAGAAAGCGCGCGACGCGATAGGCGAAGCTCGCCTTGCCGATGCCCTCCGGCCCACCCAGCAGCCAGGCATGGTGCAGCCTGCCGGAGCGCAAGGCCGCGAGAAAGGCCTGCTCCTGGCGTTCATGGCCGATCAGCGCCAGCGTTTCGCGCGGATGCGGCGCATTGGGCAGGCGGTCGGGTTCATTGGTCGATTCGATCATGCCGGCGCAATCTGCGGTAGCCGCAGCCGGCTGGCCAGCGCCTGCCAAGCCTGCTCAGCCAATTGCTCTGGAGACCGGCTGGCGTCGAGCACGACGCAGCGGCCGGGCTCGGCCGCTGCGATGTCGAGGAAGGCCTGGCGCAGCCGGCGATGGAAGTCGAGCGTCTCGCCCTCGAAGCGATCGACCGCCTCGCCCGGCAGCCGGCGGCTCGCGGCACGGGCCAGTCCGATCTCGGGCGCGAGGTCGAGGATGAGGGTGAGCTCCGGCTTCAACCCGGCAATGGCGACGGTCTCCAGTGCGGCGAGCTTCTCGGGGCCGATCGCGCCCAATGCACCCTGATAGACCCGCGTCGAGTCGATGAAGCGGTCGCATATCACCCAGGCTCCGCGCGCCAGCGCCGGCTTGATGCGCCGGTCGACATGGTCGATGCGGGCGGCGGAGAACATCAGCGCCTCGGCGAAGGCGCCATAGGGCTTGATCTGGCCGGCGAGCAGCGCGTTCCGGATCCGCTCGGCTTTCGGCGAGCCGCCGGGCTCGCGCGTCAGCTCGACGGTGAGGCCGAGCGCGCCGAGCCGGGCGGCCAGCGCCTTCGCCAGCGTCGACTTTCCGGCACCCTCCCCGCCCTCCAGCGTGATGAAGTGGCCGGCTTCCGGCGCCGACGCGCTGGTGTTCTGCTTGGTCATCGCCGCGCTCAGCTCCGCCCGAGCGCCTTGCGGATCCAGCCGGTCGAGACCTCGAACAGGGCATCGAGCGCGCGCTGCTGCAGGCTGCCGACCTTCACCGCCTCGGCCGTGTAGAGCGGGATGTCGAGCGTCTTGACCTCGCCGCGCGTCACCAGGAGCCGCGCCACCTGGGCACCCTCCTCCACCGGTGCCTGCAAGGGGCCGCGATAGACGATACGGGCGTTGAGGCGTTCATTGCTGCCCCGCGGCACCAAAAGGTTGATCGGCCCTCTGGCCTTGAGGGCGACGCGTCCCTTGTCGCCACCATAGACGCTGGCTTCGCCGACTGTTTCGTCCGCAGCGAAGACCTGGCGCTGCTCGAAGGAGCGGAAGCCCCATTCGAGCAGCTTGCGCCCCTCGCTCGCCCGGTCACGGGCGTTCTTCAGCCCGGCGACCACGACGATCAGGCGCTGGTCCTTCTGAACCGCCGAGCCGACCAGCCCATAGCCGGAATCGTCGACATTGCCGGTCTTGAGGCCATCCGCGCCGATATCCATCGCAAGCAAGGGATTGCGGTTCTGCTGCTTGATCTTGTTCCAGGTGAACTCGCGCTGGCCGAAGATCTTGTAGAGATCGGGATAGGTCTTGATCAGATGGTCGGAGAGGCGCGCCAGCTCGCGGGCCGTGACCTTCTGCTCGGGGTCGGCCATGCCGGTGGCATTGCGGAACACGGACTTGCTCAGGCCGAGCGCCCGGACCCGCTCCGTCATCAACCGCGCGAAGTTCGCCTCGGTGCCGGCGACCGCTTCGGCCAGGGCGATGGCGGCATCGTTGCCGGATTGCACGATCAGGCCTTGCAGAATGTCGCCAAGCTTCACCCGGCTGTTGACCAGCGCGAACATGGTCGAGCCGCCCGAGACGCCTCCGCCCTTGCGCCAGGCGTTCTCCGAGATCGATATCTCGGTATCGAGGGTCATCCTGCCCTGCTCGATCTCCTGGAAGGCGACCAGCGCCGTGGCGATCTTCGCGAGGCTCGCCGGCACCATGAGTTCGTCGGCGGCTTTTTCGTAGAGAATGGCGCCGCTGCCGGAATCGAGCAGCACGGCATGGGGCGCGGCAGATTGGAAACTCTGGGCGCCCGCGCCGGGAATGGCCGCGAGCAGAAACGCCAAAGCGCCGAGCGAGCGCCCGCCACGCGCCAGAAAACGGCCGAACATGAGCATCGAACGACCTCGCGCCATCTCTCGATCAGATGATGGCGCCGTGCGGGCGGTCAAGCCCGGCGCGGATCAATTCCGCGCAAGCGGCTGGAGAATCTGCGGCTTGACGCCGGAAGCCAGCGGGTGGCCGGCGGCGAAGCGCGCCGACGGCGCCTTTTCCGGGGCGGCGAAGAGGCTGGCGACGCTGGTCCGCGGTGTAGCCGACGCGGAGGTCATGACGGCCGGCCGCAGAACCGGGACAGGCTTGCTGGCGTTGGCGATGGTGTCGAGATCGAACGGGCGCTCGGGCGGCAGCCTGACACCACGCATCGGAACGCCGTCGCCCGCGGTGCTGACGGTCGAGACCTGGATCGGGCTCTGGAGCGGCGCGCGCTGCGGTTGCTCGGCGTAGGCCTGAACCACGGGCTGCGAGGCCGGCGCCGCCCGGACGGGAACCGGAGCCGGCTGCGGGCGTTGTTCTTCTGAATCGGAGCTGGAATCGACCTGCGTATTGCCGGCGACGAGGCTGCGCGAGCTCTGACCGGGGATCGAGGCCGGCTGGCCGTCGGTACGAAGCGATGCGAGCAGCAGCTTGTCGTCGGAGCCGCCGAGCGAGGCCTGGCCGAGATACTCGACCTTGACGCGCGCCGTGCCGAGATGGCGGAAGGCGAGCGCGTCGGCCGTGCGTTGCGACACGTCCATGAGGCGGCCGCCATGGAACGGGCCGCGGTCGTTGACGCGCACGATGATGGAGCGATTATTGGCCACGTTGGTCACGCGGGCATAGGCCGGCAGCGGCATGGTCGGATGCGCGGCGCTGATGGCGTAGCGGTCATAGATTTCGCCATTGGCGGTGCGGCGGCCGTGGAAGGCCTCGCCATACCAGGAGGCGGTGCCGACCAGCGTATGGCCGACCGGCTTGTCGTAAGGCGTGTAGCGCTTGCCGGCGACGGTATAGCTGCGGCCGATCAGCTGGCGCCCACCACCCTTCGGGACCGGTTGGCCTTCCTGGACGACGCGGGCGCTGGCGGGGCCGTATTTCGAGGACGGGAAGGCGCCGATCTCCTTCGACTTGCCGCGGCGGGCGACGCCGTCATTGGCGCAATTGGCAAGGAAGACGCCGGCCACCATGACGCAACCGAGGCGGGCAGCCGTCTTGATCAACGGGGTGCGGGAACGGGAGTTGTCGCGGGCTTCATTGGCGCTGGCTGCCACCGGTGCCGAAGAGCTCGCGCGTCCCATCATGCCCAAATTCCTGCGGTTCGCCAAAAACAGCACTACGCTCGCCGCGAGATCGCAGCGATACGCCAGCTTTCGGCCGATTCAATTAAGGGATCGTTAAGGCGGCGAAGCGCGCAGGCGACACCGTTAACAAAAGCCCAGCTGCCCCCTTTGGGCGGGCACAAAGGTGTCGGAAATGCGGCAGCTGTCAACCCGCCTCCATCTCTCCGCCATTTTTCGGGCCGGCGTGGCCTCGATGCAACGACGCTCTCGACGCGACCTCCAAACGAGCGCGCGGCGTCGTGAGATTGCGTAAGCTACTGACAGGCATGGTTTTTCGAGCCGACTGCCGTTCCGGAGCGCGCCCTTTCGGCGGCGCAGGGCCGCAGGGCGCTTGCAAAACGTCGCAACCGGCGGCAATGACGGTCACACCGGAAGGGTGGCCGAGTGGTTTAAGGCAGCGGTCTTGAAAACCGCCGTGGGTGGAAGCCCACCGTGGGTTCGAATCCCACCCCTTCCGCCAGCGCCGGCGGCAAGCTTCCGGCCGCGACCGGAGGCCGCCTTGTCTGTCGAAATCCCCCTCGCCGAGTATCCGCTCCGAACCCGTGACAAGCTTCGCTACGGCGATACGGACCGGCAGGGGCACGTCAACAACGCGGTATTCTCGACCCTGTTCGAAACAGGCCGCGTCGAGCTGATCTACGATCCGGAACATCCTTTGGCCGAGCCCGGAACGGCCTTCGTCATCGCCCGGCTGGAAGTCGATTTCCGGGCGGAACTGCTCTGGCCCGGCGAGGTCGAGAGTGGGCTGCGTGTCGCTTCGGTCGGCCGCAGCTCGGTTCGGCTCGAGCAGGCGATCTTTCAGGCCGGGCGCTGCGCGGCCAGCGCAGTCACGGTGATCGTCCTGGTGGACGAAACGACACGAAAGTCGCGGCCCTTCTCCGACGCTGTGCGCGAGCGGCTGCTCACGCTGATGCCAAATTCCCCAGCGCCCTGACATCAGTCACGCGCAGCCCGAGACATCACAGATCCTGCTGTCAGGCCGGAGCTCGATCAATACAAATTGCTCGACACCGTATCGAATGGAAGGAACCGAATCGCCCTCGCCGCGTTCGAAGCCAAAATGCGGGAGGACATCATGAGCAGCCTTGTTGCGGTCTCGGCGCTGTTCCTGGCCGGCGGCCTTTCAACCGTGACCATGGGGGCCGTGCCGCTGCAGGGCATTCTCAACGAACTCTTCTGGGCCGGCCTCGCCATTTCGGCCTTCATCACCACGGCCGGTCTCGAAGCGTCGAGCTGAGCAACCTCCACAAGCGCTCCTCTGACCGGATCTGACCGCCTGCCTGTTCGGCGTGACTCCTGCGCGCCGCGCAGCCGGGCTCCTTTGGCTCTTGGCAGGCCCCTCTACGCGCGGCAGGTCTTTACGCGGCCCTTATGCCCCTCCCTGCCCTTCCCGCTCGAACGCTTACCCTGCCCGCCCCCACATCTCCGGTCTGAAACACAGGCTGGAGACAGATATGGCCGACATCTTTTTCTTCGCGCTTGGGACCGGAGCCTTCGCGCTTTTCGGCCTCTATGCGGCGCTGCTGCGCAAGGTCTGACGACCATGGCGCTCACCCTTCTCTACGCCGCCGCGGCCATCGGGCTCGCGGTCTACATGGTCGCCGCGCTGCTGCGCCCCGACCGCTTCTGAACTCGAATAATAAAGGAGACCTCGCATGGATTGGCGGGGCTGGGCCGAGATCGTCTTTACGATCGCGTTGACGGTGGCCGTGGGCTGGCCACTCGGTATCTATATGGCGCGCGTCTGGACAGGCGAGCGCACCGTTCTCGATCCGGTGCTGAAGCCGGTCGAGGCCGGGTTCTACGCGGCGCTCGGCGTCGACCGGAACAAGGGGCATGGTTGGCTCGGCTATGCCGGCGCGGTGCTCGCCTTCAGCGCCGCAGGTTTCGCGCTGCTCTACGCTATCCTGCGCTTGCAGGGGCAGTTGCCGTTGAACCCACAGGGCTTCGACGGGCTGTCGCCGCATCTCGCCTTCAACACAGCCGTCAGCTTCGTCACCAACACGAACTGGCAGTCCTATGGCGGCGAGACGACGGTCAGCAGCCTCAGCCAGATGCTGGGCCTCACCGTGCAGAACTTCGTCTCGGGCGCGGTCGGTCTCTCGGTGGCGGCGGCCATGGCACGCGCCTTTGCCGCCGACCGCGGCGAAACGCTCGGCAATTTCTGGGTCGATCTCACCCGCAGCACGCTCTACGTGCTGTTGCCGGTCTCGATCGTCACCGCGCTCGCACTCGTTGCCGCGGGCGTGCCGCAGAGCCTGCTCGCCAATGTCACGGCCAAGACGCTGGAGGGCGCCGACCAGATCATCGCGCTCTTCCCGGTCGCCAGCCAGGAGGCGATCAAGCAATGGGGCACCAATGGCGGCGGTCTGTTCAACGTCAACTCGGCGCATCCGTTCGAGAATCCGACGCCGCTGACCAATCTGATCGAGGTCGTCTCGCTGAATGCGATCGCCTTCGCCACCGTCGTCGCCTTCGGGCGTGTCGCCGGCGCCCGCAAGGAGGCGCGCGCGCTGATCGCGGCGATGGTGATCCTTCTCAGCCTTGGCGCTGCCGCGATCTATGCCGCGGAGACGCTGACGCCGCAGCCAGCCATGGTCGCAGCGGGCATCACCGACGCGCCCGCCAATATGGAAGGCAAGGAAGTGCGCTTCGGCGCTGCCGCCTCCGCCGTGTGGGCCGCCCAGACCACCGGCACCGCGAACGGCTCGGTGAATTCGATGCACGCCTCCTACATGCCGCTCGGCGGCGGCGTCGCGATGTTCCTGATGCAGCTCGGCGAAATCGTGCCCGGTGGAGCCGGCTCGGGCCTCTACGGCATGGTGGTGATGGCTCTGCTCTCGGTCTTCGTCGCCGGGCTCATGGTCGGGCGTACCCCGGAATATCTCGGCAAGAAGGTTGAGGCGCGCGAGATCAAGTTCGCCATGCTGGCGGTGCTGATCCTGCCGCTCTCCATTCTCGGCTTCTCGGCGATCTCGGCCGTACTGCCGGTCGCGCTGGAAGGGCTGCTGAACAAGGGGCCGCGCGGGCTCACGGAGATCCTCTATGCCTATTCCTCGGCGACAGGGAACAACGGCTCGGCCTATGCGGGGCTGACCGCCAATGCGCCCTGGTGGAACACCACCCTCGGCATCGCCATGCTGCTCGGCCGCTTCGCCTACATGGTCCCGGTGATCGCCCTGGCGGGCGCCATAGCCGCCAAGCCGAAGCTCAAGCCGACCGCCGGGACGCTGCCGAGCGACAGCCCGCTCTTCGTCGGCCTGCTCATCGGAATCATCCTGATCCTGGGCGGCCTGCAATTTTTCCCCGCGCTCGCGCTCGGGCCGATCGTCGAGCACTTCCAGGTGCTTGCGGCCGCTCGCTGAGCCAACGAAAGAACGCACTCATGTCTTTCTCTCTCGCCAGATCCGGCGCCTTCGACCAGGCCGTGATCCTCGCTGCCCTGAAGAGCGCCTTCACCAAGCTCGACCCGCGCGCGCTTGCCGGCAATCCGGTGATCCTCGCCACCGAAGTCGTGGCCGTGCTGGCCACGGTCTCGGCCGTGGTCGCCATCGCCGGTGGCCAGCCCGCCGGCTTCGCCGTCCAGATCGCCGCCTGGCTCTGGCTGACCGTGATCTTCGCCAATTTCGCCGAAGCGATCGCCGAGGGGCGCGGCAAGGCGGCGGCGGATGCGCTGCGCGCCACCCGCGTCACCACCAAGGCCAAGCTGATCATCGACGCCTCGCGCAACGCGATCATCCCGACGCCGGCGCATGAGCTCGCGCCGGACGACATCGTCCTGGTCGAGGCCGGCGACGTCATCCCGGCCGATGGCGAGATCGTCGAGGGCGTCGCCTCGGTCAACGAGGCCGCCATCACCGGCGAATCCGCCCCGGTGATCCGCGAGAGCGGCGGCGACCGCTCGGCCGTCACCGGCGGCACCACCGTGGTTTCGGACTGGATCAAGGTCCGGGTCACCTCGCGGCCGGGCTCGTCCTTCCTCGACCGGATGATCGCGATGGTCGAGGGCGCCGACCGGCGCAAGACCCCGAACGAGCTGGCGCTCGCCGTGCTGCTCGCCGGCCTGACCCTGGTCTTCCTGATCGCAGTGGTGACGCTGACCGGGCTCGGCGCCTTCTCCGGCGTCTCGCTCGACCCGATGGTGCTCGGTGCCCTCTTCGTCACCCTGATCCCGACCACCATAGGCGGCTTGCTGAGCGCCGTCGGCATCGCCGGCATGGACCGGCTGCTCAAGGTCAACGTGCTCGCCACCTCCGGCCGCGCCGTCGAGGCCGCCGGCGATGTCGACACGCTGCTGCTCGACAAGACCGGCACCATCACCTTCGGCAATCGCATGGCGGTCGAGGTTGTTCCCGCTCCCGGCATGCGTCCGGAAGCGGCCCTGCGCGCCGCCCTGATGGCCTCGCTCGCCGACGAGACGCCGGAAGGCCGCTCGATCGTCGACCTCGCCCGCAGTCTCGGCGTCACCGCCGAGATTCCGCACGGTGCCAACGCCATCCCGTTCAGCGCGACGACGCGTCAGTCCGGCCTCGATTCCGATGGCAAATCCTGGCGCAAGGGCGCGGTGGACGCGGTGATCCGGACGCTCGACCTCAGCGAGGCGCAGGTGCCGGCCGAGCTGCGCCAGGCGGTCGACGCCATCGCCCGCTCGGGCGGCACGCCGCTCGCGGTCAGCGAGAACGGCGCGCTCGCCGGCGTCATCCACCTCAAGGACGTGGTGAAGCCGGGCGTCAAGGACCGCTTCGCCGATCTGCGCCGCATGGGCGTGCGCACCGTGATGATCACCGGCGACAACCCGGTCACCGCCGCGGCGATCGCGTCCGAGGCCGGCGTCGACGATTTCCTCGCCGAGGCCACACCCGAGGACAAGCTGCGCATTATCCGGGCCGAGCAGGCCAAGGGCCGCCTCGTCGCCATGTGCGGCGACGGCGCCAACGACGCCCCGGCTCTCGCCCAGGCCGATGTCGGCGTCGCCATGCAGACCGGCGCCCAGGCCGCGCGCGAGGCCGGCAACATGGTTGACCTCGACAGCGACCCGACCAAGGTCCTGGAGATCGTCGAGGTCGGCAAGCAATTGCTGATCACCCGCGGCGCGCTCACCACCTTCTCGATCGCCAATGACGTCGCGAAGTATTTCGCCATCATCCCGGCGCTGTTCGTGGTCTCGCTGCCGGCTCTGGGGGCGCTCAATGTCATGGGCCTGTCGAGTCCGCAGAGCGCCATCCTCTCGGCGGTGATCTTCAACGCGCTCGTCATCGTCGCGCTGATCCCGCTGGCCCTGCGCGGCGTGCGCTACCGCGCGATCGGTGCGGCCAAGCTGCTCTCGCGCAACCTCACCCTCTACGGCATCGGCGGTCTGATCGCGCCCTTCGTCGGCATCAAGCTGATCGACATGCTCGTTTCAGCCCTCGGTCTGGCCTGAGCCGCGGAAAGGACAAGAGTCATGATCTCGCATCTGCGCCCCGCCATCGTCGCGATGGTGTTCTTCACCCTCCTGCTCGGCCTCGCCTATCCGCTTGGCGTGACCGGCCTCGCCCAGACGCTGTTTCCGGCCCAGGCCGGCGGCTCGCTGATCCGCAACGCCAACGGCGTGGTCATCGGCTCGCAATGGATCGGCCAGAACTTCAAGGGCGAGGCCTACTTACGTCCCCGCCCCTCCGCCGCCGGCAAGGAGGGCTACGACGCCTCCTCTTCCTCGGGCTCGAATCTCGGCCCGCTGAACGAGGATCTCGCGGCGCGCATCAAGGCCGAGGCCGAGGCGCTGCGGGCCGAGGCGGCGGGGCCGATCCCGGTCGACGCGGTCACCACCTCCGCCTCGGGGCTCGATCCGCATATCTCGCCGGCCTATGCGGCCCGGCAGGTGGCGCGCATCGCCGCGGCCCGCAAGGCCCAGCCGGCCGAGGTTCTGGCGGTGATCGCGGCCAACACCGAGGGCTCGACCTTCGGGGTGCTCGGCGAGCCGCGCGTCAACGTGCTCGCCGTCAATCTGGCGCTCGATGCGCGCTGGCCTCAGCCGCAGCGTTAGCAGCAGAAACAGACTATAGGTTGGGCCGTCCCGGGCGGAGCGCCGGCCCGGGGCGACCCTGAAAGATGGTTGAGAACGTCCGGATAATGTCCAGCGACGAATCCCAGTTCCGTGAGGCGGGCCGGCCCGACCCTGACGCCCTGCTGTCATCGGCCGGTCGCGGCAAGCGCGGCCGGCTGAAGATATTCCTCGGTATGGCGCCGGGGGTCGGCAAAACCTACGAGATGCTGACGCAGGGGCGGCGGGCCCAGGCCGAGCATGGCGAGGTGCTGGTCGGCGTCGTCGAGACCCATGGCCGCCGCGAGACGGAAAGCCTGCTCGAAGGGCTCGAAGTGATGGCCCGCCGGCCGATCGAGCATCGCGGCCGCATCCTGATGGAGTTCGATCTCGACGCCGCGCTCGCCTGCAAGCCGCGTCTGCTGCTGGTCGACGAATACGCCCATTCCAATGCGCCCGGCAGCCGCCATCCCAAGCGCTGGCAGGATGTCGAGGAGCTGCTCCAGGCCGGCATCGATGTCTGGACGACGCTGAACGTCCAGCATCTCGAAAGCCTGGTCGAAGTGATCTGGAAGATCACCGGCGTGCGCCAGCGCGAGACGGTCCCCGACAGCGCGCTCAGCCGCGCCGACGAGATCGAGCTGATCGACATCACGCCGACCGAGCTGCGCCAGCGCATGGACGAAGGCAAGGTCTACCTGCCGGAGACGGCGCGGCTCGCCGCCAGCAACTTCTTCAAGCCCGAGAACCTCACCGCCCTGCGCGAGCTCGCCTTGCGCAGGGCGGCGCAGACCGTCGACGACCAGCTCAGCCAGGCGATGAAGCGCGCAGGCGTCGAGGGGCCCTGGGCGGCTGGCGAGCGTATCCTCGTCCTGATCGGTCCCGACGCCATGGCGGGCCCATTGGTTCGCGCCGGCAGACGGCTCTCCGACATGATGATGGATGCGCCCTGGACGGTTGCCCATGTCGAGCGGCCGAACCGAGCCGATAACGATCCCGGCCGCGGCGCACCGCTCATCGAGGCCCTAAAGCTCGCCGAACAGCTCGGCGGGGCGAGCGTCGTGCTCAATGGCGACGATCTCGCCGGCGCGGTGCTCGACTATGCCAGGCGCAACAACGTCACCCAGATCGTCGTCGGCAAGTCGCATCGGCGCGGCTGGCGTTCGCTGTTCCACCGCTCGCTCGCTCCGGAACTGCTCAAGGCGCAGAACGGCGCCGCACTGCACATCATCACCGAGATGGGCTCGGGTCCGTCCGCGGCGCCCGCTTTCACGGGCCCGAAGCCGCGGTTCCAATGGCGCGGCCATGTCGGCGCCGTCACCATGGTCGGTGCCGCGATCGGCCTCGCCGCCCTGCTCGACCAGCATGTCGAGAACGCCAACCTCGCCATGCTGTTCATGGTCTCAGCGCTCGGCGCAGGCCTCGCCTTCGGGCTCTGGCCGGCCGTGACCGCCGCGGGCCTCGCCGCCTTCGCCTACAACTTCTTCTTCCTGCAGCCACGGCTCTCCTTCTGGATCGGTCACCCGGCCGATCTCCTGACCTTCCTCGTCTTCTTTGCGGTCGCGATGACGACCGGCAGCCTGACCGGCCGTGTCCGCGACCAGGCGACTGCGACGGCAAGACGCGCCTCGGCCATCACCGCTTTGCTCGCCGCGAGCCGCCGCCTTTCCGGCGCCGCCCGCAAGGAGGACGCCGCGGCGATCCTCGCCGAGCAGGTCTCGGCCGCGACCTCCGGCAAGGTCGTCGTTCTGCTGCCGACCGATGGCGGCGAGATCGCCGCCATTGCCGGAGCGCCAGAGATCGAGCCGCTCTCGACCGCCGACATGACCGCGGCGCGCTGGACCTGGAATCGTGGCGAGCCGGCTGGCGCCGGCACCGGCACCCTGCCCAATGCCGGCTGGACCTTCCGGGCGCTGCAGGGCGTGCGCCTGCGCTCCGGGGTCGTCGGCTTCGAGCCGAGCGCGCTGGCGACCGCAGAGAACGAACGCTTCGCGCTCGCCCTGCTCGACCAGGGCGCGATCGCGATCGAGCGCGCCGAGCTCGCCGCGGCGGCGGTCGATGCCGAGGCGCTGCGCCGCAGCGACCGCCTGCGCGCGGCTTTGCTCAATTCGGTCAGCCATGATCTGCGCACGCCACTCGCCACCGTGCTCGGCTCGGCGACCACCCTGATCGACTATGGCAGCGGCATGAAGCCGGCCGTGCGCGACGATCTCCTGCTTTCGATCCGCGAGGAGGCAGAACGGCTCAACCGCTATGTCGGCGACCTCCTCGACATGACGAAGCTGGAAGGCGGCGCTCTGGTGGCTCGGCGGGACTGGATCGATGTCCGCGACGTCATTGTGGCAGCGCTGGCCCGCGTCTCCCGTCGGCTCGGCCAGCGCCGAGCGCTGCGCGATTTCCCGGCCGAGCTCTCCATGGTCAGGGCCGACCCCGTCCTGCTCGAACAGGTGCTGGTCAACATCCTCGAAAACGCCATCACCTATAGCGAGGATGGCGCGCTGATCGAGACGGCGGCCTTTGAAGACCGGGGCAATGTCGTGATCTCGATCGAAGACGAAGGCCGCGGCATTCCGACCGCCGAGCTGGAGCGCGTCTTCGAGAAGTTCCGCCGGCTCGAGGAGGCGATCGATCGCGGTGGCGAGCGCGGCAAGGGCGCCGGCCTCGGTCTTGCCATCGCGAAGGGTTTCGTCGAGGCCATGGGCGGGCGCATCGCCGCCGCCAGCCCGATCCGCGAGCGGCCGGACGGCTCGAAGGGCGGCACCCGTATCCTGATCAGCCTGCGCAAAGACATCGCGGGCGGAGAACCCGACGCATGACAGCCTTCCGCCCCCGCATCCTGGTCATTGACGACGAGCCGCAGATCCATCGCTTTCTCGGCCCTGCCCTCGATGCCGCCGGCTACGAGCCGATCCGCGCCGACGATGCCACGGCCGGCCTGCGCGAGATCGCCCGCAAGCCGCCCGACGCCGTCGTGCTCGATCTCGGCCTGCCCGACATGGACGGCAAGGAGGCGCTGGCCAAGGCACGCGCCTTCTATGATGGCCCGGTGATCATCCTCTCGGCCCGCGACCGCGAGACCGAGAAGATCGACGCGCTCGACGCCGGTGCCGACGATTATGTCGAGAAACCGTTCGGCGTCGGCGAATTGCTGGCGCGCCTGCGCGTCGCGCTGCGCCACCGCATCGAGCGTCAGGGCGCCGAGCCGGTCCTAGTCGCGGGCAGCGTCGAGATCGATCTGGTCAACCGCCGGATCAGCCGCGCCGGCGCCCCGGTCAAGCTCTCTCCCAAGGAATACGACCTGCTCGCCTGCCTTGCCGGCGGCCATGGCCGCGTGCTCACGCACAAGCAGATCCTGACCGCCGTCTGGGGCCCGGCCCATGAGCACGACGTGCAATATCTGCGCGTTTTCGTCGGCCAGTTGCGCCAGAAGCTCGAGGACGACCCGTCGACCCCCCGGCTGATCGAGACCGAACCCGGCGTCGGCTACCGGCTCGGCGGTCTCGCCTGACAAAGGGCAAGCCATCTGTCGTTCGGCACAGGGCTCGAAAGACAAATTTCCCACATTTGAACGGAAATAAGAAAAATCACGCTATCCAACGTGAATTGATGCGGGGCGTTCGGCGGTTTATTTTCAGCGTTCGTAATAGCGAACGTAGCGAGCGCCAGTGTCCAGTCCGAAATCGATCGAGAATGAGAGCATCGCGCCCCGCCAGGGCAGCAGGAGCGTGTGATGGCGGCCTTAGCGAAGCGCCCCGCTTTGCCCGCGATCCTGCTCGCCAACGACCTGCGCGACGGCGATGTCGTCTTCGCCTCCGCGGCGGGCGCAGCACTGGCCTGGACGCGCGACCCGGCGCTGGCGCTGGTCGCCAATGATGATCCCGGCGCCGAGCGCCTGGAAGCCTTCGCCGTGGTCGAGTTCGGAGCTCAGCGCGTCGTCGACGCCTATCTCGTCGACGTCGAGACGGAGACCGGCCGTCCGGTGCCCCGCCATTATCGCGAGCGGATGAAGACGCTCGGACCGAGCAATCGCCGGGATCTCGGCAAGCAGGCCGGCGAAGGCATTGCGCCTTCCGGTCAGAGGGCCTGACAGATGTATCGTTACGACGAATTCGACGAGCGCTTCGTGCGCGAGCGGGTGGCGCAGTTCAGTGATCAGGTCGCCCGCCGCCTCGACGGTTCGCTGACCGAGGACGAGTTCAAACCGCTGCGGCTGAAGAACGGCGTCTATCTCCAGCTCCATGCCTACATGCTGCGGATCGCCATTCCCTATGGCACGCTGTCCTCACGCCAGCTCCGCCAGCTCGCGCTGATCGGCGAGCGCTTCGACCGCGGCTACGGCCATTTCACCACGCGCACCAACCTGCAGTTCAACTGGCCGAAGCTGCGCGACGTGCCCGAGATACTCGGGCTGCTTGCCGATGTCGAGATGCATTGCATCCAGACCTCCGGCAACTGCATCCGCAACGTCACGGCCGACCATTTTGCCGGCATCGCCCGCGACGAGATCGAGGATCCGCGCCCGACTGCCGAACTGATCCGGCAATGGTCGTCGCAGCATCCCGAATTCAGCTACCTGCCGCGCAAGTTCAAGATTGCGGTGACCGGCGCCGAGCAGGACCGGGCGGTGATCAAGGCCCATGATATCGGCCTGCGCATCCGCCGCCATCCCGATACGCACGAGACTTGCTACGAGGTCAGCGTCGGCGGCGGCCTCGGGCGTACGCCGATGATCGGCAAGGTGGTGCGCGACTATCTGCCCAAGGCAGATCTGCTCGCCTATCTCGAGGCGATCATGCGGGTCTATAATCTCGAAGGCCGACGCGACAACAAGTACAAGGCCAGGGTCAAGATCCTCGTCCACGAGACCGGCCACGCGGAGTTCACCCGCCGCGTCGAGGTGGAGTTCGCCGCACTCGACGGCCCCTCGATCAATGCCGATCCCGAAGAGGTCGCGCGCATCGCCGCCTATTTCGCGCCGCCCGCCTATCGGGCGCTGCCGGAGACGAGCACGGCGCTGGAGACAGCCCGGGCCGGAAATCCCGATTTCGATCGCTGGGTCGAGGTCAACACCACCGCCCACAAGCAGCCGGGCTATGCGGCCGTGACGATCTCGCTGAAGACGGTCGGCGAGGCGCCCGGGGACGCAACCAGCGAACAGATGCGGCTCATCGCCGATCTCGCCGAGGAGTTCTCCTTCTCGGAGATCCGCGTTACCCATGCGCAGAACCTCGTTCTGCCGCATGTGAAGCTGTCGGATCTCTTCGCGATCTGGCGGCGCCTCGGGGAAACCGGGCTCGCGAGCGCCAATATCGGCCTGATCACCGACATCATCGCCTGCCCCGGCCTCGACTATTGCGCACTCGCGACGGCGCGTTCGATCCCGATCGCCCAGGCCATCGCCCGCCGCTTCGCCGAGGATGCGCGGCAGCAAGAGATCGGCGCGCTCAACATCAAGATCTCCGGCTGCATCAACGCCTGCGGCCACCACCATGTCGGCCATATCGGCATTCTCGGCCTCGAGAAGCGCGGCATCGAATCCTACCAGATCACGCTCGGCGGCGACGCCACCCAGGATGCGGCGATCGGCGAGATTCTCGGTCCCGGCCTCGCGGCCGAGGAGGTGCCGGATGCGATCGAGCGCATCGTCGCGGTCTATCTGGAGCAGCGCCAAGCCGGCGAAAGCTTCATCGAGAATGTCCGCCGCCTCGGCCTTGCTCCCTTCAAGGCCGCTTTCCTGGAGCTCGACCGTGCTGCTTGATCGCAACGGACCCGCATCCGATCCCTGGACGCAGAGCGATGGCGCCGCCATCGGCAATATCCCGCTCGCCCTCGTCCCTTGGGAGGCGCTGCCGGAAGCTCTCGCCAACAGGGCGCCGGGCCAGCAGATCGGCGTGGTGATTCCCAACAGCCTCGCCATCGCCGAGATCGAGGCGCTGCTGCCGGAGCTTGCGTTGATCGCGATCGGCTTTCCCGCCTATTCCGACGGCCGCGGCTTCAGCCTTGCGAGGCAGCTCCGGCGTGCCGGCTTCACCGGCAGGCTGCGCGCCAGCGGTCCGCTGATCGTCGACCAGTTCGCCTATGCGCTGTTCTGCGGCTTCGACGAGATCGCGCTGCCGGCCTCCAGCGCCGGGCGCCAGCCGGCGGAGCAATGGCAGCGGGCGCTAGGCCATGTCGGCGCGCGCTATCAGCGCGGCTATGGCGACGGCGGCAGCATCCTCGACCAGCGCCGGGCGAAGCGCCTGGCGCAGGCGGCGGGCTGACGGCGATGAGGAGCGCGGCGCAGCAGCATGAACTGCGGCCGGCCGATCGCCATAGCGACGATCATTGGGAGGAAGCCATGCTGACGAGCGCCCTCGACCAGCTGGAGTCCAGCCCCCGCGAACGCTGGTTCGATCTTTGCTTCCGCCTTATCATCCTTGCGCTCGCCGGGCTTTGGCTGTTCATGCCGCCGAGCAGCGAGACGCAAGGGCCGCCGGACGTGAAAGCAGCAGTGACGCCAAGATGACCGACAGAGCCCCGCGCCCGACCGCCCCGCGCCGCATCGAGCGGCTCGCGACGCTGCCGCTGTTCCACAAGCTGGACGGGCGCAAGGTCGTGCTGGCCGGTTCAAGCGAGGGTGCGCTCTGGAAGGCGGAGCTGCTGGCTTCCGCCGGCTGCAACCTTCTGATCCTCGCAGGCGGCAGCGCCGAGATGTTCGCAGAACTCGCCGCCGATCCGCCATCCGGCACGGTCGAAGTCCTCGCGCGCAACTGGCAAGCTGCCGATCTCGACGGGGCGACGCTCGCCATCGCCGATATCGACGCGGTCGAAGAGGCGAAGGCCTTCGCCGCCGCCGCACGCCAGCTCGGCGTTCCCGTCAATCTCGTCGACAAGCCGGAATTCTGCGATTTCGCCTTCGGCTCGCTGGTCAACCGTTCGCCTCTGGTCGTGGCGATCTCGACCGACGGCGCCGCTCCCGTCTTCGGCCAGGCGATTCGCGCCAAGATCGAGGCGTTGCTGCCGGCCGGGCTGAAGCACTGGGCCCAGGCCGCCAAGGACTGGCGCCCGGCCGTGCAGGAGCGCGAGCTCGCCTTTCCCGCGCGCCGCTCCTTCTGGGAGAGCTTCACCAGTCTTGCCTTCGGCGAGCCGCAGCGCCGGCCGGATGCCGGTGATCATGCCAGCCTGCGCAGCACGCTCGACCAGATCGAGGCGTCGGGTTCGGCAGGTGGGCGCGTAACCCTGGTCGGTGCAGGCCCCGGCGATCCCGAATTGCTGACGCTGAAGGCGATCCGCGCTTTGCAGAGCGCCGACATCATTCTCTACGACGACCTCGTTTCCACCGATGTGCTGGAACTCGCCCGGCGCGAGGCCAAGCGGCTGCTGGTCGGCAAGCAGGGCTACGGCCCGTCCGTGAAACAGGACGACATCAACGCCATGCTGGTGGCGCTCGCCGGCCAGGGCAAGCATGTCGTCCGGCTGAAGGGCGGCGACCCCGGCATCTTCGGTCGCGCCGGCGAGGAGATCGAAGCCTGCGCCCAGGCCGGCATTCCAGTCGCGATCGTGCCTGGCATCTCGGCCGCTCAGGGCGCAGCCGCGTCGCTCGGCCTGTCGCTGACCCATCGCGACCACGCAAGACGGCTACAATTCGTCACCGGCCATGCCCGCGACGGGCAACTGCCCAGGGATATCGACTGGGCCGCGATGGCCGACCCGGTCGCCACGACGGTGGTCTACATGGCGCGGGCCACCCTCGCCGCCTTCCGCGACGGCGCGCTCGCCGCCGGAATCGATCCGGCGACGCCGGCCATCGCGATCTTCGGGGCGACGCGCCCGGACGAGGCACGTGTCTCCGGCACGGTCGCCGATCTGCCCGAGCGCCTCGGCGAGCTGCCGAGCAAGGGGCCGGTCCTCGTGATCATCGGCCACGCCATGGGCGCGGCCGTGTCGGCTGCCATTCGCCAGCAGGCTCGCGCCTGAGATTGAACCGATCGGCCGGAGAGGCGTTTTCTCTCTGGCGATCGATGTTTGGAAAGGCTCTACTGCCACACGCGGTTGAGTGCATGCCGCTAATTCAGTACGTTTCGTTTGTTATTTCGAACGGTCTTTCCCTCCCCGGGCCGTTCAATACGGAGCACTGACATGACGCGACAGAGACTTCGCCATCTGCTTCACGCCGGATTGACGCTCGGCGCCTTCTCGCTCTGCTTCGGGCTCGTGACCGGTGTCCGCGCCCAGACCGAGCTGCTCAACGTCTCCTATGACCCGACCCGCGAACTCTATCGCGAGATCAATGCGGCGTTCATCGCCGATTGGAACGCCAGGAATCAGCAGAAGACGATCCGGACGATCCGGCAATCGCATGGCGGCTCCGGCGCGCAGGCCCGCACGGTCATCGACGGCCTCAATGCCGACGTGCTGACGCTGGCGCTCGCCGGCGACATCGACGCCGTGGCGCAGCGCTCCAAGAAACTGCCGGAGAACTGGCAGTCGCGCCTGCCGCACAACTCCTCGCCCTATACCTCGACCATCGTCTTCCTGGTCCGCAAGGGCAATCCGAAGGCGATCAAGGACTGGGGCGATCTGGTGAAGCCGGGCGTCCAGATCATCACGCCGAACCCGAAGACCTCGGGCGGCGCACGCTGGAACTATCTCGCCGCCTGGGCCTATGCCGAGAAGGCCTTCAACAAGGACGAGGCCAAGATCCGCGACTACATCGCCAAGCTCCTGGCGAACGTTCCGGTGCTCGACACCGGCGCGCGCGGCGCGACCACGACCTTCACCCAGCGCGGTATCGGCGACGTCTTCCTGTCCTGGGAGAACGAGGCCTTCCTGGCGCTGAAGGAGTTCGGCGCGGACAAGTTCGACATCGTCGTACCCTCGCTCTCGATCCTTGCCGAGCCGCCGGTGACGGTGGTCGACGGTAATGTCGACGCCAAGGGCACGCGGGCCGAAGCGCAGGCCTATCTCGACTTCCTCTACACGCCGAAGGGGCAGGCGATCATCGCCAAGCATCATTATCGCCCGCGCAATCCCGAGGCCGCCGATCCCAAGGACATCGCCAAGTTCCCGAAGGTCGAGCTCATCACCATCGATGCCGCCTTCGGTGGCTGGTCCAAGGCGCAGCCCGCCCATTTCGGCGATGGCGGCACCTTCGACCAGCTCTACAAGCCGACGCGCTGAACCATGAGCGCGACGGTCTCCCGCTGGCGTGAGCCCAGTGTCCTGCCCGGCTTCGGCCTGGCGCTCGGCATCACGCTGACGGCGCTGTCGCTGATCGTCCTGATCCCGCTCGCCGCGCTGTTCCTGAAGGCGGCGAGCGCCGGCCCGGCCGACATCTGGGCCGTCGCGACCTCGCCGCGGACGCTCGCGGCACTGCGCCTCTCCTTCTTCGGCGCGCTCTTTGCCGCCACGGTCAACGCCGTGTTCGGGTTGATCCTGGCCTGGGTTCTGGTGCGCTACGAGTTTCCGGGCCGGCGCCTGATCGACGCCGCGGTCGACCTGCCCTTCGCTCTGCCGACCGCCGTCGCCGGTATCGCGCTGGCGGCGATCTACGCGCCCAATGGCTGGGTCGGCGGCCTGCTCGCGCCTTACGACATCAAGGTCGCCTACACGCCGCTCGGCGCGATGGTGGCGCTGATCTTCATCGGCCTGCCCTTCGTCGTGCGCACCGTCCAGCCCGTTCTGGAGGAGCTGCCGGCGGATATCGAGGAGGCCGCGGCTCTGCTCGGCGCCAGCCGCTGGCGCACCGTCTTCCAGGTGCTGCTGCCGCCGGTCCTGCCGGCGCTGATGACCGGCTTCGTGCTCGCCTTCGCCCGGGCTGTCGGCGAATACGGTTCGGTGATCTTCATCGCCGGCAATGTGCCGATGGTCTCGGAGATCGCGCCGCTGCTGATCGTGATCCGGCTGGAGCAGTTCGACTATGCCGGCGCGGCCGTGGTCGCCACCCTGATGCTGCTGCTGTCCTTCGCCCTGATCCTGCTGGTCAATCTCGTCCAGGCCCGCGCTCGAAGGAGGTTCGGCAATGTCTGATGCGAGCCTCCCCCTTCAGGCGGAAGACCTCGAGCCCGTCCGTGCTGCGAGGCGCATCTCCGGCGAATCCCGGCTGGTGCAATGGCTGCTGGTCGCGATTTCCCTGGCCTTCCTCTGCCTGTTCCTCTTCCTGCCGCTGATCACGGTCTTCGTCGAAGCCGGTGCACGGGGCTGGCAGGCCTATCGCGAAGCCATCCTCGAGCCCGACGCGCTCGCCGCCATCCGCCTGACGCTGCTCGTCGCCGCGATCGCGGTGCCCTTCAACATCGTCATCGGCATCGCTGCCGCCTGGGCGATCGCCAAGTTCGAGTTCCGCGGCAAGAGCCTGCTGACCAGCTTCATCGACCTGCCCTTCTCGGTCTCACCGGTGATCTCGGGCCTGGTCTTCGTGCTGCTCTTCGGAGCCCAGGGCTATTTCGGCCCCTGGCTGAAGGCGAACGACATCCAGATCGTCTTCGCCTTGCCCGGTATCGTGCTGGCGACGATCTTCGTCACCTTCCCCTTCGTCGCCCGCGAGCTCATCCCGCACATGCAGTCGCTCGGCTCGGCCGAGGAGGAGACGGCGCTGACGCTCGGCGCGTCGCCCTGGCGCACCTTCCTGACCGTGACGCTGCCAAATGTGAAATGGAGCCTGTTCTACGGCGTCCTGCTCTGCAACGCCCGTGCGATGGGCGAATTCGGCGCCGTTGCCGTGGTTTCCGGCAAGATCCGCGGCCTGACCAACACCATGCCGCTGCATGTCGAGATCCTCTATAATGAATACATGGGCGCCGCCGCCTTCGCCGTCGCTTCGCTGCTGGCGGGCCTGGCCCTCGTCACGCTCGCCCTGAAAACCCTGCTGGAATGGCATTTCGCCGACGCGATCGCCGCCAGCCGACGTCATTGAGAGCTCGTCCCATGTCCGTCGCCGTCACCATCGAAACCGTCGAGAAGCGCTTCCAGAACTTCCCTGCCCTGCGCGGCGTCTCGCTCGACATTCAGCCCGGCGAACTTGTCGCCCTGCTCGGCCCTTCCGGCTCGGGCAAGACCACGCTGCTGCGCGTCATCGCCGGGCTGGAGCAGGCCGAGCGCGGGCGTGTGCTCTTTGGCGGCACCGACACCCGCGATCTCTCCCTGCGCGACCGGCGCATCGGCTTCGTCTTCCAGCACTACGCGCTGTTCAAGACCATGACCGTGGCTGAGAACGTTGCCTTCGGGCTGAAATCGCGCCCGCGCGGCGAGCGGCCGGAGCCGGCCGAGATTCGCCGCCGCGTCTCCGAACTGCTCGAACTGATCCAGCTTCCCGGGCTGGAGAAACGCTATCCGAGCCAGCTTTCGGGTGGCCAGCGCCAGCGCGTCGCCCTTGCCCGCGCCCTCGCCATCGAACCGCGCGTGCTGCTGCTCGACGAGCCTTTCGGCGCGCTCGACGCCAAGGTCCGCAAGGAATTGCGCGCCTGGCTGCGCCAATTGCATCAGCGCACCGGCCACACCACCGTCTTCGTCACCCACGACCAGGAAGAGGCGCTCGAACTCGCCGACCGTGTCGCGATCCTGAGCGATGGCCGGCTCGAACAGGTCGGCTCGCCCGACGATGTCTACGACCATCCGGCGACACCTTTCGTCTGCGAATTCCTCGGCGACGCCAACCATCTGCCGGTCAAGGTCGTCGGCAGCCAAGCCTTCTTCCGCGATCGGCCGGTGCTCGGTGGTCTTTCCCAGAACAAGAGCGGCCCGGCCTCGCTCTATGTCCGTCCGCAGCATCTGCGCATCGTCGACGATGCGCCGCTCGCCTTGCCCGGCATCGTCGAGCATCTGCGTCGCAACGGACCGCTGCGCCGCGCCGAGGTCGCCGTCGAGGGCCTGCCGAAACGCCTCGACGTCGATCTCGCCAGCCAGGTCGCCCCGGCGATCGGCGAGCGCGTGCGGCTGCGCATCTCGCATGGCAGCCTGTTCGCTGCGGCCTGACCCTCTCGCTTCGCGCGCCGCGCCGGGCTATTCCGATAGCGAACCAGGCCGAAGGAGATGGCGATGAAAGCGCGCGCAAAATGGGTCGAGGGCATGGCCTTCATGGGTGAGGCCGGCAGCGGTCACGCCGTGGTCATGGACGGCGCCCCTGAATATGGCGGCCGCAATATCGGCATCCGCCCAATGGAGATGCTGCTCATCGGGCTCGCCGGCTGCACCGGTTTCGACGTGGTGCAGATCCTCAAGAAGGGCCGCGAGAACGTCACCGGCTGCGAGGTCGAGGTCGAGGCGCAGCGCGCGGCGGAAGATCCCAAGGTCTTCACCAGGATCCATATCTCCTATCGGATCAGCGGGCGCGGCCTCTCCCCGGCCAAGGCCGAGCGTGCCGTCGCATTGTCGAAGGAAAAATACTGCTCGGCTTCGATCATGCTCGGCGCGACCGCGGAAATGAGCGCCTCGCTCGAGGTTATCGACGAGTTGAAGCAGGTGGCAGCCGAATGAGCGATTTCCCCGTATCCGGACTGGTTTCGCCCGAGATCCTGCAGGCCTCTCTCGGCCGAAGCGACCTCGTCATCCTCGACATCCGCAGCACGGCCGAAGGCGGCCGGGCAGCGTTCGAGGCCGGCCACATCCCCGGAGCGGTGCACAGCGACTATGCCGCCGATGGCTGGCGCGCCAGGATCGGCAATGCGCCCGGCATGCTGCCGCCGCTCGACCATCTCGCCGCCCTTGCCGGCAGGCTCGGCACCCGGCCGGAAAGCCGGGTCGTGATCGTTCCGGCCGGCCTCGCCGCCACCGATCTCGCTGCGGCGGCGCGCGTCTACTGGACGCTGAAGCTGATCGGCCATGGCCAGCAGGCGATTCTCGATGGCGGCTTCAAGGGTTGGCAGGCCGCCCCGGAGCGCCAGGTCGCGACCGGTCCGTCGCAGCCCAGGCCGGCCGAGCCTTATCCCGTGGTCGTGAAGCAGGAACTGCGCAGCACGGCGGATGCGACCTTCGTCGCCGCACGCGGCAAGCTCGCGACCTTGGTCGATGCGCGCGCCGCCAGTTATTTCGACGGTCGCGAAAAGGCGGCCGAGGCGACGCGCGCCGGCCATATCCCGGGCGCGGTCTCGCGCGACTATGCGGCGGCCTTCGATACGGTCACCGGCAAGCTCAAGTCGCGGGACGATCTCGGCGCGCTCTATGGATCCGTGCCCGGCGGTCCGGCGATCTCCTATTGCAACACCGGCCACACGGCGGCTCTGAACTGGTTTGTGCTCTCCGAGGTGCTCGGTCGCGACGAGGTCTCGCTCTATGACGGCTCGATGACCGACTGGACCCAGGATCCCGAGCGGCCGGTCGCAACCGCGGCCGGCTAAGGCGTTTGGGGCGAGGCCGACACCATTCACGCGGCTTTCGGCATGATGACGATCATCCCGAAAGCCATCTTGAAACCCGCCTGCGCTCATCCGGCATTTGCAAATTCGTCGAAAAAGGATCAAAGGAAGCGCCAATGCGCCGGCCCTGCCGCGCCTTTCCCTTTTCCTGACATCGAGTCCAGCCGCCGATGAATGCCGTCGCGCCGAAAATCTCCTTCGTCTCGCTGGGGTGTCCCAAGGCCCTGGTCGACTCCGAGCGCATCATCACCTCGCTGCGCTCCGAGGGCTATGAGCTCAGCAAGAGCCATGCGGGCGCCGACCTCGTCATCGTCAACACCTGCGGGTTCCTCGACAGCGCCAAGCAGGAATCGCTCGAGGCGATCGGCTCGGCCATGGCCGAGAACGGCAAGGTGATCGTCACCGGCTGCATGGGCGCCGAGCCCGAGCAGATCCGTGGCGCCTTCCCGAACGTGCTCGCGATCACCGGCCCGCAGGCCTATGAGAGCGTCGTCTCGGCCGTCCATCAGGCGGTGCCGCCGAAGCATGACCCCTTCGTCGACCTAGTCCCCGAACAGGGCATCAAGCTGACGCCGCGCCACTACGCATATTTAAAGATTTCAGAAGGTTGCAATAATCGTTGCAGCTTCTGCATCATCCCGAATCTGCGTGGCGACCTCGTCTCGCGGCCGATCGGCGAGGTGCTCCGCGAGGCCGAGAAGCTGGTCAAGGCCGGGGTCAAGGAACTCCTGGTGATCTCGCAGGACACCAGCGCCTACGGCCTCGACATCAAATACGCACCCTCGATGTGGAAGGATCGCGAGATCCGCACCCGTTTCTTCGAGCTGGCGCGCGAGCTCGGCCAGATGGGCATCTGGGTGCGCCTGCACTATGTCTACCCCTATCCGCATGTCGACGAGGTCATCCCGCTGATGGCGGAAGGGCACGTTCTGCCCTATCTCGACATCCCCTTCCAGCACGCTTCGCCGAGCGTGCTGAAGGCGATGCATCGGCCGGCCCATCACGAGAAGACGCTGGAGCGCATCGGCAAATGGCGGGAAATCTGCCCCGATCTCGCCATTCGCTCGACCTTCATCGTCGGCTTCCCCGGCGAGACCGAGGAGGATGTGGATTTCCTGCTCGACTGGCTGAAGGAAGCGAAGCTCGAGCGCGTCGGCTGCTTCAAATACGAGCCGGTGAAGGGCGCCAAGGCCAATGATCTCGGCCTGCCCGCCATCGCCGAGGAGGAGAAGGAAGCGCGCTGGCACCGCTTCATGAAGACCCAGGCGTTGGTCAGCGCCCGCCTCGCCAAGGCGAGGGTCGGCAAGCGCATTCCGGTGATCATCGACGAGGCCGGCCCGAGCGTCGCCAAGGGGCGCTCGAAATGGGATGCGCCGGAGATCGACGGCAATGTCTATGTTGCGAGCCGGAGGCCGCTGCGGCCGGGCGACATCGTCACGGTCAAGGTCGAGCGCGCCGACGCCTATGACCTCCACGGGGTTGCGGTCTGACGGAACCTCTTGTCGCTTCCTCTGATCAGGCGAAGCTCGCACCGACGACGCGCGGCATGCGGCGGATTTCGGCGACACGCCCGACACGCATCCGCGAGGGCTTTTCGAGCCGGGCCTGGCCCTCTTCGAGCTGCAGCGCGACGTTGATGGTCGGCCGGCTGGTCAGCTGGCCGAAGAGAACGGTCGCAACGATCAGGAAGGAGAGGCTGAAGCCTGCAAGGCGCAGGAAGCGGTACATGACGTAAGGTCCGGGAAGTGATTTGCTTCCCGGTCATTGCCGTCGGCAGAAGCGCTTTCGATTCTCGCTTTCGCCTGCTTTCGCTTTTTTCTCTTAGGGCGGCTTCGCGCCGGCTCATGCTGCGGCAGGCAGGGCCGGCTGCCAGCGAAGGACCGAGGCCCCTTGCCGTCTCGCTCGCTCCAGCCTGCGGCGACGGCCGAGGCGGCCGAGCCACCAGCCGAAGCGCTGCGCCGCCATGGCGAGCGCCAGCGCATAGCCGATCAGGGCCAGCATCCAGCTCGCGGCGCTGAGGCTTAGCGTTCCGAGCACCAGGGCCGAACGGCCGAGCACCTTCAGTGTCGCCCGCAAGGTCGAAGGTTTCGCCGCTCCGAGCCGGGCCGCCTTGCCGATATCGCCGGCATCGTCGGCTATGGCGAGCACCTGCCGCAGGCCGCGCTGGCCGGTACGGGCATAGAGGACACCGGCATCCTGTCCGAGCGCCGTGAAGCGTGCCAGCGCTGCCGGGCGGACGATCCCGCCGGCCGCGACTTTCGCCGCGGCAAGGTCGAGCCGCGCGGCGGCGCCGAAGCTGGCGGCGAGTGCCGGCCTGTCGAGCGCGCCTGCGGCGGCACGGCCGAGACTGGCGGTGAGGGCCGGCGACAGCAGCTTCGCCTTGCCGGCGGCCTTGACGGCGCTCAGGCCACCACGGGCCGGCAGGCCGCCACCAAGGCTCACCCAGGTAGCGGCGCTGACGGCGAGCCCGACGGCCGAGAGTGCAAGAACGGTTTCGTCCGCGCCCTCCCCGCCGAGCAGCTTGCGTCCTTCGAGGGCAAGATCGCGCAGATCGCCAAAGCCGCTGACATCGCTCGCCAGCGCTCCGGCGAAGGCGGCGTCGCTATCGCGCGCTCCGGCGAGGAAACCATGTCCGAAATCGGAAGCGGAGCGCAGCCAGGCACCGTCGCGCAGCGCCTGGAGTCGCCGGAGCTGCTCGGGCGCCACCGCTATGCCGCGTTCGGCTGCGAGTGAGATGAAGCTGTCGGCGAGCTCGGCGTCGCCGGCATCGATCGCTGCGTCGATCCCCGTTGCAACGCGCGCCGCATCGAGGGTCTCGCCGAGGCGCAGCTGCGACAGCGCGACCGGGTCATCGGCGGCCATGTGAAGCTCCCACAGCCGCAAGGCCGGTGGTGCGACGAGCGCCCCAGCACCGGCGAGCCCGAGCGCCAGCAGCAGCGCCAGCCCCAACCTGTTCATCCCGAAACCTGCTCGCAGCCCGCTCCAGCCGGAAAGCGCTTCCGGCAGGACCGTTCCTAAACGGCAATTCGGGCGGAATAGCGCTCCGGATGCTGCGGTGACTGGAGCATTCTGCGCTTCGTTGAAACGCATGACTGCTCCAGTTCGCATTTTCTCCAGACGAACCGGCGCCCACTCCGCTCGAAAATGCGCTACGGAATAATCACCGTCGAGCCGGTGGTGCCGCGGCTTTCGAGGGCGCGATGGGCCGCAGCCGCCTCGGCCAGCGGGAAGCGGGCATTGATCGCCACCGTGACCTTGCCGGAGCTCACCGCGCCGAACAGGTTCTTCGCCATCTCGACCATGGTCTCGCGCTTGGCGGTATGCGTGTTGAGCGTCGGCCGGGTCACGTAGAGCGAGCCCTTGCTCGCCAGGATGCCGAGATTGACGCCGTCGACTGCGCCCGAGGCATTGCCGAAGCTCGCCAGCAGGCCGAATGGCTTCAGCGAGTCGAGCGAGGCGATGAAGGTGTCCTTGCCGACGCCGTCATAGACCACGTCGCAACCCTGGCCACCGGTGATCTCCTTGACGCGCGCGGCGACGTCCTCCTCGCCGTAGAGAATGACGTGATCGGCGCCATGGGCCCTGGCGAGATCGGCCTTCTCTTTCGAGCCGGCGGTGCCGATCACCGTGGCGCCCAGCGCCTTGCCCCACTGGCAGAGAATGGTGCCGGTGCCACCGGCCGCGGCATGGACGAGGATCGTGTCGCCCGGCTTAACCTTGTAGGTCCGGTGCAGCAGGTACTCGGCCGTCAGGCCTTTCAGCATCATGCTGGCGGCGGCCTCATAGGACACCGCATCGGGCAAGGCCACGGCCGCAGCCGCGGGAATGATCCGCTCCTCGGCATAGGCGCCGAGGCCCGCGACGCAGGCGATACGGTCGCCCGGCTTGAACTCGGTGACGCCTTCGCCGACCGCGAGGACATCCCCGGCCGACTCGTTACCGGGCGTGAACGGGAGCTGCGGCGCCGGGTAGAGGCCGGTCCGGAAATAGGTGTCGATGAAGTTGAGGCCGATGGCACGGTTGCGGATCAGCAGTTGACCGGGCCCCGGCGCCGGCAGCGCGATGTCTTCGAGTTGGAGCACGTCCGGTCCGCCGGTCTTGTGCACGCGAATGGCCTTCACCATGGCAATCTCTCCTCGAGGCAGGTGCGCGACCATAGGGACTTGCATCCGGGCGGCGCAACGGCTGGACTGCGCATGGGGGTCGGCGTCCGGCGCGAGTCGCGTGCCGGAGCGCGGTCGGGCTGGTGGGATCGCAGCGCAGGAACAAGACATGAACGAGCCAGGGGCGCGCCTTGGCAGCGACACGGCTTCGCATGGAACCTTCGCTCCCAAGCTCTTCACCGTATTGCGGGAGGGCTACGGCCCAGCCCGATTGCGGGCCGACGCGCTCGCCGGACTGACGGTCGCCATCGTCGCCCTGCCCCTTTCCATGGCGATCGCCATCGCCAGCGGCGCAACCCCGGCGGCCGGCCTCTTCACCGCCATCATCGGCGGCTTCCTGGTTTCGGCCCTCGGCGGCAGCCGGCACCAGATCGGCGGCCCGGCCGGCGCCTTCATCGTCCTGATCGCCGCGACCATCGACCAGCATGGCTTCGACGGGCTGGTGCTGGCGACGCTGCTCGCCGGGGCCATTCTCATCGCCATCGGGCTGCTCAGGCTCGGCACCTATATCAAATACATTCCGCACCCGGTCCTGGTCGGCTTCACTGCCGGCATTGCCATCATCATCTTCGCCAGCCAGATTCGTGACCTCTTCGGGCTGACCCTGCCGGGCAAGGAGCCGGCGGCATTGCTGCCGAAGCTGGAGGCGCTCTCGGGGGCGCTCGCTACCATCAACCCCGCGGCCGTCGCGCTTTCGGCGCTGACCATCGGCGTCATCCTCGGCCTGCGCCGGTGGCGGCCGGGCTGGCCGGGGCTGTTGATCGCCGTCGCGCTCGCCGCTGCGCTGGTCTTCCTGCTGAATCTGCCGGTCGAGACCATCGGCAGCCGCTTTGGCGGCATCCCGAACTCGCTACCGGCCCCGCATCTGCCGGCCTTCAGCCTCGAGAAGCTGGTCGCGGTCCTGCCGGCGGCGGTCTCGATCGCGATCCTCGGCGGCATCGAATCGCTGCTCTCGGCCGTGGTCGCCGACGGCATGACCGGCCGGCGGCACCGCTCCAACACCGAACTGGTGGCGCAGGGGGCCGCCAATATCGGCGCCTCCCTGTTCGGCGGCATTTGCGTGACCGGGACCATCGCGCGCACGGCGACCAATGTCCGGGCCGGCGGGCAGTCGCCTGTCGCGGGCATGCTGCACGCCTTGTTCGTGCTGCTCTTCATGCTGGTCGCTGCGCCGCTCGCCTCGTACATCCCGCTGGCCGCGCTGGCAGGGGTGCTCGCCGTCGTCGCCTGGAACATGGCGGAGAAGGCGGCCTTCATCGCCATCCTCAGGCATTCCCGCGCCGATTCGGTGGTCCTGCTCGCGACCTTCCTGTTGGTGATCTTCGAGGATCTGATGGTTGGTATCGGCGTCGGCGTCGTGCTCGGCTCGCTGATCTTCATGCACCGCATGGCCAATGTCGTGACCGTCGAGGCCGGCATGGACCCGGCCCTGGTCGACGACGATGATATGTCCGAGCCCGCCGAAGTGGATGTGCCCCGCAACGGCAATGGCGATACCTTCCGCTATCGCATTTCCGGCCCGCTCTTCTTCGGAGCCAGCATGAGTGTCGCGACCGTGCTCGATCGGACCGGGCCCTTTCCGGCTCGTATCGTGCTCGACCTCTCGGACGTCCCCTTTGCCGATTCCAGCGCCGCCGTCGCGCTGCGGGCGATGATCGACAAGGCGATCCGCCATGACGCCAAGGTCGAGATCCTCGGAGCGACGGCGCCGGTGCGCCGCGTGCTCGGCCATGAAGGCATCGACGATAGGCTGGTGAGGTTTCGTGATGTCTGAGCTGCGGCAAGGGCGCGCTCGCCAGCGCCGCCGACATGAGCTAGCCAAGACGGCATGACGGAACAAAGCATGCAGGATTGCCAGATCGCCATCGTCGGCGCCGGCGCCGTCGGGCTCGCCGCGGCGCTCGCCCTCGCCGCCACTGGCCGGGAGAGTGTACTGTTTGGCGCCGCGACCGCCCCGCGCGACGGTCGCACTGTCGCCCTGCTCGACGGCTCCTGGCGCCTGCTCGGCGAACTCGGCCTCGGCAAGGCACTGGAGCGCATCGCCGCCCCGCTCGAGATCATGCGCCTTGTCGACGATACCGGCAGCCTGTTCCGTCAGCCGCCGGTCGAGTTCAAGGCCGCCGAGCTCGGGCTTCCGGCCTTCGGCTGGAATGTCGAGAACGCCGCCCTGGTCGAGACGCTCGCCGCGCGCGCCGCGCAGAAACCGGCGATCCGCATGGTGCCCTTTCCGGTCGAGGAGATCGAGCTCGGGCCGGACGCGGTGCGGCTCTCCGGCGCCGGCTTCGAGCCGCTGCATGCGGCGCTCGTGATCGGTGCCGATGGCCGCAATTCGCGGGTTCGCGCCGCCGCTGGCATCGAGACGCGCGACTGGACTTATCCGCAGGTCGCGCTGACCGCGATCCTCGGCCATCGCCGCGAGCATGGCGACGCCTCGACCGAGTTCCACACCCGCGCCGGGCCGTGCACGCTGGTGCCGCTGCCGGGCCGCCGTTCCTCGCTTGTCTGGATGTTGGCTCCCCGCGAGGCCGACGAGGTCGCCGCGCTCGACGATGCCGGCTTCGCCCGCGCGGTCGAGCGCCAGACTCATTCGATTGTCGGCGCGATGACCGTCGAGGGCCGGCGTGGGCGCGTGCCGATGGGCGGCCTTTCCGTCGAGCGCTTCGCCACGGACCGCGCCGCACTGATCGGCGAGGCCGCCCATGTCTTCCCGCCGATCGGTGCGCAGGGCCTCAATCTCGGCCTGCGCGACGTCGCCGCGCTGCGCGACTCCCTGATCGAGGCCGAGGACCCCGGCGCGGAAGGGCCGCTGGCGCGCTACGATCTTTCGCGACAGACCGACGTCCGGTTGCGCACCGGTGCGGTCGACGCCCTCAACCGGACCCTGCTGACCGATCTCTTGCCCGCCGACCTCCTGCGCGGCGCCGGCCTGCTCGCGCTGTCGCGCTTCGGGCCGCTGCGCCGGCTCGTGATGCGCCAGGGCCTCGCCGGTGGCACCGCCGCAGGCTGAGCGCGCGCCTCAGGCTCAGAGCATCTCGTCGCCGACGGCCGGAACCTTGCGCAGCGCCGGCGCCGCATCGCGGAAGACCGGCGCCAGCGGTAAAGGCGTCGAGACGATCCGGCGCCCGCCCGGCTCCTCGGCCTGCCGGTCGAGCAAACCGCGGGCGGTGAGCTGCGGGTCGGCCAGCGCCTCCTCGAGCGTCCGTACCACGGTGCAGCAGCAGTCGAGCGGTTCGAGCAGCCCGCGCCAGTGCGCGGCCGGCTGCGCGCCGATCAGGGCCGCAACGGCGGTGCGCGTTGCTTCCTCCTGTCGGCGATCGTCGCGCAGGGCCTCGTCGAGACCGATCGCCGCGCTGAAGATCGCCCAGAACTTCTCTTCCAGCGCCCCGACGGCGAGGAACCAGCCATCGGCGGTGGCATAGAGCCCGTAGCGCGGGCTGCCGCCGGTCAAAAGCCCCTCGCCACCCTGCGGATAGCGCCCGCTCGCCTGGCCCTGCGCCAGCCCGTACCAGGCGAAGGTCGGCATCGCGTCGGTCATGGCGATGTCGAGATGACAGCCCTGCCCCGAAAGGTCGCGCTCGCGCAGCGCCAGCAGGATGTTGAGTACGGCCGGCATCGCCCCGCCGGCGATGTCTGCGACCAGCGTCGGCGGCAGCGGCGCGGGCTCGCCGCGCTTCAGGGACTGGCCGAGCAGCCCGCCGATCGCCTGGTAGTTGATGTCGTGCCCTGCTTCGAGCGCGCGGGGGCCTTCCTGCCCGTAGCCGCTGATCGAGCAATAGATCAGCCGCGGGTTGACGGCACGCATGGCTTCAAAGCCGAAGCCCAGCCGCTCCATCACGCCCGGCCGGAACTGCTCGATCAGGATGTCGGCCTTCTCGATCAGCGGGCGCAGTCGCTCCAACGCATCGGGAGCCTTCAGGTCGATGGCGAGGCTGGTCTTGCCGCGATTGAGCGCCGCGAACGGCGCCGAGGTCTCGCCGAGCCGTGGCGGGAAGCGGCGCATATCCTCGCCCTCCGGCCGCTCGATCCTGATGATCCTTGCCCCCGCTTCGGCCAGGAACAGGCTGGCGAGCGGTCCCGGCAGCAGCGTCGAGAAATCGAGGACGAGGAGATCGGAAAGCGGCTGCATCGTCGGGCCCTTGGCGAGGCCCGGAGGGGCGCTCAATGGAAGAGGTCGGCCGGCATCCTGCCCGTCTTCACCAGCCACAGGAAGCCCGTCAGCGTCACGGTGGAGACGATGGTGCCGACGAGGATACAGGCCGAGGCGCGCTCGACGCCGACGCGGTACTGCGTCGAGATCACGAAGATGTTCAGCGCCGGCGGCAGCGCCGCCATGATCACCGCCGCATAAATCCAGGCGTCGGAGAAATTGTCCATCGCCGAGAGCAGCACCCAGACCAGCAAGGGGTGCAGCACCAGCTTGATGAAGACCAGCGCCGGCAATTCGCCGGGCATGCGCTTCATCGGCCGCAGCGCGACGGTGACGCCGAGCAGGAAGAGCGCGCAGGGCGCCGCCGCCTGCGACAGCCAGAGCGTCATCTTGTCGATCGCGGTCGGCAGCTCGAGCTTGGTGAAAGCCGCGAGCACGCCGGCGACGGTCGCGAGGTTGAAGGGGTGCGTCGCGACCTTCCAAGCGACGTCGCCGGCCGTCGCCGCGAGGCTGCGCTTCTCGACGCCGGCGACAGCCATCAGGAACGGGATCAGCGAGAACAGCAGGAGGTTGTCGAAAACGAAGATCAGGACGACCGGAGCGCTCGCGACCGGGCCCAGCGCCGCCAGGATCAGCGGCGGTCCCATATAGCCGATATTGGAATAGGAGCCGGCGACGCCCTGCATCACCGCCTGGGGCATGTTCCCCCGCGTATACTTGTAGCCGAGCCCGAAGGAGAGCGTGAAGGCAAGGAAGGTCGCCGTGGTGGTCGCCAGGACGAAGCCCCAATTCGTCAGATCGCTCAGCGGCTTGTCGGCGATCAGCCGGTAGAACAGGCAGGGCAGCGCCACATAGATCAGGAAGAACTGCATCCATGCGAGCCCCTCCTCCGGCAGTTGCTTGTAGCGGCCGACGGCGAAGCCGAGCACGATCAGCCCGAAGAAGGGCGCGACCAGATTGAAGAGATTGGCGAGATCGGCCATGCGGTCGCGGTACTCGGTGGGGAGTGTCCACCTGGTGCCTTCCCGAAAAGGCTCGAACCACGCGGTACGGCCTTATAGGATGCGGGGCGGCGGATGAGAACCTGCTGTTCCATGCGCTGTCAGCATGACGAGCCTGATCGGCGGCAGAGGCCCGGTGCGTCGCGCCGAAGCGCCCAGAACTCGCGCGCCCTATCTGATGAAGCGCTCGACGGGTTTCGCATTGATTTCGAAGGCCTTGCGGACCCTGCCATAGCATTCGCAGGCATGGCCCTGAAGCCGACCGCCGTCGAGAACGGTCAGATCGCCCCGCGAATAGGCGATCGCGCCGTTCTCCATCAGCTTCGAACAGACTTGGTTGACGGTTGCGCGGCGCAGCCCGAGCGCTTGCGAGATCGCCGCCTGGGTGAGCTGGAAACTGTCGCCTACGACCCGATCATGCGCAAGCGCGAGCCAGCGCGCGATACGCTCCTCGGCGCTGTGCAGGCTGTTGCAGGCGACGGTCTCGAGCAGCTGGATGATTAGGCTCTTGGCGTAGCGCAGCATGGCGTCACGAACGCAGGGGAAGCCGGCGATCGCCTCGTCCAGATCCTCGATCGACAGCCAGGAGGCATAGCCGGATACGGCGACCGTCGACTGGCTGATCGCCTCGCCTCCCCCCATGATCAAGGCGATGCCGATGAAGCCCTCATAGCCGATCGAGGCTTTTTCGACGCTGCGTCCGTCATGCATCTCGGCTCTGAGCGAAATCACGCCCTCATGCGGGAAGATCGCGTGCGTGAACGGTTCGTTCTCCTGGTAGAGCGCCTGGCCCGGCGATAGTCGCCGCGTGATCAGCCTCGGCGCGAGGAACGCTCGCGCTTCGGGCCGAACCGAAAGCAGGATCTGGTTTCGAATCTCGAAATCGCCCCTCAACTCTTGCGTCAAGCATTCCCCCGGACATTGCGTTGGGCCGCGGTGGACAATTTCCTGTTAACCTTACGTAATGTACGATACGGTACTCAATAAGAACGGAATCGTTCGCATCGATCTCGACTCCATTGGTGCGAGGCGATCAGCCGCGGGGGAGCCATCATTCCATGAGTCTGGCTGGACCTGAAGGGGTGGGAGCGGTATCCGTGGCAGGTTCCGGGAGCGCGCATCCTTCACCGGGAGAGCGGCCCACCTTTGGCCGGGGCGGCTCCGGCGATCGCGCGAGCGGCGACGACATTGCCGAAAGACTCAGCTTCGCCGGGATCGATGACGAGGTGCGCCGCGCGCTGCGCGAGATCCGGCCGCTCGTGGCTGCGGAACTGCCCGGGGTGCTCGACGCATTTTACCGGCATATTCGCGCATTTCCCGATGTCGCTCGGTTGTTTCCAAACGATGCCGTGATTGAACGGGCCCGCCAGATGCAGCTCTCGCACTGGGACCTGATCACCGAGGCAAGCTTCGATGATCAATATGCCAGCTCGGTCCGGCGCATCGGCGAGGTGCATTGCCGGCTCGGCCTCGAGCCGCATTGGTATATCGGCGGCTACAATTTCATTATCGCGGGATTGACCGCCCGTATCGGTCAGGCGAAGGCCGCATGGCGGATCGGGCGGGAGCCCCGCATGCGCCGGGCGGCGATCGCGCTCAATCGTGCTGCCCTGCTGGACATGGACCTGGCGATCTCGGTCTATCTCGAGGCCGAGCGCCGCAATCGTCGCGAGACGCTCGAAAGGCTGGCGGGCAGTTTCGAACAGGTGGTCGCCACCGTCGTTCGCTCGGTCACCATCGCCGCGAATGATCTGAAGGCATCGGCGGGGTCGCTCGCGGCCTCGGCGAGCGAGACCCTTCACAGGGCAAGCGACGCTACCGAATCCTCGATGGAGGCGACGAAGGCCATCGAAACGGTCGCTTTTTCGACCGACCAACTGGCAGCGTCCCTCAGCGAGTTCGGTGAACAGATCGCAGCTTCCGGTCTGGTGTCCACGCGCGCCGTCACCGAAGCCGAACAGATCAGCCTGCAAGTGGGCGCATTGACCGGCTCTGTCGACAAGATCGACGGCATCGTCGAGGCGATCCGCGAGATCGCAGGCAAGACCAGGCTGCTGGCGATGAATGCGAGCATCGAGGCGGCCCGGGCGGGTGAAACGGGCCGAGGCTTCTCGGTGGTTGCCGGGGAAGTCAAGCTGCTAGCCGCCCAAACCGCTCAGGCGACAGCCGAGATCGGCTCACAGATCGGCGCCATCCGCGACTTCACCCAATATGTCGCGCTCGCCACCGACGCGATCAGGCAGACCATTCGGGAAATGAACGAGATCGGAGCGGCGATCGCGCATGCGGTCTCCAGTCAGGAGCACGCCACCGAGCGAACGGCCTGCAATCTCCGACAAGCCTGGCAGAGCTCGGCCGAAGTGGCGAACGGCATCGTGGGGGTGGCCCGGCGCGCTTCGGAGTCGAGCGAGGCGTCCGCCCACGCCCTCGCCGCTTCGACCGAATTGGTGCGGCAGGCGGAGAAGCTTTCCTCCGAAGCCGAAAGCTTCCTGGCGACAGTGCGAGCCGCCTGACCGCCACGCCGCCGCCGGAGAGCATTTTCCGGCGGAAGCGAGATCGATCAGCCGCGCGATTTTTCTCCCAGCCTACCGGACCAGCCTGGCCTGCCCGCGATTTCAGCCATCACTCAACCCATCGGGATAGTCACATGTCGTCGTCGAGCGCCCTATCCGAACGTCTTCGATTCATGAAGCTGGGCAAGACTGCCCTGGACAATCTTCAGAGCGCAAAGCCGATCGTCATGGGCGCGCTGCCCCAAGCGCTCGACGATTTCTACGAGCAGGTCCGGGCGTTTCCGGAAACAAGAGCTTTCTTTTCGGGGGAGGCTCAGATCGCCGGTGCCAAGGGCAAGCAGATCGCCCATTGGGAGATGATCTCGGGTGGGCGGTTCGACGAGGATTATCTCAGCGCCGTCTCGATCGTCGGCCAGGTCCATGCCCGGATCGGGCTTGCTCCGCGTTGGTATATCGGCGGCTACGGCCTCGTCCTCGAATCTCTGATCGGCAAGCTCATCGAGGCGCGCTGGCCTCGGGGCGAAGGTGAAAGTGCCGCGTCGAGCGTCCTGGGAAAGGCCTTTCGCGGCCGCCAGGCCAAGAGCGGCGCCGCGGCCAGCGCGCAATCGGTCGCCGCGGAAGTGAGCGCCGTCGCCAAGGCAACGCTGCTCGACATGGATTTTGCGATCTCTCTTTATCTGGAGGCCGCCGAGGCTGCTCGGCTCACGGCCGAACGGGAGGTCCTGGAAAAGGAGCGCGCGGCGGTCGTCAATTCGGTGGGGCAGGCGATGGCCGCCATCGCCCGGGGCGACCTGACCTATCGCATGCCCGATGATCTGCCGGGCGAGTACGGCCAGCTCCGAGACGATTTCAATGCGGCCGTCGCCACCTTGCAGGATACGATGCGGACCATCCTGTCGACGACGCGGGACATTCGTTCCAGCGTCGGGGAGGTTTCGCAGGCATCGCAGAATCTGGCCGAGCGGGCCGAGGAACAGGCGGCCTCGCTGGAGGAAAGCGCCGCGACGACCGAGGAGCTTGCCGCCTCGGTCAAGAGCAACGCGGAAACCTCGCGCAACGCCGAGCAGGCCGCGCGCGAGGCGATGCTGGTCGCCGAAGAGGGCGGCGCGATCGTCCGTCAGGCGGTCGAGGCGATGACGGGGATCGACGATGCCTCGAAGAAGATCGCCGAGATCACCTCGCTGATCGACGGCATCGCCTTCCAGACCAATCTGCTGGCGCTCAATGCCGCCGTCGAGGCGGCCCGAGCCGGCGATGCAGGCCGCGGCTTCGCCGTGGTGGCCTCGGAAGTCCGCACCCTCGCCCAACGCTCCGGCGAAGCCTCGAAGGGCATCAATACGCTGATCGGCGCTTCGAATGCCGAGGTCGCGCGCGGGGTCACCCTGGTGCGCTCCGCCGGCTCCGCGCTGGAGAGGATCGTTGCCGCCTCGCAGCAGGTGGCGTCGGCCGTCTCGGGCATTTCGGCCGGCTCGTCGGAACAGGCCAATGGCATCGAGGAGATGAGCCAGACCCTGGCGATGATGGACGCGACGACACAGCAGAACGCCGCCCTGGCCGAGGAAAGCGCGGCGTCCGCAGCGGCCCTTTCAAACCAGGTTCAGGCCCTGGATCGGCTGATCGCGACGTTCAGGGTAGACCTGTCGGCGGCCCGTGGCCCGCGGTCGATGCCGCTTGCCTCGGAAGTGCTCTCCGAAGCGCCTCTCCGTTCGATCGCGTTCGCCGGCAAGGGGGCCGCATGACATCGGCCGCGGCCGCGCCGTTTGCGCTACCCCGATCCGCGAACCGCGGCCCGGCCTTGTCCGGCCCGCGGCGATGCAAGACCATCGGCCTCAGGCGGCGGCGAGCAGCCCGAACAGGTTGCGCGGATCTTCCGGCTCGGTCAGCAGATCGATCTCGTCATAAAAGTCCGTGCCCTCGATCAGATCGCTGAGATAACGCAGCGCCGAAAAATCCTCGGTGGCGAAGCCGACGGAATCGAAGACCGTGATCTGGTCGCGGGTGCGGCGCCCTGCCGTCTCGCCCACGATCACCCGCCAGAGCTCGGTCACCGGGAAATCGGGCGGCATCTGCTGGATCTCGCCCTCGATCCTCGTCTGCTCGGGGAGTTCGACGAAGACGTCGGCACGCAGCAGGATTTCGCGCTGCAATTCGGTCTTGCCGGGGCAGTCGCCGCCGACCGCGTTGATGTGGACGCCGGCTCCGACCATGTTGTCGGAGAGAATCGTCGCCTTCAGCTTGTCGGCGGTGACCGTCGTGATGATGTCGGCGCCGAGGACCGCTTCCTGCGCGCTCGCCGCCACCTCGATCTCGAAACCCTGGCCGGCGAGATTGGCGAGGAATTTCTCGGTCGCCGTCGAATCGATGTCGAAGACGCGCAGGCGCCTGATGCCGTTCAGCGCCTTGAAGGCGAGCGCCTGGAACTCCGATTGCGAGCCGAGCCCGATGATCGCCATCACCGCGGCATCCTTGCGCGCGAGATAACGGGCCGCGACGGCCGAGGTCGCCGCCGTCCGAAGGGCGGTGGTGATCGTCATCTCGGAGAGCAGGCGCGGATAGCCGGTGCCGACATCCGCCAGCACGCCGAAGGCCGTCACGGTCTGCAGGCCGGACTGCGTGTTCTTCGGGTGACCGTTGACATATTTGAAGCCGTAGAGCGCGCCGTCGCTGGTCGGCATCAGCTCGATCACGCCGTCACGGGAATGGCTGGCGACGCGCGGCGCCTTCTCGAATTCGGCCCAGCGCCGGAAGTCCTGTTCGATATAGTCCGCGAGCCCGGTCAGATAGGCCTCGACCCCGACGGCCCTGACCAGCCGGACCATGTTGTCGACGCCCACATACCGCATCATCGCGCACCCTCCTCCGTTGTCTCGTTCTCTCTCCATTTTACGGCAAAGCAATTTGCACTAAGAACAGCGAACAAGTGCACTTGGATGCAGAAATCAGAACAGTCTGCCAATCGGGATTGAACATTTTGTCATGCATGTTTTCGACGAGCTGGATCATCGATTGATCTCCGCCCTGCGCGAGGATGGCCGTGCGCCGATCTCGAAGCTCGCCACGATCCTCGGGGTGTCGCGCGCGACCGTGCAAAGCCGGCTCGACCGCCTGATCGAATCGGGGGCCGTGCTCGGCTTCACCGTCCGGTTCCGGCAGGATTCCGACGACAAGGCGATCCGGGCGATCATGATGATCGAGGTCACCGGCCGTTCGACGACCGCGGTGATCCGGCAGCTACGCGGCTTCCCCGAATTGCATTCGCTCCACACCACCAATGGCGGCTGGGATCTGATCGCCGAGGTCCGGGCCGACAGCCTGAGCGATTTCGACCGTGTCCTGCGCGAGGTCCGGACCATCGACGGCGTCCTCAACAGCGAAACCAGCATCCTGCTCAGTTCGGTCTGATCGACATGCTCTCCCGGCAACAGAAGCGACGCCGTAGTCGGACGCCCTCGGGACAGCCAGAAGGACGAGCCGGCGAGGCCCTCCCTCATCGCGACAACGCGACCTGCGGCCCCTGTCAGGAGTCGGCACGGCTCGTGGAGCTGGAGGACAAGATCAGGGTGCAGCGGGCGATGCAGCCGGATGGTGGCGAAGAGTGAAGTGACTTCATGTTTGGCGCCTCAGGTGATGAGGGCTCTCCGGGGCCCGGTCAGTTTACGGTCTTCTGCTTTCGCCGTGTTGCGACAGTGAGTGTCAATCCGATCAGCACGAGGGCAACGCCTATGAGGAAAAGCGGCCCCAATGCGTCCCCGAACATCACCGCCGCAGCCGCGACGCCAACGATTGGCTGCAGATACTGAATACTTGCCGCGATGCGTGCAGGAACCGTCCGTAGCAAATGAAGCCAGAGGAAGAGCCCGGCCACGGTCACCATGACGCCGAGATAGACAGCCGAGGCGATGCCGACAGCGGTCACCTCGAATGAAACCCGCGACATCTCCCAAACAGTCCAGGGCAGCACCGCAATGAAGCCGAACAGAGTGCTCCAAGCCGCCACGACAACGGTCCCGTGCCGTTCCGAGAGTTCGACGCTCCACACATAATAGAACGCAATCGTCAACGCGGAGAGCAGCACGAGAGCCGCGCCCGTCAAACTTGTCTGCGATGCAGCGGAAGTCGCATCGCCGCGTCCCCAGGCGACCAAGGCGATTCCTACGAAGGCCGCGGCAATGCCGAGGGCCTGGATACTCGACACCGACTGCTTGAGCCTCATCGCCGCGAAAATGACGACGAAAGCGGGAATCGCCGCAGAAATCGTCGTTGCCACCGAGGCCGAGGTTCCAACGACACCGAAGGTTTGAGCAACCTGTCCAATCCCAATGCCAAGGATGCCAAGCGCTGCAACCTTGGGAAACGCCCTGAGTGGTAGACGCTGCTTTCCAAGGACGAGGAGGAACATCAACGGCACGGCGATCAGGAAGCGCAACCCAGTCAAGGTCAAAGGGGGCAGCGTAAGAAGGCCAAGCTTCGTGATGGGAATCGAAAGCCCCCACATGACAGCGAGGAATAGCGCCGCCGTAAGGTTTCGGAAGGATGCGCCGGTAGGGGAAGCAGCGGGTGCGCTCATGGGGGCAGTCGGGAGACGGAAGCTGGGCCGAAGCCTTAATTCAGCTTCTTGCGCGGGACAATCGGAACGCGGCGCCGGAAGCTCCCCCGCCGCTGCTGCTATCCGGGACCGTCACGAAGTTCGCGGACGCCCTCTTCGCTTGCTTCAGCCTGCCCGGAAAGAGCTGTCAAGCGCCGCGCCGCTCAGCGGCTGCTCATGCCCGGCACAATGGCCGCTTCCGCGTCGGAGCTTCGCGGTCTTTCATCCATCGCAGCATCGTGGGGGACGCCCTCGATCTTCCGCTTTTCATTTTCGTGTAGTTTCAGATACGCACGGCCACCCAGAAAAAGGTGGCGCGACCTACGGGAGTCGAACCCGTCTCCCCAGCGTGAAAGGCTGGTGTCCTAACCGATAGACGAAGGTCGCGAGCTTCTGCCGCGAGGCGGCGTTGCTGCGAAGCGGGGCGAGCTATAGTCACCCTGCCGCGGTTGGGCAAGCCCGGTTTTCGGATTTCTGTCGACGGCTCACAACGGCTTCGCCAGATCGAGCACGCGCAGCTCCGCCTTCTCCGAACCGCCCCAGCGATTCAGGGTCAGCGTCGCGGCGAGGTGGACCTGCTCGCCGCGCGCCGCCAGCAGCGCCTGGCCGAGCGGCTCCTGCGCCGCCCGGAAGGCGACGCCGCCGATGCTGGCGCCGTCGCCTGCGCGCAATCTGACCCGCAAATGCCCGCCGCTACCGATCTCGACGACATCGGCCAGCCGATGCGCCGGCAGCACGAAGACCGGCTCGGGGCAGCCGGAGCCGAAGGGGCCGGCGCGGTCGATCTCGGCAAGCAGGCGGGGATTTGCACCGCCCGCGCTGATCGCCGCATCGACCAGCAGCGCCTCGGATTCGCGCGAGGCGGCGACATTGGCCGCGAGCTCTGCGCTCATGAAGGCGATGAAGGGCGCCTCCTGGCCGGGTGCCAGGGTGATTCCCGCCGCCATGGCGTGGCCACCGCCCTTGATCGCGAGCCCGGCCTCGACCGCCCGGCGCACCGCGGCGCCGAGATCGACGCCGGGGACGGAACGGCCGGAGCCGGTCGCGCCGCCATCGGCATGCCGCGCCAGGGCGAAGGCAGGACGTCGGAAGCGCTCCTTGAGCCGGGCGGCGATCAGCCCGACCACGCCCGGATGCCAGTCGGCCGAGCCGACCAGCAGAACCGGATGCTCGACCGCGTCGCCGAGACGGTGCTCGACCTCGGCCACGGCCTCCTCGACGGCGGCGCGCTCGATCTCCTGCCGCTCCTGGTTCAGCCGGTTGAGCTCGGCGGCGATGCTGCGTGCCTCGACCTCGTCATCGGTCATCAGCAGGCGCGCGCCGAGGCCGGCATCGCCGATCCGCCCGCCGGCATTGATGCGCGGGCCGAGCAGGAAGCCGAGATGCCAGGGCTGGGCCGGGCCATCGAGCCCGGCGGCGTCGAGCAGCGCCGCGAGACCGGGCCGCTGGCGCAGCCTCAGAATGGCGATGCCCTGGCGCACGAAAGCACGGTTGAGGCCGATCAACGGCACCACGTCGGCGACGGTCGCGAGCCCGACGAGATCGAGCATCGCCAGAAGATCGGGCTCCCCGCCCCGGCCCGACCAATGCCCGAGCCGGCGCAGTTCGCGTGCGGTCGCGACCAGCGTCAGGAAGACCACGCCGGCGGCGCAGAGATGGCCGAGGCCGGAGAGATCGTCCTGCCGGTTCGGATTGACGATCGCGGCCGCCGCCGGCAGCTGCTCCGGCGCCTGGTGGTGGTCGAGCACGACGACATCGAGGCCGAGCCTCACGGCCTCGCGCAGCGGTTCATGGCTGGTCGTGCCGCAATCGACCGTGACGAGGAGCGTCGCGCCCTCCCCGGCCAGCATGGCGATCGCCTCGCTATTCGGGCCGTAGCCTTCGATCAGCCGGTCGGGAATGTGCACGCGCGGGCGGGCCCCGGCCTGCTTGAGGAAGATCGCGAGCAGCGCCGCCGAGCAGGCGCCGTCGACGTCGTAGTCGCCGAAGATCGCGACCTTCTCAGCCCGCAGCGCCGCCTGCGCCAGCCTTTGAGCCGCCGGTTCCATGTCGAGCAGCACGGAAGGGTCCGGCAGCAGATCGCGCAGCTTCGGTTCGAGATAGCGCAGGGCCTCGCTGGCGACGACGCCGCGCCCGGCCAGGATGCGCGCCACAGCGTCGGGGACGCCTTCGACCTGCGCCAGGGCTTCGGCCCGCGCCAGCCCCGCAAGGTCGAGCCGATCACGCCAGGGGCGTCCGAGCGCCGAGCGCTCCACGCCGAGAAAGGCGCGTTGGGAAAGGGAAGTCATCCGCCACCGGTCGCCCGACGAGGCGCCTTCGTCAACGGGGCGCGATGCCGCCGGCCCGTCATTCCAGCGGTTTCTGGTCGGCGATCGCCTGCGCCGTCGCCTTGCGGGCGCTGACAGGCGCATGACCGGAGACCTCGGCGCCGGCATCCGGCTTGAGCCGCGCCATCCAAAGCGCCGAGGAGGCCGCGATCAGCCCGACGAGTACGAAGGCCGGCCAGAAATCGGCGGCGCCTAGCGCCGCACCGCCATTGAAGGCGTTCGCCGTCTCCAGCGCGAAGGCGCCGATGGTGACGCCGAGGCTCAGCGATAATTGCTGCGCGACGCTCGACAGGCTGGTCGCGCTCGACATGTCGCGGTTCGAGATGTCGGCATAGCTCAGCGCATTGATGCCGGTGAATTGGAGCGAACGGAAGCAGCCGCCGATCAGGAGCACGCAGAGCATCAGCCAATGCGGCGTCGCCGGCGTGAACAGGCCGGAGGCGGCGAGGAAGGCGGCGCCGATCAGGGCGTTGAAGATCAGCACGCGGCGGAAGCCGAATCGCTGCAGGATCGTCTTCGCCAGGGTCTTCATGATCAGCGCGCCAGCCGCCGAGGCGAAGGTGATCAGGCCCGATTGCAGCGCGTTGAGGCCGAAGCCGAGCTGCAGCATCAGCGGCAGCAGGAACGGGATCGCGCCGATGCCGATGCGGAAGATCGAGCCGCCGATCACGCCGGTATTATAGGTCGGGATCCGCAGCAGCCCGAGATTGAGCACTGGATGGGGGGTGCGCCGGGCGTGGAACCAGTAGGCCAGCAATGCCAGTGCGCCGAACGCGACGCAGGCATAGGAGACGCTCTCCGGTACGAGATGCCGCCCGCCGGTCACCAGGCCGAGCATCAGGGCGGCAAAGCCGGTCGAGGACAGCAGGAAGCCCTTGATGTCCAGCGGCGCCACGTCCTCCTCGCGGATATCCTCGAAGAACTTCGTCGCCAGCACGATGCCGAGCAGACCGATCGGCAGGTTGATGAAGAAGATCCAGCGCCAGTCGAAATAGGTGGTGATGAAACCGCCCAGCACGGGGCCGACCACGGGGCCGACCAGCGCCGGTACGGTCAGATAGGCGAGCGCGCTGACCAGTTGCGATTTCTCGACGCTGCGCAGGATGACGAGGCGGCCGACCGGCACCATCATCGCCCCGCCCATGCCCTGCAGGAAGCGGGCGCCGACGAAAGCGCCGAGCGAGTTCGAGAGCGCGCAGAGCACCGAGCCGAGCATGAACACGCCGAGCGCCGTACGGAAGATCGTGCGAGCGCCGAACCTGTCGGCCATCCAGCCCGAGATCGGGATGAAGACCGCGAGGCTGACCAGATAGGAGGTGACCGCCAGCTTGAGGGCGATCGGGTCCTCGCCAAGCGATTGCGCGATCACCGGCAGCGAGGTGGCGATCACCGTCGAGTCGGTGTTCTCCATGAACAGCGCACAGGCGACGATCAGAGGCAGGAGCTTGGCACGCTGCACGGGCGGACTTTCTGGCGAGCTGCGCGTCAGCCTTAATCCGCGATCCGCCCTCTGACGAGATGCAGGGGCAAGAATCGCTGGCTTGCGCGAGTTGCGCCTGCCGCATGACGAATCCATCCACCGCCCGCAAGGTGACTGCGAGGCAGGCGCAAGCCTTGGCACGAAGACGTGATGGCAAGCTGGCCATGCGTTCGATGCAGGTCAAAGACGGGCGCGCGTCCCTATGTGAAGTCCGGGGCGAAGATCTTCACATTCGAGATCGGAAGGGCCGGCTCGCCGGCGAAGGTGTCCCATGTCTAGTCAAGTGCAGCATTCTTACCGCCTGGCACCAGTCGGCGTGCCTGTTCGCGCCGCCGCCTTCGCCATCCTCGCCGGCTTCGCCTCCCTCGGCCTCGGCTCCACCGCCGCGAGCGCCCAGTCGAACAGCTGGGAACGCGCTTGCGCCGAACGCATGGTCTCGCCCGGTTCCGGCGATGCGCTGCGCGCCTATAACTGCGCCCGCCAGAAGGAATGCCAGGCGATGGCGAATGCCAAGGGCGCGATGATGATGGAGCGCGGTTGCTTCTTCGTCAGCCCCTCGACGGCCGAGGCTGGACGCTCGCGCCCAGGCCAGCAGCAATAGCCGAATCGTGGTTGGGCGCGCCTCGCGGGTGCGCCCAACACAACTTTCCGCCGCCAGCCCCTAGCGGCTTCGTCTCCCGCGTGATAACGGGCCTCGTCAACTCGGCCATGGGCGCCCTGCCCGGCCATGAACTAGTGCCGGCCCGGCCGGCCCCGGAGTTGACGATGGCAACGATCACCGACGGCCTTATTCGCGACGGCCTGACCTTCGACGACGTCCTGCTCGAGCCGGGCCCCTCGGAGGTCATGCCGGCCGATGTCGACGTCTCGACCAAGCTGACCAAGACGATCTCGCTCAACCTGCCGATCATCGCCTCCGCCATGGATACGGTGACCGAGGCCGGCATGGCGATCGCCATGGCGCAGGCCGGCGGCCTCGGCGTGGTGCACCGCAATCTCGACCCGGAGCAGCAGGCCGCGCAGGTCAAGCTGGTGAAGAAATTCGAGTCGGGCATGATCGCCAACCCGATCACGATCTTCCCGGACGAGACGCTGGGCGATGCTCTCGCCATCATGAAGCACAACTCGATCTCGGGCATCCCGGTGGTCGAGCGCGGCCCGCAGGGTCATAAGGGCCGCCTCGTCGGCATCCTGACCAATCGCGACGTCCGCTTCGCGGCCAATCCCGAGCAGCCGGTCTCCGAGCTGATGACCAAGGATCGGCTGATCACGGTGCGCGAGGGGGTCGGCCAGGATGAGGCCCGCCGCCTGCTCCATCAGTTCCGCATCGAGAAGCTGCTCGTCGTCGACGACCATTTCCGCTGCATCGGCCTGATCACCGTCAAGGACATGGAAAAGCAGGTCGCGCATCCCAACTCCGCCAAGGACACGCATGGCCGCCTGCTGGTGGCGGCAGCGACGACCACCGGCGACAGCGGCTTCGAGCGCTCGGAGATGCTGATCGACGCTGGTGTCGACATCATCGTCGTCGACACCGCCCATGGCCACTCCGCCAAGGTGCTGGAAGCCGTGACGCGGGTGAAGAAGCTCTCCAACGCCGTCCAGATCATCGCCGGCAACATCGCCACCGCCGGCGGCGCCCAGGCCCTGATCGATGCAGGCGCCGACGCGATCAAGGTCGGCATCGGCCCGGGCTCGATCTGCACCACCCGCATCGTCGCCGGCGTCGGCGTGCCGCAGCTGACCGCGATCATGGATGCCGCTTCCGCGGCCAGCAAGGCCGGCATTCCGGTGATCGCCGACGGCGGTATCAAATACTCCGGCGATCTCGCCAAGGCGCTCGCCGCCGGCGCTTCCTGCGCCATGGTCGGCTCGCTGCTTGCCGGCACCGACGAGACGCCGGGCGAGACCTTTCTCTATCAGGGCCGCTCCTACAAATCCTATCGCGGCATGGGCTCGGTCGGCGCGATGGCGCGCGGCTCGGCCGATCGCTATTTCCAGCAGGACATCAAGGACTCGCTGAAGCTGGTGCCGGAGGGCATCGAGGGCCAGGTCGCCTATAAGGGCCCCGTCGCCAACGTGCTGCATCAGCTAGCCGGCGGCTTGCGGGCGGCGATGGGCTATGTCGGCGGGCGAAACCTCGAGGACTACCGCGCCAAGGCCCGCTTCATCCGCATCACCAGCGCCGGTCTGCGCGAGAGCCATGTCCACGACGTCACCATCGTGCGCGAGAGCCCCAATTATCCGACCCGCTCGTGAGAAACCTGCTTTGATGCATGTCTGCAGCGCGTCCTTCACGAGGTAGGCCATGACGCTCAAGCTGATCTATCCGGCGCTCGCCCAGATCTTCTGGACCTTCGTCGTGCTGATGATCACGTTCCTGCGTCGCAAGAAGGCCTTCGCCAATCGCGAGGTCCGCATAGCGGACGTCGCCGTCTCGACCGAGCGCTATCCGGAACCCGCCCGGCTCGCCGCCGCGAATTTCAGCAACCAGTTCGAGACGCCGGTGCTGTTCTTCGCGCTGGTGCTGATCGCGACCCATGTCGGTGCCACCGGCTATGCCATGGCGGCCCTGGCCTGGGCTTTCGTGGCGACGCGGATCGTGCACACATTGATCCACACCGGTGGCAACGACCTGCGCCGGCGCGCCCTCGTCTTCGCCGCCGGCGTCGCCTGCCTGTTCTTGATGTGGATAGGTGTCGTCGTCGCGATACTGTGAACGGGACTTGCCCTAACCCGCTATCCTTGGATGAGCGACGCGGCGCAAGGTATTCGTTGTCCGTGTCACATTGTCGCGACGTGCCGCGATAGGCCGCAACAATGCGTGATGCCGGCTTGCGCCGGAAAACAACCCTCTGCATGCTTGATTTCGGCGGCGGCGATGGTTGGTGGGGTGGCGGTTCCGTAAGGTTCCGCCCGGCCGCTCGCATGGCGCAAGGCTCTTCATGGCAAGGCTGTCTCTCGGGCGTTTGGCCCTGTTCTCGGCGGCAGGAATCCTCGCTGTCGGCGCCGCTCTGCACTACACCGGCCGCCCCATCCCCTGGCCGCTCGACCAGGTTCCCTATGGCAAGCTGATCCCGACACAGGCGAAGCCCCCTGCGCCGGTCGCCACCGGGCCGGGCGGGCGCGGCTCCGGCAGCCGTCCGGCGGTGACGGTCGTCACCGCCAAGGCCGAACGCCGGGCGATGCCGGTCCGCCTCGATGCGATCGGCACCGTCCAGGCGATCTCGTCGGTCAATGTCCGCTCGCGCGTCGACACGCAGATCACCGAGGTGGCCTTCAAGGATGGCGGCTACGTCAAGAAGGGCGACGTGCTCTTCCGGCTCGATTCGCGCCTGGCCGAGGCGCTGATCAAGCAATCGGAAGCCGGTGTCGCCAAGGACCGCGCCTCGCTCGCCTCGGCCGAGACTGATCTCAGGCGCGCCGAGGAACTGGCCAAGCGCGATTTCGCCACCGATCAGCGCCTCGATACCGCGCGCACCCAGGTCGCGACCCTGAAGGCGGCCATTCGCGGCGGCGAGGCTGCGGTCGAGGCGCTCAAGGTCCAGCTCAGCTACTACACCATCCTCGCCCCCGTCTCCGGCCGCATCGGCGCCGCCGGGCTGAAGGAAGGCAACATCGCCAAGACCGGCGACAATTCGACCGTGCTGGTGACGATCAACCAGATCGACCCGATCTATGTCAGCTTCGCCGTCGCCCAGCGCCACCTCCCGGATATCCGCACCGCGATGGCGGCGGGGACCGCCGTCGTGCAGGCGACGCAACATGGCGTCTCGAAAAGCGTCGAGGGCACGATCGCGGTCATCGACAACCTGGTCGACGCGACGACCGGCACGATCCAGATCCGGGCCTCCTTCGAAAACGCCGATGAAACCCTCTGGCCCGGCGCGCTCTGCCAGGTCCGCGTGACGCTGCGTGTCGACCCCCACGCCGTCACCGTGCCGCGGGAGGCGATCCAGACCGGGCAGAACGGCTCCTTCGTCTTCGTCGTCGAAGACGGCGTCGCCCGGGCCCGGACGGTCGCCGTCGACCGCACGGTCGATGATCGTGTCGTGATCACCTCCGGCCTCGTCGGCGACGAGACGGTCGTCGTCGACGGCCAGCTCCTGCTGACCGAAGGGGCCCGCACCGTCGAGCGCAAGCGCGATCGCGGCGGCCAGAGTCCGCCGCCGAACCAGACTTCGCTGCGCGGGAGCGCCGGCTGATGAACCTGCCCGAGCTCTGCATCCGTCGCCCGGTCATGACCACTCTGGTCATGGCGACGTTCCTGATCTTCGGGCTCTTCGCCTTTAAGCAATTGCCGGTCGCGGCCCTGCCCCGCGTCGACTTCCCGACGATCAATGTCAGTGCCCGCCTGCCCGGCGCCAGCCCGGAGACGATGGCTTCGTCGATCGCCGCCCCGCTGGAGCGCGAATTCGCCTCGATCTCCGGCATCACCTCGATGTCCTCGGTCTCGCAGCTCGGCTCGACCTCGATCACCCTGCAATTCGACCTCAACCGCAACATCGACGGCGCCGCGCTCGATGTGCAGGCGGCGCTCAGCGCTACGACGCGGCGCCTGCCGCCGGAGCTCCCTGCTCCGCCGAGCTTCAGGAAGGTCAACCCGGCCGACCAGCCGGTGCTGTTCATGGTGCTGACCTCGGCGACCAAGCCGCTCTACGAGGTCCATGAGTTCGGCGAGAACGTGCTGCAGCAGCAGATCGCGCAATTGCCGGGCGTCGCCCAGGTCAACATCTTCGGCGCGCAGAAATACGCGGTGCGCATCCTGGTCAATCCCGATGCGGTCTCGGCACGCGGGCTCTCGCTCGCCGATGTCCGAAACGCCGTTTCGGCCGCCAACTCGAACTCGCCCGTCGGCACGCTGAACGGCATCAACCAGCGCCTGACCCTGGGAGCCACCGGTCAGCTCGAACGCGCCGCCGAATACGGCAACCTGATCATCTCGCAGAAGAACGGCATCCCGATCCGGCTCAGCGACGTCGCCCAGACCTTCGACTCCGTCGAGAACAACCAGACCGCGAGCTGGTATAATGGCGAGCGCTCGATCATCCTCGCCGTCTATCGCCAATCCGACGCCAACACCGTCGAAGTGGTCGACAGCATCAAGGACCGGCTCGAAGCCTATCGCGCGCAATTGCCGGCGGCGATGAACCTCGCGGTGTTGAACGACCGCTCGATCCCGATCCGCGAGGCGGTCGAGGATGTCGAGGTCTCGCTGATGATCGCCATCGTGCTGGTGATCATGGTGATCTTCCTCTTCCTGAAGAGCCTGACCGCCACGCTGATCCCGACGCTGGCGCTGCCGATCTCGCTGATCGGCACCTTCGCGATCATGTATGCGCTCGGCTATTCGCTCGACAACATCTCGCTGCTCGCGCTGACGCTCGCCGTCGGCTTCGTCGTCGACGACGCGATCGTCATGCTGGAGAACATCATCCGCCATATCGAGATGGGCAAAAAGCCGTTCCAGGCGGCGCTCGACGGCTCGCGCGAGATCGGCTTCACCATTGTCTCGATCACCATCTCGCTGGTGGCAGTCTTCATCCCGGTCTTCTTCATGGGCGGCGTCGTCGGCAAGGTCTTCGCCGAATTCGCCGGCACGATCGCCGCGGCGATCATCGTCTCCGGCTTCGTCTCGCTGACGCTGACGCCGATGCTCTGCGCCCGCTTCCTCAAGGCGCATGACCAGCACAAGAAGCCGAGCCTGCTCGACCGCACCTTCGAAGCCGGCTTCCAGGGCATGCTGTCAGCCTATCGCTGGACGCTTGACCATGTGCTGAAGGCCCGCTTCCTGATGCTGCTGTTCACGCTGGGCACGGTCTATGTCTCGGTCCAGCTCTATATCGACATCCCCAAGGGCTTCTTTCCGATCGAGGATACCGGCCTGCTGCGCGGCGCGACCGAGGGTCCGCCGGACACCTCCTTCGAAGCGATGGCGGAGCGCCAGATCCGCGTCGCCGAGATCGTCCGTTCCGACCCGGCGGTCGACTATCTGACCTCGAATATCGGCGGCTTCAACGCGACCAATAACGGTTTCATGTTCATCGCGTTGAAGCCCAAATCAGAGCGCGACAAGGCCGATGTGGTGATCGCGCGGCTGCGCCGCGCAACCGCCGAAGTGCCCGGCATGACGGCGGTTTTCCAGCAGGTCCAGAACATCAATCTAAATGCCGGCCGTGCCTCGCGCGCGCAATACCTCTATTCGCTGCAGGGGCCGGACCTCGCGGCGCTGTTCAATTACGCGCCGCTGATGCAGCAGCGGCTCGCCCAGATTCCGCAACTGCGCGATGCTAATATCGACCTGCAGTTACGCAACCCGCAGCTCTCGATCGACATCGACCGCGAGCGCGCCGCCAGCCTCGGCATCTCCAGCGACCAGATCCGCCAGGCGCTCGGCAACGCCTTCGGCTCGCGCCAGATCGCCACGATCTTCACGCCCGCGACCGACTACCAGGTGATCATGGAGGCGAACCGCGCCTATCAGCAGGATCCGGGCGTGCTCTCGCGGCTCCTGCTCAAGACCGCGAACGGCCAGAACGTCCCGCTGGAAACCGTGGCGACGATCAAGCCGAGCGTCGGTCCGCTCGCGGTCAATCGGATCTCGCAGCAGCCGGCGGTGACGATCTCGTTCAACACGGCGCCCGGCGTCTCGCTCGGCGATGCCGTCAACGCGATCCGCGCCGCCGAGCGCGACGTGAACCTCCCCGCCTCGATCGTCACCAGCTTCGCCGGCTCGGCCCAGCTCTTCCAGGATGCGTTGAAGGGCCAGGGCCTGCTGATCTTCGCGGCGATCCTGGTGATCTACATCATCCTCGGCATCCTCTATGAGAGCTTCATTCACCCGATCACGATCCTCTCCGGGTTGCCTTCGGCCGGCCTCGGCGCCCTGCTCGCGCTGCAGTACTTTCACATGGACCTGTCGGTGATCGCGATCATCGGCATCCTGATGCTGGTCGGCATCGTCAAGAAGAACGCGATCATGATGGTCGACTTCGCGATCGAGCGCCGCCGCCATGGCGACGATGCGCTCTCGGCAATCCGCGAAGCCGCGCTGGTGCGCTTCCGGCCGATCATGATGACGAGTTTCGCCGCGATCTTCGGCGTGCTGCCGATCGCGCTGGGCGCCGGCGCCGGCGCCGAACTGCGCCAGCCGCTCGGCATCGCCGTGGTCGGCGGCCTCCTGGTTTCGCAGCTCCTGACGCTCTACATCACACCGGTGATCTATTTCTACCTCGATAAGGTCGACAGCTGGATCGCCGGGCGCGGCCGCGGCGAGCCCGACGAAGCGCCGGTCGAGGCTGCACCGGTCGCCGTCCCGCAGGCCATGCATCGCGCCGAGCGCTGATCGCGATCCGTTAAGGATCCGCCGCGCCTGCGGGCCGATCCTTCAAATTTTCGAGAATTTTTTCGAGCATTCTGAACAGCGCCCGGCCTACCGCTCACCACAAGACGAGCTTCGTGGGGGAGCGCAGGGACATGTCGGGCGTTGGGGAAGGGATGGCAGAGCGGCCTCGCGCCGCTGGCCCCGGCGCTGGCAGGCATTCCGCCGGCTATCGGCCCCGGCTCTTTCATGGCTCTGCTCTCCTCGCCGCCGCCATCGGTGCCGGCGCCCTGTTGGCGGCCTCCTCATTCGTACGCGCCGAGGACGATGCCGGAATCCGGGCCTTCCACCGGGCCGAAGCGGGCAGATGGGCCGGCCGGCCGGCCGCGCCCTCTGTGCCGGCGCCTCTCTGGTTCGCCCGCCCGCCCCTCGCCATGCGGAATGAAGGGCGCCTTAGCCAGCCTGCCCGCCCGAAGCCGCGGCTGGCAGCGCCTCACGATCGCGGCTCCTTTGCTGGCATGGGCAGTGCCGGCCGTACGGTCTGCGTGCGCCTTTGCGACGGCTTCCATGCTCCGCTCGGTCATGCCCGCTCACAGGCCGATTTCCGGGCCCAGGAAGCCTTGTGCGAGGCGCAGAACCCCGGTGTTCCCGTCAAGCTCTTCCGACTGCAGGCGGGCGCCGCGACGGTCGATCGTGCCATCGCCGGCGACGGCACCCGCTATGCCGCGCTGCCGAACGCCTATGCCTATGAGAAGAAGGCCGATCCGATCTGCCGGCCGGCGATTGCCGGTGCCGGCGAACGGCGCGTCTCTCTGCTGCGCGGCATCACCTTGCGTCCCGGTGACTCCATCGTCCTCGACGGCAAGGTCGCGACCTTCACGGGCGCCTCGGCCTTTCCGTACGAGGCCGGCGACTTCGAGGATTTTCGCCAGGCCGGCAGGCTCGGCTCTGCCACGAAGCGGATGATCGACGAGACCGTCGGCATCAGCCAAGCCGAGGCGCGCCAGAAACTCCTGCGCCAGAGCCTTCAGGTGCGCGAAGCGCCGCGCGAGCTTGCCAGCGTGGCCGAGCTTCGCGGCATGCTCGATTCCGACACCCGCATGGCCGTGCCACTGCGGGAGACGATCCTGCGCTGAGGCGCGTCCGGCTCACCTCCCGAGTCCTGCGGCGGGCGCGGCGTTAAGCATCGCGCCCGTTTGCCGTTGCGGCCGCCTGCGATTGAATACTAACAAAAAGTAAATTATGGCTCGTTTGCGGCGGACAGCTGAACCAGCGAGCGATGGAGTGATCGCGGTGTTTCGTGTCCGTAATATCGATTCGATTGCTCCCAAGGCAGCCATCGCTCTCGCTTCGACCTCTGCTGCGGCAGGCCGGGCCGGCAGCGGGCGCAAGCTGATGCGCCTGGCGGCGATGACCGGGTTCGGCCTTGCCTTGGGCGCCGGCGGCATGGTGCTGACCGTCACCTTGGTCCAGGCCGAGGACGACGCCGGCATCAGGGCCTTTCACCGGCAGGAGGCCGCGGCCCGGCAGGCCCGGTACCAGGCTGCGCCACGAGCGGTCTATGCCTCCGCGCGGGCCTATGCCCCCGAGCGCAATCTCTGGACCTTGCCGCTCTGGCAGGCTCGTCCCGACGGCGTGATCGCGCATCCGAAGGTCGAGCTGAACCCGTTCAAGCGGCGTGAAGCCGCGCCGAAGCGCGCCGCCCCCCGGCAACCGGCGATCCGCTTTGACACCGTCTCGGGCGCCGCCGACATGACGCGCACCATCTGCGTGCGCCTGTGCGACGGCTTCCACGCGCCGATCGGCTATCTCCGGAGCCAGGGCGATCTGAAGGCGCATGAGGCGCTTTGCCAGGCCAATAATCCCGGCATTCCGGTCAAGGTCTTCAAGGTCGCCGCAGGGGCCACGACCATCGACGGCGCGGTCGCCTCGGACGGCAGGACCTATCGCACTCTGCCGGTCGCTTACGGCTATGAGCAATCCTCGGACCCGGCCTGCCGCCCTGCGATCGTCAACCCCGGCGAACGCCGCGTCTCCCTGCTGCGCGACATCACCTTGCGTCCCGGCGACAGCGTGGTTCTCGACGGCAAGGTGCGAACCTTCGCCGGCTCGACCAAATGGCCCTATACCGCCTCCGATTTCCGCGACTTCCGCGACTCGTCCGATCTCAACGCGCGGCAGCGGCGCGAGATCGATGCAAGAGTCGGCATCTCGCATCGCGAGGCCGAACTGCGCAGTTTCCAGCGCCGGATTCGTGTACGGGAGGCCAGTCTGCAGGATCCGAGCTTCGCCAGCGACGCTCCCATGCTCCGCGGCGGACTCGGACCGCGCGACCGCGTGGGCCCTGCGCCGAGGATCGTGCTCGAGACACCTTTCACCCGGAATTGAGCTGGGACCTCGGCGCCCGACCAAGGATCGCAGAATAAGATTATTTTCCTGATATCTACAGCAGGAAAATAATCCCAGGCAATTTTGCCTAGACCTCTATCCCAAAGCCCAGTGGACGCCGTCAGCATGCTCGGCCACATTCGCTGCAGCGCAGCATGGAGCCGAGCATGAGCACGAAGACACCCCGCCAGTTCTACCGCCCCCTGGCGATCGGTGCGCCGGAGCCCTATCGGGAGCCGCCGCTGCGCCTGGAGCGGATGATCCATTTCGTCCCGCCCCATCTCGAAAAGGTGCGGGCCAAGGTTCCCGAGCTCGCCGGCCAGGTCGATATCGTGCTCGGCAATCTCGAGGATGCAATTCCGGTCGAGGCCAAGGAGGCCGCCCGGGACGGCTTCATCGAACTGGCCAAGGCCACCGATTTCGGCGCCACCGGTCTCTGGACCCGCGTCAACGCCCTGAACTCGCCCTGGTTCCTCGATGACATTGCCGCCATCATGAGCGAGATCGGCGGCAAGCTCGACGTCGTCATGGTGCCGAAGGTCGAGGGCCCCTGGGATATCCACTTCGTCGACCAGTTGCTGGCGCAATACGAGGCGCGGCACGCCCTGCGAAAGCCGGTGCTGATTCACGCCATCCTGGAGACGGCCGAGGGCGTCAAGAATGTCGATGCGATCGCCACGGCCTCCCCGCGCATGCATGGCATGAGCCTCGGCCCGGCCGATCTCGCCGCCTCGCGCGCGATGAAGACGACACGTGTCGGCGGCGGCCACCCTGAATACAAGGTGATCGCCGATCCCCAGGCCGATGGTGGGCCACGGGCCGTCGCCCAGCAGGATCTCTGGCACTACACGCTGGCGAAGATGGTCGACGCCTGCGCCTCAGCCGGCCTGAAGCCGTTCTACGGCCCGTTCGGCGATTTCTCGGACGCAGCCGCCTGCGAGGCGCAATTCCGGAATGCCTTCCTGCTCGGCTGCGCCGGCGCCTGGACGCTGCATCCCTCCCAGATCGAGATCGCCAAGCGGGTCTTCAGCCCGGACCCGGACGAGGTCGCCTTCGCCCGCCGCATCCTGGACGCCATGCCGGATGGTTCCGGCGCTGTGATGATCGACGGCAAGATGCAGGACGACGCCACCTGGAAGCAGGCAAAGGTCATCGTCGATCTGGCGCGGCAGGTCGCGGGACGCGATCCGGCGCTCGCAGCCCGCTACGGTTTGTGACGCGAAGTCGTGACCGCGACGGAGATTGACCTGACGGCGAGCTAATCCTAGGTCAGGCTTGGGTCGGCGACGCATTCTGGCGGGGTGAAACCCCACCATATCAAAAACAGATCGAAGAAGCATGGAAGCAAGAACTGCGAAATTTCGCATCGGACAGGTGGTACGTCATCGCGTTTACCCGTTCCGCGGCGTAATCTTCGATGTCGATCCGGTCTTTTCCAATTCCGAGGAGTGGTGGCTCGCAATCCCAGAGAATCTGCGCCCGTCCAAGGATCAACCCTTCTACCATCTGTTCGCCGAGAACGAGGAGACCGAATACGTCGCCTATGTCTCCGAACAGAACCTGGTCAGTGACGAGACGGGACAGCCGATCCGCCATCCCCAGGCGCGCGAATTCTTCCGGCGCGACCGCAAGGGGCGCTATCGGCTCGACAAGGCCGAGCTGAACTAAGCCGGCTTCTGGCGTTCGGGCGAAGCGAACCTGCCGACCGAAACCTCGCTCCGGGGAAGCCGCGATGCGGCGCAGCTCCGGAATTCATCGCGGAGCGCTGAGGGCTGTGATGGCTTCCGGCGCTCCCTTTTGCAGCGCAGCCGGAATGATGGCGCGTGTTGCTCGGACGCCGCCCTATCGCTCCGGCTCGGCCTCCGGAAAACGCGCCGCGAAGGCCCCTTCCCGCTCGGGCGGCAGCCGCACCAGCAGGCTCAGCGCGCCGTCCTCACCGTCGCTGCGCGCCAGAATCTCGCCATTGGCGTGCAGCCAGGCCAGCGATTTGCCGTCGCCCGGCGCGAGCACCAGCCGGTAGACCGGGCGGCTCCGCGCGATCCTGGCCTCGATCGCATCGGTCAGGCGCGTCATCCCCTCGCCGGTCAGGGCCGAGACCAGGACGGGCCGGGAAGCCTCCGGCCTCAGCCCGGCAAGCGCCGCCTGACGTTCGCGCTCGCCCTCGCCGAGCAGATCGGCCTTGTTCCAGACTTCGATCACGCGCTGGCCGTCATCGGGGTCGATGCCGAGATCGCGCAGGATCGCCCGCACATCCGCGGCCTGGGCCTGCGTGTCCTCATGCGAGACGTCGCGGACATGCAGCAGCACATCCGCCTCGATCGCATCCTCCAACGTCGCGCGGAAGGCGGCGACGAGCTGGGTCGGCAGATCCGAGATGAAGCCGACCGTGTCGGAGAGCAGGATCTTGGCGCCATGCGGCAGCTTCAGGGCCCGCGCCGTCGGATCGAGCGTGGCGAACAGCATGTCCTGCGCCAGGACCTCGGCCGAGGTCAGGCGATTGAACAATGTCGACTTGCCGGCATTGGTGTAGCCGACGAGCGCGACGATCGGATAGGGCACGCGCTTGCGGCTGGCGCGATGCAGTGAGCGCGTGCGCTTCACTGTCTCGAGGTCGCGCTCGATCTTGGTCATCCGCTCCTGGATGACCCGCCTGTCGGCCTCGATCTGGGTTTCGCCGGGGCCGCCGAGGAAGCCGAAGCCGCCGCGCTGGCGCTCGAGATGGGTCCAGGACCGCACGAGCCGGCTCTTCTGATAATTGAGATGCGCGAGCTCGACCTGCAGCGTGCCTTCACGCGTGCGGGCGCGCCGGCCGAAGATCTCGAGGATCAGGCCGGTCCGGTCGATGACCTTGCAGCCGAAGGCCTTTTCGAGATTGCGCTGCTGCACCGGCGAGAGGGCGCAGTCCATCACGACGAGCCCGATCTCCTCGAGCTTCACCCGTTCCGCCAGCTCCTCGACCTTGCCCTTGCCGAGATAGGTCGCGGGCCGAAGCGCGCTCAGCATGACCTGGATCGCGTCGACCACCTGCAGGTCGATCGCGCCGGCGAGGCCTATCGCCTCGTCGAGGCGTGCCGCATGACTGCGCTGGTTCTCATCGGCCGCGCCGGCCCGGCCCGGGAGGGAGCGGGCCGGATAGGGGCCGACGACGAAGGCGCGGGTATCGGCCGCGATGGCGTGCTCCGCCGCATCGATCGGCTTGGCGATCGACGCGTCGGAATCACTCCCGGCCTTGCCGGCCATGGCTCAGGCCTTTTCCTGTTCCTCGGACTCGAACAGCTGCACGGGGTGACCCGGCATGATCGTCGAGATCGCATGCTTGTAGACGAGCTGCGAATGGCCATCGCGGCGCAGCAGCACGCAGAAATTGTCGAACCAGGTGACGACGCCCTGAAGCTTCACGCCGTTCACGAGGAAAATGGTGAGGGGAATCTTCTGTTTGCGGACGTGGTTGAGAAACGTGTCCTGGAGATTCTGAGCCCGCTCTGCGGCCATGTTATGCCTCTGTTGTTGGGATCGCAATCGGCTTGCGCATGCGATCCAGATCGTTCCGTTGGGAGCACGGCGACAGCCGCCGAGCCTCGGAACACCGACGCTCCATTAGATCGTGAGGGCGCGATGTCGCGCAAGGGTTGCGGTGCAACAATTTTAGGCGACCGCCCTGCGTGAAACGCATTGCGGACGCGCTATGCTACCCCACTCCCAGCGATTTCAGCTTGCGATGAAGAGCTGAGCGCTCCATGCCGATGAATTCCGCCGTGCGCGAGATGTTGCCCGAGAAGCGGGCGATCTGCGCCATCAGATACTCCCGCTCGAAAATCTCGCGGGCGTCGCGCAGCGGCAGGCTCATCAGCTTTTCGCCGCCCGCTCCCGACGGCGTGGTCGGCACCATCGCTCCAACCTCGGCCGGCAGCATCTCCACGGTGATCTCGGCACCGGGATCGCCTTTGGTCAGGATCATCAGCCGCTCGACATTGTTGCGCAGCTCACGGACATTGCCGGGCCATTCATGCGATTGCAGGATCGCCATGGCGTCGCCGCCGATGCGGCGCTTGGGCAGGCCGCTGGCCACCGAGATCTGCTCCATGAAGAACTCGATCAGCTCGGGCACGTCCTCGCGCCGCTCCGACAGCGCCGGCACCCGGATCGGCACCACGCCGAGGCGATGGTAAAGATCCTCGCGCAATTGCCCTTCGGCGATCAGCCTGACGAGATCGCGGCTGCTCGAGGAGATGATCCTGACGTCGACATGAACGCGCGTCGCGCCGCCGACGCGCTGGAAGTTCTGGTCGACCAGCACGCGCAAGATCCGGTTCTGGGTCTCGCGCGGCATGTCGCCGATCTCGTCGATGTAGAGCGAGCCGCCATGCGCCTCCTCGAGCGCACCGACCCGGCGCGAGCGCCCCTCGCCGCCTTCGACGCCGAAGAGCTCCTCCTCCATCGTCTCGGGCGTGATCGTCGCCGCGTTGATCACGATGAACGGGCCGCCGGAACGGGTCGAGGCTTCGTGCAGCGTCCGCGCCGTCAGCTCCTTGCCGCAGCCGGGCTCGCCGGTGATCAGCACGCGCGCATTGGTCGGCGCCACGCGCTCCAGCGTCTGCCTGAGCTGATTGATCGCGCTCGAACGGCCGACGATCCGGCTCGCCTGGACCGAACGCGTCTTGAGGTCTCGCACCTCGCGACGCAGTCGCGACGCCTCGAGCGCGCGCTCGGCGACGAGCACCAGCCTGTCGGCCTTGAACGGCTTCTCGATGAAGTCGTAGGCGCCGTGCTTGATCGCCGAGACCGCGGTCTCGATGTTGCCATGGCCGGAGATCATCACCACGGCGAGCTCGGGATGGCTCTCCTTGATCAGCTCCAGCACCTGCAACCCGTCGAGCCGGCTGCCCTGCAGCCAGATGTCGAGAAAGACCAGATTCGGCCGCCGCGCGGCGATCGCCGCCAGGGCCTCGTCTGCCGAACCGGCCTTGCGTGTCCGGTAGCCCTCGTCCTCCAGCAGGCCGGCGACGAGTTCGCGAATATCGGCCTCGTCGTCGACGACGAGAATGTCAGCGCTCATGCCTTGGTCCCGTTCATCTGTCCTCCGGCTGTCTCCGCCGGTCTATTGCGCGTTTCTGAGTTCACTTCGCCGCTCTCCGTCGGCCCGGTCTCGACGAACCAGAGCCTGACATGCGCGCCGCGGGCGCTGTCGGGCCGGTCGAGCAGCTCGATGCCGCCGCCATGGTCCTCGAGGATTTTGCCGACGATGGCGAGGCCGAGACCGGTGCCGCCGTCGCGGGTCGTCATATAGGGCTCCAGCAGCTTGTGGCGCTGGTCGGCCGGCAGACCCTTGCCGTTGTCGAGGATGTCGATAACGATTCGGCCATCGCCGTGGCGTTCCAGGGAGATATCGATGCGGCCCTTGCCGCGCTCCTCGCCCGGCACCGCCTCGATCGCCTCGGTCGCGTTCTTGATGACATTGGTCAGCGCCTGCGACATCAGCCGACGATCGAACTGGGCGAGCAGCGGCTCGGCCGGCAGGCGATCGGCGATGATGAGTTCGGGATTGCCGACGCGCATCAGGAAGACGATCTGGCGCACCGTCTCGACGATGTCCTCTCGCGCCAAAGAAGGCTTCGGCATGCGCGCGAAGGAGGAGAATTCGTCGACCATGCGGCGGATATCGTCGACCTGGCGCACGATCGTCGCCGTGCATTGATCGAAGATCTCCTTGTCCTCGACGATGACCCGGCCGAATTTGCGGCGGATGCGCTCCGCCGAAAGCTGGATCGGCGTCAGCGGATTCTTGATCTCATGCGCGATCCGGCGCGCCACATCGGCCCAGGCCGCCGTGCGCTGCGCCGTGACGAGATCCGTGATGTCGTCCAGCGTCACGACCAGTCCGGCACCGGCCCCCTCGCCTTCGCGCACGGCCCGGATGTTGACCATGCGGTCGCGTCCGCCGCGCGTGATCACGACCTGACCGGAGCTCATGCGTTGGCGATTGGCCATCGCCTCCGAGACGAACTCCGCGACCTCCGGGGCGATCTCGGCGATCGGCTGCCCGAGCAGGCGCCCGCCCGTCCCGAGCAGAGCGTCGGCGGAGCGGTTGCTGATCGTCACATGCCCGCCCTCGTCCAGGCTGAGCACGCCCGATGAGACGCCGGACAGAACGGTCTCGGTGAAGCGCCGTCGGCGGTCGATCACCTCGCTCGCGGTCACCAGCCCGTCGCGCTGCCGGCGGAGCTCGGCCGTCATCTTGTTGAAGGTCTCGCCGAGATGGGCGAGGTCGCCCTCGGCTCGTCGGATCGGCACCTGCACGTAGAAATTGCCGCTGGAGACCTGATCGGTGGCGTGGATCATCCGTCGGATCGGCGCCACCAATCCATTGGCGAAGTTCAGCCCGAGCCAGCTCGCCGAGAGCAGGAGGATCACCGCGATCAGACCGTACATCGAGGCGAAGGCGATCTGTACGCCTTTGCGACGCGCATCGATGCCGAGATATTCCACCGCCGCCGCGCGGGCGACCGCCGGAAACTCGACCGCCAGCGGATCGACCTCGCGCGCGACATAAAGAAACGCACCGTCATAGGAGGCGAGCTTCACCAACGCGCCGAAGATTCGTCCTGTCGACGGCACGACACAGATCGGCTCCGGCGAAGTCTGGGCGTCCTCGAAAGCGGCGGCATCCGGTTTGCTGGCGCCGCGCAGCACGTCGATATTGGCCCGCACCAGCACAGTGTCCGGCGGCTTCATGATCCAGACCACCGGCAGGCCCAGCGCCGTGGCGCGCGCCGTCAGGAAATTCTCGAACCAGGGCCGATCCACGTCGAAGGCCGGCTTGGCACGCGCGAGATCGTCCGCCAGCAGGCGGATTTCCCGGCCGAGCGAGCGGCACTGGTTCGCCGTATAGGCATCGGCGACCTCGACCGACTTGAAGATCACATCGCGCATCCGGTCCGAGAACCAGGGCTCGAGGCCGCGCTCCAAGGTGACGGTCGCGACCACGGCGACCAGAGCGGCTGGCAGGGCGGCGACGATGCTGAACAGGCTGACGATGCGCACATGCAGGCCGGCGGCCGCGACGCCCGCCCGCCGGGCGCGGATCAGGACCGCCGCCTCGATGGCGACAATGACCAGCAGCAGCAGGATCAGGAAGCCGTTGAGGACGAACAGGCCGAGCACGACCTCATGGACCGGCGCTACCGGTGTCGCGCCGGCCAGGACGAGGAAGGTCGCAAGCCCGGAAACCAGGGCGAAGCAGACCACCGTCGCCCCGAGCCAGGCCGAGAAACGCCTGGGAGGCTCTTCCGTACGCGGCGTCATGCGAAGGTCGCCGATCGAGGCAGTCAAGACGAGGTCGAAGCTCCTTGGACGCCCCCCGTCGGAATGCGGGCCGGGCGAACGGACGCTGTGATGCGCCGCCGCAACGGTGTTGTCAAAATATGACACGGGCAAGGCAGGAAACCTTGCCGGCAGGAGCTCCGTGAAAGCCAATCTGTTGAAGCCCGGATAGGGCTCTATACCCCCTCGCAGACTGTCTCTAGCCTGTGCATAAGACGGATCCCAGAGGCCATCATGCTCATCGCCTTCCATCAACTACCGTTGGCCGCGATGTTCCTGGTCGTCTGGTCGATCAGCACTGCGATCTGCTGGCTGCTAATCGGCTTCGTCCGGTTCGCCGTGCCGCGCATGGGCTACCGGTTGAGCGAGCCGCTGCCGATTCGCGATTCCCTCATCAATGCCTGCGGCGCGCTCTTTGCCCTGATCGTCGCCTTCTCGGCGGCCGGCATCTGGAACGACGCCGTCTCCGCCCGCACTGCGGTTCAGCGCGAGGCCGATGCCGTCGAGAACGCCTTGGTCGTTTCGGCCGGCTTGCCGGACGAGGTGCAGATCCGGTTGAACGGTGGTCTGCAAGCCTATCTCAAGGAGGTCATCGCGACGGACTGGCCAGCCATGGCCAGGAGCACGCCGCTCGACGACAAGGTCTACGATCAGTCGGAAAAGCACCTGCTTGGCGCGATCGACCTGATCGCCCGGCAGAATCGCGCGCTGGGCGACGGGACGAGCTATTCACCGCTGCTCGGTCAATTGCTGGAGATCCGGCACGCCCGGCTCGCCCGCCTCGCAGCCTCCCGGGCTGGGACGACATGGGCGCAATGGAGCGCGATGTGGCTGATATCGACGGCGACTCTGCTATTGATCATTATCTGCCACAGCCACACCTTCCGCATGCAGATCCTGGCATCGCAGATCTATGTGCTGGTCGCCGCCGCGGCCTATTTCGTGGTCCTGGCACATGACAGGCCGTTCGTCGGCAAGATATCGATCCAGCCGATCGCCATGCAGGGGCTCGTAACGCAGTCGGCTGCGAAGTGACTGGCTTGGAGCGCCTTCTGTGCGCCAAGCGCCACCCTGTTCGCTCGAAAAATGCTCCATCACTTTCGCCCGCAGCCTCAACGCGGCGAGCGCACCACCTGCATGTCGAGCTCGCGGATCTTCTTGCGCAGGGTATTGCGGTTGAGGCCGAGCAGCTCGGCGGCCCGGATCTGGTTGCCGCGGGTCGCCGCCAGCGCCGCCGCGATCAAAGGCGGCTCGATCTCGCGCAGGATACGGTGATAGAGCCCCGGAGGCGGGACATGATCGCCGAAACCCGAAAAATACTGGGTGAGATGACGCTCCATCGAGCCTGAAAGCGTCTCCGCGCGCTCCGGCCCGCCGCCGGCGCCGGCATAGTTCGGCGTCGCCGCGGCAGGTTGCAGCTCCGCCTCGACGATCGGGGCCGTGATCGTCTCCTGCGGATAGAGTGCCGCCAGCCGCCGGACGAGGTTTTCCAGCTCGCGGACATTGCCCGGCCAGCGATAGCGCCGCATCACGTCCATCGCCTCGGAATCGATCTGCTTGCGCGGCAGGCCTTCCTTCTCGACCAGGCCGAAGAAATGGCGGACGAGGTCCGGCACGTCCTCGACCCGCTCGCGCAGCGGCGGCAGGCGGATCGGCACGACGTTCAGCCGGAAAAACAGATCCTCGCGGAACAGCCCATGCGCGATCGAGATGCGCAGATCCTTGTTGGTCGCGGCGACGATGCGGACATTGGTCTTGATCGGCGTGCGCCCCCCGACCGTGGTGTATTCGCCCTGCTGGAGTACGCGCAGCAGCCGCGTCTGGGCCTCCATCGGCATATCGCCGATCTCGTCGAGGAAGAGCGTGCCGCCCTCGGCCTGCTCGAAGCGCCCGGAGGAGCGGGTCAGCGCCCCGGTGAAGGCGCCCTTCTCATGGCCGAACAGCTCGGACTCGATCAGGTCCTTCGGGATCGCCGCCATGTTGATCGCGACGAAGGGCCCGTTGCGGCGCTTGCCGTAATCGTGGAGCGCCCGCGCCACCAGCTCCTTGCCGGTCCCGGATTCGCCGTTGATCATCACGGTGAGGTCGATCGGCATCAGCCGTGCCAGCGCGCGGTAGACGTCCTGCATGGCCGGCGAGCGGCCGATCAGCGGGATGTCGTCGGGCTCAGCCGCGTGCCCGCGCCCAACCTCGCCGCGCGGGCGCGACAGGGCGCGGCCGACGATCGCGACCAGTTCCTTCAGGTCGAAAGGCTTGGGCAGATATTCATAGGCGCCGCGCTCGGAGGCCTTGATCGCGGTCATGAAGGTGTTCTGCGCGCTCATCACGATGATCGGCAGCTCGGGCCGAACCCGCTTGATCCGCGGCAGCAGATCGAAAGCGTTGCCGTCGGGCATGACGACGTCGGTGATGATCAGGTCGCCGAGCCCCTGGGCCGCCCAGGTCCACAAGGTTGCCGCCTGTCCGGTGGTTCTGACCTCGTAGCCGGCGCGAGCGAGCGCCTGGTTGAGGACCGTGCGGATGGCGGCGTCGTCATCCGCGATGAGAATGTTACCCGTCGGCATGCAGCTCTGCTTCCTGGTGGCGCTTAGCCTGCCTGACGCTCGCGCGCTTCGTGCAGGGGCAGTCGGATCCGAAATGTCGTACGTCGCGGCACGGACTCGCACTCGACGATTCCGCCGTGATCGCCGATCACCTTGGCGACGAGTGCAAGTCCAAGGCCACTGCCCTGAGCCTTGGTGGTGACGAAGGGATCGAACAGATGGGCGTGCAGATCGGCAGGGACGCCCGGGCCGTTGTCGCGCACGCCGATCTCCAGCGGCAGAGCAAGCCGCGCATGCGATCCCGGCGCCTGCATGCGGATGCCCGGCCGATAGGCTGTGGTCAGCGTGATCTCGCCGTCGATCGCATCGGAGCCGATCGCTTCGGCGGCGTTCTTGACCAGATTGAGCAGCACCTGGACGAGCTGATCGCGGCTGCCGGAGACCGGCGGCAGAGACGGGTCATAGGCCTCACTGAAACGGATATGCCGTGCGAAGCCCGACTGCGCCAGCCGCTTCACATGGTCGAGCACGTCATGGACGTTGACCGGGCCGCGCTCGCTCGGCCGCTCGTCGCCGAACAATTCGACGCGCTCGACCAGCTTCACGATCCGGTCGGCCTCGTCGCAGATCAGCTGCGTCAGCAACCGGTCTTCATCCGGCACCGAGGTCTCGAGGAGTTGCGCTGCGCCGCGAATGCCGGAGAGCGGGTTCTTGATCTCATGCGCCAGCATCGCGCCGAGCGCGGTGATCGAGCGGGCTGCTCCGCGATGCGTCAACTGCCTGTCCATTTTTTCGGCAATTGTCCGTTCTTGCAGCAGAAGCACCACCGCTTCCGGCTGCCCCGGCAGCGGCGAGGCGAAGACATCGACGATCCGGTCGAGCCCGAGCCGGGGCGAGCCGAGTTCGAGCCGATACTCGCTGACGCCGGCGCCGCGCCGCTGAACCTCGTCGACGAGGGCCAGGACCGGCGAACCGAAGGCGATCAGATCCTGGAGCCGCTGGCGCTTCAGCACCACGGCGCTGGCCTGGAAGAAATCCTCGGCTGCCGTATTGGCATAGAGCACGGCATGCTCCTCCCCGACCACGACGACCGGCATCGGCAGCACATTGAGCGCCTGGATCTCGAGAGAATCGAACAATGCGCCGCCCGGCGTCTCTCTGCTTTCGCCGAATATCGCCATGGTCATACGCGGTTTCCCCTGTGGTTCAGGCGGCTGCGCCGAGGCGCTCGGTCGAAAACAGACGGCCGAGCGCCGCGAGCGCGCGGGACGGCTCGACCGTGGTCAGGAGCTCGCGCCGGGCCTGCTCATCGGGCTCGAGCCCGCAGGCCAGCGCCTCGTCGGCATAGGCGGCCAGATGCTTGCGGGCATGGCGGACGCCGACCTCCCGCCCCATCAGCGACAGCAGGCCCTCATAATGCTCGCGCGCCAATTCGGCCTTGGTCTCGACGGCGATCGCCTCGGGCTCGCGTCCGGCGAGCATCGCGCCGATCTGGCCGGGCAGCCAGGGACGTCCCAGCGCGGCACGGCCGATCATCACATAATCGGCGCCGGACTGTTCGAGGCAGTCGCGCGCCTGCGCCGCGGTCGCGATGTCTCCATTGGCCACCAGCGGAAAGGCACCTGCGGCGCGTACCGGCGCGATCGCCGCCCAATCGGCGACGCCCTTGTAGAATTGCTGGCGCGTGCGGCCATGCACGGTGATCGCCGCAGCCCCGGCCGCGACGGCACGCCGTGCGAGCTCAGGCGCATTGCGCGAGGCATCGTCCCAACCCAGCCGCATCTTGACGGTGACGGGCACCTTCACGGCCGCGACCACGGCCTCGACCAACCCGATCGCATGGTCGAGATCGCGCATCAGCGCCGAGCCGGCCCAGCCTCCGACGACCTTCTTGGCCGGGCAGCCCATATTGATGTCGACGATCTCGGCTCCCGAGGCTTCGGCGACCTGCGCCGCTTCGGCGAGCCAGCGCGCCTCGCAGCCGGCGAGCTGCACCACATGCGGCGTCACGCCCGAGCCCTCGGCCCGCAGGCGCGCTTCCTCGCTGCCCCGCACCAGCTCGTCCGAGGCGATCATCTCTGAAACGACCAGGCCGGCGCCGAAGCGCGCGCTGATCCGGCGCATGACCACATCGGTCACGCCCGACATCGGCGCGAGGAAGGCACGGGCGGTCGGCATCAGCCCGCCGATGGCCGCAACCGCATCGCCTGATTTTGAGGCAGATTCCATTATGGTGATTTATTGGACATCTGCTGCGCTGCGCAAGGGAATTCTCGACAATGCTGCATTGCACCATGGTCGCACGCCGATGGCCGCGACTGCATTTTCGATGTGCAGCAAGGTCGGCACAGACCATCGGACCGGCAGGCCGCTTGGCTATCGGCGCTGCGCGGCCTATCACCCAGCACCAGCAGAATCCGGAGCTTCCGACGCATTCATGACCATGGCCGTAGCCGCCCTGATCGTCGCCGCCGGCCGCGGCCTGCGCGCCGGCGCCGAAGCGCCCAAGCAATACCGCCGTCTCGGCGGCCAGCCCGTGCTCTGCCGTGCGCTCGCGCCCTTCCTGGCCGAAGCCCGCATCGGCCCCGTTCTGGTGGTGATCGGCGCCAGGGATGATGCGCGCTATCGCAATGCCGTAGCGGAACTGGGCGAAGCCGAGCGCGCGCGCCTGCTGCCGCCGACCCATGGCGGCGAAACCCGCCAGGCTTCGGTCCGGGCCGGGCTGAAGGCGCTGTCCGAGGCAGGCTTCGCCGGAGCCGTGCTGGTGCACGACGCCGCCCGCGCCCTCGTCTCGCCCGAACTGGTCCACAGGGCACTCATCGCCGCCCGCAAGACGCAGGCTGCCGTCCCCGCCCTCGCCCTGACCGATACGGTGAAGCGGCTCGATGCCGACGGCCGCATCGTCGAGACCCCGCCGCGCGATCGCCTCGTCTCGGTGCAAACGCCGCAGGCCTTCGCCTTCGCGCCCCTGCTCGCCGCGCACGAAGCGGCCTTCGCGGCAGGCGCTCACGGCTTCACAGACGATTCCGCCCTGATGGAATGGGCCGGCCACGAGGTCGCGACCTTCGCTGGAGACCCGATGAACCTGAAGCTCACCCATCCCGAAGACTTCACTGCCGCCGAGCTGCGGCTGGGGCGCAATCTCGTGCCCCGAATCGGAACCGGCTACGATGTGCACGCCTTCGCCGATGGCGACCATGTCTGGATCGGCGGCGTCAGCATTCCTCATTCGCGTGGCGTCACCGCGCATTCCGACGGCGATGTCGGCCTGCATGCCCTGACCGATGCGCTGCTCGGCGCCCTTGCCGATGGCGATATCGGCAGCCATTTCCCGCCGAGCGACCCGCAATGGCGCGGCGCCTCCTCCGACCGCTTCCTCGCCTTCGCGGCAGAGCGCGTCGCAGCGCGCGGCGGGAAGATCGACCATCTCGATCTGACGATCATCTGCGAGGCGCCGAAGCTCGGCCCGCATCGCGATGCGATCCGTGCCCGCATCGCCGCGATCGCCGGCCTGCGGCTCGACCAGGTCGGGGTCAAGGCCACGACCTCGGAGCGCCTGGGCTTCACCGGGCGCGGCGAGGGACTCGCGGCACAGGCCTGCGCCAGCATCCGTCTGCCGGAACCGGAGTGAGAGCATGTTCGACCTCGAGACCCGTTCGCTGGCTGCCGAGCTCCTGAACATCTCGCGCGAGCGCGGCATCACTGTCGCGACGGTGGAATCCTGCACCGGCGGGCTCGTCTGCGGCGCCCTGACCGCGATCGCCGGCTCGTCGAGCGTGGTCCTGGGAGGCCTCGTCACCTATTCGAACGAGGCCAAGACCACGCTTGCCAACGTCCCTGCCGAGCTGATCCTGCGACATGGCGCGGTCAGCGAGCCGGTGGCGCGGGCGATGGCCGAAGGTGGAAGGGAACGGCTCTCCGCCCGCCTCGCCGTCTCCATCACCGGCGTCGCCGGCCCCGATGGCGGCAGCGAGGAGAAGCCGGTCGGACTCGTCCATTTCGCCTGCGCCGGCGCCGGCCAAACCCTGCACCGCGAAAAGCGCTTCGGCGCGCTCGGGCGCGACGAAATCCGCCGCCTCAGCGTGCTTGAGGCGCTCGACCTGCTGCGCGAGGCCTCGCTGACCTCAGCCTGAAGCGAGAGGCACCCCGGCACCATAGACGGCGTCGGCCCGGCGCTCGAACGCCTCGGCGAATTTGCGGAAGGCCTTGTCGAACATCGCGCCCATCAGCAGGCCGAGCATGCGGCTGGCGAATTCGTAGGAGATGAAGAACACCACCTCCGAGCCCTTCTCGGCCGGTCGGAAGCTCCAGCGGTTCTCGAGATAACGGAACGGCCCGTCGACATATTCGACCAGGATCTTCAGATTGGCCGGATCGAGCGTCACCCGGCTGGTGAAGGTCTCGCGGATCGCCTTGTAGCCGACGGTCATGTCGGCGAGCAGCACCTCGCCTCCGCCCTCGCGCGGCGTTCGCCGACGCACCACCAGCCCCTCGCAGAGCGGCAGGAATTGCGGATACTTCTCGACGTCGGCGACGAGAGCGAACATCTCGGCGGGCGAGTGCTTCACCCGCCTGGTGCTGTTGAACATCGGCATCGGAGAGCCGCTCTCAGGCGCCCGTCTTCGCGGCGCGCGCCGCCCGCAATTTGGCGAAATCCTCGCCCGCGTGATGCGAAGAGCGGGTCAGCGGCGTCGCGGAGACCATCAGGAAGCCTTTCACATAGGCGATGGTCTCGAAGCTCTTGAATTCGTCGGGGGTGACGAAGCGGATCACAGCATGGTGCTTGCGCGACGGCGCCAGATACTGGCCGATGGTGATGAAGTCGACCTCGGCGGAGCGGAGATCGTCCATCAGCTGGAGAACCTCGTTCCGCTCCTCTCCGAGGCCGACCATGATGCCGGACTTGGTGAAGATGGTCGGGTCGAGCTCCTTCACCCGCTGCAGCAGCCGCAGCGAATGGAAATAGCGGGCGCCGGGGCGCACCGTCAGATACCTGCCCGGAACCGTTTCTAGATTGTGGTTGAAGACGTCGGGCTTGGCCGCGACCACGACTTCGAGCGCGCCGGGCTTGCGTAGGAAATCGGGCGTCAGGATCTCGATGGTCGTCGTCGGCGAGGTCTCGCGGATCGCGCGGATCACGCGAGCGAAATGCTCGGCGCCGCCATCATTGAGATCGTCGCGGTCGACCGAGGTGATGACGACATGCTCGAGCCCGAGCTTGGCGACGGCCTCGGCAATCTTGCGCGGCTCCTCATGGTCGAGCGCCTCGGGTACGCCGGTCTTGACGTTGCAGAAGGCGCAGGCCCGCGTGCAGGTGTCGCCCATGATCATGAAGGTGGCGTGCTTCTTTTCCCAGCACTCGCCGATATTGGGGCAGCCGGCCTCCTCGCAGACGGTGACGAGCTTCTCGGCCTTCACGATCTTCTGGGTCTCGGCCCATTTCGGCGAGCCCGGCGCCTTGACCCGGATCCAGTCCGGCTTGCGCAGGATCGGATTCTCCGCGCGCTTCTGCTTTTCGGGATGGCGGACTTCGCCCGGCTTCGCCTCGGCCTTCGGATTGCCGATATTGGGACGCGGGTCGCGGTTCAGAAGGTCGAGCACGACGGCCATGGATGGGTCCGTTTCCTGCGGCCGCAGGAGAAGGCGGCCTCGCCGTCTAGCTAATCCCGATGGCGCGCGCGGGCAACCCGCCCCGCCGCGTGACTCAGTTGCGCAGGGCGCGCCAGACCACGATCAGCAGGCAGGCGCCGGCGATCGCGGCGGTCAGCGTGCGCCAGAAGCCGTAGACCGGGATCTCCAGCAGATCCGCAAGCCGGCTGCCGACGAAGGAGCCGGCGACTCCGACGATCATGTTGGTGAAGAGCCCATGATCGGAAGAGGTGACGCGCTCGGCGATCCAGCCGGCGACGATGCCGATCAGCAACGTCATGAAGAAGCCGTAGCCCGGCGTGCCGAGCGCGGCGACGATCTCGTTGTTCATGCTAGTCCCCCCTGCCCTCGCCGGTCGCAATCCCCCGCGACCGAGCGAACAACGCCGGCGGCGCCGGCCGGTTCCGCCTCAGGCGATGAAGCGCGCCAGCAGCACCACCAGGATCGCCCCGATCACCGCCGTGGCCATGTCGTCGGCGAAGCGGGAACCCGTCGAGATCCGCCAGGCGGTGACGCGCACGATACCCTGCCCGACCAGCATGCCGAGCAGGCCGACCACGGCATGGCGCAGGAAGCCGCCGCCACCGACCACCAGGCTGGCGATGAAGCCGGCCGCCGTACCGAAGGCGACGGGCGGCAAAAGCCGGCGCCAGTCGACCGCAAGGCCCCGCTTCGGCGGCAGGATCTCGACCTTGTCGTCCTCGATGATCCGGCCGGGACCGCGGGGTTTGCGCGTGCGTGTCGTCGTCATCGCAGCGATATGCCCATCGCGCTCGCCGGTTTCCAGAGGAAAGCGCTCAGGCGATCAGCCGGGCCAGCAGCACGACGACGATCGCGCCGATCGTCGCGGTGACGATCTGCGAGATCAGCGGATTGCCGATGCCGAGATTGATGCCGAGGGCGCCGAGCAGGAAGCTGCCGACGAAGGCACCGATCAGGCCGGTGACGATGTAGCGGATAAGGCCTCCGCCGCCGACCACGATACTGGCGAGCCATCCGGCGACGAGGCCGATGACGATGGCGACGAGGATTGCACGCATATCCATCGGAAACCTCCGGAAGCGATCGACCTTGTACCCGTTCGACGCAGATCCCCCGGAAATGCGTCGCGGCCATGGAGAATAGACGGGAGCAGCCGGGAAACAACCGCCCGCGCGCCAAAGACGCTTCCAAACCAGGCCTTTCGGGCGGCTGCGGTTGACGGAGCAGTGTTTTGGGAGTTCGCTATGGCATCGGGCCGAAAAGTGGAATCCACTTTTCGGAAAATTCCGATTCGATAACAATGGCATAGATCACCGTGACCGCGTCCGAACGGACGCGCGGTGATCTAGCCGCTTGGACTGGAGGCTCTGGCTCTGCGGCAGCGTGGAGGACGACGCCGGCCATGCCCTGTTGCGAAGGCGCTCTCGCACCTGAAGGCAGAACCCGTCCACGCCGTTCGGGCGTGCTGATGACGGGGGGCTTCCTTGCTGCCGCCTTCGGCGGCGCCCCTGTATCAATCGCCTCGGAGCGCGAAACGGAGCGGCGCTGGCATGCGACCGGATATGTCAGTCGCTGGGTCAACACCGATCTTCTCGACGTGCCCAGCCGCGCCGTCACCGGCAATCTGAGCTTCTCGGACACGAATTTCGCCGGCGTCGGACTGTCGCGGGTGATCGTGCCCTCTTTCTCGATCCCGCTGCCCTTCACCGATTTCGCTTTCCGCGGCAACCGCATCGAGCTGGAAGGGCAGGTTCTCAAGCATTTCGGCGGCCAGAGCCATTGGGAGGGCACGCTGGCACTGATGTTCCGCACCGGGCAAATCCCGCTCGGCGGCGGGCTCGAAGCCAATCTCGCCATCGCCGAAGGCCTGTCGGTCGCATCCGAGCGGCCGCGCTTCGAGGGGGCCGTCGACGTCCGGCCGTCGCGGGTGCTGAACTATCTCGCCTTCGAGGCGGAGTTCTCGCACGCCTCTGCGCCGGGCGTCTCCTTCGTCACCCGGCTGCATCACCGGTCCGGTGTCTTCGGCCTGATCGCGCCGAAGAAGTCCGGTTCGAACTTCATCGGCGTCGGGATCAGGATCGAGCTGCGTTAGCCCCGCCGCTCAGGCGTTGAGCACCTTGCCATAGGCGTCGAGCACGGCCTCCTTCATCGTCTCCGACAGGGTCGGATGCGGGAAGATGGTGTGCATCAGCTCTTCCTCGGTGGTCTCGAGGTTCATCGCGACGACGAAGCCCTGGATCAGTTCGGTGACCTCGGGCCCGACCATATGAGCGCCGAGCAGCTTGCCGGTCTTGGCGTCGAAGATCGTCTTGACCATGCCCGAGTCCTCGCCGAGCGCCACCGCTTTGCCGTTGGCGACGAAGTTGAAGCGGCCGACCTTGAGCTGGTGCCCGGCTTCCTTCGCCTTGGCCTCGGTCAGGCCGACGCTGGCGATCTGCGGGTGGCAATAGGTGCAGCCCGGGATCATCGTCTTGTCCATCGGGTGCGGATGCAGGCCCTTGATCGCTTCGACGCAGATCACCGCCTCATGCTCCGCCTTGTGCGCCAACATCGGCGGGCCGGCGACGTCGCCGATCGCATAGACGCCCTTCACATTGGTCCGGCAGAGCCCGTCGATCGCGATCACGCCGCGATCGAGCTTCACGCCGAGCGCTTCCAGCCCGAGATTCTCGACATTGGCGACGACGCCGACGGCCGAGATCATCCGCTCGGCGGTGATCGTCTGCTTATTGCCCTTGTCGTCCTCGATATGGGCGGTGACGGAGTTCGCCCCCTTCTCGACCTTGGTGACCTTGGTCGAGGTCAGGATCTTCATGCCCTGCTTCTCGAAGGCTTTCCGCGCGAAGGCGCCGATCTCGGCATCCTCGACCGGGACGACCTGCGGCATCACCTCGACGACCGTCACCTCGGCGCCGAGCGTGCGATAGAACGAAGCGAACTCGATGCCGATCGCGCCCGAGCCCATCACGACCAGCGATTTTGGCATGGTCGGCGGCACCAGCGCCTCGAAATAGGTCCAGATCAGCTTGCCGTCCGGCTCCAGCCCCGGCAGCACGCGCGGCCGGGCGCCGGTCGCGACGATGATGTGGTCGGCGGTGTAGGTGCCCTCGCCCTTGGCGTTCTTCGGCGGCGGCACCTGCGGCTGCATCGCCGGCTTCTTGGTCGGCGCGACCACGATGGTGTTGGCCTTGGTGAGCTTGGCCTCGCCCCAGATCACGTCGACCTTGTTCTTCTTCATCAGGAACTGGACGCCGTTGTTCATCCGGGCGGCGATGCCGCGCGAACGCTTCACCACGGCTTCGAGATCGGCCTTGAACGTGCCTTCCAGCGTCAGCCCGTAATCCTTGGCGTGCTGGCCGTAATGCAGGATCTCGGCCGAGCGCAGCAGCGCCTTGGTCGGGATGCAGCCCCAGTTCGAGCAGATGCCGGCGAGATGCTCGCGCTCGACGATCGCCGTCTTGAAGCCGAGCTGCGCCGCGCGGATCGCCGCGATGTAGCCGCCCGGGCCGGAGCCGATGATGATGATGTCGTAGTCAGCCATGGAAGGCACCTCGGCTCTGTCCTCCCATTTTCGGGAGGCGTTGACGTTGCGGGGCAAGGCCCCGGTAATTCCCTTTACGGACCGGTGATCCGCAGCGCCGGCCCACGCGCCGGCAGCGGCAGGCCGAGCAGCCCGTCGACGACCGGCGCAAGCGCCTGTCCGATGGCGCGGGTGTTGTCGGCGTCAAGATGGATGCCGTCTTCGCCGGTCACGCTCGCGACCACCGCCGCGTCGAAGAAATGAGCACCGATCTCATCGGCGATGCGCCGATAATATTTCGCCAGCAGCGCCATCTTCTCCGGAGCGCCCTCCATGAAGAAGTTGGCTTCATGCTCGGGATCGTCGGGCATACGCACCACCGGCGGCGAGACGATCAGCACCTCCGGCACCGGCATGCCGGGCTCGACCGGCGGGCGCTGCGCCACCTGGGCCAGCATCCGCATCGAGCGGGCCACGTCATAGGGCGCCAGCGAATGCTGGCGCTGGCAGTCATTGGTGCCGAGCATCAGGATGACGAGATCGAGCGGCGCATGGCACTCGATGAACAGCGGCAGCAGCGAGATGCCCGAGCGATAGGGCCGCAGCGGGTCTTCCAATGCGATCCGCCGCCCGTTCAGCCCCTCCTCGATCACCGTGGCGTAGCCGCCGAGCGCCTTCTCCAGCACGCGCGGCCAGCGCACATCGTCGCCATGCCGCTCCGGCCGGTTGGCGATGCGCCCCCAGGTCAGGGAGTCGCCGAAGGCGAGGATGCGCGCCTGACGGGTCATGGCTACCTCACACCAGCATCGCCATCGGCTTCTCGATATAGCCCTTGAAGGCCTGGAGCAGCTCGGCGCCGAGCGCGCCGTCGACGGCGCGGTGATCGGTCGAGAGCGTCACCGACATGATCGTCGCGACCGCGAGCTGGCCGCCCTTGACCACGGCGCGCTGTTCGCCGGCGCCGACCGCCAGGATCGTCGCATGCGGCGGGTTCACCACCGCGGCGAAGTCCTTGACGCCGAACATGCCGAGATTGGAGACCGCCGTCGTGCCGCCCTGATACTCCTCCGGCTTCAGCTTGCGTGCCTTGGCCCGTGCCGCCATGTCCTTCATCTCGTTGGAGATCTGGGAGAGCGTCTTGTGGCAGGCGTCTCGGATGATCGGCGTGATCAGACCGCCCGGGATCGAAACCGCGACGCCGACATCGGTATGCTTGTGCTTGAGCATCGTGCCTTCGGTCCAGGAGACGTTGGCGTCCGGCACCGCCTTGAGCGCCAGCGCCAGGGCCTTGATCACCATATCGTTGACCGAGAGCTTATAGGCCGGCTTGCCGTCCTTCTCCGGCGCCGCCGCATTGAGCTCGGCCCGCAGCTTCAGGAGCGCGTCGAGCTCGCAGTCGAGGGTCACGTAGAAATGCGGGATGGTCTGCTTGGCCTCGGTCAGGCGGCGCGCGATCGTCTTGCGCATGCCGTCATGCGGGATCTCCTCATAGGAGCCCGGCGCGAACAGCTTCTTGACCTGATCGTCCGACGGACCGGCCGCGAGCGGCGCGGAAGCGGGCTTCGCTGCGGCAGGCGCAGCGGCGGCTGCGGCCGGGGCGGCCTTAGCCCCGCCTTGCTTGGCGGCTTCGATATCCTTCTCGACGATGCGGCCATGCGGGCCGGAGCCCTGGACCTTGCCGAGATCGATCCCTGCTTCCTTGGCGAGGCGGCGCGCCAGCGGCGAGGCGAAGGCCCGCTCGCCTGAGGCCGCTGCCTGGGCCTGAGCGGCAGGCGCCGCAGCCGGAGCGGGGGCAGCCGCAGCTGCGGCCGGAGCGGACACTGCCGGAGCCGGCGTGGCCGCCTTGGCCTCGGCCTTCGGAGCCGGCTCGGCCTTGGCCGGAGCGGCGCTCGGCGCCGAGACGCTCTTGGCATCCTCGCCCTCGCCGGCGATCACGCCGATGACCTCGTTCACCGCGACATCCGCGGTGCCTTCCGGCACGACGATCTTCGCCAGCACGCCCTCGTCGACCGCCTCGACCTCCATGGTCGCCTTGTCGGTCTCGATCTCGGCGATGATGTCGCCGGCCTTGATCTTGTCGCCCTCCTTCTTGAGCCACTTGGCGAGGTTGCCCTTCTCCATGGTCGGAGACAGCGCGGGCATCAGGATGTTCACGGGCATGGCTGGAGGCTCGCTTTTTCCAATGCGATGAGCAGCATACGGCGGACGGTGCCCATGCCGAAGCTGAGGGAGACGAGAACGAAGGCGATATAGTCGAGACGTTCGAGCGCGGTGCCGGCGAGTGTCCGTCCCCCTATCAGCTCGGGCGCGAAGGCCTGAACCGATTCAGGGATGAGTGTCAGGACGCCGGCCGCCGCCAGCACGAAAGAAATAAGGTCGACGCGATGCAGGCTGAGCCTCGCCAGAGCGAGATCACGGGCAACCAGCGGGCGTGGCGCCAGCCGGCGCTTGGGCTGGACATAGGCATAGGCCGCCAGCCCCCCGAGCAAAGCGAGGGCGACCGAAGCGATCATGGCTCCGATCGTCAGCTGCACGCGTCAGGCCCTGTAGCAGACGGCCTTGGCCGCCGCGACGACCTCGCCGACATTCGGAAGCGCGAGCTTCTCGAGATTGGCGGCGTAGGGCATCGGCACATCCTTGCCGGTGACACGGGCGACCGGCGCATCGAGATAGTCGAAGGCCGCCTCCATGATCTTCATGCCGATCTCGGCGGTGACGCCGGATTGCGGGAAGCCCTCCTCGACCGCGACGCAGCGATTGGTCTTCTGCACCGAGGCGATGACCGTCTCGATGTCCATCGGCCGGATGGTGCGGAGGTCGATAACCTCGGCCTCGATGCCTTCCTTGGCCAAGGCCTCGGCGGCGCCGAGCGCATAGGTCATGCCGATGCCGAAGGAGACGATGGTCACGTCCGTCCCCGGGCGCACCACCTTGGCCTTGCCGATCGGCACCAGGAAGTCGTCGCCCTTCGGCACCTCGAAGGAGCGCCCGTAGAGAATCTCGTTCTCGAGGAAGATGATCGGGTTGGGATCGCGGATCGCGCTCTTCAGCAGGCCCTTCGCATCCGAGGCGCTGTAGGGCATCACCACCTTGAGCCCCGGCACGTTCGAATACCAGGCGGCATAGTCATGGCTGTGCTGGGCGGCGACGCGGGCGGCCGCGCCGTTCGGGCCGCGGAAGACGATCGGGCAACCCATCTGGCCGCCGGACATGTAGAGCGTCTTGGCGGCCGAGTTGATGATCTGGTCGATCGCCTGCATGGCGAAGTTGAAGGTCATGAACTCGACGATCGGCTTCAGCCCCGTCAGGGCGGCGCCGACGCCGATGCCGGCGAAGCCATGCTCGGTGATCGGCGTGTCGATCACGCGGCGCGCGCCGAACTCCTGCAGCAGCCCCTGCGTGACCTTGTAGGCGCCCTGGTACTCGGCGACTTCCTCGCCCATGACGAAGACGTCGGCGTCACGGCGCATTTCCTCGGCCATGGCATCGCGCAGGGCCTCGCGCACCGTCATCGTGACGATTTCGGCGCCGGCCGGGAATTCCGACGCGGCGTCATAGGCCTTCGCCTGAGCCGGAACGCTCGGCGCCGCGGCCGGAGCAGCGGGCGCTTCGGCCGGCGCTACCGGTGCGGGAGCCTCCGCCGCCTGCGGCGCGGGGGGCGCCTTCGCGGCGCCGCTCGCTGCGGCGTTCACGTCCTCGCCGTCGGCGGCGATCACGCCGATCGGCGTATTCACCGCGACGTTCTCAGTGCCGTCGGCGACCAGGATCTTGGCAAGGACGCCCTCATCGACCGCCTCGACCTCCATGGTCGCCTTGTCGGTCTCGATCTCGGCGATGATGTCACCGGCCTTGACCCTGTCGCCCTCGGCCTTCAGCCATTTTGCGAGCTTGCCCTGCTCCATGGTCGGCGACAGCGCAGGCATGAGAATGTCGATCGGCATGAACGCACCTGGATTTCTGGAAAGCCCGTTGGGCTGAAAAATGCGATTTGGGAGCGCAGCGCCGGTCAGGCCTGCGCCGGCTCCAGCAGAATGTCGGTGAAGAGCTCCGAGACGTCCGGCTCGGGATCATGCGTCGCGAACTCGGCCGCGTCGTTGACGATCTCGCGCACCTTGGCGTCGATCGCCTTGAACTCATCCTCGCCGACCTTGTGCTCACGCGTCAGGCGGCCGCGCACCTGCTCGATCGGATCGTGCTCCTCGCGCATGCGCTGGACTTCGTCCTTGGAGCGGTACTTCGCCGGGTCGGACATCGAATGGCCGCGATAGCGGTAGGTCTGCATTTCGAGGATGTAGGGCCCCTTTCCGGAGCGGGCATGATCGATGGCGCGCTGGCCGGCGGCGCGCACCGCCCGGACGTCCATACCGTCGACCTGCTCGCCGGGAATGCCGAAGGAGACACCGCGGCGCGAGAAATCGGTCTGGGCCGAAGCACGATTGACCGAGGTGCCCATGGCGTAGCGGTTGTTCTCGATCACGAAGACGACCGGCAGCTTCCAGAGCTGCGCCATGTTGAAGCTCTCGTAGACCTGGCCCTGATTGGCGGCGCCGTCGCCGAAATAGGCCATCGATACTCGCCCGTCCTGCCGGTACCAGTTGGCGAAGCCGAGACCGGCGCCGAGCGAGACCTGGGCGCCGACGATGCCGTGGCCGCCATAGAAGTTCTTCTCGCGGCTGAACATGTGCATCGAGCCGCCCTTGCCGCGCGAATAGCCGCCGCGCCGGCCGGTCAGCTCCGCCATCACACCGCGCGATTCCATGCCGCAGGCCAGCATATGGCCGTGGTCGCGATAGCCGGTGATGATCTGGTCACCCTCTTTCGAGGCCATCTGCATGCCGATCACCACGGCTTCCTGGCCGATATAGAGATGGCAGAAGCCGCCGATCAGGCCCATGCCGTACATCTGGCCGGCCTTCTCCTCGAAGCGGCGGATCAGCAGCATCTCGCGATAGGCGTGCAGCTCTTCTTCCTTGTCGAAGACAGGGATGTTGGAGATCGCCTTGCTCTCGCTTTTGCCCCGCGTGGCGGTCTTCGCCGGGGTCTTTCCGGCCACCTTGGCAGAATCGCCTGCCTTCGTCTTACGCGCGGCAATGGCCATAAGCAGTCCTCCGAAGCTCAACTGCTTCGGTTGTAGAGGAACGCAAAAGCCTTGGCGAGATGGACATCTCGCACTGCAACATGAGCTAGTGTGTTGATATATTTTGAGTATCGACGATTAACTTGATATCGGTTAATCGATCTTTTTGCGACTATCGCTACCCTCTGAGCCGGCTCAACGCCCCATCACCACGACATCGTTACGGTGGATGCGGCCGAGCACAGCGCGCCCACGCTCCTCCAGAAGATCGCGATCGACGGCTTGGTCGCGCATCAGGCTGAGGCGCTTTTCCCAGCCTTGCCTCTCGGCCGTCAGGGCGGCGATCTCGACCTCCATCTCGCCGAGCTTCTCGCGCAGGCCGCCGAGCGCCTCGAGGCCGCGCGCGCCATGCTGGGCGTGGAACAGGAAATAGCCGACGACCGCGCCCGACACGAGGTAGAGCGCCAGAGCGATCAGGATGGAGCGGACGCCGCGACGAATGACCATGGCGTGACGCTAGAACGGCTTGGTTTATGGCGCGTTAACGAATGGGCGCCGACACCCGCAAGGCCGGATCCTCCGGCGCAGGCTCACCCTTGCCGAGTGCGATCAGATCGGCCTCGATCCGGCGGGCGATCGGCAGTCGGTAATGTGCCGGATCCCAGTAATTGGCATCCTCGCGGGTCAGGGGCGAGACATGGGCGTAGTCGGCGACGACCGCCCCGTGCCGGGCCGCGATCGCGCCGATCTGCGCCTTGCAGGCGAGTTCCCGCTGATGGGCGGCAGTGCCCTCGCGAGGCAATGCGCCGCCATGGATCGGAGGCAGGACAAGGATGCGCCTGGTCTGCGACGGAAAGACCGCCAGGGCCTGATCGAGCCAGGCCAGCGCCGGAAAACGCCATGTCGCCCGCTGTTCCGGCGTGACCGCCTCGGGCGGCGTCAGCGGCGCAATCTCGGGCGCCTTGCCCTGGCTGCCGCGGTAGAGGTGGAAGCGGGCGCGGTCGAGATCATAGCTCGCCTCCGGCGGCGTGAAGACCTCGTAGCCGTCGCCGCGGATCCGCGGCGGTACCAGGCCGAAACGATTCCCGGCGAGCCTGACGGCGATCTCGAGCGTGGTGAAATTGAGCTGCTTTGCCCAGTCGTTCCAGCCGCTGTCGTCATAGAGCCAGGGCGGAAACGGCCGCGGTGTCAGCTTGCGCGCCTCGCTCGTCGCATCGGCCTCGCACCAGGGCAGGTCGATGCCCCAGATCACGAGCTTGGGCGCCGCGGTCTTGCGCGCGAACAGTGCGGCGATCTGCACCTGCTCCCATGGGGTCGCCGCGTTCATGCCGAGATTGACGAACCGTGCCTGCAGGCCCTGCGACAGAATCGCCGGGTCGAGCAGCCGGATGGTCGAGGTTCCGATGATCGCGGAATCGAAGGCGCCGGACCGCACCAGCTGCGGGTACATGAAGCGCTGATTGAGATCCATCAGCGGGCGCGGCGACTCGCCTGCCTCGACTCGCACGCCATAAGGATCGAGCAGGGCGACGAAGCCGAAAAGCGCGCCGGAAACTCCGAGCGCAGCCAGCGAAAACGCCTTGATCCAGCCCGTCCAGCGGCGGCTATCGCGATTTTCCATAACTTCAGGCGCTCCGGGCGCATCTCGTCCGCAAGGGCCGCGGGGACGCGGTTGCGGCCGGAAAATGCGTGGACTGGGACGTCTGGAACATGCGCGATGGCGACCTCGAAAATCTCTGCGGCGCTTCTGCCATGAGGAAAGCCTGCGAACAATGTTGACCGGAAAGCCGTCGCTCCCTATTCAGCGCCCGGTGAGGGCGGGTAGCTCAGTGGTAGAGCACGTGACTTTTAATCATGTGGTCGAGGGTTCGATCCCCTCCCCGCTCACCACGGCCCAGGTCGTTTATTATCAAAGCTTGGGTCGTTCGAGAGGTCTCCAGAGCCCTCCTGCCGAGGCTGAGAAGCCGGCTCCTGCCCTGAACAGGCCGGGAACATACAGCCTCTGCCTGCGCCGCGCCTGTACGAAACTTGTACAAAGCCCCCCGCATTTGTTCGCCGATGGCCAGATTCGCCCCGCAGGAATCCGGGGCTAATACGGGCTCCAGTCGGCTTTGATCTCCGCGACGCGATAATCGCAATCAGCTTCAAGCAGCCATATCGGCGAGAGCATTTTCTAGGCAGCTCCGAAAGCTCGCAGACGCGACCGGCTGGCCGAAGGGTCTGTGGAATATGGACCGTCGGGCGGGAGCCATATCCGAATCTTTCGGAGCCGGCGCGGATCCAGCCGATGTGCTGAAGGCTGCGGCCCGCACGCAGATCAGCACGACAATGGGCTACGATCATAAAGGCACTGTGCAGTCGATCAGAGTTGCCGGCCTATGGAGTCGGCTCCTCGAGCGACACGTCGAGTGAGACAAGGGGTCAGGTCTTGGGCTTTCCGCGCTCGCTAAAGCCGCCGGCAAGCTGGAAGAACGCGGCAAGCGCGCAGCGTGCAGAACTGTTCTTGACGGATCGGGGGAAGATACGCCCTACCAATGAGGATTTTCGACTGATGCCGAAAAGGAACGGCGCATGATCTCGCACAAGCAGATGGAGGCGATCTACTGGGTCAACAAGCTCGGGACGTTCCATGCCGCAGCCCGCCATCTGAACATCTCGCAATCGACCGCCTCGAAGCGTGTCCAGGAATGCGAGACGATCCTCGGACGCGAGATCTTCGACCGTACCACGCGGCATGTCGAACTCACGCCCACCGGCCGCAGCATCATCGGCCTCGTCGATCAGAGCCTTCATCTTCAGGACGAGATCCGGCAGCTGGCGCGGAGCCCCGATCAGTTCGCCGGGCGCTTCAAGTTCGGAGCTACCGAGATGATCGCGGTGAGCTGGCTGCCCAAGCTGGTTTCGGCGATCAAGGAAGCCTATCCGAAGGTGGTCCTCGAGCCGGTGATCGACGACGCCTGGACCTTGTTCAGCGGTCTGCGGGACCGAAGCCTCGACCTTGTCTTGACCCCGCGCCTTCGCGGGGAGCTCGACCTCCCCTATGTCCCGCTCGGCGACGTCGCGACGTCATGGATGTGCAGCCATTCCCTCTATGCTGGACCCGACATGCTGCCGATCGAGCGGATCGTCGAGTTTCCGGTGCTGATCCAGTCGGAGAAGTCGTCGATCTACGATCTGCTGGCGGCCTGGTTCAACGAGCACAACGTTTCGATCAACCGCACGATCATCTGCAATCACACCTCAGCCGTGGCCGAGCTCGCCAAGGCGGGCTTCGGCATGGCCTGCCTGCCGACGAATTATTTCCTGCCGCAGGTCGCCAGCGGCGCGCTCAGGATCATCTGGACCACGCCGCCTCCGCCTTCGCTGCGCTTCGTCGCCGCCTATCGCAACGACCGGATGGCGCCAATCTGCGCGCGCATCGCCGAGATGGCGCGGCAACAGCATGATTTTGCGCCCCCTGCGGAAGGCTAATTGATTACTTTAATGCATCAGTCAGGCGTCAAAAATATCGCTTTTTTAGGAGAGTGCATCACGGTCTAATCCTCGGGCAAGCTGGCCTGGAGGATCGTCTTGAGCCCATTCGAAGGACGCCGATGCAGCGTGGGGATGCCGGGCCGGGCCCCGTCCGGCTGGCCACCGCGTATCCGATTGGGCTGGATTCGCCGGCCGTCTCGCGACGGCGGTAGAGCGCTCCGCACCGAGGACCGGCCATGACGCATCGCGGCACGATTGCGGTGCTGGGGGCCGGGGCGATCGGCGTGTCGGTGGCGCTCTATCTCCAGCGTGACGGCCGTGACGTCGTCCTGATCGACCAGGACGAACCCGGAAGCGGATGTTCCTATGGCAATGCGGGGCTGATCCAATGCGCCAGCGTCGTGCCGGTCGCGACCCCCGGCATCGTCGGCGCAGTGCCGCGCATGCTGCTCGACAAGAACCAGCCATTGCATATCCGCTGGCGCCATCTCGGCTCGCTGGCGCCCTATCTGCTGCGCTTCCTGCGGGAGGCGCAGCCTGCACGGGTCGAGGCGAATGCCCGCGCGCTCTCCAGCCTGGTTCCGCGCGCCTATGAGGACTACCGCCCCCTGATCGAAGCCGCCGGCATCCAGTCGATGGTGCGGCCGAGCGGCGAGCTCCACGTCTTCGAAACCGACGCGACCTTCGAGAACGCCAAGGCTGCGAACTTCGCCATCAGACGGGCCCATGGCGTACGGGTCGACGAACTCGATGCGGACGCAGTCCGGCAAATGGAGCCTGGCCTCGCGCGCAGCGTCCGGCACGGTCTGTTCCTGCCGGACTGCTACCAGACCGTGAATCCGCAGCGCTTCGTCGCCGCGCTCGCGCGAAACTTCACTGATAATGGCGGCCACTTCATCAAGGCGAAAGTCACCGATATCGCCCTGCACCCGGGCGGCCCGGTCGCGATCACGACGGAGGGCGGGGAAATCGTCTCCGAGATGGTCGTCCTCGCCTTCGGCGCCTTCTCGAAGCCCTGGGCGAGAAAGCTCGGCATCGCGGTGCAGCTCGATTCCGAGCGCGGCTATCATGTCATGTTGCCGGAGCCGGGCGTTGCGCTGAACCGGACCGTCGTGTCGGGCGAGTACAAGTTCGCGCTGTCGCCGATTGACGGCAAGGTCCGGATCGTCGGCTCCTCCGAGCTGGCCCGGGTCGGCGCGCCTCCGAATTACGAGCGCGCGATGCGCTTGCTGCCGCTCGCGAGGCATTTGCTGCCGGGGTTGAACGAGGCCGGGCACAGCCTGTGGATGGGGCACCGGCCGTCGACGCCGGACAGCCTGCCCCTGCTCGGTCCCGTGCCAGCCAATCCGAACATCATCTTCGCCTTCGGCCACAACCATTCCGGCCTCACGCTCGGTGGCACCACCGGAAAGCTGATCGCCGACCTCCTGGCGAAGCGCATCCAGCCGAGCGACCTTTCCCCCTTCAGCCCGACCCGCTTTGCGCGGGCGGCCTAGACCTGTGCCGCGGAACGAGACAGCCATGTCGGTATTTCAGAAGCTCGGAATCGAACCGGTCGTGAACTGCGGCGCGTCGCGCTCGTTCTACGGCAGCAGCATCATGAGCGACCCGGTGCGCGAGGCTATCGACAGCGCCTCGCGCGACTATGTCCTGATGTCGGAGCTAGGCGACGCCGTCGGCCGCCGTCTCTCCGAACTCACCGGCGCCGAATGGGGAGTCGTCTCGGCCGGGTCGGCCGGTGGTCTGGCCCTCGGCACGGCAGCCTGCATCGCCGCCAATGACCCGCTGCGGATGCTGCGGCTGCCGCAACCCTTCCATAACGAGGAGCGGGTGGTGCTGACGCCGAAGGGCCAGCGCTTCGCCTATGATCAGAGCGTGCGCCTCGCCGGCGCGCGCATCATCGAAGTTTCGGATGTGGCGGAACTCGCCGAGGCGTTGGGAAGGCGCCATGTCGTCATGATCCTGCTCTTCGGCGAGCGCGACGCCAGTTCCTCCCTGAAATTCGACGAGATTTTACCGCTGGCCCGAAAGGCCGGAGTGCCGATCCTCGTCGACGCCGCGTCGGAGCCGCTCGCCTGCCCGGAACACTGGACGTCGCGCGGGGCCGATCTGGCCGTCTACAGCATCGGCAAGCTGATCCGCGGCCCTGCTGCGGCCGGCCTGCTGCTCGGGCGCAAGCCGCTCGTGCAGGCGGCATGGTTCAACGGCCCGCCCCATCAGAGCTTCGGCCGCGCGATGAAGATCGCCAAGGAAGAGATGGTAGGCGCGGTCGCGGCGGTGGAGCAGTGGTTCGCACGCGACCTCGAGGCCGAGCGCCGGCAATGGCGGCTGCGCGTCCAGACGCTGCGCGATCGGCTCGCAGCGATCCCCGGGCTCAAGCTCGACATTTCCGCGCTGGCCGGCGGCATTCCGCGGCTGAAGATCGACTGGAGCGAAGCGCAGCCGAACCTGACCTTCCGCGAGCTGCGACGCGAGCTGCTCGAACGGCGCCCGCGCATCCTGATCGACGATTACGGCGGCAGCGAGCACTCGACCATGATCAGCCCGTTCGCCCTGGGCGACGAGCAGATCGATCTGGTCGGCGACGCGCTGCAGGTTGCGCTGACGGCAGCACGGCAGCCGGCGGCCGCCCCGCCGCCGATCGAGGTCGAGATCTCCGGCCAATGGACCGTCACGCTGGACTTCGCCGTCCGGCCCGCCGTCCATCAGCTGAGGCTGCGGCGCGAAGGTGGCAGGCTGGAGGGCCAGCACCTCACGCCCTTCGGCGAGGTCGCGGCCAGCGGCGTCATGACCGAGAACGGCTTCGAGCTTCAGGCCTTCCACATGGTCGAGGGCAATACGGTGAGCTTCCGTTTCGTCGCCGAGAACTGTGCGAGCGATGCGATGTCAGGCTTCGTCGAACTCGGTGCAGCGGCGAGCCATACCAAGGGACCGACGACCTTCGGCCAGTTCGGTCGGATCGCCTTCTCTGCGGTGCCTGCTACCGAAACCTAGCGCATCCAACCGAGCGGAGCTCCCATGGAACCGACCTATCTCAACCCCAAGGGCCTCAAGCATCGGTCCGACACGGTCGTCTTCAACGGCGTCGCCTATGTTTCCGGCGTGGTTCCGGCCGACAACAGCGTGACGATCGCCGATCAGACCCGGCAGGCGCTGACGCAGATCGACGAGCGGCTCGCGGCGGCCGGCACCGACAAGAGCCGGCTGCTCTCGGCGACCATCTGGATGCACGACGTCAATCGCGACGTCGCCGCATTCAACGAGGCGTGGAACAGCTGGCTCGTCGCCAGGTGCGAGCCGGCCCGCGCCTGCGTCCAGGCTACGCTGCAGGGCGGCGCCCAGCTCGAGATCTCCATCATCGCCGCGATGCCGTCGCGATGATCTTCCGCAAGCCCCGAAGGCCGGAGAAGGGCTGCCGGCCGGCGGCCTGGAGCCGTCGGGCCACCGCCGCGCGGCCCTGGTTCTGTCCCCTCCGGCGCGATGCGAAAGCGACGAGGCCCTCGCGATGAGCGGCTTTGCGACCATCCTGTCCTCGCCCTATCTGGAGCAGTTCGCCAGCGGCCTCGTGCTCACCCTGCTGATGACGGTCGCCTTCGTGCTGATCGGCGGGCTGTGGGGAATCGTTCTCACTATGCTGCGGGCAGTGCCGGGCCTCGATCCCGTCATCGCCTTCTACATTTCCTGCCACCGCAACGTGCCGCTGCTCGTCCAGCTGATGTTCTGGTATTTCGGCGCGCCGGAGCTGCTGCCCTCGGCCATCGTCGACTGGGTCAACCAACGCTCGAGCGAAGTCTATTTCGCGGTCTGGGCGATCAGCCTGGCGTTCGGCGCCTATGTCTCGGAGGATTTGCGGAGCGGCATTCGCGCCTTGCCGCCGGTTCAGTACGAGGCGGCGCGCGCCGTCGGGTTGAGCTACATCCAGGCGATGCGGCTGGTGATCATCCCGCAGGCCGCACGCATCTCGCTGCCGGCACTGACGAACCAGTTCCTGCTCTATTTCAAGGCGACGAGCATCGCCTCGGCGATCGGCGCCGCCGAGCTCACCCACGCCGCCTACTCCATCAACAACGCCACCTATCTTACCTACCAGACCTTCGCGGTCGCCACCGCACTCTATCTGGCGATCTCGCTGCTGATCATGTCGGGCAGCGAATGGCTGCGCCGCCGCGAGGGGGTGCCTGCGCGATGATCGAGATCATCCAGAAATACTGGCTGCTGCTCCTGATCGGGCAATATCCGCACGGTCCGCTCGGCGGCCTCGCTATGACGCTGATCATCGCGTTGACGGTGCTGGTGATCTCGATGCCGCTGGCGATCGCGATCGCACTCGCCCGCACGAGCGGCATCGCCTGGCTCGGCCGGCCGCTGGCGCTGCTGGTCTCACTGGTGCGCGGCCTGCCGTTCCTGATGTTCGTCTTCTGGGTCTATTTCGGCGTTCCCGCGCTGTTCGGCATTTCCCTCGGCGGCACGACGACGATGATCGTCGCCCTGACGATCTATGAGGCGGCCTATATCTCGGAGATCGTCCGCGCGGGCATCGAGGCGATTCCGAAGGGCCAGATCGAGGCCGCGCACGCGCTGGGGGTGCGCTATGGGGTGCGCACGCTGCGGATCGTGTTGCCGCAGGCGCTGTTCAACATGCTGCCGAGCCTGATCACGCAGTTTGCGTCGATCGTGAAGGAAACCTCGATCGGCTACATCATCAGCGCCCAGGAACTGACCTTCGCCGCGACACAGGCGAACAATCTCGAGATCACCAAGCCGGCCGCGGTCTTCGGCGTTCTGGCGGCGGGTTACTACATCCTGTGCGGCGGCATCGCGGGAATCGCGAAGATGCTCGAACGACGGATCCTGCAGCAGCGCCAGCGGGCGGCGGCTGCGGAGTTCGTACCGCTCGCCGCGGCGGTGCGAACATGATCCGCTTCTCCGAGGTCTCGAAATTCTATGGCGCCTTGCCCGCCCTGCGCGGGGTCAGCGGCGAGGTCGGCGCTGGCGAGGTTACGGTCGTCTGCGGCCCGTCGGGATCGGGCAAGTCTACTCTGATCCGCACGGTCAACCGGCTCGAGCCGATCAATAGCGGCCAGATCCTCATCGGCGGCCGCGACATTCATGAGCGCGGCTGGTCCGTCAATGCGCTGAGGAGCGGGGTCGGCTTCGTCTTTCAGTCTTTCGGGCTCTTTCAGCACCTGAACGCTCTGGACAATGTCACACTCGCCCTGCGGCATGTCCGCGGCCTGCCGCGCAAGGAGGCTGAGGCCCTCGGCCTGGCGCAGCTCGAACGCCTCGGCCTGGCCGAAAGGGCCCGACAAATGCCGAGCGCACTCTCCGGCGGGCAGCAGCAGCGCGTCGCGATCGCGCGCGCGCTGGTGATGAAACCCGCCGTCCTGCTGCTCGACGAGCCCACATCGGCGCTGGATCCGGAAATGGTCGGCGAGGTCCTGCGTGCGATCGAGGCGCTCGCGGCGGATGGGCTGACCATGATGTGCGTGACCCATGAAATGGGCTTCGCGCAGCGCGTCGCCGACCGGATCTGGTTCATGGAAAGGGGGGAACTCAAGGCGGACGCGACGACTGAACAGTTTTTCAAGGGAGAGGCAGGTGCTCGCGCTCGCGAGTTCCTCAAGCAAATCTGACAAGTGCAATAACGGGGAATGTACAATGACCAGGATACCCAGGAATATCGCGGCCATCGGCTTGTTCTTTCTGGCGGCTACCGCTCCGGCCGCGGCCGACCAACTGGCCGACATCCAGGCGAAGGGCGAGATCGTCTGCGGGACCATCGGCACGGTTCCCCCGTTCAGTTTCCAGGATCCGGCAACCAGAACGACCTTCGGCTATGATGCCGATATCTGTCAGCTCATTGCCAAGGCGTTGGGCGTCCAGCCGAAACTGGCGCTGGTCGCGGGTGCGGCGCGCATCCCCGAGCTCAACCAGCGCCGGCTCGACGTGATCACCGGAACGCTCGGCTGGACGCCGGAACGCGCCAAGCAGGTCGACTACAGCTATGCCTATTTCAATTCGAACCAGATGATCGGCGTATTGGCCAAGACCGGGCTCCGCTCCATGAAGGAGCTCGACGGCAAGCGCGTCTCCGCCCAGACCGCCTCGACCTCGGAAGCGGTCGCCAAGCAGAAGCTGCCGACGACCGAGGTGATATCCTTCCAGGATGTTCCGCAGGCATTGCTTGCCCTCAATCAGGGCAAGGTCTCCGGGCTCGTCTTGTCGGAGCTGATGCTGCGCGACTTCGCGGTGACCAGCAAGGACACCAACACCGCGCTGACGGTCCTCGACGACTCCACCTTGATGATCGAGAAGGTCGGCGTCGGCGTGCGCAAGGGCGAGGACAAGCTCCTCGCCAAGATCAACGAGACTTTGGTCGCGGCCGACAAGAACGGTGAGATCGATCGAATTTACGACAAATGGTTTGGCAAGAGCTCGAAATTCAACATGCCACGCAGCTTCAAGGTCGAGTTGATCCAGTAGCCCATCCGTGGCCGGGGGAGCGCGGCTCCGCGCTCCCTACCGGACGCCGTACAATAGAATCGCACAGGCGGGACAGCTCAGAGCGACGTCGCCCGCCAAGGGACAGCTCACCCCCTTCTTGCCAAGGCGAGCCTCAGGCGAATCCAGTAGCAATTCCTTTTCGCCAAGTGCGCGCTACCCATTTGGGGAAGGCGTCATGCCTTGCAATGTGCACTTCTGCGCCCGACCGAGGCATTGCCGCCGACGGCTTTCTCCCGCGGAGAGGAGTTGGCCATGCGCTCTCTAGCCGTACTTGTTCTTATACCCTTGACGTTCTCGGCCGGGCCTGCAGCGGCCAGGCAGGGCGGCAGAGGTGACGACGAGAGTGCCCGCGAGACTTGTCGTGAAGAAGCCCGGCGAGCCATACAGAAGTCCCGAACGTCTCGACAGGGTATAGAGCAGATCAGGGAACTGCGTCGCGAATACGTGCGCAGTTGCATGCAGAAGGGGCGATGAGGCGCCGATCGCCGGACGGCCTCAATAGCGCTTCAGCCCGGTCCACACCCTGATCATCGCAATGTGATCCACCCAGTTCCTGTCAGCGTTCATCGCCGAGCCATTCGCGATAGATTTAGACGACGCTTGCGCCAAACCGCGAGCCACCCTCATGATCGCCGCGAAGATCGATGCCTGAAATCGTCGATCGACTTATCCTGCTGCATCGGATGTCTGTCGATGACTGATCTTAAAGGCCAACATATCTCCGCCATCGCCCTGGGATTTCTACTCCTCGCCTCGACGGCAAAATCGGCAAACGCCCAGATCCGAATTGACAAGGACCAGACCGGCCGGATCGTCGCGATGGCGAACCTCTCCACGGCCAGCGGCTGTTCCAGAGCCAGCGGCCGCGGCCGGGTGGTCGACCATCATTTCGAAAACGGCCAGATGAAGGGCGTGACCTTCAAGGACGCGAAGTATGGCGAGCGCTATCTCAACCTGCCCTTGCTCGCCATGATCAGCCCCGCATCGGCACGGGCACGTGTCGCCGAAGGCTTCGCAACGCTGCTGGTCAAAGGACAGGACCTGAAGGTCGTGACACTGGGTTGCGGCGCCGCCGGCCGGATCGAGAAACTCGCCTCCGTGGAACTGGTCGGCCCGCCAGTGCGCTCAGGCTCTGGCGCCGCCGCGGCGAACAGCCTCGCCCGCCCGCCGATGGTGGCCGCAGCCCCACTCTCCGACACAGGCGTCAGGTCGCAGGACGGCGACGACAGCGTGCTGCGGGCACAGGACGGGCAGGCGGTAGCTGCGGCGACCTCCTCAGGTCCTCAAGCCGCACCGGCGACCATTACCGGCGAACTCACCTACCCTGGTGAATGGCTGCCGAAGGACCTCAAAGTCTGCGCGGATGAGGTCGTTTCGAAGAAGAGAACCTGCACCAACCGCCAGCAAAAGCGCGGTAAATCCATCCGCTATGAGCTGAAGGTGCCCGCTGGAACCTATCTCGTATTTGCCGAGAGCCGAAGCCAGCCGCAGGGTTCTCCTGCCTATTACTCCGAGTTCGTCATCTGCGGGTACGATAATAGCTGCCCGTCCCATAGGCCGATCCCTGTCACCGTATCTCCCGGCGAGCGTCGGGCCAAAGTCGACCCTGGCGATTGGTACGCCAACAACTAAGCAGTAGGCGGAGCCGGCGTTCGTCGAGGGCCGGCGCCTCGTAGCACCGCGGCTCGGCTCTGAAGAGCAACCTCCATTTGACGGACTAACCCGTTTGCGCCGTTGCGGAACTGCCGCATGGCAGACACCTTGAAGGCTATGGATGACGACGACATTTCATATCGCCTTCCAGAGATCATCGAGGCGATCCAGCGCCGGGTCCGAATTGCCGGTTACTTCACGCTCGCCATCATCGGCGCCTTCATCGTCTGGCGCATCTCGCACTGACGACGGCCCAGGCCATTTCTCGATGAGCCGCACCCCGCCCTGGCCGGCGGGTTTTTCTTTGCCGCCTCGGGACGGCTTTTCTCTGCCTGGAGCGATCTGATGAGGAAGGCTGGCGCTCGGCCAACTCGCATGCTTTGCACGAAAGCCAGCATTGCTCAAACTACCGCGCATCGATCCGGCGCGGCCCGGCGATCAGCAAGGCGACCGGCCACGATCAATGCGCTGCCAAGGCTCGTCTGTCCGTCGACCTCCGCAAGGACGAAGCCGGGAGGCTGGTCCGAGCGGAAAAACAGAGTTTTCGCGATTTCTATGCCGCGCCCGGTTCGGCAAGCGCTTCGATCTTCTCGATGACGAAATCGAAGGTCTTGGTTTCCTCCATCAGCGCCATGTTGAGGTCGCCGCTCTTCAGCGCCGATAGCAGCTCTCCCTTGAAGCCGGTCGCCGCGTCGGCGCCCTCATGTGTGGCGATGTGCTTCATCGCAAAATCGATGCACAGATAGAGCGTATTCAGAACGATCTTTATCTGCTCCATGTCGGTTCCGTCGGTGCTCACGCCGTCATCTGACATGTCGTGCCTCCAGGTTCTGATCGGCCTAGGCGCGCGATCCAATCGCGGCGCACACCGAACCTAACCCGGCATCGCCAGAGCTGTTCCCGCTGGCGGCCGACGATCGCCATTTCGAACATCGGCCCCAGCCCGGCGCAGGCATCGCGCCGGGTCATCACGCCAGCGCGCGCGAGCGCGTTGGCCATGTGCCCCTGCCCGCCACATCCATCCTCGAAGACGGCGGGATCGTGCTCCGAGTTCGCCGCTCGAGGAATGGCCGTCGGCTCAGTTACCGGACAATGCCTGGCTGATGGCGTCCTTGATCCGCAGACGCTCCTTGCGCAACTCGGTTTCGGTGAGCTGATCCACGGGAGCGATGTTCGTCTCGGCCAGATGGACCTGATCGTTGACCTCGTCATAGCGGGCCAGCAGACGCGCGAAATCGGGATCCGCGACCTTCAGCTTGCTGATCGTCTCTCCCGCTCCCGGGAATTCATCGGCGAGAGTATGCGGTGTATTGGACATAGCTGCATCCTAAGTGGAGGAATCTTCCGCAGTCGATGCTACGGGCTCGAGACAGCGCCGGACTTGATTCAACGCAATCGTCCGCGATCGGCGGTTGCGAGCCCGTCGGAGAGTGGCGATCGCTCGCCATCTCGGCAGCGGCACCGCCTGCCCTCGCCCGGTCGCCCCTCAGCATCGTTGCGCTTGCGGACAGGCACTGTTTCACCCCCCATTTGGGGGGCGTTCTCTCGCAGAAAAATCGGCAAACTCCCGGAAAAATGGGAGGCTGGCGTGCTGGAGTGCGAGTACGAGTGCGAGCGGTGCTTTCAGGCGCAGATCGTCGCCGCAATGCCGCATTGGCTGACGGCGCTGGTGAACATCGCCGGCGCTGCGACCCTGCTTCTCATCTGTCGACTATAGGCTCTGGCCGAGAATCTGCTTCGTTGATGACCGAATACCGGCCACCGCTGAACCTGCGCGCATGACGGCCGCGAGCTTCGGCGAGGGATTATGCCGAGATCATCCACTGCACTCGCCCTTGACGGAAGCAGCGAAAGCCATCCGGCGGTTGATCAGCGCATGCCTCGCCATCAGGGCGGATTTCAAGAATAATTGCGGGGTTTGATATCCGCGCAGGTCAGGCCCCTCGAAACCGCGGAAAGAGAAAGCTCCAATCATGCACGCAACTCGGCTCGGCGGCCTCCTCGCCGCATCGCTTTTGATCGCCGCGTCGCTCCTCCACCCCTCATTCGCGCAGACCCCATCACAGCCGGATCCTGCCTTGAATGACAAGGCGATCGCCATGCTGCGAAGCACCTCCGACGTGGCCCGGCAGCGGCAGGCCTTTGCCATGCTCGAGGAGGCGGAGAAGGCGGGAGATCTGCGAGCCCGCGCCAATCTCGGTCTCGGCTCTCTGCTGGGCGTCGGAACGCCGCGTGATCCAATGCTGGGCGGCCGGCTGCTGCGGTCCGCCGCCGAAGCCGGCGATCCCTTCGCCGCCCTCGCAGTCGCCACGACGCTGGCCGGCGGCAATGGCAGTCTCTTCCTGCATGACAGCGCCGCCGCCTGCCGCATGCTCGAGGCCCTGTTCCAGGGCCCGGCCGCCCCCGAAGCGCAATATCGCTATTTCGAGCTCTGCAGCAGCGATCCCAATCTGCAGCAGAGCTTCGCACTGCTCGAGCAAGCCTGCCACGCCTCGGCGCAGCGCCGGCACCGGGTGGCGCTCTATGCCTGCGGAGACCCGAAATCGGGGTCGATCAACAGCCTGAAGAAGTACAAGGCCGCCATCGACCGCGCGATCGGGCTGAAGCCCTGGCAACAGGGCTCGGCCTATGAGGCCTCCTACATGCCGCTGTTCTTCTCGGACCGCGACGAATTCCTCGTCTACACGATCCGTCTGCTCGACCATAACGGCCCGGCCTGGAAATTCGACGTTCAGAAATATCTCGAAGAGCGCGGAATCGTGCTGGCAAACTGGTAGCGGGCGAAGGCCGGCTCGGATGAATCGGCCAAGGCTGGAGCCGCTTCAGCCCAGACGCCTGACGACTACGCCTTGTCGCGGCTCCGTCCATGGCCGCCCCTTCGCCGGCGCACCGGCATAGGGCGCGGTGGCCGGGCCGAAGGACATCGGCACCTGCACCCGCCCTTCGAGTTCCCAGCAACGCAAGCGCTGAAAATCCGCCTCGCTGGCGGCCTCGGAGCAGGCCATGAGTTGTGAGCGCGGCCAGAAGGCCCCGGCCGGCGCGGCCACGGCGCTCGCGACGATTGCGAGCGCGACGACGGCAAAGCTCCTCTGCATTCCGGCAGCCTTTCGCAACACTGTCAGGGCTCGTCCCTGCCCCTCCCAGCAGACAGCAGCAATCCCTAGCGAAGCCTGAACTCAGCTCGATCCTGGCCGTCTGCGAAGGCTTCCGTTCAAGAAGGCGTGAACAAAACCCTGCTTCGGGGGTTGTTCGGGCATCCCGCTTGATGCGGAAGCCGATAGGAGGAACACGATGTACAAGCGTCACGTTGCACTGACGGCGATTGGCGGCGTCATGCTTGCCGCGGCGGCCGTCGCCCAGACGACCGCGCCGAATACCCCACCGAGCCCGCAGCCTGCCGCGCCTGCCACGACAGCGCCGGCAGCCCCGGCCCCTGCAACGGCCAAGGTCCCCGAGAACAACCTCGCGGGCCAGGGCAAATGGCGGGCTTCGAAGCTGATGGGCGTCGACATCTACGGCCCCGACAACAAGAAGGTCGGCGATGTCACCGAGGTCGTCTTCGACAAGACCGGCAAGATCGAGCTCGTCACCGTCGGCGTCGGCGGCTTCCTGGGCATCGGCTCCAAGGATGTCGCGATTCCCTTCGATCAGGTCACCTGGAGCGACCAGCCCATGGCCGCCTCGGCCCCGGCTCCGTCCGGCAGTGCCGGTGGTGCCATGAGTCAGCCGGCGCCCACGCCGCGCGCTCCGGAAATGTATCCGGACCACGGCAAGATCAACATGAGCAAGGAGCAGCTCACCAGCGCTCCGGCTGTGACCTACGCCGCCCGCTGAGGTCTTCCCTGAAGGCCTGATAGCCTGACAACGAGCCCGCTCCCGGGAAGGGGGCGGGCTCTACCTTGCCAGCGGCCCTCGCCCGAACGCCGGTTCAGCCGGCAACCAGCCGCAGCGCGCCGGGCAATGCCTCGGGCAGGTCGTCGGCTATCAGGCCGAAGCCCAGCGCCTCGCCGGCCTTGCCATGCAGCCAGACGGCGGCGCAGGCCGCTTCGAAGCCGGGCATGCCCTGCGCCAGCAATCCCGCAATAACCCCGCCCAGCACATCGCCCGAGCCGGCCGTCGCCAGCGCCGGCGAGCCCGTAGCATTGATGGCGGCGCGCCCGTCCGGCGCCGCGATCACGCTGTCCGGCCCCTTCAGCACGACCACCGCTCCGGTCGCGGCCGCCGCGGCCCGCGCGCGGAAGAGCCGGGAGCGCTCAGGAGAAAAGGCGCCCTGCCTACCGAACACGCGCTCGAACTCACCCTCATGCGGCGTCAGCACCGTCGAGGCGCTGCGCCGGCCGAGGCGCTCCGCCAGCAGGGCTGGGCTGCCGGCCAGAAGCGTCAGTGCGTCGGCATCGAGCACCAGAGGCGCGGCGGAGCCAAGGGCCGCCATCACGATGCTCTCCGCCATCGCGTCCAGGCCGAGCGCCGGGCCGGCGAGCAGCGCCGCCACCTTCCGTTTCGCGAGCAACACCTCGAAGGCGGCGCTGTCCGTGGCAGCAACCTGCATCAGCGCGTCGGGACCGCGCCCGGCATGCGCCGCGAGTGCCTCCGGCCGGCAGATGATCGTCGCCAGCCCGGCGCCGATGCGCAGCGCCGCCCGGGCCCCCAGGCGCGGCGCCCCGACCCCGGCGAGCCCGCCGGCGGCGACCGCGACCGCGCCGCGGCGGAATTTGTGGGTCCCGGCCTCGTGCCGGGGAAGCCAGGCCTGCCAGAGCAGCGGCTCGTTGCTGAAGGTCTTGGGCTCCGATTTGCCGGGACCGAACACCATCTCGGCGGCGATCCCGATATCGGCGAGGGTGACGACGCCGCAGAGCGCCTTGCCCGGGTAGAGCAGATGTCCCGGCTTGAGCCGGAAGAAGGTGACGGTTTCACCGGCCCTGATCGCCGGGCCACCCACCATGCCGCTGTCGCCGGAGACGCCGCTCGGCACATCGACGGCGACGACCGGGCGGCCGCTGGCGTTCACTCGCTCGACCAGCGCGGCGATGGAGCCTTCGAGCGGCCGGTTGAGCCCTGCCCCGAACAGGGCGTCGACGATAATGTCGTGATCTTCCGGCCGAGCCTGCGCAATGGCCAGGACCGGCGCCCGCCAGCCCGAGGCCGCCTCGCCGGCATCCCCCGTGAGCAGTTCGCGCTCGCCCGCCAGCGCAAGCGTGACGGCAAAGCCGCGCGCTTCGAGCAACCTCGCCGCGACGAAGCCGTCTCCACCGTTCTTGCCGGGGCCGCACAGCACCAGCACGCGCTCCCCTGGCCGGCCGCGCCGCGAGACCGCATCGGCCACGGCCCGCCCGGCGCGCTCCATCAGGGCGGAGCCGGCAATGCCGCTGGCGATCGCAGCCTCGTCGGCGGCCGTCATCTCGGCAACGTCGAGCAAGGCGAGTGAATCCGGCGCGGCTAGGATCATGTGTCGATCATCTAGGAAGGGCGCCCGCCCGGCAACAAGGAGCCGCCGGCGGTCATTGTCCAATCATTTGGCATATGCACAAATTTTAGCCGGTTTTCTGCCGCGGGAACGAGCGCTTTTGCGGGGATGCCGACATGGCGAGCGGGCCGCGCCGATGCTATGAGCAAGACAGGCGGGGCCAAGCTGCCCCGGCACGGTCGATACTGGGCCGTCGCCGGGGCGAGAACCGGGCCTGGGACTGCGAATTCGGTAATCTTACGCCACGGAGGCTGGTCGGCGCATGAAGAAGATCGAGGCGATCATTAAACCCTTCAAGCTCGACGAGGTGAAGGAAGCGCTCCAGGAAGTCGGCCTGCAGGGCATCACCGTCCTCGAAGCCAAGGGCTTCGGCCGCCAGAAGGGGCATACCGAGCTCTATCGGGGCGCCGAATACGTCGTCGACTTCCTGCCCAAGGTGAAGATCGAGATCGTGCTCGCCGACGACATGGTCGAGCGCGCCATCGAGGCCATCAAGAAGGCGGCCCAGACCGGCCGCATCGGCGATGGCAAGATATTTGTATCGTCCATCGAGGGGGCGATCCGCATCCGCACCGGCGAGTCCGGCGCGGACGCGATCTGAAGGAATTTTTCCGGAACCCGGCAGGCGTGCACCGGCGGCAGGAAAGCCGCGGACGACGCCGGTCGTGAGAAATGCAGTCGAGAGGAATGTCGAAAATGAAGAACGCCAAGGATGTGCTGAAGGCCATCAAGGACAATGACGTCAAATACGTCGACTTCCGCTTTACCGACCCGCGCGGCAAGTGGCAGCACGTCACCTTCGACATCTCCATGATCGACGAGGAGATCTTCGCCGAGGGCACGATGTTCGACGGCTCCTCGATCGCCGGCTGGAAGGCGATCAACGAGTCCGACATGCTCCTGATGCCCGACCCGACCACGGCTTGCATCGACCCGTTCTTCTCGGCCTCGACCATGGTCATTACCTGCGACGTGCTCGAGCCGGCGACCGGCGAGCCCTATGGCCGCGACCCGCGCGGCATGGCCAAGAAGGCCGAGGCGTATCTGAAGTCGACCGGGATCGGCGACACCATCTATGTCGGTCCCGAGGCCGAGTTCTTCGTCTTCGACGACGTCAAGATCGCTGCCGACCCCTACAACACCGGTTTCAAGCTGGACAATGTCGAGCTGCCGATCAACGGCATGACCGACTACGAGGGCGGCAATCTCGGCCACCGCATCGCCACCAAGGGCGGCTACTTCCCGGTTCCGCCGCAGGACTCGGCGCAGGACATGCGCGGCGAGATGCTCGCCGCCATGGCGGCGATGGGCGCCAAGGTCGAGAAGCACCACCACGAGGTCGCCTCGGCCCAGCATGAGCTCGGCCTGAAGTTCGACACGCTGACCCACATGGCCGACACCATGCAGGTCTATAAGTACGCGATCCACAACGTCGCCCAGAGCTACGGCAAGACCGCGACCTTCATGCCGAAGCCCGTCTATGGCGACAACGGCTCGGGCATGCATGTGCACCAGTCGATCTGGAAGAATGGCAAGCCGCTCTTCGCCGGCAACAAATATGCCGACCTGTCGCAGGAGTGCCTCTGGTATATCGGCGGCATCATCAAGCACGCCAAGGCCCTGAACGCCTTCACCAACCCGTCGACCAACTCCTACAAGCGCCTGGTCCCGGGCTATGAGGCTCCGGTGCTGCTCGCCTATTCGGCCCGCAACCGCTCGGCTTCCTGCCGTATTCCGTGGACGACCTCGCCGAAGGCCAAGCGCGTCGAAGTCCGCTTCCCGGACCCGATGGCGAACCCCTATCTCGCCTTCGCCGCGCTCACCATGGCCGGCCTCGACGGCATCATGAACAAGATCGACCCCGGCCCGGCGATGGACAAGGATCTCTACGACCTGCCGCCGCGCGAGCTGAAGAAGATCCCGACCGTCTGCGGCTCGCTGCGCGAGGCGCTCGACGCCCTGAAGAAGGACAACGCCTTCCTCAAGGCCGGCGGCGTCTTCACCGACGACTTCATCGAGAGCTATATCGAGCTCAAGATGCAGGATGTGGCGCGCTACGAGATGACGCCGCACCCGGTCGAGTTCGCGATGTACTACTCCTACTGAGCCCAGGGCTCGGTAGCTTTCCGTCGGCTGCGGCCAGTTCGCAGCCCGCCGCAAGGACCGGGGCGCAAGCGCCCCGGTTTTTTGTTGTTGGAGGCGACCGACAGGTCAGGACGCGCGATTATGCGCGATCAAGATCTGGGAACCGGCACCGACGGTCTGCGACAGCAGATTGGCATTGTAGGTGACGAGCGGCGGCGTCAGGCCGATCGAAGGCGCCGAGACGATCGCGTTGCCGCCGGATCCCGAGATCACGTTGTTCACGATCACCATCTTGCCGGCCGCAGCATTGGCGGAGAAGGCGATACCGACGCCGCATTGCCGCAGCAGGTTGCCGTCGCAGACGAGGTCGCGAGCGCCCTGCGCGACACCCAGCTTGACGCCGCCGAGCGCGTTCTCGACGATGTTGCTCGAGACGACGCAATCCTGTTCGACAGTCACGCCGATCGCCATCGTCGAATACGGCCCGATGCCCCCCGAAGCTGGAATGGCATTCGAGGACAGATTGCTGATCTGGTTACCCTGAATGATGGCCCTGCGCGCGGTTCCGTCACCGAAATAGCCGGAGTTGGTGACGTAGACACCGTCCCCGGCAGTATCGACCTTGTTGTTGACGATCGTGACGCCCGTACCGTTCTGTCCGGAAGCGGGAGCCTCGTAGTAAAGGCAACCCTCGCGGATGTTCCAGCAGGTGTTGTCGGCGACCACGCAGCGCGAGCCGCCATTGATGCGTACCGCCGAGAAATCACAATTCATGATGACGTTGCCTGTGACCGAGACGTCATTGGCCAGGTAGACGGCGACGCCGTTACCATTGGCCCCGGTTCCATAGTCACTCGCGACGAAATTGATCGTGTTGTTGCGGATGACCGAGAGGTTGCCGCCGCTGCCGATTGTTCCCCAGACCGCAATGCCGTTGTTCCTGGCACCGGTGACCTTGCAGCCATCCACGACGATCTCGGAGCTGAACGCCCAGATCGCGATGTCGACGTTGTTGAAGGCGCACCCGGCGATGCTGGGCTGTGAGTCGTTGACGAAGAGCAGGCCTGCCTTGTAGGCGCCAGTCGACGGCTCGCCCGCCGTCTTCACGGTATTTCGAAACGAGCAGTCCCGGAACACCGTGTCCTTCGCGTTGTCGAGGATGACCAAGCCAGCAGCGGCGGTGATGACATTGGGAGCGCTATAGGCCGGCAACGCGATATTCTGCCCGTCGAAGATCACGTTGCGAAAGCTCATTCCGGACTGGCCTGCGATCCGCAGCCCGTAGCTGCCGCCCGTCAAGGCGAGGATCGCCGTTCCAGCCTGGCAGAAGACCTCGACACCGCGCCCCGCCCCGTTCGTTGTCAGAATATCAACATTGGAGAGGCTATAGCTGCCTGGCCGAACCTGAAGCGGCTTGCCGGCAACCCGCGCGGCCTCGATCGCACCGCCGATCGAAGCACTGGTGAATCCGGTCGGCGGCGGCGTCGCGGGGTCGGCGATGACGAGATCGTCAAAGACGCGATATCCGGGCATCTGGTGTTCCTCGTTGTTGGAATATTTCAGGGACGCATCGGTATAACGGCGCCGGAAGCAACGGGGATAAGTTGTGGGTATAGTGCTTCGAATCCGGGATCTGGCGATCAAAGCTCTGGTCAAGCGCCAATGGGCGGAGCTGCGCCGCAGCTCTCCACGGCTCGCCGTGATCCCATACGAGCATATCGGGCTCGCCGTTTTGACCAACGGCCTGTACGAGCGCGAGGAGCTTTCCTGCCTGACGGATCTCATTCGCGAGCAGGCGCTAGGTGGCGGAATCTGCCTCGATATCGGCGCCAATATCGGTAATCATGCGGTCATTTGGTCAGGGCTGTTCGACAGCGTCGTCTGCTTCGAACCCAACCCGCATATGAGCGCCCTTCTGCGCGCCAACCTTGCCCTCAACGGCTGCACCAATGTCCGCCCCGTCGAGGCCGGCTTGGGCCCGGAGGACGCCGAGCTCCCCTTCTCCTTTTATGAGGAAGGCAATGACGGCTCCGGCACCTTCGCCAAGGGCACTGGCGACCGAACACTGCCGGTGCGCCATGGAGATCACCTCATCGCCGAACTGGGTCTCGCTGGGAAAGCAATCACCTTCGTGAAATGCGATGTCGAAGGCTTCGAGCACTCTGTGTTTCAGGGCCTCTCCGAAACCCTGGCTCGGCACAAGCCTGTAATCGTATTCGAAAGCAACTCGGCGGAGCTCGGCGCGTCGAGCTGGAACGTCCTGCACGGCCTCGGCTACGATCGCTTGTACATGCTCAGGCACACCGCACACACGGCCTCACCGCTCAAGCGCGAGCTTGTCCGGCTCTTTCAGGGACATGCGTGCCGGATCGAGCCTATCGATGCGCCTCCCGCATATTCCGCCAATCTGCTCGCGGCCGCTCGCCCCCTCGCTTGAACCGCCTCACGCAGCCGCAGCAAGAGCACTCCCGTAGCTATTAAGCAAGGCTTCGACATGGCGGCGCAACGTTGGCGGCTCCGTCCAGTACGCCTGATAGGCAGCACTTCCCAGTCGAGCCGCAAAAGCATCGTCGTGCAACGCAGTGAGAGCCTCGCAGAGAGCCTCCGGCTCGACCGCCGGCAGAACCATGCCGTCGATGCCATCACGCACCCGGCCGGCGGCGCCGATCGTGCGCGGCACGATCGGCGGAACGCCCTGCGCCATCGCCTCGCCGACGGTCAATGGCCCCGTCTCGTACCAGAGCGACGGGGCGACCAGGCAACGCGCGGCACGTAGTTCGGCGAGCACTTCTTCAGAAGCGAGCCAACCGGTGATCTGCGCATCAGGATTGAGCCGGCAGACCTCGGCCTTGATCTCGTCGTCGCCATCGCCCACGAACCGCAGGGCACGACCGGCCTCGCGGGCCGCTTGCGCCAGAACCAGCACGCCCTTCTCGCGCGTGAGCCGGCCGACGAACACAGCATGGCTGTTGCCCGCGACATCGGCCGGCTCACGCCTTTCCGTCTCCATCATGTTCTCGACTAGGACATGGCGAGCCGATTTCGGCAGGAACGGCTCGGCGAAGCCGCGGGCGAAGTCGCTGACATGGATGAAGAGCGGCGCCTTCAGGCTGCGTATCGCCTCGTCAGAGCGCCACTGCCTGGCGACGCGAACCAGCTTGTGGACATAGGAGGCGCGGTCGCAATTGGCGGTGACGCAGCCGGCCGACATCGGTGCTCTGCTGCAGGCGGCGCCGGCTCGGAAGTCGAAATAGCCGCCGGTCGGGCAGAAGGAGAAGTAGTCGTGCATGGTGATCGCGACCGGAAGACCGCTGGCGCCGGCCGCCGCGATCGCAGCCGGACTGAAGGCCTTGGTCCATTGATGCAGATGCACGAGCGTCGCATGGCGTGGCTGGCGGGCCAGCAGGACCCTCAGGAACTCATGAGCCTCGGCATTCCAGACCCCCTGGCGGGCCGCGGCGATCCTGTTGCCGACCTGCCAGATCTCCTCGCCCTCGAAGCGCGCGACCTCGATCCTGGGATGATCCAGCCGGTCGGAAACCGGGCCGATGGCACAGGCATAGACAACCTCGACGCCCGCTTCGGCCAGGCCGCGCGCGCTCTCGATCGCAACCTTGGCGGCGCCGCCATTTACCGAGCCGAAATCACTGACGATGACTACGCGCATGCCGACCTCCGCAGAGGCCTTCTAGCGGCGAAAGATTGAGGAAGGCTGACGAGGCCTCAGCGCAGCGCGAGCATCACCAGCCCGACCAGGGCGATCGCCGCGGCCACCCACCAGAGACGGCGCAGTTGAGCTGCCTCGACCTCGCGGGCGTCGGGATGACCGGAGAGCTCCTCATAGGCGAAAGCCTCACCGGCATGGCGAGCCGCACGCTCGAGTCCGGCAAGCCTGATCTTCGGCACAACGGCACGCGACGCCACGGCATTCCTCCCCTTGAGTACCAGCATATCCCAACCACCGGTCAGGCCAAGCCCGAGCTGGACGAGAACGATGATCGGGTCGGCATGGTTAACGATGCCTGAACCGCGCGGGAGCGGTCGAAGTTCCCTTAGCTCTTGACAACGGAGCCTGACGGCGCCGTGACATTCACTCCCCCCGCTCGCCATCCGGCCTTCCGGCCGAGGCGATATCGGTCTATTGCGGGCGGGTAGCGCCCTGCCTGCCACTCCCGGGCAGCGAATGCGCTATATTTTCTCGTTACGAATCACCTGGGCGCAAAAGCGATGGCTGACGATCTTTTCGGCGATGACGAAGGCAGGCTGGAAGGCGCCGAAACGCGCGCCCCTGCCGCCGCGCCGCCGAAGCCGGCGCGCGCCCCTGCCCGCTCCGGCACGCTGTCGGAAACCGGCTACGACGCCTCGGCGATCGAGGTACTGGAAGGGCTCGAGCCGGTGCGCCGGCGCCCCGGCATGTATATTGGCGGCACCGACGAGCGGGCGCTGCACCATCTCTTCGCCGAGGTGATCGACAACGCCATGGACGAGGCGGTGGCCGGCCACGCCACCTTCATCGATGTCGAACTCTTCGAGGACGGCTCGCTCGCCGTAACCGATAATGGCCGCGGCATCCCGATCGATCCGCACCCGAAATTCCCGGACAAATCGGCGCTGGAAGTGATCATGACGATCCTGCACGCCGGCGGGAAGTTCGACTCCCGCGCCTATGAGACCTCCGGCGGCCTGCACGGCGTCGGTGTCTCCGTCGTCAACGCACTGTCCGACCGGCTCGAGGTCGAGGTCGCGCGCGGCCAGGTGCTGTACCGGCAGATTTTCTCCCGCGGTATTCCGCAGGGCCCGCTGGAGACGGTCGGCCGCGTCGCCAACCGGCGCGGCACCCGCGTCCGTTTCCACCCCGACGCCCAGATCTTCGGCGAGGCCGCTCATTTCGTGCCGGCCCGCCTGTTCCGGATGGCGCGCTCAAAAGCCTATCTCTTCGGCGGCGTCGAGATCCGCTGGCGCTGCGCGCCCAGCCTGCTCAAGCCCGAGGGCGACGTCGCGGCCGAGGCGGTATTCAAGTTCCCTGGCGGCCTGCGGGACTATCTCGCCGGCGAGATCGAGGGCAAGGACCTGGTCGCCGAGCCGATCTTCAGCGGCAAGGTCACCAAGGAGGGTGGCCACGGCTCGCTCGAATGGGCCATCGCCTGGCTCGCCACCGGCGAGGATGGCTTCAGCTCCTCCTACTGCAACACCATCCCGACGCCGGAAGGGGGCACGCATGAGCAGGGCCTGCGCATCGCCTTGCTGCGTGGCCTGCGCGACCATGCCGAGCGCATCGGCCAGAGCAAGCGCATGGCCCAGGTCACCTCCGACGACGTGATGGCGACCTGCACCGCCATGCTCTCGGTCTTCATCCGCGAGCCGGAATTCCAGGGGCAGACCAAGGACAAGCTGGCGACGCTCGAGGCGGCGCGCATCGTCGAGAACGCGGTGCGCGACGCTTTCGACCACTGGCTCGCCGCCTCGCCGCAGCAAGCGCTGAGGCTGCTGGACTGGTCGGTCGACCGCGCCGACGAGCGCCTGCGCCGCCGGCTCGAAAAGGAGGTGTCGCGCAAGACCGCGACGCGCAAGCTGCGCCTGCCCGGCAAGCTCGCCGATTGCAGCAATGCCGGCGCCGCCGGCTCCGAGCTCTTCATCGTCGAGGGCGACTCGGCCGGCGGTTCGGCGAAACAGGCCCGCAACCGCAAGACCCAGGCGATCCTGCCGCTGCGCGGCAAGATCCTCAACGTCGCCAATGCGACCCGCGACAAGCTCAACGCCAATCAGCAGCTCGCCGACCTGATCCTGGCGCTGGGCTGCGGCATCGGCACCCAGTTCCGCGAGGACGACCTGCGCTACGAGAAGGTCATCGTGATGACCGACGCCGATGTCGACGGCGCCCATATCGCTTCGCTGCTCGTCACCTTCTTCTGGCGCCAGATGCCGCGGCTGATCGAAAAGGGACATCTCTACCTCTCGGTACCGCCGCTCTACCGGCTGCGCCACGGCAGCAAATCGGTCTATGCCCGCGACGACGCCCACAAGAACGAGCTGCTGGAGACGGTGTTCAAGGGCAAGAAGCCCGAGATCGGCCGCTTCAAGGGCCTCGGCGAGATGATGCCGGCCGAGCTCAAGGAAACGACCATGGATCCGGCCAAGCGCATGCTGCTCAAGGTCATGGTCGATCACGAGAGCAAGCAGGAGACCTCGGACACGGTCGAGCGGCTGATGGGCAACAAGCCCGAAGCCCGCTTCGTCTTCATCCAGGAGCGGGCCGCCTTCGCCGGCGAGTTGATCGACCTGTGAGAACCGGGCCCGGCCGCTGCAGTCGCGCCGGGCTCCCCGGCATTCCTGCCGGGCTGCGGGAAGGCCGCGTGATGGACATCCTGTCCGCATGCAGCCCTCCTCGCCCTGCCCCTGTCATGCTCATCCGGATCGCCCCACCCCCACGCCATGCCGCTGGCAGCTGATCGCATGGGGCAGCCTGCTTCCCCTCCATCTCGACGCGATGGCCAGCCTGCGGCCCTGCCCTGGGAAGATATCGAGATCTTCCATGCCGTCGCCACCGAAGGCGCACTCGCCTTGGCGGCCGTGGCGCTCGGGCTGAGCGAAACCACGGTCGCAAGACGGCTGCGGAGCTTCGAGACCAGGCTCGGTTTCCCTTTGTTCCGCCGCGGCGCCAACCGCCTGATCCCGACCGAGATCGGCGCGGCTCTGGCACAGGAAGCGTCGGCGGTCGCGACGGCCGCCGCGCGCTTCGCCAATCGGGCGCGGGCAGCACTGCCGGCCGACGACGCCCCGGTACGGATTACCGCCACCACCTCGATCAGCCTGCTCCTCACCATGAACGCGACCCGGCTCTCGGCGGCCGCTGGCGGCGTCGAGATCGTCATCCTCAGCACGCGCGAGCGGCTCGACCTCGCCCGTGGTGAGGCGGAGATCGCGATCCGCATGCGCAAGCCTCCGGAGGGCACCGGCTATTACGGCCAGAAGGTCGGCCGCCTCGTACAGGCGCTCTATGCGAGGCGCGACACCGACCCCGCCACCGCCCCGATCATCTCGGTCAGCCGCGAGGTGTCCTCGCGAATCGACGAGCATATCGTCGCCTGGGCCGCCGGGCGCCCGATCGCGGCACGGGTCGCCGATTCCGCCGCGCGCTATGAGAGCATCCGCTCCTCGGGGGCGGTCTCGATGGCGCCCTGCTTCATGGCCGACACCGACGCCAACCTGCTGCGGCTCGAGGAACCGCCCGAGGCGACGGCCGATGCCATCTTTCTCGTTTCGCACGAGATCGCCCGCCAGCGCCCGGCCGTATTGGCGGTGCTGGCGGAACTGCGCCGCATGTTCCGGGAGAACCGGGCGAAGCTTGAGGGGCATGGCTGATCCGCGCCGCCCTGCCGCCTTGTGCGCCGGCACGCCCGGCTATCGCAGCCGAAGACGTTTCGCTAACCAAGTTTTTACAGGACGGATTGCATTCTTCGCGAACCGGCGTCCTACGCCATGCCTTCTTTCAGGAGAGCGCGATGCGCCTCATCATGGCATTCCTGCGCAATCAGCGCGGCAGCATGGTCGCCGATGTCGCCAAGGCCGGCGCGGCGATCGCCTTTATCTCCGTGGTCGCCGCCAATCTGATTTCCTACAAGGCCGCGCAGCTCGACAGAGACGGCTTGCACCAGGCCGCCTCCGCTGCGGCGAAGGGGCAGCCGATCGATCCGCTCGTCACCGGCTCGCTCGCAAAACGCGCCGGCGAGGTCAAGCTCGACCCCTGCGTCGTCCAGCGCTGAGGCCTCAACCGAGCCAGTCGATCAGCGCCCTGTTCACGACCTCGGGCGCTTCCAGTGTCGAAAGATGGCCGCAGCCCGGAACCTCCAGATAGCGCGCCGCAGCGCCGATCCCGGCGGCGATCGCCCTCGCTTCGGCGGGTGGTGTGATCACGTCCTCGGCACCGACCAGGACCAGACTCGGCACGCTGATCGCAGGTAGCCACGGCCGGGCATCGACACGCCCCATGATCGCTCGCTGCTGGCGCACGAATCCGGCGGCGCCGACCTCCTCCGCCATTTGGCGCACGGTGAGCCTGAGAGCTTCATCGGCGAGCCTCTCGGGAGCCACGAGCTTCTGCCACAGCAGGGTGGTGACGTTGTCGAAGGCCCCTTTCTCGGCGAGCGCTATCATCTGCTCGCGGGGCTGGTTGGTTTCCGGCGTCGCGGGCTGCGCGGTGGTGTCGAGGAGGGCCAGCCGCGTCACGCGCTCCGGCGCCCGGCGCATCACCTCGAATGCGACGTACCCCCCCATGGACAGCCCGCAGAGCGCGAAACGCGCCGGAGCAGCCGCCAGCAAACGCTCGGCGATCGCCCCGATATTCTCGTCAAAGGTGGTTTCGGCGACGAGAATCTGGCGTCCGGCCGCCAAAATCCGCCATTGCGGCGCATAGAGCGCCGCGGTGCAATTCAGGCCCGGAACCAGCACCAGCGGCTCGGGAACCGCCATGCTTCTCGCGCTCATCATCGCCTAACCTCGCTAGAATGTTGACTTTGCCCTGCTTTTTCTGCATTCCACGGACGTCCGAAGGCGCGCAGGCAAGCAAAGTCGCGCCACCGTGGTGGTCGATCGGTCATCCCGCCACGTGTCACCGACCCAGAAGAAGCGCAACCCTCGATGTCCTTCGCCGAACTCGGCCTGAGCGATAAAGTTCTGACGGCCGTCACCAACGCAGGTTACACGTCGCCGACGCCGATCCAGGCTCAGGCCATTCCGCACGTCCTCGCCCGCAAGGATGTTCTGGGCATCGCCCAGACCGGAACGGGCAAGACCGCGGCCTTCACCCTGCCGATGCTGACCATCCTCGAGAACGGCCGCGCCCGCGCCAGGATGCCCCGCACCTTGATCCTCGAGCCGACGCGCGAGCTCGCCGCGCAGGTCGAGGAGAATTTCACCCGCTACGGGGTCAACCAGAAGCTCTCGGTCGCACTGCTGATCGGCGGCGTCTCCTTCGGCGACCAGGATGCCAAGATCACCCGCGGCGTCGACGTGCTGATCGCCACGCCCGGTCGCCTGCTCGACCATGTCGAGCGCGGCAAGCTCCTGCTCACCGGCGTCGAGCTGCTCGTCATCGACGAGGCCGACCGCATGCTCGACATGGGCTTCATTCCCGACATCGAGCGGATCTGCAAGCTGGTCCCCTTCACGCGGCAGACCCTGTTCTTCACGGCGACCATGCCGCCGGAAATCACCAGGATCAGCGAGCAGTTCCTGCACAATCCTGTGCGTGTCGAGGTCTCGCGGCCGGCAACCGCCGCGACCACCATCACCCAGCGCCTGATCGCCTCGAACAGCCAAGATTACGAGAAGCGCGAAATCCTGCGCAAGCTCATCCGCGATGCCAAGGACCTGCAGAATGCGATCGTCTTCTGCAACCGCAAGCGCGATGTAGCAACGCTTCACAAGTCGTTGCAGAAGCATGGCTTCCCCGCCGTCGCTCTGCATGGCGACATGGACCAGTACGCCCGCATGGCGGCGCTCGAATCCTTCCGGGCCGGCGAGAACCCGATCCTGGTGGCGAGCGATGTCGCGGCCCGCGGCCTCGACATCCCGGCTGTCAGCCACGTCTTCAATTTCGACGTGCCGACCCATGCCGAAGACTATGTCCATCGCATCGGCCGCACCGGCCGGGCCGGGCGCGAAGGCGCCTCCTTCACGATCGTGACGCGCCATGACGACAAGCTGGTCGCGGCGATCGAGAAGCTGACCGGCAAGACCATCGAATGGGAAGGGCCCGGTCTCGACGCCCTGCCCCCCGCCGAGCCGCGCGAGGAACGCCGTGGCCGCCGGGGCGAGGAGCGCCGGGGCGGCAGGTCGTCGGGGCGTGGCGGGCGCGATGGCCGGCCGCCGCGCAGCGAGCCGAAGGTGGAGACTGAGGCGTCGCATGATCGCGAGGTGCCCCCGCCACGCGAGCGCCAGCCGCGGCGCGAACATACCGCCGAGCCGGCCCCGCGCCGGGGCAATGAGCGGCCACGCACGCCGCGGCGGGATGAGCTCGACGACGGCCCGAAGGTCAAGGGCCTGGGCGATCACGTCCCCGCCTTCCTGTTGCGCTCGGTCCGCGCCGACTGAGATCTGAGCCGGGGGCGCCCTCGCCGCCTCCGGGAAATCTGCGAAGAAACTTTACCTTAACATCATCCGCCTAAGGTCCGTCCCCGGGGTTGAGTGTCGCCAAGCAGGCTGGCATTCGGCGGGAAGCTTGTTCCAGCCAGACCAGGACAGGATGTCCCGTTTCGGTTGATGCAGGGCCGACCTTCGTCGTGCGACGAGGAGTCGCCCGGCGAGGGAACAAGCGTGATGAGTCTCGACCAGCCAGCTTCGCCGCAACCACATGATCTCGCGGAACGCGTCGTCGCAGCGATGCGCCAGCATTATTCGCCGGGCTACCCCCGGGCCTTCGAGGTCTGGTACGCTCATCTCAGTGGCGAGCTGCCCGCTCTCAGCATGGCGATGAACGCGATCATCGCCAGCAGCAATGGCGAGGTCGGCGTCGCCGACATCGACACCCTATACGACCGCTTCATCGGCACCGAGCGCCTGTCGCGCCAGGCCGAGCGTACCAGCCTGCAGGTCCTGGGCGAGATCGACGCGATGATGGCCCTGGTCGACCAGACCCTGGCCTCGAGCCAGACCTATCACGGCCGGCTCTGCCAGATGTCCGACGAGGTCCCGCCCTCCGCCGACAGGCAGCGGCTGCGCGAATGGGTCGAAGCGCTCGTGCTCTCGACCCGCGAGGAAGTCGCGCGCAAGACCCAGCTCGAAACGCAGCTTCGCGAGAGCGCCCATGAAATCCGCAATCTGCGCGAGGCGCTGGAGTCGACTCGTGCCGAGGCCCTGACCGATCCGCTGACCGGGCTCGCCAACCGCCGCCATTTCGAGGAGATGCTGCAGAAGGCGATCGACCAGGCCACGCTGCGGCGCGAGCCCTTCGCGCTTGTCATGGCCGATATCGACTTCTTCAAGCATTTCAATGATGCGCACGGCCACCTCACCGGCGACCAGGTGCTGCGCCTCGTGGCACGGACCATGAAGGACAAGTTCAAGGACAAGGCGGTGATCACGCGCTTCGGCGGCGAGGAGTTCGCGATCATCCTGCCCGATGCCGACGTCACCGCCGGCAAGTTCGGCGCCGAGACCGTGCGTCAGGCTCTGCTGACCCGCGAGCTCGTCAAGCGCTCGACCAATGAGAATCTCGGCCGCATCACGATCTCGCTCGGGGTCGCCGTCTACCATCGCGGCGATACTCTCAACTCGATCGTCGAGCGCGCCGACAGCGCTTTGATGCAGGCCAAGCGCGACGGCCGCAACCGCACCGTCACCGAAGAGGCCGTCCTGGACGCGAACAAGGTCGCCTGAACGGCGGCCTCCGGCGGTGCTATTGCGCGGCGATCGCGCTCTCGGCCCGTGGCTTGATCTCGACCGACTCGCCACACCCGCAGGCCGAAACCTGGTTCGGGTTGTTGAAGACGAAGGTCGAGGAAAAGCGGTCCGTCCGGAAATCGAGTTCGGTTCCGAGCAGGAACAGCACAGCTTTGCCGTCGACGATGACGGTCGCCCCCTTCTCGGTCACGACCTCGTCGCCCTTCCTGGCCTCGCGCGCCACCTCGAAGGTGTATTCCATGCCAGCGCAGCCGCCCTTCTTGACGCCGACGCGCAGCCCGAGCACCGGAGTGCCCGTATCGTCATTGGCCGACTGCGCCATGATCTCGCGAATGCGCGCTGCGGCGGCATCGGATAGCGAGACGACTTTCAGGCCTGGTATCGAGAACATCCCTCGTCCCTCCTCGACCGGATTCAAGGTCCGGTGAAAACAGGATTGCATTCTGCAACATAAGGATTGGTGAGCGCAGCGTCGAGATGCGACGGCGCAGCACGGCCATTTCGCCGGGCACATTGCGCCGCGCGCCGCACCGTGCACTGTGGCGCTCCGCACCTTTTCGAGTTCCCCGATCAAGAAGCCGCCATGACCTACCGCCTGCACCGGCCCGAAGCGCTCCAAGCGCTCACTATCGCCATGATCACCGCCGCCGGCTGGAGCGAGGCCGAGGCCCGGGAGACCGCCGAACATCTCGTGCTCGCCAATCTCAGCGGCCATGACAGTCATGGTGTCGGCATGCTGCCGCTCTATTTCAACTCGCTCGCCGACGGCAATCTGAAACCCGCTTCGAAACTGTCGATCCGCATCGAGGCCGGGCCGTTCCTGATCGCCGACGGCAATGTCGCGCTCGGCCAGCCCACCGCCCGCGACGCCGTCGACCGCGGCATCATTATCGCCCAGGCCGGTGGCGTCGCCATCCTCAACCTGCTCGACGCCCATCACATCGGCCGTATCGGCCATTACGCCGAGGTTGCGGCGGCCGCGGGGCTGATCTCGCTGTTCTGGGTCAATGTCGCCGGCCGCCCGCCGATCGTCGCGCCCTATGCTGCGAAGGAAGCGCGCTTCGGCACCAACCCGCATGCGATCGGCATCCCGGTGCCCGAGAACGATCCGATCATCCTAGACTTCGCCACCAGCCGCATGGCGCATGGCAAGGCCCGCGTCGCGCTCAACAAGGGCGTGCCGGTGCCGGAGGGCTACATCATCGACGGCGAGGGCCGCCCGACGACAGACCCCAAGCACGTCTTCCAGCACGCCATTCCTGATCTGCCGCTCGGCGCTCTGCTGCCCTTCGGCGACCATAAGGGCGCCGGTCTCTCGCTGATCGCCGAATTGCTCTCGGCCGGGCTGATGGGCGCAGCCCGCATCGACGAGAAGCCGCATCGCAGCTGGATCATCAACTCGCTCTTCGGTGTGCTGATCGATCCCGCCCGTCTGGAGCCAGACGCCAATCTGCGCCGCAAGCGTATCGAGAGCTATCTTGCCTTCGTGCGCGCCGCCGCGCCGCAGGATCCCGCCGAGCCGGTGCTGGCGCCGGGTGACAAGGAGCGTACGACCCGGATCGAGCGCCAGCGCGACGGCATCCCGCTCGACGACGAAACCTGGTCGCAGATCGTCGCCGCCGCCAAGCGCCACGGCATCGACGCCGAGAGCTTCTGAAGCGGCATGACGCTCGCCGAGTACAACGCCTTCTGCGCCGACCTGCCAGCGACCACCCATGTCGTGCAATGGGGCGGCGCCGATGTCTGGAAGGTCGGCGGCAAGGTCTTCGCCCTCGGCCGTGACGAGGTCGACGGGACACTCTTCGTCTCGTTCAAGTGCTCGCCGATCGCCTATGAGATGCTGCGCGATGCGCCAGGGTGCCGCCCGGCGCCCTATCTCGCCTCACGCGGCATGAAGTGGATCCAGCGCTTCTCCGAGGAGAGCCTGCCGGACGACGCCTTTCGCGATTATCTGCGCGAAAGCCACCGGCTCGTTGCGGCCGGGTTGACGAAGAAGCTGCGCGTGGAGCTGGGCTTGAGCGGCTGAGGCGTGCGTCGTTCTCGGGCGAAGCGCAGGCCCGAGAATCTCATAACGAGAAGGTGCGTTTCAGAGCCTCTTTCGGCCTGAGATGCTCACAAGGTCGCTTCGCCGCGCAGCACCGGCACGCAGCCACCGCCTACCGTCGCACGGATCTCGCCGTCCATGCGCCGCGCTGCGACATGCAGCAGGCTGGGCCGCCCCATCTCGACGCCCTGGGTGATCTCGAAGGCGACGCTGTCTTCGCTACCGAGCGACAATGTCAGCGCAGCCAGCGTCGCGCTGGCGCTGCCGGTCGCCGGGTCTTCCCAGGTACCGGCCAGCGGCGCGAACATGCGGGCGCGGGCGTTGCCGCCATCCAAGGCATAGAAGAAGATCGAAAGGCGGCCTTCCAGGGCCGGATTGGCCTCGGCCAGCCGGCGATAGGCGGCGATGTCGGGGGTCGCTCGCCTCAGCGCCTCCGGCGTGACCTCGACCAGCACGAATTTGACGCCGACCGAGGCCTGCTGCGGCCGGTGGCGGCCGACGACGATATCCTCCGGCACGAGCCCGGCGCAGGCCGAGATCGCCTCCGCCGGCAGCTGGAGGCCCAGCGAGAGCGGCTGCGGCGCGGCGATGGTCGCGCCGGTCACCCGGCCCTCGCCATCACGCGAGACCTTGACCTCGACAAGCCCGGCCAGCTCCTCGAACCGCAGCACGCCGTCGCGATCGCGGCCATGGACCGCGAGCACGCAGGCCGTTCCGACATTGGGATGGCCGGCAAAGGGCATCTCGGCCGTACGATGGAAGATGCGGACGCGCGCCGTGTTCGCCGGGTCGCTTGGTGGCAGGACGAAGGTCGTCTCGCTGTAGTTCATCTCCGCCGCCAGCGCCTGCATCTCGGCATCCGACATGCCGCGCGCATCAGTGAAGACCGCGAGCTGGTTGCCGCCGAAGCGGCGGTCCGTGAAAACGTCGACTGTCTCGTAGGGATAGTTCGGCATGACGGTTCTCCGGCGGCCTAGTCAGCTGCGGAGACTGCCACCCGGCGCGGCGCCGGAGAAATCAGGAATCGGAATACGATCGATCAAGCTGCGCCGGTCGATCTTCAGATTGGTTTCCGGTGCCATCCCGGAGCTCCCTGCGGTCGCCCCGGATGACAAAAAATCGACGAACGGCGCGGGATACCCGATCAGGCCCACCAGCGCTCGCCGATGGCGAAGCGCCCGGCTGCCTGCTCGATCACCTCGCCCAGCGAGAACAGCGTCTCCTCGTCGAAAGGCCGGCCGATCAGCTGCAGCCCGAGCGGCAGGCCCTGGCTGTCGAGACCGGCCGGGACCGCGATACCCGGCAGACCCGCCATGTTCACCGTCACCGTGAAGATGTCGTTGAGATACATCTCGACCGGATCGGCCGAGCCCTTCTCGCCGATCCCGAAGGCGGCCGACGGCGTCGCCGGCGTCAGAACCGCATCGATGCCCGCGGCATAGGCCTCCTCGAAGTCGCGCTTGATCAGCGTGCGCACCTTCTGGGCGCGCAGATAATACGCGTCGTAATAGCCGGAGGAGAGCACATAGGTGCCGATCATGATGCGGCGCTTGACTTCGGCGCCGAAGCCGGCGGCCCGGGTCTTCTCATACATCTCGACGATGTCGCGGCCGGGCTCGCGCAGGCCGTAGCGCACGCCGTCATAGCGGGCGAGGTTGGACGAGGCCTCGGCCGGCGCGACGATGTAGTAGGCCGGCAGTGCGTATTTGGTGTGCGGCAGCGAGATCTCGACGATCTCGGCGCCGGCGGCCTTCAGCCAGGCGATGCCCTGCTGCCAGAGCGCCTCGATCTCAGGCGAGATGCCGTCGATGCGGTACTCCCTGGGAATGCCGATCTTCATGCCCTTGACCGAGCGGCCGACGGAGGCCTCGTAATCCGGCACCGGCTGGTCGACCGAGGTGGTGTCCTTCGGATCATGTCCGGCCATCGAGCGCAGCATCACGGCGCAGTCGCGCACCGTCTTGCCGATCGGCCCGGCCTGGTCGAGCGAGGACGCGAAGGCGACGACGCCCCAGCGCGAGCAGCGGCCATAGGTCGGCTTGATGCCGACCGTGCCGGTGAAGGCGGCCGGCTGGCGGATCGAACCGCCGGTGTCGGTCGCGGTCGCGGCAAGGCAGAGATGCGCGGCGACGGCCGCCGCCGAGCCACCCGACGAGCCGCCGGGAACGAGGTGATTGCCCTCGACGCTGCCGGCTGCGGCCGCGCCGACATTCGAGCCCTCACGGCGCCAGGGATTGACCACCGGGCCGAAAGCCGAGGTCTCGTTCGACGAGCCCATGGCGAACTCGTCATTATTGAGCTTGCCGAGCATCACCGCGCCATCGCGCCAGAGCTGGCTCGAGACGGTCGATTCATAGGCCGGCACGAAATTGCCGAGAATCTTCGAGCAGGCGGTGGTGCGCACGCCTTCAGTCGCGAACAGGTCCTTGATGCCGAGCGGCAGGCCTTCGAGCGGCCCGGCCTCGCCCTTGGCCAGCCGCGCATCGGAGGCTTCTGCCTGCTTCAGCGCGTGCTCGGGCGTCTCCAGCACATAGGCGTTGAGCGCCCGCGCCTGCTCGACGGCGGCGACATGCGCCTTGGTGAGCTCGGTGGCGGAGAAACTCTTGGCCTTCAGCCCGTCGCGGGCTTCGGTGAGGGTCAGGCGGGTGAGATCGGTCACGATGGCAAATCCGAAAAACTGGGCTGTCGGGCGTTTCGTCAGTACGCGCGCGAGGGCTGGTCCGCCTCGCAGGGCTCGCCGCGACGGCGAGCGCGCGCCTTACTCGATGACCTTCGGCACCATGAAGTAATCGTCCTCCGAGGCCGGGGCGTTGGCGACGATCGCCTTGGCGATCTCGCCATCGTTGACGACGTCCTGGCGCTTCTTCATCGCCATCGGCGTCACCGAGGTCATCGGCTCGACGCCGGCGACATCGACCTCGTTGAGCTGCTCGACAAAGCCGAGGATGGCGTTGAGCTCACCTTGCAGCTTCGCGACATCAGCGTCCTCGACGGCGATGCGCGAGAGATGCGCGACGCGTTTGACGGTGGCGGCGTCGACCGACATGGGCGGGCTCCTGAAAGGGACGGGTGCGCGCGCACCGCAAATTCGTTGCCAGCCCTATAGCGTGCCGGCCTCCGAACCTTCAATCAATCAATGCCACCATTCCGGCCGATGCACGACTTTCGGCCGGAATGGTGGTTCTCGTCGAGAAAAGGGCGTCAGACCGCGACGGCCTTGCCCTTCTGCGGAACCAGTACCTCGATGCCGCTGCCAGCCATCGCCGAAACGAAGGCCGAGGCGTTCTGATCGATGATCGGGAACGTGCCGTAATGGCAGGGAATCGCCAGCTTCGGCTTGACGAAGCGGGTCATCGCCAGCGCGGCGGCCTTGCCGCCCATGGTGAAGCGGTCGCCGATCGGGCAGATGCAGATTTCGACGCCGTGCATCTCGGAGATCAGCGCCATGTCCGAGAAGATGTCGGTGTCGCCCATATGCCAGAGCGTCTTCTCGCCGGCCGCCTTGATGATCGCGCCGTTGGGGCTGCCGAGCGGCACGGCGACGCCGGCATCGCCCATGCCGGCCGAGTGGTCGGCGCGGACGAGGCTGACCGCGAAGGCGCCGAGATCGATCGTGCCGCCGGTGTTCATCGGCTCGAACTTCTTCAGCCCCTTGGACACCAGGTGCATGCACAGATCGTAATTGCTGATCACCGTGGCATCGTTCGCCTCGGCGATGCTGAGCGCGTCGCCGACATGGTCGCCATGGCCATGGGTGATCACGATGTGGCTGACGCCTTTGGCCGCAGCTGCCGCATCGCCCTCGAAGGACGGATTGCCGGTGAAGAACGGGTCGATCAGGATCGAGGTCTGAGGCAAATCGAGACGAAAGGCCGAGTGACCGAACCAGGTGAGCTGCATGACGATCTCCGCAAATGTCTGGAACGGGCGGGTATAGCGGCTGCCGCCCGCTCAATCGAGATGGACGGTGGGATACAGATCGTTCCAGTCGGGATTTGAACGCTCGATCAGCGCGATTTTCCAGGATCGACGCCAGTGCTTGACGCGCTTTTTCCCGGGCGACTGCGTCCAGCGCATCATCGAACCGGTCTGCATGAACCAGACGCAAGGCACCGTGGCGGCTGGCAAATTCCGAACCACATCCTTCGCGATGCTCATGGATGCGGCGAGACAACGAGTTGGCAACGCCGACATAGAGCGCGCCCTTCTTGCTCGCGAGAAGTTACATCCACATCTCAGGACCATAGCGCGCCGTCGTCCCGGCGAAGCAGAGTGTAGACCCGTGACCCATTCTGGAGCGTTCCCAGGACAGACACGGAAACCTGCCGCAGTCCTGGGCCGTTCCGGAATGGGTCCCGCATCGGCGCGGCGGCGCAGCTTGCCCGCAAGGGCACCGCGAAACTCATGCATCGCCAAGTCGACATCCCGGCAAGGCGCGTGCAATTTCCTTCGATCGACGCCATGGAGGGCTCAGCCATGACCGACGCAGCCACCCTCGCCCGCCGGATCGCGCAAGGCCGCGGCGACGAGCCCGCCGATCTCGTCATCCGCGGCGCGAAATTGCTCGACCTCGTCTCCGGTGACCTCGTCGAGACCGACATCGCGCTCTGCGGGGACTCGATCGTCGGCACCTATGGCCACTATGAAGGCAAGGTGCTCTTCGATGCCAAGGGGCTGATCGCCGTCCCCGGCTTCATCGACACGCATCTGCATGTCGAATCCTCGCTGGTGACGCCGCTCGAATTCGAGCGCTGCGTGCTACCGCACGGCGTCACCACCGCGATCTGCGACCCGCACGAGATCGCCAATGTGCTCGGCGCCGAGGGCATCCGCTATTTCCTCGCCTGCGCCCAGGCGATGCGGATGGATCTGCGCGTCCAGCTATCGAGCTGCGTGCCGGCGACACATCTGGAAACCGCCGGGGCCGCGCTCGAAGCCGGCGACCTGATACCCTTCATGAACCACCCGAAGGTGATCGGCCTCGCCGAGTTCATGAACTTTCCCGGCGTGCTGCATCGCGACCCCGGCTGCCTCGCCAAGCTCGCGGCCTTCGCGGAGCGCCATATCGACGGACATGCGCCGCTGGTCCGGGGCATGGATCTCAACGGCTATCTTTCCGCCGGTATCCGCACCGACCATGAGACGACGACGCTCGACGAAGCCCGAGAGAAGCTCGCCAAGGGCATGGCGATCCTGATCCGCGAAGGCTCGGTCTCCAAGGACCTGCATGCGCTGATCCCGCTGATCACCCGCGACGCCTCGCCCTTCCTCGCCTTCTGCACCGACGACCGTAATCCGCTCGACATCGCCGAGGAGGGTCATCTCGATTTCATGATCCGCACCGCGATCGCCCACGGCGCCGACATTCTTGCGACCTACCGCACCGCCAGCCTGTCGGCCGCGCGCAATTTCGGCCTGTTCGACCGCGGCTTTATCGGCGCCGGCAAGCGCGCCGACATCGTGCTGGTCGAGGACCTCGCCGCCTGCCGCGTCGCCCGGGTCTTCGCCGGGGGCAGGCTGGTCGAGGAGGCGCTCTTCAGCGACCGCCGGGCGGTCGCGCCGGTCGGCCTCGCCAGCGTGAAGAGCCGGCATTTGACGCCGGACGATTTCACGGTCCGCGCCCGCCCCGGCGAGACGCCGGTGATCGGCGTCGTGCCCGGCCGGATCATCACCGAGCGACTGTCCATGCGCCTGCCGGAGCAGGACGAGGCCGCCCTGCCCGACCTCGCCCAGGATGCGATCAAGGTCACGGTGATCGAGCGCCATGGCCGCAATGGCGGTGTCGCCACCGGCTTCGTCCACGGCTTCGGCATGAGGCACGGCGCCATCGCCTCCTCCGTCGGCCATGACAGCCATAATCTCTGCGTCGTCGGCGTCGACGAGCCGTCGATGGCGGCAGCGGCGAACCGGCTGATCGCGCTCGGCGGCGGCTTCGCCGTGGCGGAGGCCGGCGAGATCACGGCCGAGCTCGCACTCCCCGTCGCCGGGCTGATGAGCGATCGCCCCTTCGAGGAGGTCCGCCATGGGCTCGAGGCCCTGCGCGCCGCAGCCAAGGCGCTCGGCGTGGTTCTCGCCGAGCCCTTCCTGCAGGTCGCTTTCCTGACCCTGCCAGTGATTCCGCATCTGAAGATCACCGACAAAGGCCTTGTCGATGTTGATCGTTTCGATTTCGTCTGAACACCTGCGCATGCCTCGGCCAGAGAGGCTCGGCTCAGGCCCGGGCGAGACGCGGCAATGTCAGAGCTCGACCTCGATCCCTTCGGCTCGCGCCTTGGCCCGCAATCCATAGCGCCTCATGCCCGGCAAGCGCGTTCCCGGCTGCTCCTCGATCATATGCGCCAGCAGCTTCATGCGCTCATCGAACCAGTGGCCGCCCATGCTCGTCGGATCGATGGCGAGGATGAGCTGGCCCGTATCGGGCGGGCCGCCCTTGTCGTCGAGGAAGGAGGAGGCCTGGAAGGCGAAATGGGTACCGACCAGAGCGGCGGCGAGGATCTCGACCATCATGGCGAGCGTCGCGCCCTTGGCCTCGCCGAGCGGCACCATCGTGCCGGCGAGCGCAGCGGCGGGGTCGGTCGTCGGCTTGCCGTCGGCATCGAGCGCCCAGCCCTCGGGAATGGCCAGCCCCTTCTGCCTGGCGGCGACGATCGGCCCGCGGGCGACCCTGGACAGCGCCATGTCGATGACGACAGGCTCACGGCCGGCGAGCGGCGCAGCGAAGGCGATCGGGTTGGTGCCGAAGACCGGCTTCGAGCCGCCCCAGGGCGCGATCGCACCAGGCGTGTTCGCAAAGAGCAAGGCGACCAGACCCTGCTCCGCCAGTCGCTCGACATGGTGCCCCGCGGCCCCGCAATGATTGGAGCGGCGGATCGGTGCCGCGACGATGCCCTGCCAGCGCGCCATCTCCGGCAACTCGACGATGGCGAGGTCGATCGCCGGATAGGCGAAGCCATGGGCGGCGTCGATGGCCAGCACGCCGGGTCTCGGCTGGCGCGCCGTCGGCACGGCCTGTCCATCGATCTTGCCGGATTTCAGCATGGCGAGATAGGTCGGCACGCGCGACAGGCCGTGGCCTTTGAGCCCGTCAGCCTCCGCCGCGACCAGGGCCTGCGCCACCGAGGCGGCATTGGCGGCCGACGCACCGGCCGCGACGAACAGCGCCGCGACCTTCTCCTCCGCTTCTGCGAGCGACAGCCGCGTCATGCCCGGCCCTCCAGGGCAGCGATCACCCGCTCGGCGACGAGCCCGGAAACCCGGCCGTTCGATTCGATCGTATTGCCGGCGATATGCGGGGTCAGGATCAGGTTCGGCGTGCCGGCGAACAGCTTGGCGCCGTCCGCCTTGAGCGGCTCCTGCTCGAAGACGTCGAGCGCCGCTCCTGCGAGCCTGCCGCCCTTCAGCGCCGCGACCAGCTCGGCCTCGTCCATCACGCCGCCGCGCGCCGCATTGATCAGGATCGCATCCGGCTTCATCCGGGCGAAAGCCGCCGCACCGATCACGCCACGCGTCTCGGGCGTCAGCGGCAGATGGATCGAGATCACGTCAGAGGTCGAAAGCAGGGCATCGAGCTCGAGCTTCTCGACGCCCTGCCAGGCCGGCGCGTCGGCCGGCACATAGGGATCATAGGCGGCGACGCTCATGCCGAGCGCCTGGGCATGCCGGGCGACGTCGCGCGCGATCGCGCCGAAGCCGACCAGCCCCATGCGCTTGCCGGCGATCTCCCGGCCGATCAGCTTCGTCTTCGGAAATTCGCCGGCGAGCATCGCCGCATTGGCGAAATAGGCCCCGCGCAGCAGCGTCATCGCCGTGCCGATCACATACTCGACCACGGAGAGAGAATTGGCACCGGTCGCCGGGAAGACCTTGATCTCGCGCGCCGCGCAGGCTGCCATGTCGATATTGTCGAGGCCGACGCCGAGCCGGCCGACGACCTTGAGGTTCTTCGCAACGGCGAGCAGATCGCCCCGCACCTGCGTCTGGTTGCGCACGATCAGGGCCGGAACCGTGGCGACCAGCCGCGCCAACTCTTCCGGTTTGCCGAACAGCTCGGGATCGTGATGCACGGCGTAGCGCTCGCGCAGCGACGCCACCGCCGCCTCGTCCATGAATTCGGTGATGACGATGTCGGTCATGGCTTCCTGCTCGGTTGGCCGTGTTCAGCCCATGAGGATCAGGCCGCTCGTGGCGACCAGGAGGATGACGAGGCTGGTGCCCGTGACCAGGGCGATATGGCGCCAGCCGAGCCGCGCCATCGCCGCGATCGAGGTGCCGAGGCCCAGCGCCGCGATGGCGATCAGCAGCCCCCAGCGCGAGGCCTCCAGCAGCACGTCGCGGATCGGGCCGTAGACACCGGCAAAGGCAGGCTGGGTGGCAAGGATGCTGTTCACCAGGCACAGAAGCAGGAAGACGATGGCGAAGACCGGCACAGGCACCTTGGCCTCGCCATGCTCGCCGCCATGGCGCGTCAGCCACCAGCCGACGATCAGAACCGCCGGCAGCAGCATGAAGACGCGGAAGAGTTTGACGATGACGGCTGCGTTGGCCGCCTCGTCCGAGACCGACTGGCCGGCACCGACGACCTGCGCAACGTCATGGATGGTCGAGCCCAGCATGACGCCTGTCTGCTGCTCACTCAGGCCGAGCCAGACGCAGATCAGCGGATAGGCCAGCATCGCGACCGTCGAAAGCGCGTTCATCGCGATCACGGTGAAGGCGATGTCGGCGGCCTTGTTGCGGTAATCGGGCACGACCGTCGCCGTGGCGAGCGCCGCCGAGGCGCCGCAGACGGCGGTGGCGACGCCGCCGAGCGCGCCCATGCCGGTTTCACGGCCGAGCAGGCGCGCCAGCACGAAGCCGGAGACGATGGTGGCGGCCATCGAGACCACGACCAGCACGGCCGTGCCGAGGCCGAGCGCGACGATGTCGCCGAGCGCGATGCGCAGTCCGAGCAGCGCGATCGCCCAGCGCAGCAGCTTCTTGACGCAGAAGGTCATGCCCGGAACGAAGCGCTGATTGTTAGCGACGAGATGCAGCGACATGCCGATCAGCAGCGCGATGACGACGGCGGGGACGCCGATCCTGCCGCCGGCCATCTGCTTCAGCACCGGCTCGGCCAGCACCGAGACGATGGCCACGACCGTCGAGAGCACGATGCCCGGCAGGAGCGGGCCGAGCCCTTTCGCCAGACGCGGGATGGCAGCTTCGGTCATGATTGCAAATCGATCCGGTACATCAGGCGCTCCTCGGGGCCGTAGAATGGAGCGACGAAATTCTCGACGAAAAGCCCGCCATTCTTCTCGATGATCCGCCGCGAGGCCGCATTCTCGGCGTCGCAGGTGATCTTGACGAAGCGCAGGCCGATTGCGCGGGCTTCGGCGAGCACCGCCGCCAAGGCGGCGCTGGCATAGCCTCGCCCGGCATGGCCCGGCAGGATCGTATAGCCGACATGGCCGAGGACATGCGGCGGCAGCGTCGTGACCGGCCGGCCGGCGGCATCCTCCTGCCAGCGCAGGTTGATCGAGCCGACGAAGGGGCGCTCAGGCTGATCGATGGCGATGATCCAGCGGATGATATCAGGCAAGCGCTCGACTTCGCTGCCGTCATGCAGACGAATCTTGCCACCCCGTCCGTTCAGCCCGGCCAGGAACATGGCGGGATCGGCCGCGATCGCCGCGAGTTGCTCGGGCGCGACGTCGCGCATCGTGTTCGGGGACCAGCCCGCTTCCAAGGCATGGACATAGGCGGGCAACACGTCCCGCCCTGGCGCATGCAGTGAAACGATCCTGTCCGACACTCTTGCCTCGTCGCCCCTGGAGATCTTGCTCCTTAAAGCCCGCAGATCTCGCCGGAAACCACCGTCGTCATCCTGGCGAGCCAGGCTCGGCCCGGGATCCATCGTAGTGCGCGAGGGCCTTACAATGGTTTCCGGATCTGCACGGCTGCGCCGCCTATCCGGGATGACGACGTGGCTCCGGAGAACACCCGCATGCTCTATAGCATCGGACCGAAAAGTGGACTCCACTTTTCGGAAAACTCCGATGCGATAACAATGAGATAGATCACCGTGACCGCGTCCGAACGGACGCGCGGCGATCTAGGCGCTGCGGTATAGCTTGGTCATCGAGAATTCGCGATGGCCCAGCGCCTCGGCTGCCGTGAGGCGGCCATTCGCTGTGCGCACGATGTTCTCGATCAGCGCGTCGCCGGCCTGCGGAATCGTCATATCGCGGCGCAGGATACCGGAGACGTCGACGTCGATATGCTCCGGCATGGTCCGCATCGTCTTCGGGTTGCCGGTGATCTTGATCACCGGGACGATCGGGTTGCCGATGACGTTGCCCTGCCCGGTCGGGAAGGTGTGCACGACAAAACCGCCAGCCGCCATCAGGGTCACGCACTCGGCCGCAGCCGAGGAGGTGTCCATGTAGTAGAGCCCCGGCCCGTTCGCCGGCGTCTGCGCCGGCTCCAGGATGTCGATGAACTTGCACTCGCGGCCGATCTTCTCGAGATTGCCGAGCGCCTTTTCCTCGATCGTCGTCAGGCCGCCGGCGATATTGCCCTTGGTCGGCTGCGAATCCGAGAGGTCGTCGGTCTTGTGGGCCTCGATCACGTCGTCCTGATAGGCCTTCCACATCTTGTACCAGCGCTCGCCGACCTCCGGCGTCGCGGCGCGCGCCTTGCAGAGATGCTCGGCGCCGGTGATCTCGGAGGTCTCGCCGAAGACGCCATGGACCCCGCGCGGAATCCATTTGTCGTACATGTTGCCGACCGTCGGGCAGGAGGACAGGCCGGTCGTCGTGTCCGACTCGCCGCACTTGGTCGAGACCCAGAGCTCCTCGATGCCGCATTTCACGCGCTGCAGCTCGGTCGCCCACTGCACGAACTCCTTCGCGACATAGGAGGCGCGGGCGATGGTCGAGATGTCGCCATGACCCTCGATGCCGAAGCCGACCACCGGCTTGCCGGTCTTGGCGATGCCGTCGACGACGCGCTTGGTCCAGCCATCCTCGATGCCGATCACGACCACGGCCGCGACGTTCGGGTTCGCGCCGGTGCCGATCAGTGTGCGGAAATGGATTTCGAGGTCCTCGCCGAACTGCAGCCGGCCATAGGCATGCGGGATCGCCAGCGTGCCCTTGACGTTGTTGGCGACGGCCTCGCAGGCGGCATTGGAGAGATCGTCGAGCGGCAGCAACAGGACATGATTGCGCACGCCGACGCGGCCGTTCTCGCGGCGCCAGCCCATGAAGGAATCGAGCGAGCGGCCGCTCGGGCGCTTGATCTGCGGAACCTTGAACTCTGGCGCCTCGATCTTGCGGCCTTTGATGCGGCCCAGCTTGCCCTTCACGAGATCGAAATTGGCGACGATGGAAGACATGGAAAAATCCCTCGGCTGAGGGCTCGACCCGCTCGGGGAGCCCGATTTCAGGAATCGCGGCGGGCGAAATTCACCAGCGCTTGGTCTTCACATTGTGGATGTGGAGATGCTCGCCCTGGCGGATGTCACCGATGGCCTTGCCGATGTCCTGGCCGTATTTCCAGATCGTGTCGCCCTTCTTGATATCCTTCAACGCGACCTTGTGGCCGATCGGGATATCCATCTTGGCGGTCAGGCGGAAATCGGAATTGTCGTGAGTTACGACGCCGAGCATGTCGGTCCCGGCCTTGAGGCCCTCGACGACGACGACGCCGACGGTGTCCTTCTTCTCGTGCACCAAGAGATGCGGCTTGCTCATTGCGGCCTCCTTGCAGCTTCCTCGGATCGGTCGTCGCTCTCCGAAATCGGGGCTCGACCTTGCTTATCTCAAGTCTTATATAAGACACATGAGTGTGCACAAGCTCGAAAATGCAGCGCGGCCCGGCGAGGCCGGAATGCCGGAGGCGCTGGGCTTCCGTCCGCTCTATCGGCAAGTGAAGGCCATCTTCGTGCGCCGGCTCGTCGATGGTGTCTGGGCACCCGGCGCCGTCCTGCCGAGCGAAGGCCAGCTCGCCGCCGAGATCGGCGTCAGCCAGGGCACGGTGCGCAAGGCGCTGGACGAACTCGCAGCGGAGAATCTGGTCGTGCGGCGCCAGGGGCGCGGCACCTTCGTCGCCGAGCATGACGAGCGGCGAATCCTCTTCCAGTTCTTCAAGCTCGCACCCGATCAGGGCGCGCCGCGCTTTCCCGACAGTGTCGTCCTCAGCACCAAGACGGCCTTCGCCGATGCTGGCGAACGCGAGGCGCTCGACCTCGCAGACAGCGAGACCGTCATCCGCATCCGGCGACTGCGCTCACTCGGCGAGCGGCCGCTGATCGTCGAGACCCTGAGCCTGCCGCAGCGACTCTTTCCGGGGCTCGAGACCGGGCCCGTTCCGAACAATCTCTACAGCCTCTATGCCGGCCATTACGGCATCACCATCGCCCATGCCCGGGAACGCCTCAAGGCTGTGGCGCTCGGCAGCGAGGACGCAACCGCGCTCGGCGTCGCAGCCGGCGATCCCGCATTACAGATCGACAGGCTCGCCCTTTCGCTCGACGGCATGCCCGTCGAGCGCCGGCTCAGCCTGTGCCTGACACAGGAGGTCCACTACCTCTCCGACCTGCGCTGAGGGGCGCAAGGTCGGCAGAGACCGCACTTTTCCAAGCAAGCCGCCGCAGAGCGGTCAGCCCAACCGGAGGAAGTGAATGATTGCAGGTCTCAGACGCTTGCTGGCGACGCGCCGTAGCGCCCTCGCCGGCTTGATGGCATTCGCGCTTTGCGCGCCCGCCGCAGCCCAGAACTTTCCGACCAAGCCCATCACCCTGATCGTGCCCTTCGCAGCCGGCGGCCCCAGCGACGTGATCGCGCGGCTTCTCGGCGAGCATATGGGCCGGACGCTCGGCCAGCAGGTCGTGGTCGAGAATGTCGCCGGAGCCGGCGGCACCGCCGGAGCCAAACGCCTCGCCAGCGCCGACGCCGATGGACACACGCTGCTGATCCACCACCTGGCCCTGGCCGCCGCGCCATCGCTCTACAGCAATCTCGGCTATGACACGCAAACCGCCTTCGCCCCGGTCGGCCTGGTCAATACCGGCCCGATGGTCATCGCCGGCAAGCTCGCTTTGCCACCGGTCGACGGCAAGGCCTTCTTCCCCTTCGCCAAGCAGCAGGCCGACAAGCTGACCATCGCCCATGCCGGCGTCGGCTCGAACGCGCATCTTTGCGCCGTTCTGCTCTCCCAGGCTCTCGGGGTGAAATTCGCCCAGGTCGCCTATCGCGGCACAGGCCCGGCGATGAACGATCTCGTCGCTGGCCAGGTCGACGTGCTCTGCGATCAGTCGACCACCGCCGTCCCGCAGATCCAGGGCGACAAGATCCGCGCCTATGCGGTGACCTCGGCCGAGCGCCTCGACGTCCTGCCCAATGTCCCGACCGCGGAGCAGGCCGGCACCAGGATCGACATGACGATCTGGCACGGGCTCTACGCCCCGAAAGGCACGCCTACGGCGGCGCTCGACAAGCTCAACACGGCTCTCGCCGGTGCGCTGAAGCAGCCGACCGTGCTCGAACGCTTCAAGGCCGTCGGCACCAGCGCCTTCCCACAGGCCGAATGGAGCCGCGAGGCGCATGCAAAGCGCTTCGCAGCCGAGATCGCCAAATGGGCGGCCTCGCTCAAGGCGGCCGGCGTCACCCAGCAGACCGTCAACTGACGAAACCAACGCGCCGCTCGCAACTGCGGGCGGCGCATGGTACCGGCGGAACATGTCCAGCAATCTCGTTCCGCTCGAAACCTATCTCGACCTGCCGGCACATGCCCGGCTGCTCGGACTCGACCTCGGAACCAAGACGATCGGTCTTGCGCTCTCCGATGTCGAGCGGCGGATCGCCAGCCCGCTGGAAACGATCCAGCGCGTCAAATTCGGGCTCGACGCAGCGGCCCTGCTGAAGATCGCCGAAAAGCACGCCATCGCCGGGCTCGTCATCGGCTTGCCGCTCAACATGGACGGAAGCGAAGGCCCGCGCGCCCAGTCGACGCGTGCCTTCATCCGCAACCTCGCGCCTCTCACGGCGCTGCCGATCGTCTTCTGGGACGAGCGCCTCTCGACGCTCGCCGTTACGCGCACCCTGCTCGACGCCGACGCCTCTCGCGCCAGGCGCGCCGCCGTCGTCGACAAGATGGCGGCAGCCTATATCCTCCAGGGCGCGCTGGACCGGCTGGCCCGGCTGACACCCGAGGAGGAATGACCGCGCCGATCAGGGCAGCACATAGCCGCGCTTGATCGCCTTCTTCTGGGCCTCGCGATGGTTCTTCAGGGCCCGCTTCTGTTCCTCGATCGTCATCCGGTTCGCCGGAGTGTCGCGACCGCGACCATAGCCCTGCTCGCGCTGCGCCCGCTCATAGCCGCGATCATAGCCTCGATCATAGCCGCGCTGGTTACGCTGATCGTAGCCGCGCTCGTTGCGGCGGTCATATCCCCGCTCATAGCCACGCCGCTCGTAACCGGGGCGCTGATAACCCTCATTGTAGTATTGCGCCGATGCGGCCGCGGACCAGAAAGCTGCGACGGCAAGCGCGCCGCAGCCGGCCAGCAGGGTCTTCAGCGGGGATTTCATCGTCGTTCTCCAAGTCTGCAGGGCCTTCCCCTGCCGAAACGGCATGTCGGCCGCAAAGGAACGCCACCGCCGCAAGGCGATGGCGATCGTGAATCACTAGGTCCGGCCGGTTCAGAATTGCTTAAGGCTACCGGATCGCAGCACTTGGCTCAGCGATAGCTGCCGCCGGCCGGGTCGCGGATATTCTCCGGCACATAGCCATAGTAACGCGGCGCATAGTAGCGGCGCGGCGCGACATAGACCGGCTCCTCATAGACATAGCGCGGCTCGTAGCCGTACTCGTATCCGTAGACCGGTTCGGCATAGGCCGGCCGGCTGGCCGCAATGGCCGCCGCGCCCAGGACACCGAGGCCGACGCCAGCAGCCACGGCCGCACCGCGGTTGGCACGCCAGCCGCGCCGGTAATAATACTGCGAATAGTCCGCCTGAGCCTTGTCGAGCCTGCCCTTGTCGAAGGACACCGAACGGCCCGGATCGGCCGATGCCGGCGTCATGGTGACGGCCAGTAAGCCACCGGCCAGTGCAGCGGCTATGGTGAGGCGGCTCTTTCCGAAATCAAGCATGGCACCCTCCTCTCGGCGGCATTGCCGCCATGCCGCGGAATCTGGAGAACGGCGGTTGAATGGCTGCTGAACCAATCGCGGCCGAAATGCGGCTGGGAAGAAACGCGCCCGGCGGCGGCAGGTTCCCGGCTCAAGGTGCCAGCGCCTTGATATACACGCAAAGATTGCATTTCTGTTCACTGTTGGGCAATGATCCGTCTTGGCAACCAACCTTACGGTGACCGGAATGGGGTGGCCATCGATGAGAAAAGCAGATTCACTGCTTCGTGAATCTCTCTTAATAGGCCAAACATGACCGAATCCGATGAGAGAAACCGAGATTCCGGCAGAGAAACACCCTCTCCGACGCCAGCTCCAACCGAACCCGGATCCTTTGCAGAAAACCAACTACAGGTTGCATTTTACATCGAGGAAATCAGCCTGGAGCTCCGCGCTCTGGCACGTTCGGCACGGCTCGAGAGCCTCGCCTATTTCATCGACATGGCCCATGTCGAAGCGGAGAGCACGCGACGCCGTTGCGAAGCGCAGATGAGAAGGCCGGCACGTCCCCTGGAATGATCAGAACCGGCGCGAGAGCGCGCCTCCCGCATGACGCTGCACGACGCCGTCCAGTTCCAGCTCGAACACCGCCTGACTGACTTCGCGAGCCGGTGCGCCGCTGGCCCGGACGAGATCGTCGAGCCCGATCGGCGCCGCCCCGATCAGGGTGAGCAGCCGGGCCTTGCGGTCGCAGGCCTCCGCAGCCGGGAGGATCGAAGCTGCTGGGATCATGGCGAGCGCGAGCTCGGGCGCTGCCGCGATGTCCGGCAGATCGAGTTCGTCCCAGAGCGCCTGCGAGGCTGCCGCGCCCTCTCCCTCCTCGCGCGCCAGCATTGGCGGCGGCGCGAACTGATCCCTGCGCTGCAACATCGGTGCGAGCACCTCGATCACATGCGCCGCTTCGGCGCACAGGATCGCCCCCTCCCGGATCAGGTGATTGCCACCCTCGGCCCGCGGATCGAGCGGGGAGCCGGGAACGGCGAAGACCTGCCGCCCCTGCTCATTGGCGAATCGTGCCGTGATCAGGGAGCCGGATTTGCGCGCGGCCTCGACCACGACCGTGCCGAGCGCCAGCCCTGAGACCAAACGGTTGCGGCGCGGAAAGTCGCGCCCCCTTGGTGCCCAGCCGATCGGCATCTCGCTGATCGCCGCGCCGCGCTCGCACAGGCGGCGCAGCAGCGGCAGGTTCTGCGGCGGATAGATCTCGTCTAGCCCGCCGGCCAGCACCGCGACCGTGCCGTTTTCAAGACTGGCCTCGTGCGCCGCGGTATCGATGCCGCGAGCCAGGCCGGAGACAATGACGAACCCCGCCTCACCGAACTCCCGCGCCAGCACCGCCGTGAGCTTCAGCCCGGCGGCCGAGGCGTTGCGCGAGCCGACCATGGCGATGCAAGGACGGTTGAGGACGGTCGGATCGCCCTCGACTGCGAGCAAAGGCGGCGCCGAGTCGATCGCCTGCAAAGGGAGCGGATAGCTCGCCTCTCCCAGCGCGATCAGCCGCGCGCCTCGCCGCAGCAGCATCTCAAATTCGCGCTCGGCCTCGACCAGCGGGCAGATCTTCAGGGTTTTGCCGGCTTGGCGCGCTAGCTCGGGCAAGGCGTCGAGCGCTGCGGCGGCTCCGCCGAACCGATTGAGCAGCGCGCGGAAGGTGCGCGGGCCGATGCTCTCGCTACGGATCAGACGCAGCCATTCGAGGCGCTGTCGATCATCGAGAGCCGGAGCCGGCATGAGATCCTATCCCTTCTGGCCGATCTTGCCTTCGTTGCCGGCCAGCAGGCGCGCAATGTTCTCGCGGTGCATGAACCAGAGCAGCACGGTCAGGATCGCCATCAGGCCGGCCGCCTGCGGGTCGCGCACCCAGAACCAGAACAGCAGCGGCGTCAGCAGCGTCGCGACCAGCGCCGACAGCGAGGAATAGCGGCTGAGATAGGCGAGGCTGAGCCAGATCGCGGCGAAGGTCACGGCAAGCGGCCATTTCAGCCCGATCAGGATGCCGAGATAGGTCGCGACGCCCTTGCCGCCCTTGAAGCCGAGCCAGACCGGAAACAGGTGCCCGACAAAGGCGCCGAGCCCGGCGACCAGCGCGGCGTTCCTGCCGCCGAGCAGATAGGCCGCGAGCAGGACGGCGGCCGTGCCCTTCAGCATGTCGCCGACCAAGGTCAGCGCCGCCAGCTTCTTGTTGCCGGTGCGCAGCACATTGGTGGCGCCGATATTGCCCGAGCCGATGCTGCGCAGATCGGGGCCGCCCGAGAGTCGGGTCAGGATGATGCCGAACGGGATGGAGCCGAGCAGATAGCCCAAGGCGAGCGCGATCGCGCCCTGCGGGCCCGACAGTGCCCAGCTCAACGTCTCAGCCATAGAGCCTCCCCTGCCCTTCGGGCGCGATTAGAGCAGGTTTCCGTAAAGAAGGAACCGGTTTTCGCATGGTCGCCACCGCGATGCTTGCCGGCGCAGGCGCGCCGATCGCTCAAGCCTGGTCGCCGCGATAGACCGCAGCACCGCCGACCAGGGTCAACTGCACCATGCCCTGCAGCCTCGCCTCGTCGAAGGGCGAGTTCTTGGCACGCGACTTCAGCTTGCGCTTGTCGACGACGAAGGGCGCATCGGGATCGAGCAGGACGAGGTCGGCCGGCGCGCCGGCGACGAGCCGGCCGCAATCGAGGCCGAGCAGCCCGGCTGGCCGGCCCGACAGTGCGGCGAAGAGCGCCGGCAAGCCGATCTGGCCGGCATGGAACAGCCGCAGGCTGGCGGAAAGCAGGGTCTCGATGCCGAGCGCGCCATTCGCCGCCTCGGCGAAGGGCTGCCGCTTGGTCTCGACGTCCTGCGGGTCATGGTCGGAGACGATCACGTCGATCAGCCCCTCCGCAACGCCCTCGACCATGGCGAGGCGCTCGTCCTCGTGGCGCAGCGGCGGCGAGACCTTGCAGAAGGTCCGGTACTCGCCGACATCGTTCTCGTTCAGGCAGAGATTGTTGATCGAGACGCCGCAGGTCACGCCGAGCCCGTCCGCCTTGGCGCGGCGGATCAGCGCCAGCGAGTCGGAGCAGGAGATCATCGCCGCGTGGTAGCGGGCCCCGGTCGCGCGAGCGAGGCGGATATCGCGCTCCAGCATCACCGTCTCGGCCTCGACCGGAATGCCCGGCAGGCCTTTGCGGCTGGCGAACTCGCCGAGATTCATCACCCCGTCGCCGCGCAGCTCGGGGTCTTCGACATGATTGATCAGCAGCGCGTCGAAATCCCGGCCATAGATCATCGCCCGGCGCATTACCTGCGGGTTGCGCACGGCCTTGGCACCATCGCTGAAGGCGACCGCACCGGCTTCGAGCAGCAGGCCGAACTCGGTGATCTCCTTGCCGGCGAGCCCCTTGGTCAGCGCCGCCGACGGCAGCACGTTGACGATCGCCTTGTCCCGGGCCCGGCGCTTGATGAAATCGATTACCGAGGGATCGTCGATCGGCGGATCGGTGTCTGGCCGGCAGAGCACGGTGGTGACGCCGCCGGCAGCCGCAGCCTGCGAGCCGGTGCCGAGCGTCTCGCGAAACTCCGCGCCGGGCTCTCCGAGGAAGGCGCGCATATCGACGAGGCCGGGCGCCAGCACGAGACCGCGCCCCTCGATCCGCTCGACGCCCTCGGGCAAGGCCGGCGCCGCCTCGCCCCAGGCGACCGAGGCGATGGCGCCGTCGCGCACGAGGACGGAGCCGCGCTCCTCGCGCCCGCTGGCGGGGTCGACCAGCGTCGCCCCGAGAATGGCGATGTCGCGGGCCTCAGACATCGGAGTTTCCTATCAGAGCGACCGACAGGCCGGCGGCCCGGCTTCGCCACGCCCATGCCGGCCTGGGCAAAGCCGGGCCTTGCGCCGCCTCAGACATTGGGAAGATGTTGGGAGAGCGCATCGAGTACCGCCATCCGGACGGCGACGCCCATCTCGACCTGCTCGCGGATCAGCGATTGCGCGCCGTCAGCGACCTCCGAGGAGATCTCGACGCCGCGATTCATCGGTCCGGGATGCATCACCAGCGCGTCGGGCGCCGCCAGTGCGAGCTTGTCCCGGTCGAGCCCGAAATAGCGGAAATACTCCTTGGGAGACGGCACGAAGGCACCGTTCATGCGCTCGAGTTGCAGGCGCAGCATCATCACGATATCGGCACCGTCGAGCCCCTTGCGCATGTCGCGGAAGACCTCGACGCCCATGCGTTCGACCCCGGCCGGCAGTAAGGTCGAGGGCGCGATCAGCCTGACCTTGGCGCCGAGCGCGTTGAGCAGGATGATATTGGAGCGGGCGACGCGCGAATGCAGGATGTCGCCGCAGATCGCGACGGTCAGCCCCATGATCCGCCCCTTGTTGCGGCGGATGGTCAAAGCGTCGAGCAGCGCCTGCGTCGGATGCTCATGGGCGCCGTCGCCGGCGTTGACCACGGAGCAGCCGACCTTGCGGGCGAGCAGATTCACCGCGCCGGCCGCATGATAGCGCACGACCAGGATATCGGGACGCATCGCGTTCAGCGTCGCCGCCGTATCGATCAGCGTCTCGCCCTTCTTCACCGAGGAGGAGCCGACCGACATGTTCATCACATCGGCGCCGAGGCGCTTGCCCGCCAGCTCGAAGGAGGCCTGCGTCCGGGTGGAGGGTTCGAAGAACAGGTTGATCTGGGTGCGACCACGCAGGGTCGCGGTCTTTTTCTCGACCTGTCGCGACAATGCGACATAGGCCTCGGCCCGGTCGAGGAGCGCCTCGATATCCAGATGCGAAAGCCCCTCGATTCCGAGGAGATGGCGGTGCGGATAGAGGGGTGCTTGCGAGGTCATTAAAGCAGGCTGTTTAGGCGCGCCCCACAGCGTGCGCAAGATGGTCCGCACGGCCCTGCACAGGCATTGGCGCTGCCCCTCCCATCGGCTGGCAGGCAGGACAGCCCCGCATCGCCCAGCGCATGGCTGATCCGCGCTTGAACGGGCAGCCTCCCCGCTCCATTTCCGCGGCACCGCCCTCTCAGCGGATGCCGGAGCGCCCGACGCCGCTCCGCGCTTGACGCAAAGCACAATCGTCGTTTGACAGAGGCGGCGGGCTGAACCACTTTCGCGCGCAAATTTCCGAACCTTCGGAGCTTACGCCTGCCGCGCCTGCCGCCCTTTCGGCCGGGTGCGCGGTGGCGGAGGCTGTCTCATCGAGTATCTGGATCATGAAGCTTCTCGTCGTCGAGTCGCCGGCCAAGGCCAAGACGATCAACAAATATCTGGGCTCCGACTACGAGGTGATCGCCTCGTTCGGGCATATCCGCGATCTGCCGGCCAAGGATGGCTCGGTCGATCCCGAGAACGATTTCGCGATGCTCTGGGAGACCGAGGGCCGCGGCGCCAAGCAGGTGTCGGAGATCGCCAAGGCCGCGAAGAACGCCGAGAAGATCATTCTGGCGACCGACCCGGATCGCGAGGGGGAAGCGATTTCCTGGCATGTGCTGGAGGCGCTGAACCAGAAGCGCGCCATCAAGGGCATCCCGGTCGAGCGCGTCACCTTCAACGCCGTCACCAAGGAGGCGGTGCAGACCGCGCTGGCCAATCCGCGCCAGATCGACCAGGCGCTGGTCGACGCCTATCTCGCCCGCCGCGCCCTCGACTATCTCGTCGGCTTCACGCTCTCGCCGGTGCTCTGGCGCAAGCTGCCCGGCGCCCGCTCGGCCGGGCGCGTCCAGTCGGTAGCCCTGCGCCTGGTCTGCGACCGCGAGCGCGAGATCGAGGCCTTCCGGGCCCGCGAATACTGGTCGCTCACCGCGACGCTGGCGACCGCGGCCGGCGCGACCTTCGACGCCCGTCTCAGCGGCGCCGACGGCAAGAAGATCACCCGGCTCGACATCGGCACCGGCGAGGAAGCCGCAGCCTTCAAGGCCGCGCTGGAAACAGCAGCCTTCAGCGTCGCAGAGGTCGAGGCCAAGCCAGTCAAGCGCCATCCCCAGCCGCCCTTCCAGACTTCGACGCTGCAGCAGGAAGCCTCGCGCAAGCTCGGCCTCGCCCCGGCCCGGACCATGCAGCTGGCCCAGCGCCTCTATGAAGGCGCCGACATCGGCGGCGAGACGGTCGGCCTGATCACCTATATGCGTACCGATGGCGTCGACATGGACGGCTCGGCGATCGCCGCGGCGCGCCGCGTGATCGGCAAGGAGTTCGGCGACAATTACGTCCCGCAGGCGCCGCGCAAATACACGGTCAAGGCCAAGAACGCGCAGGAGGCTCACGAAGCTATCCGCCCGACCGATCTCGGCCGCTTGCCGGCGATGGTCGCGCGCCATCTCGAGCCCGAACAGGCCAAGCTCTATGAGCTGATCTGGAAGCGCACCATCGCCAGCCAGATGGAATCGGCCTCGATCGAGCGCACTACCGTCGACATCGCCGCCAAGGTCGCCGCGCGCCACCTCGAGCTGCGCGCCACCGGACAGGTCGTGCTCTTCGATGGCTTCCTGACGCTCTATCAGGAGAGCCGCGACGACGAGGAGGACGAGGACTCCAGGAAGCTGCCGCCGATGAAGGCCGGCGACCCGCTGGAGAAGCGCGCCATCGCCGCCGACCAGCACTTCACCGAGCCGCCGCCGCGCTTCTCGGAAGCGAGCCTGGTCAAGCGCATGGAAGAGCTTGGCATCGGCCGTCCCTCGACCTATGCCGCGACGCTCGGAACGCTGCGCGACCGCGAATATGTCCGCATCGAGAAGAAGCGCCTCGTGCCCGAGGACAAGGGCATGCTCGTCACGGCGTTCCTGGAGAGCTTCTTCAAGCGCTATGTCGAGTTCGACTTCACGGCGAGCCTCGAAGAGAAGCTCGACCGCGTTTCCAATGCCGAGATCGACTGGAAGGCGCTGCTGCGCGAGTTCTGGGAAGAGTTCACCGCGACGATCGGCGAGACCAAGGAGCTGCGCGTCACCGAGGTGCTCGACTCGCTGAACGGCATCCTCGGCGACTACGTCTTCCCTGCCCGCGCCGATGGCGGCGATCCGCGCCGCTGCCAAGTCTGCGGCACCGGCACGCTCTCGCTCAAGCTCGGCAAGTTTGGCGCCTTCGTCGGCTGCTCGAACTATCCGGAATGCCGCTTCACCCGGCCGCTGACCGTGCCGGCCTCGGATGGCGAAGCCTCCGGCGAAGGCGGCCAGATGGTCAACGGCGTGCGCGTGCTCGGCACGGATCCGGAGACCGGCCTCGAAGTCAGCGTCCGCGAAGGCCGCTTCGGGACCTATATCCAGCTCGGCGAAGGCGAGAAGCCGAAGCGCTCGAGCCTGCCCAAGGGCACCAACGCCGCGACGCTCTCGCTTGAGAAGGCGCTCGCGCTGCTCTCGCTGCCGCGCGAGGTCGCGCGCCATCCCGAAAGCGGCGAGCCGATCCTTGCCGGCATCGGCCGTTACGGCCCTTACGTCCAGCATGGCAAGACCTATGCGAACATCGACAAGGATGACGATATTCTCGATATCGGCGCCAACCGCGCCATCGATCTGATCGTCGCCAAGGAGAGCGGCGCGGGCGGCCGGCGCTTCGGCGCCGCGGCCACGCCCGGCCGCGAGCTCGGCGACCATCCGTCCGGCGGCAAAATGGTGGTGCGTGCCGGAAAATACGGGCCTTACGTCAACTGGGGCAAGGTCAACGCCACCCTGCCGAAGTCGATGACGCAGGAGGAGATCACGCCCGAGCAGGCCATCGAGCTGGTCAACGCCAAGGCGGCGGCAGGTGGCGGCGCCAAGTCGAAGACCAAGGCAAGTGCGAAACCTGCGGCCGCAAAGACGCCGGCAAAGGCAAAGAGCACCACGGCCAAGAAGGCGGCGCCGGCCAAGAAGGCCGGAGCAACCAAGAAGGCCGCCACGACCGAGGACTAGCATCGACGCGGCCCAGCGCAGTTAACACTGCATTCAAAGCCCTGAGTTACCCTGCGTCGCCGCGATCGAAACGACGGCGCAGGGGAACAGCATGAAATCCATCAGGACCCAGATTCTGGGGCTGATCGCGATCGTCGCGGCCGGTGCCTTGATTGCCGTTGGTTGCGCGCTTCTGGCGATGTTGCGCATCGAGGCGATGAACGAACGCTCCTCGCAGCAGAACCATGTCGCCCTCGCCGCCGAACGGCTCAACGCCGCGGTCAATCTCGTCGTCGCCGATTCCTATCTCGTCTATACCGCGCGCAACCCGCATTTCGCCGGCATCGCCGCGACCACGGTCGAGGCCGGCCTTGCCAAGGTCGAAGAGCGCCGCAAGGAACTCGCCACGCTCGTTCCCGCCGGCGAGCGCGAGCGCATGGAGAAGATCAGCGCACTTATCGCCCAATTCGTCGGCATCCGGCTCGAAACGACGCGCATGGTTCGCGAAATCTCGGCCCGGGCCGCCGAAGCCTGGGGCAACAGCGACGCCAGCCGGAAGAATCGTGCGGCGCTGCAAGAGGAGCTCGCTTCGCTCAGCGGCTTCAACGAAAGCCACGCCAACCAGTTGGACGCCGAAGCCAGCGCCTTTTCGGGTCAGGTGCGCATCTGGCTGCCGGTCGCCCTCATCCTGGTGCTCGGCGGCGCCATTGCCGGTGCGCTGGTGTTCTCCCGCCGCTCGATCATCGCCCCGCTCATCGACCTCGGCGGCACGATGAGCCGCCTCACCGCCGGCGAGACGCAGATCGAGGTGCCGCATATCGGCCGCCGCGACGAGATCGGCGAGATGGCGCGGGCGGTCTCGGTGCTGCGCGAGAGCACCGAGCAGGTCGCGCTTCTGCAGGAGCAGGAGCGCCAGGCTTCCGCGGCGCGCATTCGCTCGGCCGACGCCATGGCGGCGGTGGTATCGGATGTCGGCGAGGTCGTCGGCGCGGCGGCCGCCGGCGATTTCTCGGCACGACTGCAGATCGACCATGGCGACGAGCAGGTGCAGCAACTTGTCGACGGCATCAACGAGATCAACACCGTGGTCGACAACGCCACGACCGAATTCGTCGCGGCGCTGCGGGCGCTGGCCGCCGGCGACCTGACCCGGCAGGTGCCGACCGCCTATCGCGGCCGCTTCGCCGAGCTCAAGGACGCCATCAACGAGACCATGGCGGGCCTGTCCGCGACGGTCGGCACGATCCAGAACATGTCGACCGAGGTTGGCCTCTCGGCCCGCGAGATCACCTCGGGCTCCGACGACCTCTCGAAGCGCACGGAGGAACAGGCCTCGTCGCTGGAAGAAAGTGCTGCGACGACCGAAGAGCTCGCAGCCTCGGTGAAGGCCGCGGCCCAGGCCGCCCAGCAGGCCGTGCGCCAGGCCGGCGAGGCCATGCAGGTCGCCCAGGCCGGCGGCAACATCGTCACCGACGCCGTCTCGGCCATGGCGCGCATCGAGCAGGCCTCGAAGAAGATCTCCGACATCACCCGCGTCATCGACGACATCGCCTTCCAGACCAATCTGCTCGCCCTCAACGCGGCCGTGGAAGCAGCGCGTGCGGGCGATGCCGGCAAGGGCTTCGCCGTGGTCGCCTCCGAGGTCCGCAGCCTGGCGCAGCGCTCCGGCGAGGCGGCCAAGGATATTTCGGGCCTGATCTCTTCCTCGAACATCGAGGTCGAGGCCGGCGTCAAGCTGGTCCGGCAGGCCGGCGACGCGCTGACCCGCATCGTCGCGGCTTCGCAGAACGTTCAGAGCACGGTCTCGGACGTCGCCGCAGCTTCGGCAGAACAAGCCAACGGCATCGAGGAGATGAGCCAGACGGTCGCCCATATGGACGAGATGACGCAGGCCAACGCGGCGCTTGCCGAACAGAGCGCCGCTTCCGCCAGCGCGCTGTCGAGCAAGATCGGCGAACTCAACGCCCTGGTTTCGGGCTTCCGGACCAGTGAGAGCGCCGCCTCCGGATCTTACCAGCCGGCCGCCTCCAGCCCGGCCAATGATTCCGAGCCGGAACGGCTGCGGCAGCTGGCGGAAACCGCCTTCCAGCAGCACCAGCCGGCCCCACGCCGCGAACGCCTTGCCGTGGCCCAGGGGCCCGCAGCCGCTCCGGCCCGCAAGGTCGCCAATGCACGCGGTGGCGACGCCGGCTGGGAAGAGTTCTGAAACTGAAGCGCCGGCCGGGCCGCAAAAAACTGCGGCCCGGCCAACACCAAAGCCCGCCAGTTCGGCGATGAGTCTTGCGCAACGCTGCCCGGTCAGCGCCGCTCGATGCGTTGCAGATGGCAGATCTTGACCCGCCCGCCCCGGCCGTCCGAGCGCCAGCTGCAGCCCGGGTTGCGCGGCTTGCCCCGATAGAGATGGTAGACGCCGCGCTTCCGGCGGTCGAAGCGCTGGTTCGAAGCGTCATGCCCGCCGATGCGGACATTGTCGCCGAAGCGCACCTCGGCGCTCGCCGGCGTCGCCGAGACAGGCAGCAGAGCGAACATCCCCGCAATCAGGAGCCCTCCTGCCCCGGCCTGCAACCTCGCCATCCCGCCTCCTACAGAAATCCGATCCAGCGCCCCGCAAGCAGCGTCGCGAGCCAGAGCGTCGCCGAGACCGCCGCCCGAAAGCGCATCGCAGCCGTCACCATCCCGCTCGCGAGCGCCCTGCGGTAGCCACCAGCATGCTGCAGCCCGATATTGGCGATGGCGAACGCCAGCAAGCCGAGCTTCCAGAGGAAGGCTTCATTGGCGAGATACTCGTCCGGCTTGACGGTGAACAGCCAAAACCCCGTCGACAGCGCCAGCGCCAACCCGAAGCCGGCGGCGCGCGTCAGGAAGGCCGCGATCACCGCCAGCGGCACGGCGCGAAAGAAACCGAGAACCCGCAGGTCGAGCGGCAGGATCGCGCCGACCAGTAGTCCGATCCCGAGGATGTGGGCGGCGTTGACGAAGAGATAGGCGGTGCCGGATTGCCGGATCAGCACGGCGCCCGGCCAGGCCGCAAGACCGGTCAAGACGTCCATGGGCGGCGTCAGTTCGTGCGGATCCTCTCCGGATACATGTCGTAGTTCTTGCCGGCCAGCACGATCCGTACCGCTTTCATATGGGTCTTGCTCTTGTCGAGATGCCGGTTGCCGATCGCGGTCACCGCATCGCCCACCTTGGCGGTCGTACCGGTGAAGCCCGAGCGCTCGGTCTGGCTGGGATTGCCGAGATCGACCTGCCAGACCTTGCCGTCGGCCGCGGTGACCATCAGCATCGGATGCGGCGGAGCCATGGAGATGCTGCGGATCGTGCCCTTCAGCTCCATCTGCTCGCCCGCGGCCCAGGACCAGCCGTGATGAGCGAGCACCGGTGCGGCAGCGAGAACGCCCGCCGCGAGCGACCATGAAACAAGGTTCCGGCGGAAAAGCGAAAAGCGAAAGCTGCGATGGGTCATGGATCGGCTCCCTGTGCGCTCTGGCAGATGCCGGGACTATAGCCCCCGGCATCGCCAAGCTCATGGCGCCACCCGCGACCGCAAATCACGATCCGATCAGCGGCCGGATCAGCCCCGACCGGCGACCACGACGAGCCGCGTGATCTCGCCGCGCAGGAAGGCCTGCAGGAAGCGGTCATAGTCCTTGACCGAGACGCAGCCATTGGAATCGCCGCGCGGACCGAGCAGGTAGCTGTGCACCAGAAGGCCTGTGCGGCCGAAGATCTTGCCGGCGCCGCCGACCGGATGCATCCGGATCGCCCGCACGCCGTGGAACAGAGCCTCGCGCTCGGTCAGCGTGTAGACATGCGGCGGCGTCGGCCCGTGCATCCGGACATGGACATAGCGCAGATCGTTCATCTTCTCGCCGAGGCCGGAATTCGCCACGAGGCGCTCGCCATTCGGCAGATAGAGCGTGCGGGCGCTGATGTCATAGACCGCGGTCTTGGGGCCGACACTCATCGGCGAGGCCATCGGAGACGGCGCAGGCGCCGGCTCGGGCGCCACCGTCAAGCCACTGCCGCGACGCCCGGTGATGTCGTCCTGCGGCGCCGCATAGGCGAGCTGCGTACCCGTGCTCGGCGTGCGTGCGCCGAAGATCTTCTCGAGGAAGGAGCGGTTGTCGACCGGCGGCTCGGCCGCGACGGCGACGTCCTTGCTCCGGCGCGAGGCAGCGCGAGTCGTGGCGCGCGGTTCGGGCACGGAAGGCAGCCTGAGATCGGACGGGCGGGGCACCGGCAAGGGGCTGATCAGCGCGATCTGCTGCTGCGGCTCGATTGTTGACGGTGCAGGCTGGAGAACCGACGCGACCGCGGGACTGGACGGCGCAGACGGCGCGATCGACCCGGTGGTCTCCGGGTCAAGCACTACGAGCTTTGCCGCCGCCTTGGTCGACTGGAAGCCTCCGGCGAGCGGCCTGGTCTCGGCGAACGGCCGCGCGACATAGCCGGCGACATAGCCGGGCCTGAGCAATGGCGTGGAGGTGGCACTCACAGGGGCGGCGAGCTTGGCCGGCACCGCCCGCGCCATCTGGGCGGGCGGGCTTCCGGCGTCGCCGGTCTCGACCGACTTGCCCGACCAGGCCGAGAAGCCGGCCGCGGCCGCGCCGCCGAGCCCGACCAAGATGGCGAGGCGCATGATGGGCCCATGGCCACGCTTGCGCCCGAGGCTATAGGCATAGCCGGACGACCTGTTCGAAATACGCATACGCAACGCCTCGGGACACCTGGACGCCGTACTGAACCGACGCTGACCATCGCCCGCCCGCGCTAAGCGAACAGGCTTTCCCGGCCGGTGCCTGGTTGTGGGAGCGCCCAACCTCGTGGGTCCATTGAGCGCGCGCTTGGTTAATCCCGGATGAATCGCGGCGAAGAAATTTGACGGGACACCCCGCTGCGAAAATGCGCCGGGGCACCTGCCTCGCGGCAGATGCCCCGGCCGGTTCAGGACAGTGCTAGAGCGGCTTCAGCCCGGCCTCGATCGCCGCTCGCTTCGCCTCCAGGAAGGGCGGCAGCGACAGGGCTTCGCCCATGGTCTCGGCCGGCTCGTCGGTGGCGAAGCCCGGCCCGTCGCTGGCGATCTCGATCAGGATCCCGTTCGGCTCGCGCAGATAGAGCGAACGGAAGTAGAAGCGATCGACCGGCCCGCTATTGGGATAGCCGGATTCGCGCAGCCGCTCGGCCCAGGCATCGTATTCGCCGAAGCTCGGCGTCCGCAGCGCGAGATGATGCACGCCGCCCGCCCCTTCGCGGGCCTGCGGCAGTCCGGGTTCGACCGCGACGTGCAGCTCGGCCGCCGGCCCGCCCTCGCCGATCCTGAAGACATGGATGTCCCCCGAGGCATGCGCGGCATGCTGGTAGTTCGAGGTCCGCTCCAGCCCGAGCAGCTTGGTCAGGACGAGCTCGGTGCGCTCGATCTGCGGCACAGAGATCGTCACCGGCCCCAGCCCGCGGATCTGGTGCTCGGCCGGAACCGGGCTCTTCTCCCAGACCGCGAACGGAATCGCGCCGCCGTCGACGACGAGTGTCAGGCGCTGGCCCTCCGGATCCTCGAAATCGAGTGCCGCACGGCCATTGATCCCGACGATGTCCGAGACGGCGACGCCAGCCGCCGACAGCCGCTGCCGCCACCATTCGAGCGAGGCTTCGTTCGCGACGCGCAGGGCGGTGCGGACGATCGAATGCGTGCCGCGCCGCGCCGGCGCCGTCGGCCAGTCGAAGAAGGTCAGATCAGTGCCGGGCGAGCCGGCGCCATCGGCATAGAACAGGTGATAGGCCGAGGTGTCGTCCTGGTTCACGGTCTTCTTCACCAGCCGCAGGCCGAGCGTCTCGACATAGAAGCGGTGGTTCTGCGCAGCCTGCGCGGTGATCGCGGTGACGTGGTGAATGCCTGTGAGTTGCATGGCGTGAGCCCCTTTCCTGGCGCCGCCACCTTTCGGCGACGCACGCTGTTGCATCGGTCGTCACCAAGATAGGCATTGCCGTCACGCCACAAAGCCACCCTCACGACAATCATACATTGCAAAAATGCAATCAACCTTAAGGCTTCGCAGGCGAGGTGCCGGCCGGAGGCGGCGACAGAGCAGGCTTGCCGGCCTGATCGGCGGGTGTCGTCGGTGTCGTGCAGTCCTGCGGCTTCTTTTCGCAGTCATACACCATGGTCGGCGCTGCCGACTGTCCCGCCTGTCCGGCGGAGGGCAGGATCATGTTCTGGCCCTTGTCGACCTGCGCCGGATGCGTCGTCTGCGGCCCGACGCCCGGCTGCGTAGGCGGGCTCGGCTCCGGCGAAGGCTCGGGCGGCGTCGCGGTCTGGGCGAAACCCTGGCCTGCGCCGAGCGCTACGCTGATCAGCAGTGCAAATAGGGGCGTTCCTGTACGGCTTCGTGCCATGGCGTTGCCTCGCATCGTCCAAAAAAGAGGTTTGGACGACAACCCGCCGGCAGGCCGCGAGGTTCCCGCGCTATTCCGCGGCCCTGGCCTGCTGCGCCGCAACCGCTCCCTCGCCATGGCGGCTCGGCTTGGCCTTGAGCTTGAGTTCGCGCAGCTCCTCGCGCTCGCGCGGCGTGTTACGCATCAGCTGGTCCTTGCCGGGCTGGTACTGCACGGGCTGGGCGACATCCGCCCCATACCAGGCCGCGGCGCGCAGCACGAAGGACGGGTCGGCCAGATGCGGCCGCCCGAGCGCCACGAGATCGGCCCGCCCGGCCGCGACGATGGTGTTGGCCTGATCGGCAGAGGTGATCGCCCCGACGCACATCGTCGCGACGCCGGCCTCGTTGCGGATCCGATCGGAGAACGGCGTCTGGAACATCCGCCCGTAATGCGGCCTTGCCTTGGGCGTGGTCTGCCCGGTCGAGACGTCGACGAGATCGCAGCCGGCCGCTGCGAACGCCTCCGAGATCGCTACCGCATCCTCGGCGCTGATGCCGCCCTCCTGCCAGTCGGTCGCAGAGATACGGACCGACATCGGCTTGCCGGACGGCCAAGTTTTGCGAAGTTCCGCAAAGACTTCGAGCGGATAGCGCATCCGGTTTTCGAGCGAGCCGCCATAGGCGTCGTTGCGCCGATTGGTCAGCGGCGAGAGGAAGCTGGCGAGCAGGTAGCCATGGGCGCAATGCAGCTCCAGCATGTCGAAGCCGGCGCGCAGACCGCGCTCTGCGGCCAGCACGAAGTCGGCCAGTACCCGGTCCATGTCGACGCGCGTCATCTCACGCGGGACCTGGCTCTCGGGATAATAGGGCAACGGCGACGCCGAGATGATCGGCCAGCCCCCCTCATCGAGCGGGCGGTCCATGCCGTCCCACATCAGCTTGCTCGCGCCCTTGCGTCCGGCATGGCCGAGCTGGAGGCAGAGCTTCGCCGCCGAATTGGCGTGCACGAAGTCGACGATCCGCTTCCAGGCCGCCTCCTGCTCGTCGCTGTAGAGCCCCGCGCAGCCGGGGGTGATCCGGGCATCGGCCGAGACGCAGGTCATCTCGGTGAAGACCAGCCCCGCCCCACCAATTGCGCGGGCGCCGTAATGCATCAGGTGCCAGTCGCCCGGCATGCCCTCCTGCGCCGAATACTGGCACATCGGCGAGACGGTGAAGCGGTTCGCGACCCGCATCTCGCGCATCCGGAAAGGCTGGAAGGCCGGCGGCACCGGCGAACCGTCCCGCCGCACCGCCTGGTCCGCGCCGAGATCCTCTGCGACGAGCCTGTCGACGGCTGCGACGAACTCCGGAGCCCGCAAGGCGAGATTGTCATAGGTGATCGCCTTGGAGCGGGTCATCAGCCCGAAGGCGAAGCGCAGCGGCTCGACAGCCCAGAAGCGCTCGAGCTGCTCGAACCAGACCAGCGAGACATCGGCCGCATGCTGCGTCTTCTCGACCTCCTCGCGCCGAACTGACTCGAAGGAAGCGAGCGCGGCCCGGACATCGAGCCCGGCCCGAAGGAAGGCGCCATGCAGCGCGATCGCATCCTCCATGGCGAGCTTGGTGCCGGAGCCGATCGAGAAATGCGCGGTCGCCTTGGCATCGCCGAGCAGGACGACATTGTCGACCACCCAGTTCCGGCAGCGGATCATCGGGAACTGGCGCCAGAGCGAGCGATTGGTGATCAGACGATGCCCCTGGAGTTCCTCGGCGAAAACCGTCTCGAGGAAGGCGGCCGACCGCGCCTCGTCCATGCCCTCGAGCCCGGCCCGGGCAAAAGTCTCCGGATCGGTCTCCAGCACCCAGGTCGATTGCCCCGCCTCGTACTGATAGCAATGGGCGATGAAGACGCCGTGCTGCGTCTCCTTGAAGAAGAAGGTGAAAGCGTCGAAGGGCCGGGTCGAGCCCATCCAGACGAAGCGGTTCGGCCGCAGATCGACCTCGGGCGCGAAGCGGTCCCGGTCGCCTTCCCGGATACGGCTGTTGATGCCGTCCGCACCGACGACGAGGTCATAGTCGCGCTTCAGGGCGGCAATATCGACGATCTCCTCGGTGAAGCGCAGCGCAACGCCGACCTCACGGGCCCGCTCCTGCAGCAGCATCAGCAGGGTTCGGCGCGAGCAGCCGCAGAAGCCGTTGCCGGAGATCCGCTGCTGCGTGCCTTTGAAATGGATCGAGATGTCGTCCCAATAGGCGAAGCGCGAGACGATCGCCTCATAGCTCGGCAGGTCGGCCGCCTTGAACAGGTCGAGCGTCTGGTCGGAGAAGACGACGCCGAAGCCGAACGTGTCGTCATGGTGGTTGCGTTCGAACACGGTGACGTCGAGCGCCGGCCAGTCGCGCTTCATCAGAAGCGCATAATAGAGCCCCGCCGGTCCGCCGCCCACCACCGCAATGCGCATGACGTCTCTCCGCAAGCTGACGCAGATATTTTAGGTCTAAAATAATTTTCTTTCAACAGCGATACGAAAGGTCAAGACATCCAGCACGTCAAGCCGCCCCTACAATGACATAAGATACTGACAAACATCATAATTTATTAGTTTTGACCGCAGCCGTACCGGCATCGGAACGGTCCCTTGCAAAATGCTTCAGACCTAAAATATATTGATCCGCAAGACGGGAGTGGCAGCTTCATGGCATCAGCTCTGGCTGGACAGCATGCCCTGGTGAGCGGCGGTGGACGCGGCATCGGCCGCGCGATCGCCTCGGCCCTTCACCTTGCCGGCGCCCGGGTCTCGATCATCGGTCGCAACGGGACCATCCTGCAGCAGGTTCTGGACGCCGGCGAGGCCGACCGATCCGCGACCGTCGACGTCACCGACGAGGCCGCCATGGCCCGGACCCTGGCGGAGCTCTCGGCCGAGCAGCCTTTCGACATCGTCGTGGCCAATGCCGGCGCAGTCGAGACCGCGCCCTTCCGCAAGAGCGACGCCGCCCTGTTCCGGCGCATGGTCGAGATCAACCTCGTCGGCACGGTCAACAGCTTCCGCCCGGCCCTGCCCGCGATGCTGGAGCGCGGCTCCGGCCGGCTGATCGCGATTGCCTCGACCGCCGGCCATCGCGGCTACCCTTATGTCTCCGCCTATGTCGCGGCGAAGCATGCCGTGATCGGGTTGGTGCGTTCGCTCGCTTTGGAGACCGCCCGCAGCGGCATCACCGTCAATGCGGTCTGCCCCGGCTATACCGATACGGACATGGTCGCCGGCAGCATCGCCGCGATCACCGGCACGACCGGTGCGACGGCGCAGGATGCCCTGGCGCAACTGGTAAAGGACAATCCGCAGGGCCGGCTGATCACCCCCGAGGAAGTCGCGGCGAGCGTGCTCAATCTCTGCCGGCCCGAAAGCCGCGGCATCACCGGCCAATCCCTCCTGATCAATGGTGGGGAGTTCTGACCATGGAAATTCCCGTCAGCGCACTGATGCTCGACCGCGAGACCAAGGCGAGCGAGCGCCCCGGAGACCACAAGGACGAGCTGCGCCTCTGGCTGCGGCTTTTGACCTGCTCGACCCTGATCGAGAGCGAGATCCGCACGAGGCTGCGCGAGGAGTTCAAGACGACGCTGCCGCGCTTCGACCTGATGGCCCAGCTCGAAAAATCGACCACCGGCATGACGGTCGGCGAGGTCTCGCAGCGCCTGATGGTCTCGAATGGCAATGTCACCGCGGTCGTCGCCGGCCTCCTCGCCGACGGGCTGGTCGACAAGCGCCCGGCCGCCCAGGACCGGCGCGTGCAGGTTCTGACGCTGACCGCCCAGGGCCGCCGCGCCTTCAAGGCGATGGCGGAGCGCCACGAGGACTGGATCGCCGAGCTCTTCGCCGGGCTGGAACCGGCCGAGACGGCGCAGCTCTTCCATCTGCTCGGCCGCACCAAGGCCTCGCTGCACAACGCCATCAGCCGCCGCCAGAGCGGCACGCCGGATCCGGCGGGAGACCAGACATGACCAGCGCCAACCCCGTCACCCTGCCGCTCGCCGGCTTCAAGCCACAGCATTTCCAGCTTTCGATCGCCGGCAAGGTCGCGACCGTGACGCTGAACCGGCCGGAGAAGAAGAATCCGCTCACCTTCGAGAGCTATCGCGAGCTCGCCGACTTCTTCCTGGCGGCGCAGAAGGAGGAGGAGATCAAGGCCATCGTCGTCACCGGCGCCGGCGGCAATTTCTCCTCGGGCGGCGACGTCTTCGAGATCATCGGGCCGCTGGTCGCGATGGACACCAAGGATCTCTTGAAGTTCACGCGCATGACCGGCGAGCTGGTCAAGACGATGCGCGCCTGCCCGCAGCCGGTCATCGCCGCGATCGACGGCATCTGCGCCGGCGCCGGCGCGATCATCGCCATGGCCTCCGATCTGCGCCTCGGCACGGCTGAGACCAAGATCGCGTTCCTGTTCAACCGCGTCGGCCTCGCCGGTTGCGACATGGGCGCCTGCGCGATGCTGCCGCGCATCATCGGCCAGGGACGCGCCGCCGAGCTGCTCTACACCGGCCGCGTCCTGCGTGGCGACGAGGCCGAGCGCTGGGGCTTCCTCAACCGGCTTCTCGCCCGCGAGAACGTTCTGGCGGAAGCGCAGGCGCTCGCCGCCGAGCTCGCCGACGGCCCGACCTTCGCCAACGCCATGACCAAGCGCATGCTGGAAATGGAATGGGCGATGTCGGTCGAGTCCGCGATCGAGGCGGAAGCGGTGGCGCAGGCCTTGTGCATGCAGACCGAAGATTTCGCCCGCGCCTACCACGCCTTCGCCGCCAAGCAGAAGCCGGTCTTCGAGGGCAACTGACATGGTCTCGCTCGGGGATACGCTGGACTGGCCATTCTTCGAAGCGCACCACCGCGACTTCGCCGAAAAGCTCGCGGCCTGGGCCGACACCACCCTGCCCGGCCTGCCGCATGACGATGTCGACGCCGCCTGCCGCGCCCGCGTCAAGGCGCTGGGCGAGGCCGGCTTCCTGCGCGCCGCGGTGCCGGCCGCCCATGGCGGCCTGCATGCCGCGCTCGATGTCCGCACGCTCTGCCTCGCCCGCGAAATTCTCGCCGCGCGCGACGGGCTCGCCGACTTCACCTTCGCCATGCAGGGCCTCGGCACCGGCTCGATCTCGATCGCCGGCAGCGATGCGATGCGACTGCGCATCCTGCCCGGCGTGCGCGATGGCAAGCGCATCGCCGCCTTTGCCCTCTCGGAGAAGGAGGCCGGTTCCGACGTCGCCGCGATGGCGACGACAGCGACCCCGGACGGCAACGCACATATCCGCATCGATGGCGAGAAGACCTGGATCTCGAATGGCGGCATCGCCGACCATTACGTCGTCTTCGCCCGCTCCGGCGAGGCGCCGGGGGCCCGCGGCCTCTCGGCCTATCTGGTCGAGGCCGATACGCCAGGCCTCTCGATCGCCGAGCGCATCGACGTGATCGCGCCGCATCCGCTGGCGACCTTGCGCTTCGACGCCTGCCGCATCCCGCTGGAGAACCGTATCGGCGGGCCGGGCGACGGCTTCAAGGTCGCGATGGCGACGCTCGACATCTTCCGCTCGACGGTCGGCGCCGCGGCGCTCGGCTTCGCGCGGCGCGCCCTGCACGAGACGGTGAGCCACGCCAGTAGCCGCAAGCTGTTCGGCGGCACGCTCGGCGATCTCCAGCTTTCCCAGGCCGCCATCGCCGACAGCGCCGCGGAGGTTGATGCGGCCGCGCTGCTGGTCTACCGCGCCGCCTGGACCAAGGACCGCGGCGCGGCCCGTGTCACCCGCGAGGCGGCGCTCGCCAAGCTCGTCGCCACCGAGAACGCCCAGCGGGTCATCGACCGCGCCGTGCAGATCCATGGCGGGCTCGGCGTCACGCGCGGCGTCAAGGTCGAGGAGCTCTACCGCGAGATCAGGGCGCTGCGGATCTATGAGGGCGCGAGCGAGGTCCAGAAGATCGTGATCGCGCGGGACCTTCTGAAAAACACCGACGGACAGAACAAGGGCAAGATCTAGCTCCAGCCCTCATCCTGAGGAGCCGCGAAAGCGGCGTCCCGACGGATGATCGGGGAGACTCCGGAACCAACCGGAGCATTCTTCGAGACGTGCTCCTGGGGGGCGCTCCTCAAGATGAGGGCTGCGGATAAGACGAACAAAGCCAGGGGAACGAGATGGGTACCGCAGATCTCTTGCGGTCGGGACATGAGGACAGCTTTGCGCGCGACAACCTGCCGCCGCGCGAAAGCTGGCCGCGTCTCGACCTCGCGGCCGCCGGGCTGAGCTATCCCGAGCGGCTAAACGTGGTCACCGAGCTGGTCGACCGCCATGTCGCCGAGGGACGCGGCGACCGCCTCGCGGTGATCGGGCCGAGCGAGACCTGGAGCTATGTTCAGCTCGCCGAGACCGTGAACCGCATCGCCAATGTGCTCACCCGCGATCTCGGCCTCGTCCCCGGTCATCGCGTGCTGCTGCGTGCCGCCAACACGCCGATGATGGTCGCCACCTATCTCGCCGTGCTCAAGGCTGGCGGCGTCGCCGTCGCGACCATGCCGATGCTGCGCGCCGGCGAGCTCGCCTATCCGATCCGCAAGGCGAGGATCGCTCTGGCACTCTGCGACCATCGCGTGGTCGACGATCTTAAATCAGCACAGGTGCTTGCACCTGAACTCTCGACCATCGTGTCATGGGGCGACGGCGAGCTCGAAGCCCTGATGGCCAAGCCCGGCTATGGTGAATTCGCCGCCGCCGACACGGCGCAGGACGATGTCTGCCTGATCGCCTTCACCTCGGGCACGACCGGCGAGCCCAAGGGCACCATGCATTTCCAGCGCGACCTCTTGGCGATCTGCGACAGCTATGGCGCGCGGGTGCTGCAGGCCTCGCCCGATGACCGCTTCATCGGCTCGCCGCCACTCGCCTTCACCTTCGGCCTCGGCGGCATCGTGCTGTTCCCGCTGCGCATAGGCGCGGCCATCGTCCTGCCGGAGAAAACCGCGCCGGCCGATCTTGCGGCCGCGATCGAGCAACACCGCGCCAGTGTCTGCTTCACCGCGCCGACCGCCTATCGCGCCATGCTCGCCCAGGCCGGAGCGCGCGACCTCTCCTCGCTGCGCATCTGCGTCTCCGCCGGCGAGACGCTGCCGAAGGCGACCTTCGAGGCCTGGCAGGCCAAGACCGGGCTGCCGCTGATGGACGGCATCGGCGCGACCGAGATGCTGCACATCTTCATCGGTGCGCCCCGCGACAGGATCAGGCCTGGCGCGACCGGGCTGCCGGTGCCGGGCTACGAGGCCAGGATCGTCGACGAGGAGGGCAAGGAGGTGCCGGACGGCACGCCTGGGCGCCTGGCCGTACGCGGGCCGACCGGCTGCCGCTATCTCGCCGACAGCCGCCAGACCCGCTATGTCGAGAATGGCTGGAACATCACCGGCGACACCTATCTGCGCGATGCCGACGGCTATTTCTGGTACCAGGCCCGCTCGGACGACATGATCGTCTCGGCCGGCTACAACATCGCCGGTCCCGAGGTCGAGGCCTGCCTGATCGCGCATGAGGCGGTGGCCGAATGCGGCGTCGTCGGTGCGCCCTGCCCGGATCGCGGCCAGATCGTCAAAGCCTATGTCCTGCTGCGGCCCGGCTTCACCGCCGACGCAGCACTTGCCAAGGCCCTGCAGAACCACGTCAAGGCGATGATCGCGCCCTACAAATACCCGCGCGCCATCGCCTTCGTGACCAGCCTGCCGAAGACGTCCACCGGAAAGCTGCAGCGTTTCGCGCTGCGCGAGATGGCGCGGGCCGAAGCCGCCGCCGCTTCGTAGCCCGCCTTGATAATGAGAGCCTTTGCCGTCGCTTCATCCGCCATTCCGGTGTTTAGCTCCAGCCGCGATGACGAAGCGATGACGCCATGACCAGACAGGACCACGCCATGACCAGCGGCTTGCCGCCTTCCGACCTCGCCACGCGCAAGCCCCGTCCCGTCCTGCCGGATGGCTGGCCGCAGCCACGCGGCTACGCCAACGGCATGATCGCCCAGGGAAAAGTCCTGACCACGGGCGGCCTCGTCGGCTGGGATGAGAACGGCGTCTTCGCCAAGGATTTCCTCGGCCAGGTCGGCCAGACGCTCGCCAATATCAGGGCGGTCGTCGAAGCCGGCGGCGGCGAGGTCAGCGACATCATGCGCCTGACCTGGTACGTCACCGATATCGAGGCCTATCGTGGCTGCCTAGCCGAGCTCGGCCCGGTCTACCGCGCCCATCTCGGCCGGCATTTCCCGGCCATGGCGGTCGTCGCCGTCTCGGCCCTGGTCGAGCCCGAGGCTATGGTCGAAATCGAGGCGACGGCAGTGCTGGCGGACTGAGAGGGCTCAGCCGGCCTCTCCAAGCTGATCACGGCGTGCGGACGGCGCAGCCGCGCCGTTCCCGGATAGACCGGCAGGCGTGAGCGCGCCGCGCGCTCAGCGCGGCATCAGCCAGTCATGCGCGGGATCGTTGGCGAATTTCCAGATCCGCTTCGGCCCTGCCATCACATTGAGGTAATAGAGATCGTAGCCATGCGGCGCGCCGACGGGGTGGTAGCCCCTCGGCACGAGCACGACATCGCCATTCTCGAAGCTCATGGTTTCGTCGAGCGAGCGATCATCGGTGTAGACGCGCTGGAAGCCGAAACCCTGCGGCGGGTTGAGCCGGTGATAATAGGTCTCCTCCAACTGCGACTCGTCAGGCAGCCGGTCCTCGTCATGCTTGTGCGGCGGATAACTCGACCAGTTTCCGGCCGGGGTAATCACCTCGACCACGAGGAGCCCGTCGGCAGCCTCGGTTTCGGGGAGGATGTTGCGGACATGTCGGACATTGCTGCCCTCACCACGGGTCAGGCAGCCGACATCGGACGGCGCGATGACCCTTGCGGGCCGAACGTTCGCGATACCAGGCGCCGAGCAGATCGCAAACTCGCACGGTCCCCGCGCAGCCACGCTCCAGGCCGAGCCGGCCGGGACATAAAGCGACCAGGGATCGGGCTCGAAGGGCGAGGTGCGGCCACCGATGACCCCGCAATCCTGGCCGTCGGCCCGGGCTGCGAGCTTGCCCGAGAGCAGGACGAGGCAATGCTCGCGCTCGCCGGTCTCGCGCGACAGGGTCTGACCGTCGGCGAGGCGGTGGACGGCGAAGCCGACATGGCCCCAGCTCGCCGACTCCGGCGTGATCTCGTGGACGCAGCCATCGGCATCAGGGGTCCGCGGTTTCACCAGCAATTTCGACATGGCGATCCCGGGCTCAAACGAGCCCGGCCTCCTTCAGGCTCGCTTCGAGATGGGCGACGCCCTTCTTGGCATAGGTCAAAGGATGGGCTTTTTCGGGATCCTGCTCGGCCTCGACGACGACCCAGCCGGAATAGCCGGGCAGCGCCTTGAACACCGCAGGGTAGTCGACCATGCCGTCGCCCGGCACGGTGTAGACGCCGAGATCGGTACCCTTGCCGAGGATCGCGTCGAGGAAGCTCCAGTCTTCCGCCCTCGCCTGCTCCATCACAGCCTTACGCACATCCTTGGCATGGACATGGCTGATGCGGGCGCGATAGCGCTGCGCCAGCTTGACCGGATCGGCTCCGCCCCAGGTCGCGTGGCCGGTGTCGAGCAGCAGATGCGCCGCCTCGCCGGTCGCCGCCATGAAGGCGTCGATATCGGCCTCGCTCTCGACGATCGTGCCCATATGGTGGTGGTAGACCAGCCGGATGCCCTCGGCGAGCGCGCGCTCGGCGACTTCGGTGATCCGCTCTCCGAACTGCGCCCAATCACCCGGCGCCATCACCGGGCGCTGCGACAAGGGCTTGCTGCGGTCGCCATGGATCGCATTCGAGGTCTCGGCGAAGACCAGCACGTTCGAGCCCATCGCCTTGAGCAGGTCGAGATGCGGGCGCAGATGCTTCATCTCCTCGTCCGCGTCGCGCTCCAGCAATTCGGCCGAATACCAGCCGGAGATGCAGGCCATGCCGAAGGGCGCGAGCGCCGCCTTCAGGGCCTTGGGCTCGCGCGGAAACTTGTGGCCGAGCTCCATGCCGACGAAGCCGGCCTCCCGAGCCTCCGCCAGGCAGGTTTCGAGCGGCGTCGCGCCGCCGATGTCCTGCAGATCGTCATTCGACCAGCCGATGGGGTTGGCGCCGATGCGGATAGGCATGTCGTCCTCTTTGACTCAGTTGTCGCGCGCAGCGAGCGCGCCGTCATAGCGCTGGCGCGCCGCCTTGACCTCGTCGCGAACCGAAACCTCGGGCACCGCGACATCCCACCAGTGACCGCCGGCATCGGTCGAGATCAGCGGATCGGTGTCGATCACGATGACACTGGTCCGATCGTGGCCGCGGGCCTCCGCGAGTGCGGTTTCCAGCTCAACCAGGCTCGCGACCTTGCGCGAAATCGCTCCCATCGAACCAGCATGCGCGGCGAAATCGACCTCCGGAAGCACCTCGTGCCGGGCATCGCGTAGCAGGTTGTTGAAGGAGGCGCCGCCGGTCGCGTTCTGCAGGCGGTTGATGCAGCCAAAACCCCGGTTGTCGAGCACGACGATGGTGAGCTTGATCCCGAGCATGACCGAGGTCGCGATCTCGGAGTTCATCATCAGATAGGAGCCGTCGCCGACCATGACGACGACCTCCCGGGCGGGGTCGGCGAGCTTGGCCCCGAGGCCACCAGCGATCTCGTAGCCCATGCAGGAATAGCCGTATTCCATGTGGTAGCCACCCGGCGCGCCGGCTTGCCAGAGCTTGTGCAATTCGCCAGGCAGGCCGCCGGCGGCGCAGAGCACGACGTCGCTCGCCCGGCTCTGGCGCTGTACCGCGCCGATCACCTGCGCATCGCTCGGCAACGCTGCATCGCCGGCTGCGATATAGCGGGCGGCGGTGGCGAGCCAGGCATCGCGCGAGGCCTGCACCTGCTCCGTCCAGTCAGACGGTGCCCGCCAGCCCGCCAGCGCTTCCTCCAACTCGGCGAGCCCCGCCCCGGCATCGGCGACGAGCGGCTGCGCGCCATGCTTGCCGGCGTCGAAGGCTTGGGTGTTCAGCCCGATGATCCGGCAGTCCGGATCGGCGAAGAGCGCGCGCGACCCCGTGGTGAAATCCTGCAGGCGCGTGCCGACCGCGAGCACGACATCGGCGCTCTTCGCGGCATCGTTGGCGACGCCGGTGCCGGTGACGCCGATCGCGCCGAGATTGAGCGGGTGGTCATGCGGCAAAGCGCTCTTTCCGGCCTGCGTCTCGGCACTCGGAACGCCGTGCGCCAGACAGAAGCGGGCGAGTTCGCCCTCAGCCTCGCTGTAGAGCACGCCGCCGCCGGCGACGACCAGCGGGCGCCTTGCCCCTTTCAGCAGCGCGACCGCCTGCGCCAACTCCTGCTCGTCGGGCCGTGCCCGGCGCGGCTGCCAGATCCGCTCGGCGAAGAAGCTTTCCGGATAGTCGAAGGCTTCCGTCTGCACATCCTGGCAGAGAGCCAAGGTCACCGGGCCGCAGTCGGACGGATCGGTCAGCACCTGCATCGCCCGCTCGAAGGCGGGGATCAGCTGCTCCGGCCGGGTGATCCTGTCGAAATAGCGCGAGACGGGCTTAAAGCAGTCATTGGCGGAGACGGTGCCATCGCCGAAATCCTCGATCTGCTGCAGCACCGGATCGGGCCGGCGTCCGGCGAAGACGTCGCCGGGCAGCAGCAGCAATGGCAGGCGGTTGACATGGGCGACCGCAGCCGCCGTCACCATATTGGTCGCGCCCGGCCCGATCGAGCTCGTCACCGCCATCATCCGGCGCCGGCGCGAAGCCTTGGCGAAGGCGATCGCGGCATGCGCCATCGCCTGCTCGTTATGGGCGCGCAATGTCGGCAGGATGTCGCGGGCGCCATGCAGAGCCTCGCCGAGCCCGGCGACATTGCCATGGCCGAAGATCGCCCAGACGCCGGCGAAGAGCGGCAGGGCCCGTCCGCCGACGCGTGTCTTCTGCGCCGCCATCGCGGCGACGAGCGCCTGCGCCATGGTGAGCCTGATCGTGGCCATCGCCGTTCTCCTCAGCCGCGCTGCCAGGCGCCGACCAACTGGCCGAAGCGCTCGGCCATCATCGCGGTCGCCGCCTCGTCATCGAGCTTGCCGGCAAGCCAGCCGCGCGCCGCATCGCCGAAGATCGTTCGGCCGACGGCAAAACCCTTCACCGTGCTCGCGCCCTTGGCCAGCCGGAAAGCGGCTTCCAGCTCGGCGGCCGGCGCATCGAGGCCGAGCAGCACGACGCCGCGGCAATAGGGATCATTCTCTGCAATCGCGGCATCGACCGCAGCCCAGGCCGCTGCGCTCGGCTGGCCTTCCAGCTTCCACCAGTCGGGCTTGATGCCGATCTCGTAGAGCCGGCGCATGACGCTCGCCATGGTGTCGTCGCCGACCGACCCGTTCTTGGAGCAGATGATCTCGACCAGTAGCTCGCGGCCGACCTGCCGGCAGGCCAGAGCGGCACGCTTCAGCGTCGCCTCCTGCCCGGCCTTGAGCGCCGCATCATCGTCGGGATGATAGAAGACCAGCACCTTGGCGATGTGATCGACCGGCCATTCGTTCAGCGTCGCCCCGAGCGAACCGTCAGCGTCGGTCTCGAGGCGCAGCGGCCGCGAGCCCGGGACTTCGAGCGGCCGGGCGATCCAGAAACCGTGATCGCCGGCGCGGAACAGCGCCTCGCGGCCATAGCGCCCATCGAGCAGCATGCCGAAGCCTGTAGCGCCCTTCGCAACCCGCGCGGCGGCACCGACGGCGAGCCGCTTGAAGGCGGGAATGCGCTCGCGTGGTACACCCGCCTCGTCCGCCATCGCCTCGACCTGGGCGCGGTGATCGATGGCGAGCGCCATCAGCGTTTCGGCCTGTGGCCGGCGTGTCGTCGCCCAGTGGACATGGTTGATCGCCACGTCATGGCGTAGCGCCCGGTGCGGCGAGCCATGCTGCAGGAAGAACTGCAATTCGGCGAAGGTCGGGCTCTCCGGCGAGCAGAGCAGGCGCGAGACGGCGAAGGCGCCGCAGGCATTGGCCCATTTGCAGCAGGTCTCGACCGGCTCGCCGCGGAGCCAGCCGCGCAGGAAACCGGACATGAAGGCGTCGCCCGCCCCCAGCACATTGTAAACCTCGACCGGGAAGCCCGGGCCCTTGATGCCGTCCTCGATTGTTTCTGGGATGGCTCCAGGGAAAACCACACACCCCATCGGGCCGCGCTTGCAGACGATGGTCGCCCGGCTCAGCGCGCGGATGTTGCGGATCGCGGCGAGCGTGTCCTCCGAGCCGCCGGCGGCGTGCAATTCCTCCTCGGTGCCGACGATCAGGTCGCAATCGGGCAGGATCGCCTGGAGATGCTGGGTGACGGTGTCTGAGCGGATATAGCGCTCCTCGCCCGCGGCATGGCCGGCGAGCCCCCAGAGATTGGGCCGGTAGTCGACATCGAACACGACCTTGCGGCCGTGCCTGCGGGCAAGCGCGATCGCCTTCTTCTGCGCCTTCGCCGCATTCGGGATCGCGAAATGCGTGCCGGTGACGACCACCGCCCTCGCCGAGGCGATGAAATCCTCGTCGATTTCGCTCTCGTCGAGCGCTGCATCGGCGCAGTCGGTACGGTAGAAGATCAGCGGGAAGGTCTTCTCGTCGCGCACACCGAGAATCACCAGCGCGGTCAGGCGCTTGCGGTCGACGACGACGCCCCTGGTGTCGACGCCTTCGCGCTGCAATTGCTCCAGGATGAAGCGGCCCATCTGCTCGTCGCCGACGCGGGTGATCACCGCCGATTTCAGGCCGAGTCTCGCCGTGCCGATGGCGATATTGGTCGGGCAGCCGCCGACCGCCTTGGAGAAACTCGCCATGTCCTCGAGCCGGCCGCCGATCTGCTGGCCGTAGAGGTCGACCGAGGAGCGGCCGATGCTGATCAGGTCGAGCACGGGGTCAGACATCGTCGCGGACTTTCTCGGCAGTGCCGACGGCGAGCGTCATCGCGAGCGCGAAGGTCGCAGCCATCGAGCGGAAGGCACCATAATCGGCCTCGCTGACTTCGAGGCAGAGATCGCAATGCGCCGCCAGCGGGCTGAGGGCGCTATCGGTCAGGGCGATCACCGGCACGCCGGCAGCCTTTGCAGCGGCGGCCATCTCGATCGTCGCCGGGGTATAGGGCGCGCAACTCACCGCGATCATCACATCGCCGGGACGGGCCATCGCGGCCTGCTCGGCCCCCAGCGAGGCGACATTGTCGACGAGCACTGCGCGGATGCCGACCTTGCCGAAGGCGTAGGCGAGATAGGCGACGACCGGGAACATGCGGCGCGCGCCGACGAGCACGATGGTACGCGCGGCGGCGAGCATGTCCGTCGCGGTCTCGATGTCCTCTGGGCGCAGACCGGAGCGCAGCCGCTTCAGCGAGGTCTCGCTGGCATGGATGAAACCGTCGAGGAGAACCGAAGCCATGTCGGCTCCGGCGGCCCCACCGTTGCGGAGCGCCGCGAGGCGCTCGCGATGATCCGGCAATTGCTGGCGCAGCCTGGTGCGGAAGACCTGCTGCAATTCGCTGAAGCCGGAATAGCCGAGCGCCTGGGCGAAGCGAACCAGCGTCGAGGGCTGCACGCCGGCCCTCTGCGCGATCTGCGAAGCGGTGTTCAACGCCATGTCGTCGGGATGGGCCAGGGCATGGTCGGCGACCTGGCGCAGCCGCCGCGGCAGGAGCGGGGCACGCTCGCGCAGCAGCGCGACGAAGCCCTCGAAATCCGGCCTTGGCGTTCCCTGCTGAAGCTCTGCGGACATGGGGCCCCGTTCGCGTCCGGCCGGCTCTGCGGCGGCCTTGACTTGCGGGTGGGAAGATTGAAATATTTGTTCCACTAGTCAAGCAGAACAAAAAATCTGTGCCGAAAGCGGTCTCGGGGAGCAGGCGTCAATTGTCGGAAACACCGAGCTTCGGCCGCAGTCTGGCCGGCAAGATCGCGATTGTCACCGGTGCGAGCCAGGGCCTGGGAGAGGCCGTCGCCCGCGAGTTCGCCGAACGCGGCGCCGCCGGCCTGATCGTTACCGGGCGCAACCGCGAACGCGGCGAAGCGGTGGCCCGAAGCCTGCGCTCCGGCGGCTGTGATGCCCGCTTCCATAGCGTCGACCTCGCCGACCTCACCGGCGTCAGGACGATCGTTCCGGCGGCCGACAAGGCCTTCGGGCGGGTCGACATCCTGGTCAACGCCGCCGGCGACACAGACCGCGGCACGATCTTCGACACCTCGCCCGAGCTCTATGAGCGCATCATGGCGGTCAACCTGACCGCGCCCTTCTTCCTGATCCAGGACGCGGCGACGCTGATGCGGCGCGAGAAGCTCGCCGGCAGCATCGTCAACATCCAGTCGATGTCGGCCCATGGCGGCCAGCCCTTCATCGCCGCCTACAGCGTCTCGAAGGGCGCGCTGGCGACACTGACGAAAAACGCCGCCTACGGGCTGATCACCGACCGGATCCGCGTCAACGGCCTTAATATCGGCTGGATGGCGACGCCGGGCGAGGATGCGATCATGCGCCTGCGCCATGGCGCCGAGGATGGCTGGCTCGACAAGGCCGCCGGCGGCCAGCCCTTCGGGCGGCTGATCGACCCGCGCGAGGTCGCCAAGGCCGTCGCCTATCTCGCTTCGGGCGAATCCGGGCTGATGACCGGCGCCAACATCGATTTCGACCAGACCATTCTAGGCGCGCACGACTAGGCGGCCGGACCACGACGACGGGAAACGGAATCACGATGCGATTTGGTCTTTTGGGCGCCGGCAGGATCGGCCGGATTCATGGGCTGAACGTCGCGGCGCGCGGCGATGCCACCCTGGTCGCGCTGGCCGATGCCGCGCAGGACGCCGCAGCCTCGCTCGCCGCCGCCTCCGGCGCCAAGGTCGCCAGCGCCGAGGCGATCCTCTCCGATTCCTCGATCGACGCCGTGCTGATCTGCACGCCGACCGACACCCATGCCGATCTGATCGAGGCAGCGGTCTCGGCCGGCAAGGCGGTGTTCTGCGAGAAGCCGGTCGATCTCGACGCTGCCCGCATCCGCCGCTGCCTCGATGTCGTCGCGAAATCCGGCAAGCCCTTGATGATCGGCTTCAACCGCCGCTTCGATCCGAACTTCGCCGCGCTGGAAAAGCGCCTGCGCATGGGCGAGGCCGGCGCGATCGAGATTGTCAGCGTGATCTCGCGCGACCCCTCCCCGCCTCCGGTGGACTATGTGAAGCGCTCGGGCGGCCTGTTCCGCGACATGATGATCCATGATTTCGACATGGCGCGCTTCCTGCTCGCCGAGGAGCCGGTCGAAGTCTTCGCGCTCGGCTCGGCCCTGGTCGACCCGGCCATCGGCGCCGCCGGAGACGTCGACACCGCCGCCGTGCTGATGCGCACCGCGAGCGGCAGGATCGCCCAGATCTCGAACTCGCGCCGCGCATCCTACGGCTACGACCAGCGCATCGAGGTGCATGGCTCGCAGGGCATGCTGCGCGCCGGCAACATCCACGAGACCACGGTCGAGATCGCGACCGGCGCCGGCTTCCGGGCCGACCCGGTGCAGAACTTCTTCCTCGAACGCTATGCCGGCGCCTACCGGGCAGAGCTCGACGCCTTCATTGCCGCCGTGCGCGACCGGCGCCAGCCGTCGCCTTCCGGGCAGGATGGGCTCAAGGCCCAGATCCTGGCCGATGCCGCGACGGAATCCCGCCGCACCGGCAAGCCGGTCGGCGTCGCTCTGGAGACGATTTGACCATGCTTGCCGCCGATCTCGACCTGCGCCAGTTCGCCGTTCTCGGCCTCGTCCAGGAGGCCAGCCGCCTGGCGCTGGACTATTTCCGCAAGAGCGACAGCCTCGGCATTACCATGAAGGGCGCGCAGGACTGGCTCACCGTCGCCGACGGCGCCGTCGAGGCCCTGCTGCGCGAGCGCCTGGCGGTGCTCTTTCCCGACGACGCCGTGATCGGCGAGGAAGGCGGCGGCGAAGCGGCCGATGCGGTCTGGATCATCGATCCGATCGACGGCACCGCCAATTTCGCCCATGGCGACCGCAACTGGTGTATCTCGATCGGCCTCCTGCTGAACGGCGTGCCCGAGATCGGCATCGTCTGCGCCCCGGCCCTCGACGAGATCTATGTCGGCAGACGCGGCCGAGGCGCGACCCTGAACGGCGAACCGCTTCGGGTTTCCGGCCAGGCCGACATCGCCCGCTCCTGCATCGAGATCGGCTGGTCAACGCGGATTTCGCACGCGGACTATCTCGCCACCGTGCAAGGGACGCTGGCGGCGGGCGCATCGATCAGGCGCGTCGGCTCGGGTACGCTCGGCATCTGCCATGTCGCCGCCGGCCGGACCGACGGCTATGCCGAGCGCCATATCAATGCCTGGGACGTCGCGGCCGCCATGGCGATCGCGGCCGAAGCCGGCGCCGACCTCAACGACTTCTTTGCCGGAGATGGCATCCGCACCGGCAACCCGATCCTCTGCTGCACGCCCGCCCTCTCCGCCGAGATGGAGCGGATCACTGGCATCATTTGCCGGCGCAGGGGTGATTGATCTTTTCGGGCGAACGATCAGTATCGCTCCAAGAACAAAAGAACAAAAATCAACCATCGGGGAGGACGACATGCAGAAATCCAACTGGCTCCGGGCAGGGCTCCTGGCGACGCTCGCCGGCGGTGCACTGCTCGCCGGGACGCCGGCAAAGGCGCAGGGCTCGCTCGTGCTCTATTGCGCCGTCCAGGAGGAGTGGTGCCGCGCGATGAGCTCGGCCTTCGAGAAGGAGACCGGGATCAAGGTCGCCATGACCCGCAAATCATCGGGCGAGATCTACGCCCAGGTGAAGGCCGAAGCCTCGAATCCGCGGGGCGACGTCTGGTGGGGCGGCACCGGCGACCCGCATCTGCAGGCGGCCGAGGAAGGGCTGACGCTGGAATACGAATCGCCGATGAACAAGGATCTCCATCCTTGGGCGACCTCGCAGTGGAACGCCGCCAAGAAGCGCTCGATCGGCATTTATGCCGGCGCGCTCGGCTTCGGCTACAACACCCAGCAGATCAAGGCCAAGGGTCTCGCCGAGCCGAAATGCTGGGCCGATCTGCTCGATGCCAAGCTGAAGGACGACGTCCAGGTCGCCGATCCCAACTCCTCGGGCACGGCCTATACGCTGCTCGCCACCGTGGTTCAGCTGATGGGCGAGGAGAAGGGCTTCGACTACCTCAAGGCCCTGCACAAGAACATCAGCCAGTACACCAAGTCCGGCGCCGCGCCGGCCAAGGCGGCAAGCCTCGGCGAAACCGCCGTCGGCATCGTCTTCATCCACGACGTGGTGGTCTTCGCGGTCCAGGGCGACCCGATCAAGCCGGTCGCGCCCTGCGAGGGCACCGGCTACGAGATCGGCTCGATGTCGATCGTCAAGGGCGCGCGCAATCTCGACAACGCCAAGAAGTTCTATGACTGGGCCCTGACGCCCGCGGCGCAGGCGCTGGCGGCGCCGGCAAAATCCTATCAGGTTCCCTCCAACAAGAACGCGCCCGTCCCCGCGCAGGCGCCGAAGATGTCGGAGATGAAGCTGATCGACTACGACTTCGTCAAATACGGTTCCTCGGCCGAGCGTGTCCGGCTGCTCAGCAAATGGGACAAGGAGGTCAAGTCCCTGCCGAAGTAAGCACCGACGATCGAGACGAGAGGACTGAAGACGATGCGTTCCGCGACCCGGCTCGCGCTGCTGGTCGGCTGGCTCGGCTATGCGCTCATCCCCTGGTATCTTGCCGAGGGGATGAGCCTGACCGGATCCGGCTGGCTCGCAGGCTACCCATTCGGCAAGGCCGGAACCGCACTGGCGCTGGCGCTTTCAGGCGCCGCGCCCTGGCTGTTGCCGATCGGCCTGGTCCTGCTCGTCGCGACTCTGCTGAGCGGCAGGGAGTCGTCCCCCGCCACGGGGAAGATCCTGGCCTGGGCCGGTTTCGCCGGTCTCGTCCTCTTCTTCGCCCAGGGCTTCGCCGTCACGCTGAAGGGCCAGGGCATTCCCTGGCTCGCGGCCTTGCTGGGCGGTGCCGGCACCGCCCAGCCCGGGATGGGCTTCGGCGCCTTCCTGACCGTGCTGTCGCTGCTGCTGCTGCTCTGCCACGGCCTGGCCTATCGCGGGGTCTGCCGCGGCGATCTGTTCACGACCTCCTCGATCGGCATCGTCGTACTGCTGATCAGCCTGTTCATCTTCCTGCCGGTGGCGACGATCCTGCAGAGCGCGCTCGTCGATTCCGACGGGGCGCTGGCGCTCGCCGATTTCGGCGAACGCTTCCTCAGCCCCAGCATCTGGGGGCTCGGCTGCCTCACCGCCAACACCAATTGCGGCGTCGCATGGAACACGCTGATCCTGGCGGTGCTGACCGGCATCATCACCACCCTGCTCGGCCTCGCCTGCGCGCTCCTGATCCTGCGCACCGGCATGCCCGGCAAGCGGGCCATGCGCCTGCTCACCGTGCTGCCGATCATCACGCCGCCCTTCGTCATCGGTCTCGCGCTGATCCTGCTCTTCGGCCGCTCCGGCCTGGTCTCGACGGTGCTGTTCGAGTGGTTTGGCATCCCGCGCTCGCGCTGGATCTACGGCCTGCCGGGCGTGCTTCTGGCGCAGGTGCTCGCCTTCGCACCGATCGCCTTCCTGGTCCTGATCGGCGTGGTGCAAGGCATCGCGCCCAGCCTGGAAGAGGCCTCGCAGACGCTCGGCGCCAAGCGCTGGACGACGTTCCGCACCGTGACCTGGCCATTGCTGCGGCCCGGCCTCGCCAACTCGTTCCTGCTCGGCTTCGTCGAGAGCATGGCCGATTTCGGCAACCCGCTGGTACTCGGCGGCAATTTCGAGGTGCTTTCGACCAAGATCTTCTTTGCCGTCGTCGGCGCCGCGCATAACCAGGGCCAGGCGGCGGTACTCGCCATCGTGCTGCTCGGTTTCACGCTCGCCGCCTTCTGGGCACAGCAGCGCTGGCTCGGCAGCAAGTCCTACACGACCGTCACCGGCAAGGGCGATTCCGGCCTGCCGACCCCCTTGCCGCGACGCATCACCTGGATCGCCGCGCTGGTGATCGTGCCCTGGGTGGCGCTGACCGCGATCATCTACATCGTCATCCTGATGGGCGGCTTCGTGAAGACGATGGGGCGCGACTACACCCCGACGCTGCAGCACTACATCACCGGCTTCTCGGTCGATCTCAGCCGCGGCCTGCATTTCGACGGCTCGGCCTGGCCATCCTTCTTCACCACGCTGAAGCTGGCGGCGATCTCGGCGCCGCTGACGGCGCTGGTCGGCCTGCTGACGGCCTATCTGCTGACGCGCCAGCGCTTCGCAGGCCGCGGCGCGCTCGAATTCGCGACCATGCTGAGCTTCGCCATTCCCGGCACTGTTCTCGGCGTCGCCTATATCCTCGCCTTCAACGTGCCGCCGGTCGAGATCACCGGCACCGGCCTGATCCTCGTCATCGCCTTCGTCTTCCGCAACATGCCGGTCGGCGTGCGCTCCGGCATCGCCGGCCTCTCGCAGATCGACAAGAGCCTGGACGAGGCTTCGGCCACGCTCTCGGCCCGCAGCTTCACCACGCTCTGGCGGGTCGTGCTGCCCCTGCTGCGCCCGGCCCTCGTCGCGGCCTTGGTCTACAGCTTCGTGCGCAGCATGACGACGGTCAGCGCCGTGATCTTCCTGGTTTCGGCCGAGTACAACCTCGCCACCGCCTATATCGTCGGGCGGGTCGAGGCCGGCGAGTTCGGGCTGGCGATCGCCTATTCCTCAGTGCTGATCGTGGTCATGGCCATCGGCATCAGCCTGATCCAACTCGGCGTCGGCGAGCGCAAGCTCGGCCGCCGCAGCGCGCCAGCCCTCGCGACCTCGGCCGCCGAGCCAGTCAAGTAAGGATCCGTACTGCGATGACCAGGCAGGGCCCCGCCTCCGTCGAATTCCGCAATGTCAGCATGCGCTATGGCGCGGTCACGGCCGTCGACAATGTCAGCTTCGACATCGAGGCGGGCAAGCTGGTGACGCTGCTCGGCCCTTCCGGCTGCGGCAAGACCACGACGCTGCGGATGATCGCCGGGCTCGAGATCGCCAGCGCAGGCCAGATCCTGATCGGCGGCAAGGACGTCACCAAGCTCTCGGCGGCCGACCGCGACGTCAGCATGGTGTTCCAGTCCTATGCGCTCTTTCCGCATATGAACGTGCTGGAGAACGCCGCCTATGGCCCGATCGTGAAGGGCCTGCCGAAGGAAAAGGCGCGCGAGATGGCGCTGGAGAAGCTCGCCTTGGTCGGCCTCAAGGGCTTCGAGAAGCGCCTGCCGTCGGAATTGTCGGGCGGGCAGCAGCAGCGCGTCGCGGTCGCCCGCGCGCTGGTGCTGGAGCCGCAGGTGCTGCTCTTCGACGAGCCGCTCTCCAATCTCGACGCCAAGCTGCGCCGGCGCGTGCGCGAGGAAATCCGCGAGCTGCAGCAAAACCTCAACCTGACCGTCGCCTATGTCACCCACGACCAGGAGGAGGCGCTCGCCGTCTCCGACCGGATCATCGTGATGTCGAACGCCAGGATCGCCCAGGAAGGTGCACCGCGGGAGCTCTACGAACAGCCGGTCAACGCCTTCGTCGCCGACTTCATCGGCGACGCCAATCTGCTCGACGTCACGATCCGCTCGGTCGCCGGGGACACCGCGGAGACGGCGCTCGGCCCTGCGATCCTGTCGCTGCCGGCGCGCGGCCTGCCTCCCGGCCCCGCCCGGATCGCGATTCGCCCCGAGAGCCTTCTTATCGACGGCCCGGCGGCCGGCGCTTCGCTACCCGGCACGGTGCGCAAATGCACCTATCTCGGCAACCATCAGGACATCATGGTCGCCACCGAGCTCGGCGAGCTTTTCGTCGTCCGCCACGGTACCCATGGCATGCTGGCGCCGGGCACGCCGGTGACGCTCGGTTTCGCCGGATCAGGCGTCACCCTGATCCCGCCCGCCTGACCTGGCACGAAGAATCACGATTCTCAGATCGGTGATTTCTGCCGCAATATCAGCATGTTTGGCGTGCATAGGCGGTAAGCTGGCTAATGAAAATCTCAAGAATCCGGGCTATGCTGCGGCCCTGAGTCGATAGAATCTCGGAAAGACCCTCTGCACGATGAACCCAAGCGACAACGCCACCACCATTCTCATCCACCTTGCCGGCGGCGTCGCGCTGCTGATCTGGGCGGTGCGGCTGGTGCGAACGGGGGCGATGCGCGCCTTCGGCGTCTCGCTGCGACAGGCACTGCAGAGCTTCACCCGCAATCGCTTCGCCGCCTTCGGCAGCGGCATCGCCGTCACCATGGTCTTGCAGAGCTCGACGGCGACGACCCTCCTCGTTTCCTCTTTCGCCGGCCGCGACCTCATCGTCCCGGCCATGGCACTGGCGGTATTGCTCGGCGCCAATCTCGGCACGGCGCTCGCCGCCTTCGTCATCTCGATGGACCTCGGCTGGGTCTGGGGCGTGTGCGTCGCGCTCGGCGTCGCGCTCTATCTCGGCCATGAAGCGATGGACCGGGCCCGCAATATCGGGCGCATCCTCGTCGGAATCGGGCTGATCCTGCTGTCGCTGATCGAGCTCAACGCCGCCGCCGCCCCACTGGCCCAGTCGCCGACGTTCCGCACCGTGCTCGGCGCGCTCGCCGGCGAGCCGCTGCTGGCGATCCTGGTCGCCGTCGCGGCGACCTGGCTGACCCATTCGAGCATCGCGATCATCCTGCTGATCGCGACATTCGCGGCCTCCGGCCTGTTTCCGCCGGCGACGGCGGTCGCGCTCGTGCTCGGCGCCAATCTCGGCAATGCGCTCATCCCGGTGCTCAACCAGCTCGGCGCGCCGGCCGCACAACGCCGTGCCGCCATCGGCAACCTCCTGACTCGGCTGATCCTCGTCGCCGTCCTGCTGCCCTTCGCCAAGCCGCTCTCGGCCTGGCTGCAGGCCCTGCCCGGACAGGACCCGCGCCTCGCCATCGAGTTCCATGTCGCGCTCAACCTGGTCGGCGCGCTGATCTTCCTGCCCTTCGTCGGACCGATTTCGGCTCTCGTCGCGCGCTTCATGCCGGGCCAGAAGGCGACCGACGCGGTCGTCAAGCCGCGTCATCTCGATCCGAGCGTGCTCGACAGTCCGACCGAGGCGCTGGCCGGCGCGATGCGCGAGGCGCTCAGCCTCGGCGACCGCGTCGAGGCCATGCTGCACGACACCATGGAGATGATCGGCAAGGACGAGCTCAAGCTCTCGCGCGCCATCGCCCAGGCGGATGACGGCGTCGACGCCATCCATGAATCGATCAAGCTCTATCTGGTGAAGGTCTCGCGCAACGAGTTGAGCGAGGCCGAGAGCCGCCGGCTGGTCGAGATCATCACGCTGATCACCAATCTCGAGCATATCGGCGACATCATCGACAAGAATCTGCGCGAGCTCGGCGAGAAGAAGATCCGCAAGCGCTACGCCTTCTCGCCGGAAGGCCTCGCCGAGATCCGCGATTTCCACCAGCGCGTCGCCTCCGGGCTGCGCCTCGCGCTCAACGTCTTCGCGACCCGCGACGTCGCGCTGGCGCGCCAGCTCTTCGCCGAGAAGGCGCCGATGCGCGACGCCGAGCGCCACGCCGCCGAGAGCCATTTCGAGCGCCTGCGCAGCGGCCGGCCGGAATCGATCGAGACCAGCGCGATCCATCTCGACATCATCCGCGACCTCAAGCGCATCCATGGCCACGCGGTGGCGATCGGCTATCCGATCCTGGAAAGCGCCAATGCACTGCGCGAGAGCCGGCTCAAGGCTGATGAAGAGTCGAAGTCGGAGGTCAAGCTGGCGGCAGCGCCACAACCGGGCCGCTAAAATCGGCCTGCGGACGCGATTTCGGCTTTGGCGCCATGGTCGCCATGCGCCGGATGCAGCGCCCGCCAATTGACGTAACGACCGCCCGCCGCCAAGCCTGCGCCATGACCTCGATCCCGCTGAATGTTCGCGCCGCCCGCCCACTGATGCCGATGCTGGCGGCGCTCAGCATGGCGCATCTGCTCAACGACTTGATCCAGTCGATGATCCCGGCGCTCTACCCTCTGATCAAGGAGGCGTATCAGCTCGACTTCGCGCGGATCGGCCTGATCACGCTGGCCTTCCAGGTGACTTCGTCGCTGCTCCAGCCGGTGCTCGGCTACATCACCGACCGCAGGCCCTGGCCCTATGCGATGGTGGCGGGAATGGGCTCGACCCTGCTCGGCCTGCTCGGGCTCTCCTTCGCGGTCAGCTACGAGATGGTGCTGGTCTCGGCGGGACTGGTCGGGCTCGGCTCGGCGGTGTTCCACCCGGAAGCCACGCGGATGGCCCGTCACGCCGCCGCCGGCCGCCAGGGCTTCGCTCAGGGCGTCTTCCAGATCGGCGGCCATACCGGCTACGCGATCGGCCCGTTGCTGGCCGCTGCCATCGTCGTGCCCCGGGGGCAGCAAAGCCTTGCCTGGTTCTCGGTGGTCGCCCTGGCTGCGATGGTGCTGATGGCCTGGACCGGCGCGCGCTATGCCGCGATGCGGCGCGACCAGGCGGCGGCGAGCAAGGACAAGCCGCCCGAGCCGGCTCCCGCACGGCTCCCGCGCGCCCATATCGCGCTGGCGATGACCATGCTGATCATCATCCTGTTCTCGAAGAACGCCTACACGGCGGGCTTCACCTCCTACTACACCTTCTACCTGATCGAGCGCTTCGGGATCAGCCTGCAGCTCTCGCAGATCATGCTGTTCCTCTATCTCGTGGTCGGTGCGGTGGGGGTGATCGTCGGCGGCATGATCGGCGACCGGATCGGCCGCGACCGGGTGATCTGGATCTCGATCCTGGGCTCGCTGCCCTTCGCCCTGATGCTGCCCTATGCCGATCTGTTCTGGACCGGCGTGCTCAGCATCCTGATCAGCCTGATCATGGCCAGCGCCTTCTCGGCGATCCTGATCTACGCGATCGATCTCGTGCCGCACAGGGTCGGACTGGTCGGCGGCCTGTTCTACGGGCTCGCCTTCGGCCTCGGCGGTATCGCCGCAGCCGGCATCGGCGCGCTTGCCGACCAGATCGGCATCATCGCGGTCTTCAAGCTCTGCTCGTGGCTACCGGCCGTCGGCCTGCTGGCCTTCCTGCTGCCGCGCATGCCGAACGCGTCCTGAGTTAAGCGCCGCGCGAGCGCGCGCAACGCCGGGGCTTACCTGCGCTCCAGCACTTTCGCTCCAGGACTTGCCTTCGCCTCGCCTGGCGGCCAGCTGCTACTGCGTCTGACGCCGGGGCGTAGCGTCTTTCGGCGCAGCGTGCCGGCCGCCCGAAGCCTCCATCTGCCGATCCGAGACTTCGGCCTCGTCGTTGCGATGGCGAAAGTTCCAGATCTCCTTGGCTCTCTCCCAGTGCTCGCGATCGCGGCCCTCGGGTTGCCCTTCTTCCATCCAGAGCCGGTAGGCGATCTTGCGAATCTCCCGCTGCGCATTGCCGACATCGGCCATGTCGTCCTCCTTGGCTTGCCACTGCAGGTCTGGGACAACGCTTGGCCGGCCGCATGGTTCCCGGCCGGAAGCGCCCGTTCGAGAACGGGCCGCCGCCGCCCACCACCACCTTCCTGTTTGCCAATGCGCAAACAAGCCCGGAGGGCGACCCGCTATCGCTACGCCGCTCCCTTCCACGACGGGACGGGGAGCGCGGCACCGGCCTTCGCCGGTCAGCCGTCGCAACGGCTATTCAGCGGAAGGGGAAATGCATGGCCGAACGTCTGACAAAGGCGGGGGCGCGAAACGTCTTCTATGGCGGCTCGATCTTCTTCTTCGCCATCTTCGTCGGCCTCACGGCCCATAGCCACTGGTTCATCCGGACCCAGTCGACCGATGAAGCGACGCTGACCCCGGCGGTCGCCCGCGGCAAGCATGTCTGGGAGCGCAACTCCTGCATCAACTGCCACACGCTGCTCGGCGAAGGCGCCTATTTCGCGCCGGAGCTCGGCAATGTCTGGAAGCGCTATGGCGGCGACAAGGACCATGCCGGCGCCCGCGAGAGCCTGAAGGCCTGGATGGCTGCGCAGCCGAGCGGGATCGAGGGCCGGCGGCAGATGCCGCAGTTCAACCTCACCGATCAAGAGCTGAACGATCTCGCCGATTTCCTGGAATGGACGAGCCGGATCAAGACCCAGAACTGGCCGCCCAACGATGCCGGTTGAGACAGCGCGACAGGAGAGAGCCATGAGTGGCTACAACACAACGAGATACAAGACCCAAAGCGTCGCGATGCTCTACTTCTACGGCGCGCTGACGCTGTTCGTCGCGCAGGTGGCGTTCGGAACCCTGGCCGGGCTGATCTACGTCCTGCCCAATACGCTGTCCGAGCTCCTGCCCTTCAGCATCGTACGCATGATCCACACCAACGCGCTGGTGGTCTGGCTGCTGCTCGGCTTCATGGGCGCGACCTATTACCTGCTGCCCGAGGAGGCGCAGACCGAGCTCTACAGTACCAAGCTCGCGGTCATCCAGTTCTGGCTGTTCTTCATCGCGGCGGCGGTCGCGGTGGTCGGCTATCTCTTCCGCATCCATGAGGGCCGCGAATTCCTCGAGCAGCCCTTCGCGATCAAGGTCGGCATCGTCGTGGTGGTGCTGATCTTCCTGTTCAACATCACCATGACCTCGCTGAAGGGCCGCAAGACCACCGTCACCAACATCCTGCTTTTCGGCCTGTGGGGCCTGGCGATCTTCTTCCTGTTCGCCTTCTACAACCCGATCAACCTCGCGCTCGACAAGATGTATTGGTGGTACGTCATCCACCTTTGGGTGGAAGGCGTCTGGGAGCTGATCATGGCCTCGGTCCTGGCCTTCCTGATGATCAAGCTCAACGGCGTCGACCGCGAGGTGGTCGAGAAGTGGCTCTATGTCATCGTCGGCCTCGCCCTGTTCTCCGGCATCCTCGGCACCGGCCACCACTATTACTGGATCGGCGCGCCCGGATACTGGCAGTGGATCGGCTCGCTGTTCTCGACGCTCGAGGTCGCGCCCTTCTTCACCATGGTGCTTTTCACCGTCCACATGACCTGGAAGGCCGGCCGTAACCACCCCAACCGCGCAGCGCTGCTCTGGTCGATCGGCTGCTCGGTGATGGCCTTCATCGGCGCCGGCATCTGGGGCTTCCTGAACACGCTGTCCTTCACCAACTACTACACCCACGGCACCCAGCTCACCGCCGCCCATGGCCACCTCGCCTTCTTCGGCGCCTATGTGATGCTGAATCTCGCGGTGATGGCCTACGCCATTCCCGAGCTGAAGAACCGGGCGCCTTACAACCAGTGGCTCTCGATCGTGAGCTTCTGGCTGATGGTGCCGGCGATGATGGTGATGACCTTCGCCCTGACCTTCGCCGGCGTGGTGCAGACCCATCTCCAGCGCGTGCTCGGTCAGTCCTACATGGAGGTCCAGGACCAGCTCGGCCTGTTCTACTGGGTCCGGCTCGGCTCCGGGATCGTCGTGGTGATCGCCGCGCTGATGTTCGCCTGGGCGGTGCTCGTGCCCGGCCGCGAGCGCGAGCCCGAAGCCTTCGGCCTCGCCCAGCCGGCGGAATGACGCCCCGGCCCGCCGGCTCTGGCCGGCGGGCCCTCGCCCACAGCTTTCCCAGGGACTTGCCCGATGAACATGATCTCGCCCCCGCCGCTCGCGGCACCGCCCGCCGACGGCTACGACATCCCCGCCTACAGCGCCTCCGGCAATGAACGTGCCCTGTTCGAGACGGCCTGGGAGAAGCGGCTGCCGCTGCTGCTCAAGGGGCCGACCGGCTCGGGCAAGACCCGCTTCGTCAGCCATATGGCGGCGAGCCTCGGCCTGCCGCTCTTCACCGTGGCCTGCCATGACGACCTCTCGGCCGCCGACCTGACCGGACGGCATCTGCTCAAGGGCGGCGAGACCGTCTGGGTCGACGGGCCGCTGACCCGCGCCGTGCGCGAGGGCGGGCTGTGCTATCTCGACGAGATCGTCGAGGCCCGCAAGGACGTCGCCGTCGTGCTGCATCCGCTGACCGACGACCGGCGCATCCTGCCGCTGGAGCGCACCGGCGAGCTGCTCACGGCCCCACCTGCCTTCATGCTCGCGGTCTCCTACAACCCCGGCTACCAGAATCTCCTGAAGAACCTGAAGCCCTCGACCCGGCAGCGCTTCGTCTCGATCAGCTTCGACTTCCTGCCGCGCGACAAGGAGATCGCCGTGGTCGCGCAGGAAAGCGGGCTCGACGACAGCGCGGTGGCGCCGCTCGTCGACCTTGCCCGGCGGCTGCGCAGCCTGAAGGGTCAGGACATCGAGGAAGGCGTCTCGACCCGCCTGATCGTCTATGCCGCGAGCCTGATCGCAGCCGGCCTGCCGCGACGGGAAGCGGTGATGGCGGCGATCATCGAGCCGCTGACTGACGAGCCCGAAGTGCGCGCCGGCCTCGTCGAGGTCGCCCGTGCGGTTCTCGGCTAGGAGAGCGCCATGCTGGACTTCCTCGAGCTCGAGGAAACCGTCGGGCGCTTCTGGCACAAGCTGGTCGGCGACACCGGCAGCCTGGCGCATCACCCGCAGGCGGCGGTGAGCCTGGCCGCGATGGCGCCGGCGCTCGCCGTCTGCTTCCGTGGTTTCGGCGGCGAATCCGGGGTCAGGATCGTCCCCGCCCGCGAGCGCGTCGCGACCCACCGGCTCAATCTGCGCCAGCGCGTCGGCCTCGGCGAGGAACGCCTGGCCCAGGCGCTGCGCGCCTCCGACAGCCTGCAACTGCCGGCAGAGATCGCCATCTTCCCCGAGGCCGCCCTGAACCGCGATCTCTATGTCTGGCTAACCGCCTGCATGGCACGGATGACGCCGCGCGCCGTCACGGAGACCGATCCGCTGCGGCGCGACCTCGCCCTGATTGCCGCAGCGAGCCGACTGGTCGGCGATGTGCTGGCGACTTTCCCCGGGCTCGCTCCGGTTTATCGACGGCTCGCCACGGCGACGCTGGAAACCCGCCGACGCGCCGGCCTGCCGGCGACCGAAGCCCGGGTCGAAGCGCTGATCGGCGCTCTGCTGCAGGGCGAGGACATCGCCATCGAGGCCGGGGACTGGCCGGCGAAGGCACCGCCCGGCTACCTGCCGGCGCTCGACGTCGCGCTCTGGCCGCTCGCCAGCGCCAGCAAGCTGGCGCGTTCGCGCCGCAATGACGAGGACAGGCCGCTTCCGGGCACTCCGCCCGCTGCAGCCGAGGAGATGAAGACCTATGCCGCCAGCCGCGACGAGACGGCGGAAGCCTGGAGCGAGCGCAGCCCCTTCATCCTGAACCGCTTTGAGAAGATTCTGGCGATGTCGGAGATGGTTGCTGTCGACCGCCCTTCCGACGACAGCGACGAGCACGACCCTGAGGCGGCCGACGAGCTCGACGACATGGTGCTGAGCGAGCGCAAGGGCCGTCCGGCCTCGCGCTTCCGCTTCGACCTCGACCTGCCGCCCGAAGCCATGGACGAGACGGTGCTGGCCGGGCCTCTGACCTATCCGGAATGGGATTTTCGCAGCGCCAGCTATCGCGAGGACTATTGCCGCGTCCTGTCGGCCATCGCCGGGCGGGAACTCGCTCCCCCCGCCCCCGATCCGGCGACGCAGGCGCTGGTCCGGCAGGTGCGCCGCCAGTTCGAGGCCTTGCGCCCCCTGCGCGAGCCGCAGCGCGGCCAGATCGACGGGCCGGATCTCGATCTCGACGCGGTGGTGCGTCGCCAGGCCGACCTCGCCGCCGGCGGGCCCGGCAGCGACCGCATCCATATCGCGAGCCGCCCGCAGGCGCATGATCTCGCCGTGACGACCTTGATGGACGTCTCGCTCTCGACCGATTCCTGGTTCGACGATCTGCGCGTGCTCGATGTCGAGAAGCAGGCGCTCACCGTCTTCGCCCATGGCCTCGCCGCCTGCGGCGACCGGCACGAGATCCTGACCTTCACCTCGCGCCGGCGCGACTGGGTGCGGATCGAGACGCTGAAGCGCTTCGACGAAGCTATGGGACCGGCGGTTGAAGCGCGCATCGCCGCATTGAAACCGGGCTACTACACCCGCATCGGCGCGGCGATCCGCCATGCCGGGGCCGGGCTCAAGGCCCGCCCCGACCGCCGCAAGCTGCTGCTGGTTCTGACCGACGGCAAGCCCAACGACATCGACCATTACGAGGGCCGCTTCGCCATGGAGGACACCCGCATGGCGGTGATCGAGGCACGCCGCGCCGGCATCTGCGTCTTCGCCGTGACGGTCGACCGCGAGTCGCGCGCCTACATCCCCTATCTGTTCGGCCGCAACGGCCATGCCGTGGTCTCGAAGCTGGAGCGCCTGCCGACCGCCCTGCCCGCGATCTACCGCGCGCTGGCAGCCTGAGGAGCCCTGTCATGACCGATGCCCAGATGGGTCTCGCCGTCGCCACGCCCGCCATCATCGTGATGGCGCTGCTGCTCTATCGCATGGGCGTGCTCCAGAAGGGCGGCGTCACTGCTGCGGTGCTGATGTCGCTCGCCATCGCGACCATGCTGTTTCTCGAACAATGAGGCGGTTGCCTGCGCGCTGTTTGAGATTCGACAAATTGCCGCAGGCGCAGCGCCGCTAGGCTCGTCAGGCTCCCCGCATTTTCGGGGTCTACCGGAGCCGACACCATGACGACAATGCCGCTCGAACCCCTCGACGTCCGCATGATCCCGCCGGTCGTTCGCCATGCGACGATCTTCGGAATCCTCGAACGCCTGCCGCCCGGCGAGAGCTTCAGCATCGTCAACGATCATGATCCCGCGCCGCTGCGCCGGCAGATCGAGGCGCGCTATCCCGGCACCTATAGCTGGTCCTACATCGTGCAGGGGCCTGAGATCTGGCAGGTCGAGATCGGTCATGCCGGGGCCAATGAGGCCGATTGCGGCGGCCATGACGAAGGCCAGGCCTGCACCTGCGGCCACTGATGCCCGCCCGGTTGCCGCGCCGGACCAGACGCTGACTGGCGATCCATTTTCTGTCTCGCAGCATCGGATCCCTCCGGAAAGCCGAATCCACTTTCCGGTCCGATGCTCCTGCTTCGCTCGGGAGACCCGGCCATGCCGATGGCGTCGCTGTCCCGCTGGACGATGAGCTATTTCGCGGCCGCCCTCGGCTTCCTGCTGGCGGCCGAGCTTCTCGTCATCGCCGGCATCGGCTATCCCGGCGCCGGGCTCCTCGAACCCGCGACCCTCGTGGTCGTCCATGTCGTGGCGATCGGCTGGCTCAGCCTCGCCATGGCCGGCGCGCTGCTTCAGTTCGTTCCTGTGCTGGTCGCGCGCCCCCTCGCCTTTCCGGGGCTCGCCCTCCCGGCCCTGCTCTCGCTTCTATCCGGGCTCCTTTTGCTCTGCGCCGGTTTCGCCAGCCTCGCCGGCTGGACCGACTGGCCGGTGGCGCTGATGCCGCTGGCCGCCCTGGCGCTGCTCGGCGGTTTCCTGCTGCTGGGGCTGATGCTCGTCGCGACATTGCTGAGCGCGAGGCCGGTGACGCTGTTCGCACGCTTCGTCCTGATCGGGCTCGGCTGCCTGCTCGTCACCGTTATCAGCGGTGCGACCTTCGCCGCCATCCTCTCCGGCCGCGGCGACTGGCTTGGAGAGATCGCCCTCCTGCCCGCCGGCCTGCCCTTCCATGCCCTGCTTGGCTTCGGCGGCTGGCTCGGACTGATCGCCTTCGGCGTCAGCTACCGGCTCCTCGTCATGTTCCTGATGGCGCCGGAGCCGCCGGCCCGGCAGGTTCGCCTCGTTTTGATCTTCGGCGGCCTCGGTCTCGGCCTCGCGCTCGCCGGGCTGCTCGCCCCGCTTGCGGATGTAGGGCTCGGGGCCGGCTTCGCCGTGGCGCCGCTCGGAGCGCTGGCGCTCGCAAGTGCCTTCTATGGCCGCGATATTCTCGTCCTCTATCGCGCGCGCCGGCGCAAAGCGCTCGAGATCAACATGCTGGCGAGCATTCCGGCCTTCGCGGCGCTCGGCATCGGGCTGCCGCTTCTGCCCGTCGTGACCGCGGCGGACGCACCGGAGAGCTGGCTCGCAGCATCGGTCTTCCTCCTGGTTTTCGGCTGGCTCGGCGGACTGACCCTGGCGCAGCTCATGAAGATCGTCTCCTTCATGACCTGGCTCGAAACCTATGCCTCGCGACTCGGGCGCGGACCGGCGCCGCGGGTCGGCGATCTCGTCGCCATGCCCCGCTCCGGGCTCTGGTTCATGCTCTACTATGCCGGCGTCGCGCTCGGGACAGTCGCGCTCGCCGCCGGGCTCGCCACCGCCTTCAGATATGCCATGCTGCCGGCCCTGATCGGGACCGCCGGCATCGCCTGCGAGCTGATGAGGGTGCGGCGCTTGTCCGAAATCAAGGCCGAGCAACGGCCGCCCTTCCATGAATTCCCGCGGCTGCTGCTGGCACGCGCCGAGGAAAGGAGACAACCTCATGCCGACGACCGAACCGCTGCAAATCCGCGAGCTTGACGTCAGGCCGGCGCTGCGTGCCGGCGAGGAGCCGTTCCAGGCGATCATGGACGCCGTCAGCACGCTGGCGCCCGGCCAGTCGCTGCGCCTGATCGCACCGTTCCGGCCAGTGCCGCTGTTTTCGGTGATGGCCAATCGCGGCTTCGCCGCGAGCGACCGCGCCATCGGCAATGGCGACTGGGAGGTTACCTTCTCGCCGGTTGCGGCGGAGCAGGACGACAGGGCGGGCCTCGCCGTCGGCAGCAGCCCCTCGGCCGTATCCTGGGGAACCCCGATCGAGGAGCTCGATCTGCGCGATCTCGATCCGCCGGAGCCGATGGTCCGAATCCTGGAAGCGCTGGAGGATCTGCAGGCCGGCGACGTGCTGTTCGCCCTGCTGGTGCGCGAGCCGGTGTTCCTGTTCCCGGAGCTGGCGAAGCGCCAGCATGAATGGGCCGGCAATTTCGACGAATCGGGCGCGACCTATCGCCTGCTGGTCCGCCATGGCGGCGGGAGCACGCACTGATGAGCGCCCCGCTGGAACGTCTGGTCGAGATCGCCCTGCGCGACGTGCTCGACCCCGAGATGGGCCGCAGCGTCGTCGATCTCGGCCTGATCTACGCCATCGCCTCGACGCCCGAAGGCAAGGTCGCCATCACCATGACGACGACCACGCGCGGCTGTCCCCTCGCCGGCTTCCTCAAGGAGGCTGTCGCAGTGGCAGCCGGCGCCATAAGCGGGGTCACCTCCGTCGAGGTCGCGCTGACCTACGAACCTGCCTGGGAACCGGCGATGATCGCCGCCGAATGACCCCGACGATCATGCGTCAGGCGCATGATCGTCAAAAATGTTGCGCTGCGACAAAGAGCGATTCAGCCCTGTTCCTAAAGTCTTCTCAACCGGTCGGTGTCCGGCCGTTGGCAAGGAGACAAGCCATGGGCGAAGAGTTCAAACTGACCCGCCGCAGCATGCTGGCGGGAGCGGCGGCCACCGGGGCGATCGTCCAGGCTGCGACTTCCACTCCGGCGCAGGCCCAGGGCGTGATGACCAAGGCGAGCGCTACCGACGTAGCCAAGCTGCCGCGCGTCAAGCCGAAGCTGGTCGATCCCCCGTTCGTCCACGCGCATGAGCAGATCGCCACCGGCGGTCCGAAGCTCGTCGAGTTCGAGATGACGATCCATGAGAAGAAGATCGTCCTGGACGACGCCGGCACCGAGACCTTCGCCTTCACCTTCAACGGCACCGTCCCCGGCCCGCTGATGGTCGTGCATGAAGGCGACTATGTCGAGCTGACGCTGATCAACGCCGAAACCAACGAGCTGATGCACAATATCGACTTCCATTCGTCGACAGGTGCGCTCGGCGGCGGCGGACTGACCGAGGTCAACCCGGGCGAGAAGGTCGTGCTGCGCTGGAAGGCCACCCGGCCGGGCGTCTTCGTCTACCACTGCGCCCCTCCGGGCATGGTCCCCTGGCACGTCACTGCCGGCATGAACGGCGCCATCATGGTGCTGCCGCGCGACGGGTTGAAGGACCATCAGGGCAAGGCGCTGAAATACGACAAGGTCTACTATGTCGGCGAGCAGGACTTCTATGTGCCTCGCGACGAGAAGGGCAACTTCAAGCGCTATGCCAGCGTCGGCGAGTCGCATGACGACGTCGTCAAGGCGATGCGTACCCTGACCCCGACCCATGTCGTCTTCAACGGCAAGGTCGGCGCCCTGACCGGCAAGGCGGCCCTGACCGCCAAGGTTGGCGAGACCGTGCTGATCGTCCATTCGCAGGCCAATCGCGACACCCGCCCGCATCTGATCGGCGGCCATGGCGACTATGTCTGGGCGACCGGCAAGTTCCGCAACCCGCCGGAGCGCGACCTTGAGACCTGGTTCATCCCCGGCGGCTGCGCGGGAGCAGCGCTCTACACCTTCCTGCAGCCGGGCATCTACGCCTATGTCAACCACAACCTGATCGAGGCCTTCGAGCTCGGCGCCGCCGGACATTTCAAGGTCGAGGGCGAGTGGAATGACGATCTGATGAAGCAGATCATCGCGCCCGCCGGCATCTGACCGGCCATGCCTCCCCGCCTCGTGCGGGGAGGCGCTCTTTCTTTCGGCGACAGGAGGCGATGATGGCCACGACGCTGCGCATGGGACTTCCGGTGCTGACGACCTCGCTCGGACTCCTGTTCATGGCAGGAGCGGCCACGCTGCTGTTGACGGCGCAGCCACGGCCCTCCGTCCCGCTGGTGCCGCTGCCCCAGACGGCGATCGTGCCGCCGATGACGATGATGCACAGGCTCGACGGCGAATATCTGCGCGTCGGGCGGCCGGTCGATGCGCCGCGCGTCGCTGTCACGCTCGACAAGCCGCTGGTGATCATGCGCTACCAGGTCACCGTCGCCGACTATACGCGCTGCGTCGCGGCCGGAGCCTGCAAGCGACTGGACGGCAAGGCAGCGCGCGGCGACCTGCCGGCGACCGGCGTCAGCCATGGCGACGCCAGCGACTATGCCGCCTGGCTGTCGGCTTCGACGGGGCTGAGATGGCGGCTGCCGACAGATCGGGAATGGGCTCACGCGGCCGGCACGCGCTTCATCGACGATGCGCGTGGCTTCGACGGCGACAACGCCAATCCCGCCTTGCGCTGGCTCGCCGACTATGACCGCGAGAGCGCCCGCAAGCAGGCGAGCGATCCTGCGCCGCGGCCGGTCGGCAGCTTCGGCGCCAATGAGCACGGCGTCCACGACATGGCCGGCAATGTCTGGGAATGGACCCAGAGCTGCCTGCGCCGCGTCTCGCTCGACGCCGCCGGCAAGACGACCGGCGAGACCACGAATTGCGGAGCCTATGTGGTCGAGGGCCAGCACCGCGCCGTGATGACCTCGTTCATCCGCAATCCCAAGAGCGGCGGCTGCTCGGTCGGCACCCCGCCGGACAATCTCGGCTTCCGCCTGGTCAAGGAGCAGCGCTGGCAGGACCGGGTTCCGGCCGGGCTGCGCAGGCTGCTGCCGGCATGAACGCACACACTCCGCCGGCCAGCCTCACCGTGGGCCAGCCGACCAGCGAAGGCGGCATGGAGCTCCTGCTCTGGATCCTGATCTGGAGCGAGTTCGCCGTCTTCGGCGCGTTTCTCGTCGCCTTCCTGATCCTCGGGCTGATCGATCCGCCGGCACTGGCAAAGCTGCATGGCGCACTCGACCTGCCGCTCGCCGGCGCCGCCACGGCGATACTGCTCACCAGCGGCTTCTTCGCCGCCCGCGCCGCCTTCGGCCGTCGGCCGCGCTGGAACCTGGTCGCCGCCGCGCTCGGCGGACTCGGCTTCGTCGCGCTCAAGCTCGTCGCCTATAGTCACGAGATCCCCGCCATCACCGCCGTGGAGAGCCGCCTCGTCGAGCTCTATTTCCTGATCACCGGCTTCCATCTCGCCCATGTGCTCTTCGTCGCGCTGATCATGCTCGCCATCGCCTGGCGGCCGACGCCGCGCCGGACCGGGACCATTGCCGCCATCTGGCACGCGATCGACCTGGTCTGGCTCCTGATCCTGCCCATTATCTATCTGGGGTGAGATGTCGTCCCTTCGCGATCTGCCGCTCCCCATCGTGCTCGGCGCCCTGCTTCTGGCGACCGGGCTCGGCCTGCTCGCCAGCCTGCACCTTGCGCCGCTGCCGCGCGGGCTCGCCATCGCCGCATTGAGCCTGGTCAAGGCGGCGCTCCTCGTGATCGGCTTCATGCGGCTGCAGCAGGAAAGCCGGGTGCTCGCCGGAGCGCTCATCGGCTATGCGGCTCTGCTCTGCGCCCTGGCAGGTCTGCGGATCGCCCTTTCCGCGTAGCGCGCGGGCTTGAATGCTGGCAATGTTTGCGCTCAAATCCGGCGCCGCCGGCCGGGTCCGGCGGCTTTGTCGCGGGCGAGATGTCCGGCCCGCCAAAAGGAAAGACGATACCGTGGGAATGGACCGCAGCGTCCTGCGCAGCATTCCGCTGTTCGCGACGATGGGCGACGAACAGCTCGACCGCATGACGGCGCAGGCGAATGCACGCCGGGTCCCTCAGGGCGAATCCGTCTTCGAGCAGGGCGACCCGGCCAAGGCCTTCTACCTCCTGCTGCACGGCCGGCTGAAGGTCACGCAAGTCACCCGCGATGGCCAGCAGATCATCGTGCGCGTTGTCCATCCCGGCGACCTGTTCGGCTTCACCCGGGCCCTCGGCCGCCCCGACTATCCGGGCACGGCGACGGCGGCGGTCGACAGTCTGGTCGCGAGCTGGCCGACCGAGTCCTGGGACGGTTTCGTCGAGAACAATCCGCAGCTCGCGATGAGCGCGATCCGCACGATCGGCCAGCGCCTCGACGAGGCCCATACCCGCATCCGCGAAATGTCGACCGAGGAGGTCGAGCGCCGCGTCGCCCATGCGGTGCTGCGACTGGTCGAGCAGGCCGGTATGCGTGTCGAGACCGGGATGCGCGTCGACTTCCCGATCTCGCGCCGCGACATCGCCGAAATGACCGGCACGACGCTGCATACCGTCTCGCGCATTCTCAGTGCCTGGGAGACGCAAGGGCTGGTCGAGGGCGGACGCCAGCGGCTGGTGGTCTGCGATGCCGCCGCCCTCACCCGACTGGCCGAGAACGCCGAATAGCGCACCGCCGGAGCGGTACGCCATTCGCGGCCGTCTTGAGAATCAAGCCTGCTGCGCGACGGATGGCGCCTTCGCGCCGAGGCGGGCGCCGGTCAGCACCTGCCAATAGGCCAGCGCGAACACCAGGAAGGCCAGCGACCAGGACAGCGCCGCGACATGCAGCAACGCGGCCGGACCATGGCCGAGCGCCGAGCAGATCCGCGCGACCGTGCCGATGACGACCAGGACGTAACAGGCCTGGGTCGCGGCCGTTGCGACGAGCGGCCGGCCGGTATGGCCGAGGCTGGCCCGCGACATCACCGCGAGGGTCATGGTACCGAAGGCGCCGGCAGTCCAGGCATGAAGGCCGGCGCCGGTGCTGACGAAGCCGAAGCTTGCGGCCGCCGTCAGGGCGAAGCCGACAGGCACGAAGAGATAGCCGACATGCAGGATGATCAGCAGCGGATTGCGCCAGCAGCGGTCGCCGGCCCAGCGCGCCAATCTGACGAGATTGAGCAAGGCGGCGATCCCGAGCACGAGGCCGCTCGCCGGAGAATCCGGCAGCGCGACCCATAGCACCAGAGCGATGGCGCTGGCGGCCAGCACGAGCTTGTCGAAACCGGCGAAGGGCACGGGCAGACGTCCCGCGCCGCGCTGCGCCAGCCAATTGCGCGTGAAGCTCGGCACGATCCGCCCGGCGATCAGCAGGACCAACATCAGGACGACGGCGATGGCGAACCGCCGGGAGATTTCGGCGCCTCCGGTCAGGCCGGCCTCAAGATGGAAGGCGAGATTGGCGGCGAGCAGCAGGCAGACCAGCACGACGACCTTGAGATTGCGCCAGTTGCGGCCGGCCAGAATCTCGCGCGCGGCCGCCGCGGCGAGCAGCAGCAGGAAAAGCGCGTCGACCGCCATGGCCAAGCGCCAGCCGATCCAGGCCGAGGCCGAGACGGCTATACGGCCGGCGAGCCAGGCGAGGACGAGGACGAGCAAGGGCGTGCCCTGAACCGGAAGCCGGCCGGTCCAGTTCGGGATCGCGGTCAGCAGGAAGCCGGCGATCGCAGCCGCCTGATAGCCGAACAGCATTTCATGGATATGCCAGTCGATCGGCCCGAACGCCGTCGGAACGGTGAGATGCCCGGTGACGAAGGGCAGCCAGACCAGGATCGTCAGCCCGGCCTGCAGCGCCGCGAGCAGAAAGAACGGACGAAAGCCATAAGAGAGCAGAGCGGGCCCCTCATAGGAGCGCAGTCGCGGAATGGGCGCCATGATGGTTCTCCCAGCGGCAACAGGCGCGGCCGGCCGGCCGCGCCTTCTCTTCACGAGCCTGATGATGGTCGGCGGCGCATCTGCGCGGCCGGCTCACTTCGCCTTGGCCACCAGATCGGCGAAGATCGCCTTGGCCTTGCCCGGGTGCTTGGCCGCCGCGGCCGCATCGAGATTGGTCGGGTCGCCGACCACGACCAGCGCGACCATGCCCATGCCGTAATGCGGCTTGCACTTGATGCCGTAGACACCGGGCTCCTTGAAGGTGATGTCGACCTGCTCGTTCAGCTTGCCGATGAAGGGCGCCGCGCCGGCCGGCATCATCTCGGGGACGCTCTCGGCATTGTGGCTCTTGTCGGTCGGCAGGAATTTCACGGTGTCGCCGGGCGCGATCTTGATCAGCGCCGGCTCGAACACCATGGCTCCGGCAGCGCCCTTGTTGAGCATCTTGACCTCGACTTCCGCCGCATTCGCGCCGGCCGCGGCCAGGGTCATCAACGCGCCGGCCAGAATCATCTTGAACATCTTTTTTCTCCTTCAGCGCAGCGGGTTCGTCAGCCCCTCGCTGCACCGCAACATTAGCTGCGGCGGCGCGATGCACTTTGCGAAATGGCAAACATCGCGAAGATTGGCCGCGGCCTGCCCCTGCAGCGGCGGACGTGTCTCCGGAACCGCGCCCAGACGGCCGGAATTTCGCATCCGTGGAATCGCTTGGGGAGGAAACCTGAAGCGCGATCTAAAGCTCGCGCAGCGCCGCCGCGCCCGCCTGGGCGCTGCGGCCAATCTCGGCGAAGAGCAGAGCCAGCTCCTCGAAAACGCTGCGGTCGTTCTCCGCCTCGGTCAGCGAGTCGAGATCGGATAGGAAGCCGAGCAGCGCTGCGATCCGCTCCTTGTGATCGCGCGCCTTGGCGAGCTGCCGGCGGGATTCGCGCCGGCGTTCGAGCTGGTCGAACCGCTCGAGCGCGCCGTCGAGCCGCTCGCGGCAGGCGCAGTCTAGGTCCTCCGGCCGCAGCACCCGGCGCAACCGGTCGATCAGCTCGCTCGCGGGGGTCGCCCGGCTGGTCGGCTCGAAGCCGGGACGCGCTGCTCCGCCTTGGCCGCCGTTCATGCCCGCCTCCTTTTCCGCCCTCACCGGCGGTTCAGACGCCCGTTCCGACCCGAAGATGCCCGGGAACCGCATGCAGGAACCCATTCGCCAAGGGCACCTCGGGATAGAGCTCGGCGAGACGCTGCTCGCCCTCCTCGCCAGCAAGGCGACCATCGGCGACATCGCGGAACAGCCTGGCGACCGCGACCATGTCGCAAGCCTGCGGCGAGAGACGCAAGGAGGCGACGCCGGCATCGCGCAGCGCCGGAATGTCGCGCAGCAGGCTGGCGCAGCCATGCGAGAGCGTCTGCACCCCGTTCACCGAGAGGAACCCGGCACCGTCGAGCGTCTTGACCGGCATGCCGTCCGGATCGAGCTCGCAGACGAAACGACAATTATCCTTGGTCAGCTTGTGGGCGCGGGCATGATAGCAGCGCGCCGATATCGCCAGCGGCACCTTGCCGAAGGCGAAGACCTCGATCGCCAGCTGCGGCAGGGAAGCGGCGATGGTCGCGATCGCCGGCAGCGGCAGTTCCGGCGGCAGGCAGATCCGGCTCGCGCCGCACTCAGCCAGGAAGCCCGCCGTGCCCTCATTGTAGACGTTTACGTACGGACCGACGGCGAAGGGCCGGCCGCTCAGCGAGGCGAGGCAGGTCAGGTCGTTGATCTCGACCATGCTGCCCTCGGCCTGCATCAGCTCGCGGCTCTGGCGGCGCTCGCGCGGCAGCGAGACCAGGATCAGCGAGGCCGGCAGGACCTGCTTGCCCGCCGCCTCGAGCCGCTCGATCACGTCGGGCAGAAGATCCTGCTTGAACGGCGCCCGCTTGGAGCAGACGACCTCGCCGACCACGACGGTCTCGACCGGCGCCTCGTCGGCGATGCGATAATAGAAATCGCGCCATTGCTCCGGCGACCAATGATAGAGCACGGGGCCGAGAGTGAGTTGCATCGGCAATTTCCTTGATCGAGGACGAGCTGGCTAACGCCAGGCCTTGCGATAGGCCCCGACCGTGTTGGCCTGGCCCTCCGACATGGCGACGAGCCCCGTCATCGGCGCGCTGCGGCCCTGGTCGAGGGCGGCGAGAATCTCGCGGAAGGAGCGGACCACGCCGGCGATATAGGCCCGCCCGCGCTGGCGCCCCTCGATCTTGAACGCCGTCACGCCGGCATCGCGCAGCGCCGGCAGCAGGACGCCGGCATCGAGACTGACCGGCTCCTCGAAGATGTAGCCGGTGCTCCTGGGCGTGACGAAGCGGCCCTTGCACAGGGTCGGGTAGCCGGCGGGCTCCCCCCTTTCGAAGGCGTTGATGGTGAAGCCACCGAGCTTGGAGACGATACGGCCATCCTGCTCCGCATAGGCGACATCGCCGGCGGGCGAGCAGACGCCGTGCATGTTCGGCGATTTTCCCGTGGCGTAGGAGGAGAGCGAGCAGCGCCCCTCCTCCATCACGCAGAGGCCGCCGAAGACGAAGACCTCGGTCTCGCAGGCGGTCTCGCGGACGATCGAGGCGATCTCCGTCACGCCGAGCACGCGCGGCAGCACCACGCGCTGCGCCCCAAAACGCTCGACATAGAAGCGGATCGCGTCGGGATTGGCCGCGGCTGCCTGCACCGAGACATGCAGGCGCTGGCCGGGATGGCGACGCGCGGCATAGGCGAGCGTCGCGAGATCGGCGAGGATGAGGGCATCGGCGCCGGCCGCGACGGCATCGTCGATCGCCGATTGCCAGAGATGGAAGGCGCCGGCCCGTGCGAAAGTGTTGATCGCGACCAGCACCTTGACGCCGTGGCGATGCGCGAATGCGATGCCTCTTCGCAGCTCGTCGCGCGAAAAATTCAGGCCGGGAAAGTTGCGGGCATTGGTCTCGTCGCGAAAGCCGCAATAGACCGCATCCGCACCAGCCTCGACAGCGGCCTCGAGGCTCGCCGGGGTGCCGGCCGGGCAGATCAGTTCCAAGGCGAACCTCCGGATATGGCAGACGCGGGGCGCGACTGGCCGCTCTGACGACGCAGCATCTCTGCGACGCGGGTGCCGAGCGGGCCGAGACAGCCGAGCAGGATGACGCCGAAATCGAGCCGGGCATCGTCGAGCGCGTTGCGCAGGGCGAGCGTCGCCTCCATGTCGCCCTCGATCGACAGCGTCCGCGAGAAGAACAGCGCATCGCCGTCGAGCCGGCCCTCGGCCATGCCGATCAGACCGGACAGCGGTCCGCGAATGCGGACATCGAGCCCGGGCGGCAGCCGCCGCACCACGCGCGCCTGCGGGCGTTCCGGCCGCGGCTCCAGCACGAAGGCGAAAGGCAGATCTGTCGGCGCGATGCCGAAACGCTTCTCGGCATGCTCGCCGAGGCGGCCATAGAGATCGGGGTGGAGGCGACCGATGCGCGTCAGCGTCAGCGTCAGCAGCGGCTGCAGCGGCCCAAGCGGCAGCGGTGCCATGGCGTGGGTGAGCCAAGGCGGCAGGACGGGGGGTCCAGGCGGTGCTGCATTCGGCGTTGCGCTGTTCGGCATCGGTCTCCTCCGGCCCGCAAGATCGCGGCGGAGACGCTCCCGATCGTTGCGCCATCGCAAAGACGGCGAGGAATGCGAGGGAGCAAGGTGCGGCAACCGGAGCCCCTGCCCTTGCCGATCCGCGAACTGCCCCGCTTCCGCGACCTCAGCGCCTTCCTCGCCCATCTCGATGACGCCGGTCAGTTGCGGCGGATCGCCGAGCCGGTCAGCGTCGTGCACGAGATCACCGAGATCCATCGCCGCGTCATCGCGCAGGAAGGGCCGGCCCTGCTCTTCGAGCGCCCGGTACGGCCCGACGGCACCGTCTCGCCCGTCCCGCTGCTGACCAATCTGTTCGGCACGGTCGAGCGGGTCGCCTGGGGGCTCGGCCGCACGCGCGAGCAACTGCCTGCCCTCGGCCGAACGCTCGCCGAGCTGCGCGAGCCGCGCCCGCCCCGCGGCCTCGCCGAAGCCTGGAAGGCCCTGCCGCTGGCGCGCGCGGCACTGTCCATGCGCCCGCGCGGCGAGAGCCGGGCGCCGGTGCAGGAGCAGGTGTTCCGGGGCTACGACATCGACCTGACGGCTCTTCCCGTGCAGACCTGCTGGCCGGGCGAGCCCGCCCCGCTGATCACCTGGCCGCTGGTCATCACCGCGCCGCCCGAGCCGACGCCCGAGGACGAGTGCAATCTCGGCGTCTATCGCATGCAGGTGCTGGGCAAGGACCGCGCCATCCTGCGCTGGCTCGCCCATCGCGGCGGCGCCCGCCATCATGCGCAATGGCGAAGGCTTGGCCGTGACATGCCGGTCGCGGTGGTGATCGGCGCCGACCCGGCGACGATCCTTTCCGCCGTGCTGCCGCTGCCGGAAACCGTTTCGGAAATGCGCTTTTCCGGCCTGCTGCGTGGCGAACGGCCGGCCCTCGCGAATTGCGTCAGCGTGCCGCTCGCCGTGCCGGCCGCGGCCGAGATCGTCATCGAGGGGCTGGTCTCGCCCGACGAGACCGCGCCGGAAGGTCCGTTCGGCGACCATACCGGCTACTACAACGCGGTCGAGCCCTTCCCGGTGATGCGGGTCACGGCGGTGACGATGCGCCGGGCGCCGCTCTATCTCTCGACCTTCACGGGGCGTGCTCCGGACGAGCCCTCGCGCATCGGCGAGGCGCTGAACACACTGTTCCTGCCCCTGCTGCAGCGGCAGTTTCCGGAGGTCGTGGATTTCTGGCTGCCACCGGAAGCCTGCTCCTACCGGATCGCGGTCGTCGCCATGGCCAAGCGCTATCCCGGCCAGGCGCGCCGGCTGATGCTCGGCCTGTGGTCGATGCTGCCGCAGTTCAGCTACACCAAGCTGATCATCGTCGTCGACGCCGACATCGACCCGCGCGACTGGGCACAAGTGATGTGGGCGGTGGCGACCCGCTCCGACGCCAGCCGCGATCTGGTGGAAATCACCGACACGCCGATCGACTATCTCGACTTCGCCTCGCCCAAGCCCGGCCTCGGCGGCAAGCTCGGCATCGATGCCACCAACAAGCTGCCCCCCGAGACCGAGCGCGAATGGGGCGCGCCGATGGCGATGGATCCTGCGGTTAGCGCCCGCATCGACGCGCTCTGGCCCTCGCTCGGCCTCGCAACGCCACCTGGAGCCTACCCATGAACCCGCTTCCGCCCCCTGCCGCCTCGCGCCGACCGCTGCGCGTCATCGTCGGGCTGAGCGGCGCATCCGGCGCAGCGATCGGGCTGCGCGTGCTCGAGCGGATCGCGGCCTCGGGCCGGGTCGAGACCCATCTCGTGATCTCGCGTGCGGCCGAGCGCACGCTTGCCACCGAGGTCGGCCCCGACGCGCTGGCGCGGGCGCTCGCCCTGGCGAACGTCCATCACGACCATTGCGATATCGGCGCCTCGATCGCCAGCGGCTCCTTCCCGGTGGCGGGGATGATCGTCGCTCCCTGCTCGATGCACACGCTCTGCGCCATCGCCTATGGCCAGCTCGGCAATTTGCTGGTGCGCGCCGCCGATGTGCAGCTCAAGGAGCGCCGCCGCCTCGTCCTGATCGCAAGGGAGAGCCCGCTGCATCTCGGCCATCTGCGCGCCATGGCACAGGTCACCGAATATGGCGCCATCGTCGCACCGCCGGTGCCGGCCTTCTATCTGCGCCCGCCGGACATCGCCGCGATCATCGACCAGATCGCGCTGCGCGCCATCGGCCTGCTCGGCCTCGGCCTCGACGAGATCGCTCCCCTTGCCTGGGAGGGCGAGCCGACACCGGAGGACTGCATATCCACCGGTGCCTAGCGCCTGCCGACCTTGTGAAGATCGCTTCGTCGTCGCGGCCGCGCCGCCGCCATGTTGCTCCGACCGCCGGGATCACCGGGAAGCGGGCCGAACTTAGATCCCCGCCCCATCCTGCAAGGCGCCGGCATCGTCTCGGCGCCAGAGCCGCTCATGCACCCTGTGCGCCAGGGGCCGCAGCACGAAATCCCCGATGGCGAGCGTCGCTGCGAGGCCCTCGGACGCGCCGAGCGCGATCGTCGCCCCGGCCAGCATCAGGCTCGACCCCGCGCGCCAGCTCAACCCGCTGACGAAGGCGCGGCGCCGGGCCGAGCCCGGCCGGCCGAGCTCGCGCACCAGCGCGCGACGCAGGCTCGGCTCCTGTCCGGCCATGCCGGCCCCGCGCTGCGTCGACAGACCTTCATCAATGAAACCAAAGGCTACCGTCTGATTGCTCAGCCGTTCTATCAGGATGAAGCCACCGAGTTCGCGGCTCTGCACGTAATCCTGCACAGCCAGCGGCCGATCGAGCCGTAAGCTCGCAAGGCCGATCGCGTTCATCGGCAGCTCGTCGGCCGGCACTTCGGCAAAGCTCTCGACATCGAGCCTGTGCTGCAGCTGCGTGACGCTGGCATTCGCCGTCGTAGTGGCGAGCTTCAGGATGAACTCGCCCCCCTCTCGCAAGGGCGCCTCGCCGGTCCAGAGCAGCCGTGCCCGCAAGTCCTGCCGGATGAGCGGCCCATCGGCGAGCGAGGCGATGACGTCGCCGCGCGAGACGTCGACCTCGTCGGCCAGCGTCACGGTGACGGACTGCCCGGCGCTCGCCTGCGAGACCTCGCCCGAGGGCGCGAGAATACGGGCAATGCTGCTGCGGCGGCCCGAGGGCAGCACGGCGATGCCAGCGCCGACGCGCAGACGCCCCTGCGCCACCATGCCGGCATAGCCGCGGAAATCGAGATCGGGCCGGTTGACCCATTGCACCGGCAAGGCGAAGCCCGGCGCCTCGGGCGCCTCGCCTGCCAGGGTCACGGCTTCGAGGAAAGGCAGCAGCGCCGGTCCGCGATACCAGGGCGTCAGGCGCGAGGCCTGCGTGACGTTCTCCCCATCCCGGGCCGAGACCGGGATGAAATCGACCGTCGTGAAGCCGAGCCCGGCCGCCATGGTGCGATAGTCTGCCTCGATCCGGCGGAAGACCGCCTCGTCATAGCCGACGAGGTCCATCTTGTTCACCGCCACCACGACCCGGCGCACGCCGACCAGCGAGACTATGAAGGAGTGGCGCCTTGTCTGCGACAGCAGGCCCTTGCGGGCGTCGACCAGGATGATGGCGAGATCGGCGGTGGAGGCACCGGTCGCCATGTTGCGGGTGTATTGCTCGTGGCCCGGCGTGTCGGCGACGATGAAGCTGCGCTGCGCCGTCGAGAAATAGCGATAGGCGACGTCGATGGTTATGCCCTGCTCGCGCTCGGCGCTCAGCCCGTCGACCAGCAGAGCGAAATCCGGCGCCTGCCCCTGCGTGCCGAATTTGCGGGAATCGGCATCGAGCGCGGTCAACTGGTCGTCGAAGACCGCGCCGGCCTCGTAGAGAATGCGGCCGATCAGCGTCGATTTTCCGTCATCGACCGAGCCGCAGGTGATGAAGCGCAGCAGGGCGCGGGCGCTGCCTTCTGCGTTCTGGCCCTCGTCATTGGCCGGGCGGAAGGCGCCCGCGGGCGCCGGCGCACCTCTTGTTTCGGCGAGCGCGCCCATCAGAAATAGCCTTCCTGCTTCTTCTGCTCCATCGAGCCGGAGCCGTCATGGTCGATGACGCGGCCTTCCCGCTCCGACGATCGGGAAGCGCGCATCTCGGCGATGATGTCGGTCAGGCTCGCCGCCTCGCTCTCGACCGCCCCGGTCAGCGGATAGCAGCCGAGCGTGCGGAAGCGGACCAGCCTGGTCTTGACCATCTCGCCGGGCAAAAGCGCCATGCGCTCATCGTCGCGCATGATCCAGGCGCCGTTCCGGCGCACGACCGGGCGCGGGGCGGCGAAATAGAGCGGCACGACCGGAATATTCTCGAGCGCGATGTAGTCCCAGACGTCCTTTTCGGTCCAGTTTGACAAGGGAAAGACGCGAAAGCTCTCGCCTGCCGCCTTGCGCGTGTTGAACAGCCGCCAGGGTTCCGGCCGCTGGTTCTTCGGGTCCCAGCGATGCTGCGCCGAGCGCAGCGAGAAGACCCGTTCCTTGGCTCGGCTCTTCTCCTCGTCGCGGCGGGCGCCGCCGAAGGCGGCATCGAAGCCATGCTTGTCGAGGGCCTGCTTCAGCCCCTGCGTCTTCATCACGTCGGTGTGCAGCCTCGAGCCCGAGCTGAACGGGTTCACCCCGGCGCCTACGCCCTCCTGGTTGATGTGGACGATGAGGTCGAGCCCGAGCCGGCGCGCGGTCTCGTCGCGAAAGGCGATCATCTCGCGGAATTTCCAGGTCGTATCGACATGGAGCAGCGGGAAAGGCGGTTTGCCGGGATGGAAGGCCTTCATCGCAAGGTGCAGCAGGACGGCGGAATCCTTGCCGATCGAATAGAGCAGCACCGGCTTCTCGCAGGTCGCGGCGACCTCGCGGATGATGAAGATCGCCTCGGCTTCGAGCTTTTGCAGATGGCTGAGCTGGATCACGCCGAAACCTCCAGAGCCGGCTTCGCCCGAACGAGCAGTCCATCGGGGCCGACATGGAGTCCGCACTCCTTCGCAGCCTCCTCCTCCCACCACCAGCGCCCCGCCCGCTCCGGCTCGCCCGGACGGACAGCACGCGTGCAGGGCTGGCAGCCGACCGAGAGAAAGCCCCGCTCATGCAGCGGGTTGAGCGGGGTTTCGTTCGCCCGCGCAAAGGCCAGAGCCTGCTCGCGTGACCAGTCGAGCAGCGGGTTGAACTTGACGAGGCCGCGCCCGGCATCGGCCTCCGCAAGCGAAACACCGCCGCGCGCCGCCGACTGATCGGCGCGCAATCCGGTGATCCAGGCGGCAGCGCCTTCCAGCGCACGGGCGAGCGGCTCGACCTTGCGCACGCCGCAGCAGGCCTTGCGCGCTGCGATCGAGGCATAGAAACCGTTGATGCCATGCTCGCTTACGAAGCCCTCGACCTCGTCATGGCGCGGATAGAACGGCTTGATGGCGAGCCCGTAGCGGGCCTCGGTCTTCGCCCAGAGCGCGTGGACCTCGGCGAAGAGCCGGCCGGTATCGAGCGTGACGATCTCGATCGGCAGCCCCTGCGTCGCGATCAGATGGGTAACGACCTGGTCCTCGAGGCCGAAGCTGGTGGTGAAGACGAGCCGGCCATCGATCTTTGCGCAGAGCCCTGCGAGCCTTGCAGCCGCATCCGCCGTTCCGAACGCCGCGACCAACGCCTCCACTTTCGCGCGCAGCGCTTCCGGCTCGTTCCCGCTTGCCGGAACGCGGCGAGTAGCCGGGATCGCGCTGCCGTCATCAGCCTCCGCTAATCGCTTCATCGGGCACTCGAACGTTCTGTAAAACGAACATTTCAATAGCCGCACGCTGCCCAAAGCTCAATTCACGAATGATAGCGTGAAATTTCATATTTTCCCGGCCACGGAGAATTTCTTCCGCCGACCCGCAGCGCCCCGGAGCAGGCGCGTCGGAACCTTCCAGAGGGGGACGGCGTTTTCAAAGACGAAGCGAGCCGGCCGAAAGCCGGCCGGCACATCACAGTGATCGACAGGGGGAAGCCATGAACAAGCCCGCCAGCAAAGCCGTCGAGAGCCTGCGCAAGGAACAGCGCGAGCAGAAGAGGGAAGGCAACGGTTCGGCCGAGAAACGGCTCGACGAAGCGTTGCGCGAGAGCTTCCCGGCCAGCGATCCGGCCGCCCCGGTCTCGCCGACCACGCCCGGCTCCCCGAAGCAGCGGCGCGCCTGATACCGTGCCAATCTTCAGACGGCCGCACCAGGACCGCATTGACGGCCTGCCGATCCGACCGCCGCCCTTCTCTATGAAGTCACTGCGGACGGCGGCGGATCCAATCGGTCCGATGCGATAACACTGAGATAGATCGCCGTGACCGCTCCCGAACGGACGCGCGGCGAGCTAGCGGAGGCCGCCGAGCCCGACCGAGAGTTTGTCGCCGGTCTCGATGAATTTGAGCGGATTTTGAGCCTGATCGGAGAGCCGCGTCTCGTAATGCAGATGTGGACCGGTCGAGCGGCCGGTCGAGCCGACACGGCCGATCACCTGTCCAGCGGCGACGAGTTGGCCGACCTTAACGTCGAAGGCGCTGAGATGGGCATAGCGCGTGGTGACGCCATTGCCGTGATCGAGTTCGACGAGATTGCCGTAGCCGCCGAAGACTTCCGCACGCAGCACCTGGCCGGCACCGCCGGCGCGTACCGGCGTGCCGGTCTCGCCGCGGAAATCCATGCCGGCATGCATCGCCGTCTGCCCGGTGAACGGGTCGCTGCGCGGGCCGAAATTGCTGGTCGTGCTGTCGTCGCCTTCGAGCGGCCGCTGGAACGGAACGATGCTGGCGAGGTCGCGCCAGCGGCCATAAACCGAAAGCGCCTGGTTGAGCTGCATCAGCGCGTGCTCGAAGCTGCCCGCCTTGATCGAGGCCGAGAGCGGCACCAGTGGCCCGCCCATGCCGGCGCGCGCCGCCGGCAGCTTGACCCTTGCCGGATCGAGCCCGACCTCGCCCAACGCCGCCCTGACCTCCTGCACCCGGCCGACGAATTGCCGCCCGAGCCCGGCGATCTGCTGCGACTGGCCGGTCTCGACCCGGTCGAGTGATTGGCCGAGCAGCGCGATGCGCTCCTCCAGCGGCAGAGGCTCGCTCGCCTTGACCTGCGCCGAGACCTGACGCCGCTGCTGCGCCAATACGGCCGGATTGATCTTTTCGATGATGTTGATCGCACCGGCAAATTGATTGCCGCCCGGAGCCTGCGCCCCGCCTTGGGGCAGAACCGGCCCGACGGCCTGCCCGGCCAGTGCCCCCAAAAGTGCCTGGCGCGCCTCGAGCTCGATCTGCCGGGTGATCAGATCGGCGAGATAGTCCTGCGCCCCTCTCGCGCCGGCGGAGGGCGACTGGCCCGGCTGTGCCGGCGCACCCGGCGTCGTGCCCTGGGCGATGATCGCACTGACCAGACGGCGCTGCAGCGCCTTCAGTTTCTCGTCATAGCTGCTTTGCAGCAGGGCCTGCTCCTGCTCCAGCACGGCGAGGCGCCCCTTCTCCCGATAGAGCTGATACCCGGTCACGCCGGCGGCAAGACAAGCCGCGGCGGCGATGCACCAGGGCCAGGGGCTGCTGCCGCGCGGCGCTCCAGTCCGCCCGGAGCCGCGCAGGCGCCGCTGCGGTGCGCTCTCTGTCTCGCTCGACGCCGTGGCGGCAGGAGCTGCCGCCTCGCCACGCCGCTTCAGGCGAACTGGTTGCATCGTCCCCGTCCGGATCGGCGGCCGGAGCAAGCCTGCCGATGCGATGATAGCGCATATGGGGCTTGGCCGCGACGAATCCTGCGCTAATCTGAGGCGGTAGCCTGGCATCCCGCCCCCGATCGCCCGTTCCGGGGATACGGCATCGACCGCCCTGGCGCAGCTTCGACGCCCTGGCGACGACCGCATCCGCCGTCTTGAGGCTGAACGTCGGCGCGAGCGAAGCGGGTCTCGCTATTCGCAGGCTGCGGCGAGCGGCGGCAAGGAGCGGTCCATGGCGGATGTCGCGATCCACCTCTACGACATGTCCGATGTCGGCTTCGCCAAGCTCTACAAGCAGAACCCGCCATCACCGGATCGTCTGCCGACGGGTGCGGTCGGCGCCTATGCGACGAGCACGGCCGCGCAGATCGTCGGCGCCATTCGCAAGGTGGCCGACGGCGACCGGATCAAGGTGATGCGCATCGTCGCGCACGGCAACAGCGGCACCTTCTACTTTCCGCATCTGCGCGATTACGACAGTTGCTCGCAAACCTATGGCGACATCCCGAAGGGCAAGCTCTGGGCTCCGCTGGCACGGCTCGAACTGCATGGCTGCGGGCTCGCCAGCGAAACCAGCGTGCTGCGGCCGGGAGCCGATCCCGCCAGCGTCAGCCTCGCCGACATCATTCCGGGGACCTTCACCGGCGATGCCGACGGCTATGGGCTCTGGCTGCTGAGGCGCATCGCCTCGCTGTTCAATGTGCCTACGACGGCAGCGGTCAACGCGCAGGCCGTCGGCATGTCTGGCTGGGGCTATGAGGGGCGGACCGTCACGGTCCAGCCGAACGGCAAATTCCTGCTCCAGGACGAGAACACCCGGACCTGGGACTTCGCCGCCCAGGAGCGCTCGGCCGAGGCCTACAAGAACCGCATCATCCAGGGCTATGTATATCGGGGGCAGTACGATGCGGCGGTCAGGCAGTTTCGCGATCTGATCAGGGTCTTTCCGAACACCAAGACGGCCGCCTGGGCCCAGAACAACCTGACAGTCGCGGCGATGAAGAAGATCGACGACGCTGCGATGCGGCCGGACTAAAGGCCTCGAGGCCGGCTCGGGGCCCGGCCTCAAGGCTCAGCTGCAGAGATAGCGGAACTCGCCGTCCTCGACCGTGACGACCGCTTCGGTCAGTGGCTTCTTCTCCAATTGCAGGTTGAGGATACTGCGCGACAGTGCCGGCAGCATCGAATTGGTGATGATGTTGTCGATCATCCGTCCGCCCGAGTCCGGATCATTGCACTGGGCGACGATGTGGGCGACGACGGCCTCGTCATAGCGGAAGGCGGCATTGTGATTGTCGCGCAGGCGCTTGCCGATGCGGCCGAGCTGGAGCCGCACGATGCCGCCCAGCATCTCGCCGGAGAGCGGATAATAGGGGATCGTGACGAGGCGCCCGATCAGCGCCGGCGGGAAGACTTTCAGCAGCGCCGGCCGCAGCGCCACTGCGAGTGCCTCGGGATCCGCCCGGCTCGCCGCGTCCCCGGCCATGCGCATGATCTCGTCGGTGCCGACATTCGAGGTCAGGATGATCAACGTGTTCTTGAAATCGATCCGCCTGCCGGTGCCGTCCTCCATCTGGCCCTTGTCGAAGACCTGGAAGAACAGCTCGTGCACGTCCGGATGCGCCTTCTCGACCTCGTCGAGCAGCACGACCGAATAGGGCTTGCGGCGCACCGCCTCGGTCAGCCTGCCGCCCTCGCCATAGCCGACATAGCCGGGCGGCGCCCCCTTCAAGGTCGAGACGGTGTGCGCCTCCTGGAACTCGCTCATATTGATGGTGATGACGTTCTGCTCGCCGCCATAGAGCGATTCCGCCAGCGCCAGCGCCGTCTCGGTCTTGCCGACGCCCGACGGGCCGCAGAGCATGAAGACACCGATCGGCTTGCCGGGATTGTCGAGCTTGGCCCGGCTGGTCTCGATACGCTTGGCGATCATCGCAATGCCGTGCCCCTGCCCGACCACGCGCTTGTTCAGCGTCTCGGCGAGGTTGAGCACGGTCTCGATCTCGTCCTTGACCATGCGGCCGACCGGGATGCCGGTCCAATCGGAAACGACGGAGGCGACCGACTGCTCGTCGACATGGGCGTAAATCATCCGGCTGGCGGGATCGATCTCGCCGAGCGAGCTGAACTTTGCCTTCAGGCTGGCGCGCGTCGCTTCGGGATCGGCCGCGGCGTCACCCGGCGGCGGCTCGGTGGCGCCCTCGCCGGATACCGATGCGGCCGCCTCGCCGAGCTTGCCGCGCAGCAGCGTGATCTCCTCGACCAGCGCCAGCTCGGAGGCCCAGTCGGCCTCGCGCATTTCGAGCTTCGCCTTCAGCGCAGCGCTCTCCTCCTCGATCTCGGCGAGGCGCTCATCCGAGACATCGCCGAGATCCTGATCGGCGATCAGCGCCGCCTTTTCCTTCTCCAGCGCCGCAAGACCGACGCGAGCATCCTCGATCGCGGCCGGCACCGCGGTCTGGCTGATCGCGACGCGGGCGCAGGCCGTGTCGAGCAGGCTCACCGCCTTGTCCGGCAATTGCCGCGCCGGGATATAGCGGGCTGACAATTGCACCGCCGCGACGATCGCCGCATCCGAGATGCGGACCTTGTGATGCTTCTCCATCGGCCCGATCAGCCCGCGCAGCATGGTACAGCAGCGCGCGACATCCGGCTCGCCGACCTGCACCGGCTGGAAGCGTCGGGTCAGGGCCGGATCCTTCTCGAAATACTGGCGGTATTCCGACCAGGTCGTCGCCGCGATGGTGCGCAAGGTGCCGCGCGCCAGAGCGGGCTTGAGCAGATTGGCGGCATCGCCCGTGCCGGCCTGGCCGCCGGCGCCGATCAGGGTATGCGCCTCGTCGATGAACAGGATCACCGGGGTTGGCGAGGACTGCACCTCGTCGATCACCGAACGCAGGCGCTGCTCAAACTCGCCCTTCATCGAGGCACCGGCCTGCATCAGGCCGATGTCGAGGGCACAGACTTTGACCCCGCGCAGCGGCGGCGGCACCTCGCCCGAAGCGACGCGCTGGGCGAAGCCCTCGGCGATCGCCGTCTTGCCGACGCCGGCCTCCCCGGTGAGGATCGGGTTGTTCTGGCGCCGCCGCATCAGCACGTCGATCACCTGGCGGATCTCGTCGTCGCGCCCGAGGATCGGGTCCATCGTCCCCGAACGCGCCTTCTCGGTCAGGTCTTGCGAGAAGCGGTCGAGCGCCGTCGTGCCCTTCGGCCCCTGCGCCTGCTCGGCGCCGGGCGTCCCGGCGGCCCGCAGCCCCGAGCCATCCATCGGCCGCAGATTCTCTTCTTCCGAATCCTTCCAGATCCTGGCGTGGCCGGCAGCCAGTTCCTCGACCGGGATCTTTCCGAACTCCTTTGAAATCGCGGTCAACGCCCGGCGCAGCTCCAGCGATTTCAGGGCCGCGACCAGGACATGGCCGGTGCGGATCTGCGTCTCGCCGAAGAACAGGGTGGCGTAGTGCCAGCCGCGGTCGAGCACGTCGACGACATTGTTGGCGACACCCGGCATCTCCGTCTCGTTCTTGCGGAAGCCTTCGATGACGCCGCCGATATCGGAAGCCAGCCTTGCCATATCGAGCCCGTAATGCTGGGCGGTCAGGCCGATATCGGTCGAACGGCGCTGCAGGATCTGGGCGAGCCAATGCGCCAGCTCGACATTGCGGTTGCCTGCCCCCTTGGCCTGGCGCAGGGCCTGGATGAAGGCTTCATAGCCGACGCGGTTGAGCTTGCCGGTGACGGCCTCGAGACTGATGTCGGCCATGTCTGCCCCCTGTCATCGGTTCTTCGGACGCATGTTCTCGGGCCGCGAATTCTGGTTTTGCCGGCTCCGCTTCTGGCGCATCCGTTCGGCCGGGTGGAAGCGAGCATCGCGCCGAAGCGTCCCGTCGGGCACATTCCAGTTCGGCGCCATCCAGCTCGACCAGCCGAGCGCGCCGAAGCGACCGAGCTGTAGCGGACGAACCTGTCCGACCGGCAAGGCGAGCTCGACATCCCATGCGAACAGCTCGCCGAGGTAGAAAAACACCGCATCGGCCAGAGGCTCGCAGCGATCGCCATCAGGCAGGAAGCGGCTGAACTGCTCGATGTCGCGCGCGACGATGCGCAGCCTGAACTTGTCCTCGACGCTGTAGACGCTGGCACCGACCAGGGCATCGCGCCCGAGCCCGCAATGGCCCCGGCCGAGCCGGCTGCGATCCGCCGGATCGAAGGCCAGCCACATGCCGACGAACTGCTCGACCTCGACCTCGATGTCGAACAGCCCCGCGAGCAGGCTGCGCAGGCGCGAAGCGGATTTGGCCTGCGCACCGCTCAGCCCGGCATGGGCGAGCTTTCCGGCATCCGGCACGCTGTCGAGGTCTCGATAGGGCCTGGAGCCCAGCCCGGCCACGCTGCCGACATAGGCGACGAAACGGTCGAGATCGGGCCGGTCGTGCTGCGCAGCCGGCCGGGAATCCGCCCAGGCCCGGAAGAAGAGCTGCAGGAAGCGGTGGTTGAAGATGTCGAGAAAGCGCGGAAAGGCATCGTCATGCGCGAGCTGCCAGTGATAGCTCTCCTCGGTGGTCGCCAGCGGCAGAGCCCCCTGCGGCCCGAGCAGGCCGAGAAACTTGACGAAGAGCCGCAGCCTCCCCTGCCCGTCCCTGCCCGCCTCGGCGAAGGTCGAGGCCGGAAAATCCATATAGGCCTGCTCGCCCAGCGCCAGATATTCGTCGCGCCGCGCCGCGACGTCGCCGATGCGCTCGCGCTCGGGAAAGCTGCGCTCGATGCGCCGCAGCACCGCATAGAAATCATGGCGCCAGGGCTCGGCCCGCAAGCTTTCGACGAAAGGCGGCTCGACACGCTCGCCCTCGGACGCGATCGCCGGAGGCCTGCCTGCGCCCGCGCTCACAGGATCCGCCTCGTGCCGGCGCGCGGCGGCCAGCGCATCACCTCGCCGCGTTCGACGGTGCGGATCACGGTCTGGGTGAAATGGTTCATCGCGGCATATTCGGCGAAGAAGCGGTCGAGCACTGCGCCAAGCAGAAAGACGCCACTGCCCTCGAAGGCCTTCTCGTCGAACAGCACCGTGATCTCGAGCCCCCGCGCCGCTCCGGTGCCGGCGCGTTGCGGAAACCGCCTGACCACCGGCCGGCTGTCGACGCTCTTGATGCCCCTGATCCGGCGCTCCGTCGCCCCATCGCTGAGATCGGCGAAGAGCGCCAGTAATTCGCGCAGTGCCTCGCCATTGCGCCCGGCGCCGTGCTGGACGAGGCCGAGATGGTTGAGGCTGAGCAGGTTGATCAGCCGCCAGGTGACGACACCGGTACTCGCGGTCTCGGAGCGCAGCCTGAGTTGTGTGACGATCGGCTCGCGAGGCGGTGTCGGCCCGGCGAGGCAGGTGATGTCGAGTGCGACATTGTCGATCAGGCGAAAATCCGCCCCGCCCGCCCCCGTCGGCAGATGCTCCGTGAGATGGCGGTTCGAGCACAGAGCCCGCACGCTGAGCTCGGCCACGGCGTGGGCATCGGCGATGGTTGCGGGCTCGACCAGCGAGATGAACATCTCGGTGCCGGTATAGTCGGAAGCCCTGCCCTCCCGGCGCTCGGCCGCCGAACGTCGGCGCGGCAACCGGCGCTGGGTGTAGAGCAGCCCGGACGCCGGCGACGCCCCTTCGGGCGAGGAGTAGAGCGGAGCGACCTTCTGCTTCTCGCGCCCGCCGACATAATGGGCGTGGACGTCGAGAATGCTGTGCGGCTCGAAGTCGAGCATCCGGCTACGATCGGGGACGACATGGTATTCGTGCTCGTTGATGCGCACGGGTATGCGGTCGGTGGTCTTCTCGAACAGGTTGACCGCCGGCGCGGCATAGAGCGCGAACATCTCGCGACGCACCGCCGCCGCAAGCCGCGCATCGACCTCGTCGAAGACGAAAATCACGTCGACATTCTTGGATTTGAGCCGCGCCATGACCCGCTCCAGGCCGCGCAACCGGAAGCCGAGGAATTTGCGCGGGAACCAGAAATATTCGCGCAGAAGGTCGAAGCCGCGGAACACCCGGCTGTCGGCCGGCAGTAGTGCCTTGTCCTCGTCGAAGCCCGGCTGCTCGAGCGTGCACTCCGTCGCCGGGGTGATCACCGGGTCGCCGAACTCGTCGAGATGACGGAAATAGACCCCGAGGCAATTGGAGAACAGCTGCTCATAGAGGGCGATCGCCTCGGCCTCGCCGCCGAGCAGATGAATGGTCAGCTCTCGGCATTTGCAGCCGGCAAACCAGCTGCTCGGCAGCTTGGCCGCCTGGGCGACGCTGGGCTCGTCGGCGGGGTCGCCGGCGATCCGGTGGGTCAGCGAAAGCCTGAGGCCCGACAGAACCCGCCCGTCGCTCGGCAGGCCGAGCGCCTGGAGCGGGCCGGGTGCGGCGATATACTCGGCAGCGGAGACATCGAAGGGCCAGAGCGCGATGTCCGCTCCCAGCCGATAGCGGCAGGCGACACGCCGGTCGCGCTCCAGATAGGTCGCATCGAGATAGGCGCCGCGCGGAATCCTCACCCCTTCGCGCAAGGCCGGATCGCCATAGGGCGGCGCCACCCCGGCGAGGAGTGCCGACGGCGTCGGCGCCAGATAGTTCGGGAGCAACTGCTCGAGCAGATTGTTGGTGAATTCGGGAAACTCGTGCTTGAGCTTGAGTTGGACACGGGCCGCAAGAAAGGCCGCGCCCTCGAGCAAGCCACGAACCATCGGGTCCATGTGCTCGCCGACCAGGCCGCCGAGCCGCTCGGCGATGCCCGGATACTCCTCGGCGAACTCCTTGGCATGCTCCTCGAACAGCCGAAGTTCGCGATTGTAGAAGTCCAGGAATTCTTGGTTCATGAGGCGCTATCGGTTCTTGATCGCGATCTTGCCGGTATCGAGCTCGACATCGGCCACGAATTGCAGCGGCACATTGACCGGCTCGCAATCCAGGTCCGCACGGACCAGGAAGCGGATCGTCAGCTCGGACCGGTCGATGCTTTCATCGCGCTGCACGCTGATCGACTGCCGGATCAGCCGCGGCTCGTAGCCGATAAGCACCTCGCGCAGCTCGTCCTTGATCGAGCCCACCCGATGCTCGTCGATCGAGCGGTTCACGATATCGGGGAAGCCGTGGTTCAGCACGGAGCGCCGGACATGCTCGAACCCCGAGAGATCGATCGACGAAGCCAGATTGGTGGTGTTCACCAGCGCGTCGAGATCGGCCGCAATTTCCTGCCTTAGCTTCTGCTCGGTGATGGCAGCACGCGGCGCGGCCCGGCGCCCGGCGATGATCCGTTCGCCGCCGGCGTCGCGCAGATCGAGCGCGGTCTTCGCATCCTTGCTGCGATGCGCCTCCCGGAACGCGTACATCAGCGGCGGACGCAGCCGGTTCTTCGCTCTGGCATCCATCCTCGCGCCCTCCAACCGCCAGCCGGGCGGCCCGGCGCCCGGCCCTTCTCCACGACACCCGAGGGAGCGGTCGGCCCTCCCAAGGCGTGACATTCGAACAGTCGCCCGGCGCCGGACGAAAAGCGGCCGCAGCGCTGCCGACCGAAGACGAGGCCTGGCCGCACAGGCGGCCAGGCCGTCCTCTCATTCCTTGTTGGCCTTGATGTCCCAGGTCCCGGTCGAGGGCGCGCCGAGCGTGCCGTCCTCCTTCTGGAACTTGTATTCGAACTTGATCTTGGCGAAGTTCAGCGAGAACTGGTCGGTCGGCACCGGGTTGCCACCGGTCGAGTCGCCGGACTGATAGCTTGAGACCAGCAGGTCCTGCAGCGTCACGGTGTAGAATTCCTGCTGGTCCTTGCCCTGCTTGCGCACGAACAGCACCGCCTTCTTGATGTGCTTGCCCGACGCGCAGGACAACATCAGTACTGGCGACGCCTTGCTGACATTGGCCGTGCAATGCAGGTCCTGGAAGCTGACCTTGCCGGCGCCGCCGCCGGACCCTGCGGAATGCGTGCCCGAATTGCTCGCTCCCCAGGAGAAGGATTCGATCTCGATCGTTTCCTTGTGCTTGGAATCATGGCTCTCGCCCTTGATTCCCTCGATCTCGAGCAGGAAGTCGCTGGCCATCGTTCTCTCCAGTGTTTGACCGTCATCCGACGAAGTCGATTGCGACTGCGCTTCGCCCGCGGGGTGGTACCGGCGCGCGACCGCTCAGCCCCGGCGCGATCCGCGCGGGGGTAGGCACAGGCCTGGAGACTCCGCGCGCCCGAAGGCGCGCGACGCCTTAATTCTTGGGCGCGGGCAGGCGCGAGACCAGGCTCAGGCCGATATCCATGCCCTCCAGCTGGAAATGCGGCCTGAGATAGAACTTGGCCGAATAATATCCGGGGTTCTCCTCGTCTTCGAAGACGTCGATGCGCGCATCGGAAAGCGGACGGCGCGCCTTCGTCTCCTCGCTGGAATTGACCGGATCGCCGTCGATATAGTCGGTGATCCATTCCTGCAGCCAGCGACGCAGGGGTTCGCGCTCCTTGTAGGAGCCGACCTTGTCGCGCACCATGCATTTCAGATAGTGCGCGAAGCGCGAGACGGCGAACATGTAGGGCAGCCGCGAGGACAGGTTGTCCGAGGCGGTCGCCGCGACGCCGTCGGGACCGAAGAAGGCCTTCGGCTTGTAGAGCGACTGTGCCCCGATGAACGCCGCCTTGTCGGTGTTCTTGCGGTGGATCAGCGGGATCAGCCCCGATTTCGCCAGCTCCGCCTCACGGCGATCGCTGATCGCGATCTCGGTCGGGCATTTCAGGTCGACGCCGCCATCATCCGTCGGGAAGGTGTGGGTCGGCAAGTTCAGGACCTCGCCGCCCGATTGCACGCCGCGGATGCGGGTGCACCAGCCATATTCCTTGTAGGCACGGTTGATGTTGACAGCCATCGCATAGGCCGCGTTCATCCAGGCGTATTTCTCGCCCTTGTGCCCGTCGGTATCTTCCTCGAAGGCGAATTCCTCGACCGGCTCGGACTTCGCGCCATAGGGCACGCGCGACAGCACGCGCGGCAGGCACAGCCCCATATAGCGGGAGTCCGCCGCGTCGCGCAGCGATTTCCAGGCGGCATAGTCGGGCGTATCGAAGACCTTGCCGAGATCGCGCGGATTGGACAGCTCCGTCCAGGCGTCCATGCCCATCAGCGTCGGATCTGCGCCGGCGAAGAAAGGTGCATGCGCCGAGGCCGCGACCTTGGAAAGATCGCGCAGCAGCTGCACATCGGTCGCCACATGGCTGAAATGATAGTCGCCGATCAGGCAGCCGAAGGGCTGGCCGCCGAGCTGACCGAACTCCTGCTCATAGATCTGCTTGAAGAGCGGGCTCTGATCCCAGCGGGCGCCGGGATAGGTCTTGAGATTGCGATAGAGCTCGCTCTTGCCGACATTCATGATCTTGATCTTCAGCTGCGAGTCCGTCTCGGAGTTGAAGACGAGATAGTTCAGGCCGCGCCAGGCGCTTTCGATCTTCTGGAACTCGGGTGCGTGCAGCACCTCGTTCATCTGCTCGGTCAGCTTGGCGTCGAGCCGTGCGATCATCTCCTCGATCGTGTCGAGCACGTCGCCCTTGATCAGCGTGGAGTCGGCGAGCGCCTGGGTGACCAGGGTCGCCACCGCGTTCTCGACCTCGGTCGCCGCCCGCTCGGTCTTCGGCTTGAAGCTCTGCTTGAGAACGTTCGCGAACTCGTCGGCGTCGCGTGTCTCGGCGATGGCTGCGCCGGGTTGCTGGATTTGTGCTTCCGCCATGGTCGCCTCCGCCTCGCTCACCCGTTGCCGTCACGCTTGTTGCCGTCAGCCGATGTCTCGCCGAGCCTGTCCTTCAGCGCCGTCATCAGCTGCGGGTCGGCGAGCAGCGCCTTGATCTGGTCGCTCGCCGCCATCTTGCCGTCCATGTAGCGCAGCAGGTTGGCGAGCTGCTCGCGTGCCTCGAGCAGCTTGGCCGTCGCCGGGATCTGACGGGCGATCGCCGCCGGGTTGAGGTCGTCGAACCGCGAGAACTTCAACGCCACCGAGAGCTTCTCATTGCCGTCGCCGCCCAGCTTGTTGGGCACGTTGAAGGCGACGCCCGGCTCGATCGCGGCCATGCGCTGATCGAAATTATCCATGTCTATGTCGAGGAATTTGCGCTCGGAGATATCGGGCTTCGCCACGGCCGAGGCATTGCCCGAGAGATCGGCAAGGACGCCCATCACAAAGGGCAATTCGATCTTCTGGTCGGCATTGTAGGGGTCCTCATAGGTGATATGGACCCGTGGTGGCCTGTTGCGGCGAATGAACCTTTGCCCAGAATCTCCGGCCATCGTCAGTGCCTTTCCTCTCGATGCATCACGCAGAGGCAGCGTGACACCACGCCAAGTCACCAATCTCCCAATACAATACACAAATGCAGTCAGCTTGACAGTTCCCGTCGCGCTGCTTGGCATCCGCAAGTCGTCATCGCCGACCGGTCGCGATCTTGTGAAGTCGCGGCGGGCCGCAGGCCTGGGGAGGCGCGCCGCAGGAGCGCCGGCCCGGCGCCAGACCCCGACCTACTCGTCCCTGCTCTGACGTATGCCGACTTCAGGAAGGATATCGCTGAGCAGCGACATGAAATCATGCTGCGCGAGCCCACAGGCCTTGTCCATCAGCAGCGGGATCGGGTTGGAGGGCTCGACCTGCCGGTAGAACCCCGCCACCGCCTTCATCCGGCCGACCGCCTCGGCGCGGGTCGCGACGCCCGCCACCAAAGGCGCGCCGACCGGCGCCGGAGCGACCGCAGCCGGCCCGGTCTCGCTCCCCTGCCCGGGCTCCGCCTCGAGCTCGGCCACCGCATCGTCCGGCCCCTCTTCCGCCTCCTCCCAGCTCTCACTCGGCGCCTCCTTCGCGCCATCATCGGGCTGATCATAGCCATCCGACGCGTTCAGGCGCTCGAGCGGCAGCTGAAAACGCGGCTCGGTGCCGATTTCGAGCATCGCCTTGTCGACATGTTCGGGAAACATGATCTGGATCACTTCGATCAGCGACTTGCCGATCAGCCGCTGGGCTTGCCCGATCAGCAGCACGGCCGGGCTCGAAGGCTCGGCGCGGCGAAAATAACCCAGGCAGGCGGCCAGCGCCGCACGCGCCTCCGCCACCGAAGCGCAGGAGCCCGGCGGCAGGCCGGCCGGGCCCACCGAAGCCGCGACCGGCATACCGGCCTCGATGGGCTGATCCGCCGGAGCGGCGAGCATCCGCGCACCGACGACCGGCTCGAGAAAGCCGATGATCTGACCGACCAGCGCCGAGAGACGTGGAAAGCTCACCGCCCCGCCGCCAGCGCGCTCGCTCCAGGTCGCACGGATCCGGGCGATCGCATCACGGATCGCCACGACATGAGCGAAGGCGGCCTGCAGCTCCGCGCCATCGGTTTCGGCCAGCGCCGCCTGGATCGCACCCGCATCCGGATGCTGCTCCTCCTCCTCGGGCTGGATCGCGCCGGCGGCGACGAGCTGGCTGCGGAAGACCAGAGGGCCGATCCGCCGGCTGATCAGGAGTGGCGCATGCTGCAGCGGCAGCACGACCGTGGCCAGGTCGTCGAGGCTTTGCAGTGCCACCTCGCGCAGGATGAAGTCGCCCTGCTCGGCACGCGGATGCACCTCGTCCCAATGCTCCGAGAGATGACCGGTGATCAGGCCCAGGCAGGCGGAAAAGCCTGGTATGTCGCGATTGAGCAGGCAGAGCTTCCCGGCCAGTACCAGGACCCGGATGTCGCGGCTGAGCTTGAGTATCTTGGCGAGGTCGCCGAAGGCGGCGGGGAAATCGATCGTCGCCCGGTCGAAGGCGACCAGCCGGCCATCCGGCCGGGGCGCGAAATAGGATGTCGGCAGCGCAACTTCCAGATGCGCGATAATGTTCGTGAAGCCCGCATCTTCTTCGGGATCGGGCCCGCAGAGGTCGTCCGCAGAAACCGGCCCGGAAAAATCAGCGAAGTTCAGCGCCGCCATGGAGCCCCTCGGTCAACAGGCCGATGCCAAGCGGCCGCTGGCAGGAATGCGCGTCAATCCACACGGATCCGCGTCTCGACCCGGCGATTATCGCCGGAATAGGGATCGGCCACGATCGGCTTGGTCTGGCCGAAGCCGCGCGGCAGCAGCTTGGCGGTATCGACACCGCGTTCGCTGAGATAGCTCACCACGGCCTTTGCGCGACGCTCCGACAGGTTGAGATTGTAGTCGGCCGAGCCCCTCGCATCGGTATGCCCTTCGACCAGGAAGCTGCTGGCGGCGAGCTGCGGATCCTTCAGCGCCTTGGCGAACTCGTCGAGATTGCTCTTGGCATCGGGCTCGAGCACGTCCGAATTGTACTTGAAGCGGACCACCAGGTCGAAGGCGGCCGCTGGTTTCACGACATGACCCGCCTTGCTGCATTCTGCCTCCGTTCCGACGCAGAGCCCGCGCGACACGCCGAGATTGGGCTTCCCACCCCCGAAATGCTTGATGATGTCATCTGCCTTGTAGCTTTGGGCCTGTGCCGACACAGCCGAAACCGCGCAGACCCCGACGGCGAAAGCGGCGCTGATACTGACAAGGGCCTGCTTGCGCACGGTCTTCCTCCCGATTAACTTCAAGTCGGCGGTCGAAGACTGAGGGTTGAGACTATGACTCTCAGCATCCGCTGCGTCAATGTCGTACCCGGCCACAAGCCACGAGGTTTCGTTGATGCCAAGCGAACTTCGACAGTCAAAAAGACTTGCTTCCTTTACAACCCCATTGGGGAAAGACTTTTTTTCACTTATCAAGTTTGAAGCGCGCGAAGCTCTGAGCGAACTATTCGCCTATCAGGTCGAGGCGACGAGCACGACTGCGAACGCCGACCTGCAAAGCATCATAGGCGAGAAATGCTCGGTCAAGATGACCTTGAAGAACGGTCAGGACCGCGTCTTCAACGGTGTTCTCGTCGATGCGCAATGGCTCGGCCGCGAGAACGACATCGACAGCTATCGTTTCGTCCTGCGGCCCTGGCTCTGGCTGCTCTCACAGCGCGCAGATTGCCGGATCTTCAAGAACAAGACGCCGCTCGACATCGTCAAGACGATCTTCGGCAAGGAGGACAAGGCGAGCTTCGACGACCGCGTCAGCGACAAGCCGGGCGAGATCGATTACTGCGTGCAGTATCGCGAGACCGATCTCGACTTCGTGCTCAGGCTGCTCGAGAAGCACGGGATCTACTATTACTTCAAGCATACGGATGGCGACCACAAGCTGATCCTCTCCGATGCCCGCTCCTCGCACGACTCCGTCACCGCGGCGGCCGAACCCACCTTCGCCGGCGCCGGCAGCGCCTACCCGTTCATGCCCAGGGATGGCCAGCAGCGCCGCCCGATCGAGCACATCACGCAATGGTCGACGCTGCGCCGCCTGCGCACCGGCAAGATCGAGCTCAAGGACTATGATTTCGAGAAATCCACCGCCGACCTGACCGCCAAGGCCGAGGAAGGCTTCGCCCGCAGCAAGGCTTATGAGAGCTACGACTATCCCGGTGCCTATCTGGATCGCGGCAAGGGTGAGCGCTTCGCCAAGGTGCTGGCGCAGGCCGAACAGGCGCAGGATGATCGCCGCCAGGCCATGGGCGAGGCACCGAGCCTGCATCCGGGCTCGGTGATGACCCTCGGCGTCCACCCGGTCGGTTCCGAGAACGCCGAATATCTGGTGGTGCGCGCCACGCATAATTTCGGAGTTCAGAGCTATCGCTCCGCCAAGCGCGTCGACGACGCGATCTATCACGGCTCCTACGAGCTCCTGAAAGCCGACAAGCGCTTCCGCGCGCCGCTCGTCACCCCTTCTCCGGTGATCGTCGGACCTGACACCGCCAGGGTGGTCGGCGAAAAGAACAAGGGTGAGGAAGGCGATATCGACGTCGACAAATACGGCCGGGTCTGGCTGCGCTTCCACTGGGACCGGGAGAAGGACTCGACCTCCTGCCGCGTCCGCGTCGGACAGCTCTGGTCCGGCAAGAACTGGGGCGGACAGATCATCCCACGCATCGGCCAGGAGGTCATCGTCGAATTCATCGAGGGCGATCCCGACCGCCCGCTGATCACCGGCGCCGTCGTCAACGACCAGCACATGCCGCCCTATGACCTGCCGGCCAACAAGACCCAGTCGGGGCTGAAATCGGAATCCACCGAAGGCTCAGGCAAGGCTGGCAGATTCAACGAAATCAAGTTCGAGGACCTCGCCGGCAAGGAGGTCTTCAGCCTGCAGGCGCAGAAGGACCACAAGACCGTGGTCTTCAACACCGAGACCCGCGATGTCGGCAAGGAGTTCGAGGGCGGCCCGACCGACTTCACCCGCACCACCCAGATCATGGGCGGCAGCGACAAGCTGCACGTCAAGGACGGAAAGCGTTATGTCGAGGCGGCGCTCGAGATCAAGCTGGTCTGCGGCGAGAGCACCATCACCATGACGCCGACCGACATCACCATCTCGTCGCCGACCATCAAGGTCACCAGCACCCTCAAGACCGAGGTCCACGCCGACGCGACCACCATCGTCACCGGCGGCATCGTCAAGATCAATTGAGCGCGCGATGACCCGCCTCCGCTTCAGCACGGCCGGCGAAGTCTTCGAGAGCTTCCCCGCTCTGCGCCGGCTCGTCGCCACGGCACCGGCGAACGAGGCACCGCTGGCCTTCCTCGCCCGGCTTGCCGCCGGCGCCGAGCCGAAAGATGCGATCGGCTTCTGCGCCTTTCTGCTGCCGCGGCGGGAAGCCGTCTGGTGGGCCCTCCAGAGCGTCCAGCGCATGCGCCCGGCGGGCGCCCCGGCTGGGCCGGCGCTTGCCGCGGCCGAAGCCTGGGTGCGTGACCCCGGCGATGCCCGGCGGCGCGAAGCGCTGTCGGTCGCGGAAGCCGCGGACCCGGCCGAACCCGCCACCTGGGTCGCCTGGGCGGCCGGCTATTCCGGCGGCAGCATGCTGGCGAGCCATGCCGTGCCCTGCCCGCCCGACCTCACCGCCAAGACCGCCCGGATCGCCGTGTTAACCGCATTGGGCCGCCTTCCGGCCCGTGAGCGCGATGCCGCATTGCGAAACTGCATCGAAGCGTGCTTTCGTCTGGTCGATGACGAAGGCGGCGGAGCGCGGACGTAGAGCTGGCGTGGCGATGCCGCCTGAGCGGCACAAGCCTCGTGGCAGCGATACGGACATGTCCAGATGGCGCTGACGCTGACGATCGAGAACGAGACCTCGCTGCCCGATGGCGGCCCGCTCAGCGTGACGCTCAGTGGCGGACGGGGCCTCGATATCGGGCGTGACCAGCATCTCGACTGGGCCCTGCCCGATCCGACGCGCACCATCTCCGGCCGCCATTGCGAGATTCGCTTCCACGACAACGCCTATTGGCTGCGTGACATCTCGACCAACGGCACCTTCGTCAACGGCGCGGCCCATCGGGTGCAGTCGCCCTATCGCCTGCAGCATGGCGACCGGCTCGAAATCGGCCACTACATCATCGCCGTGGCGATCGACGATGCCGGCCGGCAACCGGCGGCCATGGCCGAGCGGCCGCCGGCCCCGCCGCCCCCGGCTGAATCGCTCTGGGACGGCAATGGCGACGAGGCGCCACCGATCGCGCGCCGCGACCTGATGCCGCCGCAGAAATACCGGCCGGTCCATGCCGGCTTCATCGACTGGGCCGCCGATATCCCGACGCCGGAGGAAACCGGGCGGCAGGCCTTCGCGCCGCAGCCTGAGCCGCCGGCCACTGCCGCTCCGCCCGCGCCTTCGCGCCAGGACGAGATGGCCTGGGCGCCCTATCAGCCGCCGCCCGTCCCGGCGGCCGCCCCCATCGCCCCGATCCCGACACCTCGCCGGCCGCCGGGTCCGCTCCCGGCCGCCGATCCGTGGAGCGAGGCGCCGCCGGCAGGGCCGCTGCCCTCCTTCGAGCCGCCCTTCCCGCCGCCTGCGCCGCCGCGTCCGCCACCACCCTCGGCAGCCGCGACCGCCGGCGAGATCTCCCCGGCCGAGTTCATGGCCCGCTTTGCGCGCGGCGCCGGCCTGCCGGTCGAAGCCCTGTCCTGGCAGGATCCCGGCGCTTTCGCCGAGCAGACCGGCGCGCTGATGCGTCTCGTCGCCGTCGAGCTGAAGCAGTTGCTGGCGGCGCGGGCCGAGAGCAAGCGCATCGCCCGCAGCGCCAATCAGACGATGATTCAGGCGCAGGACAACAACCCGCTGAAATTCTCGCCGACCATCGAGGATGCGCTCAGGCTGATCCTGGGCCGCCCGACCAGCGGCTATCTCAACGCCCAGAAGGCGTTCGAGGAGAGCTTCAGGGATCTCAAGGCCCACCAGATCAAGACCTATTCGGCGATGCAGCACGCGTTGCGCATGCTGGTCGAGGATCTCGATCCGCAGGCTGTTTCCGAAAGCCTCGGCTCGGAGCGCGGCCTCGAAGGCCTGCTCTCGTCGCGCAAGGGCAGGCTCTGGGACGCCTATGTCGCGCGCTGGGAGGCCAAGACCGCCCCTTACGAGGATGGGCTGGTCGACGCCTTCATGCTCTACTTCGCCGAATGCTATGACCGCGGCGGCCGTTGAGGGGCCCCCTAGGTCCGGCGCCGCTCACAGCCCCAGCAGCGCCCTGATCGCCCGCGGCTCGAGCTCGGGCGGCGGATCGTCGAAGCTCGCCCGGTAATAATCGAGCATGCTCAGCCGCTCGAAATTGTTCCAGACCTCCGCGTCGCCCATGGCGCTGCCGCGCTCTTCGAGATTGAGAATCGTGTTGTAATCGGCGCTCCCTGGCTCGCCGAAGACCAGGGCTGGCGGCAGCGGCTCGGCACGCAACTCGCTCTCCGCCGCCAGGATCGCCGCCAGGGCTCGCGGTGCCCAGATCCGGTTGTAGGCATCGGCGACGTCGCGCTCCGGCACACCCTGCGCCATCAGAACCTGCCGGCAGGCATCGGCGAAGGCATTGGTCATGCCGTTGCGCTCGGCGATCCGGTCGGCCGCGTTGAAATTGGCGTGGATCGGCTCAACATAGGCGAACTCGTTCTGCAGCAGCCGGGCCGGCTCGCCCTGGAGATAGAGCCAGGGCATGGCGCCATCGATGACGATCTGGCCCGGCAGGAGATGCGCTGCCTGGTTCTCGCCGGACGCGCTGAAGAACTGCTGCTCGGCCCCCTTGCAGATCACGCTCGGCTGGCGCGAGAGCGGCAAGCCGCCCCCGCCTCCGGCGCGGATCAGCAGCATGAAGGCCAGTACCTTGGCGACGCGTGAATTGCGCGAGCGCCCATGCCAGACTGCCAGATCGGCATCCCGCACGCTGCGCTCGACACGCAGCAGGCGGAAGCGCTCATAGCCCGATACGATCCGGTCGGGAGAGCTTCGCCGCCCCATTTCAGCCGCCGATGATCACGGTCGGCTCGCCGAAGGCGATCTTGTTCGGCGGCCCCACGGCCTCGATGATGGTGTCGCCGACCCGGCAGGCGCTGAGGCTGTTGATCAGCACGGTCTGCGAGCCGTCGACGACGACGCCGGGCCCGTGCGGCGGGATCGGCAGAGGGGTCGCGCAAATGTGAATATCCGCGCCACCGGCCGCGCCGGAGATCATCGAGCCCATGCTGGCGGCGGCAGCGGCCTTCGTCGCCTCCTCGGCGGCCTTGGCCGCGGGCGCCCCCGGCGTGCCGGCGGCGGCGAGCGTCGCCGCCTCGGCCACCTGGATTGTGGTGTCCGAGATCGCCTTGGCCGCCTGGATCGCCGCCGCGGCGGCGGCCGAAACGCCACGCCAGGCGGGCTTGCCGCCGATGATCACGTTGAAACTGCCGGGGCCGGGCTGAAGCACGCCAGGGAGCGGATGGATCACCGGATCGAGGATGCGCGCGGCAGGACCGGTCGGCATGGCCTATCCCCTTCGACTACCGCCACGGCGCGCAGGCCACGGCCCACCCGCAAGTTGATCTAGCGGGGGATCCGCAGACCTGCCGCCGCGAAATCTTTGCCAAAGCACGCAAACAGGTTCGGCGAATACGATGGCACGCCATGGTGACGCTGGGAAGCGAGCTGTATATGCTCTTGAACCAGCCTTGAGATAGCGAGAACCGGATGTCGTGGTACAGCAAGGTTGTCTGGTCCGAAGGCCTGTTCCTGCGACCGCACCATCTGCAGCAGAGCGACCGCTACCTCGAAAACCTGCTGGAAAGCCGCGTCAGGCACACCACGCCCTATCCATGGGGGTTTTCGGTGCTGGAGATCGACCGCGACCTCGCCCAGCAGAGCCGCATCGGCCTGCGCCGCGCCGTCGGCGTACTGCCGGACGGGACCCCCTTCGCCGTGCCGGACAACGCGCCGCTGCCGCCGGCGATCGAGGTGCCGGAGAATGCCGCCGGACAGATCGCCTGGCTCTCCCTGCCGCTCGCTTCCGCCAACACGCGCGAGGTCGAGGACAGCCTGAGCGGCAGCGCCAGCCGCTTCATCCCGGCGACCGAGATGCTGATCGACTCCACCGCATCGCTGCGGATCGAGGAGGAGATCGACATCGCCCATCCGCGCCTTTCGCTCGAACTGCGCAAGACCGCCAAGCCCGGCTATGTCGGCCTCGCCCTCGGCCGCATCCTGGAAGTGCGCGATCGCGCCGTCCTGTTCGACGAAAAATTCGCGCCGCCGCTCCTGATCTGCTCGGCCCACCCGGTCGTCGACGGCTGGATGGACCGGGTCATCGGCTGGATCGACAACAAGCTGGAGGAACTCGCCCGCTACGCCGCCGACCCGACCGCGGGCGGCGGCCTGCAAAGCGCCGACTACTTCATCCTGCAGATGCTCAACCGGCACATCCCGGTGCTGAAGCACATGCGCGGCTCGCGCTTCGTGCATCCGGAACGGCTGTTCGTGACGCTGCTCGCCATCGCCGGCGAACTCGCCACCTTCACCACCGCCGAGCGCCGCGCCCGCGACTATCCCGCCTATGATCATGACGATCTCGAGGGTTGCTTCACCCCGGTCGTGCGCGACATCCAGGATTTTCTCTCGGCCCAGCTCGGCCGCCGCGCCATCCGCCTCGAAATCGTCGAGCGCGCGCCCAACGCCTTCATGTCGACGATCCGCGATCGCGCCCTGGTGCGCAATGCGACGCTGATCCTCGAAGTCGCGGCGCGCCGGCCGCTGACCGAGATCCAGGCGCAGTTCCCGCATCTGTTCAAGGTCGGCCCCAACACCAAGATGAACGAGATCGTCCATGCCCATCTGCCGGGCATCAATCTCGTCCATCTGCCGACGCCGCCGCCGCAGATCCGGGCGCTGACCGACCACGTCTATTTCTATCTCGACCGCACCTCGCCGCTCTGGCCGGAGTTCAGCACGGCGAGTTCGATCGGCATGCATTTCTCCGGTGACTGGCCCGATCTCGAAATGGAGCTCTGGGCCGTGCTCGAGGGCAGAAGATGAGCGACAAGGGTTCGCCCTCCGACCCGTTCGGACGCTCGGACCGGACGATCATCAAGCCGAACCCCGCGGGAAGGCGGGCGCCGCCACCCTCGCGCCCCGACCCGCAGCCCGTCAGGCCTGGCTACCCCGTGCCCCCGGCCTCGCCCCATGGCTATGGCCCGTCGACCGCGCCGCAATATCCATCCGGCGCGGCCGGCTCCCCGGGCGTGCCCGGCACCGGCGAGGAATGGCTCTCGGCGCCGCCGCCCCGGCCCAGCGCGGCATCGCCGCCCGGCCATATCCCGCAGGCCCTGCCGCGGCGCGAACAGATGCTCACGCCCAATGCCAATCCGATGCTCAAGGCGGCCGGCCCGCTTCTCCTGCTGCTCGGGCGCCTGCGCGCCTCGCTGAGCAGCGCCCCGGCCACCCAGATGATCGGCCAGGTCGGCGAGACGATCGAGGCCTTCGAGCACGAGGTCCGGGCCGCCGGCGCCTCGCCCGAGCAGACGCGCACCGCCAAATACATCCTCTGCGCCTTCGCCGACGACATCGTCCAGAACATCCCCGGCGAGGATCGCCATGTCTGGACACAGTACAGCATGCTCTCGCGCTTCTTCGGCGAACGCACCGGCGGCGTGCGCTTCTTCGAGGAGCTGGAGCGCGCCAAGCGGGACCCGTCGGTCAATTACGACCTGCTCGAATTGATGCATGCCTGCCTGGCACTCGGCTTCGAGGGCATCCACCGCACCTCGGCCGGCGGCGCCGCCAATCTGCAGATGATCCAGCGCAGCCTTTTCGAGACGCTGCGGCGGGTGAAGCAACCCGATCCGGAATTGTCGCCGCGCTGGCAAGGGCAGGCGCTGGTCTCGCGTCTGGCCGGGTTCAGGATCCCGGTCTGGTCGGTCGCCGCCGTCGCCGCCGTCGCGGTGCTCGGCCTCTATTTCATCTTCCGGGCCCTGCTCGGCGGCAATGCCGAGGCCTCGGCCTCCGCCTTGCTCGCCGTCCATCCCAAGGGCGAGCTTTCGATTGTCCGGAAAGTCTTCGCCAAACCGCCGCCGCCATTACCGCCGCCGGCGCAGCAGCCCAAGATCTGCGCCACGGTGCGCCCGCCGATCACCTGCCAGGTCACGCCCAATCTGATCATCGTCCGGCTCGTCGACATCACCCTGTTCGAGCCCGGGCAGGCGGTGGTGCGCGACGAGTTCCGCCCGCTGATCGAGCGCATCGCCGCAGTGCTGAACGAGGAAGGCGGGGCGATCAAGGTCGTCGGCCACACCGACAGCCAGCCGATCCGCACCGCGCGCTTCCCCTCCAACCAGCAATTGTCGCTGGAGCGCGCCAAGGCCGTCGGCGAGCTCCTCAAGACCAGGCTGAACCGGAAGGAGCGGATCAGCATCGAGGGCAAGGGCCCCGACGCGCCGATCGCCAGCAATGCCACGCCTGAAGGACGCGCCAAGAACCGCCGGGTCGAGATCCTGATCCAGCGCGAAAGCTAGAGACCGAACGAGCACCGCGAGACCTGCCAAGAGGGAGATCGACACGAAATGAGCGTCGCGATCTGGCTCAGGATCGTCGCAATCGCAGTGGGCACGCTGGCGCTCGCCCTGCTGATCTGGTTCGGCGGCCCCTTCGTCGCGATCGGCGAAGTGCGTCCGTTCGAGCCGCTCTTCGTGCGCCTGCCGCTCGTCCTGCTTCTCGCGATCGGCGCCGGCGTCTGGATCGCCATGATCCTCATCCGGCGGCGCAAGGCAGTGGCTGCGCTGAGCGAGGCGCTGGCCAAGGAGGAGAGCGCGGCCGGCGATGGCCCGGCGCTCGGCTCGGCGATGCGCGATGCGCTCGCGACGCTGAAGCGGGCTCGCGGCAAGGATGGCGGCGACTATCTCTACGACCTGCCCTGGTATGTGATGATCGGCCCGCCCGGCGCCGGCAAGACGACGGCGCTGGTCAATTCCGGCCTGAAATTCCCGCTGGCGCGCGGCGGCCAGGCCCCGGCGGCGGTCGCCGGCAATGGCGGTACGCGCTATTGCGACTGGTGGTTCGCCGAGGAAGCGGTGCTGATCGACACCGCCGGGCGCTACACCACCCAGGACACCGACGCCAAGGCCGAACGCGCGGGCTGGCTCGCCTTCCTCGACCTGTTGAAGCACAACCGCCCGCGTCAGCCGATCAACGGCGTCATGGTCGCGATCAGCGTCGAGGATCTGCTGACCTCGACGCCCGAACAGGTTGCCGCCCATGCCGAGGCGATCCGCGCCCGCCTGCTCGAGCTGAACGAGCGCCTGAAGATCGATTTCCCGGTCTATGCGGTCTTCACCAAGGCCGATCTGATCGCCGGCTTCAACGAGTTCTTCGGCGGGCTCTCCGAGCCGCAGCGCCGCATGGTCTGGGGCCACACCTTCCAGACCCTCGACAAGACCCGCAACATGATCGGCGACGTTCCACCGGAGTTCGACGCGCTGATCGAGCGCCTGAACCAGCGCCTCTCCGACCGCCTGCAGGACGAGCCCAACCCGACCGCACGCGCCCAGCTCTTCGGCCTGCCGAGCCAGATGGCGGCGCTGAAGCCGATCATGGTCGACTTCCTCGGCCGCGTCTTCGAACCGACGCGCTACCAGCAGAGCGCGACGCTGCGCGGCTTCTACTTCACTTCGGGCACACAGGAAGGCACGCCGATCGACCAGTTGATCGGCGCGCTCTCGCGCAATTTCGGCAGCGAGCATGCCGGCGCCGGCAGCTTCTCGGGCCGTGGCAAGAGCTATTTCCTGACCGATCTGATCCAGAAGGTGATCATCGGCGAGTCCGGCTGGGTCTCGACCGATCTGCGCGCCATCAGGCGCTCGGCCCTGTTGCGTGCCGCCGGCTTCACCGCGGTGGCGCTCGCCGCAGTGACCCTCACCGGACTGTGGTGGACGAGCTATGCGCGCAACAGCGAGCTGATCAACCAGACCAATTACGCCCTTGCCGACTACCGTTCGAACGCCGCCCCGGTGCTGCAGGAAACGACGATCTCGGAACGGAATTTCAGCCTTGTCCTGCCGCTGCTGCACAAATTGCGGCACATGCCGGCCGGCTACGCCAACAAGGACGAGCCGACCCCCATCGCCGCGACCTTCGGTCTGAGCCAGCGCGAGCGCCTGCAATCGGCGACACAGATCAGCTATCAGGAGGCGCTGGAGCGGATGCTGCGCTCGCGCATCATCTTCCGGCTCGAAGAGCAGCTCGAGGCCAATGCCAACAATCCCGGCTTCCTCTACGAGGCGCTCAAGGTCTATCTGATGATCGGCGGCCGGGCGAAGCTCGACCGCGATCTCGTCCTCGCCTGGATGCGGCTCGACTGGGCCGAGAACCTGTTCCCGGGCGCCGCCAACGCCAAGGGCCGCGAGGCGCTGGAAGAGCATCTCACCGCGCTGCTCGATCTCGACGAGGGCGCCGAGCCGCTGGTCAAGCTCAACCAGACGCTGATCGAGAGCAGCCAGCAGACACTGCGGCGGATGAGCATCGCCGAGCGCGCCTATGAGTTGCTGCGCACGCAAGGGCGCAACGCCAACCGCGACTGGGTCGCGGCGCAGCGCGGCGGCTCGGATGTCCGGCTCGTCTTCGAGGGGGTCTCAGGCGAGGATCTCGATACGATCCGGGTGCCCTATTTCTACACCTATGACGGTTTCCAGAACGCCTTCGTCGACCGTCTCGGCGATATCGGCGAGCGTATCGAGAAGGAGCGCTGGGTCCTCGGCGAGAATGTCGACCAGGCCGCGATCAATTCGCAATATTCCAGTCTTTTCCAAGATCTTATGAAGCTTTATTCACGCGATTTCATAGCGTCGTGGCAGCGCGCGCTGCGCCGGTTGAAGCTGCGCCCGCTCAATGCCGACAAGCCGAAATACGTGGCGCTCTCGGCGATCGCCGCGCCGACCTCGCCCTTCAAGCAAGTGCTGGAATCGGTTCGCGACGAGACGCAGCTGACCAAGGAGCGCGCCGCCCGCCGACCGACCGCCGCGCAGGCGGCGGCGCAAGCCGGCAAGGAGGCCGCAGCCAAGACGCTGGAGGAGCGGGCCAATGCGGCGCTCGGCCGACTCGGCACTTCCCTGCCGCTGAGCGCGCCGGGCGTCGACCGGGTGCTCTCGGCCGGCAGCGAGGCGCTCGGCGCCAATATCGAGGCCGGCTTCAAACAATACCATGTCCTGGTCGACGGCGATCTCGGCCGCCGGCCGGTCGACCAGGCGCTGCAGATCTTCGCCGAGATCAACCAGAACCTCGCCATGGCGGCGACCACCCCGGCCCAGTCGGCGGCGGCGAACGCGGCGATGGTGCCATTGATCGCCTCGCTGCGCGGCAACTCCTCGCGCTACCCTGCCCCGTTCGATGCGATGATCGTCTCGGCGGTCAATGATTTCGAGGGCGACGCCACCAGCGCCACCATCTCTCTGCTGCGCCAGGCGCTCGGCGACGAGGTCAGCCGCACCTGCACCAATCTTCTCGCCAATCGCTACCCCTTCACCAAGGGCAGCACCCGCGACATCGCCCTCTCCGACTTCGCGCAGCTCTTCGCGCCCGGCACCGGCGCCATGGACAAGTTCCTGAAGGAGCGGCTCGACCCCTATATCGACAAGTCCGGCGCGCAATGGAGCTGGCGCGCCGACAGCCGCGTCGCCCGCTCGCTCTCGCCGACGACCTTGCGCGAATTCCAGCGCGCCAGCGACATTCGTGAAGCCTTCTTCCCGACCGGCGGCAACCTGCCCTCCTTCCAGATGGTGGCGGTCCCAACCGCCCTGTCCTCCGACGCTTCGGGCGCCAAGCTCGAGATCAACGGCTTCACAGTGGCGAGCCAGCAGGGCGTCAACACGCCGACCCCGGTGATGTGGCCGGGCGCCGGGCTGGCGCGGACCTCGATCACCCTGACGCTCGGTGGCGGCGCCGGCAGCAACAATGCCGGCGGCATCTTCGGTGGCGGCTTCTTCTCGAACAGTCCGACCCCGGCCGCGCCGAGCGAGGTCAAGCTGTTCGAGCGCGATGGCGTCTGGTCGTTCTTCCGGCTGCTCGATGCCGGCTCGGTGCTGCGCCAGGGCGACAATGTCGTGTTCACGCTCGCCTCCGGCGGCCGACAGGTCGGCTACCAGTTCGGCGTCGGCTCGCTGAAGAACCCGCTGGTGCTGCCGGCGCTGCGCGAAATCCGCTGTCCGACGGGGATTTGAGCCATGGCGTGCGGGCTGTTCGGAAAACTGCCGGGCAAGCGCGACTTCATCGCCCTGGGGGCGCCCACGGCCTTTCTCTCGGTCTACGAGCCCTGGCTCCAGGGCGGGCTGACCGCGAGCCGGCTCGATCTCGGCGCCGGCTGGCAGGACGCCTTCCTCAACGCGCCGATCTGGCGCTTCTGGCTCGGCTCGGCCTATGGCGGCAACACCGTCGCCGGGGCCTTCATGCCCTCGGTCGACGGCATCGGCCGCTATTTCCCGCTCACGGTCTTCGCGGTCGCGGGTCCGGGCACGGCGATCCCGCCGCCCGAGACCGACCCGCAGGATGCCTGGTTCGACCACGCCGAGGATTTCCTGCTGAATGCGCTGGAGCCCGAAGCGAGCTTCGAGGCCGTTGCCGAGGCATTGGCCCGGTTGCCGGTTCCGAACGACGAGCTGAAGGCCGCCCCGCCGGCCGACATGGTCAGGCTGTCCGACGGCACGATCGTCAGCGCGCTCGACCCGGCGACCTTCCCGGCCCGCCTGGCGGCACTGCGGGTCGAGGACCATACGCGCTCCTATGCCCATGCCTGCTATCTCTGGACCGTCGGCGGCGAGAATTTCGAGCCGCTCGCCTTGGTCGGCCAGGCTCTGCCGAGCCCTTATCTGTTCAGCGGCCTGCTGACCGGCCGCTTCGACGCCTTTCTCGGTGCGGGAGCAGCGTCATGAACCATGCCGGCCCAGCCCCTCCCTTCGAGACCGGCGCGATCAGCCATCCAGGCCGTGTGCGCAGCCATAACGAGGACAATCTCGTGACGCGGCCCGAATTCGGGCTCTGGGCCGTCGCCGACGGCATGGGAGGACACGAGAACGGCGCCATGGCGAGCGCGACGGTCGCCGCCGCGCTCGACGGCATCGGCCCCGCCATCTCAGCCGCCGACCTTCTGGCACGGCTGGAACGGAGCGTGCTCGCCGCCAATGCCGAGCTGCGCCGCCGGGCCCACGAACAGGCGGGCGCGACCATGGGCTCGACCCTCGCCGTACTGCTGGTTCACGGCAGTCATTTCGCCTGCCTCTGGTCGGGCGACAGCCGAATCTACCTCGTCCGCCACGGCTACATCACCCAGATCTCGCGCGACCATACCGAGGTGCAGGACATGATGGATCGCGGCCTGCTCAGCGCCGAGGAGGCGCGCAACTGGCCGCGCCGGCATGTGATCACCCGCGCCATCGGCGTGCACGATCTGCCCTCCCTCGACATCGACCATGGCGAACTCGAAGGCGGCGACACCTTCGTGCTCTGCTCCGACGGCCTGACCGGACATGTCGAGGATGACGAGATCCTGCGCGCCGCATCCGGCGCTGATGCCCAGGGCGCTTGCGACGCACTGCTCGCGCTGACGCTGGAGCGCGGCGCGACCGATAATGTCACCGTCGTGATTGTCCGCTATCATCAGGATCGCCGCGTACAGACGCGCTGGATGCCGAACATGCGTCAGCCGAAGAACGAGGCCACATGACCGATTCCGAGCGCACGATCATCATGCCGCGCAACGGGCTTTCGGTCGGCACGCGGCTGAACGGCATCTATGAGATCGAGCGCCTGATCGCGGTCGGCGGCATGGGCGAAATCTACAAGGGCCGCGCCATCCAGACCGGCGACGCGGTGGCGATCAAGATGGTCCGCCCCGACATGGCGCAGGACGAGGCGGTCGTCACCCTGTTCCGCAAGGAAGCGGCGGCGCTGCACAATGTCTACAACGAGGCGATCGTCCGCTATTACGTCTTCACCGTCGATCCCGCGACGCAGGCGACCTATCTCGCCATGGAGTTCGTCGACGGGCAGTCGCTGTCGGAGCGGCTCAGGCAGGGAGCGCTGCCACCGGAGGAGGTCGACCTGCTGCGCCGGCGCATCGCCAGCGGCCTGCATGCCGCGCATATGCTGGGGATCACCCATCGCGACGTCTCGCCCGACAACATCATCCTGCCCGGCGGCCAGGTCGCGCGCGCCAAGATCATCGATTTCGGCATCGCCAAGTCCAGCCTGCTGGGCGAAAAGACCGTCATCGGCACCGGTTTCGCCGGCAAATACAACTATGTCTCGCCCGAGCAGCTCGGCCTGTTCGGCGGCGAGGTCACCGGCAGATCGGACATTTACAGCCTCGGCCTCGTCCTCGCCGAGGCACTTGGCGGCCGGCCCCTAGACATGGGCGGCACCCAGATGCAGATTCTGGAGAAACGTCGGCGCGTGCCGGACCTAGCCGCGGTCGACAAGAGCCTGCGGCCGCTGCTGGCCCGCATGCTGGCGCCCGACCCCAAGGATCGGCCCGCCGATATGGCGGAGGTCGCGTCCTGGCAGCTGAAGGGGCAGCGGAATGCCGCCGGCGGTGTCGGAGGCGGCAGCCTTGCCTGGAAGGCGCTCGCCGGTGCGGCCGCCTTCGCCGTGCTCGCCGTTGGCGGCTTCCTCGCCTGGCAGCTGCTCGGACAAGGCGGCCGCCCGCCGACAGCCCCTGACCCGCCCGTGCTCGCCGGCCGCAGCGATGCGCCTCCCGCGCCGAGCCTGCAAGGCGTGGCTCCGGAACCGCAACAGACTAGCCCGAACGAAACGGCAGCGTCCCCGCAGCCGCCAGCCGGCAGCTTCGCCTCCGAGCGCCAGCAGCCGCAGCAACCGCCCTCGCAGCGCCCGCCAGCCCCCGCCTCCAACCCGGCGCCCACGCCTGCGCCCGCGGCACCGTCTCAAACTACGGCGCGAGCGGAAGCTCCGCCGACTCTGGGCCCGCCACCGGCAGCCCAGATCCAGGTCCCGCCTCCGGCCCGGTTGCCGCCGGTCGCCATTCCTCCTCTCACCTTTCCCCCTGCCGCCACCCCGCCGGCCGCGGAGAACAAGACGGCGACCAATATGGTCGACCAGCCCCCCGCAGAACGCGAGCCGCGCACGCCGGCGGAACGCATCGAGCGCTATATCGCGACCTACGATGGCGGCGCCTGCTTCTTCCTCTGGCCGACCTCGGTCGGCGACAGGCGCGCCGCGATCGAAGGCTTCGGCAGTTCCGCGCCGCCCTTCGTCGCCTTCGACGGCGCTTTCAAGCGGGCGCAGGGCTTCGAGGCGCAGATCAGCCTCCGGTCGATCACCACGGCGCAATGTCCGATGGTCGATTTCCTGCGTCAGCTCGGGCGCGGCATAGATCGCAGCCCTGTCATGCAGATCGGCGCCTTCACCATGAAGAGCGGCGACACGCTGAGCGGCACGGTCGAGAGCGATCCGAAGCAGAACCTCGCTGTCCTGCTCGTCGGCGATGACGGGCTTGTCTACAACCTCGCCAGCTTCACGCGCCGCGAGGGCGGCAAGGCGAGCTTCACCCTCAAGCTCGAATCGACGGCTGCTTCAGGCGCTCCGGTCCGTCCGCAAGCCGTCATCGCCCTTGTCAGCCAGGCGCCGCTGCCTTCGCTCGCTGGGCCCAATCCAGCGCCGGCCGGTGACGTTTTCCCGAGCTTGCGGCAAGATGTTTCGCGCCTCGGCGGCAGGATCGGCGTCGGCATCAAATATTTCAGGATCGAGTGAACGCAGGCGCATCAATCCCGGGCACTGCGATCTGCGACGACGACCGGAACCCTGATTCCGCGGGCCGGCCAGCCGGGGCCGGTTCCTAGCGTGATGGGCTCCGCGCCGGAGCCGGCGGGGCGGCACCGCCGCGCACCACCTTGTAGCGGTCGAGGCGCACCTTGATCATCTCGTTGAACTTCTTGTGCACCTCCGAGACCGAGAGCGTCTTGGTCTCGCCGCCGGCCTCGGCATAGAAGATCGGCCGGTTGGCCTGCGCCGGACGCGGCAGCAACTCGGCCGCGCTGGCGCCGGGCGTCTCCTCCATGGTCTCGATGAAGGTCTGCGCCGCATCCGGGCCGAGGAAGTGGATCAGGTAGATCTCGCCGCCGGTGAGGTGGCGCCCCATCGCCTTCTCCAGTCGCAGCGTGTCACGCTTCAGCATCTCGGCGGCGAGCAGGGCCGAGAGATAGGGCTCGCGCCTGAGGTCGAGGATGCGCTGACGCTCATTGGCGTCGGCGACCACGAATTGCCGGCCATTGCGCGTGACCAGCGCAGCCTCGGCCATCATGCCGTGCTTGCGGCCGAACTCGAAGACGACGCCGAGCCAGGTCTGCTCGATGAACTGGTAGAGCCCGGTCGCCGAGGAGGTCTTCGCCTGGACCGTGGTCGAGAATGAGGATTCCTTGTCGGCGACCGCCATCAGCAGGGTCGGGTCCGCCCCGACGACCCGCCCCGCCCGCACGATGATGTCGACCAGATGCCGGCGGATGCGGATCGGCCCGAAGGTCAGGATCTGGTCGGGATCGCCGCCAATGGTGATCGGCGCCCGCGGCAATTGCTGGCGCGGCACGGCTGCCGGAGCCGGCACGGCACCGGGCCTGGCAGGCAGCTTCGGCGGCACCAGCAGGATGTTCGAAGGCGGCAGCACCGGCAGCGGCAAAGCCGGCACCTGCGGCGATGCCCCGGAGGCTTCGTCCGCCGACTGTTCGGTCAGAGCCGCCAGCGAGGGATCGTTGCTGAGCGCAAACTGCGTCGCCTGCCGCGCCGCTTCAAGATCGCCCTCGACCGAGGACAGGATCAGCGAGGGGCGCATCGGCGCCTGCAGCGAAGGCGCGTCGACCGTCTCGGCGGGCGCGAAATCGGGATCGGGAGCCGGCGCCGGAACTGGTGTCAGCGTCGCAACCGCCACGCCCGCCATCACTGCCACGACGACGCTCCCGGCGCCCGCCAGCGCCAGCAGCCGGGTCCGGCCTGCGCCATCCGCCGAAATCGCCGCGCCCTGCGACGCTTTACGCGGCAAGGCACTCCGCGCGGCGCCCGCAATGCCCGGCGCCGGGACCAGGCCGGCGCCGCCCGCCACTGCCTTGTGGGCGGCCGCGAACCAGCCGGCCCCGTCCTTGGCGGCGGCTTCGAGCTCTCCGACCATCCGGCGGGCTTGCTCGCTCGAGATGCCCGCCTCGCGTTCCAGCGTCGCCGCCGCCTTGGGCCCCTGCTCCGCCAGCAGCCTGATCGCGAAGAACCAGAGCTGCAGCGAGGTCCGGCGGCTCTCCAGCGGCGTCCCGGCACAGGGCGAGACCAGGAAATTGCAGTGCCCGCAGGCATAGGCACGCAGCTTGAGCCGCGGCACGAAGGCGGAAACCCGGCCGCAGGCGGGACAGGCGATATTGATGCCGCCCCGGCTCGCCTGCATCATCGCCTCGAGGCAGGCATCCTCCCGGAACGCGGCCTGGAACTGCTTGAAGCGCTGGCTCATGCCTCGCTACCGCCGGCGATATCGGCCGCGCCCGCGAGCCCGCGGCCCGACAGCTGCCCTCTGCTCGGACAAGGCAGAAGGATACGCGTGGAACGGGCCAGCGACAATGTCAGCCCGCCAGCAGGCCGAGCCGGGCGACGTCGCGCAGATGCATTTCGACCTCCTCCGCCGTCGCGCGCCGGGGGAGGTCCGCAGCGTCACGCCCCGCAGCATGCGCCTCGGCCAGGAAGGCGTTCATCTCGGCCAGCAGCATCGGCACCGTCCGGGTGCCGTCGAGCAGGCTGACGAATTGGCGCACCACGACGCCATCCAGCGCCACGGCGCGGTGGCGCAGATCGGTGACCTCGTTGCCGGCCAGCGCCTGCCGCCGCGCCAGCAGGCTCGCCACCGGCCGCTCGCCGACGGTCGTGGTAAGCCGGTGCGGCTCCAGGCTGATCTCCAGCAGGCCGGCCCGGTAGATCGCCGTCAGCGCCTCGTTGAGCCGGCCGGTCTCGCGCTCGATGTCGGGACCGAGGCTGTCCCTGGCCTCGTCCAGAGCGCTCGCGACGAGCTCGGCATGGCCGATGCTGCCGGGCCAGGCCTGGCCGAGCACCCGCAAGGCGGCCTTTGCGCTTTCGAGGTCGACGGCAAGCCGAACGTCGCTACCGAACAGGAACCCGCCGACGCCGGGCCTGTCGTCCTGTTCCTCGGCCTCGCGGACATTCGCGGCGAGATGATAAGGGGCGAGCGTAAAGCGTGAGAAGCCGCGCCGGAGCACGATATCCGAGCGACAGAGCAGCGTCTGGCGGAAGCAGCGCCCGATCAGAAGGTCGAGCGATTGCTCCTGGCGCAGCGGCTCGTCGACCGGGATCGCGTTCAGGATCTGCTGGGCCGGCCCCTGCGCCCCGCCGAAATTATTGGGGAACGAGGCCTCGGCGAGGAATTGCAGCCCATGCGGTGCGGCGGCGTCCAGCACCTCGTGCAGGGCGAACGCCCGGGCTCCGGGGTTGAGATCGTCATGATAGAGGACGTTGTCCGGAATCTCGTCGATCTGTTGCAGGCGCTCGCGCAAGGCGGCGCCGTAGAACGAGCCAGGGTCGGTCGCCTCGGCGAAGCGCTTGATCGCGGCCCGCGCCACCCTGACCCGCTCCAGCGGCTCCTCGATGTCGCGGGTCTCGTAGAGCATGACGTCTCGGGCGAGATCGCGCAGCCGGCAGCCCGGCAGGGCATTGTAACTGACATAGGCGATGCCCTGCGGCCGCAGCAATTCGCCGAACAGCGCCAGGATGCGCTCGCGCACGAAGGGCGGCACCCAGGAATAGACGCCGTGGACCAGGATATAGTCGAAGCTGCCGAGCCCGGCATCCGCCGCCATGATGTCGAGATGGTGGAACGCGATGTTGCGCAGCCCGAGCTCGTCGGCTTCGGCCTTGGCTCGCGCGATGGCGCTGGCGCTGAGGTCGATGCCGATGAAGCTGGCGCCCGGCGATTGCAGCGCCATCGGGATCAGGTTGCCGCCGCTGCCGCAGCCGAGTTCCAGCACGCGCATCGCCGCAGTCGGTGCCGGGCTCATGCCGTGGAAATGCGCGATCGTCGCCAGATGCCCGGGATGGGTCTGCGAGAAGGCATGGCCGGGATAGGCGACGGCGTCATAGGGATTGGACTTGCTCGCGCTCATCAAGGCAATCCATCCGCCACGCTCGCATCCCGCCTGGTCACGCTCAGCAGCCGATCACCTTGAACTCGACCCTGCGGTCGAGCGCGTCGCTGGCATCGTCCTTGCCGGTCCCGATCAGGTTCTCGTTGAAACCCTTTCCGGTGGCGATCATGCGGTTGCGGCTGTCCGGAACGCCCGCCTGCAGCAGCTCCATCACATATTGCGCCCGCAGCACCGAAAGCCGCTCGTTGAGATGCTGTGTGCCGGTACGCGAGGTGTGTCCGACGATCTCGAGGCAGGCGTCCTTCTGCCTGGCGCGCGTCGCGATCTGGCTCAGCCACATCGGATAGGGTTCGGTGATCTGCGGATTGGCGATGAACTGCGTCGACCCCGGCTGGAACAGCAGCTTGACCATGAGCTGGTTACTCGCGAGGCCGCTGTCGACGAGGTCGCCGAAGGCGTCGACCGCGTCCTCGCTGCGCCCGAGCTTGCTGGCGGCGAGATAGGCGCCGACCCGCACGCGATGCTGGTCGCCACCCGGCAGCGTCCGCGCCGTACGGTAGAAGGCCAGCGCCTCGCGATAGCGCCTGGCCTCGTATTCGAGGATGCCGTCATTGATCAGCGCCGCAGCGTTCAGCCGCTCAAGATAGACGGGGTCGATCGGCTCGCTGAGCCTCGTCTCCTGGCAGACCTTGATATAGGCCTCGGTCGCCGGGTCCTTCGTCCACATCGGCGCGTCGCGGTAATAGGTCGTCGGCGTCACGTCGACGCCCTCGGGGCGCGCCCGGGCGACGCCCTTCGAGACGACGCGCTTCGACTTCAGATCGGCGAGCGTCAGGCAGATCCGATAGGCATCGCGCGCGCCCTTGGCATCGCCGGCATTGTTCACTGCCGTGAAGGTCCCGATCAGGACGACCGGCTCGCGCGCCAGGCTCTCCGTCGTGAATGGCTGCAGGCGAAAGCGTGGATAGGATGCCCCGACGATGTCGGAAAGCGTCTGCTGCATGGAGCGCGTCGAGGTCGACTGCGCCCCGGAAATGCCGTCGATCAAGGGATCGATCACCAGATCGACCCGCTCGCCAGAGAGATCGGCCTTGGCGAACAGATCGGCAGCCGCCCGCTGCAGGGCCTCGGCGAACGGGATCGGTGCAGGCGCGGCCGCAGCGGGCGCCGGCGATACTGGCGCGGGTGCCTGGGCAACGGCCACGACTGTGACGCCGAGCAAGGCAAGGAGCCCGCAACCCGCCAGGGCGGCGGGCCTCATTGCGTCATAAGCCGACGCCGGTGCCGGGGCTGCGCTCATCCAGTTTGCTCCACCATCGCCGCTCCGCGGGCGTCAGCTCAGCGGCAGCCCTTCAGCGCATTGCCACCGCCATCGCCCAGCTGGGCCCGCATCAAATCCTCGGTACAGTCACGCGCTCCGTTCGGCCGCCGGTTCTTGCTGGCGCGTGCCGGGGCTGGAGGCTCGCCGCCGCCGAGCAGGACATCCGTCGACCTGCGGTCGAGGACCGTGCGCTCCTGCGGCGGCACTGGCCGCGCCTCCTGCCGGGTCGGGCGAGCGCTCGGCAAGAGCGGCTTCTCGGGCACCGGCAGCTCCTTGACGGCGGCGCCGGCGCTGATCCGCGCCGCGACCGCCTTTTCACGGTCCTGGCGCTCCTGCGACAGCCTGGCCTTCTCGGCCTCGAGCGAAGCGAGTTCCTGCTCACGCCTGGCGAGCTCCTTGGCGAGCCGCTCGCGCTCGCCTGCATCCGAAGGCTTTGCCGCCGGCACGCTCGCGGAGGCCGGCGCCTGCGTCGGCCTATCGGCCGGCCGCGGCAGCGAGCGCTCGGCATCGGTCTTGCCCGCGTCGCGGCCGGCAAGATCGGTGGCGGCCTGCTGCCGGCTCTTCTCGGCCTGCTGGACCCGTTCCAGCAACGCCTTCTCGCGCGCCGCGAATTCGCTCTCCAGTTTCGCACGCTCGCTCGTCGCGAAATTGCGACGTTCGAGCAGATCGAGCCTCGTCTTTGCGTCGACCGCGAAGAAGCTCGCGGGGAAGCGGTGGATGAAGGCCTTGATCTCGGCGGGATTGTCGCTGCTGCGCAACCGCTTCCAGATATCGGCGTCGGTCTCCTCCCGGTTCAGGTAGAAGTCGCCGAGCAGGGAGAGCGACAATTCGGGCGTCTGCCTGCCGCCGGTCGCGTCATAGACCGCCTTCTGGACCCGGCGGAACATGGTGGCGATCTCGAGTCCCGGCTGCCTCATCTCCTGGACCAGCGCCGCCGTGAACGGGCTGTTGCGCCCGGCCCCATCGGCCGCGACGTCATTGGCCTGCGTCGCATAGGCCGTGACCATGCCTTGCGCCCGCGCGATCGGCGCAAGCCCCGAGCCGACTGAAAAGCCGCGCGTCGCCTGCTTCTTCGAGAGCTGGGCGACGAAGGGATTATTGCGGCAGGCGTCGAGCACCATGATCTTGACGCCCTTGGCGAAGCCGAGCGCAGTGATCACCTCGCTGAGCTTGAGCGTCTCGTACTGGACCGAGACCTCGTCATCGATCCTGGCCTCGAGCGGAACCAGGAAGTTCTCGCCGTTGAACTGGAAGCCGTGGCCGGCATAGTAGAACATCACCGCATCGGCATCCTGGGCCAGCCGGGCGAAGCGGGCCAATGCCTGGTCCATGCCGCGCTTGTCGAGGTCGAGCCCGTCGACGACCTCGAAGCCGAGCTTGCGCAGGGCCTCGGCGGTATCGCGCGCATCATTGACCGTGTTCGGCAAAGCGGGTGCGTTCTTATAGGTCGAGTTGCCGATCACCAGCGCGACGCGGCGATCCTGTGCCAGCGCTGGCAAGGCCAACGTCTGCAATAGAAGAGCGGCCAGTGCACAGAGCTTGAACGTGATGTTCATGGCACCATTCCCTGCGTCAACCTAAAGAAAGACGCGTCAAAAATCCAGACCTGCCCCTTGTCGCCACCCGCACTCTGCTTGCCCCTGCGACTGGGGCCTGATAGCTTTTTTCCTCCATGCCGCGCCCTCGGGAAGAGCGCCGATGCAGGGTATTCGGCTCAGGCTTGTTGTCGGCATTTCAGCGGTTCTCGCCGCGCTGGCGAGTTCGGCCATGGCGCAGGAACGAGCACGGCCGCGCAGCCCTGCGCCGGCGGCGGCCAGGGTTTCCTTCATCGATCTGCGCGACAAGGCCAAGGTTCCCGCCAAGCTCCTGGTGCGTTTTTCCGTCACCGGCATGGAGATCGCCCCCGCCGGCAGCCCGCGCCGCAACGCCGGCCATCATCACCTGCTGATCGACACGGAGCTGCCGCCGCTCGGCCAGCCGATCCCGAGCGATTTCAACCATCTGCATTTCGGCGGCGGCCAGACCGAAGCGGAGATCCTGCTTTCGCCCGGCCGCCACAGCTTGCAGCTGCTCTTCGCCGATCACGATCACGTGCCTCATGATCCGCCGGTGATGTCCGAGAAGATCACCGTCGAGGTCGAAGCCGCGCCGCTGGAGAAACCGCGCACCGCCGCGGCGCCGAACGCCCGGGTGTTCTTCGTCGGCCTGCAGGATGGCGCGACGATCCCGGCCCGCTCCATCGTCCGCTTCGGCAGCGAGAACATCGCGATCGCAGCGGCCGGCACGAAGCAGGACAATGCCGGCCACCACCATCTCCTGGTCGACACCGAGCTGCCGTCGCTCGACCGCGAGATACCCAGCGACTTCAACCATCTGCATTTCGGCCGCGGCCAGACCGAGACCGAACTCAGCCTATCGCCGGGCGAGCACACGCTGCAGCTCCTCTTCGCCGACCACGAGCACGTCCCGCACGATCCGCCGGTGATGTCGCAAAAGATCCGGGTGCGTGTCGAAGCGACCGCGGCGGCACAGCCTCTTTCCGCGGCACAGGCTGCACCGGGCAAGCCCGGGCGCACGCCCGCTCCGAACGACGCCGCGGTCTACTTCATCTACCCGCGCAATGGCGCGACGATCTACGCGACCTCGACCATCCGCTTCGGGTTGCGCAATATGGGCGTGGCTCCGGCCGGTGTCGCCAAGCCCAATACCGGCCATCACCATTTGCTGATCGACGTGCCGACGCCGCCGCTCGACGTCGCCATCCCCAGCGATCTCAATCATCTCCACTTCGGCAACGGCCAGACCGAGCGGAAGATCACCTTGCCACCCGGCCGGCACAGCCTGCAGCTCATCCTCGGCGACGATCAGCACGTGCCGCACGATCCGCCGGTCCTATCCGAGCGGATCGAGGTCTTCGTCGGCAATCCCCGGAAGCGGAGTGCGCGTCGATGAGGGCGCCTGTCCGCACCGCCGGCTCTGATGCCACCTTCCGCATGTGGCGGCTGTCCGCACTGTTCGGCCTCGCCCTGCTCTGCCCGCTGCTCGCGGCCACCAGCCCGTCGGCGCAGACGGCGCAGCGCCAGCCATCGCCGCGCGGTGCGCTGCTCTACTTCCATTATCCACTCGACGGCCTGCGCGTGCCGGAACGCTTCACGGTGCGGATGGGGCTGAAGGAAATGGGCATCGCGCCGGCCGGCATCGACAAGCCGCTGACCGGTCATCACCATCTGCTGATCGATGTCGAGCCACCGCCTGCGGATCAGCCTATCCCGGCCGACTACAACCACATCCATCTCGGCAATGGCCAGACCGAGGTCGTCGTCACCCTGCCCAAGGGCACGCATACGCTGCAATTGCTGCTCGGCGACCATCTGCACATGCCGCATCGGCCGCCGGTAATGTCTCAGAAGATCACAGTCTATGTTCGCTGAAGCTTCACGCCCGTGACGGCGCGGGCGGCCTGTCGGAGTGCTGAACCGCATGTCCTGGTACCGCCGGCTCACTCCCCTGCTTCTGGCATTGGCCACCTGGCTGGCTCAGACATGGTGGCTTTCCCCGCCGGCCCTCGCTCAGGCCGGGGCGACCCCGGCCCGGCTGGCGCTGGTCATCGGTAACGCCGCCTATCGCGAAGCGCCCCTGGCCAATCCCGTCACGGATTCCCGCGCCGTCGCCGAGGCGCTGCGGCAGGGCGATTTCGACGTCACCATGGTCGAGAACGCCGATCGGGCCGGGCTGGAGCGGGCGTTGGCCGCCTTCCGGGAGAAACTGACCCGCGGCGCCCATGTCGTGGTCTTCTATGCCGGGCATGCCGTCCAGCACCGCGGCCGCAACTTCCTGGCCGCCGTCGACGCCAACATTCGCTCGCCGGGCGATCTCGGTCGCGATGCCTCCGATTTCGACGGTCTGCTCGACGCGCTGATCGTCAGCCGGCCGGCGAGCGCTGTGGTCGTCCTCGACGCCGCCCGCGACAATCCCTGGCAGGCGGCCCTTGGCAATCGCAAGGGCCTGGCGCCGATCGAGCCGCTGGAGAACATCGCCGTGATGGCGCCGGTCGCACCGGGGCGCACCCAGGCCGAGACGCCCGGCCGCACCGACCCGGCGATTGCGGAATGGCTCAAGGCGATCCGCACGCCTGGGCTCGACATGGCTGCTGCGCTGACCCGCACCCGCGATGCGGTTGCCCGCGCCACGCGGCGCAAGCAGCAGGTCTGGATCTCGTCGCCGCCTGCGGCCGGGCTGGTCGTGACGCCGAACGGCAAGCCGGCAGCCATCGCCCAGGCGACCCGCGGCGTCATCATGGCGCCGCCGCCGCCCGGCCCGCAATCCGACCAGCTCGGCCCCTATGAGCTCTCCTTCTGGGAAACCATCCGCAACAGCGAGAACCCGGCCGAGTACCGCGCCTATCTCGACGCCTACCCGAATGGCCGCTTCGCCAGCCTGGCCCGGACGCGGGAGGAGTTCTACCGCACCCGCGGCCAGGCGCGGCCCACCAGCCCGGCTCCTGCCCAGACGGCGAGCGCCACGCAAGCCCGGCCCGGCGCGACGCCGGCACCCGCCAGGCCCCTGCGCGATTGCGAGGATTGCCCGGAACTCAGCCTGATCCCGGCCGGCACCTTCGAAATGGGCTCGAACGAGATGTTCGAGTTCGAGAAGCCGGTGCGCTCGGTCGCGATCGGCCGGCCCTTCTATATCGGCACCCGCGAAGTGACGTTCGCGGAATGGGATGCCTGCGTCGCCGAGGGCGGCTGCAGCCACCGCCCGAGCGACCGTAATCTCGGGCGCGGCCGACGGCCGGTCACCGACATCCACTGGAACGATGCCGGCGCCTATGTCGTCTGGCTCTCGCTCAAGACCGGGCGGAAATATCGCCTGCCGACCGAGGCGGAATGGGAATACGCCGCCCGTGCCGGCACCACCACCAGCTACCCCTGGGGCAACACGATCGACAAGGAAAAGGCCAATTGCGTCGGCTGCAACGCCCAGCCGCGACGCCAGGCGATCGAGGTCGGCCAGTTCCCGCCCAACGGCTTCGGCCTCTACGACATGGCCGGCAACGCCGCCGAATGGGTGGCCGATTGCTGGAGCGAGAGCTACCGCTCCTCGCCGCGCGACGGCAGCGCCTATTCGCCGCCGGGCTGCCGCGAACGCGTGCTGCGCGGCGGCTCCTTCAACAATGATCCGCGCTATCTGCGCTCGGCCGCGCGCTTCAAATACGAAAGCGATGTGCGCTTCTATACCAATGGCTTCCGCGTCGTCCGCGAGCCCTGACACATCTGCGTCCCGGCCGGAAACGAAGAAGACCGCCGCATCGGCAGCGGCCTTCTTCCTGTCCCGAGCCGAAGCCTGGCTTCACCACATATCGAGCGCGACGCGTGCCTCGTCCGACATGCGCGACTGATCCCAGGGCGGATCGAAGGTCATGTTGACCGTGACCGAGGCGACGCCGGGCACGGCACCGACGGCGTTCTCGACCCAGCCCGGCATCTCGCCCGCGACCGGGCAACCCGGTGCCGTCAGCGTCATGTCGATGGTGACCTGGCGATCATCGGCGATGTCGACGCGATAGATCAGCCCGAGTTCGTAGATGTCGGACGGGATTTCCGGATCGTAGACCGTCTTCAGGGCTGCGACGATATCGTCGGTCAGCCGGTCGATCTCCTCCGGCGGCAGGCCGGTGCTGGCACCCATCGTCGGCGCGTTCGGCTTGATTTGCTCGGCAGTGTCGCTCATGGCGCTTCCAATTCAGGCAATCGGCGGTTCAGGAGAACAGGTCTTCCGCCTTGCGCAGGGCCTCGACCAGCTTATCGACTTCTTCGAGCGTGTTGTAGAGGCCGAACGACGCACGGCAGGTCGATGTCACCCCATATCGGGCGAGCAGCGGCATCGCGCAATGGGTCCCCGCCCTGACGGCGACGCCGGCCCGGTCGATCACCGTGGCGACGTCATGCGCATGGGCGCCCTTCATCTCGAAGGCGATGATCGCGCCCTTCTCCCGGGCCTTGCCGAAAATGCGGACCGAATTCATCTCTCCGAGCCGCTGCATGGCGTAGTCATGCAGCCTCGCCTCGTGCGCGGCGATGTTCTCGCGACCGAGCGCCATCATGTAGTCGAGCGCGGCACCGAGGCCGACGGCTTCGACGATTGCGGGCGTGCCCGCCTCGAAGCGATGCGGCGGATCATTATAGGTGATCGCATCCTCGCTGACGGTGACGATCATCTCGCCGCCGCCCTCATAGGGCGGCAGCTTGGCGAGCCATTCCCGCTTGCCCCAGAGCACGCCCGAACCAGTCGGCCCATAGGTCTTGTGGCCGGTGAAGGCGTAGAAGTCGCAGCCCAGAGCCTGCACGTCGACCGGCATATGCACGGCGCTCTGGCTGCCGTCGACGACCAGCGGGATACGGTAGCTCTGGCAGATCTTGGCGATCTCGGCGATCGGCACGACGGTGCCGATCGCATTCGACATATGCGTCAGCGCCACCACCTTGGTGCGCGGCGAGATCAGCTTCTCGAACTCCTCGACGAGGAAATTGCCATCCTCGTCGACTGGCGCCCATTTGATCACGGCGCCATGGCGCTCACGCCAGTAATGCCAGGGCACGATGTTGGAATGATGCTCCAGGATCGAGAGAATGATCTCGTCGCCTTCCTGAATCTTGAGATGCCGGCCGAGCGAGGACGCGATCGCGTTCAGTGCCCCGGTCGAGGAGCGCGTGAACACGATCTCCTCGAGATGGGCGGCGTTGAGGAAGCGCCGGGCGCTTTCACGCGCCGCCTCGAAGGCCTCGGTCGAGGCATTGGCAAGGTAATGCAGGCCGCGATGGACATTGGCATAGTCCTCGCGCATCAGCCTGGTCATCGCCTCGATCACCGCCTCGGGCTTCTGTGCCGAGGCGGCATTGTCGAGATAGACCAGCTTCTTGCCATAGACCTCGCGCGAAAGGATCGCGAAATCCTTGCGGATCGCCTCGACGTCGTAGGGCTTCGCGATCGCGTTCATGGCTCAGGCCTTTCCGGGCTCGGGCTGCCGATCGGCCACCAGCATGCCGGCATGCCCCCAATCATCGCGCTCGATCTCCTGAATCACGATATGGGTGTTCTGCGGGTTCTTGCCGAGCACGCGCACCAGAGTCTGCGTGAACTCCTTGACGATCTCGGCCTTCTGCTCGCGGCTCGCGCCCTTGGTGATCTGCAGGTTGACGTAAGGCATCAGACCGTCTCCAGCTTCGGTGCCGCCTCGCGCTGCGAGAGCCAGCGGTCGATCTCGCGCATGAAGATCTCGCGCACCGTCTCGTCGCTGACGAACTCGGTGACCTCGCCGGCGAAGGCGGCGAGCACCAGCGCCTCGGCCTGCGGCCGCGGCAGGCCGCGCGCCATCAGGTAGAAGAGCTGCTCGCCGTCCATCTGCGCGACCGTCGCGCCATGGCCGCAGACCACGTCGTCGGCGAAGATCTCGAGCTCGGGCTTGTTGAACATCGTCGCGCCGTCATTGAGCAGCAGCGCATTGCTCTTCATGCCGCCATCGGTCTTCTGCGAATGCGGGCGGACGATGACCTTGCCCTGGAAGACGCCGGTGGCCTCGCCCTCGATGATGTTCTTGAACAGCTCGCGGCTTTCGCCATGGGCGGCCGCATGGTCCATCACCAGCGTGACGTCCGAGTGCTCCTGCTTGCGCAGCAGGTTGATGCCGCGCAGCGCCGCCCGGCTGTGCTCACCGGCATAGCGCACGAAGCTCTGCTGGCGCAGCACGCCGCAGCAGGTCGCGAGCGCGACCGAGGCGAAGCTGGCATGCGCGCCGACCTCCGCCAGCAGCGACTGCACCAACACCGTCTCCGGCCGCTGGCGCGTGACGAGGCGGACATGTTCGACCTCGGCCTTGTCGCCGACCACGAAGGACAGCGCGCTGTTGACCTGGTTCGGGGCCGGGCCGACGCTCTCGCATTGCTCGACGACCGTGGCCTTCGCCCCGGCGCCGACTGTGACCAGCACGCGGGAGTACTGCGCGGTCTCCTTCGCACCGGAATTGATCCCGAGCAGCAGGATCGGCCGCGCGAGTTCCACGCCCGGCGCGATCTCGATGACCATGCCGTCCCGTGCGAAGGCGGCATTGAGCATCAGGGCGCTGTCGTCGCGCGCCACTTCCGGCAGCTCCAGCGCTGCGGCCATCGCCTCCGGCGCCTCCGTCAGCGCCTCGGCGAGGCTGCGGACGGTGACGCCCTCGGGCAGCGTGTCGAGGTCGGAATCGGCCGGGCTGAAGATGCCGTCGATGCTGACCAGACGCGGACCGGGAATGGTCTGGATCGCGAGCCGGTCAGCCACCGCCTGAGGACGCTCGGAGCGGCGCGCCAACGGCATCGCCTCGCGCACGAGCGAGCGCAGATCGGTGTAGCGCCAGGATTCGAGCCGGCGATGCGGCAGGCCCTTGGCCTCGAAGCCGGCGAAAGCCTCCTCGCGCAGCTTGCGCACGGGGCCGGCGCCCGGCAATTCCGCCTTCACATTGGCGAACTGCTCGGCGAGCTGTTGCTCGGCCGCGGTCTTGAGCGGGGTGATGATCGCCATTACGCGGCCTCACCATAGGACGCATAGCCACTCTTCTCGAGCTCGAGCGCCAGCTCCTTGCCGCCGGTCCGCACGATCCTGCCATTCGACATCACATGCACCGTGTCGGGCACGATATGGTCGAGCAGGCGCTGATAGTGGGTGATGACCAGGAAGCCGCGATTCTTGGCGCGCAGCGCGTTGACGCCGTCGGCGACGATCCGCAGCGCGTCGATGTCGAGGCCGGAATCGGTCTCGTCGAGGATGCACATGGACGGCGCCAGCAGCGCCATCTGCAGGATCTCCATCCGCTTCTTCTCGCCGCCGGAGAAACCGACATTGAGCGGCCGGCGCAGCATATCGCGAGCGATACCAAGGCCATCGGCCGCAGAGTTGACCTGCTTGATGAAGTCCGGGGTCAGCAGCTCGGCTTCGCCACGCGCCTTGCGCTGCGCGTTCATCGCCGCCTTCAGGAAGGTCATGGTGGCGACGCCTGGGATCTCCAGCGGGTACTGGAAGGCGAGGAAGATACCGGCGGCGGCGCGGGCATCGGCCTCCATCTCCAGCAGGTTCTCGCCATTGAGCAGGATCTCGCCGTCGAGGACCTCATAGTCCTCCTTGCCGGCGATGACATAGGACAGCGTCGACTTGCCGGAGCCGTTCGGCCCCATGATGGCGGCGACCTCGCCGGCGTTCACGGTGAGGTTGAGGCCGTTGAGGATCTGCTTGTCCTCGTCGGCGATCTTGACGACCAGATTGCGAATTTCGAGCATTTGTTTCGTTCTTTCGTGAGCCCTCATCCTGAGGAGCGCGCGCAGCGCGCGTCTCGAAGGATGCGTTTCAAAAGCAAACCCAGCATCCTTCGAGACGCCGCCTTCGGCGGCTCCTCAGGATGAGGGCTGGTGAAAATCAGCCGACCGAGCCTTCCAGCGAGATCGTGATCAGCTTCTGCGCCTCGACGGCGAACTCCATCGGGAGCTGCTGCAGCACCTCCTTGACGAAGCCGTTGACGATCAGCGCCACCGCTTCCTCTTCCGAGAGGCCGCGCTGCTGGCAGTAGAACATCTGATCCTCGCCGATCTTCGACGTGGTCGCCTCATGCTCGAAGATCGCGGTCGCGGTCTTGGCCTCGATATAGGGGATGGTGTGCGCGCCGCACTGGTCGCCGATCAGCAGCGAGTCGCAGTTGGTGAAATTGCGCGCATTCGTCGCCTTGCGATGGGCCGAGACCATGCCGCGATAGGTCGAGTCGGATTTTCCGGCCGCGATACCCTTGGCGATGATCTTCGACGTCGTGTTCTTGCCGAGATGCAGCATCTTGGTGCCGCTATCGACCTGCTGGGCCCCGGTCGAGACCGCGATCGAGTAGAACTCGCCGCGCGAGCCGTCGCCGCGCAGGATGCAGGACGGATACTTCCAGGTGATCGCCGAGCCGGTCTCGACCTGCGTCCACGAGATCTTCGAGTTCTTGCCGCGGCAATCGCCGCGCTTGGTCACGAAGTTGTAGATGCCGCCCTTGCCCTCGGCATCGCCGGGATACCAGTTCTGGACGGTCGAGTACTTGATCTCGGCATCGTCGAGCGCGATCAGCTCGACCACCGCCGCATGCAGCTGGTTCTCGTCGCGCTTGGGCGCCGTGCAGCCTTCGAGATAGCTCACATAGGAGCCCTCGTCGGCGATGATCAGCGTCCGCTCGAACTGGCCGGTATTCTGCTCGTTGATGCGGAAATAGGTCGAGAGCTCCATCGGGCAGCGCACGCCCTTGGGGATGTAGACGAAGGAGCCGTCGGTGAAGACGGCGCTGTTCAGCGTCGCGAAGTAGTTGTCGGTCACCGGCACCACGGTGGCGAGGTACTTCTTCACCAGCTCGGGATGCTCGCGGATCGCCTCGGAGATCGAGCAGAAGATCACGCCGGCCTTGGCCAGCTCCTCCTTGAAGGTGGTGACGACCGAGACGGAATCGAACACCGCGTCGACCGCGACCCGGTTCTCCGGCGCGACGCCGGCCAGGATCTCCTGCTCGCTGAGCGGGATGCCGAGCTTCTTATAGGTCTCCAGGATCGCCGGATCGACCTCGTCGAGCGACTTCGGCGAAGCACCCGTCTTCGGCGCGGCGTAATAATACAGGTCCTGATAGTCGATCGGCGGGTACTGCACGCGCGACCAGTTCGGCTCGGTCATGGTCTTCCAGCGACGGAAGGCGTCGAGCCGCCATTCCAGCATCCATTCCGGCTCGTTCTTGCGCGCCGAGATGTAGCGGACCGTGTCCTCGGTCAGGCCCTTGGCGGGCTTGTCGACTTCGAGTTCCGTCACGAAGCCGTACTTGTATTCGGTCACGTCGATCGACTTGACCTGGTCGATGGTCTCCTGGACCGCTGCCATTTCTACTCTCCTGTCGCGGGTTCAAGGCCCGCCGGTTTAGTCTTCGTCTTGTTGGTCGTATGCGTCTTTCCGGAGGGCTCAGGCCGCCGCCTGCTCCCGCCGGTTCGGTATTGCGGCCACCGCCCTCGCATAGGCCGCGAGCAATCGATCGATATCCGCCCGGGTGGTGGTCCATCCGAGCGAGGCGCGCAAGGCCCCGGCGCTCATGGCTGGGTCTACGCCCATGGCGGCCAGCACATGCGAGCGCTTGACCTTGCCCGAGGAGCAGGCAGAGCCCGACGACAGCGCAACGCCTGCGAGATCGAGCACGATCAGCGCTGTTTCCGCCTTGAGCCCGGGCGTGGCGAAGGCGCTCGTCCCCGGAAGCCGGGCCACCTTGGCACCGAACACAACCGTCTCCGGCGCCAGTTCCGCCAGCCCTGCCTCGAGCGCATCGCGCAGCCCCGCGAGCCGCACGGCCTCGCTTGCCAGAGCGGCATCGGCCTCGGCCGCGGCAACGCCAAAGCCGACGATGCCGGGCACGTTCTCGGTCCCGGCACGCCAGCCGCGTTCCTGCCCGCCGCCACGCAGCGGCTTGTCGGCAAGTTCGAGCGCCCCGGTGCGGAAGACGATCGCACCGACACCCTGCGGACCACCGAGCTTGTGCGCCGACAGCGTCAGGATGTCGACGCCGAGGGCCTCGATGTCGATCGCGATCTTGCCGGCGGCCTGGACCGCGTCGCTGTGCATCAGCGCCCCATGGCGCCTGGCGATCGCGGCGGCCTCGGCGACCGGCTGGAGCACCCCGGTCTCGTTATTGGCGAATTGCAGCGAAACCAGCGCCCGCTCGCCCGGTCGCTCCGCGGCATGGCGCGCCAGCCGCGCCTCGAGCCAGGCGAGATCAGCCAGCCCGTCTGCATCGACCGGAATTGCCTCGGCGGCAGCGGCAGGGAAGCGGTGACCATCGCGCACGCAAGGATGCTCGGTCGCACCATGGAGCAGCAGCGTCACAGGCGCGCGCACGCAATCGCGCCCGCCGCTGCAATCGCTGAGCCCGGGCGCCAGCACCGTCGCATTCGCCTCGGTGCCGCCGCTGGTGAAAACGACATTGGCCGGCTTGGCCCGGCAGAGTGCAGCGACCTGTTCCCGCGCGGCCTCGACCGCAGCCCGGGCCATCCGTCCCTCGGCATGGATGGAGGACGGATTGCCGGTCATCTGCAGCGCCCGCAACATCGCCTCCGCCACCGCCGGACGGACCGGCGTGGTGGCGTTGTGGTCGAGATAACTGCGGATAGTCGCGTTCACCGGCGAATTTTCTCCATGTTCTGCCGAGCGCCATGCAGCGCGGCACGAAATGCTTGAAATTACACCCCTGCGCCGTGCTATAGGCGCCTCGTCCGAGCCGCGCAGACTGGAGCGGCAAGCGCTCACCCGCCTGCGTGTTCCCGTCCTGTTCACGGCTGTTAGAACCATTCTAAGCGCCTGATGTAGGGCGCGAGCAGCGGGGCCGTCAAGGGCGAGCGCGCGCATCGGTGGCATTCCTGCCGCTTTTGCGCGCTCGCTCGCGCGCCCTGCCCAGCAAGAGGCGAAACACGATGCCCGAGGTTATTTTCAACGGACCGGCTGGTCGGATCGAAGGCCGCTATCAGCCCGCCAAGAAGCGCGGCGCGCCGCTGGCCATCATCCTGCATCCGCACCCGCAATTCGGCGGGACGATGAACAACCAGATCGTCTACAACCTGTTCTACACCTTCGTGAATCGCGGCTTTTCCGCCCTGCGCTTCAATTTCCGGGGCGTCGGGCGCAGCCAGGGCAGCTTCGATCACGGCGCCGGCGAGCTGTCGGACGCCGCAGCGGCGCTCGACTGGATGCAGGCGCTGAACCCCGAAGCGAAGAGCTGCTGGATCACCGGCGTCTCCTTCGGTGCCTGGATCGGCATGCAGCTGCTGATGCGCCGCCCCGAGATCGAGGGCTTCCTGTCGATTGCTGCGATGGCGAACCGCTACGACTTCTCCTTCCTCGCCCCCTGCCCGTCCTCGGGCCTGTTCGTGCACGGCTCGGAAGACCGCGTCGCGCCGGTCAAGGAGGTGATGGCCGTGATCGAGAAGGTGAAGACCCAGAAGGGCATCCAGATCGAGCACGCCGTGGTCGAGGGCGCGAACCACTTCTTCGACGGCCGCGTCGATCAGCTGATGGAGCAGGTCGGCGCCTATCTCGACCGCAAGGTCGGGCCCGAGATCCTCAAGACCGAGCAGGAACAGGCCTGAGTCTGTCGCCGAACGACTCCGAACCGTCATGCTCGCCCTTGCGGCGAGCATCCACGTCTTGAACACGGCGCTCGATCAGTGACGTAAAGACGTGGATGGCCGGGACAAGCCCGACCATGACGGGAAAACCGTCAAACCATCGAGTCCGCCATGACCACCTTCAAGTCCGACTTCCTGCGCACGCTCGACGAACGCGGCTTCATCCACCAGATCTCCGACCCGGAAGGGCTCGACCAGGCGGCGCTGAAGGGGCCGATCTCGGCCTATATCGGCTATGACGCGACGGCGACCTCGCTGCATGTCGGCCACCTCATGCAGATCATGATGCTGCACTGGATGCAGGAGACCGGCCACAAGCCGATCGCGCTGATGGGCGGCGGCACCACCATGGTCGGCGACCCCTCCTTCAAGGACGAGGCGCGCAAGCTCCTGACCCAGGAGACGATCGAGCAGAACCTTGCAGGCATCCGATCGGTGTTCTCGAACTATCTCGACTTCTCCGGTCCGGCGACGATGATGAACAACGCCGACTGGCTGCTCGGGCTGAACTATCTCGAATTCCTGCGCGATGTCGGCCGGCATTTCTCGGTCAACCGGATGCTGTCCTTCGATAGCGTCAAGACGAGGCTGGACCGCGAGCAGTCGCTGTCCTTCCTCGAATTCAACTACATGATCCTGCAGGCTTACGACTTCGTCGAGCTGAACAAGCGCACCGGCTGCATCCTGCAGATGGGCGGCTCCGACCAGTGGGGCAACATCGTCAACGGCATCGATCTCGGCCATCGCATGTCCGATGTGCAGCTCTACGCCCTGACCTCGCCGCTGCTGACCACCGCCTCGGGCAACAAGATGGGCAAGACCGCCTCCGGCGCCGTCTGGCTCGATGCCAAGCTGCTGCCGGTCTTCGAGTTCTGGCAGTACTGGCGCAACACCGAGGACGCCGATGTCGGCCGCTTCCTGATGCTCTTCACCAAGCTGCCCCTGGCCGAGATCGCCCGGCTTGCCGCGCTCGGCGGCGCCGAGATCAACGAGGCCAAGAAGGTGCTGGCGACCGAGGTCACCGCCCTGCTTCACGGCCGCGCCGCGGCCGAGGCCGCAGCGGAGACGGCGCGCAAGACCTTCGAGGAAGGCGAGACCGCGCAGGACCTGCCGAGCGTCGATCTGCCGAAAGCGCAGTTCGAGGCCGGGCTCGGCGTGCTCAGCGCCTTCGTCAGTGCTGGCCTCGTGCCCTCGACCGGCGAAGCCCGTCGCCAGATCAAGGCCGGCGGCCTGCGCGTCAACGACCAGATCGTCACCGACGAGCGTGCCAGCCTCGGGCTCTCCGACCTGACGGACGGCGCCGCCAAGCTCTCCTTCGGCAAGAAGAAGCACATCCTGCTGCGGGCCGTCTGACGGCATAGTAAGCCCGGCCGCAGCTGCGGCCGGGAAGGAATCGAAATTCGACGGCCAGCGCCAACCGCTTGCCGCCATTTCGCTTTCGGCGGCGGCGGAACACCATGCATCAGGCTGAATCGAAAGCCGTCTTCCCGGACAAGCCGCGTCACCGGCACCGATCCGGGATCCGTGCCTGAGCTTTAGCCGATAAAGGTTCCGGCATGGGCCCCGGGCCTTCCTGCGGTCGCCCGGGATGACCCGCGATCAATCCGAAGGCGGTGTGAGCTGACAGCCGAGAGCGCCGCCGCCGCCTGCTCAGCGCTCCGCCGTATCGGGGACCTTGCCTTGCGGCCGCTGCTCGAGCGGGCCGCCGCCGAGCGGATCGATGAAGCGGCGCAGGATGCCGGGCGCGATCGCCGAGAGCGGGTTGACCGTCATGGTCGGCGCAGTCGCCGATCCCGAGACGCGGAAATTCACCGCGAACAGCCCGCCATATTGCCCGCCACCGAGGATCATGCCGACGACCGGCACCTGCGCGAAGGCATTGTTGAGCGCATAGCCCGGAACGAAAGTGCCGCCGATATCGACGCGATCGCGGCCGTAGTCGACGTTGCCTTGCAAAGTGAAGCCGACCTGCTGGCCCCAGATCACGGCTTCGCTGATGTCAATGCGGCTGGCGCTGCGGATGAACTCGGCCCGCATCTTGGTGAAGGCGACCTCGCTGACATCGATGCGCTGCGGGAGCGGCCCGCCGTTGCGGTCGAGCGCGCCCGGCGCCGTCGCGCTCTGCGCACCGACGACACGGCGCAAGGCAGGCTCGTCCCGGACGGTGAAGTTCCGCATCAGAACCTCGCCATCCTGCCGGACATCGCCCGTCCCGAGCCGCAGGACGAGATCCCCGCCATGGGCGCGGCGATAGAGGTCGAAGAAGCGCAGCGTCGCACCGCCATTCTCGGACTGCAGCACCAGGGGCCCAGCCCCCTGCCCCTGCGGCGCCTGCTTGATCGAGAGATCGGCGCGCCCGATCCTGCCGGCATAGCTGATCGAGCGGACCGCGCCGCCACGCCGCGACAGCTTGAGCTGCGAGTTGCCGAGCGCCTCGTTGTTGAAGCCGGTCAGGATCGGCACTTCGAGATCGAGATCATAGTCCGGACCGGTCGCGGCGGCACGGCCGCCACGCACGGGAGCTGCTGGCGCGTTCAGGAGATCGCGAATGAAGGGCCGGGCATCGAGCACGGCGCCGCGCACGGAGAGCCTGGTCACGCCGCCGTCACGGCTGATCTCGACCTTGTTGAGATTGTCCCCCGGCGAGAGCTTGAGCTGCGACAGGCTGGCGCTCTCGAACGCATTCTGCTTGTTCAGCGAGATTCGGCCCTTCACCAGGATCGGGGCGCTGTCGATCGTCAGGTCCTCGAAATCCGGCCCGTCGGCATCGGCGACATAGGTGAAGACGGCCCGGCCGGCACGCCCCGCCGGCTTGCTCAGGCCAGGGATCGGCGTATCGATCGCGGCGCGCGTCATGTCGATCTCGACGCGCGGCGGCGCCTCCGGCGTTTTGCCGAGCGGTTTGATCACCTTGAGCTGGAGCGGACCGTTGATCCCCGCCTCGGCGCCGATGCCGCGGCGCTGCCGGGCGGCGTTGTCGAGCGTCAGCGAGACCGTCGCTTCGCCCTGGCCCTTTGCGTTCTGTCGCAGCTCGATCGGCCCGCGATCGCCGCCGATGCGACCCTCGCCCTTGATCAGCAACTGGCCGCGATCATAGCTCAGCGTCAGATTGGCGCCGTCCAGCTTCTCGTTCCCCAGCAGCGTATCCGACGCGACGCCGGTCAGCGTGCCGTTGCTCTGGATGTTCACATCGGCAAAGCTCAGATCGTTCACCAGTGGCAGCGAGATCTGGTTCTTCAGCTCGCTCGTCCCGCGCAGCGACGCTGGGTCGATCTGCAGTGGCGAGAATTCCTTGAGCGCTGGAAAGGCGAACAAGGAGAGCAGCGCCTCGGTCGAGCCCGTCGAGCGAAAGCCGATCTGCGCGATCGGCCGGTCGCCCCAACTCTCGGCCATGGCGAAGCTGCCCTCGTCCAGCATCAGCTTGCGGCCATTGCCGAGATCGGCCGTCGCCTGCGGGACGCTGAGCTGCACCGTACGGCCGGTGATCGTGCCGGCGACGCGGGCATTGGACAGGACCGGCAGGCCGGGACTGGGCAGGAAGCTGACCTGCGAGCCCTTGAGCACCACGGTCACCGCGTCATTATCCATGCCCTGGCCGGCATGCAGCCGGGCATTCGCCTCTGCCGAGACCGAGAGATCGACTGTGATCTCTTCGACGCGGCCGCCGAGGATCTGGCGGCTCAAGGTCGCGTGCAGATCGGGCGAGGTCACCGCCGGCCAGACGGCGAGCGCCGCCCTCATGTCGGAATCGACCGCCTTGATCTTGAACTCGTGCGAATTGCGCTCGGCGACCCGCCTTGCCGCGCCGGCTCCTTCGGCATCGATCAGCGGCCCCTTGACGACGAGCTGCTGGATTCTCACCTCGCCCGCCGTCGGCTCGACCTCGAAGACGGAGCGCAGCTTGTCGACCACGACCGGCGGATCCTGATCGACGCCGGCGACCTGTCCGGTGCCCTCGAAGCCGACCTTCCAGACCCCGCCCTCCTCTCGCGCCTGACCACGCCCGAGCAGCTTGGTCGCCCCGGCCTGGATCTCGGCAGTAGCGATGCGCACCGTCTTGAGCCCGTCATCGCTGTCGAAATCCAGGCGTGCGCCCTGGATTTCCAGGGGCTCGAGCGCTGCGCTGCGCAGATTGACGACGCCGGGCGCGACATTGAGCCCGGCAGCGATCTTGCGGGCCCCGTCCGGCGTCTGGGTCAGCGAGATCTTGCCGCTTAGCGCCAGCCCGTCGAGGGCGACGGTGGCATTGCCGAAGGCGAGCGCCACCGCCTCGGAAGGTTCGAAGCGCCGGATATCGATGCTGGCGCGGCGCGTGCCGTCGGGGCTGCTCGACAGGTCGATCGACAGCTCCTTCCAGCGCGAGCCGGTGCGCCCGCGTGCCGCCAGCCGCGTCAGCCCGCCGCCCAGCCGCTCGAGCCGGACCTCGACATCTTCCAGCCCGGCCTTCTGGCGGCCCGTCGGATCGATCAGGGTGACGCGCGCGCCGCCCATGCCCGCCTGCTCCAGCGCGCCGAGCAGCCCGTCGCCCTCGGCGAGCGCGCCGATCGCGTTCATCACGCCAGTGAAGGCGTTCCAGTCGGCGGGATCACCGGCCACCGGGACATGGGGCAAGTTCACGGGCTGGGAGCCCTGCTCCAGAAGAAGAGCGCCATCCTGGGTGACGCCGAGCCGGATATTGACCCCGCGCAGCTCCAGCGAGACCAACTTGATTTCCCCGCGCAGCAGCGCGAACGGGTCATAGCCCAGAACCGCTTCCGGCGCCCGGAACGAGGCGCCGCCCGAGTGCCGGAACGAGACCTGCTGCACGCGAAGGCGCGAGCGCCCGTCGACGCGGTCGAGCCCGGCATGCTCCGCCTCGACTTTCCAGTTGGGTCCGAGCCTCTCCTCGATCGCCGTGGCGATCCGCCCCTCCAGCCCGGAGAGCGGTATGAAGCCGCTGACCAGCAGCGCGCCGGCAGCGAAGCAGAGCGTCACGACCGCGACCAGGACGGCGACGCCGATCGTCACCACCCCTTTCCAGGCGCGCTTCGCCACCGCGGCCGTCTCGCAAGACTCCGCCTGTGCCGGAGCGGGCGCCGCTGGCAACGGCGCCGGACTGTTCCCCTTGTCTTCGGTCAAGACCGTGTCGCTCTTTGTCTTGCGGGTGAAGGACGCGGCATCCGCCCTGGCGCCCTGCCGGAACATTGCGCCGAGCCGACCACCGGGTACAGCCTGCGGCAAAGTAACCGATTCTCCGGGCGCATGTTCCTGCTCTCTGGCCTAAGCCGGCTCACCGCCCTATGGCTCGCCAGCCCATGCGGCGCGATATCGACCAAAGGAAGGCAGACATGGCCCTGAACGAAGGCAGCTTCGCCCCGGACTTTACCTTGCCGAAGGATGGTGGCGGCACCTTGACGCTCTCGGCCCTCAAGGGCGGGAAGGTCGTGCTCTACGCCTATCCCAAGGACGACACACAGGGCTGCACGCTCGAGGCGACCGCCTTCAACGGCCTGCGCAAAGCTTTTGCCGCCGCCGGCGCGCGCATCATCGGCGTTTCGCCCGACTCGGTCGCCAGGCACGACCGCTTCAAGCAGAAATACGATCTGGAGATCGACCTGCTCGCGGATGAGGAGCGCAGGATGATCGAGGCCTATGGGCTCTGGGTCGAGAAGAGCATGTATGGCCGCACCTATATGGGCGTCGACCGCACCACCTTCCTGATCGATGCCGAGGGCAGGATCGCGCGGATCTGGCGCAAGGTTAAGGTGAAAGGCCACGCCGAAGAGGTGCTTTTGGCGGCTGAAACGTTGTAAATCGCCGTTCAGGCGAGGTTTCTGCCGGCAGCTTTGCGATTGATTAACCCTAACGGGCTCTAATCGGAACCATCGCAGCGTCACAGTCGGTATTGCGTATGACACTCCCCGATCACACGGATCACCCCCGTGCGCCGGCACTTGCGGTGACCGGCATCCTCGCCCGCCGCAGCTTCGCCATTCGCCGCTCGACGGCCCTGCTCGGCCTGACATTGCTCGGCCTGACCACGGCCTGGAGCGGGGCGACCACATGGTACATCCTGCGCAAGGATGATCTCGCCGCCCGGCTGATCAGCCGGGAGACCTCGCGTCAATATGCCTATGAGGACCGCATCGCCGCCCTGCGCGCCGACATCGACCGGCTCGCCAGCCGTGCCCTGCTCGATCAGGACGGCGTCGAGGCCCGTGTCGACGAAATTGCCATGCGCCAGGCCGAGCTCGAATCGAAGCAGGCGCTGGTCAACGCCGTCACCGAAACCCTGAAGGCCAACGGCATCGGCGTCAGCCAGGCCGTCAAATCAGCCTCTGGCCCGCGTCTGATCCGGCCGGAGGCATCGGTTCGGGCCTCCGGCGTCAGCAGCTATGCGCCCCTCGGGCCTGCCAAGCCGACACCGGCACCCGACATGCCGGCGTTGCGCGGCGCGGAAGAGCGCAATGGCGACGGCTGGCAATCCGGCGAGCTCGCCGAACCGGTCTCGCCGGCCAAGCGCGTCGCCGAGGCCCTGGCGCAGCTTGACCAGGCCATGGACAAGAGCGGATCGGCCCAGCTCGGCCTGCTTCGCCATATCGACCGCAGCCTCGGCGAAACCCAGAAGACGCTGCGCTCGGCCCTGTCCGAAACCGGCCTCGACACCGACCGCCTGGCCACCGGCTCGAGCATCGCCAAGGGCGTCGGCGGCCCCTTTGTTCCGATCAAGATCGACCCCGCCGCCGGCCCGTTCGAAGCGACGCTGCACAGCCTGCAACCGCGCATCGCCGCCGTCTCGCGCCTGCGCGAACTGGCGAGCCAGTTGCCGTTGCGCCGCCCGATCCAGGGCGATTTCGACATGAGCTCGAATTTCGGTTACCGCGTCGATCCGTTCACCCGCGGCCCGGCCATGCATACCGGGATCGATTTCCGCGCCGAAACTGGTTCGCCGATCCGGGCCACGGCACCCGGCAAGGTCGTCACCGCCGAATATTCCGGCGGCTATGGCAATATGGTCGAGGTCGAGCATGCCGGCGGCATCAGCACGCGCTATGCTCATATGTCGGCCATACTCGTCTCCGTCGGCCAGAGCGTCGTACCGGGCACCGTGGTCGGCCGCGTCGGCTCGACCGGCCGCTCGACCGGACCGCATCTCCATTACGAGACCCGCATCGAAGGCGACGCAATCGATCCCATCCGCTTCCTCAAGGCCGGCGACAAACTCGCCGGGCAGCTCTGAGAGCCGCGCGATCAGGCGCGCAGCCGTCCACTGCCTACAGGCCGGCAGCAATCAGAAGCCAAGATCTTCCCAGCCTCCTGAAGGAACCCCTTTCAGGAGGCTGATTTGCTTCGAGAAAGCCGCAGCCACCCCGGCGGATGATGCAGGCCGCGCTATAGCCTCTGACCGAAAAATGGAATCCATTTTTCGGAAAATTACGATTCGATAACAATGAGATAGACCACAGTGACCGCAACCGAACGGATGCGCGGCGATCTAGCGCAGCGCTTCGGCGATGGCGGCCGCGGCGACGGCGTGGCCGTACGGGTTCCAGTGGGCATCCGAAATGTACTCGAAGCGCCTCTGGTTCTTCGCCCAATCCGCCGCGAAGACCGGATGCAGGTCGAGGAAGGGGATGCCGTGCCGGCCAGCCATCTCGGCGGCGATGCGGTTCAGCCGCAGCGCCTGACTGTCGTGCCCGGCATAGATCGCCTGGCGCTCGCCATCCATGACGAGCTGCAGCCGGGCACCGATCGCCTCGGCCCGGGCCTTGATCCGCCCGAACAGGTAATCGGTGGCGACGCGGATATCGTTCTCCCGCGCCAGAACCCCGGCGAGATCGATATTGGCGGCATAGCCGCCCTCGCCTGCCGCCGTGCCTTGCGGCGCGCTCTGAGCCCGGGCTGGCCCGAGGATCGCGTCGACCAGGGTCTGCGGGCGCACCTGCCAGCGATAGAGAAGGAAACCGGCCGTCGCCGTCTGTCGCAGCTGCTCGAAGGCCCCGGGCCGCCAGGGCTCGGGCGGCACTTCACCGGTGACGCGGCCATTCTCGATACGCAGTTTCAGGAAGCTCGAGGTGTAGCGCCCCGGCTTGAAGACGAAGCTCTCGTCGAAATCATTATGGACCAGCATCACCACGATCTGGTCCGGCCGACGCTGTTCGACCTCGCGCTCGATCATCTGCAGATACTGGCTGAGCGGCGCCCCCGCGACGCCGAATCGATAGGCTTCGACCGTGCCCGCAGGCCCGAGCGCCGCCACCGTCTTTTCAGCGAAGCTGGCGTCGAAGGGGACCTGCAGGGCCTCGACGAAGCTGTCCCCGACGAAGGCGATGCGGGAGGTGCCGGGCCGGCGCGCGACCGGATAATCCGCCAGCGGCGAATTCCAGCCTTGCGCATTGATCGAGAATGGCGCGGCGATCTCGTCGCGCACGCGCCAGGTACCGGTCTGGCCCGGCTGATAGCGCACCACGCTATTGACGAACGCGTTGCGCGGCACGTCGCTGCCGGGCAGCACGAAGCGGAACAGCACCAGCTCGCAGAACAGCGCGAAGACCAGGATGCTGCCGGCCGAAACCGCGAGATTGATCAGGATCTCGCGGGCTCGGGAACGCTTCTTCGCGCTCAATCGATGTCCTCGACTTCGACCTCGGTGCCGTAGACGCGCTGCGCCAGCGAGGCCTCCATGAACGGGTCGAGTTCGCCGTCGAGCACGTCGGACGGGGCCGTCGACGAGACGCCGGTGCGCAGGTCCTTCACCAGCTGGTAGGGCTGCAGCACATAGGAGCGGATCTGGTGGCCCCAGCCGATATCGGTCTTGGAGGCCTGCTCGGAATTCGCTTTCTCCTCGCGCTTCTTCAGCTCCAGCTCGTAGAGACGGGCACGCAGCATGTCCCAGGCCTTGGCCCGGTTCTTGTGCTGCGAACGCTCCTGCTGGCAGGCCACCGCGATCCCGGTCGGGATATGGGTGATGCGCACCGCCGAGTCGGTCGTGTTGACGTGCTGGCCGCCGGCGCCGGAGGAGCGATAGGTGTCGATCCGGCAGTCGGACTCCTTGATGTCGATCTGGATGCGGTCGTCGACCACCGGATAGACCCAGACCGAAGCGAACGAGGTCTGCCTGCGGGCGTTGGAGTCAAACGGCGAGATGCGTACCAGCCGGTGCACGCCGGACTCGGTCTTCAGCCAGCCATAGGCGTTGTGCCCCTTGAACTGGAGCGTCGCCGACTTGATGCCCGCCTGCTCGCCGTCCTGATAGTCGAGAACATCGACCTTGAACTTCCGCCGCTCGCCCCAGCGCCGATACATGCGCAGCAGCATCTCGGCCCAGTCCTGGCTCTCGGTGCCGCCGGCGCCCGGATGGATTTCGACATAGGTGTCGAGCATGTCGGCCTCGCCCGACAGCAGGGTTTCGACCTGCCGGCGCGCCGCCTCAACCTCGACGGCCTTGATCGCCGCCTCGCCCTCGGAGACGGTGGCCTCGTCCTCTTCCATTTCGCCGAGCTCGATCAGCGTCAACGCGTCGTCGAGATCACGCTCGAGCTTGGTGATTCCGTTGATCTGGTCCTCGAGCGAAGTCCGCTCGCGCATCAGCTTCTGCGCGGTTTCGGCATCGTTCCAGAAATCGGGGCCTTCGGAGAGAGCGTTCAGCTCTGCGAGACGTCTTTGCGCGACATCCCAGTCAAAGATGCCTCCTCAGCAGTCCGATCGACTGCTTGGCGTTATCAAGTTGCGTCTGGATTTCTGGGCGCATGATCGATGGTCGGCTTCCGTTGGGCTTCAGTCTTTGGCGTTGGCATAGGGGCGAAGGGCGGCGCTGTAAATGGCGAGGCGCGACTGGCCGGCTCTCCTGCTCGCCTCACTTGCCGAACTGGCAGGCGAGGCACTCGCGTCCGCAACGATATTCAGCCTTCCAATAGTGGGGATCGTCGAGAGCGCGATAGCTCACACCCGGCGCGAGCACATAGTGCCGGGCGAAGGGGCGCGACAGGATCACCAGCAGGTCACAACCCGGTGGCCAGTCGCCAATCTCAGCGATCCGGTTGCCGCGGGTAAGCTCCGATTTCAGGATCGCCTGCAATGGCGGCGCCATGGTCGGCGCCGTCAACCTGCCCAGCGTCTCCCGCAAGCCGCTAGTACAGCCCGCCGGTGCCGGAGCCGACCGAGCGGCCGCCGGCCGGCGCGACGCTCAGCGCCCCGCCCGAACCATCACCGGCCGCGCCGATCACCGAATAGCTGTCCGGCGGAGCCGTTCCCGGCTTGAAGGCCTCGAGGATGCCGCCCTCGCCGCCGGCGCGCATGCCGGTGCGCGGATCGACGCGGATCAGCTTGATGCCGGCCGGAACGCGGAACGGCGTCGCCGCCTTGTCCTTCAACGCCTGCATCATGAAGTCGCGGAAGATCGGTGCGGCGTACTGGCCGGCCGTCGCCGAGTTGCCCAGCGACTTCGGCTTGTCGAAGCCCATATAGACCCCGACGGCCAGATCCGGCGAGAACCCGACGAACCAGACGTCCTTGGCGTCGTTGGTGGTGCCGGTCTTGCCGGCGAGCGGCTTGCCGACGGCCTTGACCACGGTCGCGGTACCGGCGTTGACGACGCCTTCCAGCATCGAGACCATCTGATAGGCGGTCAGCGGATCGAGCACCTGGTCGCGATTGTCGACCAGCCGCGGCTCGCGCTGATTGCTCCATTTCTCGGCGTTGCAGCCCTCGCAGACACGCTGGTCGTGCCGGTAGATCGTGGCGCCGAAACGGTCCTGGATGCGGTCGATCAGGGTCGGCCGGATGCGCTTGCCGCCATTGGCGAGCATCGAATAGGCCGCGGTCATCCGCATCACCGTGGTCTCGCCGGCGCCGAGCGACATCGAGAGCACCGGCAGCATGTCGTCATAGATGCCGAAGCGCCGCGCATATTCGGCGATCAGCGGCATGCCGACATCCTTGGCGAGACGCACCGTCATCAGGTTCTTCGAGAATTGGATGCCGTAGCGCAGCGTGCGCGGACCGGTGAACTTGCCGTCATAGTTGCTCGGCGCCCAGACGCCGAGCCCGCCGCCCTGATCGACCTCGATCGGCGCGTCGAGCACGATGCTCGACGGGGTGTAGCCATTGTCGAGCGCGGTCGCATAGACGAAGGGCTTGAAGGACGAACCGGGCTGGCGCAGCGCCTGCGTGGCGCGGTTGAACTCCGACTGGTCGTGCGAGAAGCCGCCGACCATGGCGAGGACGCGGCCGGAGAACGGGTCCATCACGGTGATCGCGCCATTCACCTCCGGCATCTGGCGCAGGCGCACCTGACCCGGCTTGCCATCGATCGGCTCGACATAGACGACATCGCCGACCGAGACCGCCTGCGAAACGCGCGTGCGCCTCGTCCAGCGGATGCCTTCGGAACCCAGGGTCGCGGTCTCGCGCTCCGGCCGGAGATGGCCGGAAGCCTCGCGGATCGGCTGCAAGCCGACACGAGCGCCGTCGCCGGCGACATCGAGCACGACGGCCAGGCGCCATGGCTTGACGTCACCCAGCACCGGCAATTCGCCGATTGCGACACCCCATTCGCGGCCCGCCAGATCGAGCTTCTGCATCGCGCCGCGCCAGCCGCGCGCCTCGTCGAAGCGCACGAGACCGTCGACCAGGGCCTTGCGCGCCATCAGCTGCATCTTCGGATCGACGGTGGCACGCACCGAAAGCCCGCCCTCGAGCAGCTTCTTCTCGCCATAGCGGTCCTGGAGCTCGCGGCGAATCTCCTCCGCGAAGAAGCCGGCAGCGATATTGTTCGGCGAAACCGTGCGCGGATTGACGCCGAGCGGCTGGTTCTTGGCAGCGTCGGCTTCGGCCCGCTTGATCACGCCGTTCTCGGCCATGCGGTCGAGCACATAGTTGCGGCGCTCGATCGCGCGCTCGCGGTTCCGGAAGGGGTGCAGGTCGGTCGGCGCCTTCGGCAGCGCCGCCAGATAGGCCGCCTCCTGCACGTTCAGCTCGTGCACGGACTTGCCGAAATAGTTCAGCGCCGCGGCGGCGACGCCATAGCTGCCCTGCCCTGGCGCGGGAGCCCCGAGATAGATCTCGTTGAGGTAGAGCTCGAGGATCTTGTCCTTCGAATAGGTCGATTCGATTCGCAGCGCGATCAGCGCCTCGCGAATCTTGCGCTCGAGGCTCTGCTCGGAACCGACGAGGAAGTTCTTCGCGACCTGCTGGGTAATCGTCGAGGCGCCCTGCGGACGCCGCCCCGAGCCGCGATTGCGGAAGTTCGAGATCGCAGCGCGCGCCAGACCTTCGGGATCGACGCCGAAATGCTTGTAGAAATTCTTGTCCTCGGCCGCGAGGAAAGCATCGATGATCAGCTTCGGCACCGCCTGGATCGGCAGATAGAGCCGGCGCTCCCGGGCGAATTCCGCGATCAGGCTGCCGTCACCGGCATGGACGCGGCTCATCACCGGCGGCTCGTAATTCCGCAGCTGAGCAGAATCGGGCAGGTCCTTCGAGTAATGCCAGACCAGCGCGGCCGCCCCCGCCACGCCGATGACGAAAAGGATCGTGCCGGCGGCGAACGCCCACCCGAAAAGGCGCAGAATGAACCGCATCGAGAACTTTGACCTCGTCTGAAGGCAGCGGCGTCGCTCGAATCGACAGCATGCCCTGCCCGGGTGATCGATCTTTCAACTTCACTCTATAACATGGCGGAAATGGCGGAACCGTGGCTGTAAGACCACAAGGTCTCATCTTCGGCCCGCTACGTCACCGCCGGCTCTCTGCTGCCTTGCCGGGCGCCTGGGTGCGCTCGAAATACTGATCGACCGCCGCCTGCACCGCCGTCACCGCCTGGGCCCGCCAGCTCTCGGAATTCAAGAGCTCGGCATCCTTCGGGCTCGACATGTAGCCGAGCTCGATCAGCACCGACGGCACATCGGGTGCAGTCAGCACCCTGAAGCCGGCCGAACGCAGCGGAACCTTGTGCATCTTGACCGAGCCGCCGAGCTTCTCGACGAGATTGCGCGCGAACATCGCCGAGAAGCCGCGCGTCTCGCGCTTGGCGAGATCCATCAGGATTCCCGCCACGTCCTGCACGTCCTCGCTGGCGTCGAGCCCGGCGACGGCGTCGGCCTGGTTTTCCTTGGCGGCGAGCCGCGCGGCTTCAGCGTCGCTGGCCCGCTCGGAGCCGGTATAGATCGTCGCGCCGCGGACCTCCTGCGCCTGCGTCAGCGAATCCGCATGGATCGAGATGAACAGATGAGCATCGACGCTGCGGGCGATGCGGACGCGGTCGCCCAGCGGCACGAAACTGTCGTCGGCGCGCGTCATGATCACACGATAGCGCCCCTGGGCCTCGAGCTGCTCCTTGAGCTTCTGCCCGAAGGCCAGGACCACTGACTTCTCGGCGATCGAGGCGACGACGGCCCCGGGATCGATGCCGCCATGGCCGGGATCGATCACCACGATCCGGCGCTGATCGCCCTCGGCCTTCGGCTCGACCGGGACATGCGGCAGCCGCGCCTCGGCGGCGGCGGCGCGCGCCAACGCCGCGAATTCCTCGCGCCCCGTCCGTTTCAGCTCGATGACGAGCTCGCCGAAACCGCCGCGGAGCGGCTTGACCGATACGCCCGCGACCGCGGCCGGTTGGGCCAGATCGAGGATCAGCCGGGCCCGGTCCGGCGTGAACAGGCCGAAACGGAAGCCGGAGACGAAGCCCGCCGACTTGCGAGCACTCGCGGCTGGAATCTGGAAATTCACTGACGGCAAGTCGACGATGACGCGATCCGGCCCGGCCATCACGAAGGCGTTCGCGGCAACCGGACGCGACAGGGTGAGTGTCAGGCGGACCGCCTCGCCATGGCTTTCGAGGCGTGCTTCGCTCGCTACCGGAAAATCGCTGGTCGGCTTTCCCTGCGGATTTGCCGAAGCATCGCCCGCCGCGAGACAGAGCATCGACAGCAGCAGCGCCGGGCACGCGAATCGCCGCGCCGCGCCGGCAAGGCGCACAGCGACCGAGGCTGCGCAGAGATGAAGGCCCTGAGACAGGGGGCGGCTCCTAAATTCCCGGCGACGATACTTAAGGATTCTTAACCATAGCGCCGCGATCCGTTGACAATCGGTTACCACGGCGAGCCTGCACCGGAAACCGGCCGATTTCTTGTCCCGGCGCGTTCTCCCTTGCCAAATATGGCAAGCTGTCTGTAATGGAGTCGGTCGCATCGTGATGGCTTCCGCCGCGCGCAGCAGGGTCGCAATAACCCGTTGACGCCCGACGAAAAAGCCAACCGGCCCGATCGCTTGAAGCGATCAGGATCGGCGCGAAGGCGGCCAGCAACAGATCGTCCGCGGACGGGCCGGCGTCAGGCAGAAATCGACGCCGGGTTCGGCATTCCGCGAGCGTGTCAACGCGGTGCGCTTCGCCTTGCGGCGGGAGCGCCGCAGGTCAAAGGTAAGATGTCGGGGCATACGACGCCGCTTCCCATTTCGGTGTTTCGTCGAGACCTTTCCGGTTGCGACGGGCTTTCTGCCCGTTCCGCCGCTCGCCTCCGCTATCCCTCCTTGGCTGATTTTTCTTCCCTGCAACATGCCGGCGCGAGCCGGCCGACGCGCGGCGCCCCTGCCCGCGGCAGCGGATTCAGTTCCGCAGCCCGGCGGGTACCAAAGGCTGCCGCGCAGATGGACCTGTCCTATGGCCAACAAGATGCTGATCGACGCCACCCACCCGGAAGAGACCCGGGTCGTGGTGTCCCGCGGTTCCCGCATTGAGGAATTCGATTTCGAATCCGCCAGCCGAAAGCCGCTGCGCGGCAATATCTATCTGGCGAAGGTGACGCGGGTCGAACCGTCGCTCCAGGCTGCCTTCGTCGAATATGGCGGCAACCGCCACGGCTTCCTCGCCTTCTCCGAAATCCATCCCGACTACTACCAGATCCCGGTCGCCGACCGGCAGGCGCTGCTCGCCGAGGAAGAGCGCGCCGAGCGCGAGGAGGAACGCGACGAGGAGCGGCGCGAGAAGCGCGGCCGTCGCGACCGCGGCCGCCGTGGCGACCGTGACGGGCGCGCCAAGCGCGCCAGCAATGGCGACGAGACCGTCAGTGCCGAGGTCCAGGCCGAGAACGGCCAGGGCGAAGCCGAGCATATCGAGACCGACGGCAAGGAAGCCGCGATGGTCAACGAAGGCGCTCCGGCCTTCGGTGAGTATTTTGCGCCCGCCGTCGCCGAATCCGACAGCGAGAGCGTCGTCGAGAACGCCGCGCCGCTGACCTTCGAGACCACCGGCGAGCCTGAGGCCCAGGAAGCGCGCGCCCCGTCCGAGAGCGGCGACGAGTCCGGCCAGGACGAGAGCCGCCAGGACGAATCCGCTCAGGACGAGAACGGCGGAGACGACAGCAGCAATGACGACAATGGTGGCGACGACCACCAGGACGAACCCGAGCAGCTCGGCGGCGGCGACGCGCTGGACGACATGCCGGAGCGCCCGCGCCATTCGCGCCGCCAGTACAAGATCCAGGAGGTGATCAAGCGCCGCCAGATCATCCTGGTCCAGGTCGTCAAGGAGGAGCGCGGCAACAAGGGCGCCGCCCTCACCACCTATCTCTCGCTCGCAGGCCGCTATTCCGTGCTGATGCCGAACACCGGCAAGGGCGGCGGCATCTCGCGCAAGATCACCAATGCCGAAGACCGCAAGCGCCTGAAGGAGATCGCCCAGGAGCTCGAGGTTCCCGAGGGGATGGGCATCATCCTGCGCACGGCCGGCGCCTCGCGCACCAAGGTCGAGATCAAGCGCGACTACGAATATCTGATGCGGATGTGGGAGAGCGTGCGCGAACTGACGCTCGGCTCCGTCGCGCCCGCGCTGGTCTATGAGGAGGGCAACCTCGTCAAGCGCTCGATCCGCGATCTCTACAACAAGGACATCGACGAGGTTCACGTCGCCGGCGAAGCGGCCTATCGCGAGGCCAAGGATTTCATGCGCATGCTCATGCCGAGCCATGCCAAGAGCGTGAAGGCCTATCGCGAGCAGACCCCGCTCTTCGCCGCCTTTGGCGTCGAGAGCCAGCTCGACGCGATGTTCTCGAACACCGTGACGCTGAAGTCGGGCGGCTACATCGTCATCAACCAGACCGAGGCGCTGGTCGCGATCGACATCAACTCCGGGCGCTCGACCCGTGAGCACAATATCGAGGACACCGCCCTCAAGACCAATCTCGAAGCGGCGGAGGAGATCTCCCGCCAGCTGCGCCTGCGCGACCTTGCCGGCCTCATCGTGATCGATTTCATCGACATGGAGGAGAACCGCAACAACCGCGCCGTCGAGAAGAAGCTCAAGGACTGCCTGAAGAACGACCGCGCCCGCATCCAGGTCGGCCGGATCTCGGCCTTCGGCCTCCTGGAGATGTCGCGCCAGCGCATCCGCACCGGCGTGCTCGAGAGCTCCTCCGTGCCCTGCCCGCACTGCGCCGGCGCCGGCCTCGTCCGCTCGACGCCTTCGATCGCGCTGCAGATCCTGCGCGCCCTCGAAGAAGCCCTGATCAAGAGCGCTTCGCATAATCTCGAGGTCCGCACCCGGCCCGAGGTCGCGCTCTATGTGCTCAACCAGAAGCGCGCCCATCTGCGCGATCTGGAGGAGCGCTTCAACATCGCGATCATCGTCTCGGCCGATGCCGCCCTGCTCGGCACGCGCTATTTCGAGGTCGAGCGCGGCGAATTCGTCGGCAACGAGAATCGCGTGATCCCGGTCAGCAGCATGCGCGCCGAGGCGATCGTCGAGGAGCCCGAGGAGGACGAGGTCCTCGATCTCGAGGCGGAAAGCGAGGAAAGCGGCGAGGCCGAGGCCGGCCCGCGTTCGGCCAATGGCGAAGGCGAGGATGGCCGTGGCGAGGGTGGCCGCAAGCGCCGCCGCCGCCGCCGCCGCCGCCGTGGCGGCGAGCGTGACGGCGAGGGCCAGCACCTCGAGGGCGGTGACGACGAGGCCGGCGATAGTCAGGGCGATGACGACGAGGCCAGCGAAGAAGCCGAAGGCTCCTCCGAGCCTGCCGTCGAAATCGTCGAGACCATCGAAACCATCGCGGAGCCCCCGGCGCCCATCGTCGAAGCCGTGGCCGAAGAACCGGTCGAGGCCGAAGCCAAGCCGCGTCGCGGCCGTCGCGGCGGACGCAGCAAGAAGGCCGAGACCGAGACTGTCGCAGCCGAGGCTCCCGTGACCGAGACGGCGGAAGCCGCCGAGGCCATCAAGGCCGAGAGCGCCCCCGAGGCTGCGGCCGAGCCGGTGGCCGAGAAGCCCAAGCGCAGCCGCGCCCGCAAGAAGGTGGTTCCGATCACCGAGGACGGCGCCGCCCCGGAAGCAGCCGCTGCGCCAGAAGCACCTGCAGCCCCGGCTGCGGAGCCCGAAGCCCCGGTCCCGGCCGCAGCCGAACCGGTTGTCGAAGCCGTGGCCGAGGAGCCCGCGCCAGAACCGCGCGTCGCAGAGGAGCCGGTCGCGGTGGTCCTGACCCCGCCCGATCCGGATCGCCCGAAGCGCGGTGGCTGGTGGAACCGCCTCGCCGGCCGCAAGTGACCAGGAGCCCGCTGCAACCGCAGCGGGCTTTTTTCATGACCGTCGGGAGAGCAGGCCCGACACACCCGAAACCGGGCCGCCATCGGAGGGCGCCGATGGGACAATTCGCCGCCGGGATAAGCGTTAATAATCTGCAACGGCCACAAAGTCGCCGAACTCGATCCCCATAGCGAGGGTAGATCATCATGAAAAATGAGACGAAGAAGGAAAAGTAGTATTGACGTAAAGTAACGATCAAAGAAGCCGCTACAAGGAATTTCGGGTTTACATTTGACTACTCTGGATTGCGCACCGCTAGCGCAGCCGCTTCTCTGACGACCTGCTTTCCGCTTATCGCGAGAGAGATGGTCGCCCCCGCCTACGTCACCGTACTGCTTGCGAGTGACGACGCGCGAGAGCGCACTGCCTACCCCGGTCCAGCCGCGATGAACCATCTGCGACCCATCGCAGATCCGCGGCGCTCCTGAGTGTCAGTCGGCAAGAACGCAGAACGGCCGCGCGGCAAGGCGCGTGGTCGCTCGTCTCATCGCGGTCGGTGAAGCGCCAGACGCCCCGGCCCAAGCCTCGAACAGACCAGGTCAAGAGAGCCGCTGATCCTGCCGCCGTCCTTGGGCGCGGCAAAGGCTCGGCCTGTCCCCGATCCCGGAGTTCCCCATGAAGCGCCTCGCCCCGGCGGCGTCGCTCGCGCTCGCGGCTTTTGTCGCGCTGCCCGCGAAGACCGCCACGGCCACGCTGCCTGCCGTCCCCGCAATGCCGCTCGGCATCGACCGCGACCTGCTTCCCTTTCCCGGTAGGCCGATTCATCTGATCGGTGTCGATGCCGGCGAGACCGGTCTGTTCGGCAAGCCCGATCTAACGACTGCGCTGACCACCGCGAGCCTATCCTTCGACGCGCTCAAGGGCGAAGAGCATCGGAGCCCGTTGCACGACATTCTCCCGCAGCCACGAGGCGAGCAAAGAACCGAATCCGATCCGCCGGCCCCCTTGCCGCCCCCGACGATAGCGCCACCGACCGGCGACGGAGCGACTCCGATGGTGGCTCAAGCCGCGGCGCAAGGCTCGGCGACGCCGATGGACGAGCGCACCGCCCATGCTGCCGCGTCGTCGACCCCGACGGGCGGAAAGGAGCAGGAACCGCGACGGCTCTATGCCGGGCTGATCAACGCCGAGGATATGGCGCGCGAGCAGCGCTGCCTCGCCGAAGCGGTCTATTTCGAGGCGCGCTCGGAACCGGAAGAGGGTCGCGCCGCCGTCGCCCAGGTCGTGCTCAACCGTGTCAAGAGCGGGATCTATCCGACCTCAGTCTGCGGCGTCGTCTACCAGAACCGCCACCGCAAGCTCGCCTGCCAGTTCACTTTCGCCTGCGAGGGCAAGTCGCTGAGGATCACGGAGCCCGCATCCTGGCAGGCGGCCGAGCGCATCGCACGCGACGTCTACGAAGGCCGGGTCTATCTCACGGACGTCGCCGCGGCGACGCATTACCATGCCGATTATGTGTCGCCCCGCTGGGCGGCGAAAATGAAGAAAATGGACAGGATCGGCCGGCACATCTTCTACAGCGAGCAGCGGAGCAAGGTTGCACGGGCGTCATGACGCGACGGCCCCGACGGCACCGATCTTGACCTGATGGCGCCGGAATGCGGAACTGGCCGCGGACTCCCTCAGCATGCGGAGCCGCTATGCCGCCCCCACGCAGTCCCGAACGCCTGATCCTCTCGGCTCTGTGCCTCGCCGGCCTTGTCGGGCTCGCATGGCTCGCCTTGCAGGCGATCGGCTGGTTCGGCGTCGGCCTGCTCGGCCTCTTCGTGCTGTTCGTCGCGGTGCGCTTCGAGCTAGAAGGCAATCTGCCGATCGGCCCGCAGATGACGCCGGATCTCTATGCCAGCCAGTTCCGCAAGCACGGTCCCGAGCACGCCAGCGAGCGGGCCGAGCAGCGCACGCTCCTCAGCCGCCAGCTTTCGGCAGCACGGCTGGCTGCCGGCTTCGGCGTACTGCTGACGGTGATCGGCTTCGGTTTCTTCTTCCTGCTCGAGATCGGCCGCTGATCCGGCCGAGCTCTATTCCGCCGCCGGCGCGAGGGGGGATGGCGGCGGCACCGCCGTGATCGCAGCCGCCCCAGCGGCCCCCTTGCCGCCGCCCTCGCGTACCGTCACCGCGGTCGAGGCGAAGGGCACCTCCGCCTCGAGCAGGCCGCGATAGACCCGCTTCAGGGCCTCGCGCTGCAGCATCGAAGCCTGGGTCGGCTTGGAGGTGAACTTCAGCCGGATCACGATCGCCGCATCCGTGATGTCGGCGACGCCCTGCATCTTGAGCTGGGCGATGAAATGCGGCCCGAATTCCGGGTCCTCCAGCAGAGCGAGACCGACCTTCTTGATCGTCTTGCGCGCCTTCTCGATATCGGCGGAGTGATCGAGCCGGACATTGAACTTCACCGTCGCCCAGTCGCGGCTGGCATTGGTCAGCGACTGCACCTGCCCGAACGGAACGGTGTGGATCTGCCCGCTCTGATGGCGCAACTGCATCGAGCGCAGTGAAATCTTCTCGACCGTGCCCTTGAGGCGCCCGGTATCGACATATTCGCCGACGCGGAAGGCATCCTCCAGCATGAAGAAGAAGCCGGAGACGATGTCGCGCACCAGCGCCTGCGAGCCGAAGGAAATGGCGAGACCGAGAATGCCGAAACCGGCCAGCAGCGGCCCGATATCGACACCGAGGCGCGACAGGAGCACCAGGATGGTCAGGCCGATCACCGCCGTCAGCACGACGCCGCGCAGCACCGGCATCACCGTCGCCAGCCGCGACGGCGTATTGTCCTCCGGCATCACGTCCTCGTCGACGGGACCGGTGGAGCGCGGACGCGGCGCATAGGCGTCGAAGAAGCCGCGCAGGAAGACCATCACGACCCAGCCGACGAACGCCAGCACGGCGATGCTGGCGAACTGGCGGGAGACCTGGCCGAACTGGCCGGAGCTCATGCCGAAAAGCAGGCCAACCCAGATGCGTGCCACCAGATAGAAGCCGCCAGCCCACATCACGCCGCCGGCGGCCGCGCGCACGGCATGGCCGAGGGCCTGTGCCAGCGGCGTCGGCTTGGCGATGGCGGCGCGGCGCGCCTGCCGGCAGGTCAAGAGGCTGTTGACCCCGACCGAGAGGATCGGCGCCAGCACGACGATGATCTGCGTCAGCTCGGCCGCCTCGGTCCAACGGCCGCCATTCGGCATCATCGCCGCCGCGCGGCCGATCATCCAGAGCACGACCGCGATCGCGACATAGATCCAGGGCATCGCCTGCGCCAACAGCCTGCGACCGTGACTGGGCTCCGCGCTGCCGCTGAGGACGAGCGCGGTCAGGTCGTACCGCGCGTCGACGAACCACCAGACCTTGTAGGCGGCGAGCACGAAGCCGCTGAGCGTCACCAGCCCGGCGACCGGCTCAGGCCCACCGGAAACCCGCTGCGCCAGCAGCGCGGCGACGATGAAGATCGGCACGATCACGGCATAGACGCAGAGCAGGCGGAAATGCCGCTCCGCCCGTGGCAACGGCATCAGCCGGCGCTCGGGCTCGCCCGGAGCGAGCAGGAATCGGCCGGTGGCGATATAGGCTGCCCCGACAGCCGTACCATTGGTGATCCCGCGCAGGGCATGGGCTGCAAGATCGTCCGAAGGCAGCCAGTAGCTGCCGGCGAGCCGCGCCACCACCAGACCGAGCGCGATCGTCAGCAGATCCTGCAGCAGGCCGAAGCCGGAAGCGATCAGCCTGGCCGTGAAATACTCTGCCCGGGGCCGCATGCGGGCTGCGAACCATCTTGCCGTGGCAAAGCGGAACAGCAGGGCGATGCCAAGCGCCAGGGCGAGCGAAACGAAGAGACGCGTCGTCGGCGAAGCATTGCGGTTCAGCGACCAGCTCCGCAGCCAGTCCCCCGGCAGGAAGCGGACGCTCGGAATCGCGGCGCGGCCATAGTCGAGACCCGAGACGAAATAGTCGACCAGGGCCTCGGCCTGGGTGTCCGTCGTCTCGGCAAGCGACGGTGCGGGAGGCGGCTTGGGCGCTTTGGCTGCCTTCCCCGCCGGTTCGGCGGGCACCGGCGCCTCGGCCGGCACCCCACCGACCCGGACCTCGACCCGGCGTCCGCCAGCCGAAAGCGCATCGACGAGCTTGCGGACCGTCTCGGGGGCCTCGTCGCCGCGCAGCGTCAGGGTCAGCGGCTCCGCCGGCGCGTCCTTTGTCTGCGCCGCCGCCGGCCCGGCCAGCGCCAGGGCCGTCATCGCCAGCAGGAACCAGCGCATTGCGGCCAATCCCGGACCGATCCACTTCCGACGCATTCCGTCCCCCTGGCTCGCAAGCGCAGATTGCTGCCGCTCGCCCCGCATTGGCAAGCATCTAGGCGAGCGCGATCAGCGTGTCTTCAGCCACCGCCCGAGCCGGGCCACCGCATCCTCGCACTCCGCCAGCGATCCCGCGAAGGACAGCCGCACCGTGCGCGCGCCGCGCCCTTCGTCGAAATCGAGTCCCGGCGTAATCGCGACCCCGGCCTGTTCGAGAGCATCGCGACAGAAACTCATGGAATCGTTCGAGTATTTTCCGATGTCGAGATAGATGTAGAAGGCGCCGTCGACCGGCAGGAAGTCGCCGAGCCCGATTTCCGGCAGCGCCTTGAGCAGATAGGCGCGGTTGGCGGCATAGCCTTCCTTGATCGCCTCGCATTCGGCGGTCGCGTCGAAGGCCGCCTCGCCCGCGACCTGGCTCAACATCGGCACCGAGATCGAGAGATTCTGCTGCAATCGCTCGATCGTCCGCACCAGCCGCTCCGGCACCACCAGCCAGCCGACGCGCCAGCCGGTCATGCAGTAGTACTTGGAGAAGGAGTTGACGACGATCGCATCCTGATCGGCGGCAAGCGCCGTCGTCGCCGGCTGGTCATAGGTCAGACCGTGATAGATCTCGTCGGAGATGTACCAGAGCCCGAGCCGCCGGCATTCGGCCGCGACCGCAGCGATCGCCTCCGGCGTCATCACCACGCCGGTCGGATTGGCCGGGCTCATGGTCAGCACGCCGGCGAGCGGCGCCTCGGCATGAGCCTTGGCGATCAGCTCGGGCGTCAGCGCATAGCGCGTCTCCGGCCCGACCGGAATCGCGACCGGCTCCAGCCCGAGCGCAATCAGAATGTTGCGATAGGCCGGATAGCCCGGCGCCGTGATCGCGATACGCGCGCCCGGCTCGAAACAGGCGAGGAAGGAAAGGATGAAGCCGCCGGACGACCCCGTGGTGACGATCACGCGCTCGGCCGGGACCTCGACGTCATAGGCCTCGCGATAATGCCGGGCGATGCGGGCGCGCAGCGAGCCGATGCCGAGCGCCTGCGTATAGCCGATGCGCCCGTCGTCGAGCGCCCGCGCCGCGGCCGCCCTGATGCTCGCCGGCGTCGGCGCCGAAGGCTGGCCGACTTCCATGTGCACCACCGAGCCGCCCCGCCGCTCGATCGCCTCGGCGGCATTCATCACGTCCATGACGATGAAGGGGGCGACGGCTTCCGCCCGCGCGGCGGGCTTCGGCGCCGGCGGCGCGCCGGATGCGACAATGGTCATGCGTGGCCTCGAAGAGATTGGCGTTGCGCCGAGCCATGCCCCGCCAGCGCGCGGATCGCAAGCGGCTCAGCCTGCCGCCCCGCCCGGCCGCGAAGACGAAACAGTGGCACTCTCGCCCGAGCGCAACTCGCTGTGCCGGACGATCGCGGCGCTCATGCTGACATGGTAGCGCCGGCTCAGCCCCGTCGCGTCGAGGGTCCGCACAGCCGGCGTATCGGGGATCAGGAAGGCGGCGGCGTAGCGCCGGGCCTGATATTCCATCGACCGCAGCTTCGGCGAGAAGCGCTCCGCTGGGCTGCCGGAGGGGCCGCGATTGAAAGTGCCTTCATGGCCGAGCAGAGCGTGTCCGACGGCGTGCGCCACCGCCATCAGCGCCCTGCCCTCGCCGCGATCCGCGCCCTCGAACACGGTGTCCGCTATCAGCAGGCGCTTGGCCTGCGAATCCCATTGCGCCTCGGCCTCGCCGAGGCTGTCATCGCCAACGCGCTCATAGGTGAAATTCGGATAGCGCGCCTTCAGCCGCGCCATCAGCTTGGCGAAGTCGATGGCCCTGTCGTCGCGAAAGCCGAGCCCGCGTCGATGCGCCAGGGCGCGCGCGTCGATCTGCTCGTCGGTCAGGAAGGCATGGCGCATGGACGAGCCTCCGGATGCCGGCCCATCATAGCGCTCGTGCCGCGACGGCTCAACGAACCCTGCGGAACGCCTCAGCTCGCCAGAATAGCCTCGACGATCTCCTGTACGTCGAGTGCCTCCCGAAGGGTCGCGAGCTGGTGCGGTTCGCCGCGGGTCAGCCGGGCGACGCCTTCGAGCTGGCGCTTCAGCGCGACCGGCCTCGCCTCGAGCTGCGACAGCGCGTCGGGGGCGCGCTGCCAGGAGCCGTCCGGCAGGCGCCGCTCGGCCAGCGACCAGTCGCAGAGCCGTACCGCCCCCTTGTCGCCTTCCAGTAGCCAGATATTGTGGTCGTCCTTGGCCGTCGTGCCGACGCCGCCCGTCAGCGTCAGCGGCAGGTCGCCCGCTAGCATCGTCGCCGCGATGGCGCGCTCCGAGCGGCCGGCTTCCGGGAAACTCGCGCTCGCTTTCAGCCCGTGCAGCGGACCGAGCAGACGTCGGCTCAGGAACAGGAAATGCGAGACGACCTCGCGGGTGAAGCCGCCCTGCTCGCGCCGATCGAGCCAGCCGGCGGCATCGGCCTGCCAGGGGCGCGGCCAGCGCGCGAAGGCGACCTCGATCGAGACTTTGCGGAGCGTGCCGAGTTCGCTCTTCGCGATCCAGTCCGCCAGGGTCGCTACGGCCGGCGAAGAGGCGAAGGGGAAGTTCACCGCACCGCGCCCGCCAGCCTCGGCGACGAAGGCGCGGGCATCGTCAAGGTCGACGGCGAGCGGCTTCTCGCAGAACACGCTGCGCCCGGCATCGAGCGCCGCGCGGGCATGGCCGAGATGGGAGGAAGGCGGCGAGGCGATATAGACGCAGTCGCTGGCGGCGATCACCGAATCAGCGCCGTCCAGCATCGCCACCTGCGGCAGCTCCTTGCCAATTCGCCCCATCGCCTCGGCCGCCGGGTCCCAGATGCCGGCGGCGCGGACGAGATCGGGCGACTGGTCGAGCACGGCGCGCAGCATGCGCTCGCCCATGATGCCGGCGCCGATGATGCCGATGGAAACAGGAGCTGACATGGAAGGCCTCATTGATCGCGGGCGCTCCGCATAGCAGCCTCAGGCGCTGCGAGACAGGCGCATCCGCGCAAGACCGGCGCAAGACGGGCCCTCAGGCCCTGCGACGCCGCTCCGCGACCAGCGCTTCCGCCCCATCGGCGGGAATGTACTCGCCGCGATTGCGCCCGAGCGCCTTGGCGGCATAGAGCGCCGCATCGGCGCGTCGGTACAGGTCGGACGAGCTTTCGCGCCCATCGAACAGGGTTGCGCCGAGGCTCACCGTGACATGGTCGGCGGTCGGCGACGCCGCATGCTCGATCCCGAGTTGCGCGATCGCCGCGACGAGTTCCTGGAGACGCGGAACGCTCTCTTCCGGCACGGCGTCATAGAGCAGCAGGCCGAACTCCTCGCCGCCGAGTCGCCCGGCTATGTCCAGCGGCCGCCAACCGGCCTCGGCGATGGTGCGCGCGATCAGCCGGAGCGTCTCGTCGCCGGCATGATGGCCATAATGGTCGTTGTAGCGCTTGAAATGGTCGACATCCAGGATGGCGAACATCACCGCGACCTGGTCGAGCCGTGCCTGCTCCAGTGCCATGGCGGCCTGCTGCTCGAAGCCGCGGCGATTGGCGATACCGGTGAGCGGGTCCGACATGGCATGGTCCTGCAGCAGGCGCCGCAGCAGGAACTGGTCGCGCTGGGCGCGCTCGCGCAGCCAGGCACCGACACCCCCGACGAAGACGGCGAAGAACAAGAGGATCGAAAGCCGGAAATGCTCGCTCAGATGAGCCGGCACGCTCAGCATCACGAAGCCGAGCGCCGTGGTGAACAGGGCGATGAAGAGCGCGACACCGGAGCTCTGGAGGAAGGTCAGACCGACCGGCAGGAAGACCGCCGCGATGATGACGAGCTGCGCGATGTCCGCCTGGGGCAGCCCGCGCAGCTTGAACATGTTGGCGATGAAGGTGCTGGTCGCCCCGATCAGAGCGAGGGCCAGCATCGAAAGCCGGTGATAGGCGCGCGGCAGGCGCTGCGTCGCCAGCATGCTGATCTGGATCAGCAGCACCCCGAGCGTCGCCAACCGCAGCAGGATGGCGAGCGCGACCTCGTGGTCGCCCTCGGCCAGCGCGGCCCAGCCGTCGAGCCGCGAGAGATCGAGGCCGATGAAGATCAGCCAGATACCCAGCGCCGTGATCAGGCAGACCAGCGTGCTGGTACGCTGATCGGCGCGCATATGCAGCCGGTATTCGCGCTCCAGCCTGGGCTCGAAATGCAGGCCGTCGATGCGCCGCCCCTGGGCGGGCCGCTCCGCCGTCGCCCCCTCCGCAGCCGGGGGGCCTGCCTCAAAATCGGGATTTTTTCGCAAGCTGGACACCTGCGCGATCCTGGCGACGACAAGCTAAAGGGACCTTGACGACGGCCGGGCGAACGGGCTGCCCCCCGCGATTTCGGCTCGGAAGGTTTCGGAGCGCTTGCGCATTTGCCGCGCATTCGAACCATTGCACGGCGAGTGATGCGCAGCGCTTGACCCTCCATCAGATGGAGACGCTACGACATCGCCATGACTGACGAACGCTACACGATCGGCGAACTCTCCCGGCTCAGCGGCGTGCCGGTGCGACGCATCCGCTTCTATTCCGACAAGGGGCTGCTGCCGCCGGCCAGCCGGACCATGGCGAACTACCGCGTTTATTCGGATGCCGATGCGGCGCGGCTCGAACTGATCCAGGCGCTGCGTGCCATGGGCGCCAGTCTCGCCGCGATCCGCGGCATGCTCGCGCGCAAGACCTCGCTCGTCGAACTGCTGGCGCTGCGCCTGTCGGCCCTCGAAGCAGAAATCGCCGGCAAGCGGCGCATCGCTGCGACCCTGCGCGCCGCGCTGCGCCACCCCGAGCCCTCCCCGGACGACATCAGGAGATTATGGACCATGACCTTGCTGTCCAATGCCGATATGCGCGCCCTGACCGAGCGCTTCTTCGAGGAGGTCACCGGGGACAGGATCAGCCCCGAATGGAAGCGCGAAGCCCTGGCTGCCGGAACCCCGGAGCTGCCGGAAGACCCTTCGCCGGAGCAGATCGACGCCTTCGCCGAACTGCGGGCAATGTTGAGCGACCCGGCCCTCATCGCCAGCGCCAGAACGGATTCCGCCTCGATGTGGGCGGCGGATTTCGATCCGGCCGCCTATCATGCCGCCGCCGGGCGGATCCTTGCCAGCATCCGCCTGGCGATGGCGAAGGACGAGGCTCCAAGCTCCGTGACCGGCCTGTGCATTGCGCGCGATTGGCTGGACGCCTCGGCCAAGGCGATGAAGCGCCAGCCGGACGAAGCCTTCCGCGCCTGGCATCTCGACCAGTACCGTCGCCACCATGACCGATCGCTGCGCTACCAGCAGCTGCTCGCGATCCTGCGCGGCGAGGCGGCGCCCGGGCGCGAATGGTGGTGGATCAACGAGGCGCTGACCGCGCTCAGGCTGTAGTCGCGCAAGGCGGCCCGTCCGGCGCAGCGCTTCCGTGGCGCCCGCGCGCTGGCTATGACTGCGCGCGATTCCGTCTCCGGAAACGAGGTGCCGACATGGATATTTTCGACAGGCTGAAAGTTGCCGCCGCCGCAGACTGGGCAACTTATGTCGAGCATGATTTCGTGCGGCAGATGGGCGAAGGCTCGCTGCCGCAGGCGGCGTTCCGGACCTATCTTACCCAGGACTATCTCTTCCTGATCCAGTTCGCGCGCGCCTATGCGCTCGCCACCTATAAGAGCCGGACGCTCGCCGACATGAGGGCGGCCAAGGCCGGCCTCTCGGCAATCCTCGACCTCGAAATGGAGCTGCATGTCCGGCTCTGCGGCCGCTGGGGCCTGTCGCCGGAGGAGCTCGAAGCGGCGCCGGAGCACCAGGCGACGGTCGCCTACACCCGCTATGTGCTCGATTGTGGCCAGTCCGGCGACCTGCTCGACCTGCATGTCGCGCTCGCCCCCTGTGTCATCGGCTATGCCGAAATCGGCGCCCGGCTCGCCGCCGAGATCGGCCCGGCGCTCGAAAACCACCCCTATCGCGAATGGATCGGCGAATATGCCGGCGAGGCCTTCCAGAGCATCGCCCGCGATGCCCGCCGCCATCTCGACGAGCTCGCCGCCCGTGCCATGACCGAACGCCGCTTCGCCGACCTCGCGGCGCTGTTCGGCAAGGCCTCGCGGCTGGAAGCCGATTTCTGGCAGATGGGGCTGGACGGGGCGAGGTGACATTCTCGGCCGGGGGTCCCCTGCCCGGCCGCGCGTCACGCCAAGGGCGAGCCCCGGACCACCGCTGCGCTCGCTCTTCCGCAAACGCGTCCGACAAGGAAGATCGCACGCCCGCCGACACCGCCCGCGAGCTGTAAGGTGCCTGTAAGCGCAGGGCGGTCAAATGCCTCATCAGGCCGGACGAAGCAGTCGCCGGCCGGAAGCGAGAGGAAACTGACCATGACCGCCACCAATGCCTTCGACACCGCCCGCGACACCTCCATCGCCCTGACCGATGACGAGCTCGACACCGTGGCCGGCGCCGGCATCGGCCAGAAGATCCTGGGCATCGCCCTCACCACGGGCGGCGTCCTGACCACCGCGACGGGCGTCGTCACCCGCCAGTGGGGCCTCGCCAGCCGCGGCTGCAACATGCTGGTGGACGGCATCGGCCATCTCGAGGCCGCCTGACCTCCCCATAGAGCGAGCACCGGCCCCTTCCGGGGCCGGCGCTGCCGGAACGAGAGCAAATCCGCGGCCGCGCGGCAGAAATACTGCCGGCATTTGCGAATACTCAACGTTTGGCCAGCTTATCTGGCCGGGATACGGAGAGTTCAGGATCGCTGCGGATGTCAGAGGTTCATTCAGCCCCGACGCCGCAGCGAGCCGGCGGAACCCTGTTCCGGCAGCAATCCCTGCAACAGCTCGACCGGCCGGAGGATTTCCACGCACCATTGCGCGTGGTCGGCCGCGTCGAATGGGTCGCCGGCCTGCTCTGCCTGGCGCTCTGCATCGGCATCGTCGTCTGGGCCTGCTTCGCGCGCTATCGCGAGACGGTCGAGGGGCCGGGCATCTTCGTGCGCGGCGGCGGCGTCTTCATCGGCCTCAACGCCCCGAAATCGGGCTGGGTCGACGGGCTCGTTCCGACCGGCCAGAAGGTCGCCGCGGGCCAGATCGTGGCTTCGCTGACCACCCCTGAAGAGGATGCGCGCATCGCTGATCTGGAGCGACGCATCGGCCAGGCCGAAGACCATCGCACCGCCATCACCCAGCGCTACGAGGTTCGCGTCACCGCCGAAACCGTCGCGCAGCAGCGCCGCCGCGCGGAACTCGACGAGGCCGTCGACCTCTCCCGCCGCCGGATCGCCGAGGCGGAGGAAACGCTCGCCAATCGCGAAATGCTGTTCTCGCGCGGCGCCGGCACCACCGACCGCGTGCAGGAGGCTCGCGAGCGGCTGTTCGGCGCGCGCTCCAGCCTGTCACGCACCCAGTCGGAACTGGCCGCACTGAACGGTGCCATCCTCGCTTTGGGCGGCGCGCGCGATCAGGAGCTGGAGGCCAGCCAGCGCCAGATCCTCGACCTCAGGGGACAGCTCGAACAGGCGAGATTGAGCCGCAGGCTCGCCGACGAGATCCGTGCCCCGCGCGACGGCACCGTAGCTCTGGTGCCGGTGACGATGAACGCCCTGGTCACCGCCGGTCAAAGGATCATGACGCTGGAGACCGGCGGCGAGCAGCTGGAGGCCCTGTTCTTCGTGCCGGGCGACATGGGCAAGCGCCTCGCGCCGGGCATGGAGGTGCGGATCTCGCCCTCGATCGCGCCGCGCGAGGAATACGGCATGGCCGTCGGCAAGGTCGTGTCGATCTCGCCGCAGCCGGAGGGCCAGGCCGAGATCGCCGAGAGGCTCGGCAATCCGGATCTCGCACGGCAGATGGCGCGCAACGGCGCCCCGTTCGAGGTGCGGGCGACGCTCGAAACCGTGCCCGGCGAGACAGGCGGCTATGCCTGGACCTCGCAGCGCGGCCAGGAAATCCCGCTCAGCAGCGGCCTGCTCCTCACGGCGAACGTCACGGTGCGGCGCGCGCCGCCGATCACCCTGATCATTCCGGCATTGCGCCGCTGGACCGGGCTGTGAGGGCACCCGGCCATGACTGAGAGCGCGACCATCGCCGCGGCCGTGCCGCCCCTGCCGAATGCAGGCCGGCCCCGCCGCGTGCCGACCATGCTGCAGATGGAAGCGGTCGAGTGCGGCGCTGCTGCGCTCGGCATGGTGCTGGCCTATCACGGTCTCTGGCTGCCGCTGGAGCGACTGCGCGAGGCCTGCCAGGTGACGCGCGACGGTGCCACCGCGGCCTCGCTGCTGCGCGCCGCACGCAGCTTCGGCATGGAGGCCAAGGGCTGGCGCGTCGAGCCGGTGGCGCTGGCACAGCATCGTTTTCCGGCGATCGCCTTCTGGCAGATGAACCATTTCGTCGTGATCGAGGGCGTCTCGCGCGGGCGCGTCCAGATCAACGATCCCGCCCATGGTCGGCGCAGCGTCGATGCGGCCGAGTTCGACGGTGCCTTCACCGGCATCCTCTTGACCTTCGCGCCCACGCCCGCCTTCAAGCCGGCTGGCGAGCGGCCGCGCTTGCTGCGCGCGTTGTTGCCCAAGGGCGGCGAGACCCGCGCCGCGCTCGGCTTCCTCGGCATCATCGCGCTCTGCAACGTGCTGCCGCCGATCTTCGTACCCGCCGCCGGCAAGATCTTCGCCGACAACATCATGGTCCAGCACGCGACGAGCTGGCTGCGCCCGCTGCTGGTCGCGCTGATCGGCTCGGCTCTGCTCTCAATGCTGCTGTCCTGGCTGCACGGGCTGGTGCTGGCCCGGCTGCAGCGGCGGCTCGGCACGCAATCGGCCATAGGCCTGATGGCGCATATGCTGCGGCTGCCGATCGGCTTCTTCGTGCAGCGCCATGTCGGCGACATCGCCTCGCGCATGGAGGCGGCGCGCCGCCTGTCGCACAGCGCCGTGGTCTCGATCTCCTCGGCGCTCTTCAGCATCATGGGCGCGCTGATCAGCGCCGCCATCATGATGGTCTACGACGTGCCGATGGCGCTCGCCTGCTTCGCCTTCGCGACGGCGGACATCGCGGCGATCGCCTTCATCACCCGCGTCCGGGTCGAGGGCGTCAGGCGCGTGGTGGTCCAGCGTTCGCGTCTGGCCAGCGTCGCGCTCGGCGGCATTCAGTCTATAGAGACGATCAAGGCGTCGGGCGCCGAGGACGCCTTCTTCGCCCGGCTGATGGGCGCGCAGGCACAATTGCTCAACATGATGCAGGCGCTGGAGCGTTCGACGCTCCTCCTCACTTTGGCGCCCTCGGTGATCAAGAGCCTGTCCTATGCCGCCCTGCTAGGCTGGGGCGCGCTGAAGGTGATGGATGGCGAGATGACGGTCGGCACGCTGATCGCCTTCCTCGCCGTGCTCCAGGCCTTCCACACCCCGGTCCAGTCGCTCGTCGGCGCCGTCGCTGGCCTGCAGGAGCTGCGCGGCGACCTCGAGCGCGTGCAGGACACGATGCGCCATGCGCCGGCCTCCCGCCTGCAAGGCGACGCAGCGGTCTCCGAAAACTGGCCGGCGCGGCAGGCCCGGCTCTCGGGCCGGATCGATATCCGCGGACTCGGTTTCGCCTATCCCGGCCAGGCCGGGCTGATCGAGGCGCTCGACCTTTCCATCGCGCCTGGCCAATGGGTCGCGGTGGTCGGCGGCTCCGGCAGCGGCAAGTCGACCCTGGCGCGGCTGGTCGCAGGGCTGTTGCAACCGGCCGCAGGCAGCATCAGCTTCGACGGCACGGCAGCCGGCGACGTGCCACGCCGCGTGCTCGCGGGCTCGCTCGGCTATGTCGAGCAGGACGTCGTGCTGTTCGAGGGCACGATCCGCGACAACATCGCGCTCTGGGACGGCTCGCTCGACGATGCCCGGATCATCGCGGCGGCGCGCGACGCCGGCGTCCACGAGGAGATCGTGCGCCGGCGCGGCCAATATGGCGCCGATGTCGCCGAGGGCGGGCTCAATTTCTCCGGCGGCCAGCGTCAGCGCCTGGAGCTCGCCCGGGCCCTCGCCACCGACCCGGCCATATTGGTCCTCGACGAGGCGACCTCGGCGCTCGACCCCGTCACCGAGGCGGAGGTCTTCGCCAATCTGCGCCGGCGCGGCGTCAGTGCGTTGGTGATATCGCATCGGCTGAGCACGGTACGCGATTGCGACGAGATCATCGTGCTCGACCACGGCCGGATCGTCGAACGCGGCACGCATCGGGCGCTGATCGCGGCCGCGGGCCGCTATGCGGAGCTCGTCCGTGCAGAGTGAAGTGCTCGAAAGCGCCGCGGCAGCAAGTGAGCAGGCCGCAACCCGTATCGCCTGCGAGGAGGGCTTCGCCTACCGGCTCGCCGGCGCGGGCGCCGACCTCTTCGTCGCACAGCAGGGCCAGGCCGGGAGCCTGCACCATGTCGCGACGCTCGGCGCCGGCGCTGCCGCCTTCGGCCTGGCGGCCCGGAGCGTGCACCTCGTCCTGATCCCTCAGGCCGGCACAGAGATCGAGACGATCGCCCTCTCACATCTGGCTGGAAGGGCTGACGTCTTCGCGCGCTCCGCCGAGTCCTGGATCGCCGTGATGGCCGAACACGCACGGCATCTGGCGGAGCTTCCGGCACATGCCGGTGCTGCCGACGGCTTGGCCCCGCACCGGCTGGAGCCTGGGCTTCACAGCCTTGCGGCGGGAGACACCGCCGTGCCCGGCGGCTCGCAGGCCCTGCTCTGGTACCGGACACGGACCGGCGCCTGCGCCAATGTCTGGGGACGAAGTGGCGATCCACGGGATCTCCCGGTCGCCGTGCTGCGCGGCGCGCCGCTCCAGGCCGAGCGGGCAAGCGAGATCCAGGTGTTCGACAGCGCCGCGCTGGCCCGTGAAGGCTCCCTCCTCGCCGCGCTCACTGGCTTCAACGATGCACTCGGCCAGCTGCTGCAGGCCTGGTTCGACGGCAGGATGGCCGCCCTCGGCCAGCATGTCGCGACGGTCGCCGACGCGGATGCAGCGGCGCTATCGGCAGCGATGGCGAGGGTCGCGGGGCGAACCGCACCGCGTACGGCTCGGGAAGGCCCCGGAGCCGAACCGCCGCTCGCGGCGGCGGTTCGTGCGGTCGCCCGCGCGATGGGCGTCAGGCTGCCGGCCGATTTCGACCGCCTGCGCTCGATCGGCGAGAACGGCGACGCACTCGCGCTCTACACCGCCAAGGCCGGTCTGAGGTCGCGCGAACTCAAGCTGCAGGAGGGCTGGTGGCGCCAGGCCGGCGAGGCGATGATCGGGCAATTGCGCGACGGCACGCCGGTCGCACTCCTGCCGGCACGCAGCGGCTGGCGGATGGTGCACCCCGGCAGCGGCGAACGCATCAGGGTCGACAACGGCGTCGCGGCCTCGCTGACCCCGCATGCCCATGTGCTCTATCGCGGCTTCTCCGGCAGCGAACAGCGACCCGGCCGGGCACTCGCCGCCTTCGTCTTCGCAATCGTGCGCGGGGAAATGGCGCTGATCGCGCTGGCAAGCCTCGCCGCCGGCCTGCTCGCCATGGCGACGCCGTTCCTGTCCGGCATGCTGGTGCAATCGGTCATCCCGGACGGGGTGCGCAGCGAGATTCTGCAGCTCATCCTGGTGATGGTCGCGGTCGCGTTCGGGGTGATGGGTTTCGAGCTGGTGCGCGGCCTCGCCGTGCTGCGCGTCGAATCCGTGCTCGGCTCGGCCGTCGAAGGGGCTCTGTGGAGCCGGCTGCTGCGGCTCTCGCCCGGCTTCTTCCGCCGCTACGGCGCCGGCGACCTCGCCTTGCGCGCCGATGCGGTGAACCAGATCCGCCGGACCGTCGGCGTCGCCAGCATCACGGCCCTGCTCGGCGTGCTGTTCTCCTCGGTCAATCTCGTCGTGCTGCTGAGCTACGGGCTGAAGCCAGCTCTGCTCGCGCTCGCGGTCTGCGCCGTCCAGCTCGTGATCCTCGTCGGCATGACCCTGTTCGAGCTGCGATTGCAGCGGCGCGCCCTCGCCAATGGCGGGGCGATGCAGACGCTGACCGTGCAGATCTTCCAGGGCATCTCGAAGCTGCGCGTCGCCGCCGCCGAGAACCGCTTCCTGGCGCGCTGGATGCATCTTTTCGCCGTGGACCAGGCGGTGAACTTCCGGGCGAACGTGGTCGGCAGCGCGGTCGGCGCCTTCGGCGCGGGCTGGAACATCCTCGTCATGGCGGCGCTGATCGGCCTCGTCGGCCTGGGCGGCGTCAAAATGACGCTCGGCGACTACGTCACCTATTCCGGCGTCTCCGGCCAGTTCGTCTCGGCAATCCTCTCGCTCGCGGGACTGATCCCGGCGCTGGCGACGGTGCTGCCCCTGTGGGAGCGCGCCCGGCCAATCCTGGCCGAGCCGACCGAAGACGGCGCCGGCGGCATCCACCCCGGAACCCTGCATGGCGAGATCGAGGCGTCTCGCATCAGCTTCAGCTACCCCGGCGGGCAGAGCGCGCTCTCGGACGTCTCGCTGCGCATCCCGGCCGGCGCCTTCGTCGCCCTGGTCGGCCCGTCCGGCTCCGGCAAATCCTCGCTGCTGCGGCTGCTCCTCGGCTTCGAGCAACCCGATAGCGGTTCAGTGCTGCTCGACGGCCATGATCTGCGCGATCTCGACCGGGGCGCCGTCCGGCGCCAGCTCGGCGTCGTGCTGCAGCACAGCCGCATCGAGGCCGGCAGCCTCTATCACAACATCGCCGGGACGGCGCCGCTGAGCCTGGAGACCGCCTTCGAGGCGGCGAGCCTGGCCGGGCTCGGTCCCGACATCGCGGCGATGCCGATGGGACTGCACACCTATGTCGACGACGCCGGCGCCACCCTGTCCGGCGGTCAGCGCCAGCGGCTTCTGCTCGCCCGCGCCATAGCGAGGCGGCCGCGGATCATGCTGCTCGACGAGGCGACGAGCGCGCTCGACAATGCGACCCAGGCCCATGTCATGGCAACGCTGGCGCAGATGAACGTAACCCGTGTGGTGATCGCCCATCGCTTGAGCACGGTGCGCGATGCCGACCTGATCTATGTGCTGTCGGAGGGGCGCATCGTCGAGCAGGGCGACTACGAGACGCTGGCCGCGGCCGGTGGCGTGTTCGCCGGGCTGATCCGCCGCCAGATGGCGTGACCACCGGCGATCAAGGAGCGGCTGGCCGACCGGGTCCGCCAATGCAGCAGCGGCGACGCCGCTCCTTCTCGAAACATGATCGCCCGGCTCCCTGGGGAGCCGGGCGATCAAAGGACAAACTCGACCGTATCAGCGGATGGCGACGGTGACCTCCTTGGTGCCGTCGAACTTGATGAAGTGGCGCTTGCCGTCGATCACCTCGCTGCGCACGTTGCCGCCACCGCTGCCGGCCGTCGCATGGAAGTTGGCGGGATTGCCGGTGAAGGAGGAGTGGCTCTCCTTCCAGACCCACCACTCGCCGCGGCTGGGGGCTACCCACTGGCCGGCGCCGCCGGCCGCGGCCTCGAGCTCCTCATCGGTCAGGGCGATGTTGTTCAGGTCCTGCTTGGTCATCGGCTTCTTCCTCTCTCCATCCATCCGACCGTCGCGGCCGGCTCGTTCAGTGAGAGGACCTTATGCCGGCCTGCCTTACACCAACCTTACTGTTCGTCAGACCCCGCAACGCGGCTGCATTCCAGCCCGTGCCTGCGCCGGCGCCCCCCCAAACCCGACGCCAGCGCGGCTGAACCTCCCGATCAGAAGCTCGACGGCGTGTTGATCCAGATCACCACGGTTTCCTGCCCGCAGGCATTGCGCCAGGCATGAGGCCTGCGGCTTTCGAAATAGAAGCTGTCCCCGGCTTCGAGGACGAAGAATTTGTCCCCGTCGAGAACGATCTCCAGGCTGCCCGTGAGGACGTGCAGGAACTCCTCGCCCTCATGCTCATAGGTGCCTTCGCTCGAAGCGCCCGGGGCGAGCTGGAAGCGATGACATTCCATCAGCGTCTGGCCGCGCGCCAGTGCCTGCACGGTCACGCCGGGAGAGGTCGGCGGCCATGTCGCCCAGGCACCGGAGCGCACCAGGGATTCGCGCTGGTCGTAATCCTCCTGCCCGCTGATCGCCGCAACCGTCGTGCCGAAATGACGGGCGAGCTCGTGCAGGGCCTTGAAGGACAGGCCGAGCGAGGTCCGCTCGAAGGTCGAGAGCACCGAGACCGGAATCGCCGTCGCCTGGGCGACATCCTCCAGCGTCTCATGCGCCGCCTGGCGCAGCCGCCGCATCTTCAGCCCGACCGGAACCTCCGGCGCTGACGCCTCCGCAGCCGCCACCCCCGCCGGCGGCTCGGGGGCGTCCTCCCGGCGCAGGCGATCGGCGATCGCCGGCGGGTTTAGGCCCTTCTCGCGCCGCAGCCAGGCGATCTCCTGCAGCCGGTCGAGCTGCTCTCGGCTGTAGAGTCGCTGTCCCGAGGCGGTCCGGATCGGCTCGATCAGCCCTTGCGCCTCCCAGAGCCGCAAGGTCGAGGCCGAGACGCCCGCCATGCGGGCCGCCTCGGTAATGCGAAATCGAACAGGCTCCACATCCGGTCCCGGGCTGCGCCGATCGTCACGGCGATCGCGCGAAAACCTAGAGCATCGGGCCGAAAAGTGGAATCCACTTTTCGGAAAAATCCGATGCTAAAACAAAGAGCTAGATCGTCACTTCGCGTCCGATAGGACGCGCGAGGATCTAGGCAGGAAAGCGTCTCGCGGCCATCTTGTTTTCTTGCAGAAAAACTGCAAGAAAATATTCGAAGAGTTGCCGGCACAGGCACGGCCATCCGAGGGGAGCAAGCAATGTCCAATTCCGCCATCGAAGCCCGCCGGGCTGCGGCCGTCTCGCGCGGCGTCGGCGTCGCCACGCAGATCTATGCCGACCGGGCGCAGAACGCCGAGCTCTGGGACGCCGAAGGCAAGCGCTATATCGACTTCGCTGCCGGCATCGCCGTGGTGAACACCGGCCACCGCCATCCAAGGGTGATCGCGGCGGTGCAGGCCCAGCTCGAGCGCTTCACCCACACCTGCCATCAGGTCGTGCCCTATGAGAATTATGTCGCCCTGGCCGAGCGGCTGAACGAGGCCGTGCCTGGCGACTTCGCCAAGAAGACCATCTTCGTCACCACCGGTGCCGAAGCGACCGAGAATGCGGTGAAGATCGCCCGCGCCGCCACCGGCCGCTCGGCCGTCATCGCCTTCGCTGGCGGCTTCCACGGCCGGACCTTCATGGGCATGTCGATGACCGGCAAGGTGGCGCCCTACAAGGTCGGTTTCGGCCCGATGATGCCGGAGGTCTACCACATCCCCTTCCCGGTCGAGCTGCACGGCGTCACCGCTGAGGCTTCGCTGGCCGCGCTCGACCGGCTGTTCAAGGCCGATGTCGATCCGTCGCGCGTCGCGGCGTTCATCATCGAGCCGATCCAGGGCGAAGGCGGATTCTACGAGGCGCCGCGCGCCTTCATGGCGGCCCTGCGGGCGCTGGCCGACCAGCATGGCATCCTGCTGATCGCCGACGAGGTGCAGACCGGCTTCGCCCGGACCGGCCGGATGTTCGCGATGGAGCGCACCGGCGTGGTCGCCGACATCACCACCATGGCAAAGGGCCTCGGCGGTGGCTTCCCGATCGCAGCCGTGACCGGACGCGCCGAAATCATGGACGCCCCCGGTGTCGGCGGCCTCGGCGGAACCTATGGCGGCAACCCGATCGGCATCGCTGCGGCCCATGCCGTGCTCGACGTCATCGCCGAAGAAGGGCTCTGCGCCCGGGCCGAGCAGCTCGGCGCCCGCCTGAAGCAGCGCCTGCAGTCGCTGACGGCCGATGTGCCTGAGATCGCCGACATCCGCGGCCCCGGCTTCATGAACGCGGTCGAGTTCACCTTGCCGGGGACGAAGACCCCCGCCCCCGACTTCACCAATCGTGTCCGCGCCCGCGCGCTCGAAAAGGGCCTGATTCTGCTGAACTGCGGCGTCTACGGCAATGTCATCCGCTTCCTGTCGCCGCTGACGATCAGCGACGAGACCTTCTCCGAGGCGCTCGACATCCTCGAGGACAGCCTGCGCGAATGCGCTGCGGAGGCCTGAGACGATGGCGCTCGCAGCTAGCCTCCTCGCGCGGCTCAAGGATACCTCGCTCGCCGTCGAATGCGGCTTTGTCGCCGGCCGGCCCGTCGACGCAGCGGCAACCGGTCGGACTTTCAACGTTACCAACCCCTCGACAGGCGAGGTCCTGGCGACGCTGCCGGATCTGAACCGGGCCGAGGCGTCGGCCGCCATCGACGCGGCGCAGGAGGCACAGAAGGACTGGGCCGCTCGCACCGGCAAGGACCGGGCGGCGATCCTGCGCCGGCTGTTCGACCTGATCGTCGCCAATGCCGACGATCTCGCGGCGATCCTCACCGCCGAGATGGGCAAGCCGCTGGCCGAAGCCAAAGGCGAGGTCCTCTACGGCGCCTCCTATGTCGAATGGTTCGGCGAGGAGGCCAAGCGGGTCTATGGCGACACCATCCCCGGGCACCAGCCCGACAAGCGGATCATCGTCGTCAAGCAGCCCGTCGGCGTGGTGGCGGCGATCACGCCCTGGAACTTTCCGAACGCGATGCTGGCGCGCAAGCTGGCGCCGGCCCTCGCCGCCGGCTGCGCCATGGTGGCCAAACCCGCCTCGGAAACCCCGCTCTCGGCCCTCGCCCTCGCCGTCCTCGCCGAGCGCGCCGGTCTGCCCGCCGGGCTCTTCAGTGTGCTGCCCTCGACCGATTCGGTCGCCGTCGGCCGCGAGTTCTGCGAGAATCCGAAAATCCGCAAGCTGACCTTCACCGGCTCGACCAATGTCGGCAAGATCCTGATGCGGCAGGGCGCCGACCAGGTGCTCAAGCTCGGGCTCGAGCTCGGCGGCAATGCCCCCTTCATAGTCTTCGACGATGCCGATCTCGACGCTGCCGTCGAAGGCGCGATCGTCTCGAAATACCGCAATAACGGCCAGACCTGCGTCTGTGCCAACCGCCTCTATGTCCAGGCTGGAGTTTACGACGCCTTCGCCGAGAAACTCGCCGCGCGCGTCAGGCAGATCAAGGTCGGCGACGGTTTCGAGGCGGGCGCGCTCGCCGGCCCGCTCATCTCGGACAAGGCGCTGGCCAAGGTGGAGGAGCACATCGCCGACGCGACCGCGCAAGGCGCGCAGGTGCTGACCGGCGGCCGGCGCGACCAGCGCGGCGGCCTCTATTTCGAGCCGACCGTGCTGACCGGCGCCACCGCCGCGATGAAGGTCGCGCGCGATGAGACCTTCGGTCCGGTCGCCCCCCTGTTCCGCTTCGAGACCGTCGCGGAGGTGGTGGCGATGGCCAACAACACCGAGTTCGGCCTCGCCTCCTATCTCTATTCGCGCGACGTTTCGAAGATCTTCCGCGTCGCCGAGGCGCTGGAATACGGCATGGTCGGCATCAACACCGGGCTGATCTCGACCGAAGTCGCACCCTTCGGCGGCATCAAGCAATCGGGTCTCGGCCGCGAGGGCTCGAAATACGGCATCGAGGACTATCTCGAGATCAAATACCTCTGCCTCAGTGTCTAGCTAGCACGCCCGGAGCGTCCGGGCGCGCCTGCCTGGGCACGACGCCGAGAAAGATGATCAGGACATGCTTCTCGATCTCGTGCTTGAGCGCGTCGAGCGTCATGGTCTCGTCCGAGATGAAGCGGCCGAAATGATAGGTGCCGATCGCGGTGATCAGTTCGGCCAGCGCCCTGATGTCGACATCGGCATCGAGCTGGTCGCGCTCCTTGAAGGTACGCAGCATGCGCCGATAGTGCCGTTCGATCAGCCAGCCGAAGATGATCCCGGCGCGGTGGAGACGGCTGCCGGGCTGGAGATAGGGCGCGGACAGAATGACCCGCCAGCATTCCCGGCCGAGCGTGCGCATCGCCTGATCGGCGAGCAGACGCTCGAAGCCCTGCACGGCCTCCATGGGATCGCCCGGCGGATTCTGCACGAAGGCGCTACGCTCGGCCCAGGAGCTGTAGGCATGCCGCGCGGCCAGCGCGGTCAGGATGTTCGCCTTGTTTGTGAAGTAGTTATAGACCGTGGCCGGCGCGACCTCGGCCGCCTCGGCGATCTCCTCGATCCGCGTGCTGTCATAGCCGCTCTGCGCGAACAGGCGAGAGGCCGCGCCCAGAATGAGCCCGATGCGGTGCTGCCGGTTGCGCTCTCTCAGTCCGATCACTTTGCTGGCCAAAACGCCCTCCTGTTCCCCGCGAGCCTAGCTCAAAAAATTTTAGAGTGGGCTCTTTTTTTATAGTTGACTCTGATTTTGAGGCAGCTAAGCTCCATAATCGTTCGACCAGACAGCCAAGGTCGAAATAAATATAACAGAGGGGCTGCCTTGACAATGACGGCAACGATTCCAGGTCATGACCTGTCGATATCTCGTGTCTCGAAGACATTCGGAACATTCAAAGCTGTCAAAGACGTCTCTCTAGACATCAAGGGCGGTGAATTTCTTACGATGCTAGGTCCTTCCGGTTCCGGGAAGACCACCTTGTTGATGATGATTGCGGGCTTTGTGCAGCCCGACCAAGGTAGCATCCACCTCGACAAGCAGCCGATCACGCATCTGCCGCCGGAGTCGCGCAATTTCGGCATGGTCTTTCAGGGCTATGCGCTGTTCCCGCATCTGTCGGTCTTCGACAACGTCGCCTTTCCGCTGAAAGTGCGCCGGCGCCCGCGCGCCGAGATCGAGGAAAAGGTCAAGGCGGCACTCGAGTTGGTCAAGCTGACGACCCAGAGCGAGCGCCTGCCGCGCCAGCTCTCGGGCGGGCAGCAGCAGCGCGTCGCCCTCGCTCGTGCGCTCGTCTTCACCCCTCACCTTCTCCTGCTCGACGAGCCTTTGAGCGCGCTCGACAAGAAGCTGCGCGCCGAACTCCAGGAGGAGCTGAAGCGCCTGCACCGCAAGGTCGGCCTGAGCTTCATCTATGTCACCCATGACCAGGACGAGGCGCTGTCCATGTCCGACCGCATCGTCGTGATGAGCGACGGGCGACTGGTCGAGCAGGGCACACCGAGCGAGCTCTATGATCGGCCCCGCACGGCCTTCGTCGCCGACTTCCTCGGCAAGAGCAATTTCGTGCGCGGCAAGGTCGAGTCCCATGTCGGGGACGGTTTCGTATTCTCCGGGGACGGCGTGCGCTTCGTGCAGAAGGCCCGCGACGCCAAGCCGGGCATCGGCTCGAAGGTCACGGTCGCGCTGCGGCCGGAAAAGCTCTCCATCGTCGCCCCCGGCACCGAAAGCGACAACCGGCTGAGCGGCGTCGTCAGGGAGTGGAACTATTTCGGTTCGGAGTTCCGCGTCCTCGTCGACACCGCGGGCTGCGGCCCGATCAGCGTCTCCTTGCCGGCCTGGACTGCCGGCAATGCTCCGGAAGTCGGGCAATCCCTCGAACTGGGCTGGAGTGCGCGGGCGGGGATGGAAGTCCAGGAGGCTTAGCGGCCGGACCTAACGACCGGAAAGCCTCATCTTCATCATCAACGAAAACAGGGGATCATGATGGAAAAGCAGAGCTTCGCGGAAGATTGCAGGGCCCTTGCGGCCGAACTCGGCAGCGGCCAGACGCGCCGCGACCTGATCCGCAGCGCGCTCGCGCTCGGCGTCGCGCCGGCAGCGCTGGCACTTGGCGGCGGCGCCGCACGGGCCCAGAGCGGCAAGGAAGTCGTGCTGGTCAATTTCGGCGGCGTCGCGATGAAGGCCTTCGACGAGGCCTTCGTGAAGCCCTTCGCCGCCCAGGGTGGCAAGATCGTGCTCGACGGCAGCGGCGCGCTGAACGGCAAGATCCTCACCATGGTCCAGTCGCGCCATGTCACCTGGGACATTTGCGACGCCGGCATCACGACCCTCGCCGAGCTCGGCCCGCACGGCGCGCTGGAGAAGATCGACTACTCGATCGTCGACAAGAAGAAGCTGGACCCCACCTTTGCCTATGACGAAGGCGTGGTGAACTACATGTTCAGCTCGGTCCTGGCCTGGGACAAGAGCAAGGTCTCGGGCGAGCCGACGCTTGCGGACTTCTTCGACACTAAGAAATATCCGGGCCGGCGCATGATGCGCAAGGACTCGCAGGCGATGCTCGAGCTCGCCCTGATGGCCGACGGCGTGCCGAAGGACAAGCTCTACCCGCTCGACGTCAAGCGCGCCTTCGCCAAGATCGCGACGATCAAGAAGGATCTGCTGTTCTGGAACAGCGGCTCGGAAAGCCAGAGCCTGATGCGCGACGGCGAATGCGTGATGGGCCTGCTCTGGCACACCCGCGCCAACGTGCTCGCTGACGAGACGCAGGGCCGCGTCACCTACACTTTCAAGGACGGCCTGCTCCAGCCCGGCCTCTGGGTCGTGCCCAAGGGCAACCCTGCTGGCAAGGAAGCGATGCGCGCCATCGCCTCGATGCAGCAGCCTGAAGGACAGGTGAAGCTCCTGGCGGCGATGGGCAACGGCCCCGCGAACCCTGCGGCCGATGCGCTCGTGCCGGCGGAACTCAAGAAGAAGAACCCCTCCGACGCTGCCAACGCCGCGATCCAGGCCAAGATCAACGCCGAATGGTACAAGGCCAACCATTCGAAGACGTTCCAGAGCTTCCTGGACCTGATCTCCTCGTAACGGCTGCGCGTCACCCGACGCGCGACAGGTCATGCCCTCCGCAAGGTGGGCATGACCGCGCCCGAGGGCGCTTTCCCACCCGATCGGACATGTGATGACTGCTCCTGCCGACTCAGCGCGCAGCCGGGCCGGTCTCGGCCTCTTCGCGTCGCCCCAGACGCGCTACTGGCTGCTGATCGCGCCGGCTCTCCTCCTGATGGGGGTCTTCTACATCTACCCGATCGGCCGCGTGCTCTGGATGAGCGTCACGGTGCCGGCTCCGGGCCTCGACAATTACGAGTTGCTCGCCAGCAGTGCCTCGATCCAGCGCATGCTCTGGACCACGGCCCGCATCAGCGTGCTGACGACGATTTTCACGCTTCTGCTGGCCTATGTCGTCGCCTATGCGCTCGTGCACTCCTCCCCGAGAGTCCAGCGCTGGATGTTCCTCGGCGTGCTCGTGCCGCTGTGGATTTCCGTGCTGGTGCGCGCCTTCGCCTGGTTCGTGCTGCTGCGCCGCGAAGGGCTGATCAATTCCGCGCTGATGGCGACGGGGGTCACCGACTCGCCGCTGAGCCTGATCTGGAACGAGACCGGCGTCATGATCGGCATGGTGCACTACATGCTTCCGCTCGGCATCCTGCCGATCTTCTCGAACATGCGCGACATCGACCAGCGCTGCATCGCCGCCGCGCGCGGCCTCGGCGCCTCGAGGTTCGAAGCCTTCTGGCGGGTGTTCCTGCCGCTTTCCCTGCCCGGCGTCGTCGGCGCCAGCATCCTGGTCTTCATCTTCTCGCTCGGCTTCTTCGTCACCCCGGCCCTGCTCGGCGGCGGCAAGACGCTGATGATCGCCGAATACATCAAGGTCCAGATCCTCGAGGTCGTGCGCTGGGGCGTCGCCAGCATGCTCGCCGCCGTGCTGCTGATCGTCATCGGCGTGCTGCTCGCAGCGCTGAGCCGGCTGGTCAATCTGCGTAAACTCTTCGGAGCGGGCTAAGCTCATGACCGGCAACGGCTTCGGCAACATCTCGATCATGACGCGTTCGTTCGCGTGGCTGATCATCTGCTTCCTCGTCCTCCCGATCACCGTGGTCTTCGCGGTTTCGGTGACCGACCGGCACTATCTCTCGCTGCCGGAATCGGAGGTCTCCTTCCAGTATTACCGAAACCTGTTCAGCAGCGGCCCCTGGCTCGTCAGCATCCTGCAGAGCTTCATCATCGCCTGCGTCTCGACGGCGGTGGCCGTCGTCGCCGGCACGCTCTGCGCCATCGGCTGCTGGCGCCTCGGCAACCGGGCCAGCGATTTCGTCCGCATGCTGATGCTGGTGCCGATCATGGTGCCGACCATCGTCTACGCGCTCGGCATCTACCAGTTCTGGATCGATCTGCGCCTGCTTGACACCTATACCGGCCTGATCATCGCCCATGCCGTCACCGGCGTCCCCTATGTGGTGATCACGGTCTCGACCGCGCTCGCCGGTTTCGACCCGCGCCTCGAGCAGGCCTCGCTCAGCCTCGGCGCCAGCATGGGCCAGACGCTGCGCCTGGTGATCATCCCGAACATCATGCCCGGCGTCGTCTCCGGTCTGATCTTCGCCTTCATCCATAGCTGGGACGAGCTCGTCCTCGCCCTCTTCATCGCCGGTCGCGCCGTCTTCACCCTGCCGCGCCGCATGTGGGACGGCATCAACGAGGCGCTCGATCCGACCATGGCCGCCGTCGCGGCGGTCCTCATCGCCGTCACCGTCAGCCTTCTGTGCGCGGACGCCTATGTGCGCTCGCGGCGCGCGAACTGAACCATCCGAAAAGGCAGAACCATGTCTGACATCAGCGATTTTGGCGCCGACAAGCAGAGCGCGCTCGCCTGGCTGGAAGAGAACGCAGAGCGTCTCTCGGCCGACCATATGACGATCTGGGACCTGCACGAGCCGTCCTGGCGCGAGTACCGCTCCGCCGCCTGGTATGTCGAGCGGCTGCGCGCCGAGGGCTTCACCGTCGAGGAAGGTTCGGGCGGCATGCCGACGGCGTTCTGCGCCGAGTGGTCGAATGGCGAGGGCCCGACCATCGGTGGCTATGCCGAATACGACGCCGTGCCCGGCACCTCGCAGGAGGCCGTGCCCTTCCGCAAGCCGCGCGAGGGCGTCAGCCGCCACGCCGCCGGCCATACCGACCCGCATTCGGCGCTCGGGATCGGCGCGTTCGCCGGCTTCCTCGCCGCCAAGCACGCCATGGAGAAGCACGGCATCAAGGGCCGCATCAAGTTCTTCGGCGAGCCGGCCGAGAAGATGTGCGGCTCCAAGCCGGTGCACGCGGCGAAGGGCTACTACAACGATCTCGACGCCGCGATCAGCTTCCACCCGCACTCGTTCCCGGCGCTGGCCAACAGCTGCTTCTGGGACACCCACAGCGCCCCCTATTGGAGCCGCGTCTACACCTTCGAATGCCCGAACCCGGAGACCTGGCAGCAGACCGGCGCCTTTGCCGGCGTGACTCATAGCCACTCGACCGCGCGCGCACCCGGCGCGATCGACGCGGTCTGCCTGATGTACACCTCGTCCAAGTACATGAAGGAGTCGATGCTGCCGCATCACGGCAGCTGGACGCTCAACGAGCACATCATCCAGGCGGGCTATGCCGCCGCCGACAATCTCGCCCCCGGCCTCGCCCAGATCCAGTATTCGCTGCGCGCCCCGACGCTCGACATGTGCGAGCGTGTCTTCGCGGTGCTCGACCGCAATGCCGAGCATTGCGCCGCGATGAGCCACTGCACGGTCACACCGGCCTGGATCACCCGTACCCGCGCCGGCCTGCCGAACCATGCGATGGCGCAGGCGGCCTGGCGCAATTTTTCCGCGATCGGCGCGCCGCAATGGGGCGAGGAAGCACGCAACTTCGGCCGCGAGATCCAGCGCAACCTTGGCCTGGAGCCGATGGACGACCCGTTCATGCCGGAGATCCAGCGCCTGACGGCGCCCTGGGAGGGCGAGGAGGCGTTCCGCGCGCAATTGCCGTCCTGGCAGAAGAACCTCGCTGCCGACGACTATGTCGACTACACATGGCATGCACCGACGGTGCGGCTCTATGTCGGCCGCCCGACCCTCAAGGCCCCGCCCGGCTACCGCTATCCGGAATGGACCCGCTACGCCATGGGCGGCATGCCGGCCTGCATCGACCCGATGTGGAGCACCGCGGCCAAGGTCATCGCCACCACCATCGTCGACCTCCTGACCGACGGCACCAGCCTCGCCGCGGCGCAGGCGGAGTTCAAGGAGCGCACCGGCGGCGGCATCGGCGGCGAGAAGTGGGTCGCGCCGCTGCTGCCGGCCGATTTCGAGGCGCCCGTCAATTATCGCTGGCCGGAATACGTCACCACCGCCCGTGGCGACGAATGGACCATTCCGACCGCTGCCGGCTGACCCCCAACTGCGAGAGATCAGTTCAGCGCCGGATTCAGGAGAAGACCATGTCGATCATTTCGGAACACGAATACCGCTACAACATGCTCATCAAGACCTTCGCCTCACGGGCCGAGCCGGCCTTCGAGGCCGAGTCCGAGCAGGTCGAGGTCTGGGGGCGGCGCTGGGGCTGCAACAACGATGTCGGCCAGATCCGCAAGGTGCTGATGCACCGGCCCGGCCCGGAGCTGAACATCGTCGACCCCGCCAAGCGCATCGCCGACATCGGCGCCTTCGGCGATCCTGAGCAGGGCTGGTACTGGCGCGGCGACACGATCCCGGATCTTCCGGCCCAGCAGGCCCAGCATGACAACCTCGTCGCCGCGCTGCGCGAGGAAGGGGCCGAGGTCGTCTTCCTCGACGAATGCGCGCCGGGCAAGATGAAGTCCGTCTACACCCGCGACAGCGTCATCGCCATCGATGGCGGCGCCATCGTCACCCGTCTCGGCCCGCCGATCCGCCGCGGCGAGGAGCTGCCGGTCACGCGTACCCTCGCCAAGCTCGGCATGCCGATCCTGCGGACCATCGGCGGCACCGGCCTGATGGAAGGCGGCAGCTTCGCCTTCATCACGCCGAAGGTCGCGGTCATCGGCCTGTCGAGCCGCGTCAACGAGGAAGGTGCGCGCCAGCTCGAGGAAGTGCTGCGTGTCCACGGGGTCGAATTGCTGCGGGTCGAGCTCACCGGCTATCGCCTGCATATCGACGGCATGTTCGTGATGATCGACGCCGAGACGGCGTTTGTGAATCCGACGCTGCTGCCCTTCTGGTTCCTCGAGCGGCTGAAGCAGCTCGGCATCCGCCAGATCGAGGTCTGCCCGGATGACGGCAACTGGGTCATCAACTGCCTCGCCGTGCGCCCGGGCCGGGTGATCATGGCCGGCGGCCTCTCCGAGCGCACGCAGGCGAAGTTCGACAAGGCGGGCATCTCCGTGCGCGTCGTCGAATACGACAAGGTCGCGCTCGGCGGCGGCGGCATCCACTGCTCGACCTCGCCGCTGATTCGCGATCCGCTCTGATCACTCGGGGCCGGGCTTTCGCCCGGCCCCTCCATTCCTCCGGCAGGACAAGGCGGGACTACAGGATATGAACGGCGCGGAAAGCCTGGTCAGGACGCTGATCGCCAGCGGGATCGATACGTGTTTCGCCAATCCGGGCACGTCTGAAATGCATTTCGTCGCGGCGCTCGATCGTGTCCCCGGCATGCGCTGCGTGCTCGGGCTGTTCGAGGGCGTCGTCTCGGGCGCTGCCGACGGCTATGCCCGCATGGCCGACAAGCCGGCCGCGACCCTGCTGCATCTCGGCCCCGGCCTCGGCAACGCGCTCGCCAATCTCCACAACGCCCGCAAGGCCAATACGCCGATCGTCAACATCGTCGGCGACCATGCCACGCACCACGCCGTCTACGACGCGCCCCTGAGCTCCGATGTCGAGGGCGTCGCCCGGCCGATGTCGGACTGGGTCCGGACCTCGAAGGATGCCCGCGCGGTCGCCCGCGACGGCGCAGAGGCGGTTGCAGCGGCGCTCTCCGGCGCCGGCGGGGTCGCGACCCTGATCCTGCCCGCCGACACCGCCTGGAACGAGTCCGACGGCCCGGCGCCCCGCCTGGCCCTGCCGACGCGCCCGAAAGTCTCGGACGAGGCGCTGAAGGAGGCCGCTACCGCCCTGCGCTCCGGCGAGCCGACGCTGCTGCTGGTCGGCGGCCGCGCCCTGCGTGCCCGGCCGCTGGAGCTGGCGAGCCGGATTGCGCAGACACATGGCGCGCGCCTGATGGCGCCGACCTCCAACGCCCGCATCGCGCGCGGCGCCGGGCGCGTCGCGCTCGAACGCGTCTTCTACCCGGTCACCGACGCGCTCGCGCAGCTCGGCGAGGTGCGCCGCGTCGTCCTGGTCGGTGCCCAGGAGCCGGTCGCCTTCTTCGCCTATCCCGGCAAGCCGAGCCTCGTCCTGCCGCCGGACTGCCCCGTCCATCGTCTCGCGGCGCCGCAGGACGATATCGAGGATGCGCTCGAGCGGCTCGCCGATCTGATCGGCGCCGGCGCGCCGCCGGTCCTGCAGGCGCCGGCCCGCCCGGCGCTGCCGACCGGCGCGCTGAGCGCCGAGGCCGCCGCCGCCGTCGTCGGCGCCCTGCTGCCGGAGGATGCGATCCTCATCGACGAGAGCATCAATGCGGCGGGCTTCTGCTACCGGCACACGGCCGGCGCTCCCGCGCATGATTGGCTGCAGCTCACCGGCGGCTCGATCGGCATCGGCCTGCCGCTGGCGACCGGCGCCGCCGTCGCCTGCCCGGAGCGGCGCACGGTCGCGCTGCAAGCCGATGGCAGCGGCATGTACACCTTGCAGGCCCTTTGGACGCAAGCGCGCGAGAATCTCAACGTCACCAACATCATCTTCGCCAACCGGGCCTATCAGAGCCTCGAGACCGAGCTGTTCAATGTCGGCGCGCTGAACCCGGGCCGGACGGCGCTCGACATGCTCGACCTGCGCCGCCCCGATCTCGACTGGGTCAAGCTCGCCGGCGGCATGGGCGTGGAAGCGGCCCGCGCCGACAGCGTGGAGCGCCTGATCGAGCTGGTCGGGACGAGCTTTAGCCAGCCCGGCCCGTTCCTGATCGAAGTCCCCTGCTGAGAGACGTGATGACCACGCGCGCGAACAATCTGAGCATCGATGCGAAGCGGCTCTGGAGCGATCTCATGGAGACCGCCCGGATCGGCGGCACGGCCAAGGGCGGCATTCGGCGCCTGACGCTGGGCGAGGAGGATCGCCGCGTCCGTGACTGGTTCCGGGCCGAATGCGAGAGCCTCGGCTGCAGCGTGCATGTCGACGAGGTCGGCAACATGTTCGCGATCAGGCCCGGCCGGAACAACGCGCTGCCGCCGATCGCGATGGGCAGCCATCTCGACACCCAGCCGACCGGCGGCAAGTTCGACGGCGTGCTCGGGGTCCTCGCCGGGCTAGAATGCCTGCGCACCATGCATGCGGCCGATTACGAGACCCATGCGCCCGTCATGCTGGTCAACTGGACCAATGAGGAGGGCTCGCGCTTCGCCCCCGCCATGCTCGGCTCCGGCGTCCATGCCGGCGTGTTCGACCGGACCTATGCCGATACGCGCAAGGACGGCGACGGGGTGAGTTTCGCCGAGGCGATCGAGGCGATCTCCTATCGCGGCGAGGTTGCGATCGGGGCGACGCCTATCGGCGCCATGTTCGAGCTCCATATCGAGCAGGGACCGATCCTCGAGGCCGAGGGCGACACGATCGGCGTCGTCACCGGCGTCCAGGGCATGCGCTGGTACGATGTCGAGATCACCGGCCGCGAGTCGCATGCCGGCTCGACTCCGATGCGGTTGCGCCAGGACGCCCTCCCCGCCGCGGCCGCGCTGGTGCTGGCCGTGCAGGCTGCGGCACGCGCCTGCCCCGGCGCCGTCGCCACCGTCGGAACGATCGCGGTCCATCCCGGCTCCCGCAACGTCATTCCGGGCGCAGCCTCCCTCTCGATCGACCTGCGCCATCCCGATTCCGGCGCGCTCGAACGGACCGAGAAAGCAATCGAACAGGCCCTGGCGGCAATCTGTGCCGAACACGGCGTCACCGGCACCCTGACGCGGATCTGGGATTCGCCGCCGGTGCCCTTCGATCCCCGTTGCATCGCCTCGGTGCGCCAGGCTGCCGGCAATCTCGGCTACCGCATGCGCGACATCGTCTCGGGCGCCGGCCACGACGCCGCCTACATCGCCCGCATCGCGCCGACGGCGATGATCTTCGTGCCCTGCGCCGGAGGCCTCAGCCATAACGAGGCGGAGGACGCCTCCTTCGACGATTGCGGCGCCGGCGCGCAGGTTCTGCTCCAGGCCGTGCTCGACTACGACCGCCGGCTCGCCGAGGCGCCACAAGGAGAGGCCCCGTGAAATCCCATCGCGAGTTCTATATCGGCGGCCGCTGGGTTGCCGCGTCCGGCGCCACCATGCTGCCGGTCATCGATCCTGCGACCGAAACGCCCTTCGCCGAGATCACGCTGGCCGGCAGCGCCGATGTCGATGCCGCCGTCGCCGCGGCGCGGGGAGCCTTCGACGGCTATGCGCGCACCAGCCGCCGGGAACGCATCGAGCTGCTCGAAGCGCTGATCGAGGAATACCGCAAGCGCCATGACGAGATGGCCGAGGCGATCTCGCAGGAAATGGGCGCGCCGATCGAACTGGCGCGCCGGGCCCAGGCCGCGGCCGGGCTCGATCATCTGCAGCAGGCCCTGGCGGTGCTGCGCGACTACCGCTTCGACCACTTCATCAACGATGCCCTGATCACGCGCGAGCCGGTCGGCGTCTGCGGCTTCATCACGCCCTGGAACTGGCCGATGAACCAGATCGCCTGCAAGGTCGGCCCGGCGCTGGCGACCGGCTGCACCATGGTGCTGAAGCCGAGCGAGGTCGCGCCGATCTCGGCGCTGCTCTTCAGCGAGATGGTCCATGCCGCCGGCATCCCGGCCGGCGTCTACAACATGATCAATGGCGACGGGCCTGGCGCCGGCGAGGCGCTGGCGCGGCATCCCGACATCGACATGGTCTCCTTCACCGGTTCGACCCGGGCGGGCGTCCTCGTCGCCAAGGCGGCGGCGGATACCGTCAAGCGCGTCCATCAGGAACTCGGCGGCAAGTCGCCGAACATTCTGCTCGACGATGCCGATTTCGACAGCGCGGTCCCGCGCAGCGTCCGCAGCTGCTTCGGCAATAGCGGCCAGTCCTGCAATGCGCCGACGCGCCTGCTCGTGCCGCGCGCCCGCCATGACGAGGTGGTCGCGCTCGCCCGCAAGGCGGCCGAGGCGGTGCATGTCGGCCCACCCCGCGCCGCCGGCACGACCATGGGGCCCGTGGTCAGCGCCGTCCAGTTCGAGCGCATCCAGAAGCTGATCGGCATCGCGATCGCGGAAGGCGCGACGCTCGTCACCGGCGGCCCCGGCCGGCCGGACGGGCTGGAGCGCGGCTACTATGTCCGCCCGACCATCTTCGCCGACGTGAACAATGAGATGACGATCGCCCGCGAGGAGGTCTTCGGTCCCGTCCTGGCGATCATCCCCTACGATTCCGAGGAGGAGGCGATCGCCATCGCCAACGACACGCCCTACGGGCTGTCGAGCTACATCACCTCCGGCAACCGCGAGCGCGCCCGCCGCATCGCCCGCCGGATGCGGGCCGGCATGGTCCATCTCAACGGCGCGCCGCTCGACAGCGCCGTGCCCTTCGGCGGCTACAAACAGTCCGGCAACGGGCGCGAATGCGGCGTCTTCGGCTTCGAGGACTTCCTCGAGGTCAAGGCGGTCTTCGGCCATGGCCGCGAGGGCGTCGCGGCGTGAGCCTGCCCCCGGATGCGCTGGCGGCCCTCACCGCCGCCCTCGGCGCGGAGCAAATCCGCCTCGGCGACGCCGTACCCGCACGCAACCGCGCCGACAGCGCCGGAATGCCGCCTTGCGCGCCGGCGGCGCTGCTGCTGCCGCGCAATACGGGCGAGGTCTCGGCTGCACTCGCCATCTGCCACCGCCTCTCCCTCCCGGTCGTGGTCCAGGGCGGCCTGACCGGGCTCGCCGGCGGCGCGCATCCGGTCGAAGGCGAGATCGCGCTCTCCCTCGAACGCATGACCGGCATCGAGGAGCTCGACCCGGTCGGCCGGACGATGACCGCCCTCGCCGGCACGCCGCTCGAGGCGATCCAGCAACGGGCGGCCGAGGCAGGCCTGCTCTATGGCGTCGATCTCGGCGCGCGCGGCAGCTGCACCATCGGCGGCAATGTCGCGACCAATGCCGGCGGCGTGCAGGTCCTGCGCTACGGCATGACCCGCCGCAACGTGCTCGGGCTCGAGGCGGTGCTGCCGGATGGGCGGATCGTCAGCTCGCTCGTCAAGGTGATCAAGAACAATGCCGGCTACGACTGGACCCAGCTCCTGATCGGCAGTGAAGGCACGCTCGGCATCGTCACGCGCGTCCTGCTGGCGCTGCATCCGGCCGTGCCGAGCCATCACACCGCGCTGTGCTCTGTCGCGGGCGTCGCTGAGGCCCTGCAGGTCCTCGACCGGCTCGAGGCGAAGCTGCCGGGCGGCCTCCTCGCCTTCGAGGCGATGTGGCGCGACTATCTTGCCGCCGCGAAAACCCATGCGGCGCTGCCGCCGCCCTTCACATCAGGCCCAGCGCTCACTTTGCTGGTCGAGGCGGCACTTCCCGCCGGCGAAGCCTATGCGGATCTCTTCCTGGAGGCTCTCGGCGCGCTCGCCGAGGAAGGGCTTCTCGACGATGTGCTCGTCGCGCAATCGAGTCGTGAGCGGGCACGCTTCTGGAGCTATCGCGAGGCGAGCTCGGAATTCTACCGGCATCTGTCGACGGGTCTGCATTTCGACATCAGTGTGCCGCTCGCGGCGATGGCGCAGGGCGTCGATCTCCTGCATGCCCGGATCGCGCAAAGCAGGCCCGATGCGACCCTGATCCTGTTCGGCCACCTCGCCGACAGTAATCTGCATCTCTCGATCCATCCGCCCGAAGGAGCAGGCTTCGAGGGACTGGCCGAACTGGTGTACGGCACGGTTCGGGACGTCGAGGGCAGCATATCGGCCGAACACGGCGTCGGCGTGCTCAAGCGCCCCTATCTCGGCTATAGCCGCTCCGATTCCGAGCTCGCTTTGATGCGAACGCTGAAATGCGCGCTCGACCCGGCGGGGATCCTGAACCGCGGCCGCATCCTGGCCTGACCTCGCGGCCGCCGCTCCCGATCTCAGGAGAGTTCCCTGTCCTGCAGGGGCTCGGGCCAGAACGGGACCTGATCGCGCCGCGGCTGCCAGATTCCCTGTTCGGCGAGGCCGCGGACATGGGCGGCGATCTCGGCAAGGGTAGCGAACCAGACGCCGCCCTTCTCCTCCATGTATTCGATCAACCCGGCGAAGGCGTCGGCACGCGACGGCCGGCCCGAGACGAAGGGATGCCAGACGGCGTTCCACAGGCCACCATGGCGCCAGGCGGCGTCGAACTCGGCCCGGAAGACCTCCATTGCCCGCTCCGGCGAGGCGATCGGCAGCATGTAGCCGAACTCCTTGATGCAGACATATTGCGTCCAGTCGTCGAGCGACATGTCGGTGGGCAGCTCGACGAGGTCGCCGCGGCCATTGCCGATCAGATAGGGCTGGTCGTCGCCCATGAGCGAGCTGTCATAGCGGAAACCGCTTTCCTGCAGCAGCTCCAGCGTGTGCCGGGAAAAGGCGTAGGCCGGCGCGCGATAGCCGGCAGGTCTTTGCCCGCTCAACCGCTTCAGGGCCTCGATCCCGCGCCCGAGGCTGTCCGCCTCCTCGTCCCGGCTCTGCGCATTCGGCCGCTTGTGGAGATAGCCGTGATGGCCGAGCTCGTGCCCGGCCGCGAGGATCTGCTCGACACATCCCGGATAGGCCTCGACGCACCAGCCCGGGATGAAGAAGGTCTGCCTCAGATCGAAACGGCGGAATATCTCCAGAAGCCGCGGCACGGCGACCTGCGGCTCGTAGCGCAGCATCGAGGCCAGCGCGACCCGCTCCGGCGCCTGCTCACGGAAATTGACGTGGAGCAGGGCCTCCGCATCCATGTCGAAGGTGAAGGCGACCGCGCAGCGGGCCTTGTTCGGCCAGGGGATCGGGTTGCTGATCATCGGAGAGGGGGCCCTGACTGCAATTCAGTCTTCCGCGCTCGGGATTCTGCTGCGATTGCGACGGCCGGAGAACTCCTGATCGGAGCGCTCAACGCCGTTCCGGAAGCACCGGGTCAGGCGCCGTGCGACGCTCCCCCGCTAAGCCCGGCTCATTGATGATGCGTAATGGCATGCACGGCATCTCCTGGCGACCCGGGCAGGCTAGAGCATCGGACCGAAAAGTGGAATCCACTGTTCAGAAAACTCCGATGCGATAACAATGAGATAGATCACCATGACCGCGTCCGATGGAAGGCTCGGCGATCTAGACTTCCGGGATCATGCCCGCCCCCGGAATGAAGCGTTGGTCGTTTGAATGCACAGGCTTGTCAAGCGTCGCAGGCTCACGCGGCGGAAGATCCCGCAGCATCGCGAACCGGACTGGCCATGAGAGTTCCTCGCAATGCGACGGCAGCAAGCGGCCGATGGCGGCCGGGCAAGAACCAAACCACGCGACCGCCGAGCCGAAGCTCAGCTTCTTGAAGCCGATCGACAGGATCAATCTCGGAGCAAGGGTCGCGGCGCGAAGGCCAGAGACGCCGGTCACATCGCCGGGAGCCAGCCTGCGTCAGGCTGGACGATCAAAGCCAGGCCGAAGCCGGGCTTTTTTCATATGCGAGCCTAGCGTGCTCCGCCGAAGAGCACGCTGCACTTCACAACGCCGCTCGGACCAATCAGCTGCAGCCCGTCGTCGAGCCGCAATTCCACGACAGAACCCCTTATTCCACCTTAACTATCAAGGACTTGATACGCGGAATAATGCCTGTTCGTTATTCCGAATGGTGTGCCGGAATAACATGAATCAGGCCGGGCGCCCGAAGCCGCCAGAGCGCAGGGGGAGTAATGCGCTACGGTCCCTCAGACGCTAGGATGGCGGTTGTCCTGGCTCTGCTGGCTGCGGCTGCGGTGTATGGATGGTGGGTGGGGGGCTTGGCGATGAAGAGATGGCGACCATTTCCGCACCATCTGCAACAGTCAGAGTTGCAGGAGGCTGACCACTAACCCGGATTTCGGTGGTCAGTTAACGGATCACCCAGAGCGGCTAAGACGCTGGGCGCGCCTACGACCGATCCTCCGCCATCTCGGAAAGCACTATAGACGAACGAGAACGGATTGTGAATCCTGCGGAGCGAGATCCCGGACGGGTTCGATGCCCAGATGCAGGCGCCGAGGGTGGTCTCGCGCTACCACTCAGCTTCTGGGCAGCTTTTTGCAACGGGCCTCGAAAGCTGCGAATGCCTGCTCGCCACCCGAAATGTCGAAGACCGCGTCGCGTGG
>NZ_JAFKFX010000040.1 GCF_017308075.1 Allobosea sp.
CATGCCGGCGCCTATGCCAATGCCCATGTCTACACGGCCCGCGAGGCGCAGCTTGCGGCGCTGATGCCGGAAAAGGCCGCGCCCGACACCGGAAAATTCCTGCTCTGCCCGATGCCCGGACTGGTCAAGGCGCTCTTCGTCAGCCTCGGTCAGGAGGTCAAGGCCGGCGAGCCGCTCGCCATGGTCGAGGCGATGAAGATGGAAAACGTCCTGCGCGCCGAAAAGGACGTCACCATCGCAAAAATCCTCGCCAAGGAAGGCGACTCACTCGCCGTCGACGCCGTCATTATGGAATTCAAGTGAGCGCTTCGTCATTGCGAGCCCCCGGGTCTTGCCTTCGGCAAGCCCGAGGACAGGCTCCGCGAAGCAACCCAGAAGCATGGAGCTCTGCCGCCCCTGGATTGCTTCGTCGGCTGACGCCTCCTCGCAATGGCGGGGGCGCCTGACCGCGCCGCTTGCCTTCGTTCGTTCGCCGTCTGATTGTCGCGCCCCCATGAGGCGAAGGTGACGAACATGCTGACGATCTTCGGGCGGATCAGCTCGATCAATGTGCAGAAGGCGGTATGGGCGGCGGGCGAGGTCGGCCAGCCCTTCGAGCGGATCGATATCGGCGGGGCGTTCGGTGGCAACAAGGAGCCGGCCTATCTCGCCAGGAATCCGAACGGCCAGATCCCGACCCTGGAGGATGGTGAGGTCTGCATCTGGGAATCGAACAGCATCGTGCGCTATCTCGCCGCCCGCTACGGCGCCGGCTGGATCTGGGAGGAGGACCCGGCCCGCCGCGCCGATGCCGATCGCTGGATGGACTGGATGCTGGCCGAATTGCAGCCGGCGATGACGCCGGCTTTCTGGGGGCTGATCCGCAAGACGCCGGGCTATACCGAGGCGGCGGTGATCGAGGCCGCGATCGGCCGGACCGAAGCAAAGCTCGACATCCTCGAAGCGCATCTGGCGGGCCGGACCTATCTCGCCGGCGAGCGCTTTGGCATGGCCGACATCACGGTCGCGCCGGGCGCGCATCGCTGGTTGCATATGCCGGTGCCGCAGCGGGAACGCCCCAATCTGGCGCGCTGGTATGCCCAGGTCGCGGCGCGTCCGGCAGCGCGCCCGGCGCTGCCGCTGCCGGTCACGTGAAGTGTCGCGGCCTTGACCACGCCGCGCCGCCCGTCATGATCGTGACGATGCGTCAGACGACACTCCTCGCCACCGCGTTCCTGCTGGTCTCCGCTGTGCCGGTCCTGGCGCAGGCTCCGGGCAACACTGTGCAGCCGGCCGACCGGCTGCAGATCGCTTCCTGCATGCGCCGAGGCGCGGCAACGACCGCCGCCTGCATCGGTTCGATCGCCGTGCCTTGCGTGCGCGCCGCCAGCGGCGATCGTCGCGATGCCGAGATCGTCTGTGCGAGGCGCGAGGAGGCGGTCTGGCGCGAGCGCCTGACGCTGGCGACGCAGATGCTGGGCCGTTCGCTCGACGCGGGCGGGCGCAGCCAGTTCACAGCACTGCAGTTCGCCTGGGAGGGCTTTGCCGTGCAGAAATGCGCCTTCTATGGCAGCGCCCAGCCGGCGGCCCGCTCGGCCGGGCTGCAGGCCGGCTGCGAATTGCGCGAGGTCGCCCAGCGGGCCCTCGAAGTCGAGCGCTTTGCAGCCGGACGCGGGCGCCGCGCCCCGGCGAGTCCACCGCAGATCATCCGATAGGCCCCCTGCGGAAGGCGGCTACCGTGCCCGCGGAAGCAAGAAATCTCGTAGGCGTCGCTGCCAATGCACCCTGGTCGTCCCGGGCGTAGCGCAGCGGAGACCCGGGCCCCGTGCCAGAACCTTCATGGCCAAGTGCTCCGGCATGGATCCCGGATCAGCGCGGCTTTACCGCTTGTCCGGGATGACGCCGTTTCATGTGTGAACGGCGTTGCCATGCGGTCAAGGCGAGGGGGTCGAATATTGGCGCATCGCCATAACCTCCCGTCAGCTTTCATCGGCTATGGAAAGGCCCGCGCAGAAAGGCCGCCATGTTCTTCGCCCTCTCCAAAATCGTCTGGTTTCTGGCTTCGCCGGTGAATCTCGCCATTGGCGGGCTCGCGCTCGCGAGCCTGCTCGCCTTCACGCGTTTCGCCCGGCCGGCGCGCTGGCTCGGGCTGTTCTGCGCCGCGGTCCTGGTCGCGCTCGCCTTCAGCCCGCTGCCGCGCATCCTGATGCGGCCGCTGGAGGACCGCTTCCCGCAGCAGGCGGTGCATTCCGGCAAGGTCGACGGCATCATCGTGCTCGGCGGGGCCATCGGCGTCGCGCGGGAGGACATCGTGCTCAACAATGCCGCGGCGCGGATGACCAAGGCGGTGGAACTGGCCCGCGCGCATCCCGAGGCGAAACTGGTCTTCACCGGCGGCGGCGCCAATCTGCTTTCCCCGGTGGTCCGGACCGAGGCCGATGGGGCGCGCCTGCTCTTCCTGGCGCTCGGACTGCCGGAGACCCGCCTCGTCCTCGAGGACAAGTCGCGCAACACGCTGGAGAACGCGGTCTTCACGCGCAGGCTCGTCGATCCCAAGCCCGGGGAGCGCTGGCTGCTGGTGACCTCGGCCTGGCACATGCCGCGCGCCATGGGCGTCTTCCGCCAGGCGGGTTTCGACGTCGAGGCCTTTCCGGTGGATTTCCTCACCGGCGGCGAAAGAGCCGATTTCTTCCGGCCCTATCGCAAGGCGGCGCGCGGGCTCGACATCGCCGACGACGCCTTCAAGGAATGGGTCGGCCTCGTGGTCTATCGCCTCGCCGGCTATTCCAACGCGCTGTTCCCGGGGCCGTAATCCTCGCCTGCTTCCGGCAGGCGCAGGCGGTAGACGCCGCGGAAATCGTCGGGATCGACCGGCTTGCCCTTGCGGATGATGACGAGCCTGCCTTCTTTCATCAGGCGAATGGTGAGATGGCGGATCGGCTGCATCAGCGGTCCCCAGCCGTCGGGATGGTCGCCGCCGACCGCGCGCGCCGCATCGGTGGCGGAGATCGTCCGGCCGGAGCCGCGCTCGCCAAGGAGGGTGAAAATCGCCGCTTCCAGGGCGGCGTCGCGGTCCTCGCGCGGGCTCATCGGCCGGTCTCCGCATTCGGGGGCTGTGACGGCGTTGGCCGCCGGAAGACGCGGGTGGCGTCGGAGGCGAACTGGCGCCGCCACATCGCCGTCAATACCGCTCCGGTGAAGCCGATGAAGGCGACCGGGCCGAGAAACCAGCCGAGATAGGCGAGGGCGAAGAAGAAGGCGCGCTGGCCACGGTTGAAGTGCCGGCCGGCGGCGATGTTCATCTGGGTGGTCTCGTGCACCGCCTGTTCGATCTCGTCCAGCGTCGCCTGGCGCGGCGAGGGCAGGGCGCCGAGCAGGATCACGCAGTAATTGAACAGCCGGTAGCTCCAGGCGAATTTGAAGAAGGCATAGCCGAAGATCGCGGAAAGCCCGATCACCTTGATCTCCCAGACTGCCGCCGTGGTGGTGCCGGCGAAGGGCAGATCGGCGAAGAGCGCGACGACGCGGTCGGTCGACTGCAGCAGGGTCAGCGAGCCACCGATGGCGATCAGCGAGGTCGAGGCGAAGAAGGCGGTGCCGTTCTGCAGCCCGCCCATCACCTGCGTGTCTACGATGCGGTTGTCGCGCTCCATTGCCTCGCGGATCCAGCGGGCGCGGCGCGAATTCATCATCACGTTGAGGCTCCGGCCGGAATGCGGGCCGATCTCGACGGCGTAATGATAGCCGAGCCAGGACAGCAGGAAGAAGGCGAGGGCGATGGTGTCGAGCGTGGTGAAGCCGGCCATGGGTTCTCCTAGAGCCGGATCCGACCAGATTATCGGTGAAACCGTCTCTCACTTTAAGATAAAGGCCGCTCTGTCGGTCAGCTTGTCGTGCAAGCCGATCGGAACGGGCTCCAGCGGTGCGCAGATTGGCTGCGGGGCCGGCCTGCGGCAAGTGCGATTGACGCGGCCCTGCACAGGCGCCACCTTGCGCGCCGCGCCGGAGACGGGTGCATGGGGAGGCCGGGATGCCGCAGACGATCACCAAGGGCTACAAGGCGCTGCTGGCCGAGGCCGAAGCCAAGGTGAAGACGCTCTCGGTCGAGGAGGCGCAGGTGCTGTCCGGGCGTGACGACACGGTCTTCGTCGACCTGCGCGATCCACGCGAGCGCGAGCGCGAAGGCAAGATGCCGGGCGCCTTCCATTGCCCGCGCGGCATGCTCGAATTCTGGATCGACCCGGAAAGCCCTTATGCCAAGCCGGTCTTCCAGGAGGACAAGCAGTTCGTCTTCTTCTGCGCCGGCGGCTGGCGCTCGGCTCTGGCGGCGCAGGTGGCGCAGGAGATGGGGCTGAAGCCGGTCGCGCATATCGCCGGCGGCTTCGGCGCCTGGAAGAAGGCCGGTGCGCCCTTCGAGGAGCCCGAGCCCAGAAAGGGCTGAGCGGGCGTCTTGTCGCATTTCCTGATCGTCCTGGCGGTCGTCGCCTTCCTGTTCCGCAAGCCGCTCGGCCGGCTGATCGCCCGGAAATTTCCGGACCGGGCGAAGCGGCAGCGCGTGCTCGGCACGATCATCGCCGGCTTCCTGCTGGTGATCGGAATCAGGCTGCTTGCGCTGTTCTGGAAATAGGCGTCTCTCGCGAATCGTCGCGCGCGGGTGACGGTTCATTTCGGCGGGAATGCGAGCGCTTCCCTCCCATGGGCTGCAACCACCCCATGCATCACACGCCGCTTGCACAATAAGCGGGCATGCGGCATTCTGTCTTCCTGGCTCCAACTCACGAAAGGGAGGGCTGAATGCAATTCTTCAACATCGCCACTCCCCCAAAGCGGTCCTTCCACTAGGTCGGACTCGCCCGTGGCCCGCCTCCTCGGCGGCCCGAGCCAATATTTCCATCGCTTTTTCTGAAGCCCGCGGCCGCGGTCGCGCTTCATCTTGATTTGGAGCCGGTCTCTCGCCGACCGGATGCTTTCATGTCTCTTTCCTCGGAACCGGGGCGGCGGGAGCCGTTCCGTGCCGTTCTCGGCTTCACTTTTTCACATTGGGCCCGCCAGCCCTGGCGGGTTGCGGGAGTCGTCTTGACGGTGATGGCGGCGACGGCCGCCGATCTGTTCATGCCGCTCTATGCCGGGCGGCTGGTCGATGCCGTCTCGGGCGAGCGCGCGGCCGGCCTCGATCCGGCCCTCTGGGCGCTCGGCATGATGATCGCGCTCGGTGCCGGCACGGTGTTCTTCCGGCACCTGTCCTTCGTCGGCATCACCGAGATGACGCTGCGCACCATGGCGGACGTTGCCGGCGAGGCCTTTGCGCGTCTGCAACGCTTCTCGACCGACTGGCACGCCAACAACTTCGCGGGCTCGACGGTGCGCAAGATCACGCGCGGCATGTGGGCGCTCGACCTGCTGACCGATACCGTGCTGATCGCGCTGCTGCCTTCGCTGGTGGTGCTGCTCGGCACCACGGTGCTGCTCGCCTGGCACTGGCCGGCGATGGGCGCGGTCGTACTCGCCGGCGCGGTGATCTACATCGCGGTGACGGTGGCGCTCTCGCTCAGCTATGTCGCGCCGGCGGCGACGCTCGCCAACAGCTGGGATACGAGGCTCGGCGGCGCGCTCGCCGATGCGATCTCGTGCAATCCCGTGGTCAAGGCCTTCGGCGCCGAAGGCCGCGAGGACAGCCGGCTCGGCGGTGTGGTGGCGAAATGGGCGCAGCGTACGCGGCGCACCTGGCTGCGCGGCACGGCCTCGGGCACGGCTCAGCAGATCGTGCTGCTGGCCTTGCGCGCGGCGGTGATCGGCCTCGTGATCTGGCTCTGGGCACAGGGGCAGGCGAGCCCGGGCGACGTCGCCTTCGTGCTGACCAGCTATGCGGTGGTGCATGGCTATCTGCGCGATGTCGGCCAGCACATCCACAACCTCCAGCGTTCGGTGAACGACATGGAGGAGCTGGTCGCGATGCACGAGCTGCCCTTCGGCGTGCCGGATCGTCCCGGTTCGACGGCGATGAACGTGACGGCCGGCGAGATCGCCTTCGAGCGCGTGACCTTCCACTATGGAGGCCATGTCGAGCCGCTTTATCGCGACTTCTCGCTGACGATCAAAGCCGGCGAGAAGGTCGGCCTCGTCGGGCGCTCCGGCTCCGGCAAGACAACCTTCGTCAAGCTGGTGCAGCGGCTCTACGACGTCACGGGCGGGCGTATCGCCATCGACGGGCGCGACATCGCGACGGCGACGCAGGCCTCCCTGCGCGCCCAGATCGCGATCGTGCAGCAGGAACCGGTGCTGTTCCACCGCTCGCTGGCCGACAACATAGCCTATGGCAGGCCGGGCGCCTCGCAGGCCCAGATCGAGCAGGCGGCGAAGCTCGCCAATGCGCATGAGTTCATCATGCGCCTGCCCAAGGGCTACGGCACGCTCGTCGGTGAGCGCGGCGTCAAGCTTTCGGGCGGCGAGCGGCAAAGGGTGGCGCTGGCCCGAGCCTTCCTGGCCGATGCACCGATCCTGATCCTGGACGAGGCGACATCGAGCCTCGATTCGGAATCGGAGGCGCTGATCCAGGAGGCGATGGAGCGGCTGATGGAAGGCCGCACCACCATCGTCATCGCGCACCGGCTCTCGACGGTGCGCGCCATGGACCGGATCCTCGTCTTCGACCGCGGCACGGTCGTGGAGGAGGGGCCGCACGAGGCGCTGCTGACGCGGCAGGACGGGGCCTACCGGGCGCTGTTCGAGAAGCAGGTCAGCGAGCTGGCGAAAGGACTGGTGGCGTAGTGCCTTCCTTCTCCCCTTGCGGGAGAAGGTGGCCCGAAGGGCCGGATGAGGGGTCGTGCTAACCTTGTCGGCTGGCGGCAATGCCGTCGGCAGCGTCGCGCGACCCCTCACCCCAACCCTCTCCCGCAGGGGGAGAGGGGGCAACTCGCGCTGATCCGGCCTGCGGCCTCGATGTCCTTACTTCGGAGCGACTGCCCGCGGACGGACGCCCGGAACTGGGCCGGGCGGCAATGCCACGCTGGCATCCTGATTCAGGGACTTCAGATCGAGATTCGGCCTGCTCAGGAACTGAGTCATGCCGGCGACGTAAGTCTCTGGCAAAGCCCAGTCTTTCGCTGCGGCGACGACCTGTTCGAGATAGCCGGGCCTGGGCTTTCCGGGCGAGCCGCTGCGCCCGATATAGATCAGCGCCCGCTTCGCCCCGCCCTCGACGATGACCGGTTGGCTGATCTTGACGTAGAGCCCGCTGGCGAGGTCCTCGAACTTGTCGAGCGTGCGGATGTCGCCGAGCGCGCAATCCCAGAGCACGCCATGGACGTTCTCGCGGGGATCGCGGATCACCGTCGCGTAGCCATCCGTGTTGACGATGAAGCGGTGGCGCGGCAGCCGGGCGAGGCCGAGCGGTTTTGCGCGCGGGCAGCGCTGCGCCATGCCGGCGACGTCCATATTGAGGCCATAGGCGAAATAGAGGGGCATCGTCCTGTCCGCTCATCATGGCGCGCGGGGAACCCCTCTCCCGGATGGGAGAGGGGCAGGGGTGAGGGATTGCCGCTGCAAAGGGAGATGCAACGGCGCCGCTGCGGCCTCAATCGGCGAGGGCAGGCCCTCATCCGGCGCTCCGCGCCACCTTCTCCCATCCGGGAGAAGGCAGAAAGCGTCGCGCTCCCTCACTTCGTCTTGTTGAACAATTCCCGGCCGATCAGCATGCGGCGGATCTCGCTCGTGCCGGCGCCGATCTCGTAGAGCTTGGCGTCGCGCAGCAGGCGGCCGGTCGGGTAATCGTTGATATAGCCGTTGCCGCCGAGCAGCTGGATCGCGTCCAGCGCCAGCTGGGTCGCCTTCTCGGCGGCGATCAGGATGGCGCCGGCGGCGTCCTCGCGGGTGGTTTCGGCCCGGTCGCAGGCCTTGGCGACGGCGTAGACATAGGCCTTGCAGGAGTTCATCGCGACATACATGTCGGCGACCTTGCCCTGGACGAGCTGGAACTCGCCGATCGACTGGCCGAACTGCTTGCGCTCGTGGATATAGGGCAGGACGATGTCCATCGCCGCCTGCATGATGCCGAGCGGACCGGCCGAGAGCACGACGCGCTCATAGTCGAGCCCGCTCATCAGCACGTTGACGCCGCGCCCGACCGAGCCGAGCACATTCTCCTCGGGAACCTCGCAGTCCTCGAAGACGAGCTCGCAGGTGTCCGAGCCGCGCATGCCGAGCTTGTCGAGCTTCTGATGGGTCGAGAAACCCTTCATGCCCTTCTCGATCAGGAAGGCGGTGATGCCTTTCGGGCCGGCCTCCGGATCGGTCTTGGCGTAGACCACCAAGGTCTCGGCGATCGGGCCGTTGGTGATCCACATCTTGTTGCCGGTCAGGACATAGCGATCGCCCTTCCTGACCGCCTTGGTCTTCATCGAGACGACGTCGGAGCCCGAGCCCGGCTCGGACATGGCGAGCGCGCCGACATGCTCGCCGGAGATTAGCTTCGGCAGGTACTTCTTCTTCTGTGCATCGTTGCCGTTGCGGGCGATCTGGTTGACGCAGAGATTGGAATGGGCGCCGTAGCTGAGGCCGACCGAGGCCGAGGCGCGGCTGACCTCCTCGATCGCGACGCAATGCTCGAGATAGCCGAGGCCGGCGCCGCCATATTCCTCCGGGACGGTGATGCCGTGCAGGCCGAGCGCGCCCATTTGCGGCCAGAGATCACGCGGAAACTGGTTCGTCCTGTCGATTTCCTCGGCGCGCGGGGCGATCTTCTCCTGCGCGAAGGCATGGACGGTGTCGCGGATCGCGTCGGCGGTCTCGCCGAGGTCGAAATTGAACGGGCGCGGCGCGTTGGCGAGCATGGTGACCTCCCGGCTGGAAACAGGCGGGGCGCTGCCGCGCCCCTTTCCAGCGTTATAGCGCGCGCCCGGCGAGCAAGTCAGCTTGCGGGAGCCGGCAGTTGGTTCTGCGCCGATGCGCAGGCGCTCGCGCGAATGGGACCGGCGATGCGGTCCTCCGGCTTCTCGGCGAAGCAGGCCGCTGCTATCCTGAGGGCGATGGCCGTGCCTGAGCGCGATGTTTTGCGCGTCGATTTGCTTGTTCTCCGAGACAGGTGATCAAATGGCGATCCGTGCTTCCATCCTCGAGCCCAATTACGACTCGTTCTTCGATCCCGCAGGGCCGGGGCGACCGGCGCAGATCCGCATCAGGTTGAAGGTGACGCTCGTCCCGCTCGATCCCTCGACCGCGTGGGCGAGGACGGGCCACGGCGCCAAATTGCCGGGGACGCGACCGGGACCGGCGCCGCCATCGCATCTCGCAGCGAACCAGGCCGCCATCAAACGGGGCAGTGTCATCGATGCGAGCAGCCAGCCCGTGCCTTGCCGGAGTTGGCTCGCCAGCGAATGGCAGGCCTTTACCCCGCGCTTCAAGCACACGGTCGAAAATGCCTGGAACAACCAGATGGTGTTCCTGCCGGTCGAAAAAGGCGACACGCTGAGCGACGCGGAGTTCAAGCAGCTGATCGGCAACCCGAAAGCGCCGGCGCATGTCGTGGGCGTGCTCGAAGTCGATCTGCAGCCGGCCGGCGCGGACAGCCACGCCATCATCGAAGTCGCGCATCTGGCGAATCCGGGCGATAGCTTTCGCGATCGGATGACCCGCATCACCGATGAGAGCGTGCTGTTCACCGTGAACCGCTTCACCGCAGGGCGCGCGCGCGGAATCGGTGGCGAGACCGGCCAGATCGCTGCGGCCCATGAGGTCGGCCATTGGCTGCGCAATCCTGGAACCAAGGTCTTCGACCATGTCGATCGCAGCTACGCGCTGACCCTGCCGCGCGCGCAGCAGGACAATGCGCAATATGGCCGCACGCTGGGGCGATATTATTCGATGATGGGCGGTGGAAGCGTGGTGACGAACCATGATGCCACGCCATGGCTATCGCGATTGCGCCGGCACACGCCGATGAAGCTCGGCTGGGTGTATGTGCATCGCCTGCATTTCCGCTGGAGTCCGCAAGACGTGTCGGCACGTCAGAAGCGCATCCTGCTCGCAGCGCAGTTCATGCCGAAGATCGCCTGACCGGAGGGCAAGGGACCCGCAGCTCCGTCGGACAGGGCGCTGGGCATATTCAATACCGGCCTCGCCTCGGGGCGGTTCCTGGTGAACTCTTGTTTCAGCCTATTGCCTTGCGCGGCTTGAGTGGCCGGTAGACCGTGCCGCATCACGGCAATCACTCCGCTGCCCGAACGGGATCGCGCTCAACGCAACCAATTCAGCCCAGCCTCGATTGCTCGCGGAACTGACGCGGCGTGACACCCGTCATACGACGAAAGGCGCGGCTGAAATGGGCGGGATCCGAGTAGCCGGAGGACAGGGCGACGTCGATGATCCGGCAATCGGTGTCGCGCAGCAGCCCGCTCGCATGCTCGTACCTGACGGTGTCGAGTATGTCCGAATAGGTCAGGCCGAGATCGGCGAGCTTGCGTTGCAAGGTCCGGGGAGAAAGGCCGGCAATCCCGGCGATGTCGGTGAGGGCGGTTCTGCCATCGTCGAGATAGGCCGGCAACATCAGCTTGAGCAGCTGGACGATGTCATAGGCCGCAGGGGCGTCCTCGCGATCCTGCTGCGGAGAAAGGCAAGCCGCCGATCGGTTGGCGAGGCCAAGGAGCGAGGTCGGCAGGCTGACCCAAGCGGCATGCTGGTTCGAGAGAAACCGGACATTCGGCCATGCGGATCGCGTCGCGCGGCTCGGCGCATAGGACGATTCGAAGGCGATCGCGGCCGGCATCCAGTCCTGCCCGGCGAATTCCCTGATGATGTGGATTGGGAAGATGTTCTGGATCCATTGTGTGTGTTTCAGATGCAGCAGCCCCTGTGTCCCGGCGAGCCTGCTGCAGATCCGCACGTGATCATCGTATTGCTCGATCCACATGCTCAGGATCGTATCTTCCCGCGACGCCCAATGGCAGGCGTGTCGCAGCGCGACGAGCAGCGTCGGGGCGTGGGCGATCAGGACCCGGGTCTTTTCCCTCAGATGGGAAAAATGCAGGCGCTGTGCGGCGAGAAAGCCGAAATCCTCGATGCCCTGGGAGCGCTGTGCGGTTTCCACGAAGCGCAGCGCCGGCAGGAGCGGAATGTAGAGCTCGCTCTTGTCCTCCAGAGAGGATGGCAGCCGGGACTTCTCCAGGAGCGTATCGGTCGACGCGCCGATATCGTCGAGGATGCTGACGAAAGGGAGCAGAAACTGGCCGCGCGTCAGAGGGATGTCAGCCATTCGACCTCGCCGCGATCATCAGGGTGACGCCTTCCGCAAGGCCGGCTTTCGGGGGATTCGCCGCCGGCGAGATTGGAGCATAGCGGCTCGTGGTTGTCGCGAAATGGCAAGACCGGCGCTCTGCCCATGCGCGAAATGAGCGCGACGGAGTTCGCCTGCCGGCTAGAGGGCAATCGGCGGAATGTCAGCACTCCGGCGGTTTTCCTGTGAGGTGACGCGGCGCGGCCCCGCCCTGGCTGCGACATGCCGATTCTGACCGGGCTGTTCGTGAACTCGGCGATGTCGAAAGGGATGGCAATGCTCGTGACTGGCAATACGGTACGCGCCGCGGCTGTTTCCGCGCTTGCCCTGCTGGCGCTAGGGGGGCAGGCTCTCGCGCAGACCGGCGAGGCCCAGCCCAAGGTCACAGATCCGCATTTCAAGATCGCGCCGGGCTATCTGAAGCAGTCCGACTTGCCGAACAGCCTGCTCCTGCTCGGCTCACCCCCTGAAAAGGACTCGGCTGCCCTGGCCCGGGACGAGGAGGTGCGCAAGGCGACGATCCCCCTGCGAGACAGCGCGCGCTGGAAGCTCGCCTTCACCGATGCCGATCTCGCCTTTCCGCAGGTCGCCGACAATTTCTCCTGCGCGATGGGCGTCAGGATCGACGCCGAGCAGACGCCGCGCCTCTACGCCATGATGCAGAAGACGCTCTCGGATTTCGGCCTCTCCACCTATGGCGTGAAGAACAAGTACAACCGGGTCCGTCCCTTCGTGGTTCACGGCGAAGCGACCTGCCGGGCCGATCAGGAGGCGATTCTGCGGAGCGACGGCTCCTATCCATCCGGTCATACCGCTGCTGGCTGGGGCTGGGCTCTCGTCTTCGCGCAGATCAATCCCGAGCGCTCGAACGCGCTGCTCCAGCGCGGTCTCGAATTCGGGCAAAGCCGCGTGATCTGCAACGCCCATTGGCAGAGCGATGTCGATGCCGGGCGGATCATGGGCGCGGCGACCGTGGCTCGGCTGCAGACAGACCCGGCCTTCCTTGCCGATATCGAGGCCGCGAAGGCCGAGGTCGAGGCTGCGAAGGCGAAGCGGACGGGCCCGGCGCCGGATTGCGCTGCCGAGATCGCGGCGCTGTCCGGGCAATAGTCGATTACCAGCCGGTGCCGCGCGCGATCAGAAACGCCTCGCCCGGCGCCATCCCTGAAAGAAGAGGTAAGTTCCATGTTGCGATTGGTTGGAATCGGTCTCGTGCTCGCATCGGCCGCGCTGGCGACCGGAGTGCTCGCCCAGGAACGCGGCGGCAAAGTGCCGGTGACCGTCGACAATTTCATCCGCGCCGAGACCGACCACTACCTCGCGGCGAACGCAAAGACCGTAGGCGGGTTGGGCAGGTTTCTGCACTCCCGGGAGCCGACGGCGATCGATCGGCAAACGGTCATTCGCATGAACCGGGATACGCTTTATTCGTTTGCCGTGTTCGATCTTGCCGCCGGGCCGGTCACGCTTTCACTGCCTGACACCGGCAAGCGCTACATGTCGATGATGGTCGTCGATCAGGATCACTACCTGCCGATCGTCAGCTACGGTACGAAGCCGGTTACGCTGACCAAGGAAACGGTCGGCACGCGATACGCGTTCGTCGCGATCCGGACGCTGGTCGATCCGAGCGATCCGAAGGATCTCGAAGCGGTCCACACGCTGCAGGACGCCATCAAGGTCAGCCAGAAGGATTCAGGGAAGCTCGAGCTTCCGAACTGGGACGAGGAGAGCCTCACGGGCGTTCGCAATGCGCTGCTCGCGCTGGCAAAATACCAGACGTCGTTTCGCGGTTCCTTCGGAGCCCGTGGCGAGGTCGAGCCGATCCAGCACCTGATCGGCACAGCCGCCGGATGGGGCGGCATTCCCGACAAGGACGCCATCTACGCGAGCTTCACGCCCGCGAAGAACGACGGCAAAACGGTCTACACCATCAATGTGCCAAAGACCGTTCCGGTGAAGGAATTCTGGTCGATCAGCGTCTACAATCGAAAGGGGTTCTTCGAGAAAAACCCCTACAATGCCTATTCGATCAACGACATCACCGCGAAGAGAAGCGAGGATGGTTCGGTGACCGTCCAGCTCGGCGGCTGTGACGGCAAGATCCCGAACTGCCTGCCGATCGTCGAGGGCTGGAACTATACGGTGCGGCTCTATCGTCCCGAGCAAGCCATCCTCAGCGGCAAGTGGGTTTTCCCGGACGCGAAGGCGGCAAACTGAGCCGAGACGGACCGCCATGCGGGGGGAGGCCGGTTGTCCGCCATGGCGGTCGTCCGTGGCGGGCGGCGCTCTGGTTGGTCGATCGTGCAGCCCAAATGGCTCCGCGCCGGTGGCGGGCGGCCTGCGCGGCTAAGCCGACAGGACCCGTTCAGCGAAGAGTTCGGGCCGGGCGGCTGCGATCCTCCAGTCGATCTCGCCACCGAAGAGTTCGGCCGCGAGGCTGCAATCGAGGGCGCTGTAATGGGGCCGGCGGACGGTGCCGCCGAACTCCGCCATCGGAACCCGCACAAGCGCTGGCGTTTGCCGCCCGGCACGATGCAGCGCCTCGAACGCGGCGGCGACCCAGTCGGCGCGTGATACGGGCGGCGATCCGGCGATGTGCAGCATTCTTGGCGTGGCTTCGCCGGCGCCGAGCCGGCCGGCCAGCGCCAGCAGGCGCTCGGCGAGCGGGACGATCGGCGTCGGCGAGCCGATCTGATCGTCTGCGACGCGGACGGTCTCGGTGTCGCCCCGCAACAGGGTCGCGATGAAATCCTCGCCATCGCCGAAGAGCCAGGCCACACGGGCGATGCAGGCCCTGTCGTTTGCGGAGAGGACGTTGCGCTCGCCCTCGGCCTTCAGGCGGCCATAGCTGTTGACGGGCGATACCGGATCCGACTCGCGCCAGGGCCGCAGGGTCTCGGCCCCGAAGACATAGTCGGTCGAGATCTGGATCAGGGGCAGGCCGCGCTCCGCGCAGGCTCGTGCGATATCGCCCGGCGCTTCGGCGTTGACGGCGCGCGCGCGCTCCGGTGCGGTGTCAGAATCCTGGACGCGGCTGAGCGCGGCGGCATTGATCACGACAGCCGGGCGCAGCCGATCGAGCGCGGACCGGACGGCGGCGGGATCGGTGATGTCGAGTTCCCGGCTCGACAGGCCACGAACGCCCGGGCCTCCGACTTGCGACAAGGCGCGCCCGAGCCGTCCGCCGCCGCCAGTGACAAGCACATTGCTGCGCACAAGCTTTCTCCCGTGCCCGGCTCCCACTCCCGCAGATCCTACGCGGACCATCGGTAAAGGTTCGCTTTCGCCGGAGCAGACCCACGCGCCACTCAACCGATCACGTTTCGGCGCTTGAGCAGCCAGAAGACCGCGCCCGCCGCCAGCCCCGACAGGCCGAGAATATAGAGCCAGCCGAACTCGGTCTCGAGGAAGGGCAGGGCCTTGGTGTTGACGCCGAAGTAGCCGGTGACCAGCGTCGCCGGCATCAGCGTCGCGGTCAGGATCGAGAGCACGTAGAGATGGTGGTTGGTCTGGGCGCTGAGACGGGCGGCGATCTCGTCCTGCAGAAGCCTTGCGCGCTGCTGCACGAGCTGGACGTCGCCCAGCATGGTGTCGACGCGGTGAAGCAGCCTTGCGGTCGCGCTCCTGACCTTCTCCGGCGCGGCGCGGGCGGTCGCAGTCTCCTGGAAGCGGCGGAAGAGCTGGTGCAGACCGTTGAGCTGGCGATGCAGCCTGACCGTGCGCCGGCGGATCGCGCCGAGCTTGCGGGCCTCGTCGCCGATCCTATCGTCGATGATGTGGTCCTCGATCGAGTCGGCGTCGTCGGCGAGGCGGTTCACATCCTCGGCGACATCCTCGATCACGAATTCGATGACGCGCTCGAACAGCATTTCGGGGGAGGTGGCGCGAAAGCCCGCCTCCAGCGTGTCGCGGGTCAGCCGTGTCGCCTGCAAGGCCTGGCGGCGGCCGGTGATCAGGAAGCGCTCGCCGACGATCCAGTGCATCATGCCCCAGTCATCGGCGAGGCTGTCGACCTCGCGGACCTGGTCATAGGTGATGCCCCAGACGAAATCCGGGTCGTGATAGAGCCGCTGATGCTCGTCCTGCGACAGGAATACGGCCTGCGCCTCGAGCGGCAGCTCGCTGCGCTCGGCGATCCATTGCTTGGTGCGGCTGTGGACGAGATCGAGATGGAGCCAGACGAATTTGGCGCCGTCGAGGGCGAGCGCGGGGGCCCGGTCGCGCGGCACGAGGCTGGCACGGCCCTCATCGTCGAAGCGATAGGCCCAGATGAAACCGGCCCGGGACTGGATATCCTGAAGTATCGACACGCTGCTTCCGGCTGACGGGATGTCCGCCAGCATCAGCGCCCGTCATATGACGGTTTCGCGACAGTCCGTCTGGCATGTCTGCAAATGAGAGCCTGTTGATCGAAGTCGGGCACGCCGCCGTCATTCTGCGCAAGCCGCGAGGCGGCGCAGATCCGGGGTCCATCGTAGGAAACCGAGCTCTACGATGGACCCCGGGCCGAGCTACGCTCGCCCAGGATGAGGGAAGCCACCTGTGAGAACGGCAGGCTCTAGTTGCGCTTGATCGAGCCCGTGCTGGCGACCTGGCGCGTCAGCAATGCCTTTGGCGGCCGCGGGGCCGGCACCAGTGCCGGTGGCGTACCGCGGGCGAGCTTCGTCTCGACGGCCGCGGGGCGTGCCGCCGGTTTGGGCGACGCGACCTTCGGCTCGCCGCCACGCCATTGGCGCGCGCCGATGTCGAAGTGGCCCTCGCGCCAGGCGGTGAATTCGCGTTCCGTGCCGAAGAAGGCATTGCGGTCGACATCGCCGGTGATGCCGGGCACGCGGCCGGTGGCGGTGAACTGCCAGAATTCCCACTGCTTGCGCTCATAGCGATGGCGCAGTGGCGCCGCGGTCGAGCGCAGCCAATAGGGGTGGTTGTTGAACTCGCCTTCCAGCACGTCCTCGTGGAAGGTAATGTCGGTGTAGATGATCGGCTTCTTGCCGGTGTGCTCCTGCAGGCCTTTCAGCATCTCGCGGATCTTGGCGAGCGCCTTGGCGCGCGGAATCTTCTTGCCGCAGGCTTCCGAATGCCCGTTCCACTCGACATCGAGCACTGGCGGCAATGCGTCGGCGTCGCGCGGGATGTGGCGTTTCATCCAGCGCACCTGATCCTTGGCCGGACGGCACCAATAGACGAAGTGGTAGGCGCCGCGCGGCACGCCGGCCTTCTTGGCGCCTTCCCAGTTCTTGCGGAAATTCGGGTCGATATGGTCACCGCCCTCGGTCGCCTTGATGAAGGCGAAGCGGGTGCCGGCGTCCTTGACCCTGGCCCAGTCGATGTCGCCCTGCCAGCGCGAGACGTCGATGCCCTGGATCGAGCGCCGGCGGGCGTCGCTGACGCCGGCATGCGGGCTGGAATCGCCCTTTTTCGGGTAGAGCGCCTGAGCGGGCGTGGCGCAGAGCAGGCCGAGCCCTGCCGTCATCAACAGGCGGTAGCCAAGGCCGGGCATGCGCCGCTTTCCTGAACTGGTTTCAGCGCGGCGCGCCATACGGACCTCCCTGTGTCCAGGCAGGATAGGCGGGCGCCGGGTTAAGAGGTGGTTAGCATTCGAGCGAGCGGCTTCAGCCTTGGTTAACCGGTGAGGCGCTGCCGCCGCCGGCTCACTCCGCCTCGGCTTCGCCCTGCTCGGCGACCTGGCCGAGGCTCGCCGGATGGAATCGCGATGCCGCGACCGGGGCGGCCGCGCCCGGCAGCGTCGCGACCGGTGGATGTTCGGGGCCGGGGGTCGGATTGGGCGGGACGCCACGTTCGCGCGTCCAGGTCCGGGTGCCGATGTCGAAGCGGCCCTCGCGCCAGCCGGCGAACTCGCCTTCGTTGCCGTAGAAGGCGTTGCGGTCGACATCGCCCTTGATGCCGGGAATGCGCCCGGTGGTGGTGAATTGCCAGAACGACCAGCGCCGGTTGTTGTAGCGCGCCTCTGGCTTGGCTGCCGTCGAGCGGATCCAGTAGGCGTAGTCGTCGAACTCGCCTTCCAGCACGTCCTTGTGGAAGGTGATGTCGGTGTAGATCACCGGCTTCTTGCCGGTGAGCTGCTCTAGCTCGGTCAGCATCAGCCGGATCTTCTCCAGCGCCAGCGAGCGCTCGACCTTCTTCGGGCAGGTCTTGGAATGGCCGTTCCACTCGACGTCGAGCACCGGGGGCAGGGCGTCGGGATCGTTCGGGATCTGCTGCTTGAACCAGACCGCCTGCTCATGGGCCGGACGGCACCAGTAGACGAAGTGATAGGCACCGCGCGGCACACCGGCCCGGCGCGCGCCCTCCCAGTTCCTCTGGAAAGCCGGATCGATATGGTCGCCGCCCTCGGTCGCCTTGATATAGGCGAAGCGGGTGCCGGCGGCCTTGACCGAGGCCCAGTCGATCTCACCCTGCCAGCGCGAGATGTCGATGCCCTGGATCGGATACCGGCGCGCCGCCTCGACCCCGGGATGGGGGCGCGCATCGCCCTTGCTCGGATAATGGTCCAGCGCCACGCAACCACCCAGCACGGCGAGCGCGGCAGCGAGGACGAGCGAGGCTGAAAATCGGTGTGGCATGCGGCGGAGCGTCATCCTCGGCAAGATTGCGGAGAAATCTTGACGCTCGGTTTACGTTACCGGTTTTTCTTCGGCCGTTGCGGCTTTCCCTGGGTCAGCCCAGGCGCAGCAGGATTGTCGCGATGCCGAGGAAGGAGAAGAATCCGACGACGTCGGTGACCGTGGTGACGAAGGTACCGGACGAGATCGCCGGGTCGATGCCGGCCTTGTCAAGCGCGAGCGGCACGACGACGCCGGCGAGCGCCGCGACCACAAGGGTCGCGACCATGGCGAGCGCGATCACTACGCCGAGCATCAGATTGCCGAACCAGAAGCCGGAGACCGTGCCGGTGATCACCGCGAAGGCGACGCCGTTCAACAGGCCGACGATCATCTCGCGCCGGAAGAAGCGCGTCCGGTTCCAGCTGCCGAGCTGGCCGGTGCCGAGGGCGCGGATCGCCACCGTCATGGTCTGGGTCGCGGCATTGCCGCCCTGGCTGGCGACGATCGGCGCGAGCACGGCGAGGGCGACCAGCTTGGAGAGCTGGGCCTCGAACATCGCCATCACCGAGGCGCTGATGAAGGCGGCGATCAGGCTGATGAAGCGCCAGCGAAAGCGGCTCAGCGCGACCTCGCCGACCGGGTCGGAGAGTTCTTCGTCGGCATTGACGCCGCCGAGCTGCTTGACGTCGTCGTCCGCCGCATCCTCGATGACGTCGACGACGTCGTCGATGGTCATCACGCCGACGAGGCGGCCGCTCTTGTCGACGACCGGGGCGGCGACGAGATCGTAGCGCTGGAACATCCGCGCCACGTCCTCGAGGTCGTCATCGGCCTGGACGATGCGGCGGTCGTCCTCGATCAGATCGGCGATGCTGACCGGCCGCTTGGTGCGCAGCAGCCGGTCGAGCCGGACCGTGCCGACGAAACGGTGGCCGGGGTCGGCGACGAAGATCTCGAAGAAGCGCTCGGGCAGGTCCTGCGTGTCGCGCAGATAGTCGATGGTCTGGCCGACGGTCCAGAAGGGCGGCACGGCGATCAGCTCGGCCTGCATGCGCCGGCCGGCCGAGCCCTCGGGATAGTCGAGGCCCTGCTGCAGCACGCTGCGCTCGGCCGGGCTCAGCCGGTCGAGAATCTTCTTCTTGTCGGCCTCGTCGAGGTCCTCGAGGATGTAGACCGCATCGTCGGTGTCGAGCTCGCGCACGCCCTCGGCGACCGTTTCCGGCGAGAGCTCGTCGAGAATCTCCTCGCGGACGGCGTCGTCGACCTCGGTCAGCGCGGTGAAGTCGAAATCGCCGCCGAGCAGCGAGATCAGCTTCGGCCGTTCCTCGCTGTCGAGCGCTTCGAGCAGGCCGCCGAGATCGGCCTCGTGCAGGTCGCCGACGAGATCGCGCAGCGTCGTCAGGTCCGAGAGCAGGACGGCCTGCGAGACCTGCTCGACGAATCCTTCGTCCATGACGCCGTCTTCGTCGCGGATCGGCCGCGCCAGCTTTTCGTCGGGAGCGCTCTCGGCTTCCACCATCGGTCCGGCTCCAGGATTCGAGGCTGGGGATTCGCTTGCAGGCGGCGAGCCGCCCTTGTGTCAGCGGCGCGCCCTCGTGGCAACGCGGCATGACCGTTTCGCGACGAAAACACGGCAGCCGCAACGAAAAACGGCGACCCTTGCGGATCGCCGTTCCCGGGGCATCAGCCCAAATTTGGTGCGGTCAAGAGGACTCGAACCTCCACGGGTCTCCCCGCTACCACCTCAAGGTAGTGCGTCTACCAATTCCGCCATGACCGCAGCGGCTCGAAGCTCGGCCGCGCAGTGGCGGTGAACTCCGAGAGCGGCGTGGGTCTACCAAATGGAATCTCAGGCCACAAGAGGCTGAGAAGGAAAATCGGGATAAGTTTCGGCGGCTAACGCCGGGTCCCAGGAAAACCGGTCTCTTTCGGCGTGAAACAGGCCGAAAAGCGCGAAAATAGGCGGCTCAAAGGCCGTTTCCGGCAAGCGAAGCGCTGGGGACAACCCCTGAAGGCGAGGCCGGGGGCGCCCGGCGCTGTGCAATGCGCGCGATTCAGGCGGCTTCGGCGACGGTGTCGAGCGTGAACACGGTCGGGCGCTTCAGCATCTCGGTGATCTCGACCGAGATTCGGGTGCCGCTGACGACGACATGGCCTTTGGCGAAGGGGTGGTTGTTGGCGAGAATCTGGACTTCGTCGGTCTCGCTGGAATTGAGCTCGATGATTGCGCCGCGGCCCATGCGCAGCAATTTGTAGATCGGCATCTGGGTCGAACCGAGCACCACGGTCAGCTCTATCGAGACGAGATCGAGATCAGCCTTCAAAATCCGCCTCCGGGGACCTACTTCACAACGATTCTACGAACTTGCCAGCGACGTGGAAAACGGCGCATGAGCACGGCGCGGCAAGGGCGAGCCGGTTACCGAGAGTTGAACGGACAGGGTTAATCCAAGGTGAAGACGCGCGAGGCGCTGGCGGTTTCTTTCCTGCCCGAGGCAGGTTCGCCGCCGGTCGAATGGGTGATTGCCGAGGCTCCGGTCGGTTACGAGGCCGCCGTCGCCGAAATGGAGGCACGGGCGGCGCTGATCGCCGACGGGCTTGCGGCCGAGCGGGTCTGGCTGGTCGAGCATCCCGCGCTCTACACCGCCGGCACCTCCGCGAAGGACGAGGACCTGTTGGCGCCGGGGCGATTCCCGGTGCACCGCACCGGCCGGGGCGGGCAGTTCACCTATCACGGTCCCGGCCAGCGGGTCGCCTATGTGATGCTCGACCTGAAGCGCCGCGAGCCCGACCTCCGGCGCTTCGTCGCCGCGCTGGAGGCCTGGCTGATCGGCACGCTCGATCAGTTCAACATCCGCGGCGAACGGCGCGAGGAGCGCGTCGGCGTCTGGGTGCGCCGCCCGGAGAAGGGCGCCGAGGTCGAGGACAAGATCGCCGCGCTCGGCATCCGCGTCCGACGCTGGGTCTCGTTCCATGGGATTTCGCTGAATGTCGAGCCGGAGCTCTCGCATTTCGACGGCATCGTGCCCTGCGGCATCGCCGGCCATGGCGTGACCTCGCTGGTCGATCTCGGCCTGCCGCTGACCATGCCCGAGGTCGACAGCGTCCTGCGGGCGCAGTTCGAGCATGTCTTCGGCCCGACCGTCCTGCCCGGTTGAGGTGCTGCGGCGGTCGCGGGCGCTGTTCACGTCCCGTTGACCATGTCCGCCCATCCTGGCCCCATCAGAGAATTCTTGAGGATGAAGATGAGGACATTTCTGTTGGCGGGCTGCCTGGCGGCCCTGCTGGGCGCCTGCACGACCACGGATCAACGCATCGCCGGGGCCGCGGCAGGCGCGGGCACGGGGGCGCTGATCGGCGGGCCGATCGGGGCGGTCGCGGGCGGCGCGATCGGGGCCGTCTCGGCGCCGACGGTGACCCGCTCGGTCAGGCGCATGCGGGATTAGTCGCCATTCCCAGGCGGCCGGACTTTCCGGCGGCCTGAACTCCGCCGGGGAGCGGGATCGTCCTTTTCACCGGCTGGCGATCCCGGCAGCCGCACCGCCGCCGAGGAGGAAAGCGAGGCGCTCATCGGCCTTGCCGGGCGTGATCGAGAGAATCTCGGCCTCGACGATGCGTTCCGCCACGAACGGATCTTCGCTCACGCGGGCCTGAAGCTCGGGCAGCGTCGTCGCATGCGCCAGGATCGCGCCGCCGAGCTTCGGCTGGAGGCTGCCGGCGAGCAGGAAGACGCCGTCGGCGAAGCCGCGCGCGAGCCAGGCGTTATGTCCGCCCATCAGTTCGGCGGCTCGGTCCTTCTCGCCGGAGAATCTGAGCAAGATGACAAACATGGCTGCGACCTCTCCAGGAAAACGACGGGGAATGGCCGGGCATCACGCGGCCGGTATGGGGCGGTCTTGCGCATCCAGCCAGGCGTGCATCCGTGCGACCTCGCCGCGGACGAACGTCTCATCCCGGAAGGCGCTGGCGAGCGTCGCGACGCCCTGGCTCTGGACCAGGAGCTGCATGGCAAGCGTATCGGCGTCGGCCGTGCGGCCGAGCCTGGCGAATTCGCGGGCCAGCCAGTCGCGGAACAGCGTGAAGACCTCGCCGGCCCGGGGGTGGGCGAAATGGTCGAGCTTCGCCAGCTCGTTGCAGAGCGTGCCGACCGGGCAGCCATGGGCCATGATCTTCGCCCGATTGGCGATCAGCATGTCGATGAAGCTGCGGATGCGGGCTGCCGGGTCGTCGTCGCCATCCGCCCATTGCGCCAGCATGCGGCCGGTATTGGCGAGACGCTGCTCGATCACGGCGTCGAGAATCTCGTCCTTGGTCTTGAAATGATAGTAGAAATTGCCGCGCGAGAGGCCGATCGGCGCGGCGATGTCGGCGAATGAGGTATGGGCGAAACCGCGCTCGTAGAACAGCCGGTCGGCCGTCTCGACGATGCGTTCGCGGGTCGTCCTCTCGGTCACGGCCTTCAACCCCGAATCGATCCGGTCCATTCTCATGAATGTAGGTCAACCGTCCTAATTCTGTCTAGGACAAATGTCCAACGTGACCGCGCAGGGCCATGGCGCGGTCCGGCCCGGCTTTGCGCACGGCGCATCTGGGCGCGGGCGCCGGTTGGCGTTTTTCGCGCGCCGCGCCATAACCCCGAGGAGAGATTTCGCCAGGGAGCGCGTCGTGCCGGTCATCGAGAGCAAGGTCGACCTGAATTCGGCCGAGACGCGCGCCAATGCCGAGGCCTGGGCCGCGCTGCGCGGCGAGCTGCAGGAGCGGCGCGCTACCGCAGCCCTCGGCGGCAATGCCCGCTCGCGCGAGCGCCATACCGCGCGCGGCAAGCTGCTGCCGCGGGAGCGCGTGCTGCGCCTGCTCGATCCGGGCTCGGCTTTCCTCGAGATCGGCTCGCTCGCCGCCTATGACATGTATGAGAAGGATGTGCATGGCGCCGGCATGATTGCCGGCATCGGCCGTGTCGCCGGCCGCGAAGCGATGGTGGTCTGCAATGACGCCACCATCAAGGGCGGCACCTATTATCCGATGACGGTGAAGAAGCATCTGCGGGCGCAGGAGATCGCGCGCGAGAACAACCTGCCCTGCATCTACCTCGTCGATTCCGGCGGCGCCAACCTGCCGCACCAGACCGAGGTCTTCCCGGACCGCGAGCATTTCGGACGAATCTTCTACAATCAGGCGACATTGTCCGGGCTCGGCATCCCGCAGATCGCGGTGGTGATGGGCTCCTGCACCGCCGGCGGCGCCTATGTCCCGGCGATGTCGGACGAGACGATCATCGTCAAGAACCAGGGCACGATCTTCCTCGGCGGCCCGCCGCTGGTGAAGGCGGCGACCGGCGAGGTCGTTTCGGCCGAGGATCTCGGCGGCGCCGACGTCCATGCCCGGCTTTCCGGTGTCGCCGACCATTATGCCGGCGACGACACCCATGCGCTGGCGATCGCCCGGCGCATCGCCGGCAATTTCAACAGCGTCAAGCGCCCGGACATCGACATCGCCGAGAGCGTCGAGCCGCTCTATGCGGCGGACGAGCTCGAAGCGGTCGTCCCGACCGACCTGAAGAAGCAGTACGATATCCGCGAGGTCATCGCCCGGCTGGTCGACGGTTCGGAGTTCGACGAGTTCAAGCGCCTCTACGGCACGACGCTTGTCACCGGTTTTGCCCGCATCCACGGCATCCCGGTCGGCATCATCGGCAATAACGGCATCCTGTTCTCGGAGAGCGCGCTGAAGGGCGCGCATTTCATCGAGCTGTGCTGCCAGCGCCGGATTCCGTTGCTCTTCCTGCAGAACATCACCGGCTTCATGGTCGGGCGCGATTTCGAGACGCGCGGCATCGCGAAGGACGGCGCCAAGCTCGTCACCGCCGTCGCCTCGGCAAGGGTGCCGAAGATCACCGTGCTGGTCGGCGGCTCGTTCGGCGCCGGCAATTACGGCATGTGCGGGCGGGCCTATTCGCCGCGCTTCCTGTTCTCATGGCCGAACTCGAAGATCTCGGTGATGGGCGGCGAGCAAGCGGCGAGCGTGCTCGCGACGGTGCGCGGCGACAATCTCGAGGCGGCCGGCAAGCCCTGGACTGCCGAGCAGGCCGAGGCCTTCAAGGCGCCGATCCGCGACCAGTTCGAGGCCGAAGGCTCGCCCTATTACGCGACGGCCCGGCTCTGGGACGACGGCATCATCCTGCCCTCGGAGACGCGCCGGGTGCTGGCGCTCGCCTTCTCGGCCTGTCTCAACGCCGAGATCCCCGAGACCCGCTTCGGCGTCTTCAGGATGTGAAAAAGGCGCGGCAGTTTCCCGCCGCGCCTTCGGTGCCGCGGAATCCGGGGCTTAGTTCTTGGCGAGTCCGAGTTCCTTCAGCACGGCGTTGCCGCGTTCGCCGAAGGTCTTCACATAGGCCTGGAGCTCGGCCGGCGTGTCCCAGACCGGGGTGATGCCGCGATCGGCCATGCCCTTGCGGACGTCCTCGCGCTTCATCGTGCGCTCGGCCGCCTCGTAGAGGATCTTGCGCCGATCAGCCGGGACGCCCTTCGGTGCGGCGATGGCGAACCAGTTCTGATAGGTCCAGTCGAGACCGGCCTCCTTGGCGCTGGGCACGTCCGGGAAGTTCGGGTGCCGCTCCTCGGTCATCAGCAGGATGGTGCGCACGCGCCCGCCATCCAGCATCGCCTTGGCCTCGATCGGCGAGCCGGTGAAGGCGCTGATGCCGCCGGCCGCGAGGTCCTGCAGGGCAGGTGCGCCGCCATTGCTCGGCACCCAGCGGATCTGATCGGCCGGCAGGCCCGCTGCCTTCATCAGCCCGCCGGCGGCAACATGCCAGGAGCCGCCCATGCCTGTGCCCGAGGAGGTGAAGGTGCCCTTCGGGCTCTCCTTCACCGCCTTGATGAAGTCGGCGATCGTCTTGTAGGGCGAATCCATCTTCACCGTCACGCCAGCCGGAATCAGCGAGACGCGCGAGAACATGTCGATGCTCTCCGGCGTCAGGTCGCCGAGGCCGAGCGTCTTGAAGAAGGAGATTTCGGGGCTGGCGCCGCCGATGGTGTAGCCGTCAGCGGTCGCCGTCGCGATGGCAGTGTGGCCGGTGACGCCGCCGCCGCCGGTGCGGTTGATGACGGTGACCGGCTGCTTCAGCTCGGCCTCGAGCCCGTTGGCGAAGATCCGCATCACCGCATCCATGCCGCCGCCGGCTGCCCACGGCACGATCAACTGCACCGGGCGGTCCGGAAAGGCGAAAGCCGGGCCGGCGGCGAGCGCCAGCGTTGCCATGGCCAAAGCGGCCCTGCGGAAATTCTTCATGGTCGACCTCCCGTATGTGGCGATAATTCTTGTATGCAATTTCTAGAACGGTCGCGCCTTGTCGACAAGTCGGTATGCGGAATTTTGTATGCAACGTAGGGACGACCAACGCGTGCCGGGTCGAGTCGAGGCGTTGCGGCATCGAGAGGTCGGGGCGAGCCTGCCATCGCCGCGCAAGCACCGCGCCCCGCGACATGGGCAGGGCTTGCTTGGTGGAAAGCAGTCCAGATGGCGAAAGCCCGCTCCGGAGCGGACGTTCGCGGGCACATCTCAGCGCCTGCCGGCTCCCGCGGTCGGAGCTTGTCAGGCGGTCAGCCTGCCGGAACGCTTGCGGGGGCGGCCAAGGGGCGCTGCCGGTGTTCTCAGCCCAGCCTGAACGCCTCGTGGATTGCGCTCTGGACGCCGCCGCCCATGATCGGGCCGCCGCCGGCGACATGGATCGCGTCGCCGACCAGGGCGGCACCGAGGCCGTGGCGCGGGGTCAGCATCGGGGCGTACTGCTCCCAGCCGTCGCTGGCGGGATCATAGGCCTCCATCTGGCCGAAGACGCGGTTGGTGCCTTCGCCGCCCATCACGAAGACTTTTCCGCGATAGAGCACGGCGCCGTGCCCGGAACGGGCGGTGGGCAGCGGGTTGCGCGGCGCCCATTTGTCGGTCGCCGGGTCATAGGCGTGATGCAGGTTCGAATTGGTGTGGAAGCTATCGACCCGCCCGCCGATGACATGGATCAGCTCGCCGATGGCCAGCGTGCCGGTGTGGTCGCGCGCCGTCGGCATCGGCGTACGCTCGCTCCATTTGTCGGACTTGGGATCGTAGACGCGGTGCCAGTTGACCGAGGTCTTGGTGTCGGTGCTGTCACCGATCGCCCCTCCGATCGAGTGCAGCAGGCCACCTAAGCCCACGATGGCGGCCGAGCCGACCGGGCGGGGCAGGGGCGCGATCTCGGCCCATTTGTCGCTCTTCGGATCGTAGACGAAGCAGCGCGGATGCGGCTTGCGGTTCTGCTCGAGGAAGCCGCCGATGGCGTAGAGCTTGCCATCGAGAAAGGCGACGCCGACATGGTTGGCGCCCTGCGGCAGAGGCGCGCCGTCGCTCCATTTGTCGGCCTTGGGATCGTAGACGTGGTGATAGGGCCGGTCGGTGCGCTGCTCGCCATAGCCGCCGACGATATGCATGCGCTCGTCATGCGCCGCCGCCCAGGCCATTTCCGAACGGGGCAGCGGCAGCAAGGCCCTGGCGCTCCAGCGGCCGGGATCGGCGGCTTTCGGCGCGGGGGAATCGAATACGTTCTGCGAGTCCGCCAGGGCCGGCTTCGGAATGCGTCCGGGCTGGTTCAGCCGCTCGTAATGGCCACCATGATGCTCATGGCCGGGTTGCTGGGCCAGCGCCGGCGCGGCAAGGCTCGCGGCTCCGGCTGCGATGAAACCGCGGCGGCTCAGGCTGGTCATGGCGCTTCCTCCCTCGCTAGAAGAGTAAGGCAGACGTTGCGTCAGGCAAGTGAGAGGGCGGAGCCGGTCTGCTGGAAAAGCAGTTCCGCATACTGCATACGCTGCTATGGTCCTGCCGCCTGAAACGGTTGAAAACACGGGAAACGCGAGGATACGCATGTCTGGGCACAACAAGGTCGCCATCATCACCGGTGCCGGTTCTGGCGTCGGCCGGGCCGTCGCAATCGCCTTCCTGAAGGACGGCTACCGTACGGTGCTCGCCGGGCGCCGCACTGAGGCGCTGGAGGAGACGATCAAGCTCTCGGGCGTCGATGCCGCCCAGGCGCTGGCTGTGCCGACCGACGTGACCAACCAGGATTCGGTCAAGGCGCTGTTCGCCAGGACCAAGGAGAAGTTCGGACGGCTCGACGTGCTGTTCAACAACGCCGGCGTCAACGCGCCGGGCGGCATCATGCTCGAGGATCTGTCGCTCGAGGACTGGCAGAAGGTGGTCGACACCAACCTGACCGGGCCGTTCCTGTGCACGCAGGAAGCCTTCAAGCTGATGAAGGACCAGCAGCCGCAGGGCGGCCGCATCATCAATAACGGCTCGATCTCGGCCCATGCGCCGCGGCCAAACTCGGTCGCCTACACCGCGACCAAGCACGCCATCACCGGCCTGACCAAGACCTCGTCGCTCGATGGGCGCAAATACGACATCGCGGTCGGCCAGGTCGATATCGGCAATGCGCTCACCGAGATGGCGCAGCGCATGACGACCGGCGTGCCGCAGGCCGACGGCTCGATCAAGGTCGAGGCGGTGATGGATGTCGGCCACGTCGCCTCGACGGTTCTGCACATGGCAAGCCTGCCGCTCGAGGCCAATGTGCTCACCGTCACGGTGATGGCGACCAAGGCCCCCTTCGTCGGCCGCGGCTGAGGCTGCTTGACCGATCCGCTGTCGTCATGGTCGGCCTCGTGCCGACCATCCACGTCTTGCGACGGGCGGATTTTCCGCGACACTGGGCGAGGCGGCTCTGGAGCGCCTCGCATGTCGGCTTTCGATGGGCTTCGACGGCCTGAAGACGTGGATGCCCGGGACAAGCCCGGGCATGACGGGGAAGGCACTCGCAATCAGGGCGAGCCCGGCCATGCCGCCCCCGTGGCTCCCAGTGTGGAGCGGGCCTATCGGCTGACGATCTGGGCGATCGCGCTCGGCATCCTGATCTTCGCGGCCCTCGTCGTCGCCTGGGCGCTCGCCATCGGCAATAGTCAGCTCCTCAAGGACGGCGTCGACTGGGTCTACGACGTCGCGCTCTACGGCATCGCGGCGCTGGTCTTCGGCCGTGACGGGCGGGCGGAGAAGCTCGCGGCGCTCGGCATCGGCGCGGTGATGGCGGTCGCCGGGCTGCACACGCTCTACGATCTCTGGGACAAGATTCTGCGGCCGCGGCCGATCGAGCTCTTCACGCTCGGCTTCTCGGCGGGAAGCGCGATCCTGATCGCCTATCTGATCGTGCTCGCGCTCTGGCGCTTCCGGCGCGAACCCAACCCGGTGATCAAGGCGACCTGGCTTTCGAGCCGCAACGACACGATCTCGACCACCGGCTTTGCGCTGGTCGGGCTTGCGGCAAGGCTCGCGCCGGTGCGCTGGCCGGAATACCTGCTCGACCTCGTCGTCGCCGGCCTCTGCTTCCAGGCGAGCTGGGCGATCTGGCGCTCGGTCAAGGCAACGGCCTCGGGGGCGAAAACGGCTGCGAAAGAATAATCTTCTATCGCTACCAAGGTCGTACGACTGGCTTCTTCCGCCTTGATAGCAAACAAAAAAATCCTGTCCGGCTTCTCTTGGGCGGGGTGTGGCGAAATCATGACGGCTCCGAATTTCAAGCCGACCCAGCCCGCGAAAACCGGCCGGTCGGCAGCAAGGAGCCGAGAATGTCCGTGATATCCCTTCTTCGCCGCGGCGCCCTGGCGCTGGCTGCGGGCCTGCTGGCCAGCACTGCCGCCTTCGCCCAGTCGGGGCCGCTGGTCACCACCGAATGGCTCGAAAAGAACCTCAGCGATCCCAAGGTCCGCATCGTCGAGGTCAGCGTCGAGCCGGGCGTCTATGAGCGCGGCCATATCCCGGGCGCCCAGAACGTCGTCTGGCACACCGATCTCGTCGAGACCGTCTCGCGCGACATTGCGAGCCCGGAGAAGTTCCAGGCGCTCGCCCGCAAGCTCGGCGTCGACAAGGACACGACCGTCGTCCTCTACGGCGACAGCAACAACTGGTTCGCCGCCTGGGGCGCCTGGGTGTTCGACATTTACGGCCTGCGCGACAATGTGAAACTGCTCGATGGCGGCCGCAAGAAGTGGGAGCTGGAGAAGCGCCCGGTCGCGACCAACCCCGTCGCAGTCAAGGCCTCGGCCTTCACCGTCGCCGAGCCGAACCGCAAGCTGCGCGCGCGCCTGACCGACGTCGTCGCCACCGTCGAGAAGAAGTCGGACGCCCGCATCCTCGACATCCGCTCGCCCGACGAGTTCTCCGGCAAGATCATCGCGCCGGCCGGCTTCCAGGAGCTGGCGCTGCGCGCCGGCCATATCCCTGGCTCGGTCAACGTCGCCTGGGCCCGCGCGGTCAACCAGGCCGACGGCACGATCAAGCCGGTCGAGGAGCTGAAGAAGCTCTATGCCGAGGCCGGCATCGACGGCTCGAAGCCGGTGATCACCACCTGCCGCATCGGCGAGCGCTCGAGCCATACCTGGTTCATCCTCTCGCGCGTGCTCGGCTACCAGGTCGCCAATTATGACGGCTCGTGGACCGAATACGGCAATGTGGTCGGCCTGCCGATCAGCAACCCGGCCGGCACGGTCTGGACCGGCAAGTAAGCGGCGGCGCTCCAGAGCCATGAGCATTTCCGACGATGGCGGCGCGCTCGACTATGAGCAGGCGCGCCGGCAGAGCGGGGCGGTGGAGGCGAGTACGCTTCCGCCGCTGCGCCTTTTCATTGCGGCCGCCGTCCTGATCGGCCTCGCTGCGGCAGTCCAGCTCGTCGGCCGCCATGCCGAGCCGGCGGCGCAGCTCCAGCTCTCGTTGATCCTCGGCGTCGCCTTCGGCTTCGTGCTGCAGCGCTCGCGTTTCTGCTTCTTCTGCATCTGGAAGGACTGGCTCGACAGGCGCGATTCGCAGGGGCTGCTCGGCATCCTCGCGGCGCTCGGCGTCGGGCTCGTCGGCTACACGCTGATCTATGGCGCCTGGCTGCCCGATCCGTCGGGGACGCGCCTGCCGCCGACGGCCCACATCGGCCCGGTCGGCCCGGCGCTGCTGCTGGCGGGCCTGGCCTTCGGTGCCGGTATGGCGATCTCCGGCTCCTGCATCAGCGCTCATCTCTACCGGCTCGGGGAGGGCTCGCCGACCTCGCCCTTCGCGCTGATCGGTGCGGTCGGCGGCTTCATCCTCGGCTTCCTGAGCTGGAACCCGCTCTATCTCGGCACGATCTCGGAATCGCCGGTGCTCTGGCTGCCGCGTCAGCTCGGCTATGGCGGCGCGCTGATCGCCGGGCTCTTCGTGCTCGGGGGGCTTGCCTATTGGCTGCTGCGCACCGGCCGGCGCGCCGCAGGCCCGGACGCGCCAGCTGCCGCTGCCGATCCGCTGGCCGCGATCTTCCTGCGGCGCTGGCCGTCCTGGCTCGGCGGGCTCTTCGTCGGGCTGATCGGCATCGCCGCCTATCTGCGCCTCTCGCCGCTCGGCGTCACCGCCGAGATCGGCTCGCGCTCGCGCCAGCTTGCGACGCATTTCGAGCTGCTGCCGTCGCGCCTCGAAGGGCTCGACAGTTTTCGCGGCTGCGCCACCGCGATCCGCGACGCGCTGCTGACCCCGAACGGCCTGTTCATCGCCGGCATCGTCACCTCGGCTTTCGCGGCGGCGCTCGCCGCCGGCGAGTTCAAGCCGAAGCGTCCGGGTGGAGGCCATGTGCTGCGCGGGCTGATCGGCGGGGCGCTGCTCGGCTGGGGCACGGTGATTGGGCTCGGCTGCACGGTCGGCACGCTGCTCTCCGGCATTTCGGCGGGGGCGGTCTCGGGCTGGGTCTTCGGCATCGGGCTACTCGCCGGCACGACGCTGACGCTGAAGCTCGGGCGGCGGCTGGGGCTGCTGGCCTGAGGCTCGGCGTCATTCCGGGGCGCGCCGAAGGCGCGAGCCCGGAACCCATGAACACCACCTTCCAGAATGGGGCACGTCGAGGGCGGCGGTCTGCCTGGCTGCGCCGTGTCCATGGGTTCCGGGCTCTTCGCTGTGCGAAGCCCCGGAATGACGAAGAGGTGCAAGCGCCCATCCGCACCCTGCGCAACATGGCGCAGACAAGGGCCGCGGCTGGGCTATAACGGGGCATCGGTTCGAGGATGTCCCCGAGGAAGCTTGTATGTCGATTGCCGCCAAACTGCCCTCCATCCTGATCGCCAATCGCGGCGAGATCGCCTGCCGGGTGATCCGCACCGCCAGGCGGCTCGGCCTGCGCACCATCGCCGTCTATTCGGACGCCGATGCCGAGGCGCTGTTCGTCGAAATGGCCGACGAGGCCTACCGGATCGGCCCGGCGCCGGCCCGCGAGAGCTATCTCGATGCCGACAAGATACTCGCGGTGGCGAAGCAGGCCGGCGCGGCCTGCATCCATCCGGGCTATGGCTTCCTCTCCGAGAACGCCGACTTCGCCGATGCCTGTGCCGCCGCCGGCATCGTCTTCGTCGGCCCGCCGGCCTCGGCGATCCGGGCCATGGGTCTGAAGGACGCCGCCAAGGCGCTGGTCGAGAAGGCCAATGTCCCGGTCGTGCCGGGCTATCACGGTGCCGAGCAGGGCGTCGATTTTCTCAGCAAGGAGGCCGAGCGCATCGGCTATCCCGTGCTGATCAAGGCGGTCGCCGGCGGCGGCGGCAAGGGCATGAAGAAGGTCGACCGGGCGGAGGACTTCGCCGATGCGCTCGCCAGCGCCCAGCGCGAGGGCAAGAACGCCTTCGGCGATGCGCGCGTGCTGGTCGAGAAATACGTGCTCTCGCCGCGCCATGTCGAAATCCAGGTGTTCGGCGACAGCCATGGCAATGTCGTCCACCTCTACGAGCGCGACTGCTCGCTGCAGCGCCGCCACCAGAAAGTCATCGAGGAAGCCCCTGCGCCGGGCATGACGCCTGAGGTGCGCGCCGCTATGGGCAAGGCGGCGACCGAGGCGGCGCGCGCGGTCGGCTATGTCGGGGCCGGTACGGTCGAGTTCATCGCCGATGGCCGCGAGGGGCTGAAGGCTGACCGCTTCTATTTCATGGAGATGAACACCCGTCTCCAGGTCGAGCATCCCGTCACCGAGGCGATCACAGGGCTCGATCTCGTCGAGCTCCAGCTCAAGGTCGCGGCCGGCGAGCCGCTCGGCTTCGCGCAGGAGGATGTCCGCGCCGAAGGGCACGCCGTCGAGGCGCGGCTCTATGCCGAGGACCCGGAGAAGGGCTTCCTGCCCTCGACCGGCAAGCTCTGGGCGCTGCAATTCCCTCAGAGTGAGGACATCCGCATCGACACCGGCGTCGAGGCCGGCGATTCCGTGACGCCGCATTACGATCCGATGATCGCCAAGGTGATCGCGCATGGCCGCACCCGCGACGAGGCGCTCGATCATCTTGCTTTCGCGCTCGGCGAGACCATCGTCGCCGGCCCGCGCACCAATCTCGCCTTCCTGAAGAAGCTGGCCGAGGCCGAGGGCTTCCGGAAGGGGCCGTTCGACACCGGCTTCATCGACCGCAACATCGCGGCGCTCGGGGCCGAGCCGCAGCCGCTCGACGCTGCCGCGGTCGCGGCTGCCGCCTTGCAGCTCGAGGAGGAGCGCCAGCTCGCCGGGCTCGAGGCCGCCGCCGTCCGGGCGGAAGGCGAGGCGCGCTCGCCCTGGCTCGACGCCGACGCCTTCTCGCTGATGCCGCGCCCGGCGCTCGGCCTGCCGCTGCTGGTCGATGGCGAGCGCATCGAGGCGAAGATCGAATGGAGCGGCGACGATGCCCGCGTCTCGCTGCCGGGCCATCCTTTGGCCGAGGGCGAGCATGAGGTGACGTTGGCGCGGGCCGAGGGCGGCACCTATCTCGCGCTGCACCGCGGCCGGCAGACGGCGGTTTCGCTGTTCGACCCGTTCAGTGTCGATCTCGATGCGGTCGGCGGCTCGGGCGGCGTGATCAAGGCGCCGATGCACGGCAAGCTGATCGCGCTCTTCGTTCGGGCGGGCGAGGCGGTCGTGAAGGGCCAGCGCCTCGCCATCGTCGAGGCGATGAAGATGGAACACATGCTGACCGCCCCGCGCGACGGCACCGTCACCGAACTCGGCGCCGAGCCGGGCGCGCAGGTGGCCGAGGGTGCGAAGGTCGTGGTGCTCGGGGAGTGAAGGGATCGCGATCACCAGGCGATCCCCCATCCGACGAAGAAGGCGCGGGGAACCCTCTCCTGTAAGGAGAGGGCAGGGTGAGGTGTAGGCTGTTTACCCAGTTCCGCGAGCCTTCTCCGCGCGGTCGGGTTCAGGCCAACGTTTCCGCTCCGAACACCTCACTCCTACCCCTCTCCTTCCAGGAGAGGGGATCCCGCGCCAATATGCTCGGCGCGGCGCGCGGAACGACGGTGCTAACCCGCATCCAGCGCCACGACCGCCCTTGCTGCCACGGCAAAATTGATCTCCGCCAGCGGGTCCTCATCGCCGAGGAACCAGGCGGCCGAGAGTCCGCACCAGGCCAGGATCCAATTCAGCAGGCGTTCGCGCTCCAGCCCGGATTTCGCCAGCACGATCTCCAGCCGGCGCTCGAAGCGGCCGGGCAGGGTGGCGACCGGCGGCTTGGGATCGGCGAGATCGGGGTCGCAAAACAGGATCGTGTATTCGAAGGCGCGGTCGCCGATAACGCATTTCGGGTCGATGGCGAGCCAGCCGCGCGCTCCGAAATTGAGGACATTGTCATGGTGCAGGTCGGCATGTAGCGGCAGGACCTCGCGCTGCGCCGCGAGCAGCTGCCGGGCTGCCGCAGCCGAGCGGGCGAGGATGCCGCCACGCTCCTGTGCCATCGGGAAGAGGTCGGCGAACCAGGTTTCGAGCGGGATCAGGCCTGACGGCTCCGGCCCGCGCGGCTTCTGCAGGGCGGCGATGGCGTCGCAGAGGATCACGGTCGCCGCGTCGTCGCCCTCCGCACCGCTGCGGGCCATGGCGGCGAGCGAGCGCGATCCGGTGGCGCGCTCGATCAGCATGGCATCGCCCGAGTCGGAGCAGGCGAGCAGGCGGGCGGCGCCGTCGCCATTCCAGTATTCCAGCGGCAGGTAGCCGAGGCGCTCGTCGGGCGCGTCCGGCAGCTTCAGCATCGCCGGCTCGTCGCCGCGCCGGACCGGCAGCAGGCGGCTGGAATGCGTGGTGATCGGCGCGCCATCGGGAACGAGTCCCCAGCGCGCCAGCCAGGGCGCGTATTCTGCGGACTGTACGGTCACCTCTCAGCTCATCTGCGAGCGGTTGCGGCCGATCAGCGGGTATTGCTCGGCCTCGTAGATCTGGCCGGAGACCGGGGCGCTGTCGTCCGAGAGCCAGAAGGCGGTATGGGCGGCGATCTCCTCGGGCTGCATCAGCCGGCCGGTCGGTGCGAACAGGGCGGAGACGTCCTTCTCCCAGCCGGGTTTGCGGCCATGACGCTGCTGCGTCGCGTCCTCATTGGCGGTGAAGGTCCAGCCGACATTGAGCTGATTGACGCGGATCCGCTCGCTGCCGAGCGCGTCGGCGAGATTGCGCGTCATGGTTGTCAGCGCGCCCTTGGACATCGAATAGACCGTGAGGTCGGACTGGCCGCAGAGCGCGTTGATCGATCCGACGGTGACGATGGCTCCGCCCGATTTCTGCAGGCGGAAGGCGCGGATCGCGGCCTCGGCGCAGAGCAGGGGCGCGCGGGTGTTGATGGCAAAGACATGGTCGAAGAAGGCCGCGGTGCTCTCGCCGATGACGCCGCGCGGATAGATGCCGGCATTGTTCACAAGCCCGTCGATGCGGCCGAAGGCCTTGCAGGTCGCGTCGACCAGCGCTTGGGCCGTCGCGGGCTCGGCAAGGTCGCCGGCGACCCCGTGGCAGCCGCTGCCGAGCTTGCTGCAGGCGGCCTTGACCTCATTCTCGTCGCGGCCATGGACCAGCACCCTGGCGCCTTCGGCGAGGAGCCGCCGCGCCATTGCCTGGCCGATTCCGGTCGAGGAACCGGTGACGAGAATGGCCTTGCCTGCGAGTCCTTGCATGTCTTGTCTCCGTTCGGGTCGCCGATCTTAGTAGCCTGCAGTCGCGGCGACGTCATGACCGCGAGGCCGCCTTGGCCGGCGGCCGGTACCTGCTCCGATCCCCGCGAGGACGAGCGAACATGCCGCACCCGTCAGGGCGGCCGGCTTGTGGGAAACGGGCCGCGGCCTCTGGCCGGACCGGGCCGAGGGGACTAGGTTGCCGGCCATGCCGCTTCATCTGCTCAAGCTCTGCGTCGGCGCCGAATCGATCAGCGATCTTGAGGAATGGATCGCCGAGCGGCAGGCGCAGCGCCGCGCCCGCGGCGAGCCGGCCGAACAGCTCCATACCACCCGCATGGTGCCGAAGCGGATCGAGGAGATCGTCTCCGGCGGCTCGCTCTACTGGGTGATCAAGGGCCAGCTCAGCGCCCGCCAGCGCCTGATCGATATCCGCCCCTTCACCGATGCCGAGGGTATCGGACGTTGCCATCTGGTGATGGAGCCGGTGGTCGTTCCGGTCGAGCCCCGGCCGTACCGGCCGTTCCAGGGCTGGCGCTATCTGCAGGACAAGGACGCGCCGCGCGACATCGACGGCCGCAGCGGCGATCTTGGCGCCATGCCCGAGCAGATGCGGCGCGAGCTGGCGGAACTCGGGCTGCTGTAGCGCGGGCCCCGCAGCCGCGCGATGCCGGGCATGCCGGCCGCGGCAGAGTACGGTATTTGACTCTCGCTGCGCGACTCAGGCGTTCTCGGGCCGGAGGCCGCCGAGGGCGGTACTCCGCGACGACAGCCTGGGGGAAACAACGATGATGCCGATCCGCTTTGCCGCTGCGGTCCTGGCCGCATGTGTCGCCATGCCGTTTCAGGGCCTGGCGGCGATGCCGCTCTCTTCCGCCGCTCCGCTTGTCTCGGCTGCGGCACCCGATCTCGTCGTCAAGACCAGCGGCGCGGTCGTCCGGAGCGGCGCTGCCGTCGGCCCGCGGGGCGGCGCTGTGGCGGGGCGCAGCTATGCTGCCCGCGGGCCGCAGGGCAATGTCGCCGTGGGCAGGAGCACCACGGTGGTGCGTCCGGGCCGCCGGCCGCCCGCCGCTGCGGGCGCGGTTTGGGTTCGCCCGACGAGCTACTGGTGGCATCCGGGCATGGCCGTCGTCTCCGGAGCGGCGATCGGCTTCGTCGCGGCCACGGCGGCCACGGCCTATGCGACCTCGCCGGCGCCGGCGCCAGGCTATTGCTGGTACTATACCAACCCCGAGCGCACCCAGGGCTTCTGGGACGTCTGTCCGCGCTGAGCGCTTCGCGCGGCGCCTCCCCGGCGAGGCGCCTGCCGGTCCCGGCCCGGTCTCACACCCCGATATTGTCGATCAGCCGCGTGCCGCCCAGCCTCGCCGCCACGAGGATCCGGATCGGGCCATCGGCGAGCGAGGTCACGGGGGCGAGCGTCTGCGCATGCCGCGCCTCGAGGTAATCGAGCTCGAAGCCGGCAGTGATGATCTCGCTCTGGGCCTCGCCGACGGCGCGGAACAGGTCGTCGCGGTTGCGCAGCCGTGCCGCCAGCGCCTGCATGACGCGGTGGAGCAGCGGCGCCAGCGCCCGCTCCTCGGAGGAGAGGTAGCGGTTGCGCGAGGACATGGCGAGGCCGTCGGGCTCGCGGAAGGTGGCGAGCGGCACGATCTCGATGCCGAGATCGAGATCGGCGGCCATGCGGGTCACCACCTTGAGCTGCTGGTAGTCCTTCTCACCGAAGACCGCGAAATCGGCCCGGCTCTGGGTGAAGAGCTTGCAGCAAACCGTTGCGACGCCTTCGAAATGGGTCGGCCGGAAGCGGTCGTCGAGGCCGACGGCCGCCGGTCCGAGCAGCAGGATGCGCGTCGCGAAGCCCGCTGGATACATCTCCTCGACCGGCGGGAAGAAGATCGCGTCGGCGCCGACCTCGGCGAGCTGCGCCCGGTCGCTCTCGAAAGTCCGCGGATACTTCTTGAAGTCCTCGTGCGGGGCGAACTGCGTCGGGTTGACGAAGATCGAAACGATGACGTGTTTCGCGTGCTTCTGCGCCTCGGCCACCAGCGCGATATGGCCCTGATGCAGCGCGCCCATGGTCGGCACGAGCGCGACCTTCTCGCCAGCGGCGTGCCATCCGGCTACCGCGGCGCGCATCGCCTTGACCGACTCGAAAACCGCGACCTGCCCCATGCCGTTTCTCCCGGGCAGTGTCCGCGAAGTAGGGTCACTTCCGCGCACCGAGATGCCCAATCCATTGCGTTGAGCGGCTTTCGACCGTCCGACCGAGGCTGGCCAAACGGAAGGCGCGCTGTCGGACGGGTAGCAAATGCCGGCGGCGCGGCCAATATCTTCGGAAGAGGCGAATCCCGGCGAGCGACTTGGCGAGGGACATGGCGAACGAAGACGGCAAGGCAGTAGGCAAGGCGAGGGAGACGCGACCGAGCGAGGGCGCGGCGCGCTCGAAGCCCGGCGAGATCGACCGCTTCCTCGGGGCGGCGAAGCAGCTCGCTCCGCTCGCGACCGGCCAGGCCGGCCGGCTGGTCTTCGCGCTCGACGCCACGATGAGCCGCCAGCCGAGCTGGGATCTCGCCTGCTCGCTGCAGGGCAGGATGTTCGAGGTCGCCGACAGGACCGGCGGCCTCGCGGTCCAGCTGGTCTATTTCCGCGGCCTTGCCGAATGCCGGGCCTCGGGCTGGATCGGCGAGCCGCGGCGCCTGACCGGTCTGATGAACGGTATCGCCTGCCAGGGCGGGCAGACCCAGATCGGCCGCGTGCTGGCCCATATCCGCGACGAGGAAAGGCGGGTTCCGATCCGCGCCTTCGTCTATGTCGGCGATGCGATGGAGGAGGAGGTCGACAGGCTCTGCGCGCTCGCCGGCGAGCTCGGCCTGCGCGGGGTACGCGGCTTCGTCTTCCAGGAAGGCTTCGACCCGGCGGCGAGCGCGGCCTTCGCCGAAATCGCGCGGCTGACCGGCGGGGCGCATGCGCGCTTCGACGTCAACGCCCCGAACTCGCTGCTCGAATTGCTGCGCGGTGCCGCGGCCTATGCCAGCGGCGGCCGCGAGGCGCTGCTGCGGCTGGCGGGCGCGAGCCCGGCCGCCCAAGGTTTGCTGACGGCGATGGAGGGCCGCAAATCGTGACGCTGCTCTACGGCATCGCAGCCGTCATCCTGGTCTGGTATTTTTCAAAGCTCTTCGCGGGTGCCGACCCGAAGAAACTGGTCAGGCTCGGCAAGGTCGTCGGCGGCACGGCGGCGCTCGCCGTGGCCGGGCTGATGATGCTGCGCGGGCGCCTCGACATGGCGATCTTCATGGGCGGCCTTGGCGCCTGGCTGTTCGGCTGGAGCGCCTATGGGCCGGGCGGGCTCAAAATGCCGGATTGGGCCAAGGACTGGGGCGGAACGAAATCCGCAGGCCGCTCCAAGGTCGCTTCGGTCCTGCTCGCCATGGAACTCGACCATGACAGCGGCGGCGTCACCGGAAAGGTGCAGGCCGGCGGTTTCGCCGGCCGCGATCTCGACGAACTCAATCTCGGCGAGCTCAGCGTGCTGATGCGCGAATGCCTCGCGACGGACCCGGACGGGGCCCGGCTGCTAGAGGCTTATCTCGACCGCCGGGCGCCCGGCTGGCGTGAAGACGCTGATCGACACCGAGACCCGGGGCAGGGCCGCGCGCCTGGCGCGGGCGCGATGACGGATCAGGAGGCCTACGAGATCCTGGGGCTTCAGCCGGGCGCGGGGGAGGAGGCGGTTCGCGAGGCCCATAGGGCTTTGATGAAACGCATCCATCCTGACGCCGGGGGTACCAGCGGCCTTGCCGCCCGCGTCAATCAGGCCAAGGATACCTTGCTGAAGAAACATGGCTGAGTTCCTTCTCTGGTCCGGTTAGCCGCGGGTCGCGAAGCAGGCGAAGCCGCCGCGCTTGAGCTGGGCGCAGGCCTTCTCGGCGTCCTTGGACTCCTCGAAGCCGGCGAAGCGAGCGCGATAGAGGGTGGTGCCGCGCGACTCGACCTTCTGGGTGAAGGGCGATGCGTCGGCGAGCGGGCCGGCAGCCTTGGCGCGGGCCCGGGCAAGGATGTCCCTGGCCTTCGATTCATCGTCGGTGGCGCCGAGCTGGATCACCCATTTCGAGGCCGGTGCGGCCTTTTCCACGGGGCGCGCGGCGGGCTTGGGCTCGCTCGCCTCGATCTTGCGCGGCTCGGGCTGGGCCAACGCGACCTGGGCGGCGGGCGCCGGCTCGGCGACCTTGGCGATCGAGGAGGTGGTGTCGACATTCGCCGGCGGGCGCAGGACCTTGCCATCGGCGGCCGGGGCGCCGATCGACCAGCGCATCGCGGACGGGGTCGTCGTGGCGCTGACCGGGCGCATGCCGGAAAGCTGCAGCGGCTGGCCGGCGCTGGCCGAGATCGTGCGCGGCGGCGCGATCGGGGTGGTGGTCGGCGTCGCGGCATAGGCGCGGGCGGCGGCGGGCAGTTCGGGCTCGATGCGCGGGCGCGGCACCGGCATCGGGGCGGGCTCGGGCGCCTGGGCGACGACAGCCTGCGCGGCGGCAGCCTGGGCGATAGCCGCCGGCCGGGCCGGCGGTTCCGGCGCGACGGCGGGCGCCGCGATGCGGGCGCGTTCCGGTTGCGGCTCGGGCGCTTCGGCGACCATCGGGGCGCTGCGGCCGCCGCTGGTGGCGCGGGGCAGGGCGGCGACCACGAGATCGGCCATCACCTTGTCGCGGGCGGCGCCGGAGCGGCCGCCGAGCACCACGGAGACGACATGGCGGCCATCGGCCTTGGCCGAGGTCATCAGGTTGAAGCCCGAGGCCCGGGTGTAGCCGGTCTTGATGCCGTCCACACCCTCGATGCGGCCGAGCAGCTTGTTGTGGTTGCGGTAGGCGCCGCCCGCATAGTTGAAGACGCGCGTTCCGAACATCGGATAGTAGCGCGGGAAGCGCTCCTGGATGGCGCGGGCGAGGATGGTCAGATCGCGCGCCGTCGTGATGTTCGGCGGATCATGCGGCAGGCCGTGGGCGTTGTAGAAGGTCGTGCGGCTCATGCCGAGCGAACGGGCGCGGGCGGTCATCATCCGCGCGAACTCGTCCTCGGAGCCGCCGACATTCTCGGCGACGGTGGTCGCGACGTCGTTGGCGGATTTCGTGATCAGGGCGAGGATCGCGTCCCGGACGGCGATCGTCTCGCCCGGCTCGAAGCCGATCTTCGACGGCGCCTCGCGGGCGGCGTTGGCCGAGACCTTGAGCGGGGAGTCCATGCTCAGCCGGCCGCGCTCGAGCTGCTCGAACAGCAGATAGAGCGTCATCACCTTGGTGATCGAGGCGGGGATGCGCGCCGCATCCTCGTTGACCGCGTGCAGGGTGCGGCCGCTCTTGGCGTCGACCACCATCGCGGCATAGGGCGGGGCGTAGCCGCCGCTGACCTGGCGCCGCTTCTTGCGGGCCGCCTCAGCGGGGGAAGCCGTCGCGACCAGGGTCACGGCAGCGACACTCACCAGACCGATGAACGCGAACCAGCGTCCGCGCCCGGTACCAACGCAACCAGAAGCCATGAAACCCGCCTCAACTCGACACTACAGCCCCCGCAGCGCCTGAAACTCGACGTGGCGGGAAGGACACACTCAGAGAGGTTAGAGCGATGCGGTTACGGAGGTGTTAAGCCTGCCGGCCGGTCCTCGGTATTGCTGCGAACCATTCCCTCGACGGGCTGGGCAGCTTTGCATTTGATGCATTGCAATGCGTTCTTGACTTTTATGTTGCGGTGCACAATATGAAGGCGGTCCCCGGTGATGAGCGTTTCATCCGACCTTGGGGCGAGGAACCTGGGCCGCAAGGCTCGCCAGCAAGAGGCGGCGTCCCCGAGGCGCTGTGGGAAAAACATGATCCAGCAGTTCGAGACCATCCAGAAGGCCTCCAAAGAGAACGTCGACGCCGCTCTGAAGTCGTTCGGCGCCACCTCGAAGGGCGTCCAGACGCTCGCCGTCGAGGCCACCGACTATGCCAAGAAGTCGTTCGAGGCCGGCACGGCCGCGATCGAGAAGCTCGCCGGCGTCAAGACGCTGGACAAGGCCATCGAGATCCAGAGCGACTACGTCAAGACCGCTTTCGAGGGCTATGTCGCCCAGGTCACCAAGATGGGCGAGCTCTTCTCGGCCATCGCCAAGGACGCCTACAAGCCGTTCGAAGGCATCGTCGCCAAGTCGGTTCCGACCCCGGCCAAGTGATCTGCACGGCATGAGCCGAAGGCCGGCATCGCGCCGGCCGCAGCAACGCGATCTACGAAAGCCCGGCCAAAGGCCGGGCTTTTTGCATGGCGGATACAGGTTGTGGGCGTTCGTGCGGAACGGGCTGGCGAAGCCGGCGCGACGCCTGTAAATTCTCGGGCGAAGCACTATCTTGGGGTCTAGCGCCGAAAGAGAACTCTTGAGCCAAGCAGCCATCATGCCGATCGAAACGGACCTTCCTGCCGGCACCCGCCCGGTGGAGCGCCTCGGCCGGATCGAGCCCCGGCTGGCGAGCAAGCCGCGCCCGCCGGCGATCCCGGTGGATGGTGGCCGGGACGGCAGCGGCACCGGCGCCGCGGTCCTGACCCGGACGCGCACCCGCAAGCCCAATCTCTACCGCGTCCTCATCCTCAACGACGATTACACGCCGATGGAATTCGTCGTGCATGTGCTGGAACGCTTCTTCAACAAGGACCGGGCCGAGGCGACGCGGATCATGATGCATGTCCACCAGAACGGCGTCGGCGAATGCGGCGTCTTCACCTACGAGGTCGCCGAGACCAAGGTGACGCTGGTGATGGATCTCGCCCGCAAGCACATGCATCCGCTGCAATGCGTGATGGAGAAGAAGTGATCTTGAACGCCACCATTTCCCGAGAACTGGATCAGGAGCGCTGACCGTGCCGAGCTTCTCGCGCAGCCTCGAACAGGCGCTACACCGGGCCCTCGCGCTCGCCAATGAACGCCATCACGAATACGCCACGCTGGAGCACCTGTTGCTGGCCCTGGTCGACGACCAGGACGCCGCCGCGGTGATGCGGGCGTGCAGCGTCGATCTCGACACGCTGCGCCGCAATCTCGTCGATTATATCGACGCGGAGCTGACCAATCTCGTCACCGACGGGCGCGACGATTCCAAGCCGACGGCGGGCTTCCAGCGCGTGATCCAGCGCGCGGTGATCCATGTCCAGTCCTCGGGCCGCGAGGAGGTGACCGGCGCCAATGTGCTCGTCGCCATGTTCGCCGAGCGCGAGAGCCACGCCGCCTATTTCCTGCAGGAGCAGGACATGACCCGCTACGACGCGGTCAACTATATCAGCCACGGCATCGCCAAGCGCCCCGGCGCCGGCGAGACGCGCGCCGTGCGCGGTGCCGACGAGGAGCCGGAGCAGCAGCGCGAGCAGCGCTCCGATTCCGGCAATGACGGCGACAAGGACAAGAAGAAGAAGGAAAGCGCGCTCGAAGCCTATTGCGTCAATCTCAACCGCAAGGCGCGCGACGGGCGCATCGATCCGCTGATCGGCCGTGAGGCCGAGGTGCAGCGCACCATCCAGATCCTCTGCCGCCGGCAGAAGAACAATCCGCTGCTGGTCGGCGAGCCCGGCGTCGGCAAGACCGCGATCGCCGAGGGGCTGGCGCTGAAGATCATCCGCGGCGAGGTACCAGAGGTACTCGAGGACGCGACGGTGTTCTCGCTCGACATGGGTACGCTGCTCGCCGGCACGCGCTATCGCGGCGATTTCGAGGAACGCCTCAAGCAGGTGATGAAGGAGATCGAGCAGCACCCGAAGGCGATCATGTTCATCGACGAGATCCATACGGTGATCGGCGCCGGTGCGACCTCGGGCGGTGCGATGGACGCCTCGAACCTCTTGAAGCCGGCGCTGGCCTCGGGCTCGCTGCGCTGCATCGGCTCGACCACCTACAAGGAATACCGCCAGTATTTCGAGAAGGACCGGGCGCTGGTCCGGCGCTTCCAGAAGATCGACGTCAACGAGCCGTCGATCCCGGACACGATCGAGATCCTGAGGGGGCTGAAGCCCTATTTCGAGGAGTTCCACAAGCTGCGCTACACCAACGACGCCATCAAGGCGGCGGTGGAGCTCTCGGCGCGCTACATCCACGACCGCAAGCTGCCGGACAAGGCGATCGACGTGATCGACGAGACCGGCGCCTCGCAGATGCTGGTGACCGAGGCCAAGCGCAAGAAGACGATCGGCGTCAAGGAGATCGAGGCGGCGATCGCGACGATGGCGCGCATCCCGGCCAAGACCGTCTCCAAGGACGATGCCGAGGTGCTGCGCAATCTCGAGACCACGCTGAAGCGCACCGTCTACGGCCAGGAGAAGGCGATCGAGGCTTTGTCCTCCTCGATCAAGCTCGCCCGCGCCGGGCTGCGCGACGGCGAGAAGCCGATCGGTTGCTATCTCTTCGCCGGACCGACCGGTGTCGGCAAGACCGAGGTCGCGCGTCAGCTGGCCTCGTCGCTGGGCGTGGAGCTCGTGCGCTTCGACATGTCTGAATATATGGAGCGTCACACCGTCTCGCGGCTGATCGGCGCGCCTCCCGGCTATGTCGGCTTCGATCAGGGCGGGCTGCTGACTGACCAGATCGACCAGCACCCGCATTGCGTGCTGCTGCTCGACGAGATCGAGAAGGCCCATCCCGACCTGTTCAACATCCTCCTGCAGGTGATGGACCACGGCAAGCTGACCGACAATAACGGCAAACAGGTCGATTTCAGGAACGTCATCCTGATCATGACCACCAATGCCGGGGCCGCCGATATGGCCAAGAACGCCTATGGTTTCACCCGCACCAAGCGCGAAGGTGACGACCAGGAGGCGATCAACAAGCTGTTCGCGCCGGAATTCCGCAACCGGCTCGACGCGACGATCTCCTTCGGCCATCTGCCGAAAACGGTGGTGGCGCGGGTCGTCGACAAGTTCGTGCTGCAGCTCGAGGCCCAGCTCGCCGACCGCAACGTCACGATCGAGCTCTCGGACGAGGCGCGCGACTGGCTGGTCGAGAACGGCTATGACGAGGCGATGGGCGCGCGCCCGATGGCGCGGCTGATCCAGCAGACGATCAAGACGCCGCTCGCCGACGAGGTGCTGTTCGGCAGGCTGAAGAATGGCGGCGCGGTCAAGGTCGTGGTCGTCCAGTCCGAGACCGGCATCAAGGTGCTCGGCCTCGAATTCCCCGATGGGCCGGCCAAGCCCAAGCCGGAGAAGGATGTCGCTGCCGCGGCCGAGAAAAGAACGCCGCGCAAGCCCCGCGCCAAGGGGGGCGCCAAGGCCAAGGCCGGCCCGGCCGGCAGCCTGAAGCGCGGCCCCAAGCCGGATGCGCCGGTCTCGCCGCCGAAAGCGGCGGGCAGCGTCCGCACCGTCCCGAAAGTCCCGTTGACGAAGGCCTGAGACCGTGTGGTTCCGACGCAAATCCGAGAGCGCATGGGCGCAGGATGGTGAAGCCACGGCTACGGCAGTGGCCGCCGCCGCGCCGAAGGAGAAGCTCGGCTGGTTCGAGAAGCGCGCCCGCCGCCGCCGGCGCCGCATCGTCTTCGAGGAAGTGCTGGGCTGGATCCTGGTCCCGGCATTCTTCTATCTGGGTTGGCTCGCCTATCAGGCCGTCGGCGGCGTGCCGAAGGAGATCGTCGACTTCGGGAACGAACTGCTCGGGCTGGCGCTGAAGAGCTTCTGACCGCGCCGTCGCTTGCGCCCGGCGCAGGCCCGAAGCGCGGCAAGGCCTCTGCCCCGCCGTGGCGGGAATGCGCATTAAGCATTCCTCGCTGGCCGGCCCGGCCTGCGCATGTCCGGTTCTTCGAGCATCCATGAGTCAACCTTCTCCCGAGCCGCAGCTCTCGACGCGCGCGCGAGCGCCGAGCCGGCCGGGCTCCGGCGCGGTGTCCGCATGAGTTCGGCTGGCCGCTGGCAGTGGCTGCGCCCGGCGTTGATCGGCTTCCGCGACGCGCTGATGCTGCCGGCCTGGGTCGTCGGCCTCGGCCTGGTCGGCGTCGGCTCGCTGGCGCGCGATGTCGGATACCCCGTCGAGGTGGCGGTGCTGTCGACCCTGCTGGTCTGGGCCGGGCCGTCGCAGGTGCTGTTCTTCGCTTCGATCGCGGCCGGAGCCGCCTGGAGCGCGATCGCGCTGGCGATCGGTTTTGCCTCCCTGCGCTTCCTGCCGATGACGATCGCGCTCCTGCCGCTGCTGCGCCGGCCGGGGCAGGGCGTCGGCATGCAGATCCTGCTCTCGCACTATGTCGCCGTCACCGCCTGGACCGAGGCGCTGCGCCGCCTGCCGGCACTGCCGCCGGAGCAGCGGCCGAGCTATTTCCTCGGCTTCGCCAATGCGCTGATCCTTGTCTCGGCGCTCTGCACCTATGCCGGCTACTATCTCGCCGGCGCGGTGCCGATTCCCATCGCGGCCGGACTTCTCGCCCTGTCGCCGATCTTCTTCATGACATCGCTGACGGTCGGGGTGCGTGGCTTCGGCGACGGGCTCGCCATCTTTCTCGGCCTCGCGCTGTCGCCGGTGGCGAGCTGGGCGATCGGCGGCGGCTTCGATCTGCTCGCCGCCGGCCTCGTCGGCGGGACGATCGCCTTCGCGGTGCAGCGCTGGCGTCGTCGTGCGATGGCAGGCGCAAAGGCCGGGACATGACGGCGCCGATCGCTTTTCTCGACGGTCCCTGGTGGCCCTATCTGGCGCTGCTGCTCTTCGCGGTGATCCCGACCGAGATGTGGCGCTGGCTCGCGGTCGCCTTCGCGCGTCGCCTCGACGACGGCTCGCCCTGGCTCGAATGGGTGCGGCTGGTCGCGACGGCGCTGCTAGCAGGCGTCGTCGCCAAGCTGATGCTGACACCGCCCGGCGTGCTGGCCGATGTGCCGCTGCTCGTCCGCCTTGCCGCGATCGCTGTCCCGGTCGCGATCGTGCGCTTGACCAATCGCAGGGTGATGCTGGCGGTGGTCGCGGCCGAGGCGGTGCTGATCGGCGGGGCCTGGTGGCTGATATAGTGCGGCATCGCCACTTGTCTCGGCGAGCGCGGACCGATGATCCGCCGCCCTGCAACACAACCGGTTTCAGCCATGAAGCCGCACCGCCCTCCGAAACCGGGACGCGTTCTCCATGTAAGCCAGCAATCGCATCGTGCTTTCCAGCGATCATGCCGCGATCCAGTTCCGGCAGGCCATCGCCGCTCATCTCGCGGCACTGGGCTGGGTGGTGGTCGACATCGGACCATCGAGCCCGGAAAGCACGCCCTATCCCAGGCATGGCGAGGCGGCGGCGCGGCTCGTCGCCTCCGGCGAGTGCCGGTTCGGCATCATTCTGTGCGGCACCGGCCAGGGCATCATGATGGCGGCGAACAAGGTGAAGGGCATTCGTTGCGGCGTCTGCGCCGACACGTTTTCAGCCCGGATGATCCGACAGCACAACGACGCCAACATGCTCTCGCTCGGTGCGCGCGTGGTCGGCGAGGGGCTCGCGCTCGATATCGTCGACGCCTTCCTCTCGGCCGAATTCGAGGGTGGCCGCCATGCGACGCGGGTCGCGATGATCGAGGCGCTTGAGGGCTAGCGCTCTCCTCGTTCCGGAGACGCTGGCTCGGCTCGGGTCGTGAGCGAGGCTGGAGCACCGGAGCCCCAGAATGGATTCCGGCGTTTCGCTTCGCGCCAGCCGGAATGACGGTGAAAGTTGATCGGCATCTGTCCTATGCGTCCGACAGGTCGAGATGCCTGAGCTTGTCGGGATTGCGCACGATGTAGATCGCCTGGACGCGCCCGTCGCGGATATCGAGCGCGGTCGCCTGCAGGGTCTCGCCGCGTTCGAGGCTGAGATAGCCGGGCAGGCCGTTGATCAGCACCGGCTTGAACAGCGTGGTCGGCTTGTTGCGGTGGGCGAGCTTGGCGTTGATGCCGGCGAAGAAGCGCGAGACCCGGTCGATGCCGTAGAGCGGGTTGATCACCGCCAGAACCTTGCCGCCGCCATCGCTGTGGAAGGCGACATCCTGCGCGAGCAGGGCTTGGAGATCACTCGGATCGGCCTTGTGGGCCGCCTTGAAGAAGGCGTCGACGAAGCGCTTCGCCTCGACCGGGTCGACCTTGTTGCGCGGCGGCATGTCGATGCGGACATGCTCGCGCGCCCGCTTGGCGAGCTGGCGGCAGGCGCTCTCGCTGCGGTCGATGGTGCGGGCGATCTCGGCGAAATCCATCTCGAAAATGTCGTGCAGCAGGAAGGCGGCTCGCTCGAGCGGGGAGAGCCGCTCGAGCGCCAGCATCAGCGCGATCGGCGCATCGAGCCCGGCATCGGCCGGGACCTCGCCGCCGAGCGCCTCGACCAGCGGTTCCGGCAGCCAGGAGCCGACATAGAACTCGCGGCGGCTGCGGGCCGATTTCATCTGGTCGAGGCAGAGCCGCGTCACGATGCGCGCCAGGAAGGCGCGCGGCTGTGCGATCTCTGCCCGCTCGCTCTCGCGCCAGCGCAGCCAGGCCTCCTGCACGATATCCTCGGCATCGCTGACCGAACCGAGCATGCGATAGGCGAGGCGGGTCAGGAAGCGGCGATGGCTGTCGAACGGGTCGGTGGCAGGCGCTGAGGTCATCGCGGGTTCCGTCCTCAGGCCACGACCGCCCGGTCGTTCGGATGGGCCGAGCGGAAGCCGATGGCGATGCGGTTCCAGCTGTTGATCGTGGCGATCAGCATGGTGAGCTTCACCGTTTCCTCCGGGCTGAAATGGCGCTGCACCTCTTCATAGACCTCGTCCGGCGCGTGGGTCTGCGAGACCAGCGTCAGCGCGTCGGTCCAGGCGAGGGCGGCGCGCTCGCGCGGGCTATAGAGCGCCGACTCGTGCCAGGCGTCGAGCAGGAAGAGTCGCGCCGGGCTCTCGCCCTCTTTCATCGCGTCGGCGGAGTGCATGTGCAGGCAATAGGCGCAGCCATTGATCTGCGAGGCCCGCATCTTCACCAGATGGATCAGGCCGTGTTCGAGCCCGCTCTCCTTGAGCGTCGCTTCGAGCGCGATCAGCGGCTTCATGGTGTCGGGCGCGGCGACATAGGGGTTCAGGCGCTTGGTCATGGCGGGATCTCCGCAGGAGGGAAAAGCCCGGCCGGTGCGAAGCCGCGCCCGGCCGGCTGTACGAGTGCCGCTCAAGCCCCGGCTGTCTCGCGGCGACGATCCTGCGGATGGCGGGTGCGGAAGCCGGCATTGATCCGGTTCCAGACATTGATCATGCCGATGGCGACGGAGAGATCGACGATCTCCTTCTCGCTGAAATGCTCGCGCAGTTCGGCGAAGGCCTCGTCGCTCGGGCTGCGCTCGGTGAGCCTTGTCAGCTCCTCGGTCCAGCGCAGGGCGGCGCGCTCACGCGGGGTGTAGAGCTCTGATTCTTCCCAGGCGCTGAGCAGGGTGATGCGAGCCTCGCTCTCGCCGGCCTTGCGCGCATCGGCCATGTGCATGTGCAGGCAATAGGCGCAGCGGTTGAGCTGCGAGGCGCGGATCTTCACCAGCTCCTGGAGGCTATGTTCCAGCGGCGACTGGTTCACATAGTCCTGCAGGCCGCGCATGGCCGCGTAGGCGTCGGGGGCGGCCTGGAAGGCGTTGAGGCGTTGGGTCATCCTGGTCTCCATCATTGGCTGATGCAGACCAGGACGAGGCAGCGTGCGGGCGCGTGACATGCGCCGCGAAATTTTTTCGGGTCAGGCGTCCTTGAGCGCGGCGCGGAGCTTCTCGGCGGCCTCGGTCAGCTCCTCGGGCTTGGCCATCACGCTCGCCGGCGGCTTCATCGCGATGCCGTCATGGCGCGGGATGACGTGGACATGAAGATGGAAGACGACCTGACCGCCGGCGCTCTCGTTGAACTGCTGCACCGTGATCCCGTCCGCCGCGAAAGCCTTCATCCCGGCCCGGGCGATGCGTTGCGAAACCTGGGCGACATGGGCGAGATCGGCCGGCGCGACATCGAGCAGGTTGCGGGCCGGGTTCTTCGGGATGATCAGGGTGTGGCCGGGCGCGCGCGGCATGATGTCGAGGAAGGCCAGCGCCTTGTCGTCCTCATAGACGCGGTGGGCCGGCAATTCGCCGCGCAGGATCTTGGCGAAGATGTTGTTCTGGTCGTAGGCGATCATGGCGGTGGTTCCCGTATCTGGCGAGTGAAGCTGGGGCTGAGGGAGGCCTGAGGTCAAGCGATGGGCGCGCCGCCGAGCGGCAGCGTCTCGGTGATCCGGCTATCGAGCACGAGATCGTCGCTGGCGCCCATCAGCCAGAGCGCGTCGACCCGCAGGCGTAGCAGCGGCCTGTCCCACCAGCGCGCCAGCAGCGCGGCGAGGGCTCGCGTCTCCTGCGGGTCGAGATCGTCGATCAGGTTGTAGTAGCCGAGGAGGTAGAGGTCGCCGGCCGGGCGACCGAAGGCCTGCTGGATCTGCTGGAACGGGTTGAGGCCCGGCGCCTGCTGCGGATAGGCGCGCAGATAGAGCCGCCCACGATTGACGTTGCCGGAGAACAGGCCGCGCAATTCGACCTCGAAGGGCGCGATGGCGGCAAGCCGGGCGCGGATCTCCGGAGCGATCACGGGACGCTCGCTCCGGCCGAGCGAACCGACGATGGTGGCGTGCAGGCGTGCGGCGCGCTTCGGCAGCAGGTCCCAGGCGATCTTGCCGGCGAAGGGGCCGGCGCGCAGCTCGGCCTCGAGCGCGCGCCAGGCCGGCGAAGCGCCCGGTGCGTCTTCCGGAACCGGCATCACCAGCGAGAAGATCTCGGCATGGCGGCCCATTTCGTAGCCGCGATCGTCGAGCCGCGGGATCACCCGTGGATGCTCGGGCGCCAGCAAAGGCAGATGGGCGAGGCGGTAGCTCTCGTCGAGCGCCAGCGGTGAGGAGAAGTCGGTCAGGCTGCGGCGGTAGCCCAGCGTATCGTCGCTGCAGAACTCAGTCGGCAAGGTCGGCTCCGGATCTGAAGGGCAGTTCGGCTTCGAGCGCCAGCTTCGCGGCGGCGATCTCGCGGCGCTCGCCGGGCAGATAGGCGGCGACGGCACGCGCCAGGCCGGGATCGGCGAGGAAATGGGCAGAGCGTGTGATCACCGGCCGGTAGCCGCGCGCCAGCTTGTGCTCGCCCTGGGCGCCGGCCTCGACACGCACGAGCTTGTGCGCGATCGCATAGTCGATGGCCTGGTGGTAGCAGAGCTCGAAATGCAGGAAGGGGTGATCCTCGATGCAACCCCAGTTGCGGCCATAGAGCGTGTTGCCGCCGCGGAAATTGATGGCGCCGGCGATGTTGCGCCCGGCCCGGCGCGCCAGCATCAGCACGACGCGCTCGCCCATGCTCTGGCCGATCTCCGAGAAGAAGCGGCGGTTGAGATAGGGCCGGCCCCATTTGCGCGAGCCGGTGTCCTCGTAGAAGGCGTGGAAATCGTCCCAGACGCTCTCGGTCAGGTCCGAGCCCGAAAGTACCGAAACCTCGATGCCGGCGGAGAGCGCATCGCGCCGCTCGCGCTTCAGCGCCTTGCGCTTGCGCGAGGCGAGGAGGGCGAGGAAGTCGTCATAGCTGGCAAAGCCCTCGTTCCGCCAATGGAACTGGATGTCGTGACGTTCGAGATAGCCGGCCTCCAGCAGCGCCGCCATGTCCCTTTCCTGCGCGAAGGTGACGTGCACGGAGGAGCCGCGGACCTGCTCCCTCACGGCTTCCAGGCCGGCGATCAGCGCCTCGCGCGCTGCGTTCGCCTGCGCGCCAGGAGCGACGAGCAGGCGCGGGCCGTTGGCGGGCGTGAAGGGGGCGGCGACCTGGACCTTCGGATAGTAGCGGCCGCCGGCGCGCATATAGGCTTCGGCCCAGCTATGGTCGAAGACGTATTCGCCTTGGCTGTGGCCCTTCACGAAGGAGGGCGCCGCGGCGATCAGTCGGCCCGCCCCGTCTTCGACCAGCAGATAGGCCGGTGACCAGCCGGTGCGCCCGCCAACGCAGCCGCTCTCTTCCAGGGCACGCAGAAAAGCGTAGGAAATGAATGGGTTGTCAGGGTCTTGCTGAGAAAATGAATCCGCTGGCTGAGAGGTTGATTCAAGCTTCGCGGCGGCGCCGGGATTGGCGCAGGCGTCCCAGTCGGCGGCCGGGACGCCTTTCAGCGAGGTCGTGACGCGGACGGTGAGGCCCCCGTGCGGACCGGTTTCGCTCAAGGGCGGAAGCCCTCGAAGACCATCTGGTCGGCATGCTCGGCGGCGCGGAGCCGATCTTCCGGCGTGCGCACGGTCCAGCTCATCAGCGGCAGGCCGAGCGCCTTGCGGCAGAGGAAGGGTGCGGCGGTCGGCAGGTCCGCGACCTTCCAGGAGACGAAGTCAGGCTGGCTTTCCCCGAAATGCAGGAGATTGGCGAGGGCGTGCTTCTGGGCCGGCGTGAGATGGACATAGTCGCCATATTCATAGGCGTTCATCGCGACGATACCGCGGGCGAAGTCCGGTGCCAGCTCGCGCAATGCCGCGACGATCACTGGATCGAAGGATTTCAGCACGATCGGCCGGTCCTTGTGCCCGGCGACGATCTCGGCGGTGCGCTTCGCCAGGCGCAGATCGCCGTCGAAGCGGCTCTTGATCTCGATCACCAGCGGCGTCCTGCCGCCGATCGCATCGAGGAAGCCGGTGAGCGTCGGGATCCTGTCGCCGGAGCCCTTAAGTCCGATGCCGGAAAGCTCGGCCGCCTTGCGGGCATCGACACGCCCGGTCTCGCCAGTCAGCCGGTCCAGAGTGAAGTCGTGGAAGACCAGCGCCTCCTCGTCGGCGCTGAGCTGGACATCGCATTCGATGGCGAAGCCGCCCGCGATGGCGGCCTGCGCCGCCGACAGGGAGTTCTCGATCACGCCGCTCGCGAGATCGTGCAGTCCGCGATGGGCGATCGGACGGGCGGTCAGCCAGGGCTCTGCGCGCATCAGGCGATCTCGAACATCGCTTCGACCTCGACGGCGGCATCGGCCGGCAGGTTGGCGACGCCGACGGTGGAGCGGGCATGGCGACCGGCATCGCCGAGCACCTCGACCATCAGGTCGGAGGCGCCGTTCATGATCGCGGGCAGGGCGGAGAAATGCGGGGTGGCGTTGATGAAGCCGCCGAGGCGGACGCAGCGCTTGATCTTTCCGAGATCGCCGCCGAGCGCCGCCTTGGCCTGGGCCAGGACGTTGATGGCGCAGAGCCTGGCCGCCTCGAGTCCGGCCTCGTTGAAGATCTCGGCGCCGAGCTTGCCCTTGTGCGCGTCGGAGAGCTTGCCGTCGAGCCCGAAGCAGAGCTGGCCGGAGATCACCAGCAGATTGCCGGTGATGACATAGGGCACATAGTTTGCGACCGGCGCGGCCGGCGCCGGCAGGGTGATGCCGAGGGCGGCGAGCTTGGTGTCGATGGCGTTCATCGCGGTTCTCTCGGGTTGGCCGGCAAAGGCAGGCTCTCCTTCATGGCCGATGGTCGCAAGCCGGGCAAGCGTGCCCGTCGTGTGCCGGGCCGAGCCTCGCGCCATGTTTGCGCCATCGCCGCAGTGCACCTAATTTGTAGTGATGGCGGCTCTGGCCGCTGCGGCGAGAATCGGGATCGAGGTTCGGCATGGAACGTTGCGGCTATGGGATCGCGGGCGCGGCGCTGGCCGTCATGCTGGCGCCTGCGGTGCAGGCGCAGGCTCCGGCCGAGCGTGTCGTGCTGGTGCCGCATCGCGCGATCTACGATCTTACCCTCGACAGCACCAAGCCCTCCCGCGACATCACCACGGCGCGTGGCCGCATCGCCTTCGACTTCTCGGGGGATGCCTGCGACGGCTATGCGCTTTCCTTCCGCCAGGTCACCGAGCTGACCAGCGAGATCGGTCCGCGCATCATCGATGCCCGCACCACGAGCTTCGAGGAAGGAGACGCCAAGAGCTACCGCTTCAAGACCGAGAGCTCGACAGCCGGCGCGCCGCCCGACGTGGTCGACGGCACCGCGAAGAAGGGCGATGCCGGCTATGAGGTGAGCCTGCGCGCGCCCAAGGCCGAGACGCACCGCGAAGCCGCGATGGCGATGTTCCCGAACGAACAGATGAAGGCGGTGATCAAGGCGGCGCGGGCGGGCCAGACCACCTTCAATGTCCGCCTCTATGACGGTGCCAACAGCGGCAAGGACGTCTATGACACGCTGTCGGTGATCGGCCGCAAGATCGAGGCCAAGCCGGGGGAAGCGCCGCTGCAGCGCCCGGAATTCGAGAAGCTGGCGCGCTGGCCGGTGACGATCTCCTATTTCAAGGTCGGCTCGGGCGAGACCACGCCGGCCTATACCGTCGCCTTCGAGCTCTACGAGAACGGCGTCACCGGTGCGATCCGGCTGGACTATGGGTCCTTCGCGCTGCGCGGCACGCTCACGCGTCTGGATCTTCTGCCGGGGAGCGACTGCTCGAAATAGTCTGGCCGGAAGCAGGGCTGCGCCGGTCGCGCAGCGACAGGCCCTTGCCAATCGCGGTATCGCCGAAGCGGGCGCGGACCGCATCGAGTGCGCTCTCGACGGCTTTCAGGCGCGGCGTCTGCGTGTCGGCGAGGTCGCCGCGGTCGGCATCGGCCGGATCGGAGAAGTCGCTCGCACCGATGCCGATCAGCCGGTAGCGCGGGCCGGTGCATTCACGCTTCAGGAGGTCGCGGCCGGCCGCGAACAGGCGGGCGGCGAGCTGCGTCGGCTCGGGCAGCCGCGAGGCGCGGGTGACGATGTGGAAATCCTGGGTCTTCAGCTTGAGCGTGATCGTGCGCCCGGCGAGACCCTGCGCCTTCAACCGCTTCGAGGTCTTCTCGCAGAGCCGCCAGAGGATCGGCTCCAGCTCCTCGAAGCTGGCGAGGTCGACATCGAGCGTCGTCTCGGTCGAGACCGTCTTGGCTTCGTGCTCGACCGTGACCTGGCGCGGATCGATGCCACGGGCGAGATTGCGCAGGCGCGGCCCGTCCTTGCCGATGGTGCGGTAGAGGGTTTCGACCTCGGCGGCGGCGAGGTCGCCGATACGACGGAAGCCGGCCTGCGCCAGCCGCGCCACGCCGGCCTGGCCGATGCCGGGAATCATCCCGACCGGTTTCGGAGCCAGGAAAGCCACCGCTTCCGCCCGGCCGATGATCGAGAAGCCGCGCGGCTTGTCGAGGTCGGAGGCGACCTTGGCGAGGAATTTGGCGTAGGACAGGCCGACCGAGACGGTGATGCCGATCTCGCCCTCGACACGGCGCTGGAAGCGGGCGAGCACCAGTGCCGGGCTGGCGTGGTGCAGGCGCTCGGTGCCGCCGAGATCGAGAAAGGCCTCGTCGATCGAGAGCGGTTCGACCAGCGGGGTCAGCTCCTGCATCAGCCGGCGTACCTGCCGGCCGACGCCGACATATTTCGCCATGTCCGGCTTGATGACCACGGCTTCCGGGCAGGCCTGCAGGGCCTTGAACATCGGCATGGCGGAGCGCACGCCGGACATGCGGGCGATGTAGCAGCAGGTCGAGACGACGCCGCGCTTGCCGCCGCCGACGATCACCGGCTTGTCGAGCAGGGACGGATCGTCGCGCTTTTCGATCGCGGCGTAGAAGGCGTCGCAATCGATATGGGCGAGATGGAGCTCGTCCCGCTCGGGATGCCGCAGCAGCCGGGGCGAGCCGCAGGCCGCGCAACGCCGCAGCGGTGCGGCGGGCGGCGCCTCGCCATGGTCGCGCAGGCAATCGCGGCAGAGTACGCGCCCCGCTCCAGCCGCGGCGGGCGCGCTGCTCACGGCTCGAAGACTTCGGGCGGGCCGGCGAGAATCTCACGCGCCTGGCCGACAATGTCCGGATTCAGGCCTAAATTGGCGGCAAACTCGAGCAGCAGCGATTCGCTGGCACAGAGATGGTCGATGACGCCGAGGAGGAAGCCGGGTTCTTGCGCTGCAGAGCGCAGGGTCGCCGGGCCGAGGCCGGTCGCTGCGAGAAAAGGCTCCAGGCGCTCCGGTTCGCCGGCCAGGAAGGTGAGGGCGCGCAATGCGAGCGTCTCGGCTTCCGGCAATGTGATGGGGCGGGGCATGATGTTTTGCTCGGTGTGTCTGCTAATGGGTTTGCGTTTCGTCAACGGCTCGCGTGCTAGCTTCATCATCGAACGGGGCTGCCGACTTGGGAAGTCCGGAACATCGGATACCCGTGCTGCGGCGGACTGGGGGCGGAATGACAAAGACGGTACTGATCGTCGAGGACAATGAGCTCAACATGAAGCTCTTCAACGACCTGTTGGAGGCGCATGGCTATGCGACGCTCAAGACGGCCGACGGCATCGAGGCGATCGAACTCGCCCGGGCGCATCATCCCGATCTGATCCTGATGGACATCCAGCTGCCGGAGGTTTCGGGGCTGGAGGTGACGAAATGGATCAAGGAGGATGATACCCTGAAGAGCATCCCGGTGATCGCCGTCACGGCCTTTGCGATGAAGGGCGACGAGGAGCGGATTCGCGATGGCGGCTGCGAGGCCTACATCTCCAAGCCGATCTCGGTGGGCAAGTTCCTGGAGACCGTTCGCGCCTATCTCGGCGCGGCCTGAGCGGGAAGGCACTGCCGATGTCCGCCCGGGTCCTGGTCGTCGACGACGTCGCAGCCAATGTGAAGCTGCTCGACGCCAAGCTGTCGGCCGAGTATTTCGACGTGGTGACCGCGACGAACGGCATCGACGCTCTGGCGATCTGCGAGCGCGGCGAAGCCGACATCGTGCTGCTCGACGTGATGATGCCGGGCATGAACGGATTCGAGGTCTGCCGGCGCCTGAAGACCGGGCCGACCACCGCCCATATCCCGGTGGTGATGGTGACCGCGCTCGACCAGCCGAGCGATCGGCTCAAGGGGCTCGATGCCGGCGCCGACGACTTCCTGACCAAGCCGATCGACGACACCGCCCTGTTCGCGCGCGTGCGCAGCCTGGTCCGGCTGAAGTCGGTGACCGACGAGTTGCGGCAGCGCGCGCTGGCCTCGCGCCGGCTCGGCATCGCCGACCCGCTGGCCGCTGCGGCGGCGGAAACCGGGCTCAACGGCCGCATCCTCCTGATCGAGGATCGGCCGCTGATCGCCGAGCGGCTGACGCAGGCGCTTTCGACCTTTCATTCGATCGAGACCGAACCCGATGCGCACGCCGCCCTGGCGCGCGCGGCCGAAGGCGATTTCGAGATCGTGCTCGTCAGCCTCGACCTGCAATCCTATGACGGGCTGCGCCTGTGCAGCCAATTGCGCTCGCTCGAGAGCACCCGCAATCTCTCGGTTCTGGTGCTCGGGGAGGCGGATGATCGCCGCCGCGTCCTGCGCGGCCTCGAGATCGGCGCCCATGATTTCCTGGTCAGGCCGATCGACCGGAACGAGTTGCTGGCCCGCGCGCGCACCCTGGTCCGCCGCAAGCGCTTCGCCGAGCGTTTGCGCGACAGCGTCCAGTCCTCGATGGAAATGGCGGTGATGGATCAGCTCACCGGCCTCTACAACCGGCGCTATCTCGACGGCCGGATCGCGGTTCTCTTCGACGAGTCCCTGCTGCGGGCGCGCTCGCTCTCGGTCCTCATGCTCGATGTCGACCGCTTCAAATCGATCAATGACAGCTGGGGACACGACGCCGGCGACGAGGTTCTGCGCGAGTTCGCCGACCGGGTGCGCGCCTGCACGCGCGGTATCGATCTGGTGGCGCGGATGGGCGGAGAGGAGATCGTGGTCGTCCTGCCCGACACGACGCTCGAGGCGGCGCGTGCCGTCGCCGAGCGTATCCGCGAGCGGGTCGAGGGCGAAGCCTTCGAGATCCAGGGCGGTGCGCGCAAAATCCCGGTCACCGTGTCGATAGGCGTCGCCTGCCGGCGCGCCGGCGACCCATCCGCCAATGAAATGGTGAAGCGAGCCGACGAGGCGGTCTATCTCGCCAAGGCCGCGGGCCGCAATCGCGTGATCGTCGCCGCGGCTGCCTGAACCCGAGAGACATGGGAAGCTCGGGGCCGGCGTGAACCGCCGCTGCCCGACGACGCTGATCATCGGCTCGACCGAAATCGCCTCATTGCGCCGCAGCCGTGCCGATCGGGCGGGCGCCTCATTGCCGGATGGATGGTCGACGACGAACCGATTGCGGACATCGCAAGTGCGGAGGCGGCCGCCAGCCTGCGGCAAGATTTCTTGCGGTCGACTCAGGTAAATCCATGAACGTATTGAGTGTTTTGTATTTACTATAGTTTTTACGGTAAATATCGAGGGTTATCCGGTAAGGTTAAAAAATACTGAAGAATGGTGAATCAACCCTAAACGATTGATCCGCGGTCGCTTCGGCGTAGGGTCGTTTCCAGACAGGCGCCAGCCACAGGCTGTCGCCGCGAAATGCCCCCCGGGACCTCGGGTTCCGCCGCATCTCCTGAGGAACCGGTGGGCTCGGCCGGTCGGTAGCGGGATATCTGGCCTCATCAGATCCGCCGCCGGCCGGCCACTATCGGCACCGCCATAGCATCGGACCGAAAAGTGGACTCCGTCCTTCGGAACTCTCCGATGCGATAACAATGAGATGGGTCATCGTAATCGCGTCCGAACGGAGGCGCGGCCTCCAGCCAGCAGTCAGCGCCAGGCGCGCTCGAGCAGGGTCGGCAGCCAGTATCCGAGCAGGCCGAAGGCGGTCAGCAGCCCGATCAGCAGTAGCGCCGCCCGGATGCGGTTCAGCCGGGTGGGCGATTCATCGACCTCGACGATCAGGCGTAGGACGCGGCGCAGTGGCCCGGTGGCCGGCTGGCGTGTCTTGGCGGGGGGCGGGCCGTGCAAGGCGGGGCTCCAGGCGAGAGAGCAGGGCGATGGACGCGCCGCGACATTAGGAAAGATGCCGCGGATGCGCCAGAGGACATGTCACGCTTGCGAATAGCTGAGTTCTTTTCGCAGAAACGCCTGCCGTAAATGCAAAAAGCCGCCCGTTTCGAGGGGGCTTGCAGGAGCAGGCAAGTCTAGAGTCTACCGTCGAAAACTGGAAGCGAAGAATTCCTCTAGGGCATAGTCTGTGATCGGCCGCTTTGGCGATGGATCACGGTCGCAGCCATTCGGATGATGCGGGCCTGCCAAGCTGCGCTCCGGCGCATTGCTTACGCATCGGATTCGTCCGGAAAGGTGGATTCCACCTTTTGGTCCGAGGCGCCGCGGCTAGAGACGCGGCGGATGGTTACGCCGATGGCAGGGGTCGTCACCATGCGCCCGGAACTTGCAGATCGCTCCGATGGTGAAGCCAATGCCGCCCTTGATGCCGGCGCCCATGACGTTGCCGATGGTCGGATCGTCTTCCCGATGGCGCCGGATCAATGGCTTCGGCTGCCCTCCGAAATAGATGCTGAGGCCTGCCAGAGCGGTCACGTCACCGCCCTGATGCAGGGCGGCCCGTGCAAAAAGGCTGGGCTGGGCCGATCTGGTGCTCGTGAGCGCCCATTCGATGCCAAGACCTGCCACCACATGCCCACCCGAGACTGCTCCTGATGCCGTCAACGCCAAGTTGTCGTCGGGATACCAGGTGAAGCTGGCGCCTGCCACGAAATGCGTGCCGAGATCATGGCGCAGCGCTGTGGCATAGGTCGCGCCACTGGCATCGGTGAGGCCGACCAGGCCTGCCAGCGTGATCGAGTTCCAGTAGCGCTCAGCCTCGATGCCGAGGGAATAAGTGTTGATCCCACCGCCCGCGTCGAGGCGCGCATAGCCGGCTTCGACGCCAACCATTCCCGTCGACGGATCGCGCCAGAACAGATGCGCCCCCGTGCCATAGAACGCCGATTTCCCCAGAGAGCCGTCCAGGCCACCGGCCGCGCCATCCAGCTGCAGGCCGAAACGCTGTCCGAGCGGCAGGGTTACGGCGCCTTCCAGGCCGGTCCAGTTGTCGCCGCCTGTGCCGCCATGGATGAACATCACCTTGCCGCTGAGCCCGTCCACAGCCGGTAGCGTCTGTTGAGCAGCGGCAGGCGAAGCGACCAGCAAGGCCATGGTCAGGAGGGCATGGAACGGCCGGAGACGAATCGTGACCTCCATCGCTAGGCGACGGAACATTGCCCGCCGGGAACCCGATCGTCTACAGGCGCGCGCCCGTCGCGGGCTCGTCCTGACGATGAAGCCGTCTCTTTCGCAGTGGCGAAAACGCCACGAGCGCTTCCAGCGGTTTGACCTTGTCCGTAGGGGGCTTTGCGCGCTCCGAGGGGCTGCATGGCCGTGCGGAAGCACAGGTGGAAAATCCTTGCAGCAGTGGAGCTGGAAATGAAGCGGCCTGGAAGAAGGAAGTTATAGCGCGGGGCGGGGAGCGTTCCGGCGCGACCCGTGACGATGCCCCCAAACGAAAAAACCGCCCCAAATCAGGGCGGTTTTTATGGCTAAGATCGATGTGTCATGCCTAATGGCATCACTTGATCTTGGTTTCCTTGAACTCGACGTGCTTGCGCGCGACGGGGTCGTACTTCTTCTTCGACATCTTTTCGGTCATCGTGCGCGAGTTCTTCTTGGTCACATAGAAGAACCCGGTGTCGGCCGTCGAGACGAGCTTGATCTTGATGGTCACGGCCTTGGCCATGGCGAAGCCCTCGAACTGATGGGGCCGTCCTCGACCCGCGCATGAAAAAGAAAAGGGCCGGGCGAGCCCGGCAATCCGATGGCGCCGGAATGCCGTATCGGCGCCTGCAAGTCAAGGAATATCGGGCGTGTATCTGCTCGCCTGCGAAATGGCCGGCGTTTTCCGCTCCTGCGGCTCAGATTTGCTCGCGCACGAAGCTGCCGCGCTTCTCCCAATAGAACGGTACCGGCAGATGCGCGCCGAATCCCGCCTTCAGCCGCTCCTCGACCTCGGCGATGATCACCTTGGTGATGGTCGGCAGGTCGAGCTCGCGGGCCTCGTCGAAGGTCACCGAGACGAGGTCGACCAGCTCGGAATCGGGGCCGATGATGCCTTCGACCTTGCCGGCAACGGCGCTGGCGTCGACGGTGAAGAAGCGGGTGTCGAAACGCTTCGGCCGGCGCGGCGGCGTGATTGCCCGGGCGACGAATGTCACGGCGCCGAGATCGGGGAAGATGCCCTTCGACGCGAATTCCGACCAGACGCCGGGCGGCGGATTCTCGGGCGCGCCGTATTCGGCGCTGCCGAAGAGCAGCCCGGTCTCCTCGAAGGTCTCGCGGATCGCCGCCAGCGCCAGCGCCCGGCCGCGCTGGGCGCTCGGGCGCACGCAGCGCGCCGCGAGGCGCTGCTCGCAGGGGCCGGGAAGGGCGCCGGCCGCGATCATGCGGCGATCCTCGGGATCGATCCGCCCGCCGGGGAAGACGTATTTCCCGGGCATGAACTTGTGGCTCGGATGGCGCTTGCCCATCAGCACGCGCGGCTTGCGCCCGGAATGATCGAGAATCAGCATGGTCGCGGCGTCGGCCGGGCGCAGATTCGTGGCCGTGCGGACGCGCTCGGCCTGGGTCAGGGTGACGGTGTGATCGCTCATCGGCGGCCCATCTCGTTCGATGCCGGTTGACGTTCGGGCTCCGGCGCGGCACCACCGAAGCCATGCATGCGTAGCGCCCATTGCAGGCCGACCACTGCGCCCTTCGTCGGCTGCATCAGACCGAGGCACAGCACCACCGTCAGCAGCGGCCAGACCCACATATGCATCTGCATCGACCAGTCGCCGAATTTCTCGACCAGAACGAGACCGCCGACGACGATATGGCCGACGATCGTGATCACGATATAGGGCGGCAGATCGTCGGCACGCTGGTGATGCAGTTCCTCGCCGCAGATTTCGCAGCTGGCGACCGGCTTCAGGAAGGCGCGGAACAGCCGGCCCTCGCCGCAACTCGGGCAGCGCCCCCTCAAGCCGCGTCCGATGGCCTGGCGCCAATTGCGCTCCGCGGGCGGGGCCGCCAGCTCGTGATAGTGGACGGACATGGCTCTCATCACCCCCGAGGCGCTGGCCTCAGCGCTTCCGGCCGGGCTTGGCTCGGCCGGGCCGGGCCATACTGCGCCTTGCAGCTAGGGGACGCGCGGCTTTTTTGAAAGAGCGGTTCGATGTCACAGTCCGTCCCTCGCTCAGGAGCTCGAAGCGCAGGGCGCCCGCGACGGGGGCCGCCTCGACCAGGCGGACATGGACACGGTCGCCGAGACGCCAGCTTTCACCGCTGCGCTCGCCGATCAGCGCATGGGCGGCTTCGTCATGGCGGTAATAATCCGCGCCGAGCGTCGAGGCCGGCACGAAGCCGTCGGCGCCGGTGCCGTCGAGCTTGACGAAGAGCCCGGCGCGATTGAGACCGGCGATGCGGCCATCGAAGCTCGCGCCGATCTGGTCGGCGAGGAAATGCGCGATCAGCCGGTCGGTGGTCTCGCGCTCGGCCGCCATGGCGCGGCGCTCGGCCGCCGAGATCCGGGTCGCGACCTCGCGCAATTCGGCGAGCGTCGTCGCCTTGGGCAGCCCGTCATCGCCGCGCTTCATCGTCGCGATCAGGGCGCGATGGACGACGAGGTCGGCATAGCGCCGGATCGGCGAGGTGAAATGCGCGTAGCGGCGCAGGTTGAGGCCGAAATGCCCGTAGTTCTCGGCGATATATTCGGCCTGGGCCTGGGTGCGCAGCACCACCTCGTTGATGAAGAGCTCGTTCTCCGAACCCTTGATCATCTTGAGGATGCGGTTGAACAGCACCGGCCGCAGCGCGGCGTCCTTGGGCAGCTTGATGCCGATCGAGGCTAGGACCTCGCCGAGCGCGCGCATCTTCTCGAGCGAGGGCTCGTCATGGCAGCGATAGATCAGCAGGCTACCGGCCTTCTCCAGCGTCTCCGCCGCGGCGACGTTGGCGAGGATCATGAACTCCTCGATCAGCTTGTGGGTCGCCAGCCGGTCGGGGACGATGACGCGGTCGACCGAGCCGTCCGCCTTCAGGATCAGCTTGCGCTCGGGCAGGTCGAGATCGAGCGGCTGGCGCGCGTCGCGCGCCCGTGCCGCGACGCCATAGGCGGCCCAGAGCGGCATCAGGATGCTCTCGCGGATCGCGGCGGTCGCCTCGTCCGGCTGGCCGTCGATCGCGGCTTGCGCCTGCTGGTAGGAGAGTTTTGCGGCCGAGCGCATCAGGATGCGGTGGAAGGAATGGCCCTTCTTCGAGCCGTCGGCCTTGAGCACTAGGCGGACGGCGAGCGCCGGCCGGTCCTCGCCGCCGCGCAGCGAGCAGAGGTCGTTCGAGATCCGCTCCGGCAGCATCGGCACGACGCGGTCGGGGAAATAGACCGAATTTCCGCGCTCCAGCGCCTCGCGGTCGAGCGCCGAGCCCGGCCGGACATAGGAAGCGACATCGGCGATGGCGACGGTGACGACATAACCGCCGGGATTGTCGGAGTCCTCGTCCGGCGCGGCGTGGACCGCATCGTCATGGTCCTTGGCGTCGGCCGGGTCGATGGTGATCAGCGGCAGGTCGCGCCAGTCCTCGCGACCGGCCAGCGTCGCCTTCGGCGCAGCCTCGGCCTCGGCGAGCGCTGCCGGCGAGAATTCGTTGGGGATGCCATGGGCGTGGATCGCGATCAGCGACACGGCCCGTTCCGACTTCAGCGAGCCGAGCCGCTCGCGCACCCGCGCCTCCGGCGGGCCGAAGCGACCCTCGCGCCGGAGCGAGACCGAAACGAGGTCGCCGTCCTGGGCGTCGCCGGTCTGGCCCTTCGGGATCAGCGCCTCGCGGCCCTGCGCCTTCTTGTCGACAGGGATGAGCCGGCCGGAGCCGTCGGGCAGGGCGCGGAAGATGCCGAGCACCTGCGCCTTGCCTTTGCCCATGATCTTCAGGACGCGGCCGGACCAGGAAATGCCGGTCGTGCCACGCAGGCGCGAGAGCTTGAGCAGGACCTGGTCGCCGATGCCGGGCGCGGCGACCGCGGGGCCGGCTCGGCGCGAGCGCGACGGGCGGCCGGTCTCGATCAGGATCTTCGGCGCCTCGCCCTGGTCGGTCTCGTTCCATTCGAGCGGCACCGCGACGAGGTCGCCCTCGCGGTCACGGCTCTTGATCTCGCAGAGCAGCACGGCGGGCAGCGCGCTGTGCTTGCGCACCGGCGACCCATCCTCGGCCGCATCGACATGCGCTTCGTCCTCGAGCTCGCGCAGCAGCCGCTTCAGCCAGATCTTGCCGCCGGCATCGAGGCCGAAGGCCTTGGCGATGTCGCGCCGGCCAGGCTCACGGCCGGCGGCCCGCTCCTCCTCGATGAAGGCGAGGATGGCCTGGCGGGGAAGGTCAGGGGCTGGCGCTGGCAAGCGGCGGCCTCATCAGGATATGGCGCTGCAATAAATCACGCCTCTCTCTGGCATGTCCTGCCGCGGCGCGCCAGAAGCGGCTGCGCAGGGCCGATCGCGCAAAAGAGAAGGGCCGCCCTTGCGGGCAGCCCTTCCATTGCCGAACCGCAGCCCCGGTAACCGGGCCTGACGTCGCGAAAACTCAAACGGAACCGAACCCCTCATGGGACGAGTCCAGGCCATGCAGTCCCCGCGACAGCGGTTGATGACAATGAGACACTGGATCACCTCCTTTCAGTTGTTACCGACAAGGTGAGGCTAGGGTGATTCCAGCGCGCCCGTAAACGACAAAGATTCAGCGCCGATTTTGCTGTCCACTGCCGAATTCGACGGCGCTTTTGTTGCGCTGCACAGGCGCTGCCCAAATATTCACCGGCCGATCTGCCCGCGCCTTATGCAGATGCGCTCGCATTGTCGCCCCGGGTCCACTGTTTCGGAGAAATCTGCCCGGAATGTCACCGGAACCGCGCAGTTTCCCGCATTTGCTGCGCTTGCGAACGCGGCCGGGGCGGTTGGCACGTCGCTTGCGATCCCCCTGTCGCCAGCCAGCAAGGCTGCGCCGTGCCCGGCAGGGGCGCGGTCAACAGAATATCGGGGGACATCTCGATGAAGCTCACACGTCGCGTTGTATTGGGTGCCGCCTTCCTCAGTGCCACGGCTCTCTCCACGGTGATTCCCGCAGCCGCACAGCAGGAGACCATCAAGATCGGCATCCTGCACTCGCTCTCCGGCACGATGGCGATCTCGGAGACGACGTTGAAGGACGTCATGCTCATGCTCATCGAGGAGCAGAACAAGAAGGGCGGCGTGCTCGGCAAGAAGCTCGAGGCCGTCGTCGTCGATCCCGCCTCGAACTGGCCGCTCTTCGCCGAGAAGGCGCGCGAGCTGATCGTCAAGGACAAGGTCGCGGCCGTGTTCGGCTGCTGGACCTCGGTCTCGCGCAAATCGGTGCTGCCGGTGTTCAAGGAGCTGAACTCGATCCTGTTCTACCCCGTGCAGTACGAGGGCGAGGAGAGCGAACGCAACGTCTTCTACACCGGCGCCGCACCGAACCAGCAGGCGATCCCGGCCGTCGACTACCTCGCCAAGGAAGAGAAGGTTGAGCGCTGGGTGCTGGCCGGTACCGACTATGTCTACCCGCGCACCACCAACAAGATCCTGGAGGCCTACCTTCTCGCCAAGGGCGTGAAGAAGGAGGACATCCTGATCAACTACACGCCCTTCGGTCATTCCGACTGGCAGACCATCGTCTCAGACATCAAGAAGTTCGGCTCGGCCGGCAAGAAGACCGCCGTGGTCTCGACCATCAATGGCGACGCCAACGTGCCGTTCTACAAGGAGCTCGGCAATCAGGGCATCAAGGCGACCGACATCCCGGTCGTGGCCTTCTCTGTCGGCGAGGAGGAGCTCGCCGGCATCGACACCAAGCCGCTGGTCGGCCATCTCGCCGCCTGGAACTACTTCCAGTCGGTCAAGACGTCGGAGAACGAGGCCTTCATCAAGCAGTGGAAGGCCTTCAAGAAGAACGACAAGGCCGTCACCAACGACCCGATGGAAGCCCATGTCATCGGCTTCGCCATGTGGGTGAAGGCGGTCGAGAAGGCCGGCTCTATCGATCCGGACAAGGTGATCGACGCGCTGCCCGGCATCGAGGCGCCGAACCTGACCGGCGGCATCTCGAAGATGCTGCCGAACCACCACATCACCAAACCGGTGCTGATCGGCGAGATCAAGGCCGACGGCCAGTTCGACGTGGTCTCGAAGACCGGGCTCGTCGCCGGCGACGCCTGGTCGAAGGAGCTCGACGGCTCGAAGGATCTGGTCGGCGACTGGGTCGAGAAGAAGTGCGGCAACTTCAACGTCAAGACCGGTAAATGCGGCGGCGGCGCGTGAGTTAACGAGGGGGAGGGGCGGCACGGTCGGAAAGCCCGGCCGCCCCTCGCAAATCTACCGCTGCTCACAAGACGATCGACCGGAGGGACAAGCGCGGGTCTTCCCTTCTCCCCTTGCGGGAGAAGGTGGCGCGTAGCGCCGGATGAGGGGTCGCGCTGACCTTACCGATATTCGGGACCAAGCGCCGCCATGGCGATCGTCGCGCGACCCCTCATCCGTCAGCGCTTCGCGCTGCCACCTTCTCCCGCAAGGGGAGAAGGTGATCCCGCGCCCTGCCGTCACGCTTGAGCATCCAGACAGAAGCGAGCCGATGCCCTTTCTCATCCGCCTCCTGCGAGCCCTGACGTTAGCCCTGGCGCTTCTCGCCGCGCCGGCCGTCGCCTTCGGACAGACTGCAGAAGAAGCCTTCGCGCGCTTCAACGCCCACAGCTTCTCGGACACGGCGCGCGCCATCGACGGCCTCGTCCAGAGCGCGCATCCGAATGCGGGCGTCATCATCGAGGCGCTGGCCGATGGGCGCTTGCTCGCCGGCGGTGGCGTCGTCGCGGTGAAGACCAAGGATGGCGGCCTCCTCGACGCGCGTACCGGGCAGGCGCTTTCCGCCGAGCCGGCCGGTGTCAGCGCCGTCAGGCTGAACAACAATGTCCGGCGTGCGATCCAGGGCGCGCTCGGCAGTCTCGGCCTGATCAATCCCGACCCTGCCAAGCGTGTCGCTGCCGCCGAGGCGGTGTTCCGGGCGCGCGACGTCTCGGCACTGCCGGTGCTCGAAGCCGCGATCGCCAAGGAGACGAATGAGCGGGCCCGCCGCGCTCTGCGCGAGGCCCAGGCCGCGATCCTGATCGTCAAGACCGATGCGCCGCCTTTCGACCGGATCGCCGCCGTCGACGTGCTGCGCGAGCGCGGCGACCAGGATGCGCTGGCGACGCTGCGGGCCCTGCCGGGCGATGCCTCGCCGGCGCTGAAGGAGGTGCAGGCCCGCGCCGTCTCCGAGATCGAGGGCAAGCTCGCTCTGTGGCAGGCCGGGCAGAACCTCTGGTACGGGCTCTCGCTCGGCTCGGTGCTGCTGCTCGCCGCGATCGGCCTTGCCATCACCTTCGGCGTGATGGGCGTGATCAACATGGCCCATGGCGAGATGGTGATGCTCGGCGCCTACACCACCTTCGTGGTGCAGGAGCTGATCCGCACCAATGCGCCCTATCTGTTCGACTGGTCTCTGGCTTTCGCCTTGCCTGCCGCCTTCATCGTCGCTGGCACGGTCGGCATCGCGATCGAGCGCGGTGTGATCCGCTTCCTCTATGGAAGGCCGCTGGAGACCCTGCTCGCGACCTGGGGTATCAGCCTGATCCTGCAGCAGGCGGTGCGGACCGCCTTCGGGCCGACCAATCGCGAGGTCGGCGCGCCCAGCTTCATGTCGGGGGCCTTCGAACTCGGCGGCCTCGCCATCACCTGGAACCGGCTCTGGATCATCGTCTTCGCCGCGCTGGTCTTCCTCGCTTTGCTCGCCATCCTGAAACTGACGCCGATGGGCCTGCAGATGCGTGCCGTGACGCAGAACCGGCGCATGGCTGCGGCGATGGGCATCCGCACCGGGCGGATCGACGCGCTGACCTTCGGGCTCGGCTCGGGCGTCGCCGGGCTTGCCGGCGTCGCGCTCTCGCAGATCGACAATGTCAGCCCCAACCTCGGCCAGAGCTACATCATCGACAGCTTCATGGTCGTGGTCTTCGGCGGGGTCGGCAATCTCTGGGGCACGCTGATCAGCGCCATGACGCTCGGCGTCGCCAACAAGCTCCTGGAGCCTTACGCAGGGGCCGTGCTCGGCAAGATCGCGCTGCTCGTCTTCATCATCCTGTTCATCCAGAAGCGCCCGCGCGGCCTGTTCGCGCTGAAGGGCAGGGCGGTGGAAGCATGATCAGCCGCTTCCTGCTCTCGAACATGGATACGCGAGGCTACGTCTTCCTTGCGCTCGTCGCCGCCATCGGCCTGCTCGTGCCGCTGGCGAACCTGCTGGTGCCGGCCGGCTCACCCTTCCATGTCTCGACCGCGACCATGTCGCTCTGGGGCAAGTATCTCTGCTACGCGCTGCTCGCGCTCTCGCTCGATCTGGTCTGGGGCTATTGCGGCATCCTCTCGCTCGGCCACGGCGCCTTCTTCGCGCTCGGCGGCTATGCGATGGGCATGTACCTGATGCGCCAGATCGGCTCGCGCGGCGTCTACGGCAACCCGGTGCTGCCCGATTTCATGGTCTTCCTGAACTGGCAGGAATTGCCCTGGTACTGGTGGGGCTTCTCTTCCTTTCCGTTCGCCATGCTGATGGTGCTGGCCGTTCCCGGCCTGCTCGCCTTCGTCTTCGGCTGGTTCGCCTTCCGCTCCCGCGTCACCGGCGTCTATCTCTCGATCATCACCCAGGCGCTGACCTATGCGCTGCTGCTCGCCTTTTTCCGCAACGACATGGGTTTTGGCGGCAATAACGGGCTGACCGATTTCAAGGACATTCTCGGCTTCAGCGTCCAGGCCCAGACGACGCGCGCCGCGCTCTTTGCGATGACCTGCACGATGCTCGCCGCCGGCTTCCTGATCGCCCGCGGCATCGTCTCGTCGAAGCTCGGCAAGGTGGTGATCGCGATCCGCGACGCCGAGTCCCGCACGCGCTTCCTCGGTTACCGGGTCGATCGCTTCAAGCTCTTCGTCTTCACCGTCTCGGCCTGCATGGCCGGTGTCGCGGGCGCGCTCTACGTGCCGCAGGTCGGCATCATCAATCCCGGCGAGTTCGCCCCGGCCAACTCGATCGAGACCGTGATCTGGGTCGCGGTCGGCGGGCGCGGCACGCTGGTCGGCGCGGCGCTCGGCGCCGTCGTCGTCAACTGGGCGAAGACGATGTTCACCTCCGGCTTCATGGCGCCGTACTGGCTGTTCGCGCTCGGCGCGCTCTTCGTCTTCGTCACCCTGTTCATGCCGAAGGGCATTCTGGGCACCGCTCAGGGCTGGTGGGAGAAGCGGCGCAGGCCCGAAAGCATGCCGGCGGCCGAGCCGGCTCCGGCGGAGTGAGATCGATGAACGCTCCCACACCCGGCGCTCTCACCTCTTCCTTGCTCTATCTCGACGGCGTCAGCGTCTCCTTCGACGGCTTCAAGGCGATCCGCGGCCTGTCGCTGACCATCGCGCCCGGCGAGATGCGCGCCATCATCGGCCCGAACGGGGCCGGCAAGACGACGATGATGGACATCATCACCGGTAAGACCCGGCCCGACGAAGGCACGGTGATGTTCGGCGGCTCGGTCGACCTGACCCGCCTCGACGAGGCGGCGATCGCCAATCTCGGCATCGGCCGGAAATTCCAGAAACCGACCGTGTTCGACTTCCACACCATCGAGGACAACATCCTGCTGGCGCTGAAATCGCAGCGCACCGTGCTGAAGACGCTGTTCTGGCAGACGGGAGCCGCCCAGCAGAAGCGGATCGATCAGATCCTCGGCATCGTCAAGCTCGCCGACAAGCGCGAGCGGCTCGCGGGCTCGCTCTCGCATGGCCAGAAGCAGTGGCTCGAGATCGGCATGCTGCTGGCGCAGGATCCAAAACTCCTGCTCGTCGACGAGCCGGCCGCCGGCATGACCGACGGCGAGACGGCGCAGACCGCGGAGCTGCTCAAGGAGATCGCCAGGGATCATTCGGTGATCGTGGTCGAGCACGACATGGGCTTCATCCGCGAGCTCGGCGTGAAGGTGACGGTGCTGCACGAGGGCTCGGTGCTGGCCGAGGGACCGCTCGACCAGGTCAGCGCCAATGAGCGCGTCGTCGAAGTCTATCTGGGGCGGTGAGCATGATCCGGAAAAGTGGGCACCGGTTTTCCGATCAGATTATGCGACAGGAAAACGGCTGATGCTGAGCGTCGAAGCCATCGATCTCCATTACGGTGCCGCCCGGGCGCTGCGCCGCGTCTCGCTCACGGCCGAGATCGGCAAGGTGACCTGCGTGATGGGCCGCAACGGCGTCGGCAAGACCTCGCTGATGCGCGCCATCGTCGGCCAGCAGCCGATCTCCGGTGGCCATGTCCGGCTCGACGGCCAGGATATCTCGAGCCTGCGCAGCGAGGCGAGGGCACGCGCCGGCATCGCTTTCGTGCCGCAGGGCCGTGAGGTCTTCCCGCTCCTGACGGTGAAGGAGAACCTCGAAACCGGCTTTGCGCCCTTGCCTCGCAAGGAACGCTACATCCCGAACGAGCTGTTCGACCTATTCCCCGTGCTGAAGTCGATGCTCGGCCGGCGCGGCGGAGACCTCTCGGGTGGCCAGCAGCAGCAGCTCGCGATTGCGCGGGCGCTGGTCACCCGACCCAGGCTGCTGGTGCTGGACGAGCCGACCGAGGGCATCCAGCCCTCGATCATCAAGGATATCGGCCGTGCCATCGATTATCTGCGGAGCAAAGGCGATATGGCGATCGTGCTGGTCGAGCAGTATTTCGACTTCGCCCGCGACCTTGCCGACACGATGTTCGTGATGGACCGCGGCGAGGTCGTGCTGGCCGGACCGATGGCGGAGCTGGATGGCGCGCAGGTTCAGCGGTTGATTCAGGTGTGAGGCCGCGCCGCTTCTTCCTTCTCCCCTTGCCGGAGAAGGTGGCCCGAAGGGCCGGATGAGGGGTCGCGCAGGCCTCCCCGTCATGCTCGCCCTTGTGGCGAGCATCCAGGTCTTGGGCAGCACACGCGACCAGCGAAGACGTGGATGGTCGGGATAAGCCCGACCATGACGATGAAGCGTCGCGCGACCCCTCACCCTACCCCTCTCCCGCAAGGGGAGAGGGGGCAGGTTGCGCTTGCTATCAGCCCCTCAAAATTCCAGCGGCGCGTTGTCGACCACTTCCTTCATCACGAAGAAGGTGCGGGTTTGGCGCACGCCGGGCAGCGCCAGCAGCGTCTTCGCGTGCAGCTTGTTGAAGTCGGCGAGGTCGCGCACGCGGATCTTGAGGAAATAGTCGAAATCGCCGGCGACGATGTGGCAGTCGAGCACGACGGGGAGCTGCTTCACCGCCTCCTCGAACAGGCCGAAGCTTTCCGGCGTCGAGCGGTCGAGCACCACGCCGACAATGGCGAGCGTGCCCTTTTCGACCTTGTGCGGATCGATCTGCGCCCTGACGCCGGTGACGTATCCTTCCGCGAACAGGCGCTGGATGCGGCGATGGCAGGTGGCTGCGCTGGTGTTCACGCGCTTGGCGATCTCGGCATTGCCCATGCGTCCGTCGGCCTGCAGCAGCCGCAGGATTCTGAGGTCGGTTTTGTCAAGTTCGGCCTCCATGAACGATTCTTCCGTTTTTGCTGCTATTGATGGCGTTCAAGACTATCAGTTTATCGATACGATGAAAGTAGAAGAAAAATCAGGCACGAAGTTCGGGAGCACCTTTCAGGGGCGTTTTGCTAGCGTTTGCGGGCCATTTCAGAAGGGAAACCCGCCATGCTCGCCAAATTCGAACGCTATCCCCTGACCTTCGGGCCGTCGCCGATCGAGAAGCTGTCGCGGCTCTCCGCGCATCTCGGCGGCGGGGTCGAGCTCTATGCCAAGCGCGAGGACTGCAATTCCGGCCTCGCCTTCGGCGGTAACAAATTGCGCAAGCTCGAATACATCGTCCCCGATGCGATCGCGTCCGGTGCCGATACGCTGGTCTCGATCGGCGGCGTGCAGTCGAACCATACCCGCATGGTCGCGGCGACCGCGGCCAAGATCGGCATGAAATGCCGGCTGGTGCAGGAAAGCTGGGTGCCGCATGAGGATGCGGTCTATGACCGGGTCGGCAACATCCTGATGTCGCGGGTGATGGGCGCCCATGTCGAGCTGGTCGACGAGGGCTTCGACATCGGCATCCGGGCGAGCTGGGAAAACGCGCTCGAGGATGTGAAGGCCAAGGGCGGCAAGCCCTATGCGATCCCGGCCGGCGCCTCCGTGCACAAGCTCGGCGGGCTCGGCTATGTCGGCTTCGCCGAGGAGGTGAGGGCGCAGGAGGCCGAACTCGGCTTCAAGTTCGACTATATCGTCGTCTGCACCGTCACCGGCTCGACCCATGCCGGCATGGTCGTCGGTTTCGCGAGGGATGGCCGCCAGCGCAAGGTCATCGGCATCGACGCATCGGCGACACCGGCGAAGACCAGGACGCAGGTGCTCGACATCGCACAGAAGACCTCCGAGCTCGTCGGCGGCAAGCAGATCACGGCCGACGATATCGTGCTGAACGAGGACTACGCCTATCCGGTCTATGGCGTACCCTCGCAGGAGACGCTTCAAGCGATCCGCCTCTCGGCCCGGCTCGAAGGCATGATGACCGACCCCGTCTATGAGGGGAAATCGATGCAGGGCATGATCGATCTGGTGAAGAAGGGTTTCTTCCCGGCGGGATCGAAGGTGCTCTACGCCCATCTCGGCGGCGTGCCGGCGATCAATGGTTACAGCTACACCTTCCGCAATGGTTGAGCGTCATGGAGGCGCTCGTCCTCTGTGAGATCGCGGCAGGGCGCGACGACCTGCGCGAGGCGCTGCTGGCGCGCATCGGTCGGCTCGGGCTTCGCGAGCGAGCGAAGCTCAGCTTCGTCGCCCGCGACCGGGCAGCGCCCGGCAGCGTCGTCCTGGCGGTCGGCTTCCCCGATGCGGCCGAGGCGGAGCGCTTCGCCGCCGAAGCTGTTGGCGAGGAGATCTCTTCAACCGCCATAAGGCTGCTGGCGCTCGACGCGACCTGGCAGGCCGACCCGCTGCCGCTGATGTTTCCGTGACCGGATCGGTGCCGGGGCCTGTGATCCGGTGCCGATTCAGAGCTTGATTCAGGCTTTGCTGCCAAGATGTTGAGGTGGAATCGGTTTTTCTCGGCGAACGTCGCCGTCATGATCGGGCTTGTCCCGACCATCCACGTCTGCCTTTGCGAGGCACGGTGTTCGAGACGTGGATGCTCGCCACAAGGGCGAGCATGACGGTGTGATCCGCTGATTAAGAGTCAGCTGCCCGGTATCACCGCCTCAGCCGCCAGCGCCTTGCTCCATCACGAGGACGGCGGCCGCGCGGCGGCGATGCCGGCGATGGCCACGTCCGGCAGGTCGCCGATGACCGTGCCGACCGTCTTCGGCTTGGTGAGCGGGGTGGGGGTCGGCTGGTTACCGTGGAGCAGGTCCTGGCCGGCATGGATGTCGCTCGCGACCTGGAGGTCGAGCCGCTCGGCGTCGCGGCGGCGGACATCCTCTACGATCTCGACGACCTCGTCCTCCGGCACGCCGAGCGCGCGCAACACCTCGCCGCCGAAGACCATGGCGGATTCGAAGGTCTCGCGGATCTGGTACTCCACCCCGGCGCGGATCAGGTCCATGGAATGGCCGCGGTCGAAGGAGCGGACGAAGAGCTTCGCATGCGGGAACTCGGCCTGCGCCACCCGCACGATCGCGTTGGCCGTGTCGCGGTTCTCGACGCAGACCAGGATCGCCTCGGCATGGTGGGCGCCCGAGGCGTGCAGGATGTCGGCGCGCCGGCCGTCGCCATAATAGACCTTGAAGCCGAAGCTCGCCGCGGCCTGGATCATCTCGACATCGGTCTCGATCAGCGAGACGCTGAAGCCGCGCGCGAGCAGGCCCTGGCTCGCCACCTGTCCGAAGCGGCCGAAGCCGACGACGAGCACGCGCCCTTCCAGCCCCTCGGCGTGGTCGATGCCGTCGAGCGATTCCCGCTCGGCCGGCATGAAGCGGTCGATCAGCAGCACGACCAGCGGGGTGAGCGCCATGGACAGGATCACGACGGCGCTGGTGATGGCGTTGACCTTCGCATCGAAGATGCCCGCTGCGGTCGCGGCGCTGTAGAGCACGAAGGCGAACTCGCCGCCCTGCGAGAACAAGGCGACGCGGGTGATCGCATCGCGCGTGCGGGTGCGGAACAGCTTGGCGACGATGAAGATGCCGGCCGCCTTGACCAGCATGAAGGAGGCGACGCCGAGCGCGACGACCCGCCATTCCTGGGCGATCAGCTTGAGATCGAGCGACATGCCGACCGCCAGGAAGAACATGCCGAGCAGCAGGCCTCGGAACGGCTCGATATCGGCCTCGAGCTGGTGGCGGAAGGTCGATTCCGAGAGCAGGACGCCGGCGAGGAAGGCGCCCATCGCCATGGACAGCCCGCCGAGCTGCATGGCGAGCGCCGAGCCGAGCACGACAAGCAGCGCCGCACCGGTCATGACCTCGCGGGCCTGGGCATTGGCGAGCAGGCGGAACATCGGGTTGAGCAGGTATTTGCCGGCGAGGACGAGGCCGACGAGCGAGCCGGCGCCGATCAGAAGAGGCATCAGCCCGCCGCTGCCGGCCGCCTTGGCCGGCGCCAGCACCGCGACGATGGCGAGCAGCGGCACGATGGCGAGGTCCTCGAGCAGCAGGATCGAGACGGCCTGCTGGCCATGCGGCGTCGAGGCTTCGCCGCGCTCGTTCAGCATCTGCATCACGACGGCGGTGGAGGAGAGCACGAAGCCCATGCCGGCGATGAAGGCCGCCACCGGCGCAAGGCCGGCGAGAATTCCGACGCCGGTCAGCAGCGCGCCGCAGAGCCCGACCTGCGCGACACCGAGGCCGAAGATCTCGCCGCGCAGATTCCAGAGCCGCGCCGGCTGCATCTCCAGCCCGATGATGAAGAGGAACATCACGACGCCGAACTCGGCGAGGTGCAGCACGCTTTCCGGATGCGGGAACAGCCCGATCCCGGAGGGGCCGATCAGGACGCCGCCGGCGAAATAGCCGAGGACCGAACCGAGCCTGAGCCGTCGGAAGATCGGGACCGCGATGACGCCCGCGCCGAGAAGCCCGACGGCCTGGACCAGCTCCGGAGAAAAGCCCTGCGCTGCCATGAAGCTCCTGCTGTCGCTGCCGACGCGGAGGTGCGCCTGCTCGAAAATGCAGGCGCCTTGGGTGTTTAGGCAAGCGCGCGATGGCGCGTCGGATCGCTCAAAAGCTGGTGAACGCATGTCGTCGCGCCGCCGGGGCGGCGTCTTGCGGCGTCATTGGCCGGCGTCGCAGCGATCTCGCCCGGCTTGCCCGCAGCCCTGCATCGGGGCATGAAGCGTCCCCAAGCCGGCTCGTTCCGGCAGCAGGAGCGCTTGCGATGCAGCTTGGAGTGGTCGGCCTCGGCCGGATGGGAGCCAATATCGTCCGGCGGCTGCACCGCGCCGGGCATGATTGCGTCGTCTATGACCGCGATCCGAAGCCGGGCGCGGCGCTTGCCAAGGACGGCGCCGTCAATGTCGGCGATCTCAGGGAGATGGTGGGCAAGCTTCAGGCGCCGCGGGCGATCTGGGTGATGCTGCCGGCCGGCGAGATCACCGAGGGCACGCTCGCCGAACTCGCCGGCATGCTGGAGCCGGGCGATACGCTGATCGATGGCGGCAACGCCTTCTGGAAGGACGATGTCCGGCGCGGGCGCGAGCTCGCGGCCAAGGGGCTGCACTATCTCGACATCGGTACCTCCGGCGGCGTGCACGGGCTCGAGCGCGGCTACTGCCTGATGATCGGCGGCGACAAGGGCGTGTTCGACCGGCTGGAGCCGATCTTCCAGGCGCTGGCGCCGGGCAAGGGCGAGATCGAGCCGACCCGCCATCGCGAAGGCCGCAATCCGACGGCCGAGCAGGGCTATCTGCATTGCGGCCCGGCCGGGGCCGGCCATTTCGTCAAGATGGTCCATAACGGCATCGAGTACGGGATGATGCAGGCCTTCGCCGAGGGTTTCGACCTCATGCGCAACGCCTCCGCCAAGGAGGGCCTGCCCGAGGAATACGGCTTCGATTTCGATGTCGCGGAGATCGCCGAGGTCTGGCGGCGCGGTTCGGTCGTGACCTCCTGGCTGCTCGACCTGACCGCCGAGGCGCTGGCGGCGGATGAAGAGCTCGGTGCCTATTCCGGCCATGTCTCGGATTCCGGCGAGGGGCGCTGGACGGTGCAGGCGGCGGTCGAGACCGCGACCCCGGCCGAGGTGCTGACCTCCTCGCTCTACACCCGCTTCCGCTCGCGCAAGGACCATACCTTCGCCGAGAAGATCCTCTCCGCCATGCGGGCTGGCTTCGGCGGCCATGTCGAGCCGAAGAAGCAGGGCTGAGCGAATGAGCGTCTCGGACAGCGCCGGCAAGCCTGCCGTCATCGTCGTCATGGGTGTCGCGAGCTCCGGCAAGACCTCGCTCGGCGAGCGCCTGGCGGAGCGGCTCGGCTGGCCCTTCCGCGACGCCGATTCGTTCCATCCGCCGGAGAACGTCGCCAAGATGTCGAGCGGCACGCCGCTGACCGACGAGGACCGCAAGCCCTGGCTGGCGGCGATCGCGGCCTGGATCGACGATCTGCGGACCAACGGCGGCAACGGCATCGTCACCTGCTCGGCGCTGAAGAGAGCCTATCGCGAGGTGATCGTCGGCGACCGGCCCGACGTCACGCTGGTCTATCTCAGGGGCTCGCGCGAGCTGATCGGCCAGCGCATGGCGGCGCGGCAGCACCATTTCATGCCGCCGGCCCTGCTCGACAGCCAGTTCGCGACGCTGGAGGAGCCGGGCGCGGACGAGAAGCCGCTCGTGGTTCAGGTCGAGGCCAGCAAGGAGGCGATCGTCGCGCAGGTGGTGCGGGAGTTGAGGCTCGGGTGACGCTTGCCCCGGGGTCCGGCTAGCCGCCCGGCGGCGCGCTGTCCAGCGCGGTCAGCGCCGCTATGTCCCTGGCGCGGTGGCGCGGCCTGAGCGAGGCGGCGAGCAGCGCGAGCCTGTGCCGGAGATAGGCCAGGATCAGCGCCAGCAGCGGCGCCGGCGAACGATCGATGCTGTGCACGGAAGCCTCCGCCACCATCGGACGGGCATATCCCGCCCGAAGGGCAGCTTGCGCTCGTCCGGCGCGCGCTGCAAGGCGGCTCCTAGTTTCAACCGATTGAAAACTGATGCCTTCGGCGCGATGCTTGGGCAAGATAAAAAGCCGTCAGCCCAAGGTTCAAAAGATCATGCTCGACAAAGCCATTCCGCCGCGCACGCTCAAGCTCAACGCCGCCGACAATGTCGCGGTCGCCGTCGATCCGATCGATGCGGGCGTCAGCGCCGCCGGGGTCACGGCGCTGAAACGCATCCCGCGCGGCCACAAGATCGCGCTGGCGCCGATCGCCAAGGACGAGCCGATCCGCAAGTTCGGGCAGATCATCGGTTTCGCCACGCTCGACATTCCGCCGGGCGAATGGGTGCACGAGCACAATACCGGCTTCCATGCCTTCGAGCGCGACTATGCCTATGCCGCCGAGGCGAAGAAGGAATTCGTGCTGCCGGTCGAGCAGCAGGCGACCTTCCAGGGCTTCCGTCGCAAGGACGGGCGCGCCGGAACGCGCAATTATGTCGGCATCCTCACTTCGGTGAACTGCTCGGCTTCGGCCGCGCGCTTCATGGCCGAGGAGGTCAAGCGCTCCGGCATCCTCGCCGATTATCCGAATGTCGACGGCGTGATCGCGCTGACCCACGGCACCGGTTGCGGCATCGACTATAACGGCGAGAGCTTCGAGGTCTTGAAGCGCACCACCTGGGGCTATGCCTGCAACCCGAACATGGCGGCGGTTCTGGTCGTCGGCCTCGGCTGCGAGGGCTTCCAGATCAAGCGCATGAAGGAGGCCTATGGCGTCGAAGAGAGCGACATCTTCCGCACCATGACGATCCAGGAGACCGGTGGCACGAAGAAGTCGGTTGCCGCCGGCGTCGAGGCGCTGAAGACCATGCTGCCGATCGCCAACCAGGCGGTGCGCGAGACCGTCCCGGCTTCCGAGCTGATGCTCGCCCTGCAATGCGGCGGCTCTGACGGCTATTCCGGCATCACCGCCAATCCGGCGCTGGGCGCCGCCGTCGACATCCTGGTCGAGCATGGCGGCACCGCGATCCTCTCCGAGACGCCGGAGATCTATGGCGCCGAGCATCTGCTCACCCGCCGCGCCGCCACTCGCGAGGTCGGCGAGAAGCTCGTCGGCATCATCAAATGGTGGGAGGACTACACCGAGCGCGCCCGGATGAGCATGAACAACAACCCCTCGCCGGGGAACAAGGCGGGCGGTTTGACCACCATCCTGGAGAAGTCGCTGGGCGCCGCGGCCAAGGGCGGCACCAAGACGCTCTCGGCGGTCTACCACTATGCCGAGCCGGTCCGGACCAAGGGCTTCGTCTACATGGACACGCCCGGCTACGACCCGGTGGCGGCGACCGGGCAGGTCGCCGGCGGCGCCAATATCCTCGCCTTCACCACCGGCCGCGGTTCGGCCTATGGCTGCAAGCCGACGCCTTCGGTGAAGCTCGCCACCAACACGCCGATCTACGAGAAGATGATCGACGACATGGACATCAATTGCGGCGACGTGCTCGACGGCGTGACGCTCGAGGAGAAGGGCCGCGAGATTTTCGACAGGCTGCTGAAGATCGCCTCGGGCGAGCGCTCCAAATCCGAGCAGCTCGGCTATGGCGACGCCGAATTCGTGCCCTGGCAGATCGGCGCGACGATGTGAGCGGGTGGCCCTCGGCCGCGCCTGACATCTCGCTCGTCGTGGTCGGGCTTGTCCCGACCATCCACGTCTTCGCTGGTCGAAGGCCCTGTTCAAGACGTGGATGCTCGCCACAGGGGCGAGCATGACGGTTCAGGCTAAACCCACCAGCCTGAGCCGCGTCCCCCAGGGATCGGTGCTCTCGAAGCCGCGATCGATATTCGAGGGCGTGAAGCCGGCGCGGGCCATGCGCTCGCGCTGCGCCGCGAGCAGAGCAGGATCGGCGACCTCCAGCGAGAACCAGTCGAGGCCGGTCGTCGCCCGGTCGCGGCTGCCAGCGCCTGCGCTGTTCCAGGTGTTGAGCGCGACATGGTGGTGATAGCGCCCTGAGGAGAGGAAGCTCGCCGTGTCGCGCCGCGATGTCGAATCGAGGCCGATGGCGTCGCGGTAGAAGCTCTCGGACTGCTGGATGTCGCCGACGCGCAGATGCATGTGGCCGATGCGCAGCCCGGCGGGCGCTGCCTCGTAGTCGCTGCGGCTGGTGTCGGTCAGGCTGAGGATGCCGTCGACGTCGAGCCGGTGCGTGCCCATGACGACGCGCTCGCCCTCCCAGCGCCAGAGGCGCGGATCGCGATCGGCATAGACTTCGATGCCGTTGCCTTCGGGATCGTCGAGATAGACGGCTTCGCTGACGCTGTGGTCGGCGAAACCGGTAAGAGGCGTCTGGTTGCGGGCGACATGCACGAGCCAGCGCGCGAGATCGCGGCGCGACGGCATCAGGAAGGCAGTGTGGAACAGGCCGGCGGCGTTGCGCGGCTCATACTGCGCCTGCGGCCGTGCCTCCATCGAGACGAGAGGGACGCCTCCGGCTCCGAGCGTGACGCCATCCGTGTTGGCCGAGATGACGGCGAGGCCGAGCACGGACTGGTAGTAGCGGCTCATGCGGTCGAGATCGCGTACGCGCAGGCCGATGGCGCCGCAGCGGATCGGCGTACTGCCGGCAAAGCCCGGGGCGGTGGCCGCGATCGTGCCCGTGCCGGCCGCCGGCGTACCTTCCGCCCGTGCCGCCGCGACGGCGGCCATGGCGAGCGAGGCCGTTCCGGCCAGTCGCAACAATTTCCGCCGGGTCAGTTCAATCGTCATCGTCATCCATTCCGCTCGCGGCGCATTGCCGCTGCGGCAGTGCAGAGCATTCTTTGCATCCGGATGCATGTCACAAGCGCGAGAGAGGGGCAAAATCCGCTCAGGCGGTCGCAATGCAGCCGCGCCGGCATTGGTCCGGCGCATCACAACGGACACAGACCCCCGACAATGCGCAATTTTCTGATGGTCACACTGCCCCGGACCGCCCTCGGCCTGCTCTTTCTGGTCAGCGCCGCCGACGGCTTCTGGTATCTGGCGACCGGTAGCCACCTGATCCATCCGCCGGTGACGGAAATCGGCCTCGCCTGGGAACGCTCGCTGGAGCAGGCAAAATTCTTCCTGCCGCTCTTGAAGAGCGTGAACCTGGTCGGCGGGCTCCTGCTGCTGCTCAACATCGCGCCGGCGCTCGGGCTGGCGCTGATCGCGCCGGTGATGACGGTGATCGTGCTGTTCCATGCCGAGCTCAACCCGCAGGGCATTCCGGTCGCGGCGATCGTCGCCATCTGCGGCGCACTGCTCGTCTTCGCCTATCGCGGGCGCTATGCGGCGCTGCTGCGCTGACGACGTCCGAGACTGCCGCCTCCGCTCAGAGATCGGAGGCGGAGCCCCATTCAGGGACATGGGTCGCGAGCTTGTCGAGCAGCTTGCCGAGCTGCGCCCGTTCGCCGGGATCGAGGCAGGCGAGCATTGCCGCCTCCCGCGCCTGCAGCATCGGGATGTAGCGCTCGTAGAGCGCCCGGCCCTCGGGGGTGAGGTAGAGCAGCTGGCGGCGGTTGTCGGCCGGATCGGGCTCCCGGCGGATCAGCTTCTTCTTGTCGAGCAGGATCACGGCGCGGCTGACGCTCGCCTTGAGATGGCCGGAGAACTCGCAGAACTCGCTCGCGCTCGCGCCGTCGCGCACGGTCAGGAAGATCAGGATGACGATCTCGGGCCGGGTCAGCCCGAACTCCGTTTCGATCATGCGGAAGGAGGGCTCGCGATAGAAGTTCAGGACGTAGCCGATCTTGTAGGCGGTCGGGATCGCGGTCCCGTCCAGGATGGCGCGCCGCTGCACGGCGTCCAGCCCGGCGGACTCGTCCTGTTGAATTAGTCTCACATTGGACTTTTTTGTTGCGCGCGCCATGAGCCGGTCCTAGCATCCTCGGCAACAGATGGCACGGCCTTGCCGCGCCGGGAGGAGGCGATGGACCAGGCTGGTGCCACAGGGCGGCAGGCGCTTTCGCGCGCGCTGCAACGGCAATGCTTCTATTCGGGTAGCGATGCCCATCCGATCTATGTCGACCGGCTCGGTGCGGCCGGGGCCGGGCGCCTGCCCATCGTGCTCGTCCATGGCGGCGGCCATACCGGCGCCTGCTATCTGACCACCCCCGACGGCCGGCCCGGCTGGGCGCATGCCTTCGCCGCCTCCGGCCGCGAGGTCTTCGTGCCGGACTGGCCGGGCCATGGCCGCTCGCCGATGCGCCCGGATTTCGCGACGCTTTCGACAGTGGAGATCGCCACCGCGTTGATGCGTCTGCTCGATGAGGTCGGGCCGGCGGTGCTGCTGGTGCATTCGGCGAGCGGGCCGATGGCCTGGTGGATTGCCGAACAGGCGCCGCGGGCGGTCGCGGGAATCGTCGGTGTCGCGCCGGGCGGTCCGGCCAATCTCCTGCCTGTGCTGCCCGACGATGCCGAGGCGGTGGCGAAGCTCAGGGACGATGAGAGCCTGGGCTGTCCGGTCCGCGTCGAGGAAGACAGGCCGCTCTTCATCCCGCCCGAGTTCATGCGGGCCTACTGGGCCAACTCCGAGCGCTTCCCGAAACAGGCCTTCGAGGCCTATCGGCGCTCGATCGTGCCCGAGAGCGCCCGACTGATGAACGAGCGCTTCAATATCGGTGGCAAGGGCTTGCGGATCGGGGATCCCGCGGCGCTTTCGGCCCATCCGATCCTGATCGTCACCGGCGACAGCGACCCGCGCCATCCGCGCGCGGTCGACGAAGCGACGGCCCGCTATCTCGGCGCCGAATTCGTCTGGCTGCCGGAGCGCGGCATCACCGGCAACGGCCATATGCCGATGTGCGAGGACAACAGCGACGAGATCGCGGCCCTGATCGTCGCCTGGCTGGAGGCCAAGGGTCTTTGACGCGAAGAGCGCCGGCGCACGTCGCAGCCGGCGGGACAACGAGATCGGGAGGAATGTGATGCGGTCGCTTCTGTTGGGCGGCGCCATGCTGGCGCTCGCCAATCTGTCGGCGCTGGCGCAGGTCAGCGACGATGTCGTGAAGATCGGCGTGCTGACCGATATGGGCGGGGTCACTGCCGACATCGGCGGCAAGGGCTCGGTGATCGCGGCCGAGCTGGCGCTGAAGGAATTCGGCGCGACCGCGCTCGGCAAGCCGATCCAGATCGTCGCCGCCGACCATCAGCACAAGGCCGATGTCGGCACCTCGATCGCCCGGCAATGGTTCGACGTCGACAAGGTCGACGCCGTCGTCGACGTTCCCAATTCGGCGGTGGCGCTGGCGCTGCAGTCGCTCGCCCGCGAGAATAAGCGGATCGTGATGTATTCCGGCGCCGGCACGACGGCGCTGAGCAATGAGCAGTGCTCGCCCTATGGCTTCCACTGGACCTACGACACCTATGGCGTGGCGCGCGGCACCGCCTCGGCCGTGGTCAAGGCCGGCGGCACCTCCTGGTTCATGCTGGCCTCCGATTATGCCTTCGGCCATCAGTTGCAGAAGGACGCGACCGATGTCGTCGAGGCCAATGGCGGCAAGGTCGTCGGCTCGGTGCGGCACCCGCTGAACAATGCCGATTTCTCCTCCTTCCTGCTGCGGGCGCAGTCCTCCGGCGCCAAGGTCGTCGGTATCGCCAATGCCGGCAACGACACCGTCAACGCGATCAAGCAGGCCGGCGAGTTCGGGCTGGCGGAGCAGGGGCAGAACCTCGCTGCGCTGATCTTCTTCCTGCAAGACGTCCACAGCCTTGGCCTCAAGGCGACGCAGGGCACCTATCTCACGACCGCTTCCTATTGGGATCTCGACGAGCCCTCGCGGGCCTGGTCGAAGCAGTTCCTCGAAAAGGCCGGGATGATGCCTTCCATGCTGCATGCCGGCGTCTACGGCTCGGTGCTGCATTATCTCAAGGCGGTGAAGCAGGCCGGCACTGACGATCCCGACAAGGTTGCTGCCGCGATGCGGGCCATGCCGATCAACGACGCCTTCACCAAGGACGCGACGATCCGCGCCGATGGCCGTGTGCTGCGCGAGATGTATCTCGCGCGGGTCAAGAAGCCGGCGGATTCGAAGGGGCCGTGGGACTATTTCGAGATCGTTCGCAAGATCGAGCCGTCCGAAACGGCCTGGCCGCTCTCGGAAAGCCGCTGCCCGGCAGTGAAGGGCTGAGCCCTCAGAGCGGGGCGAGGTCCTTGAGCCAGCGCGTGCGTTCGGCCGTGACCTGCATCAGGCAGCTCTGATCGGCGAGCGCGGCCATGGTGCCGCGGTCGCCGAGCCGGGACATGAAGGAGCAGCTGGAATCGCGATAGGCGAGCCAGGCGCGCTGGGCGTCGCGTAGCAGGTTGCGCTGCGCCGGTTCGAGCCCGTTCGTCGCCGCGCGATAGGCGGCGTTGAGGGCCGCGTCGAGCCTGACATATTCGGCGCTGCCGCAGTCGAGCATGGCGACGGTGACGCCGCCGGATTTGTCCATGCAGGCCTTGTAGGCCGGCGAGGAATCGCCCTCGGACGCTCGCCCCTGGGCGCCGGCCGCGGCGGGGGCGCAGAGCAGGGCGGCGACGAGCAGGCGCCCGGCTCCGCGGTTCTTCCACGACATCAACGATCTCCCTGTCGTCAGAGCGAAAAGCCCTGCAGCCTGTCGCCGAGCTCGCCGAGCCGGTCTGCACCGACATTGGCGATGGCGATGCGCAGATGTCGCTCCTGTCCGGGGCCGAAATAAGGGCCGGGCAAAGCGAGCACGCCGCGCTCCTGCACCAGGCGGCGGACGACCTCGGCTGCGGGAACAGCTTCGAAGGGATGGGCGAGATAGGCGAAATAGGCGCCGGCTGCGAGGACGCTCCAGCCGTTGAGCGGCGCCATCGTCCTGCGGAACAGCACGGCGCGTGCGTTGATCTCGCTGCGGTTGGCCTCGCGCCAGGCACGGATGCCGTCGATGCCCCAGGCGATGGCGCCCTGACCGGCCCGGACAGGGCTGATCTGGATGCAGTCGAGCACCTTGCCGATCTGCGCCAGCACATCGGTGCCGGCGGTGATCGCGCCGAGCCGCCAGCCGGGAACCGCATAGGCCTTGGAGAAGCTGTAGAGGCCGATCAGCGAATCACGCCAGTCGCTTGCGGCGAAGAGCTCATGCGAGCGGCCAGCCCCGTCCGGCAGGAAATCGCGATAGGTCTCGTCGAGTACGAGCCAGATCTTGCGCCGGCGGCAGAGCGCGGCGAAGGCGGCGATGGTGGCAGGCGGATAGACCGCGCCGGTCGGGTTGTTCGGGGTCACCAGCACGATGGCGCGGGTGCGCTCGTCGATCAGGCTCTCGGCGGTCGCGATATCGGGCACGAAGGCCTGTGCGGGATCGCAGGGCAGCGGGCGCGGCTCGACGCCGAGCATGTTCAGCGTCATCTCATGATTGAAGTACCAGGGCGTCGGCAGCAGCACATTGTCGCCGGCCCGGGCCACCGCCATCATCGTCACGACATATGCCTGGTTGCAGCCGGCCGTGATCGCGATCTCCTCCGGCGAGATCGGCGCGCCATAGAAGGCGCTGGTCTCGGCGGCATAGGCCTCGCGCAAGGCAAGGTCGCCGGTGATGGCGCCGTAGCGGGTCTGGTCGGGCCGGCCGGCCGCCTCGGCGAGGCGCTCCAGCAGCGCCGCGGGCGGTGGTGAGCCCGGCACGGCCTGCGACAGGTCGATCAGCGGGCCGCTGCGGCCGTCATAGGCTCGTGCCCAGCCCTGCGCCTCGGGAATCGGCGGGGTCGCGGTGTCGATGAGATCGGGGTTCAGCGGGGTGGGGGACGGCGAAGGCATGGCCGAGCTTTGCGGCGGCGACGGCCTGCCGTCAACGCCCACGACCCGGCGGTCTTGGAGCGCGGGACGCACACCGCCATATTCGTCGGAAAGCAATGACGATCCGGAGCCCGGCGGCATGGATGAAGAGACACAGGACGCGATCGGGGAACTGCATGCGATGCTCGACCGCGCCCGGGTGATCGTGCCCTTCACCGGCGCCGGCATCTCGACCGAATCGGGCGTGCCCGATTTCCGTTCGCCGGGCTCGCCCTGGATGATCAACAAGCCGATCCCGTTCGATGTGTTCGTCCACAGCCGCGAGGCCAGGGTCGAGGCCTGGCGGCGCAAGTTCGCCATGGACGATCATTGCCCGGACGCCAGGCCCAATCGCGGCCATCGCGCGCTGGCGACGCTGGTCGCGGAAGGGCGCTCGCCCGGTGTGATCACCCAGAATATCGACGGGCTGCACCAGGCCTCGGGCATCGCCGAGGAGGCGGTGATCGAGCTGCACGGAAACGGTACCTACGCGACCTGCCTGAGCTGCGGCTGGCGCCATGAACTCGCGGCGATCCGGCGGGAATTCGAAGCCTCGGACGAGCCGCCGGACTGCACGATGTGCGGCGGCGTGGTGAAGGCCGCGACGATCTCCTTCGGTCAGCAGATGCCGCAGCGGCAGATGCTGCGCGCCCATGAGATGACGCTTTCGGCCGATCTCTATCTCGTCGCCGGCTCGTCGCTGGTCGTGTTCCCGGCGGCGAGCTTTCCGGTCGTTGCCAAGCGCAACGGCGCCAAGCTCGTGATCCTCAACCGCGAGCCGACCGATCTCGACCCGATCGCCGATCTCGTGGTGCGGGCTGAGATCGGTGTGGCGCTGGCGCGGCTGGCGAACTGAACGGCCGCGGCCGGCACGCGGCGTCCGCGGCGCCGCCCGCTCAGCTCGACCTGCGTGTCGCGGCCGTGGAGGCGGGCTGGTCGCTTGCCGGCTGGCCAGGCGTCGGATGCGGTGCGGAGGGCGCATTCGGTCGATAGGCCGATGCATCCGTCGTGAAATGGGCATGCCCCCAGGCGGCGAGCTGCTTGCGGATGATCGCGACGAGACGCCGATCCACTGCAGCCGAGAGCATCGGGACGTTCATGGCCAGCTTGTAGGCCAGCATGCGGCTGCCTGCGACCGCCGCGGCGATGCCGTAGCAGGCCTTGTCCAGCGTGTCGGGAACCACGCCCATGCTCGCAGCCTTCGCCTTGTCCCCGCCGGCATAGTTCTTGACGAAGAACACCTTCGAGAAGCCTTTCTCGACGCGGTCGAAAATGCGTGACGGGAGGGACTCGTCCGCCGGGAGATAGGCGCCGATCGTCGCGCGCAGCAGGCTGCCGCAGGTCTCGTCGTCGAAGCCTGAGCGCAATGTCGCAAGGCCCGCGGCCATCAGCGTCACGATCTCCTTCGGCGTCGTCCCCAGCAGCGCCTCGGGCAGGCCGAGCAGATAGCAGCGGTAGCGGCTGAGCTCGACGCGGGCGCGTTCCTCCGGCGTGAACTCGCTGCGGCCCTCACGCAGAATCGCGGCCGACATCATGGTGACCCCGATGAGACCGGCCGGCATCTGGTCGACCTGCGGGATCGGGATACCGTAGACCGAGACGTCCCAGCGGCCCTTGCGCATGGCGTTGAAGCGCACCATCGAATGCATCAGACGGACCATCGCCGCCGCGCGGAAGCCCTCGCCGCCACGGGCGAGCGCTCCGGGCAGCACCGAGGTCGCGAAGAACGTCGCCGTCTCCTTGACGCGCCTTGCGGCGCTTTCGTTGGAGAGAGTCCCTGTCAGCGCCATCGGCAGTGCCGCATAACGGTTCATGAAGGTCGCGATGAAGGCGGCGCGGATGGCGATCGGGCTCATGATCGCCATGGGTGCGCGTTCGATGCGCGCGCCTTCCTCGACCAGGGCCATGTCGAGCCAGTCGGGGACGGTCTCCATCGCCGCGATGAAGTCGCGCAGTTGCGGCGGGGCGTCAGGGACGGAATCGATGCCGTGCCGGCAGGCCTGGTCGAGCATCTCGATCAGCCGCTTGAAGCCATGTTCCGGCATCAGGGCGGCATAGGGATCGGCCACGCGGTCGCCCATGAAGGTGTAGGCGCGGACCAGTGTCATCAGGCCGTCATCGGCCAGAAGCTGCGCGCGCTCGGCCTCGGTGGCGGTTCGCAGCTCGTTGGGATCGCTGGCCGCGCCGGCGAAGCGCTCAGGCAGGGCATCGAAGTCCACGGCTCCGTAGATCGAGGGCGTCACATCCGCCTGCGACCGCACCTGATCCCAAATCTGCTGCTTGTACATCCTGCTCATCCCGCTTGGAGCCGTTTCACAGCGGCCACCCGGAGCCACGTGGGCACACCATAGGCAGCCGCGCTTAACCTGGGCTTACCCAACGTTTCTTGTCGTGACGGCCCGCGCGCAGCCCCGACGATGCGGGTGGCTGTCGGCCTGCGATCACGAGCCTGGCCCTGCATCGCGCCGGCATTTCGCCTGTCGCGGCGGAGTCCGGGCGAGCCGTCGACCATAGGGGCGAAGGCCGGCCCGAGGGCGGCCATCCCAGTATATTTTCGGCCTCGATCATGTGGATGAAAGGGTTGGCGCTGTTTCGCGAGTCCGCTGCGGTGCTATCGTCGCAAGACGAATCAGATTTCGCATCGGAGATGAGCGGCACATGTCCGACGAGTACGGCGATGGTGGGAGGCCCCCACTCGGACCGATCCAATCGCTCAACCGGGTCGTGCGGCTCGACGGCCCCGAGGCTGGCTTCGTCGATGCAGGCGTCGAGCTGGCGGGCTACGTCAAATGGTTCGACGTCAGCAAGGGCTACGGCTTCGTCGTGCCGGAAGATGGCGGCAGCGACATCCTCGTCCATGTCACGATTCTGAAGCGCGACGGCTTCAACGCCATCGCCGAAGGCGCGCGCATCGTTCTCGAAGTGGTCGCGAAGGCGCGTGGTCGCCAGGCGATCCGGGTGCTCTCGATCGACACCTCCGCCGGGCGTCATCCGGCGGAAATGCCGATGCCGCGCACCAATGCCACGGTGACACCGACCAGCGGGCTCGAGCGCATGGTGGTGAAATGGTTCAACCGGCTGCGCGGCTTCGGCTTCGTCTCGGCCGGCGAGGGCGCGCCCGACATCTTCGTCCATATGGAGACGCTGCGCCGCTACGGCATCGTCGAGCTGATCCCCGGCCAGACGGTTCTGGTTCGCTATGGGCCGGGGCCGAAGGGGCTGATGGCCGCCGAGATCAGGCTCGAGCAGGGCGGGCCACCCAGCTCGCATTGAGAAGAAAAATCTCTCGGAAGGGCGCCTTCGGGCGCCTTTTTTGTTGCGTGCCGGACATGCACGGCAGCACGGCCGGTTAATTGACGTAAATTTATGTGAAATATCTAAATTTCCGTTGAGTTGTGCGCAATGTATATTATAGAGGCGGCCCGATACTGAAATGGGGGCTGCCTCGCGCGACCGGCTGGTCGGGAGGGCTGCTCCGGAGAGCCGGCCGTGAAGCTGTTCCACCCGATCCTGGCTGGCGCGACATTGGCCGAGCGCACCGCGGCCTGCGCCGGCGTGTTTGCCGCGATCGCGCTCACCGCCGCGGCCGGCTTTGCCTTCCCCGTCCATGCACCGCTCGTCCTGGCGCCGATCGGGGCTTCGGCGGTCCTGGTCTTCGTGGTACCGGCGAGTCCGCTTGCGCAGCCCTGGCCGGTGATCGGTGGCAACGTGATCTCCGCCTTCGTGGGGCTCGCCGCCGGCTGGGCCGTGCCTGACCTGACGATCGCGGCTGCGCTGGCCGTCGCGCTCGCCATCGCGGCGATGTCACTGACGCGCTCGCTGCACCCGCCAGGTGGCGCAGTCGCGCTCACCGCCGTGCTCGGCGGGCCGGTCGTCATGGAGTGGGGGCTGTTATTCCCCTTCGTGCCGGTCGGGCTGTGCTCGCTCTCGCTGGTCGCGCTCGGCGTAGCCTTCCACGGCCTCACGCGCCGCAGCTATCCGCATCGTCACATGACGGCCGGCCATGCGCCGCCTCAGCCGGAGCCGCCGGGGACGTTCAGCCCCTCTGACATCGATGAGGCCCTGGCGCAGATGGGCGATTCCCTCGACATCGCCCGCGAGGATCTCGATCTGCTGCTGCAATATGCCGAGGCGAACGCGATGCGCAGACAGGCCCTGCGGTCATGAGGGATTTCGCTCGGCTCGGATTTTTCGAGGCGAAACGAAAAATTTGAGCGATTCCGTTTCATCCGGTCTCAGGGAACCGTGGCAAAGGTGATCTCGTTGCGAGGATATGCCGATCACCGTGCTACTGATCACCGACCGCCCAGAACAATCTCACAAGCTCGACCGGCTGCTGTCGCTGTGGGGACCTTGCGCCGTGGTCGACCTGAACCGGCCGGTGGCGGTGCGGCCGGCGTCGCGGCATTTGCTGATCAGCGATGTCGACCTGTCCAACCGTGCCTCGGTCGAGGCGGTACGGCGCACGCTCGCCAGCCATAGAAGTGCCGGAACTCCGTTCCTGTGCCTGCTGCGCGACCCCTCGCCACGGACGGCCGTGCAGGCCAATGCGATTGGCGCCAGTGCCGTGCTCTCGGCCGATGCGCCGGCCAAGGTTCTGCTCGGCGAGGTTGGCCGGATGCTCAATGGGGCCGGGGATTCGCAGCCGGTCCAGCAGCAATTCGTCGCGGCCTCGGTCGTCGTAGCCGACATGCTGGAGCGGGCGGCGAGGGGCGATGCTCTGTCCCCGGCGGCGCTCGATGGCGGCATCGAGGCGATCAATCGCGCCGCCGACCAGCGCGATCTCGGCGCCTGGCTCGACATGGTCTGGAGCCATGACGATGCCACCTATCAGCATTGCCTGCTGGTCGCCGGCCTCGCCGCTGCCTTCGCGGAGCGGCTCAGCTTTCCCGAAACTGCGCGCCGGCTGGTGACCGGAGCGGCGCTTCTGCACGATGTCGGCAAAGCGCGCATCCCGCTCGCCATCCTGCACAAGCCGGGCGCGCTGACGGCGGAAGAGATGCGGATCGTGCGCGAGCATCCGCGGGTCGGCTACGAGATGCTGCGCAGGCAGGGCGGATTCGAGCGCGAGATCGTCGACGCCGCCTATAGCCATCACGAATATCTCGACGGTTCCGGCTACCCGCGCGGCCTGCGTGCCGACGAGATCTCCGATCTGGTGCGGATGATCACCATTTGCGACGTCTATGCGGCGCTGATCGAGCGGCGCTCCTACAAGGCGCCGATGGCGCCCGAGCAGGCCTACGGTACCCTGGCGGCCATGACCGGCAAGCTCGATTCCGATCTGCTGCGCGCCTTCCGGCAGGTCGTGCTGCCGAACTGACCGGACTTTAGAGCGCGAAGGACGTGCCGCAACCGCAGGAGGCGGTGGCGTTCGGATTGGTGATCTTGAACGACTGGCCGACGAGGTCGTCGACGAAATCGATCGTGCAGCCTTCCAGCAGGTCGACCGAGGTCTCGTCGATGAGCACGGTCGCGCCGCTGCGCTCGATCACGATGTCGCCCGGCGCCTTCTCCTGGTCGATGTCGAAGACATATTGGAAACCCGAGCAGCCGCCGCCGGCGACGCTGACACGCAGCATCGAGCCCGGCGGCTCCTTGGCCATGACCGCGACAATGCGCCCCGCCGCCTTGTCGGTCAGCGAGATCGCGCGCGGATTGGCCTCGATTGCGGTCGTCATGCGCAGAACATCCTTGCTCCTGCCTCGCCCGCAAAGGTAATGGCCAGCCTGCGCCCGTTCAAGCCGCCTCCACCGGTGGGCAGCCAAGCAGCGAGCGAACATCGAGCGAGCGAACATGGCGCCAGCACAAGATCCGCTTCATCCGCCGCGCGAGCCGGGCGATCGCTGGCGCGCCGTCTATGCCTGCCGGACCGCCACGAGCCGTGGCCGGCTGGTCGAGGAGCCGGGTTCAGCGACGCGTAACCCCTTCCAGCGCGACCGTGACCGCATCATCCATTCCACCGCCTTCCGTCGGCTGAAGCACAAGACCCAGGTCTTCGTCTCGCATGAGGGCGATCATTTCCGCACCCGGCTGACCCATTCGATCGAGGTGGCTCAGATCGCCCGCGCGCTCGCCCGGGCGCTCGGCCTCGACGAGGACCTCGCCGAGGCGCTGGCGCTGGCGCACGACCTCGGCCACACGCCCTTCGGCCATACCGGCGAGGATGCGCTCGACGAATGCATGAAGGATTTCGGCGGCTTCGATCACAATGCCCAGACCCTGCGGATCGTGACGCGGCTGGAGCGGCGCTATGCCGGCTTCGACGGGCTGAACCTGACCTGGGAGACGCTCGAGGGGCTGGTCAAGCACAACGGCCCGCTGGTCGAAGCCGATGGCCGGCCGGTGCCGCGCTATGCCGCGACGGGCATCCCGGCGGCGATCGTCGAATACCAGGCCAAGCAGGATCTCTGGCTCGCCACGCACGCCTCGGCCGAGGCGCAGGCGGCGGCGCTCGCCGACGACATCGCCTACAACGCCCATGACATCGATGACGGGCTGCGCGCCGGCATGTTCGAGCTCGCGGAACTGCGCGCGGTGCCCTTCCTCGCCGGATTGCTCGACGAGATCGAGAGGCTGCATCCAGGGCTCGAAAAGCCGCGCGCCACCAACGAGCTGGTGCGCCGTGTCATCACCCGCTTCGTCGAGGACGTGATCGGCCATTCCGAGGCTCTGATCGCGGCGCTCGCTCCGGCCGATGTCGATGCGATCCGCCGGGCCGGGGCGCCGGTCGTCGCCTTCTCCGAGCGGATCGCGGCGGCCGACAAGGCGATCAAGGGCTTCCTCTATCCGAACATGTATCGCCACCCGCGCATCAAGGTGATCCGCCAGCAGGCGGCCGATGTGGTGCGCGACCTGTTCGACAGGTTCAACGCCACGCCGGAGGCGATGCCGGGCGAATGGTCGGCGGACTGCGCGACGCTCGACGAGGCCCGCCGGGCCCGCCGGATCGCCGACTATATCGCCGGGATGACCGACTCCTACGCGCTCGGCGAGCATCGCCGGCTGTTTGACGCCACTCCGTCGCTGCGATAGGGCCGGGCCGGTCAATCCTTCGAAATCCATCAATCTCCGTCGAAAATCGCTGGTCGCCATGAATATTTTCGAGACTTTCTCCGCGCGCCTCGCCGCCATCCTCTCCGGAATGGCGGAGGCCGGCCGCATCCCCGCCGGGCTTTCGCTGGCGCGGGTCGTGGTCGAGCCGACGAAGGATCCGGCCCATGGCGATCTTGCGATCAACGCAGCCATGGTGCTCGCCAAGGAGGCCGGCATGGCGCCGCGCGCGCTCGCCGAGCTGATCGTCGCCGAACTCGCCAAGGACGCGGATGTCCTCAAGGCCGAGATCGCCGGGCCGGGCTTCATCAACATTACGCTGCAGCCCGCCGTGTTCACCGCGGTTCTGAAATCGGCGGTGCTCGCCGGAACCGAGCATGGTCGCGGCCGGCCGAAGCCTGAGCCGAAGATCAACGTCGAATATGTCTCGGCGAATCCGACCGGGCCGATGCATGTCGGCCATGGCCGCGGCGCGGTCTTCGGCGATGCCTTGTCGGCATTGCTCGCTTTCGCCGGTCACGATATCACTCGCGAATACTACATCAACGACGCCGGCGCGCAGGTCGACGTTCTCGCCCGCTCGGCCTTCCTGCGTTATCGCGAGGCGCTGGGCGAGGAGATCGGTGCGATCCCCGAAGGGCTCTATCCCGGCGATTATCTCGTCGCGGTCGGCGAGGCGCTGGCGCGCGAGCACGGGCCGGCGCTGCTCGGCAAGGCCGAATGGGACTGGCTGCCGACCGTGCGCCAGGCGGCCATCGACGGCATGATGGCGATGATCCGCGACGATCTCGCCGCGCTCGGCGTCGTTCACGAGGTCTTCTTCTCGGAGCGCTCGCTGCAGGGCCGGGACGGCAATGCCGATGCCGTGCACCAGACGATCGAGGACCTGCGGGCCCGAGACCTGATCTATGAGGGCCGCCTGCCGCCGCCGAAAGGCCAGAAGGACGAGGACTGGGAGGATCGCGAGCAGACCCTGTTCCGCGCCACCAAATTCGGCGACGATGTCGACCGGCCGCTGCTGAAGTCGGATGGCAGCTACACCTATTTCGCCAACGACATCGCCTATCACCGCTCGAAGTTCACGCGCGGCTTCGCCGAGATGATCGACGTCTGGGGCGCCGACCATGGCGGCTATGTCAAGCGCATGCAGGCGGCGGTGAAGGCGGTGACGAGCGGGGAGGGCGCGCTCGACGTCAAGCTCTGCCAGCTCGTGCGGCTGCTGCGCAATGGCGAGCAGGTCCGGATGTCGAAGCGCTCCGGCGACTTCGTCACCCTGCGCGAGGTCATCGACGAGGTCGGCCGCGACGCGGTGCGCTTCATGATGATCTTCCGCAAGAACGACGCGACGCTCGACTTCGACCTCGCCAAGGTCGTCGAGCAGTCGAAGGACAATCCGGTCTTCTACGTCCAGTATGCCCATGCGCGCTGCGCCTCGATCTTCCGTCAGGCGAAGGAAGCCTTCCCGGACCTCGATCTCTCGCCGCAGGCGCTGGCGCAGGCCGATCTCGGGCTGCTCACCGACGAGTCGGAGATCGGCATCGTCAAGATGATCGCCGCCTATCCGAGGATGATCGATGCCGCGGCTTCGTCACACGAGCCTCATCGTGTCGCCTTTTTCGTCCACGAACTGGCGAGCGCCTTCCACTCGCTCTGGAACAAGGGCAAAGACTCGGCGCAATTACGGTTCGTTAATCAAACTGATCGAAAGTCGACCGCAGCAAGATTGGCGTTCGTGCATGCGGTGCGCAGCGTCCTTGCTTCCGGTCTGGCGGTCGTCGGTGTGGCGGCGCCGGAAGAGATGCGCTGACGGGTCTGTCCCCGTCGCCTCGGGCGCCCTGCGGATCAGAAGATCCGGCCAGCGTCTGCCGGGATCGATGCGGGAGCGGGATTGGTTGGGCGTGCCGGAAGGCAGGCTGGCCGGGCTTTCGTCAGATTGACCGCGCGCTGCCGCCGTTCTTTGATGGCGCTGGCAGCGCGCTGGAATGGATCACGTCATGAGCGAGCCAGCTAGAAACCGTTTCGCCCTCGATCTGGATGACCTCGAGCGCCAGCTCCGCGGCGCGGCCCAGCCGCAGAAGCCGGGCTCGGCGAACGATCCGCTGATGGAGTTGACCAGGCTCGTCGGCCAGGACGATCCGCTCAAGGAATTGTTCAGCGGCCGCCCGGCTGCGCCTGTTGCCGCGCCAGTCGCGGCTCCGGCGGCAGCTCCCGTCCGGCCAGTGGCCGAGGCTCCGGCGCATTGGCCGGCGACGGCCCGCGTCGAGCCTTCTTTCCACCCGGCACCCGCAAGCCAGGCTCCGGCCGAGGCCGCGCAGCCTCCGGCCGAGTTGATGGGCGCCCTGGACGAGTTCGAGGCTCTGCTGCGCCGGACTGAGCCTGGAAGGGCTCCCGCGGCCCCGATGGTGCCCGTGCAGGCGCAGTTTCATGAGCAGGCGCACCGCCAGGAAACCGCGTATCCTGAAGCCGGCTATGCCGAGTATGACCAGCCGGCCGCCTCGCAGCATGGCTATGTGCCGCAGGTGGAGGCCGGCGCGCACGCCTATGTGCCTGAGGAGCCCCGCGATCTCGACGAGGCGGTGCAGCAGGGCTACCCGGTCGGTTACGACCGGGCGTTGCCCGAGGATTATGCCCAGCCGCAGCAGGCCGAGGAGGATGCGCGCCAATATGCCCAGCCGCGTTCGCGCAAGGGGTTGTGGGCGGCTGCTGCCGTGATCGCCGTCACCGTTGCCGGCGTCGGCCTCGCCATGACCTTCCGCGGCTCGCGCCCGACGGTCGGAGCCGATGGCCAGCCGCCGGTGATCAGCGCCGACGCCGCGCCGACGAAGGTCGCTCCGGTCAATCCCGGCGGCGCCGAGATTCCCAATCAGAACAAGCAGATCTATGAGCGCTCCGGCGAGACCCCCGCGGCCGAGACCAAGGTGGTCAGCCGCGAGGAGCAGCCGGTCGATGTCCAGCAGGCGGCGCGCTCCATGCCTTCTCGCCCGGGTTCGTCCGACACGACCAGCGCGGCGCTCGCTTCCGGCGAGCCGGGGCTGATCGCGGTTCCGCCCGTGCCGGGCCTGGGCGAGCCGCGCAAGGTCCGCACCGTCGCGATCCGCCCGGATGGCACCCCGGTTCCGCCGGCGGGCAATGGCGCGGCAGCCCCCGCGCCGCAGCCGATGGTGACGGGCTCCGCGCCTGTCAGCCGTGCGGCGGCGACGCCGACGGTCGATGCCGCCAAGGTGCAGGATCGTGCCGCCGCGCCGACGACGTCGCCGGCGGCCGTCACGCCGCCGCCGCGGACCCGCACGGCTGCGCTCGATCCGGTTGCGCCGACCAGCGCCGCGCCGGCCGCGCCTCGCGCCGACGCCAATGGCGGATTCGCCGTGCAGCTGGCGGCGCCGGGCAGCGAGGCCGAGGCGCGCGCGACTTTCGCGGCTCTGCAGCGCAAATACCCGACCCAGCTCAGCGGCCAGAGCCCGATCGTGCGCAAGACCGAACTCGCCGGAGGCAAGACCGTCTATCGCCTGCGCGTCGGTCCCTATTCGCGCGAGGATGCCGCGACGATGTGCACCGCGCTCCAGGCCGCCGGCGGGCAGTGCTTCATCGCCAAGAACTGAGCCCGCCATAGCGGATCTGGCGGCATCGCCGTCATTTTATCAGCGCCGGCCGCGACATTCGCGGCCGGCGTTTCCATTTGCCGCCATGCATGACGGGCCAGGGCGAGGGGCCCCGGCGTGCTTGCCTCCGGCGTTCGCCGCGGGGCAGGCTGGGGCCTCGTCCTTCCAGCTCCGCGGTCTTCCGTCATGTCTCTCGATCCGATCTCCCGGCCCGCCGATGATGCCGTCTTCCTCGGCGGCGAGGCCGTTCATTACGATGCGGTCTCGCCCGGCTCTGTCGCGGTGATCGGCATCCCCGGGGCGACGCCCTACCGATCCGGCTCGCCTCACAGCGCCGCGGCACCGGGCGCGATTCGGGCCGCGAGCGCGCCCCAGGCGGTGCGGCGCGGGCACTATGATTTCGATCTGGGCGGCCCGCTGCTCCGGGAGCGGGACAGGCTGGTCGATTGCGGCGACATCGCTTTCGACCCGGCCGATCTCGCCGGGAACCGGCGCGGATCGAGGCCGTCTATACGAGCCTGCTGGCACGAGGGACTGCACCCCTGCTGCTGGGCGGCGACGACAGTGTGCAGATTCCCGCGCTGCGCGCCTTCGCCGCCCGCGGCGAGATCAGCGTCCTGCAGGTCGATGCGCATATCGACTGGCGCGAGGAGGTCGAGGGCGAGCGCTTCGGGCTGTCGAGCACGATGCGGCGGGCCTCCGAGCTTTCCGGCGTCAAGGCGATCGTCCAGGTCGGTGCGCATGGCATCGGCAGCGCCCGCGAGGCCGAGGTTGCCGATGCGCGGGCCGCCGGGGCGCAATTGATCGACATGCGCACGCTCAGGGCCAGGGGCATCGCTCACGCCGTGCAATGCGTGCCTGCCGATCGTCCGGTCGTGGTCTGCTTCGATGTCGACGGCTTCGATCCCTCGGTGGTGCCGGGCGTGCTCGGCAGGGCGCCTGGCGGGCTCGGATTCGGCGATGTCGTCGACCTGCTGAACGGCGTCGCCGAGCGCGCGCCGATCATCGGCTTCAACATCGTCGAGTTCGTGCCGCAGCAGGATGTCGGCGGGCTCGGCACGCGCGCGGTCTGCCGCCTCGCCATGCTGGCGGCAGGGCTGCTCGCAAGGAGCGTCGAGCGCTGAACCCGAATCGATTCAGCTGGTTGGATGGCATCCTTCACGATCGGGTATCGGAGCCCGTAGCCGTCTCCGTCGGTCGCCGGCGGCCATGCATGCCGGCGCTTGCGCACCGCTTCGGCCATTCGGCAGATCGCTTGAAAGCCGTGTGCGTTCTGCCATCCGGCGAGCGCTTTCTCGAAATTTTCTCGTGGATCGTGCGGTTTCAGGCGCAACCGATCCCGCTTTCCGCTCCGTCTACGGCGCATGCGGCCCTTCCGGCCGTGCCGTTTTGCCGCTAGGGCGGTAGCGGTAGCGTCGCGCTACCCTGACGAGCAGTGCCGCCCGAGAGGCGTGAAAGCTCGCAAGCAAGAGGAAAGCCATGGACCGCCGCAAATTCATCAAGTCGGCTGGCGCGGGTGCCGCCGCCAGCGCCGCCATCGCCGCTCCGGCAGTGGCCCAGTCGATGCCGAAGGTCAGCTGGCGTCTGACCTCGAGCTATCCGAAGAGCCTCGACACGCTGTTCGGCATCTCGACCCAGGTCGCCAAGCGCGTCGCCGAGGCGACCGATGGCCAGTTCCAGATCCAGACCTTCGCCGCCGGCGAGATCGTGCCGGCGCTCCAGGCGCTCGACGCGGTGCAGAACGGCACGGTCGAATGCAGCCACACCCTGGCGAGCTTCTATATCGGCAAGGACACCGCCTTCGCCTTCGAGACCTCGCTGCCTTTCGGCATGAACACCCGCCAGCAGAACGCCTGGCTCTATGCCGGCGGCGGGCTCGAGCTTTGCCGCGACTTCATGAAGAAGTTCAACATCCACACCATCCCCTCCGGCAATACCGGGGCGCAGATGGGCGGCTGGTTCCGCAAGGAGATCAAATCGGTCGCCGATCTCCAGGGCCTGAAGTTCCGCATCGCCGGCCTCGGCGGCCGGATCATGTCGAAGCTCGGCGTGGTGCCGCAGACCCTCGGCGGCGGCGACATCTATCCGGCGCTGGAGCGTGGCACGCTCGATGCGGCCGAGTTCTCCGGTCCCTATGACGACGAGAAGCTCGGCTTCCAGAAGGTGGCGAAGTACTATTACTACCCGGGCTTCTGGGAAGGCTGCGCCAATGTCAGCTTCATCGCCAACATGGACAAGTGGAACGCGCTGCCGGCGCATTACCGCGCGATCGTCGAGGCCGCCTGTGCCGAGGCCAATGCGCTGTGCATGGCCAAGTACGACCATGGCAACCCGGATGCGCTGATCCGCCTGGTCGGCACCGGCGCCGAGCTGCGCCCGTTCCCGCAGGACGTGATGCAGGCGGCCTTCAAGGAGGCTTTCGCGCTCTACGCCGAGCTTGCCGCCAGCAACCCGAACTTCAAGACGTTCTGGGATTCCTTCCTGCCCTACTGGAAGAAGGAACAGCTCTGGTTCCGCGTCGCCGAACTGCCCTTCGACGCCTTCAACGCCCAGGCGGCGGCGCAGCTGCGCTGAGCGGCGGACCCGATACAGTCATCCCGGCTGGGCGCGGCCCGGCCGGGATGACGAAGTGGTTCCCAACGAATGCCGCCCGCGTTCCGGGCGCGTTGATCCGGCTGTTCGGTCAATGGCTTGCGGCCGGATCCAGCCAATCTGATTCAAGCCGGTCGCAGCTGGCGCCTGCTCAGTCGAGATAGCGTACCCGGCTGCTCGCCAGCAATTCGATGACGAAACCCGGGGCGTCGAGCCCGGCGGTAACCTCGGAGAGCAGCCCGCCCTCATTGGTCCGCACCACCTTCAGCCGCTCGACGATCTCGGCGGCGCGGCGATGCGGCACTACGACGACGCCGTCGGGGTCGCCGATCAGGATGTCGCCCGATTCGATCGCGATGCCGCCGCAGACGATGGGCAATCCGACCGTGCCGGGGCCCGAGCGGTGCACGGAGGAAGGCGTCGCGCCCTTTGAGAACACCGGCAGGCCGATGCGGCGCAGATCGGCGATGTCGCGTACGACGCCGTCGGTGACGAAGGCGGCGACCTCGCGGTTCTTCATCATGCCGGCCAGGAGATCGCCGATGATGCCGGCCTGGGTGAAGCCGTGGGTCGCGGCGACGATCACGTCGCCTGGCTCGGCCAAAGCGACGGCCGCGCAGACCGCGAGATTGTCGCCGGGACCGCAATCGCAGGTGAGGGCGGTACCGATGAAGAATTCCGGCAGTCCGGGCGGCGCCTTGATCGCGAAATCCATCGCGCCGCCGGCATGCATGGCGTCGGATATCTGGGCCGTCGGGGCGCCCTTCAAGGCTGCGATCAGGCTGGCCTGCGGGCGCTCGAAGGTCTTGCGGATGGTCAGCAGCGGGGCTTCGTCGATCATGGCTATGCGGTCTCGCGTCACGGGGCTGACGAAAGTCTAGGCCGGGAGGCGGCTGCCGCAAGCGCCAACCCACAATTCGACGACGTCACCCGCTTGACCGGCAGGGCCGGCATTCCTACGCCTGTCGCATGACCTCGCGCGCCTTCATCGCCGGCTGCCTCGGCACGAGCCTCACTCAAGACGAGCGCGCCTTCTTCCGCGACGCCCGGCCCTGGGGCTTCATCCTGTTCAAACGCAACACCCAGGACCCGGCGCAGGTCGCGGCGCTGACCGCCTCGATGCGCGAATGCGTCGGCTGGCAGGCGCCGATCCTGATCGACCAGGAGGGCGGGCGGGTACAGCGCATGGGGCCGCCGCACTGGCCGCCCTATCCGCCGGCGCTGGCCTTCCTCGCGATCAACGACCCCGTGCAGCAGCGCGAGATCGTCAGGCTCTCGGCGCGGCTGATGGCGCATGACCTCAAAAGCGTCGGCATCGATGTCGACTGCCTGCCGGTACTCGACGTGCCGGTCGCCGGCAGCCATGACGTGATCGGCAACCGCGCCTATGCGCGCGATCCCGTGATGGTGGCCAAGCTCGGCCGGGCGGCGGCCGAGGGCCTGCTCGCCGGCGGCGTGCTGCCGGTGATCAAGCACATGCCCGGCCATGGCCGGGCGCAGGCCGACAGCCATCACGACCTGCCGGTGGTCGAGGCCAGCCTCGACGCGCTGCGCGCCCATGATTTTACGCCCTTCCGCCATCTCGCCGACATGCCGCTGGCGATGACGGCGCATGTCGTGTTCACCGCCCTCGACGCGCGCAAACCGGCGACGACCTCGCGGCGGATCGTCCGCGAGGTGATGCGCGGCGAGCTCGGCTTCGACGGGCTGATCATGACCGACGACATCTCGATGAAGGCGCTTTCCGGCAGCTTCGCCGAGAAGTCGAAGGCGGCGATCCGGGCCGGTGTCGACGTCGTGCTGCATTGCCATGGCATCATGGACGAGATGGTCGCCGTCGCCGGGGCGGTGCCGGCGATGACCGGACAGCGGGCGCGGCGGGCGGCGATGGCGCTGGCGCGAATCCGCCATGAGCCGGAGCCGATCGACGTCGACGCGGCACGCGCCCAGCTCGCCAGCGCCCTTGCCTTGGGCGGAAGTTAGGCCGAACCTGTCCCACGGGGCTGTGGCGCGGCGATAGGCCGTTCGCCGGATATGGGGATGGGCCACCGATGGCCGCTGAACTGCCTTTCGAGGAGAGCGCCGCGCCCGAGCGTGCGGTGGACGAGCCGGCGTTCCTGATCGACGTCGACGGCTATGAAGGGCCGCTCGACTTGCTGCTCGACCTCGCCCGGCGCCAGAAGGTCGATCTGGCGCGGATCTCGATCCTGGCGCTGGCCGAGCAGTATCTGTCCTTCGTCGAGCGGGCGCGGGAACTGCGCCTCGAGCTCGCCGCCGACTATCTCGTGATGGCGGCCTGGCTCGCCTATCTGAAATCGCGCCTGCTCCTGCCGGAGCCTCCCAAGGGCGAGGAGCCGAGTGCGGCCGAGCTTGCGACCGCGCTCGCCTTGCGGCTGAAGCGGCTGGAAGCGATCCGGGCGGCGGCGCAGCGCCTGGCAGTGCGCGAGCGGCTCGGCCGCGACGTCTTCGCGCGCGGGGCGCCGGAGGCGGTGGTCGCCGGGGTGCGCCCGGTCTGGGAGGCCGAGCTCTACGACCTGCTCGCCGCCTATGCGCAGCAGCGCCAGCGCCATATGCGCACGCCGATGAGTGTCGGCCACCGCCAGGTGCTCTCGCTGGTCGAGGCGCGCGAGGCGCTGTCGCGGCTGGTCGGCGAAGCCGGTGAGTGGACGGCGATCGACGGCTATCTCGCGCAGTACATGCAGAGCCATGGCATGCCGGCCGAGACGATGACGGCGACGGTGAAGGCTTCCTCGCTCTCGGCCATGCTCGAAATGGTGCGGGAAGGTGTGCTCGACCTGCGCCAGGACGGCGCCTTCGCGCCGCTCTATGTCCGTCGGCGCTCGTCCCGGCCGCCGTCTCTGGGATTGTGAGGATCTGATCCGCATGGCCCCGGCCGAAGCCCAGAGGGACGAGGACGACGAGCGCTGGGACGGCGCCGAGGCGCTGGCTCGCGCCTGCCGCATCGCGGAGGCGCTGCTCTTCGCTTCGACCGCGCCGCTTTCGGCTGAGGAGCTCGCCAAGTCGGTGCCGGCCAATGTGCCGATCGAGAAGGTGCTGGCGGCGCTGGAGCAAAGCTATGCGATGCGCGGCGTGACGCTGAAGCGCGTCGCCGGCGGCTTCGCCTTCCGCACCGCGCCCGATCTTGCCTATCTGCTGGCGCCGGAGGCCGAGGCGCCGCGCAGGCTCTCGCGCGCCGCGCTCGAGATCCTGTCGATCATCGCCTACCACCAGCCGGTGACGCGGGCCGAGATCGAGGAGATCCGCGGGGTCGCCACGGCCAAGGGCACGCTCGACATCCTGCTCGAGGCCGGCTGGGTGCGGCTGCGCGGCCGCCGCCGCTCGCCCGGGCGGCCGGTGACCTTTGGCACCACGAAGGGCTTCCTCGACCATTTCGGGCTCGACCGCATCGACGACCTGCCCGGGCTCGACGAATTGAAGGGCGCCGGCTTCATCGAAGGCCGGCTCTCCAAGGACCTCTCGGTGCCGGTTCCGGACGACGATCCGGACCTGCGCGCCGACGAGGATCCGCTCGGCGACCTGTTCAGCCCGCTTGACGAAGGCGGCTAGCCGCCGCACAGCGCGGGGGAGTAGGGGCGCGATCCCATGCCCGCCCCGTCATCCTGGACGAGCCGCTTCTGCGGCGCAGTCCGGGGTCCGTCGCAGGTCTCTGCGCATTACGATGGATCCCTGGACTTCCGGCGCGAAGCCCGGGATGACGGTGATTTCATCAGTCCTGGAGCATCCTTTGGCCCGTAGCGAAAGCATGATGCGCCGGCTGGGCTGGGGACGGCGCGGCACCGCCGGCGCCGCCATCCCGGTCTCGCTCGGCTTCGACGAGGTGACGCAGCGATTCGGCGGCGTGACCGCGCTGGACGCAGTCTCGCTGACGGTCGCTCCGGGCGAGGTCATTGCGCTGCTCGGTCATTCCGGCTGCGGCAAGACGACGCTGCTGCGGCTCGCAGCCGGCGTCGAGCGGCCGAGCGCCGGCCGGGTTCTGCTCGAGGGGAGGGATGTCGCCTCGGCCGACGCCTTCGTCGAGCCGGAGGAGCGCGGCGTCGGGCTGGTCTTCCAGGACTATGCGTTGTTCCCGCATCTCAGCGTGCGCGAGAATGTCCGCTTCGGCCTGCGTGGCTATGGCGATGCGCAGGCGGATGCCACGGCCCTGCGGGCGATCGCGCGCGTCGGCCTCGCCGATCTCGCCGAGGCTTATCCACACATGCTTTCGGGCGGTGAGCAGCAGCGCGTCGCGCTGGCGCGGGCGGTGGCGCCGCGGCCCGGCGTGCTCCTGATGGACGAGCCCTTCTCCAATCTCGACCGGCGCCTGCGCGACACGGTGCGCGACGAGACCATGGCGCTGCTCGACGAAATCGGCGCGACCTCGATCATCGTCACCCATGATCCCGAGGATGCGATGCGGATCGCCGACCGGATCGTGCTGATGCGCCAGGGTCGGATCGTGCAGATCGGTACGGGCGAGGAGCTCTATCGCAAGCCCATCAGCCTCTTTGCCGCCCGATTTTTCTGCGATCTTACCGAAATCGACGGGACGGTCGTGCGCGGCGCCGTCGATACGCCGATCGGCCGCTTTCCCGCGAATGGACTGGCCGAAGGCGCGGCGGCGGTGGTCTGCGTACGCCCGCAAGGCGTCCGGCTCGTGCCTAGGGGCTTCTGCCTGCCCGGCAGGGTGGTGATGCGGCGCTTCCTTGGCGAGGTGGACGAGCTTCAGATCGCGGTCGACGGGCTCGATAAGCCGCTCACGGCGCGCTTCGCGCAACCGGGGTCGGTTCGCGAGGGCGAGGATGTCGGTCTCGACATCTCGACCGACGAAGTCCTTGTGTTCCCTGCTGGGGACACCTAGTTTCCGGCACAAGCGACTGGCCCGGCTGGGAGGTCGGAGGCTGGGTTCAATTCGGAGGAATTTGCGATGGGTGGCGTCAGTATCTGGCACTGGGTCGTCGTCGGTGTCATCGTCATGCTGCTCTTCGGCCGCGGCAAGGTCTCGGAGCTGATGGGCGACGTCGCGAAGGGCATCAAGTCGTTCAAGAAGGGCATGGCGGAGGATGATCCGCCGGAGACCGCCGCGCAGCCGGCCGATCCCAAGGTGATCGACCACAACGCGCAGACGGCCAATCCCGCCCCTGCCAAGGCCGAAACCAAGGCCTGATGGCGCGCCGCCAGCGCGCGTCCCGATCGGTCGCGCGCGGCCGGACGCAGAGGAATGCGCTGGATCGATATCTCGAGCAGGCCGGCCCGCAAAAGTGGTTTCCACTTGCGGCCGCGCATGCTCTAGAGCGGCGTGGGTGGCGAGAGGACTAGCCGTCGATGTTCGACATCGCCTGGAGCGAATTATTGCTGGTCGGGGGCGTCGCGCTCATCGTGATCGGCCCCAAGGAATTGCCGGGCGCGCTGCGCACTGCCGGACAGATGGTCGGCAAGGTCAGGCGCATGGCCGCGGAATTCCAGGGGCAGTTCAACGATGCGATGCGCGAGGCGGAGCTTCACGACCTGAAGAAGCAGGTCGAGGACATCGGCACCTCGGTGCAGGCCTCGACCAATTTCGACCCGATCGAGCCGATGAAGGATTTCGGCACGCCGGCCGCGCCGAAGCCCGACGAGGCGGCGGTCAAGGAGGCGGAAGCCAAGCTCGCGGCGATTCCCGGGCCGGAGCCCTTGCCCGAAATCGTGATCGATCCGGCACCGGTTGCGGCCGCCCAGGAGCCGGCCAAGCCGAAGCGCCGGCGCAAGACGGTCGCCACCGAGGAGCCCGTGATCCCGGAGGCTGAAGCCGCGTCGCCGGAGCCGGTCGCCAAGCCCGCCCGCAAGCGCAAGCCCAAGGCCGCCCAGAATGAAGACGGGAGCCCGGCATGAGCCTCGCCGAGGTGAAGACGCCTTCGGATCGCGAGGGCGAAGATGACATCGAGGCTTCGCGCGCTCCGCTGATCGACCATCTGATCGAGCTGCGCTCGCGGCTTATCAAGTCGCTGGTCGCCTTCCTGATCATGTTCTTCGTCTGCTTCGCCTTCGCGACGCAGATCTACAATCTCCTGGTCCAGCCCTATGTCTGGGCGGCGGGGCCGGGCGCCAATGTCCAGCTGATCTACACGGCGCCGCTGGAATATCTCTTCACGCAGATCAAGATCGCGGCGTTCGGCGCGGGCTTCTTCGCCTTCCCGGTGATCGCGACGCAGATCTACAAATTCGTCGCGCCGGGGCTCTACAAGAACGAGCGCCAGGCCTTCGCGCCCTATCTCGCGGCGACGCCGATCTTCTTCGTGCTCGGCGCGGCCATGGTCTATTTCTTCGCCATGCCGGTGCTGATGAAGTTCTCGATCGGCATGCAGCAGGCGGCGACCGAGGGACAGGCCGGCATCCAGCTCCTGCCCAAGGTCAGCGAATATCTCTCGCTGATCATGACGCTGATCTTCGCCTTCGGCGTCTCTTTCCAGCTGCCGGTGATCCTGACCCTGCTCGGTCAGGCCGGGATCGTCTCCTCGCAGTTCCTGAAGGAGAAGCGCCGCTACGCCATCGTCTTCGTCTTCGTGGTCGCAGCCGTGCTGACGCCGCCGGACGTGATCTCGCAGCTGATGCTCGCCGTGCCGATGCTGTTGCTCTACGAGCTCTCGGTGTTCGCGGTGCGCCATGTCGAGAAGAAGCGCGACGAGAAGAAGGCGGCGGAAGAGGCGGCAGAGAAGGCCGGCGAGTAGGTCGCTGAACGGCTTCGGCTGAACTCGTCATTCCGGCCGGAAAGCGGCGCAGATCCAGAATCCATCCTAGAGCGATGTGCACTACGATGGGTTCCGGTGCTTCGCTTCGCTGCGACCGGAATGACGGAGGTGATGGTGTGGGTCTACATCATGGCCAGCGGCTGGAACGGGACGCTCTATGTCGGCGTTACCAACAGCCTGAGCCGGCGCATGGCCGAGCACCGAGAGGGCAGGGGCTCTGAGTTCGCCCGGAAATATGGGGTCGTCCATCTCGTCTATGCCGAGCGTTTCGCGCGCGCCGCCGAAGCCATCGCGCAAGAGAAGTTGATGAAGCGCTGGCGGCGCGAGCGGAAGGTCGCGCTGATCAATGCCAGCAACCCAACTTGGCGGGACCTCTACGACACCATCCATTTGGATTGATCGGGGTGCTCCCTTTCCGTCATCCTGGGCTTCGCGCAGCGAAGTCCCGGGATCCATCGTAGAACTCCGGAGTTCCGTGATGGATCCCGGAGCTGCGCCGCTGGCGCGGCTTGTCCAGGATGACGGGGAGGGCGGTGGATAGGCAGCTGCCAAGGATGGCAGTTCCCTCGCGCGCCGTCCCGGTCTACAGCATCACGCTCTTTCGATTAACGGCGTGACTGGCGATGTACGACATCAAATGGATTCGCGAGAATGCGGAAGCGTTCGACCGGGGGCTGAAGCGGCGCGGGCTGGAGCCCCTGTCCTCCTCGCTGCTCGCGCTCGACGACACCCGCCGTGCGGCCATCGCCAAGGCGCAAGCCGCGCAGGAGCGCCGCAACGCCCTCTCCAAGGAGATCGGCAAGGCGATGGGGGCGAAGGACCTCGCCCTCGCCGAGAAGCTCAAGGCCGAGGTCGCGGCACTGAAGGATGCCGGTCCTGCGCTCGAGGCGGAGGAGCGGGCCGCGGTCGAGGCGCTCAGCGAGCAGCTCGCGGCGATCCCGAACCAGCCGCATGAGGATGTGCCGGAAGGCGCCGATGAGCACGGCAATGTCGAGCACAGCCGCCATGGCGAGAAGCCGGAGCAGGGCGGCAAGCGCCTGATCGGTGTCAACCAGCCGAAGGAGCATTACGAGCTCGGCGAGGCGCTCGGCCAGATGGATTTCGAGAAGGCGGCCAAGCTCTCGGGCTCGCGTTTCGTCGTGCTCGACCGGCAGATCGCCAGGCTGAACCGCGCCATCGGCCAGTTCATGCTCGACACCCATGTCGAGGAGCACGGCTACACCGAGGTCAATCCGCCGCTGATGGTGCGGGACGACGCGATGTTCGGCACGGCGCAGTTGCCGAAGTTCCGCGACGACCAGTTTCGCGCCGGCGAGGATCATTGGCTCATCCCCACCGCCGAGGTGCCGCTGACCAATCTGGTGCGCGAATCGATTCTCTCCGAGGAGGAGCTGCCGCGCCGCTTCACCGCGCTGACGCCGTGCTTCCGGGCCGAGGCCGGCTCGGCCGGCCGCGACACCCGCGGCATGCTGCGCCAGCACCAGTTCGAGAAGGTCGAGCTGGTCTCGATCACCGCGCCGGAAAAGTCGCGCGAGGAGCATGAGCGCATGCTCGCCTGCGCCGAGGCCGTGCTGAAGAAGCTCGACCTGCATTATCGCGTGATGACTTTGTGCACCGGCGACATGGGTTTTGCCTCGCAGAAGACCTACGACATCGAGGTCTGGCTGCCGGGCCAGAAGACCTATCGCGAGATCTCGTCCTGCTCGGTCTGCGGCGATTTCCAGGCGCGGCGGATGAACGCCCGCTACAAGACCAAGGACGGCAAGGGCCCGTTCTTCGTCCACACCCTCAACGGCTCGGGCACGGCGGTCGGCCGCGCGCTGATCGCCGTGATGGAGAACTACCAGAACGCCGACGGCTCGATCACCGTGCCGGAGGCGCTGGTTCCCTATATGCGCGGGGTGACCCGCATCGAGAAGGCGTGACGGCGGGCGCCGCCTCACCCTTCTCCCCTTGCGGGAGAAGGTGGCCCGAAGGGCCGGATGAGGGGTCGCGCCACCGCTCGTGCTTGGGTATCGGGAGAGAGATGGCCGGCAACGCCGCGCGACCCCTCACCCCAACCCTCTCCCGCAGGGGGAGAGGGCGTCCGTCGCGGTTCGCCGCCCCTTCATTGCCTAGCTGAGAGACCGTTCGACATGCGCATCCTAGTGACCAATGACGACGGCATCCATGCCGAGGGGCTGGCCGTGCTGGAGCGCATCGCCGCCCAGCTCTCCGACGATGTCTGGGTGGTCGCGCCCGAGACCGACCAGTCGGGCGTCGCGCATTCGCTGTCGCTGTCGAACCCGCTGCGCCTACGCCAGATCGAGGAGAAGCGCTTCGCCGTGCAGGGCACGCCGACCGATTGCGTGATCATGGCGGTGCGCTCGATCCTCGCCGAAGCCAAGCCCGACCTCGTGCTCTCCGGCGTCAATCGCGGCCAGAACGTCGCGGAGGACGTGACCTATTCCGGCACCATCGCCGCGGCGATGGAGGGCACGCTGCTCGGCATCCCCTCGATCGCGGTGAGCCAGGCCTACACGCCGGGCGACCGCAACAAGATCAGCTGGGACTGCGCCGAGCAGCACGCGCCGCCGATCATCCGGCGTCTGCTGGAGGAGGGGATTCCCAAGGACATCCTGTTCAACCTCAACTTCCCGAATCTCCCGCCGGCCGAGGTCAAGGGCGTGGCGGTGACGGTGCAGGGCCGGCGCGACCAGGAACTGGTCAAGCTCGAGCCGCGCCAGGATGGCCGCGGCAACCCGTATTTCTGGATCGCCTTCCAGCGCTCGAAGCGCGATCCGGCGAACGGCACGGATCTGCGGGCGCTGGCCGAGGGCAAGATCTCGCTGACGCCCCTGGAACTCGACCTGACCCACGAGCCGACACTGACCCGCTTCGCACAGGTCTTCGCGTGACGGAGGGCGCCGGCTCGGCGGTGCTTGGCTGATGAGCCCGTCATGCCGGGCAAGCGGAGAAGCCGCCCAGCTCCGGAAATTATCGGAGGGCTCTGCGCCCTGCGATGATTTCACGCGCTCCGCTGCGCTGCGGCGGGAATGACGGCGTTCGGTTTCTGCTCGGCGAGCGACCACTCCGGTTCGGGACGGGAATGCGATGACCGAGGAGGGGGCCAGCAGCGAGAGCGAGCGCACCGTCGCCTTTCTCCTCTCGCTTCGCGCGCGCGGCGTGCGCGACCTCGCTCTGCTGCGCGCGATGGAAAAGGTGTCGCGCGAGCATTTCGCGCCGTCGCGCTTCGCCGATCTCGCGCGCCAGGACGTCTCCGTGCCCTTGCCCTGCGGCCAGACCATGACGGCGCCGCACACGGTCGCGGCCCTGCTCGGCGCACTCGAGCTCAAGCCCGGCTGCCGGGTGCTCGAGATCGGCTCCGGCTCCGGCTATGTCGCGGCGCTGATGGGGACGATGGGCGCGCAGGTCGTCTCGCTCGAGCGCTACCGCACGCTCGCTCTCGCCGCCCATGAGCGGCTGGCCGGAGGCGGCTTTTCCGGATCGGTCGAGCTGCACCATGCCGACGGCTTCCAGCCCGATCGCGCGCTCGGCCGCTTCGATCGCATCCTCGTCAATGGCGTGATGCAGGTGTTGCCTGAGGCGCTATTGGCCCGGCTCGGGCAGGGCGGGCGCCTCGTCGCGGCGCTGCCGGGCGAGGGGGGCACCCGGCGCGTCGTGGTGACGAGCGGTGAGAATGGTTTCGAGCATGCGCTCGGCCCGGCGATCCGCCTGCCGCCGCTGGCGCCCGGCCTGGCGCTGGCGCTCTGAAGGCCGGTCGGGAAAGGAAGCCCTCAGCCTGAGGAGCCGTGCGGCAGCGTCTCGCAAGGATGCTCCGGATGGTTTTTCTGAACCTGCCGAGGCGTTCTTCGCCACTCCATCCATGCGGAACGGCTCCTCAGGATCAGGGCTGCGGGAAACTCGAACAGGCGCCGAGGCAGAGTTCGCCGGCTTCAAAATTTACGCCGGCTCCTCCTCGCGAAACGGTTTCGTAACCTAACCGCCGCTTTAATGCGGACCATAGAGTTGCGTCGTTCGCGAGTGCTGAGTCCATGCGTAAGCAAGTTGAGTTGGCAATGCCGAAGCCCCTGGTCCGCCTCGTGTCGGTCTGCGCCCTCACGGTCGCTCTCGGGGCCTGCTCGGAGGCTACGCGCTTCACCGAGGCGCCGTTCAGCAATCCCTTCAGGACCGCTCAGGCCCCGTCCGGCTACGATCCGGCCACGACCGGTTCGATCGGGCGGTCGTCTCCGCAGCCGGCCCCGTCGCGTTCCTACGAATCCGCTTCGGTCGCCCCTGCCGGAGGTGTTCGCAGCCAGCCGCTGCCGCCGCCCAGCTCGGCCGTCACCTTGCGCTCGGCTCCTGCGGCCTTGCCGTCCTCCTCTCCCGCTGTCGTCGGTTCTGCGGCGGGCTGGAGCGCCCAGGGCGGGACGCCGATCGTCCTGGCTCATGGCGAGACGCTCGATACGATCTCGGGCCGCTACGGTGTGCCGCGTTCGGCGCTGATGTCGGTCAACGGCCTGTCGAGTGCCGAGGTCACGCCTGGCACGCGCATCGTCGTCCCCGTCTACAATGCCAGCGGTAGCCAGACCGCCTCGCGCCAGCCCTTGCCGAACGAGAGCCGCAACGACGCCAACCGGTTGGCGCCGCCGCCCGCTTCGTCGCCGGCGGCGCGTCCGGTCGCCGCCATCCCCGCCGCGCGTCCCGTCGCCGCCGCCCCGAAGGCGGTCAGTGCTGCCGAGGCGAAGGCGCAGGCCGCTGCCGAAGCCAGGGCCAAGGCCGCCGCCGACGCCAAGGCGATGAACGAATCGCGGGCCCGCTTCGCTGCCGAGGCCAAGGCCAAGGCGGCTGCGAAGCCGGTGGCCGAGGCCAAGCCCGCGACGCCGGCTCCAGTCGCTGCCGCCAAGCCGAAGGCCGCGACCCAGGTCGCCAGCCTGCCGGCCGAGCAAAAGCCGGTGGTCCAGTCCCGGCCGGAGCCGAAGCCGGTCGCCGAGCCGCAGACCACCGCCAGCCTGCCGTCCAAGGCGGAAGAGCAGCCTGCCGGCCCGAGTGCCGATTTCCGCTGGCCGGCCCGCGGCCGCGTCATCGCCGGCTACAATGGCAAGGGCGGCAACGAGGGCATCAACATCGCGGTGCCGGAAGGCACGCCGGTCAAGGCGGCCGAGGGCGGCGTCGTCGCCTATGCCGGCAACGAGCTCAAGGGCTACGGCAATCTCGTGCTGATCCGCCACCCGAACGGCTACGTCTCGGCCTACGCTCATAATGGCGAGCTCAACGTCAAGCGCGGCGACCAGGTCAAGCGCGGCCAGGTCGTCGCCAAATCCGGCCAGTCCGGCAACGTCAACTCGCCGCAGCTGCATTTCGAGCTGCGCAAGGGTTCGACGCCGGTCGACCCCGTCCCGTACCTCAACAACTGAGCCGAATTTCACCATTCGACCGGATTCGCGAGACCCTGCCGGTCGACACGAGACGGGGCGGTCCCAGGAAAGGCCGCCCCGTTTTCTATTTTTCCTTCTCCCCTCGGGGGAGAAGGTGTCGCCAAAGGCGACGGATGAGGGCCGCGCCCCAGATGAGCCGGAGATCGCTTGGCGATCGTTCTTCCCTCATCCGTCAGCGCTTCGCGCTGCCACCTTCTCTCCCAGAGAGGAGAAGGAACTCACCCCTCGAGCTTCTTCTCCAGCCGCCCGGCCAGGTCCTGAATGTACTGCCAGGCGGTGCGGCCGGAGCGCGAGCCGCGCGTCGTCGCCCATTCCAGTGCTTCGCGGCGCAACTGCTCGGGCTCGATCGCCAGGCCGAAATGGCTGACATAGCCGTCGATCATGGCGAGATACTCGTCCTGGCTGCATTTGTGGAAGCCGAGCCAGAGGCCGAATCGGTCGGACAGCGAAACCTTTTCCTCGACGGCCTCACCGGGATTGATCGAGGTCGAGCGCTCGTTCTCGACCATCTCGCGCGCCAGCAGGTGCCGGCGGTTCGAGGTCGCATAGAACACGACATTGGCCGGCCGGCCTTCGACACCGCCGTCCAGCGCCGCCTTCAGCGATTTGTAGGAGGTGTCCTGCCCGTCGAAGGAGAGATCGTCGCAGAAGACGATGGCCGGATGCGGATCGGCCTTGAGCAGCCCCATCAGCACCGGCAGGCTCTCGATGTCCTCGCGATGAATCTCGATCAGCTTGAGCGGGAGGGCGCCGGGCGGCAGGCGCTCATTGGTGTCGGCGTGCACCGCCTTGACCAGCGAGGACTTGCCCATGCCGCGGGCGCCCCAGAGCAGGACATTGTTGGCGGGCAGGCCGCGGGCGAAGCGCTCGGTGTTCTCGGCCAGCGTGTCGCGCACCCGGTCGACGCCGCGCAGCAGCGTGAGCGCGACGCGGTTGACCTTCGGCACCGGCGAGAGCGCATGGGCGGAGGCCTGCCAGACGAAGGCGTCGGCGGCGGTGAGGTCGGGTGCCCGCCGTGCCGGCGGGGCGAGGCGCTCCAGCGCCGCGGCGATCCGCAGCAGGGTGTCGAGGGTCTGGTCGGAGGCGATGTCGGTCATCGGAAAGGGCTTCCGCTGGTCTGGATTGTACCGAACGGTACGGTACGCCCCATAGATCGCAGCGCAAGCTCGAAATCAAGACCATTGCGCGAAGGGCAGGGACCTCATAGGTGAGGGCGGCGAAGGGGGAAAACCGCCCCCTCGCATTGATTTCAGCTCGCCGCTGACTATAGTCCGCCCGTTTTTTGCAACCCCCGCGCCGGCCGGCCGAACACTCGGCCCGGCGACGTGAAGGAGCCTTCCCGTGATCACCCCCGCTTTCGCCCAGGGCCTTGGAGGCGGCGGCACCAACGACATCCTTATGTCGCTGGTCCCGTTCGTCCTGATCTTCATCATCATGTGGTTCCTGATCATCAGGCCGCAGCAGAAGCGGGTGAAGGCTCATCAGGAGATGATCAAGAACGTCCGCCGCGGCGACACGGTGATCACCTCCGGCGGCATCATCGCCAAGGTCTCCAAAGTGGTCGACGACAGCGAGATCGAGGCCGAGATCGCCGATGGCGTGCGCGTGCGCATCCTCAAGGGCATGGTCCAGGACGTTCGCTCCAAGGGCGAGCCGGTCAAGAGCTGAAGGCGCGCCGGGCACGGCCGCGCAGGGTATCTGAGGCGGGAGCCGGTCTTCTGATCGGCTTCCTTCGGAGCCCTCCCGGACCGCGCCGACGCAGAAAAGGCTTCCCAAGCAGATGCTTCGTTTCCAGGCCCGCAAGGTCATCGTCCTCCTTCTCGTCCTGCTCTTCGGCTGCGGGCTCGCATTGCCGAATCTGTTCTCGCCCGAGACCCGCAAGGCGATCGAGCAGGGCGCTCCGTCCTGGATCCCGAAGTTCCTGCTGCCGATCCATGCGGTCACGCTCGGGCTAGACCTGCAGGGCGGCTCGCACGTCCTGCTCGAGATCGACCGGGCCGATCTGATCCGCAGCCAGATCATGCAGCTGCGTGACGATGTCCGCCGCATCCTGCGCGAGGAGCGGGTCTCCTTCCAAGGCGGCATCGGCCTGACGCCGCGCGGCGTGCAGCTGCGCGTTCCGGATGCCGCCGACCGGGCCAAGCTGTTGCCGAAGTTCCGCGAGCTGGCGCAGCCGGTCGGGACCCTTGGCGCCTTCGGCCCCTCCGGCAACCAGACCATCGAGATCAGCGAGACGCCCGAGGGCGTGATCCAGCTCAACGTCACCGAGGCCGGATCGAACGAGCGTATCCGCCGCGCCGTCGAGCAGGCCATGGAAGTGCTGCGCCGGCGCGTCGACGCGCTCGGCACGACCGAACCGAACATCCAGCGCCAGGGCCTCGACCGCATCCTGGTGCAGGTCCCCGGCCTGCAGGATCCGCAGCGCCTGAAGGATATTCTCGGCCAGACCGCCAAACTGCAGTTCCGCATGGTCGCGGATTCGCCCGGCGGCGATGTCGACATGCTGCCCTCGCAGGATGCCGGCGGACAGCCGATCCCGGTGCAGCGCCAGGTGATCGTCGAGGGCGAGGACCTGATCGACGCCCAACCGGCCTTCGACCAGCGCACCAGCCAGCCGATCGTCAATTTCCGCTTCAACATCCGCGGCGCCCAGCGCTTCGGCCAGGCGACCACCGAGAATCTCGGCCGCGCCCTGGCGATCGTGCTCGACAACAAGGTGATCTCGGCCCCGGTCATCCAGTCGCCGATCACCGGCGGCTCCGGCCAGATCTCGGGCAATTTTACGGTCGAGGCGGTCAACAACCTCGCCATCCTGCTGCGCGCCGGCGCGCTGCCGGCGAAGATGACGATCGTCGAGGAGCGCACCGTCGGCCCCGGCCTCGGACAGGATTCGATCCAGGCCGGCAAGATGGCGACACTGATCGCGACCGTGCTGGTCATCCTCTACATGATCGGCACCTACGGGATCTTCGGAGCGATCGCGAGCGTCGCGCTGCTCGTCCATGTCTGTCTGATCTTCGGCCTGATGTCGCTGCTCGGAGCGACCATGACGCTGCCGGGCATCGCCGGCATCGTGCTCACCATCGGCACGGCGGTCGATTCGAACGTGCTGATCTATGAGCGCATGCGCGAGGAATCGCATCTGGGCCGCTCTCTGGTCTCGGCGCTCGAGGCGGGGTTCACCCGCGCCTTCGCCACCATCATCGACTCGAATATGACCATGCTGATCGCGGCGGTCGCGCTGTTCTCGCTCGGCTCCGGCCCCGTGCGCGGCTTCGCGGTCGTCTTCATCCTCGGCATCCTCACCACCGTCATCACCGCGGTGACGCTGACCCGGATGCTGATCGCGCTGTGGTATCGCCTGGCGCGGCCCAAGACCCTGCCGTTCTGACGCTGCTGGTTCAGGAGATTTAAAAGCATGCGTCTGCTACGCATCGTTCCGGACAATACCCGTTTCAAGATCGTCCGCTTCCGGCGGTTCTCGTACCCGTTCTCGGCGCTCTACTCGATCCTGACGGTCGTGCTCTTCCTCACCGTCGGGCTCAATTTCGGCATCGATTTCCGCGGCGGCACGCTGATGGAGATGCAGGCCAAGAACGGCAAGCCCGACATCGCCCATGTCCGCCAGACCGCGAACGCCTTCGGCTTCGGCGAGGTCGAGGTGCAGGAGTTCGGCAGCGGCGGCGAACTCTCCATGCGTTTTGCGCTGCAGCCCGGCGGCGAAGTGGCGCAGCAGGGCGTGGTGACCAAGGCGCGCGCCGCCTTCGCCCAGGACTATGATTTCCGCCGCGTAGAGACCGTCGGTCCGCGTGTCTCGGGCGAGCTCGTCCAGGCCGGCACGATCGGCGTCGTGCTCGCGATCATCGGCGTGCTGGTCTATCTCTGGTTCCGCTTCGAGATGCAGCTCGCCATCGGCGCCATCGTCGGCACGATGCACGATATCGTCCTGACGCTCGGCTTCTTCCTGTTCACGCAGCTCGAATTCAACCTGACCTCGATCGCGGCGATCCTGACCATCGTCGGCTATTCGCTGAACGAGACGGTGGTGGTGTTCGACCGCACGCGCGAGCTCCTGCGCCGCTACAAGACGATGCCGGTCGAGGAGCTGCTCGATCTTTCGGTGAACTCGACCCTGTCGCGCACCGCGATCACCTCGACCACGACCGTGCTCGCGCTGATCGCGCTGGTGCTCTTCGGCGGCACGGCGATCGAGGGCTTCGCGCTCGTCATGCTGTTCGGCGTGGTGGTCTGCACCTATTCGGCGATGTTCATCTCGACGCCGGTGCTGCTCTATCTCGACGTCCGCGCCGGCCGGCTCGACCAGAGCGAGGATGCCGCGGAGGCCAAGGCCCGCGTCTGAGCGGGTCTCCAGCCGGGATCGGATAATGGCGCGTTTCGACGGCTTCGTGCCCGGCAGGCACCTGATCGACGCCTTCGGCGCCGGCGGTTTCCGATTCGCCGAGATGAGCCATCGCGGCTCGATCCTGGCGACGCCGGGCGGGATCAGGATCTGGCCGGTGTTGCGCTTCGCCGAGCTGACGCTGGAGAGCCTCAAGCCCGTCTTCGACGAGGCGGAGACGATCGACTTCCTGATCCTCGGTATCGGCCACGAGATCGCCTTCCTGCCGCCGAGCCTGCGCGATCCGCTGCGCGAGGTCGGGATCACCGTCGAGGCGATGGCGACGCCGGCGGCGGCGCGGACCTATAATGTCCTGGTCGGCGAGGAGCGGCGCGTTGCGGCGGGGCTGATCGCGGTGGAGTGACCACGTCATTCTCGGGCCTGTCCTGCGCTTCGCCCGAGAATGACGGCTATCGATCAAATCCCATCGGCCATGCCCGGCCCGCGTAGCCAATCGGGAATGGTGGGCCTAGACTGCCGGCGACTTCGGATCGCGCTGCGGCGATCGCAGGAGGGCACATGACAACCGAAACCGAGCATCGTGCCGGCACCGCACCGGCACCGTTGTCGCAAGCCTATGCGCATTGCGCGGCGCTGCTGCGGGAGGCCGATCCCGACCGCTATCTCGCTTCGCTCTATGCGCCGGAGGCGCTGCGGCCGGGGCTGCACGCACTCTATGCCTTCAGCCATGAGGTCGCGCGCGTGCGGGAGCTGGTCAGCGAGCCATTGCCGGGCGAAGTTCGCCTGCAATGGTGGCGCGACGTGCTGGAAGCTGGAGACAGCGGCGGAGGATCGGCACATCCGGTGGCCCAGGCGCTGCTCGACACGGTGCGGCGCTTCAGATTGCCGGTTGCGCCGCTCTCGGGGCTGATCGAGGCCCGCGTCTTCGATCTCTATGACGATCCGATGCCCTCGCTCTCGGATCTGGAAGGCTATGTCGGCGAGACCTCGAGCGCGCTGATCCGGCTTGCCTGCCTCGTGCTGGCGCAGGGGCGCGATCCTGGTGGTGCGACCGCTGCCGGCCATGCCGGCGTCGCCTATGCTCTGGCCGGGCTGATGCGTGCCTTTCCCTGGCATGCGGCGCGGGGACAGGTTTATCTGCCGGCCGACATCCTCGCCCGCAACGGCGTCACCCGCGAGGACATCGTGCGCGGGCGCGGCGGCCCCGGCGTCGACTACTCGCTGAAGGAATTGCGGGCGCTGGCGCGGATCCATCTGCGCAAGCTGAACGATCTCAGCGCGACCGTGCCGGCGGCGATCCGGCCGGCCTTCCTGCCGGTGGCGCTGGTCGAGCCTTATCTGAGGGTGATGGAGCGGCGCGGCTATGATCCCTACCGGAGCATCGTCACGCTCTCGCCGCTGCGGCGGCAATGGACGCTCTGGCGTGCCTCGCGGGGGCGCTGAGGCGAAGATCGTCGCTGCCTATGGCGGCGGCTCGCGGGAGGTAGCCATCGGCGCGCCTGAGACGCGCCGATGGGTGTAGGGTGGGCCGTTATTCGTGCACCGAGCGATTCTGGATGACCAGGATCGCCAAGATCGCCAACGCACAGCAGGCCATCAGATAGGCGGCGACATAGGTCGGGCGGCCATCGGCGGCGCCGACCAGCGCCTGGGCGATCAGCGGCGTCGGCCCGGCGACCAGCACTCCGTTGAGCTCGCGCGACATGGCGAGGCCCGAGAAGCGATAGCGCGTCGGGAACAGGTTGGTCAGGAAGGCTCCCTGCGCGCCGGCCATGGCGCCGAAGCCGATGCCGTAGCCGAGGCTGATGCCGAGCGTCGACCAGAACAGGCTGCCGGTGTCGAACATCCAGAACAGCGGATAGGCCAGCAGCAGCACGAACAGTGCGCCGCCCATATAGACCCTGGCGCTGCCGATCCTGTCGGCGAGCGTGCCCATGAAGGGCACGCCGGCAATGCCGAAGAGCGAGCCGATGGTGACGGCGATCAGCCCGTCGGTGCGGGCCATGCCGACCGTGTTGGTCATGTAGCTCAGCGAGAAGGCGCTGAGGATGTAGGCATTGGCGTTGTGGCCGGTCACCGAGAGGAAGCCGAACAGCACCTCCTTCGGGCTCTTGCGGAAGAGTTCGCCGAGCGGGACCTGCTGCTCGTGCTTCTTGGCTTCGGCGCGGGCCATGGCCTCGACATATTCCGGGGTCTCGTCGAGATGCTTGCGGATGTAAATCGCGACGAGGAAGAGCGCGCCGGAGAGCAGGAAGGGCACGCGCCAGGCCCAGCTGAGCAGCACCTCTTCCGGCAGATAGGAAATCACCAGGAAGGAGAGCGTCGCCAGCATGATGCCGACCAGCGTCGCCGCATTGGGCAGGCCGGTATAGAAGGCGCGCCGGTTCGCCGGGGCGTATTCGGCGACGAGGACGATCGCGCCGGCGAGTTCGGCGCCGGCGCCGAAGCCCTGGACCAGGCGCAGCAGCACCAGCAGGATCGGCGCGGCGATGCCGATGCTCTGATAGGTCGGCAGCAGGCCCATCGCGACGGTGGCGAGGCCCATCAGCAGGATGGTGAGGATCAGCGCCGGCTTGCGGCCGAACTTGTCGCCGATATGCGAGATCACGATGCCGCCGACCGGCCGGGCGAAATAGCCGACCGCGAAAGTCGCGAAGGCGGCGAGAAGGCCGGTGGCGGGCGACAGGTTGGGGAAGAACAGCTTGTTGATGATCAGCCCGGAGGCGGCGCCGTAAAGCGCGTAGTCATACCATTCGATGACCGTGCCGACCGTTGCGGCGGTCACGGCCTTGCGGATGTTCGCGGCGCTGGCCTGCGGCCGCGAGCTATGCGTACTAGTCATAATCTAGAGCGTCTCCAGTCCTTGGTCCTGCATTTGACGCGGGACTGTTAGAGGCCTGGAGCAGGCGCAGCCACGGCCTCAGGGCCTGCCTGCCATGCATCGGGCGACCGCGCCGGAGGCGCTCGCGTCGCCGCCGGTACATGCGCTGAGGAAGCCGCGAAGAGGTTCCTGGAAGCTGTTGAATATCAAAGGCTTGCGCGCGCCGCTTGCGGGCGAGATTCAGCTTACGGAAGGGCATCGGCGGCGCCGCCACGCAGGGCGGCGCCGTTCACATTCGTGTGGATGCCGCCGCTGCTACTCGGCTGCCTGGGCTTGCGTGCCGGAAATCCAGCCGTCGAGTTCGACTTTCGCCCGCGCTGTCAGCGCCTGCTTGCGGGCGACGCTCTTGGCCGGGCCCTTCAGGCGCTTGCCATCCGGCCCATGCGTGGCCTGGCCCTCGATATGCGGGAACAGGCCGAAATTGATGTTCATCGGCTGGAAGGAGCGCGGCCCCTCGTCGATGGTGACGATGTGGCCGCCGGTGATGTGGTTGACCAGCGCCCCCAGAGCCGTCGTCGCCGGCGGCAATTCGAGCTCCCGGCCGAGGCGCTCGGCTGCAGCGAGGCGGCCGGTGAGCAGGCCGATCGCGGCGCTCTCGACATAGCCCTCGCAGCCGGTGATCTGCCCGGCGAAGCGCAGGCGCGGATCGGACTTGAGGCGCAGCGTCGGGTCGAGCAGCTTCGGCGAATTGAGATAGGTGTTGCGGTGGATGCCGCCGAGGCGCGCGAATTCGGCGTTCTGCAGGCCGGGGATCATCCGGAAGATCGAAGCCTGCTCGCCATATTTCAGCTTGGTCTGGAAGCCGCTCATGTTGAACAGCGTGCCGAGCGCATTGTCCTGGCGGAGCTGGACGACGGCATAGGCTTTGACCGTCGGGTTGTGCTTGTTGGTCAGGCCGACCGGTTTCATTGGTCCCCAGCGCAGCGTCTCGCGGCCGCGCTCGGCCATGACCTCGATCGGCAGGCAGCCGTCGAAATAGGGCGTGCCCTCCCATTCCTTGAATTCGGTCTTCTCGGCGGCGAGCAGCGCGTCGATGAAGGCCTCGTACTGGTCGCGGTCGAGCGGGCAGTTGATGTAGTCGGCTCCGGTGCCGCCGGGGCCCGGCTTGTCGTAGCGCGACTGGAACCAGGCGGTGTCCATGTCGATCGAGTCGAAATGGACGATCGGGGCGATGGCGTCGAAGAAGGCGAGCTCGTTTTCGCCCGTCAGCGACTTGATGCCCTCGGCCAGGGCCGGCGAGGTCAGCGGGCCGGTGGCGATGATGACCTTGTCCCATTCGGCCGGGGGCAGGCCGGCGATCTCGCCGCGGGCGATGGTGACTAGCGGATGCGCCTCGAGCGCCGCCGTCACCGCCTGCGAGAATCCGTCGCGGTCGACCGCGAGCGCACCGCCGGCCGGGACCTGATGGGCGTCGCCCTTGGCCATGATCAGCGAATCGAGTCGGCGCATCTCCCAATGCAGCTGGCCGACCGCATTGCTCGTCGAATCATCGGAGCGGAAGGAATTGGAGCAGACCAGCTCGGCCAGCCCCTCTGTCTTGTGCGCGTCGGTGCCGCGCACCGGGCGCATCTCGTGCAGGATGACGGGAACGCCGGCCTGGGCGATCTGCCAGGCGGCTTCGGAGCCGGCGAGGCCGCCGCCGACGACGTGGATGGGTGAGGTGCTCATCGCCGCGATGTGTCCGCGCGCGCGCGGAAGGTCAAGGGGCAGGAGGCGTGTCAGGCCCCAAAACGCAAAATGCCCGCTCGAAAGCGGGCATTCGCTCTTCGACCAGACCGAGGGGAGGACACGGTCCGGGAGAAATCAGGCGTCTTGTGTTCAGACCGCGGCGTGCGAGCGCGCGACGAACTGGATCTCGGAGCGCGACAGGCCGAGATCGTCGAGCTCGCGGTCGGTCAGACGGGACAGCTCACGGACGGTCTCGCGGTAGCGAAGATAGGCGCGGATCTTGGCGGCGATCATGGTGACGAACATGGTGGTTCTCCTTGTTATTGCAGGGCTCAACCCCTGACAGCGATGAATTCGTTGTGCACTGCATATAGAGCGATCAGCCTGCTTATTGCAGGGGCTGTTCCATCAGTTCCGTTATGCTCTGGGTGCATGATGAATTAAGAGACCGTTTGGAAAGTTCCCCAGACCCGCGCAGGGCGCTTAACAATTCGGTAGGAACTGTGAAATTCATGCCTTTAATCTAGGCAAATCAGGCGATCGGCGACGGCGCTCGAAGGGATTGCCGAAATATGCGTCGAAATGCCCGGATCCGCCATGCGATGTTGCGCCGCAATATGGTTAGGGCCGGCGCAGCCGCCGAAAGAGGGCGTTCACCATGACGGGTTTCGCATATGCGATATGGTCGCGAGGGCGCCGTTCGGCAATGACAGGCCCGGCCTCGCAAGCGGGAGGCGAGGGCGCGGCAGGAGAGGGCGAATGGGCAGCTATGGCTATTGCGAGCGCACGGATCCGTCGTTCTGGGCCGAGCCGCTGAATGCGTGGAGCAACGGTGCCTTCCTGCTTGCTGCGCTGGCCGGTCTGATTCTGCTGTGGCGTGTGCGCCGCGCCGACTGGCCGGTCGCCATCTTGATTGCCCTGGTCTTCGCCATCGCACTCGGCTCGTTCCTGTTTCACACCATGCCGCGGCGCTGGACACTGCTGGCCGATGTCGTGCCGATCCAGCTCTTCGCCTTCTTCTATTTCGGGCTGGCGCTAAGACGCTTCTTCAGAGCGTCGGCGGCGGGCGCGATCCTCGGCACGCTCTTCTTCCTGGCCGCCTCCTCGGCGCTGGCGGCGCTTCTCGCGCTCTGGCTGCCGCCGGTGCTGCGTGGCTCCACCGGCTATGCCGGCTTCGTGTTCGCTCTGTTTGGAGTTGCGGCAGGGCTCGCGCTGCGCGGACAAGCCGGCGCTACCGCCTGCCAGATCGGGCTGGCCGGCCTCGTCTTCACGCTGTCCCTGACTCTGCGCTCGCTCGATGGCGTGCTCTGCCAGCATGTGCCGCTCGGGCTGCACTGGGCCTGGCATCTGCTCAATGCGGCCGTGCTCTACCTGCTGCTGCGTGCTGCGATCACGTATCGCAGCTCATCTCGCAACATCTAGGCGTTCGCCGCCGTCGGCCGTTCAGCGCACGACGACCACGCCGCGGCGCGCCGGCACGACGACGGTGCCGCGGCGGGCAGGGGCGACCACGACCGGGGCCGGGCGGCGGACCGCGGCCGCGCCGCGCGGTCCGGCGCAGGCGGCGCCACGAACGCCGCGGGCGCAGACGACGGCATCCGCCGGTGTCGAGACGGCCGGCGCCAGCGCGAGAAAGCCGCCGGCGGAAACGGTGAGCAGGGTCGCTAGCTTCAGAAGGCTGTGCATGGCGGCATCTCTCCGTTTCGGGGATGGTGAGCCTTGTTTCCTGCGCCGCGGCAACTGGCGGCGCTGCATCTGATGGTCTGCCCCGCTCTGGTGTTCCGCAAGGGAATTCAGTCTCGCTCAGGCTGCCAGGGCACTTGACAATGTGTGATTTGTTATATAACAAGTAAATTATATAAGGAGATGGATATGAATGGGCTCGATGCCGCCTTTTCGGCGCTCGCCGATCCGACCCGACGGGCGATCCTAGCGCGATTGGCGCTGGGTGAGACCACGGTGATGGAGCTCGCCCGGCCGTTCGAGATGACCCAGCCCGCGGTATCGCGGCATCTCAAGGTGCTCGAGGAGGCGGGGCTGATCATCCGGCGCGTCGAGGGCACGAAGCGGCCCTGCAGCCTGGCGCCGACGGCGCTGAACGAGATCGACCAGTGGCTCGGAATGCTGCGCGGGGCACTGGAGGCGAATTACGACCGGCTGGACGCGGTTCTGGCCGAGATGGAGCCCGGCAAGGAGATGGATGGCAGATGAGCGGACTTACCCTCGAGACCGAAGGCGACACCCATGTCGTCGTCACCCGCCGCTTCAGGGCTTCGCCCGAGGCGGTCTATCGCGCGCATACCGAGCCGGAGCTGATCCAGAAATGGCTGCTCGGGCCGGATGGCTGGAGCATGCCGGTCTGCATCAACGAGGCGCGGGCCGGCGGCCGCATCCGCTATGAATGGAGCGACGGCAACGGCAATGGTCTCGTCCTCACCGGGGAATATGTTTCGCTCGAGCCGTTCGGCCGTATCGTCCATGTCGAGCGCTTTCACATGCCGGACCCGACGCCGGACAATCACGTCGAGACCCGCTTCGAAGCGGATGGAGCTGGCACGCTGATGACCATGCGTATGACCTTGCCGGACAGTGCGACCCGCGCCGCCATGCTGGCGACCGGTATGGAGGACGGCATGGAGGCGAGCTACGCCCGGCTTGACGCCGTGGCTGGCTGATTCTGTTCGCTTTCGGCGCGGTGTTCAGCACTTGGACGGGGCCTTCGCGGCCCTGTCCTCCTTTTGGCTGGGCCCGCAGCCCTGCGTTTCCCGCACTGCCCCAAGACGGTCCGGTCGGTTGACCCTTGGGGAGGGCGTCGACAAGCTCCCGCAAAACACAGGGGGAAGCGATGTCCGACTTGGCTGCCACATTCGATCTGAAATCTCTGAAGACCCGACTCTATTCAGCCGTGCTTTCGGACGTGCTCGACCAGCTCGGCTATCCGAACCAGGCGGTGAAGCCTTTCGTCCGGCCGGTCGACGACAATGCGGTGCTCTGCGGCTTCGCCCGGACCGGCCTCTACATGAAGCGCTATCACCTGCCGGAAGGGCATAATCCCTACGCGCTCGAAATGGACCTGATCGACAGCCTGAAGCCCGGTGAGATCCCGGTCCTGGCCTGCGACGGGCCGACCGACCGGATCGCGCCCTGGGGCGAATTGCTGACCACCGCCTCGATGGTGCGCAAGGCGGCGGGCTGCCTGACCGACGGGCTGGTGCGCGATGTCCGCCGCATCCGCGAACTCGGCTTCCCGCTCTTTCACGGTGGCATCGGCCCGCTCGACACCAAGGGCCGGGCCGAGATGATGGCAGCCGACGAGCCGGTCGAGGTCGCCGGCGCCCGTGTCGAGCCCGGCGATTTCATCTTCGGCGATGTCGACGGCGTCGTGATCGTGCCACGGAAGATCGCGGCCGAGGCGGTCAAGCTTGCCCTCGAGAAGATCGAGGCCGAGGACAGCACGCGCGACGAGCTGCTGGCGGGCGCCAGCCTGCGCTCGGTGTTCGAGCGTCACGGCGTGCTCTGAATCTACACGTCATGCTCGCCCTCGGTGGCGAGCATCCACGTCCTAGACACCGCTTTCGATCAGTGAAGACGTGGATGGTCGGGGCAAGCCCGACCATGGCGGAAGGGTGTTTGGCGGCTGCCGTCAGCTGCAGCGGTCGAGCAGGCGCGAGGCGGCGGTGACGCCATCGAGCGAGAAGGTGTAGCTGGTGTCGTTGCCGCGGGCGGAGGTCGCCTCCAGCACCATGGACGAGCCGGCCCTCATCGCCGCGAGCAGATCGCTCTCGCGCTCCAACCGATTCAGCCAGGCGCCCTTGCCGAGCGTCAGCATCTGGAATTCCGCATCGCCGATGGTGATGCGGACCACCGAATCCTTGGCGAATTCATAGCCGGTCTGGAAGCTGGTCTCGGTGTTGCTTGCCTTGCCATCGCTGGTCTGCACGAAGAAGAATACGTCCCCGTGCCGAAGCTGTTCCGGTTTTGCTGTTGTCGGAACACTCGAGATGTAGCAACGCTGGCTATTGCCGTTCTGATAGGACGCAGCGTTCCAATCCTTGAACTGCCCCATGGACTTGGCGGGGCTAGCCTGTGCCGTGCCGGCAGCGGCAAGAAGCAGGATCACCGCTGGCACCGTCAGTTTCATCATGGCTTCATCTCCTTTTCCTGCGCAAGGGATGAAACCTCGGAGATTAACGAGGCGTAAAAAAGATCGTCAAAAATGCGTGGGGTGACGATCCGCGTCAGGGGGACGGGGCTGCTGCGATGCGGGCCAGCGCGGCCTGCCACTGGTCGTCGTCGAGCACGATCCCGAAGCGGTTTTCGAGCGCCCGGCGCAGCGCGGCGTCGTCTGCGATCTGCTCCGGTAGCGAGGCTTCGCCGAGCCGGTGCTCGGTCAGCCGGCGGTCGAGCAGGGTCAGGCGGCCATGCGGCAGGATGCGGGCGGCGCGCAAGGTGAAGGTGAAGGCCGAGGTCGGATGGGTCGCGACATAATGGTTCGCCACCACCTCGTCGATCGCCGGCACCGGCTGCAGCGTGAAGCGGTAGAGCAGGCGCCATTCGCCCGATATCTCGGCACGCAGCCACCAGTCCTCGCCGCCGCGGTCGAGCCGGTAGGGCTCGTGTGGCGTCTTCTGCGGGGCGCCTTCGGCGAGGCGCAGCGGCCCGGTCAGCGTCATGCCGCCGAAGCCGACATCGGCGATCAGATCCTCGCCCTCGCAGATGACGCGCAGCAGCTTGTGGGTGCGGGCAACCTGCGCATCCTCGGCTTGGCCCATCAGCACGCGTCCGCCGAGCGCCGTCACCGGAAAGCCGAAGGCCTCGAGCACCGCATGGAACAGGGTGTTGTGCTCGAAGCAGTAGCCGCCGCGCCGCTCGCGGACGAGCTTGGCGAAGACCTCCTTCAGCGCGATGCGCACGCCGCGGCCGGCGAGTGCGTCGAAATTCTCGAAGGGGATCGCCTGCGGGTGCAGGAAATGCAGCCGCGCCAGCGCCACCCGGGTCGGCGCGACCTCGCCATCATAGCCGATGCGGGCGAGATAGGCGGAAAGATCGGCCGGGGCGAGCATGGTTGCCTCAGCGCGGCGGCAGGGCGGCGTAATAGGCCGCGATCGCCGCGACCTCCTGTACCGTCATATGGCGGGCCATGAAGCGCATCTCCTTGTGCGGGCGCTTGCCGGCGCGGAAAGCCATCATCTGGTTGAACAGGTATTTCTCGTTCTGCCCGGCGAGATGCGGCACCTCGGTATCGCGCGCGATGCCGTCCTCGCCATGGCAATAGGCGCATTGCTCGATCGGCGACGCGCGCGGCTCGGCCATTGCCGGAGCGGCGCCCGTAGCCAGCACCACTGCCGCGGCCCAGTGCCGCACGCTCCGATATCGTCCCGTCAACGTTCGAATCCCCCGCTTGTCGTTGCGGCGAGATTAGACGGGCGGAGGGTAAATAAAACCGCTTCTTCGGACTGCGAGCGCGATGGCACGGTCGACAAGGCCCCGCGGGGAGCGGCGCGCTGCCCTTGACTTGATTAGGACTCCTAATAAAATTTCGACCCGTCCCGAGCTTCCGGGCCGGACCTTGCCGCATGGAGCGGCGGGCCGGCCCCAGAAGGCGGCGGGCGTCGACTGCCATCGGCGCCCGCCTGTGAGAAAACCCCGCGAAACAGGAGAAATCCCATGGCACGAGTTAATCTTGTCGATCCCGGCACCGCAAGCGGCGAGGCCGGCGCGCTGCTCAAGGACATCGACCAGGCCTTTGGCGTGACGCCGAACATGTTCCGCGCCGTCGCCAATTCGCCGGCGGCGCTGAAGAGCATCTGGGGCTCGTTCGGTGCGCTCGGCCAGGGCCGGATCGACGCGAAGCTCGGCGAGCAGATCGCGGTGGCGATCGCCGATCGCAATGCCTGCGAATACTGCCTCTCGGCCCATACTGCGCTCGGCCGCAAGGCCGGGGCGAGCGCCGAGGAGATGGCGCAGGCCCAGGCCGGCCGCTCGGCCGATCCGAAGACGCAGGCGGCGCTCGCCTTCGCCCTCAAGGTGGTCGAGAACCGCGCCGCCGTCGCCGAGGCGGATGTCGCGGCGCTGCGCCAGGCCGGCTTCGACGATGGCGCGATCGTCGAGATCCTCGCCCATGTCGCGCTCAACCTGTTCACCAACTACGTCAACGTCGCGCTCGATGTGCCGCTCGACTTCCCGGCGGTGAAGCTGCGCAAGGCGGCCTGAGCCGAGGCGGGCTCCGGAAGCGCCGGGGCCCGCGTATCCACAAAGGCGGCGGAACCGGAACGGAAAACCCTCTCCTGTAAGGAGAGGGCAGGGTGAGGTGTACGCGCTCGGACCAGTTTGCGTCGCGCTGACCGCGGCGATGTCGACGCCAGCGATCTCTCCCGAACACCTCACCCCTTCCCCTCTCCACTGATCTCGGGCTTGCCCGAGATCAGCACTCAGAGTGATCGAAGTCGGGTAGGCCCGACTTTGATGCAGGAGAGGGGTTCTCTATCGCGCTTCCCGCACCCTTTGCTTAGAGCACGCGCCAATCCCGCCCGCAGGCCTGCCTGCGGGCGCTGACACATACGGGGCTGGCGGAGCGCCGCGAGGCGCGTCGAGTAGCATCCGCTTCCGTTGAGCCAGGAAGCGGCGCGGATGAAGCCTCATCCGCACGCCCCGTGGCGCTCCGCCTTCGGCGATTTTAAGTCTCCGGGCCGCGCTTCTGCGAAGCCGGCTGCTGGCCGGGCCGCGATGCCGTTGGAAGCCAGGTCCCCTCTTCGGGGCGTCGCTCCCTCAGCGCAATCGCGATGGCCGCTGCAGCCGCTTCATCTAGCGAGCTCCTCGCGCAGGGATCGTAGTGTCCCCAGGTCGGTTCCCGAAGCCTCCCGGGAGCAGGGCGTAACCCCCGCCCGCAGGCGCCGACCCTCACCCAGCCTCTGGCATACCTCCGGACGGCCGCCCCGTATGGGTGATGGGCGAGGGGATTGTACGGGAGGTTTTGCGGGCGGGGATAAATTCGCCTCAACCGTCATGGTCGCCCTTGTGGCGACCATCCACGTCTTCGCGCCGGAACGACTGCGCGAGCGGCGTTTCGCAGGCTGGCGGCTGCCATTTGCGTCGCAAGGCGTGGATGGTCGGGACAAGCCCGACCATGACGATGGAGCCCTTGTCGATACCATGGCGTCACCGCATCCTGACGCCATGAAGCAGGAGGGCGGCTGGGTCTACATCATGACGAACCGGCCGAACGGCACGCTCTACATTGGCGTGACGAGCGACCTTGGTCGGCGCGTTCACGAGCATCGCGAGGGCCTGATTGCCGGCTTCACGAAGCAGTACGGGCTGAAACGTCTCGTCTGGTACGAATGGCACGACGAGATCGAAGCCGCGATCCAGCGCGAGACGTCCATGAAGCGCTGGTATCGCGCCTACAAGACCCGCACGATCATGGCCCGCAATCCCGACTGGACCGATCTTTACGACGAGCTGGCCTGACCGGGCGGGCGGCTCCCGGTCCCGTAACCGCTCCACCGTCATGGTCGCCCTTGTGGCGACCATCCACGTCTTCGCGCCGGAACGACTGGGCGAGCAGCGTTTGCAGGCGGGCGCCTGCCATTGGCGTCGCAAGGCGTGGATGCTCGGGACAAGCCCGAGCATGACGGAGGAAGGTGGCGCGGAGCGCCGGATGAGGGCCTGTGCTTGCCGCAGAAGGCCGCAGCGGCTCCGTTGCACTCAGAAAATCGGCGGCGGGCCTTCACCCCTGCCCCTCTCCCATCCGGGAGAGGGGTTCCCTGCGCCTTGTCCTGAAAAGGGCGGTGCCCCGAAGCCTCCCGGGAATGGGCCCCGCCCGCAGACGCCGACCCTCACCCGACCTCTGGCATACCTCCGGACGGCCGCCCCGTATGGGTGATGGGCGAGGGATAAGTTCGCCCCTCCCGTCATGGTCGCCCTTGTGGCGACCATCCACGTCTTCGCGCCGGAACGACCGGGCGAGCGGCATTTCGCGGGCCAGCTTGCCGTTTGCGTCGCAAGGCGTGGATGCTCGGGACAAGCCCTAGCATGACGGGGTGGGGAACCTCGACCCTGCCTTCTCCCGGATGGGAGAAGGTGGCGCGGAGCGCCGGATGAGGGCCTGTGCTTGCCGCAGAAGGCCGCAGCGGCTCCGTTGCACTCAGATAATCAGCGGCGGGCCCTCACCCCTGCCCCTCTCCCATCCGGGAGAGGGGGCCGCGCCTCGTCATGAAAGGGTGGTCCCCGAAGCCTTCCGGCACCGGGGCCCGCCCACAGGCGTCGAGATCACCCAACTTCCAGCATACCTCGGAGCGGCCGCCCGGTTTGGGTGACGAGCAAGGGGATAACGTAGGGTTTGTGAGGCCGGGATAGGTTTATGCGAGCGATATCTTATGTTGGCTCCTTCTCGTAGTCTGGAACGCCCGTTCTGAACGCTTCGGCGACTTTTCTCCAACGGGTGCTTGCCGGCAGGCATGATTATTCGAGCGAAAGTTGAAACTTCAGTGGAAAACACTTGACCTTTGAATGGTTATGGTTGTCATCGCTCGACACGGAACAGGAGTATCCGGTAGGGTGTGCGTCCTAAGGTTGGTCCGGGGGATCTGAGGTGGCTAAGAAGCGTGCGTTTATCAGTTTCGACTACGACAATGATGAAACCCTGAAAACGTTCCTCATTGGGCAGGCTAAACTTCCTGACAGCCCCTTTGAACTTGCCGATTGGTCGATCAAAGAACACATCACCGGCGATTGGGAAAAAAAAGGCGCGGACTCGCATCAGAAGCGTTGATGTTGTCATCGTAATCTGCGGCTTGAATACGAACACAGCGACCGGAGTTAGTGCAGAAGTGAGGCTGGCTCAAGGCGAGGGTATTCCGTATTTTTTGCTTGCTGGATATAGAGATAAGCAAAACATTAAGCCGATAGCGGCGCGCTCTACTGATAAGATGTACGATTGGACGTGGGATAATCTTAAGATTCTTATTGAAGGAGGTCGCTGATGAAGCGCGCTCTGGTCATTGGAATCGACGCTTATCCGACTTCTCCGCTAGGGTTCGGACCCATAAAATGATTGGCGTCGTGGGCTCGGTGTGATTCACGGCTTCCGGGAGGAAGCACGGATGAACCGGGATCGTTTCTGGCTCACGGACGCGCAATTCGCACGGATCGAGCGGCATCTACCGACGGATACGCGTGG
>NZ_JAFKFX010000012.1 GCF_017308075.1 Allobosea sp.
CCTCGCTCGGCTACAAGCCGCCAGCACCGGTCGCTGTGGTCTGGCCGGCTGCGCAAACCCAACCCGCTTCGCCGGCCATCTCAACCGTGGCCGCCAAGCCCACCATGCACTAGATTAGAACCGGGCCACCTAACGGGGGCGGGCCAGTTACGGGGCGGCCGTGGTGCGAAGTCTGATTGGGGTCGAGCGCTCGACCTATTACGACATGCCGGCCGCCAGCATCGACGACACGGCGCTCGTCGAGACGATGGCGGCGATCTCCGACAGCTTCGAGGCTTATGGCTGGCGTCGGATGCAGGCAGCGCTGCGGCACTGCGGCCTTGTCGCCAACCACAAGAAAATCCGGCGCCTGATGCGGAGTATGGCCTTCAGCCACGTCGGCGCCAAGCAAATGCCGAGGGCTTTTTGGCCAAGCGTCTCCGCTTTGAGAGAAACTGCCATGCCAGCAAGTTGCGCCTGCCTGTCGGCTCCGCGATCGGCGCGATTCCGAAGACATGCGCCCCAGCAAGTTAGTTGAGCGTGGCACGGCTGAGATAGTCGAAAGCCGACAAGACATGCGTGCGCACGACATGGAGGAACTCCTCGATGTCGACATGCTCGTCGTGCGAGCCCATGCCGTAAGGGTAGGGGCCGTAGACATAGGCGGGGACCCCGCGATGCCGCCACAGCCGTGCATCGGTCCCGCCGAGACTAACGATCGGCTGCGGTCGCGGCCGGCCGGCTTCCTCGACGTTCCTCTGAATGATCGCCACCATCTCGTGGTCGGGATCGCACCAGGACGGCTCGTCGCCACCGACTACCTCCCAGCTGGCTTGTGGATAGCGGGCTGCGATCTCGCCGATCTTCGGCAGGAGATCGGCCTTGCTCATGCCGACCGGGAGGCGGAAATCCGCCTGGAAGGTGCAGTGCGACGGGATCATGTTGACCTTCTCGCCGCCCTGGATCGTGCCGATGTTGAGCGTGACCCGGTTGACCAGCGCGCCGGCTCCTTCGCCCATCATCCGGTCCATCACCGGCCGGCTCTGTTCGATGGCGCGCTGCAGATTGTGCGAGAGCGGCGCCTCGATCTCGGTCAGGCTCTCGAGTTCCGTCGCGAGGCGCATGGCGAGCTTGGTCGCGCTGTCGGTCGCGTGGACATAGGCGCCGTGCGCGCCCTTGGCTCGCAGTGTGAAGGCGATCCAGAGCGGGCCGCGCTCGCCGAAGCGGATCGATTCTGGGCCGCCCGGCTCGCCGTTCAGCAGGCAGTCGCCATGCACTTCCGGGTGGTGCTCCATCAGGTAGCGCGCGCCCCAGGGGCCGAAGGTCTCCTCGTCCGAGACGCAGGTCAGGGTCAGTCGCCCGCCGAGACTCTCGCGCAGGCGGTGCAGCATGGCATAGGTCACGATCGACGCCGTCGTGCCCGGCTTCATGTCGCAGGCGCCGCGCCCGTAGATCTTGCCGTCGACGATCTCGGCGCCCCACGGATCCTTCGTCCAGCCCGCAAGGTCCGGAGCGACCGGGAAGACGTCGAGATGGCCATTCAGCACGAGATGCCGACCCGGCTTGGCGCCTTCGAAGCTGGCTACGATGTTCGGCATCTCGGGATGCGGGGAGATGATGCGATGATCGAGGCCACGGCCGTTGAGGTAAGCGCGGACGACATCCGCGGTCGAGCGCGTATCTCCCGGCGGGTTCGGTCCGCGCTCCCGTAGTAGGGCACGCAGCAGGTCGATGATCTCGTCGCGCTCTGCGTCGAGCCACTCCAGCAGCTTGTGCCGCTCATCTGCCATCGTCGTCATGGTCGTGTCCTCGCCGAAAGCGCTGGGGAGCAATGCGGCCGGCTCCAGTCATCACCGGCCGGGCCAAAGGCACGGGGGAGCGTGCGTTCGTTCAGGAGGCCATCCGGTCGATCTGATCGCGCAGCCGGTACCAGGCGAGCATCATCGGCAGGAACCAGGGCCGGCCGTCATAGAGCGGCGCAGTCGGAAAGGGCAGGTCGGCGAAGGCGCTCGGCTCGTTGGCCGCGCCGGCAATGGCACGGGCAGCCTGGAAGCCGAGCCAGCTTTGCATCGCAACGCCGTTGCCCTGGCAGCCGAGCGCGTAGTGCACCCCCTCATGGCTGCCCAGATGCGGCCGGAAATCGAAGGTGAAGGCGACATTGCCGTTCCAGCTGTGGCTGACCCGCACGCCGCGAAGCTGCGGCCAGACTGTCGTCATGACGGCATGGAGGCGCCGCGCGCTCTCGCGCGGGTCCATGGCGGCGGTTCCGACGCGGCCGCCCCAGAGCACGCGCCTTCCGTCCGGCGACAGCCGAAAATAGCTCAATACTCTGCGGGTGTCGGCCAGCATCCTCCGGTTAGGAACCAGCTCGGCGGCGAGGCCGTCCGGCAGCGGCTCGGTGGCGATCAGGAAGCTCGCCACCGGCACGACCCTACGCCGCATCCAGGGCGTGGCTTCGCCGGTATAGCCATTGGTCGCGACCATGACCTTTTGCGCGGTGATCGCGCCGGCGCTGGTCTCGAGGCGCCAGCCATCGGCGCTGCGGCTCATCCGCTGCACTTTGGTGCGGTCGACTAGCTTCGCCCCAGCGCACCGTGCGGCTTCCGCAAGGCCGCGAACGTATTTGGCGGGGTGCAGGCCGCCGGCGGCCTCGACGAATTGGCCGCCGCGATAGTGATCGCTGCCGATCTCCTCCCGCTGCCGCTCGGGCGGCACCATCTCGCAGCGGGCGCCGGTCAGGGCGGCGATGCGGTCGCTGTTGGCGGCGAGGTGGTCATAGTGCTTGCGCGAATAGGCGGCGACGAAGCGGCCCGTCTTCTGGAAATCGCAGTCGATCTGTTCCCGGGCGATCAGGTCCTCCAGAAACTGGAGGGTTCCGATTGCTTCGGCCGTCAGGCGGTCGGCGCGTTCCTTGCCGAGCTCGCGGGAGAAATCGCTGAGCGCCAGCTTCACGCCGCCGGTGACCAGCCCGCCATTGCGCGAGCTGGCGTTGAAGCCGATCTCGTCGGCCTCGATCACCACGGCCTCGACGCCCTGCCGCCTGAGCTCCAGCGCGCAGGACAGACCGGTATAGCCGCCGCCGATGATCGCGACATCGGCGCGTTCCGGCAGGGTGCCGTCCGCTTCCTTCACCGGATGGGCCGCATCCCACCAATAGGGATGCGGCAGGAAATCGGGCGTGAACAGATCGTTCGCAGGCATGGTTTCTCACCTGGGACAGGAGGGCGTCCGAAGCAGCCGGCCGCGAAAGATCAGGTCGTGACCACGTATTCCGGCTGGATGCGGCTCAGCAACTCGGCGGACCCTTCGGTCGTCAGGATCGTGTAGCCGAGCGACATGGCGAGGTTGTTGGGCGCATCGATCAGGATGGCGTGCAGGAACAGGATCATCCCCGGCGCGACCGGCATCTCATTGCCGGAATAGATCATCGGCGGGACGTCCATCCAGGACGGCCGATAGGTTGCGCCGAGCGAGTAGCCGCAAGCCGACATGCGCGAGCCGCCGAAGCCCTCCTTATCGAAGACGCGGCGATGGGCGTCGTCGATCATGCCGATCGTGTTGCCCGGCCGGGCGGCGTCGGTCATCGCCGTGATCGCCTCGTGAGTCACCGCGAACATGCGCTGCTGCAGCGGCTGGGCGCGGCCGATCGCGACCGTCCGCATCAGGCAGGCACAATAGCGGCGATAGCTCGCGGCGTGCTCGATCGTCAGCTGGTCCTCGCCGTCGAGCGTCCGGAAGCCGGTGGCGCTCCTGACAAGCAAGGCGCGATCGCCCGATCCGAGCACGGGGCCGGAAGGCGGTGGATCGCCGCCGCCGGCGAGGATCGGGACCGAGCCCGCCGCGGCGATGTCGCCCTCGAAGCTGCCGGGGCGCGCCTTCTCGATCATCGCGACGAGCGAGTCGTCGGCGAGTTCGGCAGCACGCCTGACATAGGCGATTTCCGCCGCCGACTTCACGACGCGCAGGCCGCGGACGAGGTTGGACGCGTCGACCAGCGTGCACCACGGCGACAGGCGGTTGTGCACGAGGGCGTAATTGTCGGCCGTCAGGCCGAAGGTGCGCATCTCGATGCCGACCCGGGCACCCTTCAGGCCCTTCTCCTCCAGGATCGCCATCAGCTCGCGCGACGGGTCCATGCCGGGCGCATCGTACCAGAGCCTGATGTCCTCGAAGGTCGAGGTCCGCCGCGCCTGCTCCAGATCTGGCCGGCGCGTCAGCAGCGTCATCGGCCGCTCATCCGCCGTCAGCACCGCGCACTGGAAGAAGACGAAGCCGCTCGTGTCGAAACCGGTGAGGTAATAGGTGCTCTCCTGGGCGAAGAGCAGCAGGGCATCGAGCCCTTCGCGTCGCATCGCGACCCGGGCATTGGCGACACGCTGATCGAATTCGGCTCTCTCGAAATGCAGCACCACGTCAAATCTCCTTCGGCGACCTTGAGCGGGTCGTCTAATCGCGAGGTTCGGATTGGAAATACTGGGACACCGCCAGCAACACGATCGACAGGACGATGAGCAGCGAAGAGATCGCCGCGATCGTGGGGTCGATCTCGTCGCGCAGGGCGAGGAACATGCGCCGCGTCAGGGTCGCCTTGTCGCCGCCGGCGATCAGCAGGCCGATCACCACCTCGTCGAGCGAGGTGATGAAGGCGAGCAGGGCGCCGGAGATCACCGAATTGCGGATCTGCGGGAGGGTCACGGTGAGGAAGGCGCGCGGGCGCGACGCGCCCATGCTGCGGGCGACCATTTCCTGGTTCATGTCGAAGCTCTTGAACCCGGCCGTGACCGAGATCAGCACGAGCGGCAGCGCCAGCACGGTATGCGCGAGCACGAGGCCTGAGAGCGAATTGTTCAGCTCGAGCGGCGCGAAGAACAGGAAGATGCCGATGGCGAGCAGGATGACCGGGATCATCATCGGCAACGTCAGGGCGACCTGGACGAGGCGGCCGGCGCCGCTGCGCGCGAGATGGAGGCCATAGGCCGCGAGCGTGCCGGTCACGGTCGCGACGATGGTCGTCAGGAAGGCGGCTTGCAGCGACACGACCGTGGCGTCGCGCCATTCGAGCGAGCCGAAATAGGCACGATACCAGCGCAGCGACCAGGATTCCGGCGGGAACGACAGGTAGCGTGAATCCGAGAAGCTCATCGGGATCACGAGCAGCGTCGGTGCGATCAGGAAGACGATGACCAGACCGCACAGGACATACAGCCAGAGCCTGTTCAGATGGGTGATCTGCGTGCTCGTCGCAGGCTGTCGCAGCATCAGCGTGCCTCCCCGAGTTTCGCCGAGCCGGTCAGCCTCGAAACCAGCCAGAGGATGCCGAGCGTGATGACGAGGAGGACGACGCCCATGGCGCTGGCGGCGCCCCAGTCGGCATAGACGGTGGTCGAACGCTCGATCTGCATCGCCCACATCATCACGCGTCCGCCACCCAGCAGTGCCGGGGTGACGTAGAAGCCGAGCGACAGCACGAAGACGACGATCAGGCCGGCCGCGAGGCCGGGGAAGGAGAGCGGCACGTAGATTTGCCAGAAGGCGCGGATCGGCGAGGCGCCGAGATTGGCGGCCGCGCGCATGTAGTCCTCGCTGATCGTCTTCATGGTCGCGTAGAGCGGCAGCACCATGAACGGCAGCATGATGTGGGTCATGCCGATCGCCGTGCCGGTGAAATTATGCACCAGCCGCAGCGGCTCCTCGATGATGCCGAGCTTCTGCAGCCAGGTATTGACGAGGCCCCGTCGCTGCAGCAACACCAGCCAAGCGTAGGTCCGTACCAGCAGCGAAGTCCAGAACGGGAAGAGCACGCAGAGCAGGACGAGGCTCGCCCAGCGCCGCGGCAGCTGCGAGGCGAGGTACGCCAGCGGGTAGCCGAGCAGCAGGCAGACCACGGTGACGGTGAAGGCCAGCTCGAAAGTGGTCCGCAGCGTCAGCAGATAGGTCGGGTGCAGCAATCTCTGGTAGTGGATGAGGGTGAAGCCACTCTTGTCGACAAAGGACAGCCAGAACAGCCAGCCGATCGGGATGAGTACGACGAAGCCGACGAGCAGGAGCGCCGGCAGGGTCAGCGCCAGCATCGAGCGCCGCTCGCCATGGGCCTGGCGACGCAGCGCCTCCTCATTGGCTCCAGACGCCGTGCCGCCGGCTGCGATCTGATCCAGAGCCAGAGTCATGGCCGGCCCGTTTGCGGGGCATCCGCGTCGGCTGGGACGATGATCGCGTCCTCGGCGGAAAACCCGACCCGGACCGCGGTGCCTACCTCAGGGAGGACTTCGTCCGTGCGCAGGGAGCGCCGGATCGCGATCTCATGATCGCTCGCGGTCCTGACATAGGTGACGATGCTGTCGCCCTGGAAGACGTTCTGGCGGACATGGCCGGCGATGACATTGGCCTCCGCCGGCGCCGCATCGGCAAGAAGGCGCAGCTTTTCCGGTCGCAGCACGAGGAAGCTCGGCGCGCTGCTCGCCGGTGCCGGTGCCGGCGCCGCGCTGAGCAGTGGGGCGCCGGCGAAGCTCGCCCGCCCATCCCGGACTTCGATGGGCAAGGTCGAGGACTCGCCGATGAAGCTCGCGACGAAATGCGTGGACGGCCTCTCGTAGAGTTCGCGTGGGCGGTCGAGCTGGACGACGCGGCCACGGTTGATCACCGCGATCCGGTCCGACATCGTCAGAGCCTCGCGCTGGTCGTGCGTCACATAGACCGTGGTCATGCCGAGGCGATCATGCAGGCGGCGGACCTCGAGCTGCATCTGCTCGCGCAAATTCTTGTCGAGCGCCGAGAGCGGCTCGTCCATCAGCAGGATGCGCGGCTCGAAGATGACTGCGCGCGCCAACGCGACACGCTGGCGCTGGCCGCCGGACAACTGGTCGATGCGGCGCTCGCCGAAAGCGCTCAGCTGAATGAGATCGAGCGCGCGCTCGACCCGCCCGGCGATCTCCCGCGCCGGCACGTTTCGCAGCTTGAGCGGGTAGGCGAGATTGCCCGCGACCGTCATATGCGGGAACAGCGCATAGTTCTGGAACACCATGCCGATGTCGCGCTTGTGCGGCGGCAGCAGCACCACCTCACGATCGGCGAAGCGGACGCTGCCCGATTGCGGCCGCACGAAACCAGCGAGCACCATCAGCAGCGTCGTCTTGCCGGAGCCGGAGGGGCCGAGCAGCGTGATGAACTCGCCGCTCCTGATCGACAGGCTGACATCGTCGAGCGCCTTGAAGGAGCCGTAGGACTTGACCAGGCGCTCGATCGTGATCGGCAGGGAGGCGCTGCGGTTGCCACCGGCCGCCGGAGCGTCGGCAGGCGTAGCCATGACTGTCATCCTGTTACCTTTTCATGCGAGGGCGGCCGGGCCCGGGCAGGCCCGGCCGCTCGTGTTCAGCGCTGGATGAACAGGTCGAACTGCTTGGTCAGCTCGTCGAGATTCGCGGCCCAATAGTTCGCGTCGAGCACGAAGCCCTTCTTGGCGTTCTCCGGGGAGCTGGGCAGCTTCGCCGCGACCTCCGGCTTGATGATGCCCGTGTTGAAGGCCTCGACATTGGCCGGGCCGTAGTTGATGTAGAGCGCGATACGGGCCTGGACCTCCGGACGGCTCATGATCTCAATCGCCTTCATCGCCAGGTCCTTGTTCTTGGCGCCCTTGGGCACGACCCAGCAGTCCGTCAGCAGCATCTGCTGGTTGAAGGTCAGGCTCACCTTTTCGCCCTCGGTCGCGAGGGCTGCGGCGCGGCCGTTCCAGATCGCCGCCATCTCGACCTCGCGATCCTTCAGCACCTGCTGGGACTGGGCGCCGGAGGCCCACCAGACGACGACGTCCTTCTTGATCGCCTCGAGCTTCTTGAAGGCGCGCGCAGTGTCGAGCGGGTAGAGCTTTTCCATCGGCACGCCATCTGCGAGCAGGGCGGATTCGAGCGCGTAGACCGGGCTGCGGCGCATGGTGCGGCCGCCGGGGAAGGTCTTGGTGTCCCACATGTCGGCCCAGCTCGACGGCTTCTTGTCGCGGTACTTCTCGTCGCTCCAGGCCAGGGTCGTGGCGTAGACCAGATTCGAGATCCAGCCCTTGCCCTTCATGTTGTCGGCGATGCCCTTGACCCCGAGGATGGCCGGCGTCAGCGGCTCGGTGTTGCCTTCCTTGTCGAGCAGCGCGCAGCCATAATTGCCCTGCTGGACGAGATCCCAGGTCGGGCGCCCGGAGGCCACCTGCGCGCGCACATCGGCGACGCCGGATGTGGTCTCCTCCTTGATCGTCACGCCGAGTTCCTTCTCGACGATGTTGAACCAGGCCTCCCTCTGCGCCTTCTGGTAGGCGCCGCCCCAGGACGAGATTGTCAGGGTCTGTTGCGCGGCGGCCGGTGCTACATGGCCGGCGGTCGCGGCCAGTGCCACGGCTGCGAGGGCGTGAGCGACGAATTTCATGGTATCTCCCCTTGTGGTTGTGCGCGCATGCAGATGAGGCTGTGCTCTCCTTCTCGCGTCACGTCTGACGCGAGAATATTCGATCTCCCCCGAGATAGGTTTCATCGACGCGGACATCGGCGAGGGTCTCCGGATTCACGCTGAAGACATCCTCGTGAAGGACGGAAAAGTCCGCAAGCTTGCCGACTCCGAGATCACCCTTGATGTGTTCTTCCTTGCCGCAATAGGCGCCGAGCGTCGTGTAGGCTTCGACGGCCTCGTAGACGCTCACCGCCTCGCGGCGGTCGAGATCGGCGCCGCTGTCGGTCTTGCGGTTCACCATCGAGTAGATGCCGCGGAACGGATTGGGGTGGCAGACGGGGCAATCGGAATGGCCCGGCGCCTTCACGCCTGCATCGATCATGCTCCGGTGCGGCCACATGTACCGCATCGCCGCCGCGCCGCGATTGCGCCGATACGCGTCGCCGAGATCGTAGGCGAAGCCGGTGGCGGAGGAGCAGATGACCTGCAGCTTCTTGAGGCGCTCGAGGATGGCCGGAGTGACGTTGCAGCAATGCTCGACGCGCAGCCGATGATCGTCGACCGGATGGTGCTGGAGCGCATGCTCGAACGCATCGAGCACGAAGTCGATGCCGCGGTCGCCGACGCCGTCCGCGCCGACGAGCAGGCCTGCTTTGTGCGCGCGCAGGACCCGCTGCTTGAAGTCCTCGAGCTCGTAGAGCAGCATGCCGCGATTGTCCTCGGGCTCCCCGAGCACCTTTTCGCCGATATACGGCTCGTAATAGGCGGCGGTCCGTCCGCTGGTCGAGCAGTCGGGGCACCATTCCACCCCGGTCAGCCGAATCCATTCGTCGCCGAAGCCCGTGCGCCAGCCCGAACGGATGATCGCGTCGATCAGCTCGTCCTCGCGACCGCTGGCCAGGAGGCCGACGCGCATGCGCAGCTCGTTGTTCTCGCGCATCTTCTGATAGGCGACGATGCCTTGCGTCGAGCACAGGCTGTTGTGCACGGAGGTGATGCCGTAGGACGCGAAATCGTCGAAGACCCGCACCAGGCCGCCGGCGAAGTCATCCGGCGTGAATCCGCGCTGGCAGAGATTGACGATCTCATGGGCTGCGGTCTCGCGCAGCAGCCCGGTCAACTCGCCCGTCTGCGGGTCACGGTCGAGGCGGCCGAAGGGCGGATCGCCGCTCTCGCGCGTGAAGCCGGCGGCGGCCAGGGCCGCGCTGTTGGCGAAGCCGAGATGCGCGTCGCGCCGGTAGAGAAAGGCCGGTCGCCCGCCGGCTGCCTGGTCGAGCTCGTCACGGGTCGGATAGCCGCCCAGCCGGGTATCGTCGTAGCGAAAGCCGACGAACCAATGATCGGCCGGCTTGCCTTCGAGCGTGGCGCGGACATGGGCGAGCACGTCCTCCTTGCTGCCGAACCCGGTGGAAAGGTCCGACCAGCGGCCGAGCCGGGCGCCGTGCATGTCGGGATGGCAATGGCTGTCGATGAAGCCCGGCAGCACAGTCCGGCCACCGCAGTCGATCCGCTCGGCGAAGGGCGCGAGTTCCTTGATCTCCTGGTTGCTGCCATGTGCGACGACCTTCGAGCCGCTGATCGCGAGAGCTTCCACGAAATGGTCCGGTCGCTCCATCGTCGCGATCTTGCCGTTGACCACGATCCTGTCGATCCGAGGCACTGTCATCGCCGGTCCCACTCCCTCCCGCTCAGCGCGGCGCTCGACAAATCCCGCGCGTCGCCGGCCGTCGCGCGGGCGTCCGCGGACGGCGTAGGGTGGCGTCGGCCAGAAAACGAAGCTGCATGCCCGGCGCCCGATAATCGCAGCTGCAGCGCTGCGTCAGGTCTTGTTTGACATGTCAGTAAAGGCAGCGTCACAAAGCTGAGAGGCGTTGTCAATCATGAATTTTCATGGAAACGCGAGCGTGGCTGTCTTGCCGATCTGAGAGGTTGCAACCTAATCTGATATGTCAGTTTTGGCCGGACGCCCTAGGCGGTTTGAGGAGAGACGAATGGGTTTTGCGGGGGAGGCGTCCTCGACCTTGGCCGTGGAAGCCTACAGGCGTCTCGAGGAAATGATCATCCTCGGCGAGCTCAGGCCAGGGACGCGGTTGTCGGAGCAGACGCTGGCGCAGGCCCTGGCCCTGGGGCGCACTCCGATTCGCGAGGCCTTGCAGAGGCTGCGCGAGAACAATCTCGTCGATATCCTGCCGCGCTCCGGCGTCTTCGTCACGGATGTCGACTTCCGGGACCAGTTTCTGCTGATGGAGGTTCGTCGCCCCCTAGAGTGTCAGGTTGCGGTGCGGGCCGCCAGGCTCGCCTCGAACGAGGACAGGGCGCGCTTCATGGAGATGGCGCAGCGCATGCGGGCTGTTGTCGACGCCGGGGACAAGGTCGGCTTGATGAACGTCGACCGAAGCTTCAAGGATTTGTCGTTGCGGGTGGCGCGCAACAAGTTCCTGACTGCGGCGCTCGCTCCCATTCAGGCCAATTCTCGTCGTGTGTACTTCATGCATCTCGAGGCGACGAACATTCCCATAGGGCATGCGCATGCTGATGCGATCGAGGCGATCGGGCGCGGTGATGTCGATCGGTCAGTGGAGGCCGCGACGCAATTCCTTGATGAGATGGAGTCTTTCCTGAGGAGGCAGCTCGCGAATAGTTTGGTGTTTTCTTAGGGGGTAATCTAAGTTTTGTACTTCTTTGATTTGAGGCCATTTTCTATAATACAATATTTGATATTTTTTATAGTAATGGTAATATTTTATGTCATGCGCATGAGCTTAAATTGAGAGTTATAAATATATTTATTTATAATATACGTCTAATAAATTTAGAATTTAAGAATTTTTTACGAAGATTTCTACAGATATTCATGAAGTTTATTTATGTTTTGTGACATAAATTCACCTATTATTTATACAATATATTGCGACTAGCGCGAATTCCTAGTGCGCTCCGGCGCCAGGGCGGGCCGGACGGCATGCACAGACGATAGCAGAACGGCTCGTCGCCGATCTGGCGGCGTTGCGCGACCGGCCGGCCGTGCCGCTTGAACCGTGTGAGAGGCGTGGCGGACGGGTCTCATCGACCGCATTGGTGCGCTACCGCTCCAACGACTACTCCGTGCCGACGACTTATGGCTTCCGGGACTTCGTGGTGAAGGGCTTCGTCGAGGAGGTTGTGATCCTCTGCGGCGGGGCCGAGATTGCCCGCCACGCGCGCGATCGCATCGAGAGACGGCCGCGCCGCCATGACGGCCGCTTCGATCTCGGGCGCCGAGACCCGGGCAATCGATCCGGCTTCCGTCTTGCGATGCTGGATCAGTGCCTGTGAGACATAGTAGCGATAGCGCGCCCCGTTCTTGCGGGCATGGCTCGGGCTCACCCAAAGCAGCGCCTGAAAATGATACTCGTTGTCAACCTCCCACCGCGCGGGCAATGAGCGCGCGGTTCGCGGCTCATTCTCATACTGCCAGAGTTTCAGCGAGCGCCCTGTGTTCCAGAGCAAACTGATGAGATCGTCGATCCCCATCGCGCCGATCGCGATTTGCCCTTGTCGCGCAAGAACATGCTCAAACACGGCCAGGCGCACTGGCCTGCCCCCGTTAGGTGGCCCGGTTCTAATCTAGTGCATGGTGGGCTTGGCGGCCACGGTTGAGATGGCCGGCGAAGCGGGTTGGGTTTGCGCAGCCGGCCAGACCACAGCGACCGGTGCTGGCGGCTTGTAGCCGAGCGAGGAGTGCGGGC
>NZ_JAFKFX010000010.1 GCF_017308075.1 Allobosea sp.
CCGAGGCTGACGAAGAGCGCCTTGACCAGTCCGGGCATCGGGCAGAGCAGGAATTTTCCGGTGTCGGGCGCGGCCTTTTCCGGCATCAGCGCCGCAAGCTGCGCCTCGCGGGCCGTGTAGACATGGGCATTGGCATAGGCGCCGGCATGGCCGAGGGCGAAGCCGTTGAGGATCGGCCGGACCTGCGCCGCGATCGCGATCCCGCCCTGCGTGCCCTGCCAGACCGGCTCGCCCGGGCGCCAGTCGCTGGCGAGGCTGACGCGACGTTCGCCGAAGGCGATCACGATCGCCCCGCCTTCTTCGGAGACCTCGCCCGCGAAACGCTCGCCCCCGAGCTCGACGATGCGGGCGCGCTCGAACTCGACCTTGCGCCAGCCCTGCATCTGCGCCGAGACGTTGCGCTTGCGCTGGTTCATCCGGTGGTCGCAGGCGATCGCGATCGCCGCCATCCGCAAGGCGACCTCGCCCTGCGGCTGCGGCAGCGCGAACCCTTCCGGGAACTCCTCGGCGATGAAGCCGGTCGAGAGCTCGCCGGCGATCCAGCGCGGATGCTGCATCAGCGCCGAGACGAAGGGGATGTTGTGGCGGATGCCGTCGATGGCGAAGGCGTCGAGCGCCCGCGCCTGCGCCCGGATCGCCGCCTCCCGCGTCGGCGCATGCGTCACCAGCTTGGCGATCATCGGGTCGTAATAGATCGAGATCTCGCCGCCCTCATAGACGCCGGTGTCGTTGCGCACCGTGGCGTCGCCGTCGCGCCCCTCGGCCGGCGGGCGATAGGTCACCAGCCGCCCGGTCGAGGGCAGGAAATTGCGGGTCGGGTCCTCGGCATAGACGCGGGATTCGACCGCCCAGCCATTCAGCTTCACATCGGCCTGGCTGATCGCCAGCTTCTCGCCATAGGCGACGCGGATCATCTGCTCGACGAGGTCGATGCCGGTGACCATCTCGGTGACCGGATGCTCGACCTGCAGGCGCGTGTTCATCTCGAGGAAGTAGAAGGACTTGTCCTGGCCGGCGACGAACTCGACCGTGCCAGCGCTGTCATAGTTCACGGCCCTTGCCAGCGCGACCGCCTGCTCGCCCATCCTGCGCCGGGTCGCCTCGTCGAGCAGAGGCGACGGCGCCTCCTCGACGACCTTCTGGTTGCGGCGCTGGATCGAGCATTCGCGCTCGCCGAGATGGATCACGGTGCCATGCTTGTCGCCGAGCACCTGGATCTCGATATGCCGGGGATCGACGATGAATTTTTCGATGAAGACCCGGTCGTCGCCGAAGGACGAGGCCGCTTCCGAGCGCGCCCGGGCGAAACCCTCGGCGACCTCGCCGGAGGAATGGGCGATGCGCATGCCCTTGCCGCCGCCGCCGGCCGAGGCCTTGATCATCACGGGATAGCCGATCTCGTCGGCGATCCTGACGGCATGGTCGGGGTCCTCGATCACGCCCAGATGCCCGGGCACGGTCGAGACCTTGGCCGCCGCCGCCGCCTTCTTCGACTCGATCTTGTCGCCCATCGCCGCGATCGCCCCGGGGTTCGGCCCGATGAAGACGATGCCATTGTCCTTCAGCGCCTGGGCGAAGGCCTCGCGCTCGGAGAGAAAGCCATAGCCGGGATGCACCGCCTCGGCGCCCGTCGCCTTGCAGGCGGCGATGATCTTCTCGATCTGAAGATAGGATTCGGCGGCCGGCGCCGCGCCAATGTGCACGGCCTCGTCGGCCATCTCGACATGCAGCGCCTCGCGGTCCGCATCCGAATACACCGCGACCGTCGCGATCCCCATCCGCCGCGCCGTCTTGATCACACGGCAGGCGATCTCGCCGCGGTTCGCGATCAGGATCTTCGTGAACATCGCTGGATTCC